>NZ_JBLZIE010000011.1:0-531 GCF_048553575.1 Demequina ureilytica | reverse complement strand
ATTGCGGTGACGCAGTTGCCGTCCAAGTCGGAGTATGTGGTGGGTGACGATCTGGATCTGGATGGTTTGGAGGTCACGGGTACGTGGACTGACTCGACCACTGAGGTGCTCAGTGCCGACGAGTTCACGGTGTCGGGCTTTGATTCGTCGGTGGCTGCCACGGTGATGGTGTCCGTGACGTTGGTCGATGACCCGTCGGTCACGACGTCGTTCACTGTGACGGTGTCTGAGCCGGCTCCGGTGGAGTTCTCGGACATCGATGGCAATGAGCACGCGGCCGCGATCGAGTGGCTTGCGGCTCAGGGCATCAGCACGGGTTGGGAGACCGAGAACGGTACGGAGTTCCGTCCGTTCAACTCGATCACTCGTGATGCGATGGCGGCGTTCCTGTACCGCTACGCGGGGTCACCTGACGTGACGTTGCCGGCTCAGTCGCCGTTCGTGGATGCGGATGAGTCGCTGGAGCACTATGAGGCGATTGTGTGGCTGGCCCAGGAGGGTATCTCCGAGGGTTGGGACACCAACGCAGGT
>NZ_JBLZIE010000010.1:0-1005 GCF_048553575.1 Demequina ureilytica | reverse complement strand
GTTGTCGTCGTCAGCCCGAACGATCAGGCCAGCCTGCTGGTACTGGTGCACCAGCTCCGACGTGTCCACCATGGTCTCCACGGTCCAGTCGCCGGACTGCTCCTGCACCACGAAGTTCGTGGCGCCGGTGGCGGCCTGGTAGATGTCGCCCGCTGCGGGGTCGATCTCCAGGTTGCCGTCGACAACGCGGTACGCGGCAGCGTCCTCGTTTTCGACAGTCCAGCGGCAGTTGTCCAGCGAGTCCCCATTGAACTCGTCGTCCAGACCGACAACCGGGTCGCACAAGTCCTCCACGTACTCAGGGACATCGGCGGTCGCGACCGCGGACTGGTTGCCCGCGGCGTCGATCACACGTGCCGTGATGGTCTGAGCGTCGTTGGAGAGCTCGACATCAGCCGTGAACTCCGTCCACGCGCCTCCGTCGAGCTGGTACTCGAGCAGGGCCACGCCGCTGGTCTCGTCCGCACCCGACACCGTGAAGGTGCGGGGCTGGGACGAGAGCGCAGTGTCGATGCTGGCCGTGGGGTCCGTGCCGTCGATCTTGAACGACACGGACTCGGTCACGGTGGCGGTGTCCGGGTGGGACGCGCGCACCTCTGCGGTGTGCTGGCCATCCTCGGACACCTCGACGGGTGCAGTGAAGTCACTCCACTCGCCGCCATCGATGCTGATCTCCAGCTCGGCGCCGGACCCCCCGCCGCCGGTGACGGTGGCATCCACCGTCACCGCCGACGTGTACCAGTCCGCGTCGCCGTCCGGGGAGGCGGGCGAGACGGAGACGCTCAGCTCGAGCGGCTCCACCTCGTCCACGGGTCCGAACTGCTGGTTGTACCGGTTGAGGAACGCGGCGAACGCGTCACGGGTGGTCTCGTTGAACGGACGGAACTCGGCAACGCCGTTCTCCACCCATCCCTCGGTGATACCCGTGGACTCCAGCCACGTGATCTCGGTGTAGAACTCCGTGTTCTCCGACGTGATGTCAGAGAACGGAGACTCGACCGGGTC
>NZ_JBLZIE010000009.1:0-1293 GCF_048553575.1 Demequina ureilytica | reverse complement strand
CGCCAGCGACCGAATCATCATCGGCGCAGAGATCGACGGCACCCCATTCGTCGACATGGACATCGCCGCCGTGCTGGTCTACGACCGGGCACTCGGCATCGCCGAGCACGAAGAGGTGTCGTCGTACCTCGACCAGAAGTACCTCTCGGGCACAGTCGAGGATGCTGCCCCCTCGGCCCCGGGAGACCTGGACGCGGTTGCGGGCGACGCCGAGGTCTCGCTGTCGTGGACCGCCTCCACCGACGTCAACGGCGACCTTGCGGGATACCGGGTCTACCGCTCCGAGACCGCAGGCACGATCGATGTGGCAACCGATACCCCGCTCGCCACCGTCGACTCCGCCGCCTACATCGACGCCACCGTCGACAACGGCACCGAGTACTTCTACGCAGTCACCGCCATCGACGATGCAAGCAACGAGTCGGCCCTCTCGACCGAGGTTTCCGCCACGCCGACAGCTCCAGAGGCCCCAGAGCCGGACACCACCGCGCCAGCCGCGCCCACCGGCCTCGACGCCACCGCCGCGGACGGAACGGTGACCCTTGCATGGGACGGCCAGAGCGAACCCGATCTTGCCGGATACCGGGTCTATCGCACCGAGACCGCAGGCACCATCGACGTGGCGACCGACACCCCCATCGCCACCGTCGAGGCGGCCGGGTTCGTCGACGCCACCGTCGAGAACGGCACCGAGTACTTCTACGCCATCACCGCCATCGACGACGCCGACAACGAGTCCCCCGCCTCGCCGGAGGTCTCCGCGGCACCCGAAGCAGATCCGGCACCAGAGCCCGATGCGACCCCGCCTGCCGCGCCGACCGGCCTGGCCGCTACGGCCGCGGACGGCACGGTGACTCTCGCGTGGGACGGCCAGAGCGAACCCGACCTCGCGGGATTCCGGGTCTATCGCGCCACCAGCGCGGGAATGATCGACCCGGCGACCGACACCCCGCTCGCCACGGTCGATTCGGCTGCGCACGTCGACGGCATGGTCGAGAACGGCACCGAATACTTCTACGCCGTCACGGCTGTCGACGACGCGGGCAACCAGTCCGACCTCTCGACCGAGGTTGCCGCCACGCCGACAGCGCCAGAGCCACCGGAGCCCGACACGACCCCGCCGGCCGCGCCCACCGGCCTCGACGCCACCGCCGCGGACGGCTCCGTGACTCTCGCGTGGGACGACCAGAGCGAACCCGACCTGGCGGGATATCGGGTCTATCGCGCCACCAGCGCGGGAACGATCGACCCGGCCACGGATGCTCCGCTCGCCACGGTCACTGCCCCGGAGTT
>NZ_JBLZIE010000008.1:0-1696 GCF_048553575.1 Demequina ureilytica | reverse complement strand
TGTCGGCGACGCTTGAAAACGAGGCCATAGCGACGGGCGAAAACGAGGCCACCCAGACAGATTGGGTGGATGATCTCATTGGAAGATTGGGCGTTGGTCCGGCGACTGGTCGCGGATGGTGTTCCGCGGAGGCAGGTCGCGAGGGATTTGGGGATTGGCCGTGCGACGGTCGATCGCGCGGTGGCGTCGGACCGGCCACCGAAGTATCAGCGGCCAGCGGTGGTGACGTCGTTCTCGCCGTTCGAGGCAAGGGTGCGGGCGTTGCTGACGGAGTATCCGGACATGCCGGCAACGGTGCTGGCGGAACGGGTGCAGTGGTCGGGGTCGATCACGTGGTTTCGTGAGAATGTCCGACGGCTCAGACCGGAGCATCGCCCGGTGGATCCCGCGGACCGACTGTCCTGGGCTGCGGGAGACGCAGCGCAGTGTGATCTGTGGTTCCCGCCGAGGAAGATCCCGCTCGAAGATGGCACGAGCGTGCTGCTGCCGGTGTTGGTGATGGTCGCAGCGCATTCGCGGTTCATGACCGCCAGGATGATCCCGACGCGCAAGTCGGAAGACCTGCTGTTGGGTTCATGGGAGCTGATCCAGCAGTTGGGGCGGGTCCCGCGCAGGTTGATTTGGGACAACGAGCCTGGCATCGGTCAACGGGGCCGCCTCGCGCAGGGCTTCGCGTCTTTCGCGGGGACGTTGGCCACGAAGGTCGTGCAGTTGCGCCCTTACGATCCGGAATCCAAAGGGATCGTCGAGCGCCGCAACGGTTGGATGGAAACCTCGTTCATGCCCGGCCGGACCTTCACTTCCCCGGCGGACTTCAACGCGCAACTGACGGACTGGTTGATTACGGCCAACACCAAAGTGGTGCGCACGATCAAAGCGCGCCCGATCGACCTGATCGAGCACGACCGGGCACAGATGTTGCCGTTGCCGCCGGTCCCGTTGCAGTTGGGTTGGCGGGATCGGGTTCGTCTGGGCCGGGACTACTACGTTCGTCTCGACGCCTCGGACTACTCCGTCGATCCGGTGGCCATTGGTCGGATGGTCGACGTCTCTGCGGACCTGGAACGCGTCAAGGTCAGGCTCGAGGGGCGACTCGTTGCCAACCATGCACGGGTTTGGGCGCGCGGCACCACTGTCACGGACCCCGCCCATGTTGAGATCGCGAAGCGGTTGCGTCAACAGTTCCAGCAACCCCGACCCGTCGCGGCCGGTGATGACCTCACCCGGGACTTAAGTGACTATGACCGTGCGTTCGGGCTGGGCGAGGAGGTCGCGTGATGGGCGCGAAGACACCGGACTCGGTCAAGCAGATCCACTATTTGGCCGGCGCTCTGAAGGCCCCACGGATCACGGATGCGGCGACCCGTCTCGCGGACCAAGCACGCGATGCGGGCTGGTCTTTCGAGGACTACCTCGCCGCCGTGCTGGAGCGCGAAGTGTCCGCCCGCAACGCCTCCGGCGCTGAGCTGCGGATCAAAGCCGCCGGCTTTCCTGCCCGCAAAACCCTCGAGGACTTCGACTGGGACGCGCAATCGAAGATTCGCCCCCAGGTCGCAGCATTGGCATCCGGCGGTTTCCTTGACGAGGCCCGCAACGTCGTCCTCCTCGGTCCGCCCGGGACTGGGAAAACACACCTGTCGACAGCGCTCGGCATCATCGCAGCGCGACACGGGCACCGGGTGTTGTTCGCGACCGC
>NZ_JBLZIE010000007.1:0-4248 GCF_048553575.1 Demequina ureilytica | reverse complement strand
TCCAGATCCAGATCGTCACCCACCACATACTCCGACTTGGACGGCAACTGCGTCACCGCAATCGACTCCAGTGCCGGCCCCTCGAGATCGATCTCCTGCGGGTCTACCGAACCGAGCGTGGGCGTGACCTTCTCCATCAGGCCGGTCACGGGGTCGAACGTGAGACGGTCGATGGTGGTCTCGCGGTTCGTACCGTTGCCCTCCGGGATCGCGAAGCGGTGGTACGCGATGTACCAGTCGTCCGTGCCAGGCACGTTCACGATCGAGTTGTGTCCGGTGCCGAGGATGCCTAGCGACGGGTCCTTCTCGAGGATCACGCCGCGATACGTCCACGGGCCCTCGGGGGTATCGGACGTCGCGTAGCCCACACGGTAGTTCTCGCTGCCCGTGTCGTCGATCGAGTACGTGAGGTGGTACATCCCGTCGCGATAGACCATGAAGGAACCCTCACGGTAGCCATCGAGACCGGGCATGTCCTGGATGGTGCCCGGCTCGAGCGACACCATGTCGTCCGCGAGCTCGGCCATCACGGGCGATCCGTTGCCCCAGTAGATGTAGTGCTTGCCCGACACCGGGTCCTTGAACGCGTGCGGGTCGATCGCTTGACCCGAGGTTACGGCCTCGTTGTTGAGGATCATTGCCTCCGGCTCCGCGACAAACGGGCCCTCGGGGTGGTCCGCTACAGCGACGCCGATGGTCTTGCGGTTCAGGTCCGTGTTGTGGCCCGAGAAGTAGAAGTAGTACTTCCCGTCCCGCTCGATGGCGGTGGGCGCCCACGCGTTGCCTTCGGCCCACGGCACGTTGCCGTTCTCCCCATCGAGGGTCAGGAACGGCTGCTCCGCACGCTCCCAGTCCACGAGATTCTTGGAGGACCAGGTGTAGAACTCCTTGCCGCCCCAGCCGGGATAGCCGTCGGACGTGGCGTAGATGTAATACGTGTCTCCGAACACGATGATGTTCGGGTCTGCGTACTTCCCGGGCAGAATCGGGGACCGCATTTCGACGGCCTCCATGGTCCACGTCGCGTCGGAACCACCGGCCAGCTGGTAGGTGACCTCAGAGCTGAGGTCCACCACCGTGCCCGAGGCCGGGTCGGACGTGACGCCCTCAACGGTCGAGAACACCGGCGCGAGTGCCGTCAGGTCGGTGCCGGGCTTGACGGGGAACACCACCGTGCGCTCCGTCTGGTTCACGATCGGGTCGACCTTGAGCACGGACCCGTCCTCCAGGGTGAGACCCAAGAGCACGTCCGTCTGGCCGGATCCCGCGAGCACCTCCTCCGGGCTCAGCGCCCGGTTGTAGAGGGCGAACTCACGGAACTGACCACGGAACAGACCGTCCGCGTCGTAATTGGAGCGTCCGAGGTGGTTGGCGGTCGTGAAGCCGGCCCCGATGTCACCGGGGTTGGCCGTCACCGTGCTCGTCGCCACCTCGACGCCGTTCAGGTACAGCGTCGCGGTGTCACCCTCGAGCGTGTACACCATCGTCACCCACTCGCCGCGAGGCAGCGCCGATCCGGCCCGCACGGTCTCTTCCGTGGACCAGTTGCCGGTGGCGAGGCTGGTGCGGTACTGCGCATTGCCGGTGGTGAACAAGTACCCGTTCCCCACTCCGGCGCTGTCAGTGTTTCCCAGGCCGTAGATGAAGTAGTTGCCTGACAGGGCGGTGTCCAGGTAAACCTCCGCCTCGATGGTGATGTCCTCGACGCCCGCCATGATGTTGTCCGGCAGGTCCACGTAGTCGTCACCGGTGAAGGCCAGCGCGCCATCTGAGGGTGCCGCGCCTCCCTGGATCGTGCCGTTGTATCCGTTGCCGGTCACATCGGTGAGCGTGGTGCCATCGAACGACTCGAAGTCGTAGCGGAGCACCTGGCCATCCTCGTCCGCGGTCACGGGGTCCGCAGTGACGATCTGCTCACGCAGTGAGGACAACTCCTCCGCCGTCACCGGGAACACCGTGCCGTGGCGGGGGCTGGCGGGAAGGTCGTACTCGTCCGAGATCTGCCAGTCCGGGTTGGTGATGTCTGCGGTCTCCAGCGGAACGTAGCCACGGCCTCCGTACTCGTCGACGAACAGGTAGTACTTGTCGCCGTTGACGTCGCCGGGGTTCGACTTGAAGATCGAAGGACCCTCGACCGCGCTGGTGCCGGCATCGCGGCCGATGCAACTGGCAAGCATGCTCCAGTCGTCCAGAGGAGCGCGGAGCTCGTCCGAATACTCGTGAATGATGTCGGAGCACCCTGTGGTGCCGGCGCCCTCATCCTTGGTGAAGCGGTGGTAGGTGCCGTCGACCTCGAGCACCGACGAGTCGATGCGGGAGATGCCCGTCTGCCAGCCCTGCGGCTCCGAGAAGTTCACGAAGTCTCGGGTGGTCGAGTACAGCATCTCGTTAGGAGGACTCGTGGTGCGGTCCGGGTCGTCCTCGGGGTACAGCTTGGAGGCCCAGAAGACCACGTACTCGCCGATCGAATCGTCGTAGTACGCCTCGGGCGCCCACGTGTTGCCGGCGTTGTCCGGAGCGACCTTGACGTGTCGCTGCTCCGACCAGTTCACCAGGTCATTGGACTCCCAGATCTCCAGGTACTGGGACCCTTCGCGCTGTGCAGCGCCCCAGTCTCCGTTACGACCGATGGAGAGGTCGGTGGCGATCATGTAGAACTTGTCGCCTTCGGGGGAGCGGATGATGAACGGGTCGCGCAGGCCAAGGGTGCCGTACTCGGACTCGAGTGTGGGCTCGCCACCGTTCAGCTCGTCCCAGTTCAGCGCATCGTTGCCGTCGGACGCCGCGAAGTAGATCTTCTCGCCGTCGATCGAGTTGCCGGTGAAGTAGGAGAAGCCGTAGCCCTCGAACGGTGCGAGTTCGATGGCAGCGAGCACGCGTGCGGTGAACTCGCGGGTCGCGGTCGCCTCACCGTTGGTCACGGTCGCGGTAAGCCCCACATCCGTGTCGGTGGCGGGCCGGTTGACGATCCCGTCCGCGGTGATGATCGCCTCGTCGGCACTCTCCCAGGTCACGGGCAGGCCCTCAACTTCAGTGGGCAGGAAGAGGTTGCCGCGAACGTCGTCGATGTTGACGACCTCGATTGCGGCCGCCGTGGCGTCTGCCACTGACTGAGCGTCCGACTGAGCGAGCACGGTGACGGCGAACTCGCGCGTCTCCTGCTCGGTTCCCCGGGTGATGGTCGCTGTCAGCGTGACAGTCGCGTCGTCCTGAAGGGCCTCGGGGCGGGTGATGGTGCCATCGGTGGCGACGGTCGCCTCGTCGGAGGAACTCCACGTCACCGTCGAGCCGTTGACGCCCGTGGTGGGGAGCGTGAGGTCGTCGGTCACCGCGGAGGTGTCGCCAAGGTCCAGGATCGCAGCGTCGCGTCCCACGCGAGTCGTGTCAGACGGAACGAGGGATGCCACTTCTTGTGCCGTGAGCGCGGAGTCGTACAGACGGAAGTCTCGGGCGGAACCCGCGAGGCGATTGTCGGCGTCGTATGCCGCGCGGCCGATGTAGTTCGCGGTCGTCAAGCCCCCGCCGAGGCTACCCGGCGTCACGGTCGTGGCGGTGTTCTCGCCCACCTGGACGCCGTCGAGGTAGGTGATGGCCGTGTCCGTCGCAGCGTCGATCGTGTACGTGATCGTCTTCCACACGCCGCGCTGAAGGTTGGCACCGCTGGCCGCGTTCTGCTCGCCAGCCCAGTTAGTGGGCGTGATGGTGTGGCGGTAACCGTTGCCACCGTTGCCCGTGGCCATCATGTAGCCCGTGCCGCTCTCACCGGTCGCCGTGTTGCCCAGGTTCCAGATGAAGTAGTTGCCAGACTGTGAGGTCCGGATAAGCACGTCCATACTCACGGTCACGGACTCGATGCCTGCGACCAGGTTGTCGGGCAGATCCACGTAGTCTTCGGTGCCGTCCAGGCGCACTCCGGCGTCGCCCTGCAGCGCGGGTCCGCCCACGTAGGTGCCGTCGTTGCCGTTGCCGGAGCTATCCACCGCGACGGTGCCAGAGGCCTCGTCAAGGCGGTAGTGAGCGACGAGGTTGTCCTCGGCCACTGCTTGGGCAGGCACCGAGGCGGCAACCGCAAGCGATCCAGCCAACCCCACCGATGCGGCAGCGGCGCCCCATCGTCTCCACGGCCTGGTCGATACGTTGTCCATCATGTTCCTCACGTCGTTGTCTCTCAATTCGGCAGGTTGTCGTAGCGGTTCAGGAACGCCGCCATTGCGTCGCGGGTGGTCTCGTTGAACGGGCGGAACTCGG
>NZ_JBLZIE010000006.1:0-20065 GCF_048553575.1 Demequina ureilytica | reverse complement strand
ATCAGAAACCAAGATCAGGCAGACTAACGACACGACAACATGGTGGCTCCGTTTTCAAACGTCGCATTGGCTCCACATTCGAACGTCGTCGACAGGTGTCGCGCAGGTCTGCCCCTGTCAGATCGCATCCAGCGAACGATGTTCCGCGCAGGGAAGCACCACGGAGATTCGCGCTGGTGAGATCGCAGAGTTTGAAATGCCAATCGTCGAGCGTTGCGTGACGAAGATCTGCACCCGCAAACGTGCAATGGTCCAGCCACAGGGTTCCCGGCCCCGACACGGACACGAGTGAAGCTTGGGACAAATTGAGCCCGCTGAGCATCGCGCCATACGTAGCGCCGGCAAGTACCGTGCGAAGATCGGCCGCATCGGGCCGGTTCGGGCTCATGCCCAAAGCGTACTCATGGGCGCACTCACCACGACGGTACGTTCGTCCTCGATCACTGGCAGACGGGACACCCCGGGACACCCTACGAGCGTGCCGTCAGCGTCCAGAGGTTAAACCAGAACTACACGTTGAAGCGAAATTCGACCACGTCGCCGTCGTGCATGACGTAGTCCTTGCCCTCGATGCGCACCTTGCCCGCGGCCTTCGCATCGGCCATCGAGCCGTACTCCATGAGGTCGTCGAAGCCGACCACCTCGGCCTTGATGAAGCCCTTCTCGAAGTCCGTGTGGATCACGCCGGCGGCCTGGGGTGCGGTCCAGCCCTTGCGGATCGTCCACGCGCGTGACTCCTTGGGGCCGGCAGTCAGATACGTCTGGAGGCCGAGGGTGTCGAAGCCGATGTGAGCGAGCTGCGAGAGCCCAGACTCGGTCTGGCCGGTGGACTCGAGCATCTCGCGGGCCTCGGCCTCGTCGAGCTCGATGAGCTCGGACTCGAACTTGGCATCCAGGAAGATCGCCTTGGCGGGCGCGACCAGCGCCTCGAGCCGCGCCTTCTTGTCCTCGTCCATCAGCCCTGCATCGTCCGTGTTGAACACGTAGATGAACGGCTTGGTGGTGAGCAGGTTGAACTCTCGCAGCTCTGCGGTGTCGATTCCCGCGGCGGCGGCGCCCGCGAACAGGGTCTGGCCGGCCTCCAGCAGTTCTTTGGCTTGAGTGGCGGCGGCGAGCTGCTCGGCGGGGCCCTTCTTGGTGCGCACCTCCTTCTCGAGGCGCGGGATCACCTTCTCGAGGGTCTGGAGGTCCGCGAGGATCAGCTCAGTGGCGATGGTCTCGAGGTCGCCGGCCTCATCGGTGGAGCCGTCCACCCGGGTGACGTCCGCATCGTCGAACGCACGCGTGACCTGGCAGATCGCATCGGCCTCGCGAATGTTGGCGAGGAACGCGTTGCCCAGGCCTTCGCCCTCGGAGGCGCCCTTGACGATGCCGGCGATGTCGACGAATGACACGGTGGCCGGCAGCTCCTTCTCGCTCTTGAACACCTCGGCGAGGCGGCCCAGCCGCGCGTCCGGCAGCGGCACCACGCCGATGTTGGGCTCGATCGTCGCGAACGGATAGTTCGCCGCGAGCACCTCCGCCCGCGTCAGAGCATTGAACAGGGTGGACTTGCCCACGTTGGGCAGTCCGACGATTCCGATAGTGAGAGCCACGGGGACCAAGTCTAGTTGCCGCCGCTCGCTTCGGGGGCACAGCAGCCGGCCGATGCGCGGGCTGAGCAGTCTTGACCCGCGCCTCCTTCGCGGGCGGCCCCTCGTGCAGATCCGCGCGGCGCGCTACCGTGACGACCATGACCTTCGCGAATGTCGGAACCCTCGGCGTCCAACCCGGCAAGCGCGACGAGGTGGTGGCGATTCTGACCCGGCCCAACCCCCAGCTCAGCGAGGCCGGCTGCCTGCTGTACGAGGTGGGAGTCAACCAGGACAACCCTGACACCGTGTTCGTCGCGGAACTGTGGACCTCGGCCGACGCGCATCGCGCGTCGCTCCAGCTCGACAGCGTGCGTGCCGCCATTCAGGAAGCGATGCCACTGCTGACCGGCGAGATGGGCGGCAGCCAGTTCACTGTCTCCGGCTCACCGCTGCGGGACTGACCCCTGCCGTTGCCTGGCGGAGGGAGGGCGCTGAGCTCCCATGCCAACGAGACGGGGCGGGCGTAGTGTCAGCACATGACGGAACTCGGATCGATCTTCAACCCCGGCGAAGCTGAAATGGCCAGCTACCTGGCGTCGGAGAAGATCCTGCCCGCACCCTCCCCGGTTGCCGGGCCGCCCCTCACGGACGCAGACGGCGACGAGGTGCATATCCCGGGGATGGACGAGCCGCCTGAGCCATTCTCGGCCAATGCCGCCGTCCTTCCGCACCCCACCCGAGCCGCGCATCGGCCGGATGGAAGCCCGAACACGGACTAGCCCAGGGCGCCCTCAGGTCACGTGTGGCGGCGCGAGGTCCCGTCGACGTGGAGGCCGTGGTCCTCCTCGCCGATCTCCTTCATGAACTCGTAGCGGGCCTTGCGGCGCGCGAGCTGGTCGTCGGGATCCGGCACCGGCGCGGCGATCAACAGCCTGCGGGTGTACTCCTCCGTGGGGTTGCTGAGCACCTGCGTGCGGTCGCCCTGCTCCACCACGGAACCGTCCTTCAGCACCACCACGCGGTCCGCCAAGGTGTCCACGACCGCAAGATCGTGGCTCACGAACAGGCAGCCGAACTCGTAGCGCTCCTGCAGCGCCGTGAACATCTTCAGCACGGACGCCTGCACGGAAACGTCCAGCGCGGACGTGGGCTCGTCGGCCACCAGGAACTCCGGGTCCAGGGACAGCGCGCGAGCGATCGACACGCGCTGACGCTGGCCGCCCGAGAGCTCGTGCGGATAGCGGTTGGCGACGCTGCGCGGCAGTTCAACGGCCTCGAGCAGCTCCGCGACCTTGGCGCGCCGCGCGGCCTTGTCGCCGATCTTGTGGACCTCCATCGGCTCGGCGATGCAGTCCCCGACGGGCAGTCGCGGGTTCAGCGAGCTGGCGGGGTCCTGGAAGACGACCCCGATGCGGCGGCGCAGCGCTTTGAGCTCGGCCCGCTTCATGGTGGTGATGTCCTGGCCCAGGATCGACACGCTTCCAGAGGCGGCGGGGATGAGGCCCAGCGCACACCGGGCGATGGTCGACTTGCCGGAACCCGACTCCCCCACCAGCCCCACGATCTCGCCGTGGTTGACGTCGAACGAGACGCCGTCGACGGCGCGGAACGGCTCCTTGCCAGTGCGGTGGTACTCGACGACCAGGTCCCGCACCTCGAGCGACCGTGGCGACTCGTCCTGCTCAACCGGAGGTGTGACGCCCCGACGCCCCAGGTGCGGCACGGCATCGAGCAGACGCTGCGTGTACTCGTGCTGGGGGTTGGTGAGCACCTCGTGCGCGGTACCGGTCTCGACGAGGTCGCCTTGGTACATGACCGCCACGCGATCGGCCATGTCCGCCACCACGCCCATGTTGTGGGTGATCAGCAGGATGCCCGTGTTGAGCTCGTCCTTGAGCGACCGCAGCAGGTCGAGGATCTCCGCCTGGACGGTCACGTCGAGCGCAGTGGTGGGCTCGTCCGCGATGATCACCTGCGGGTCGCACGAGATCGCCATGGCGATGACGATGCGCTGGCGCTGCCCGCCCGAGAACTCGTGCGGGTATTGGCTGATGCGCTTCTCGGCGTCCGGAATCCCCACCATGCGCAGCAACTCGATCGCCCGCGACTCGGCCGCCTTGCCGAACGCGATGCCGTGAAGCTCGAGAGCCTCCGTCAACTGGGTGCGCACGGTGAGCACGGGGTTCAGTGCCGTCATCGGCTCCTGGAACACCATCGCGACGTCGTTGCCGCGCAGCTGGCGGAGCCCCTTGTCGCTGAGCGAGCCGATGACCTTGCCTGCCACGGAGATGTCGCCAGTCACGCGGGCGTTGCCCGGGAGCAGCCCCATCGCGGACATCGAGGTCACCGACTTGCCCGAGCCGGACTCGCCCACGAGGGCCAGCACCTCTCCGCGCTGAACCTCGATCGAGATTCCCTTGACTGCGTGCACCTGGCCGAACTCGGTGCCGAATCGCACATCCAGGTTGTCGAAGGACAGCACCGCGCCCGAGGGTTCGGGAGCGGTCTCGAAGGTGTTGACGTCTGCAGTGAAGCTCATCATCGACCGTCCTTGTTCTGTCGCGGGTCGAACGCGTCGCGCAGCCCGTCGCCGATGAAGTTCACGCTCAGCGCGATCGCGAGAATGAACATGCCCGGGAACCAGAACAGCCACGGGCGCGACGTGAAGGCGGTCTGGTAGCGGTCGATCAGGGAGCCGAGAGAGATGTCGGGTGGCTGCACCCCGAAGCCCAGGAAGCTCAACGCCGTCTCAAGCAGGATTGCCGCCGCGATGGCGAACGTCGTCGCGACGATGATCACGCCCACCGTGTTCGGCAGGATGTGGCGCGCGATGATGCGCGCCGAGCCGGTGCCGATTGCGCGGGCCGCCATGACGAACTCACGTTCGCGCAGCGACAGCACCTCGCCACGCACCAGGCGCGCCAGCGACGTCCACGTGACGGCGGCAAGCGTCAGGGACAGGACGACGATGCCCTGGTCGCCCGCGATGCGGCCCAGGACGGCGGCGAGCACCAGCAGCGGGATGATGATGAAGAGGTCCGTCATGCGCATCAGGAACGCCTCGGCCCAGCCGCGGAAGAAACCCGCGATGGCGCCGATGATCGTGCCGATGATGGTCGAGACGATGCCGACGATGAAGGCGATGGTGAGCGAGATCTGGGTCCCGCGCATCGTCAACGCGAAGAAGTCGCGCCCCGTCTGGTCCTGGCCGAACGGGTGCTCACCGAGCGTGAACCAGCCGATGGTGGGCCGGCCGCCGTCGAGGATCGGCCCCGTGTCGGTGAAGTTCTTGCCCCACCACCCCGGGATGGGACCGAACCCGATCGACGTGAACGCCAGCAGCGTCACGAACAGGAGCACACCGAGCGCCACCATCGCACCCTTGTGGCGGAAGAAACGCCGCCGCACGAGTTGGCCCTGGCTGTAGGACTTCTCCTCGCGGTCCGGGCCGTCGATCACCGTGCTCTCCGGCACCGCGACCGGGCCCTCCGGCATGCCGAACTCAGGACGATCACTCATGGCCCTACCTCCTGATCCTGGGGTCGAGGAACGCGTAGCTGATGTCCGCGATCAGGTTCATGATGATCGCCGCGATCGCCGTCACGAGGAAGAAGGCCATGACGGGTGCGGGGTCAGTGTTGTGGAGGCCGCTGCGGAACAGTTCGCCCATTCCCTTCCACCCGAACACTGCCTCCGTGATGACGGCACCCGAGATCAGGGCCGCGAAGTCGAAGGCGACGATGGTCGTGATGGGGATGAGCGCGTTGCGGAAGGCGTGCTTGACGATGACGGTGCGCTCGGACAGCCCCTTCGAGCGGGCGGTGCGGACGTAGTCCTGGTTGAGGGTCTCGAGCATCGAGCTGCGCGTGTACCGCGAGTAGGTGGCGACCGAGATCAGGGTCAGCAGCAGGGTGGGGAGCAGTAGCTGCGTACCGAGGTCGAGCACGGACTCCCAGAAGTCGCCGCCAAAGTTGGGGGTCTGCGAGCCGATGGTCGAGATCGGTCGGGGCTTCAAGTCGAGGAAGCCCGCCCATGCGTACACCACGCGGTCCGCGGCCGTCATGAAGGCCATGAAGGCCGCCGTGACTGCGGACAGCGCCATCGCCACGCCGCGAGAGTAGCCGCCCCACAGGCGGCCGACCACGAGGCCCACCACAATGGCGGAGACGAACAGGCCGATCAGGACGAGCCAGCTCGGCTCGTCGAGGAGCGGGTCGACGGCGAAGAACATCACCGCGCCCACCCCGACGGTCGTGAGGGTGGAGTACAGCACCCGGCGGTTATCGATGCCCGTGATCAGCGCCGTGATGCCGACGGCGAACGCGGCAGACACGACCAGCACGAGGCCGACGCCGAGCGCTGGGTTGCGCCACCAGCCGATGTACGTGAAGACCAGCAGCGCGATGACGGCAAACGCGCCTGTGGCGCTAGCGGTCAGCAGCCGTCGCTTCAGATCGCCGCCCAGGATCGCCTGGATGACCGCGGCGAGCACGATGCCGACGATGAACGCTTGGACCACCGATATCTGTGGATCCGCCATCCAGTCGTTGTAGCGGATCGCGCCGTACTCCTTGAGGAGCACCGCCGCCCAGAACACCGGCAGCGAGAAGAACAGGAACGCCAGGAAGGTGACCGCGTAGTCGAACCCGGAGTACTGGCGTAGCGCCGTGAGAATACCGACGATGACACCGATGATGATGGCCGCGAAGGTGGCGATCGTGACCAGGCGGAGCGTCGAGCCTGCGGCCTGCTCCAACAGCGCGCTCACATCCGTGCCCGCGCGGTCGGTTCCCAGATCGCACTGGCCGACGATGCAGCCGGCGGCGCCGGTGAGCCACTGGCCGTAGCGCTGGTACCACGGAAGGTCGAGGCCCATGTTGTCGATCCGGGACTCGATGAGCTGCTCGCGGTTCGAGGCGGTCGACTCCCTCAGATCCTCCAGCGGGTCGCCAGCGTTGATCGTGAGGACGAACATCAGCAGCGAGCCGACGAGCAGGATCACGCTCGACACAGCCAGCCGTCTGAGGACAAACCTGGTCATAGATGCAGAACTTTCTCGAGGTGAGTGGTCAGACGCTCGCGCGAACGACTCGCCGCGTCAACCCTGACGCTCCAGCCACTCATGCATGACCGGTGGGGAGAGGCAAGCGCCGCTCCCCACCGGTCGAGTGCAAGGTCAGTCCGTGCCTATTCGGCGCGGACCCACTCTTCAGCGTTCCACACGATACCGGACTGAGCCGAGGTGGGCTCAATGTTCTGGATGGTGGAGTCCCACGCCGCGACACCGGGGTGCGCGAAGATCGGGATGCCGTAGAGGTCCTCCCAGAGCGCACGCTCGATGATCTTGGTCTGCTCGAGGTGCACATCGGTGTCGAGCGTCGAGGTCAGGGTGTCCCAGGCCTCGTCGACCGTCTCGTTCGAGTAGCCGATGTAGTTCTGCGGACGGTCAGTCGCGTAGATGTTCTGACCGGACGTGATCTGGCCGGAACCCGACCACGCGAACAGCGCGACGTCGAAGTCACCGGTGTCGAGGTTGCCTCCAGCGGCGAAGAAGTCGGGGTTGCCGATGTCCTCGATCTCGAAGCCCGCCTGGTCGCACGAGTCCTTGATCAGCGCAACCTGGTCGGTGCGGCGCGGGTTGGGGCCCGAGTAGCCGATTCGCACGTTGACGGGGGTCTCGACGCCGGCCTCCTCGATGAGGGCTGCCGCGCCTTCGATGTCGACCTCGTCGTACTGACCGTCGTAGGACGCCTCGACGACCTCGTCGTAGGTGTCCTGGAAGGGGAACACCTCACGAGTGTTCATCACGGTCGCGTCCGGGTTGATCGGCTTGATCAGGTTGTCCACGATGAGCTGACGGGGCACGCACATGGCGAATGCCTCGCGAAGCTCGGGGCTGTCCGCGAGAGCGGCACCCTCGAGACGGCTGATGTCCAGGTGCTCCCAGATCAGCGTCTGGAAGGTGCCGAGCGTGACGGAGTCGCCCAGTGCGTTGATCTGGTCGATCGTGTCAACAGTCGCCTGCGGCTCGATGACGTTCAGGTCGCCGTTTGCGAGTGCCTGCACGTGCGAGTCGGCGGAGGCGAAGCGGAACACGAGCTCGCGCGTCGCGGGCGGGGTACCCCACCAGTTCTCGTTCGGAACGAGGGTGATCGACTGGCCGGCTTCCCAGGACCCGTAGGTGTACGGGCCGGACGAGAGCGCGAGCGCCGGGTCGGGCAGTTCACCAGGAGTGCTGGAAATCCACTCGGTGTTCCAGAACTCGGCGGCGGGGCGCAGTGCCTCAACGTCCTGCTCCTGGATCGCGGTGACCATCTCCTCGAGCGTCATGCCAGCCTGCTCGGCGACGATGTGCGCCGGGAACTCGAAGATCTCGGTGAGCTGGTAGTCCGGGTAAGGGTTGGTGTACTCGATCGAGAACGACTTGCCGCCGGGCTCGCCCTGCGGGCCCTCAGGCACGCGGTCGCCGTAGTCAAGGCCGCTGACGTGGTCGAACAGGGCAGTGGGGTTGCCGTCCTCGTCCTCGCCGTCGGTGATCGCCTGCGTCGCCCAGCCCAGCAGCATGTCCTCATACTTGATGGGCTCGCCGTCGGACCAGACAGCGTCCTCGTTGATCGTGTAGTCGACGACCATGGGGTCCTCGGAGACGAGCTCGAATGAACCGATGTCCTCGTTGGGCAGGATCTCAGCGTTCGGGCCGAAGTACACGAAGCCGCTGCGCACGCGGTCGTTGACGACCGAGTTGTAGGTGGAGTAGGTCGCCGACGTGACGTCGTTGTACCCGTTCCACTCGACCTCGCCTGCCGAGTAGTAGATCGTGTCGTCGTTGGTACCGCCGGTCGCAACCGACTCAGTAGCCGAGGTCTCGGGCGTGTCGCCGTCTGGATCCTCGGACGTACATGCGGCGAGGGCCAGGGTCGCCATCGCAATGACAGCGGCGCCCTTCCCGAACTTGCCGAACTTCATGCTGTGTCCTCTCACTTCACACGCCTGCGTGATCGGACCCGGGTTTCGAGCACCTACGCGGGCGTGAAGGCAACGGGGAGTTTCCCCGCGGTGCCGTCCAGGGTACGAAATGTTCGGTAACGATCGTGTTTCAGGTGCCCACGACGGCCTTATCCGTGCCCAAAATGTGACCAAGACCACATCATAGGTGCGCCCCAGGTGCGCACCTAGGACCAACGTCGTGTCGTCTCGAGCGTGTCGCATGTCCTATGCGCGGGTCGGCCTCGGCATGTCAGCCGTGCGTGGGAGCGTGGTGGCATGGTCGAAACCGTCATCGCCGCATCGGCGCTTCTCGCAGGGCTCGCAGGCGGCTACCTTGCGGCGTCGCGGCGCTCGTCGGATCTCCGCACCCAGGCAGCGCTCGCGCGCGAGCGCGCCGCGATGCTCGAGCAGCAGGTTCAGCGCCAGGCCGATGCGTGGTCCCAGCGAGAGGTCGAGCTCACCTCCGCTCACGAGCGCTACGTGGCGCAGGTGCGGGGCGATCAGGAGACCATGCGTCAGCAGTTCGCCGTGCTGTCCCAGCAGACCCTGAAGGCGAGCCAGGAGTCGCTGCTCGAGGTGGCACGTGAGCGGCTAGCGCGCGAGCGGCAGGCAGGCGAGGCTGAACTGGCCAAGCGCGAGCAGGCCGTCCGCCAGCTCGTGGAACCCATGGCGAAGGCACTCGACGTCGTCCAGCGCCAGACCGCGGAGGCCGACAAGGCCCGCGCCAGCGGCCACGCGCAGCTGTCCGAGCAGGTGCGGCAGATGCTCGCTGCCTCTGACAAGCTCGACAAGCGCACCACCGACTTCATCAACACGCTGCGGCGCTCGGACGTGCGCGGCAACTGGGGTGAGGTGCAACTGCGGCGGGTCGTGGAGCTCGCGGGCATGGTCGAGCACGTCGACTTCACCGAGCAGGACTCCGTCCGTGATGGCGAAGGGCGGCTACAGCGGCCGGACCTGACGGTCAAACTCGCTGGCGGTCGCACCATCGTGGTCGATTCCAAGGTCGCGCTGTCCGCGCTCATCGAGGCCTTCGAGACCGACGATGAAGAGGTGCGCGCGGACCGGCTGCGCGCTCATGCCCGCCACATCCGCAAGCACGTGGACGATCTCGCCGCCAAGCGGTACTGGGAGCAGTTCCGGTCGGCTCCCGAGTTCGTCGTGATGTTCGTGCCGTCCGAGGCCTTCTACCAGTCGGCGCTCGAGCAGGACGGCGACCTGCAGGAGTACGCGTACGGCAAGCGGGTCTTCATCGCGACGCCCACGACGCTGGTGGCGATGCTGCGCACCGTGGCGCATGCGTGGAAGGAGGATGCGCTGGCGAAGAACGCGCAGGACGTCCTGACCACCGGCAAGGAGCTGTACGACCGGCTGTCGACCATGGGCGAGCACCTCGCCAAGGTAGGCCGCGCCATCGAGGGGGCGAGCCGCGCCTACAACCAGACCGTCGCGTCGCTCGAGTCCCGAGTGCTGGTGAGCGCGCGCAAGTTCCGCGACATGCAGCAGATCGATGCGCCGCTGCCGGAGGTGGAGCAGGTGGCCACCGAGCCCCGCGAACTCACCGCGCCGGAGCTCACCGACCGCCCCTAGAGCCCCAGTTCTGTCCGGCACTCATTGTCGCCTCAGGCACAGGATGCCGTGCTGTCCGGCACTCGTTGTCGCAGGGGTGCCGGACAGGGACCCGAGACCTCCCAGAAGCGACAATGAGTGCCGGATAGGGGTTAGGCCTGCATTGCGCGCTCGGCCTCTTTGGTCTTCATGTCGGCGCGGATCTCGCGCGGCAGCGAGAACATCAGGTCCTCGGTCGCGGTGCGCACCTCTTCAACCGTCTCGTAGCCGCGCTCGGCGAGGTAGCCGATGACGTCCTTGACAAGGATCTCGGGCACCGATGCGCCGGAGGTCAGGCCCACCGTGGTCACGCCCTCGAGCCACGCCTCGTCGATCTCCTTGTGGGTGTCGACGCGATAGGACGAGCGGGCGCCCGCCTGCAGCGCGACCTCGACTAAGCGCACCGAGTTCGAGGAGTTCGCGGAGCCCACCACGATCACCAGGTCGCTCTCGGGCGCCAGCTTCTTGACGGCCACCTGGCGGTTCTGGGTGGCGTAGCAGATGTCGTCGCTGGGCGGGTCCTGCAAGTTGGGGAAACGCGCGCGCAAACGGTGGACGGTGTCCATGGTCTCGTCGACGGACAGCGTGGTCTGCGACAGCCACACCACGTTGTCAGGGTCGGGCACGACCACGCGGTCCGCCTCTTCGGGCGAGTTCACCACGATGGTGTGCTCGGGCGCCTCGCCGGCGGTGCCCTCGACCTCCTCGTGGCCCTCGTGGCCGATCAGCAGGATGGTCTGGTCCTCACGCGCGAAGCGGATGGCCTCCTTGTGCACCTTGGTGACCAGCGGGCAGGTGGCGTCGATGGACACCAGGCCGCGCGCATCGGCGCTCGAGCGAACTGCGGGCGAGACGCCGTGAGCCGAGAACACCACGCGGGCGCCCTCGGGAACCTGGTCCGTCTCGTCGACGAAGATCGCGCCGCGCTCGGACAGCGTCTCGACCACGTACTTGTTGTGGACGATCTCCTTGCGCACATAAATCGGGGCGCCGTGCATCTCGAGGGCCTTCTCGACCGCGATGACGGCGCGGTCGACTCCCGCACAGTAGCCGCGAGGTGCCGCGAGAAGGACGCGCTTGTCATTAAGGGAAGGCATATGCTCCAGTCTACGTGGCACGCTAGGGGACGTGACCGACGGTTCGATTCACCCTGACAACGCTTCGCGCGGCGCGGATGCTTCCCGCGATCCTGCGGCCGAAATGCCCGGCACTGCGGCGGACACCAGCGCCGAGCACCCGTGGCCCGTGCACCACCTCACCGGCAAGATCGGCCAGTACGTGCACCGCATGGGGCCGGTGTGGGTCGAGGGCCAGGTGCTGCGCCCGTCGCGGTGGAAGAACCTCGTCTTCTTCGACCTGCGCGACCCGAGCGAGAACGCGACGCTGGGCGTCTCGGCGCTCTCGTCCGTCGTGGACCGGATGGGTACGCCGCTCGATGACGGGTCCCGGGTGGTGGTGCATGCCCGCCCACGCTGGTGGGCCCGCTCAGGAGCGCTCAAGCTCGATGCCGGCGACATTCGGCACGCCGGGGTGGGCGACCTGCTTGCACGGATCGAGGCGCTCAAGGAGGCACTGGCCGCCGAGGGCCTGTTCGACGCCGAGCGCAAGCGCCCCCTCCCCTTCGTACCGCGCATCGTGGGGCTCGTCTGCGCCACCCAGGGCGAGGCGGAGCATGATGTCGTGGTGAACGCCACCGAGCGGTGGCCGTCCGTGCGTTTCGAGATCCGACGCGTGTCCGTGCAGGGCCAGCACGCCGTGCGGGAGGTGAGCGAGGCCATCGCCGATCTGGACACGGCGCCCGGCGTCGACGTCATCGTGGTCGCGCGCGGCGGCGGTTCCTTCGAGGACCTCATCGCGTTCTCGGACGAGCGGGTGGTGCGTGCCGCAGCAGCGTGCACGACCCCGTTGGTGAGCGCCATCGGGCACGAGAAGGACTCCCCCGTGCTCGACCTCGTCGCCGACTACAGGGCATCGACGCCCACCGATGCCGGCAAGCGGATCGTGCCCGATGCGGCCCAGGAGGCTGCGGGCATCGACCAGGCGCGCCGCGACATGCGTGAGGCGCTCGAGGCACTGGTCGCGCGCGAGGCGCGCGGTCTCGAGCAGTTCCGTTCGCGCCCCGTGCTCGCACATCCTCACCGCATGCTCGATCCCTATCGGGATGCGGTCGCGCAGGCGCGCCAGTCTGCCGGTCGCGCGCTGGTGGCGATCCTCTCAGGCGCCGACGGCGCCACGCGCGAGCTGGCGGCGTCGCTCCGCGCGCTCAGCCCTCAGGGCACCCTTGACCGCGGCTACGCGATCGTGCGAGACGCGGCCGGTGCGGTGGTGACCCGCGCATCGGCAGTGCACGAGGGCGATCCGTTGCGGATCCGCCTGGGCCAGGGCGAGATCGCGGCCAACGTCACCTCCGTCGGCAAGTAGCAGGCGCAGCCCGTCGCGTCCGTCTCAGCGCTTGGTCGCGATCCCGACGATCGCGGAGTCGGAGGGCCCGGTGCTCGCGGACGCCAGCCGGGCGCGTGCCGCTCCCGAGTGCTTCTTGTGAATCTGGCGCGCGAGCTTCGCGATCACTGCTCGGGGGACCGCGTGGTTGTAGATCAACGCAAAGACCACCTCGGGAGCCTTGTCGGAGGCCAGCTCGAGGAAGAGATCCTCGGGCACGTCGGGGCTCGGATTGCTCGCGACTCCGGCCCGCACCGCCGGGGACGGGTCCCTCGAGAGCTTGAGCAGGGTCATGACGGGAGTGTCGGCGCGCTCGGCCACGGCCGCTCGCACCTTCACCTCGTCCGCCCGTGCCATGGAAGCGAGCTCACGGTCCGTCAGGTTGGGATCCAACGCCTTCTGGACGCTGGCGAGCGCCGTCTGGCTCGAATAGTTCTCACTGAACATCATCATCACCCCGTTGTGAAGAGATCACTGTGCAGAGAAGTTGCACGCAAGTTACAAGATGAGAGTGCCGCACAGCCCGATCATGACGCGATAGCGTGTGGCATATGCCTCATGCCGCCGATGTCTCCACGCTCACCTACGAGCAGGCCCGCGACGAGCTGATCGCGATCGTCGCGAAGCTCGAGGCGGGAGCCGCGACGCTCGACGAGTCCGTCGGGCTGTGGGAGCGGGGCGAGGCGCTGGCTGCGCGCTGCCAGGAGCTGCTCGAGGGCGCCCAGGAGCGGATCGCCGACGCCCGGGGGGACACGGGCGACGGCGACACCGCTGAGGACGGCGCTGCTGACGACGACGTTGCGGATGCAGGCGTCATCGGCATCGTGCCCGCAGATGCGGCGGCGGGCCAGGATTCTGAGCAGGACGAGCGATGACCGACCCCGCCCGCGAAGGCAGCGCCCTGGTCATTGGGGAGGCCCTCGTCGACGTGGTGCGCAGGCCCGACGGCTCGGTTGAGACCTACCCCGGGGGCTCGCCGGCCAACGTCGCCATCGGCCTCGGAAGGCTCGGTCGGGACGTGTCGCTGCTCACGCGGTTCGGCCGTGACGCTCACGGCGACATGGTGCGCGCACACCTCGAGGAGTCCGCGGTCGCGCTGGTCGAGGGATCGGCCGATGCGCCCCGCACCTCGGTAGCCACCGCCACCTTGGATGGCACAGGAGCGGCCGACTACGACTTCGACCTCACGTGGGACATCGAGGCTGCTGCGGCCACCGGTGTGGCTCCCGACGTGGTCCACACCGGCTCCATCGCGGCGGTGCTGGCTCCAGGCGGCGACGCAGTCCTCCGCATCCTCGAGTCCATGCGAGAGCGCGCCACCGTCACGTACGACCCGAATGCGCGGCCCGCCCTGATGGGAGACGCGAGCACCGCGCTCGCCGCGATCGAGCGGGTCGTGGCGCTCGCCGATGTCGTGAAGGCCTCCGACGAGGACCTCGCCTGGCTGCTGACCGCCCGCGCAGCTCCAAGCCCCGGCACGCATACCACCCAGGCCGAGAGAATCGAGGCGCTCGCGCGCGACTGGGCCGCTCGCGGTCCGGCTCTGGTAGTGGTGACCAAGGGTGGCGACGGTGCGACTGCGTACCTGAACGACGGGCACCACGTCAGCGTGGAGGCGCCCCGGGTCGACGTGGCGGACACAGTGGGGGCCGGCGACTCGTTCATGAGCGGACTGATCGACGGGCTGTGGGAGGCCGGTCTCCTGGGCTCGGATCACCGTGAGGAGCTGCACCACATCGATGACGCCACCATCGCGGGCGTGCTCGAGCGCTGCGCACGCATCGGCGCCATCACCGTCTCGCGCGCCGGCGCCAACCCACCCACCCGAGCGGAGCTTGGCGAGGCCTAGGTGCCCCGCCCCCGCATCGGCGCTCTGCGACAATGGGCGACATGACTGAGAACTCTAGCGACGCCGCTTCCGACTACCGCATCGAGCACGACACGATGGGCGAGGTGCGCGTGCCCGCGCACGCCCTCTACCGCGCGCAGACACAGCGCGCCGTCGAGAACTTCCCCATATCCGGGAT
This sequence comes from Demequina ureilytica, assembly GCF_048553575.1. NCBI lineage: Bacteria > Bacillati > Actinomycetota > Actinomycetes > Micrococcales > Demequinaceae > Demequina > Demequina ureilytica. The sequence continues at coordinate 5,430 of NZ_JBLZIE010000006.1, read as the reverse complement.
CACCCTCGAGCGACGCCACATCGAGGCGCTCGCGCGAGTGAAGAAGGCGGCCGCCCGCGCGAACGCGGAGCTGGGCGTGCTTTCGGGTCCGATCGCCGATGCGATCGTGGCGGCGGCCGACGAGGTCGCCTCGGGTGCGCACGACGAGCACTTCCCCGTCGACGTGTTCCAGACCGGCTCGGGGACCAGCTCGAACATGAACACCAACGAGGTCATCGCGACTCTGGCAAGCCGTTCGCTCGGCGACGACGTCCACCCGAACGACCACGTCAACGCCTCGCAGTCCTCCAACGACGTTTTCCCCACGTCAGTGCATGTCGCCGCAACGTCGACCCTGGTCAACGACCTGATGCCGCAGCTCGAGCGCCTCGCACAGTCGCTCGAGGCCAAGTCGACGGAGTTCGCGGAGGTGTACAAGTCGGGGCGCACGCACCTGATGGACGCCACTCCCGTGACGCTGGGCCAAGAGTTCGGCGGCTACGCGGCTGCGGTCAGGCGTGGCATCGAGCGACTCGAGGCCGCGCTGCCGAGGGTGGCCGAGGTGCCGCTCGGCGGCACCGCCGTCGGCACCGGCATCAACACGCCCGACGGCTTCCCGGAGCGCGTGATCGCGCTGCTCGCGGAGGACACCGGGCTGCCCATCACCGAGGCACGGGACCACTTCGAGGCACAGTCCGCCCGTGATGGCCTGGTCGAGGTCTCGGGAGCGCTCAAGGTCATCGCCGTGTCGCTCACCAAGATCTGCAACGACCTGCGGTGGATGGGCTCGGGACCGAATACCGGGCTCGGCGAGATTCAGCTTCCCGACCTGCAGCCCGGATCCTCGATCATGCCCGGCAAGGTGAATCCTGTCGTGCCGGAGGCAGTGCTGATGGTGTGTGCGCGGGTGGTCGGCAACGACGCCACCGTGACATGGGCCGGGGCCTCAGGGTCCTTCGAGCTCAACGTGCAGATCCCCGTGATGGCGCTCGGCGTGCTCGAGTCGATGCGCCTGCTGGGCAACGCCTCCGAGGTGCTCGCGGAGCGGACCGTCGACGGGATCGTCGCCAACGTCGACCGCGCGCGACGCCTCGCCGAGGCCTCCCCCAGCATCGTGACGCCGCTCAACCGGGTGATCGGCTACGAGAACGCCGCCAAGATCGCAAAGCACGCCGTCGCCGAGGGCCTGACCGTGCGCGAGGCGACCGTCGATCTGGGATTCGTCGAGCGCGGCGACATCAGCGAGGAGCGGTTAGACGCGCTGCTCGACGTCACCACCATGACCGGCAAGCACTAGCCCCACAGCACGACGAAGGGCCCCGGCACCTCCTCGGTGCCGGGGCCCTCGTGCGTGCTGAGCTGTTAGCCCTGCAGGTTGTCGTAGCGGTTCAGGAACGCCGCCATCGCATCACGAGTGGTCGAACGGTAGGGAAGGAACCTGGTTCCCTCATCCGTCTCCCACCCGGTCGTGATGCCGGTGTCCTCGAGCCAGGTGATCTCGGTGTAGAACTCCGTGTTGGTGGACGTGATGTCCACGAACGGCGAGTTCACCGGGTCCACCCAGGTGGGCTCGTCCGCCAGGCGGTACAAGAACGCCGCCATCGCATCACGAGTGATGGGTTCGAACGGACGGAACTCCTGACCTGCGTTGGTGTCCCAACCCTCGGAGATTCCCTCCTGGGCCAGCCACACGATCGCCTCATAGTGCTCCAGCGACTCATCCGCATCCACAAACGGAGACTGAGCCGGCAACGTCACCTCAGGCGAACCGGCATACCGGTACAGGAACGCCGCCATCGCATCACGAGTGATGGGTTCGAACGGACGGAACTCCTGACCTGCGTTGGTGTCCCAACCCTCGGAGATTCCCTCCTGGGCCAGCCACACGATCGCCTCATAGTGCTCCAGCGACTCATCCGCATCCACAAACGGAGACTGAGCCGGCAACGTCACCTCAGGCGAACCGGCATACNCCCTCCTGGGCCAGCCACACGATCGCCTCATAGTGCTCCAGCGACTCATCCGCATCCACAAACGGAGACTGAGCCGGCAACGTCACCTCAGGCGAACCGGCATACCGGTACAGGAACGCCGCCATCGCATCACGAGTGATCGCGTTGAACGGACGGAACTCCGTACCGTTCTCCGTCTCCCACCCCTGCGTGATGCCCTGGCTCGCAAGCCACATGATCGAGCCATAGTGCTCCAGCGACTCGTCCACATCCGAGAACTCCACGTCGGGAGCCTCGACCGTGACCTGAATGCTCACGTCCGCAATCGCGGGATCGAGTTCCTCTTCGGGCGTCATGTCGAGAATCGGCATGCCGTCGATGTCCCAATGCACCAGCTTGGCGTGAGCATTGCGGCGCGGGTCGTTCAGGCCGCCGTCGCTGGCCTCGCCGGGGTTAGCCGGGTCATCGTAGGAACGTGCGTGGTACACGAGCACGGGGTTGCCGAACTCGTCCACGGTGAACGAGTTGTGACCGGGACCGAAGGCGCCCGGAACGTCGGCCGTCTGCAGCAGGGGGTAACCCAACTTGCTCCACGAGGCCGGATCCATGAGATCCGCGTCCTCATCCGCCCACAGCACCGAGATGTTGTAGGCCGTGTCCACGGTCGACGAGGAGAACGTCACGAACACCTTGCCGTCGTGCTTGACGACAGCCGAGCCCTCGTTCACACGCTGTCCCTGACCCGTGTTGATCTCCCAGGCGTACTCAGGAGTGGTCAACAGAATCGACGTGCTGGTCAGCTGCAGCGGGTTCGCAGGGTCGATGGTCGCCATACGAATCGACGAGGCTCCAGGCTTCTCCGACCACGTCAGGTAGTCAGTGCCGTTGTGTTCGAAGTGCGACATGTCCAGCGAGAACGACGTGAACGCGTTGGGGTCGTTCTCGAACGACTGGACATACCCGATCTCTTCCCAGTTGGCCGGGTCCAGCGCAGCAGCTCCGGAAAGCTCATCTCCGGAGTACTTGAGCATCGCGGGACGGATATCAAAGTTGCCATTTCCGCGCGACGTGGTCACCAGGATGTACCAGTCGTCACCGATCTTGGACAGTTCCGGAGCCCAGATGTAGCGGTTGTGAGCGGTGGTCTCGGACTCGTCCCAGATCACCACCTCATCCGCCGCCGCATCCTGGAGGCCCTCCAAGGTCTCTGCACGGCGCAGCACCACCCGGTCGTAGCCCTCAGGGTCGCTATTGTTCGTCGTCGGGTACGAACCAGTCAGGTAGTACATCCCATCGTCACCGATCGTCACGTCCGGGTCCGCCCGGCGCCACGCCAGCGGGTCCGGCTCCTCGGTGTCCGAGTGGAACGGCGCCTGCACCGTGCCCGTCACCGTGTGCTCACCAGGCGTGGTGGGCACGTCGTCCCACTCCACACCCATCTCCACCTGGTTGCCGGACGTGTAGTTCACCATCGCCGAACCAGGCAGCGCACTATCGTCACCCACAGTTACAGTCACCGGGTCGAACGGATCGACGCTCGTCGAGCGCACCCGGTCGAGCAGGCGCTCAGCGAGGTAGTCGTACTCCGCCTGCGTGATCCCGATCGAGTCAGCCTCCAGGGCCCCATCCGGGTAGTCACCCGCGGCGAACACCGGAGCACTCGCCACCTCAACAGGGTCGCTGAACGACGAGAAGTCGCTCGTCGTGACCTCGAAGTGAAGCCCATCCGACGTACGCGTGTAGTGCAGCCGATAGGCCTGGATCGAGTTGTCATACTCCACCGCGACACGAGTCGTGGCGTGCCCCGCTGGCGCGAACTGCACCAGGCGCTCGTTGCCGTAGCGGATCAGGTTGTCCGTGTCGAACACAAAGATCTGGTTCGAGCTGGAGTTGAGCGTACCGACCAGTCCGTAGCCACCGTCGGGACGGTGGAACAAGGTGGGCGAGCCAATACGGCGCGACCCCTCGGACGCATACGCGACCGGGCTCCCATCATTCAGAGCCTCAAAGGCACCGCCGTCGGACAACGCGAGATGCAAACTATCCGTGTCGTCATTGTTGCCGTCGACAATGTAGCTGCCCAACTCACCGGCAACCTCAGCGAGGACCGTGACGTCGAACTGGAGATCCGTGGTGGCGCCTTCCAACGCGAGCGTCGCCGTGAGCGTCACGTCACGCTCATCCGCAGCGCGGTTCACCGTACCGTCGGTGCCAAGCACGGCCTCGTCGGAGCTCGCCCACGAGACAGTGGCGTCTTCGTAGGAGTCCACGAGCGTGAGATCGTCCCACACGACCGACTGACCAAGCTCAAAGGTGCCGGCGAGATAGTCCAGTTCGGCCTGTGGGTCGTCGGCGATGACCGTGATGTCGAAGTCGCGTGTGGTCACCTCTCCGCCCTGGCTGACGGTCGCCGTCAGCGTGACCGTCTCGTTCTGGCTTGCGGGCTGGGTGACGACGCCATTCGCGTCGATGACCGCAGGATTGGAGCTGGCCCACTCAATCTGCGAGCCGAAACCGCCCTCAGTCGGGAGGTCAAGGTCGGTCGTGGTGGTCGTCGGCAGCGACAGCGCATCGGCGTCCGCGGCGACAGAGGCCGCAGTCGCCTCGAGAGCGAAGTAATCGAAGGTCGCGGACATCGAGCTGCCCTCGAGCGATGCAAGCCCGTAGAGACCCACCTTTGTGATGGGGAAGGAGATCTCGACGGAGGATGCCTCGACCCAGGTGGAGTTCTCCCAGACCGAGGTGGTCACGGTGTCGCCCACGCGCTGAATGCGCATGGTCTCGCCGGTCGAGCCGTCACGAGGCACCAGATCGCCCGAGAACGATCCTCCGACCTCAAGGTTCGTCTCGAGCGCGATGTCCGCGTCATCGAGCAGGGACCCCACGAAAGTCCTGCCGTAGCGCACATAGTTGTCGAAGTCGCCCCATGCGATGAGGCCGGCACCCTGGTACTGGGCGGTCACCTCGGCCTCCACATGGGTCACTGCCGTGAAGTCACCGTCCGGCACATCCACCAAAAAGATGTTCTGCGCGGAGTTGTTGTCTTGATACGTGTCGCCGATCAGCGTGTCGATGGTCAGGCTGCCCGGGTTGTCAGTCAGAGACCAGTCGTCCGGAGACTCGTTGGTGATCGACCACCGAGGGTCGAGGGTCTCGGAGTCAAACTCGTCGATCCAGGAGCCCTCGGGGACCTCGACATCGCCGATGTCTGCAGATGCGGGACTCACCGCGAGGATTCCAACGGCCAGCAGAGCCGAAGCCGCCCCCGCCACGATTGATCGTCCTCGCCGCTGGCGGGACAGGTGCTTGTGGTCCATGTGTAGTTCCTCACTTCACTTCGTTGTGCCGAGAACGGCGACTTGGTGCGAGAACTGGACTTCGGAGCGCACGCCCGCACCCGGCGCGCGCTCCACGTTGCCCTACTGGGCCAGGTTGTCGTAGCGGTTCAGGAACGCCGCCATTGCGTCGCGGGTGGTCTCGTTGAACGGGCGGAACTCGG
>NZ_JBLZIE010000005.1:0-25376 GCF_048553575.1 Demequina ureilytica | reverse complement strand
TCTCCCGCGTAGCGGTAGAGGAACGCCGCAATCGCATCACGAGTGATCGGCTCGAACGGACGGAACTCCTGTCCGCCGTTCACAGTCCAACCAGTGGAGATGCCCTCCTGAGCCAGCCACACAATCTCCTCGTAGAACTCCGTGTTCGTGGGCGTGATGTCCACGAACGGAGACTGCGCAGGAAGCGTGACGTCCGGCGAACCTGCGTAGCGGTACAGGAACGCCGCCATCGCATCACGAGTGATCGAGTTGAACGGACGGAACTCCGTGCCGTTCTCGGTGGTCCAGCCGTAGGTGATGTTCTGGTCCGCGAGCCACATGATCGACTCGAAGTGCTCCAGTGACCCATCGACGTCGGTGAACGCAATGTCACCGAACTCGGGGACGTAGGCGTTCGCCGTCGCGGACACGTTGCCCGCAGCGTCGATGGCCCGCGCCCTGATGGTCTGCCGGTCGTCGGAGAGCTCGACCTCAGTCGTGTACTCCTCCCACAGACCACTATCGATGCGGTACTCGAGCGTGGCCACACCGCTCTCGTCGTCCTCGCCCATCACCACGAGGGTGCGGGGGTCGGCCGTGAGATCAGTGACGATGTCGGCCGTGGGGTTCGTGGCGTCGATCTTGAACGACACAGACTCCATCACCTCTGCAGCCCCGGAGCCTGAGGCGCGCACGTCAACCGTGTGCTCCCCGTCCGTCGAGACCTCGACAGGAGCCGTGTACTCGCTCCAGTCGCCGCCGTCGATCCGGTACTCGCGGTAGATGGTGGACTCGCCACCTCCGGTGACGGAGGCGTCCACCGTCACAGGAGAGGTGTACCAGTCATTATCGCCGTTCGGAGCCGCAGGCGACACTGCGACGTCGAGCACGATTGGCTCCGCCTCGTCCCCGACCACTCGGAAGTAGTCGAAGCGGACGGTAGGCGTCACCGTCTGGTTGTCGGTCCCGAGCGCGAACACACCGACCTGGCCGGCAGCTGCGCCGGGGTTGGTCATCTGATCGGGGAAGTCGGTCCACGTCTCGCCGTCGGAACTGACGGCGCCAGTGATGACGTCGCCCTCCTTGGACATACGCAACCAGACGATGCCGTTCTCAGGGGCAGGCAACTGCGAAGCCCCTGCGGTCACGGCACCATCGATCTCGCTCAGGATCTCGACGCCAGTGTTCTTGGCGCTACCAACCGCGTTGGTGGCGACCAGGTCGACCTTGACGTAGTTGTCCTCGTCGGCGAAGGCGAGCAAGCCGCCCTGCTGGTACTGGTGCTCCAGCTCCGACGTGTCGACCTTGGTCTCCACCGTCCAGTCACCCTCAACGTCCTGCATCACGAAGTTCGTGACACCGGTGCCGTCCTGGTACATGTCGCCGGCGGCAGGATCGATCTCCAGCGCACCGCCGGTCACCCGGTAGGCGTTCGGGTCCTCGTTGTACACGGTCCAGCGGCACGCATCGAGCGTCGTGCCGTCGAAGTCGTCGTTCGGCTCACCCGCGGCCGACGTGTCGTCGGGCGTGAAGTGGAACCAGTCGAACTCCGCGTCGATCTCTGCAGCGGGCGAGCCGGCGCTGGCAAGCGCAAGCAGACCGATGCGGGGATCCTGGAGGTCCGCGATCGAGAACGTCTCGGGCATGTCAGTGAAGTTCTGACCATCGTCCGAGTAGGAGCCGTTGATGGACGAGCCATCGCTGGTGAGGCGGACCCAAGCGGTGTCCGGGTACGCGTCGCCGAGTGCGTCGGTGTTGTCCTCCGTCGCTGTGCCGTCAACTTCGTTGGCAAGCTGGAAGATTCGACCGGCCGCGCTCTCGTCACGAGCCTGGATCACCATCTTGGTGTAGTTGTCGTCATCGCCGTAGACCACGAGCCCTGCCTGCTGGTACTGCGCACGAGCAGGAATCGTCACCTTAGCGGTGGCCTGCCAGGAGCCTGCGGGCAGGTCCTGGAGGATGATGTTCGGCGTGTCGTTGGTGTCCTGGTAGATGTCGGTGAGCGAGGCGGGGATGACCAGGTGGCCGTCCACCACACTCACTTCCTGGTTGAGGCGGACCGAACCGTCCCAGCGCTGCGTGTCGAGCTGGTCGCCAGTGAAGTCGTCCGAACGACCGTCGAAGCAGAGAGCAACCTCCTGCGAGACAGTGATCTGGACATACTCTTCACCGGACACACCGGTCTCGTCCGTGGCACGCACACGCAGCAGGTAGCTGCCGGGCGTGTCGTAGACGAACTGCTCGGCCTCGGTGCCGGACACGAAACCGTCGCCGGTTCCCTGGTTCCACTCGAGCGTGACGTCGGTGCCCTCGGGGTCGACCGCCGTCGCAGTGGCGTTCACCGTGAGAGGAGCGATCCCCGACACGGTGTCGACCTCGAAGTCGATGACGGGAACGGAGTTGCCGTCCACGCCGTCGCCGAGCCACTCGAAGTAGTTGACGTTGACCTGTCCTGCGCGGTGCACGAAGTACAGGTTCCCCGAATCGGTCGGGAGATCCGTCAGAGCGACATCGAAGTCCTCGTAGGCCTGCCAGTCGCCGGTCTCGGTGAAGGCGATCTCACCGAGCTCGGGCCCGTCAGGTGCACCCCAGTGCATGGTCATCGAACCAGCGCCATCCACAGGGGACGCGAGGCGTGCACGCACACCATCGATGCCCTTGAAGTTCACCGGGTCGTACGACCACCAGTCGCCGGGCTCAACAAAGGACAGGTTCTGTCCCTGGTCGATGTCCGAGTTGTCCTCTGTCTGGACGCCCTCACCATCATTCTCCGGGTAGGCGTCCGTCAGCGCACCGGTGGCGTCGAAGAACTCCGCCTCCATGCGCTTGGGGTTGAGGATGTTGGTCGTGGAACCCGACAGGGGCACCCCGGCCGCGCCACCGTCATCAGTGAAGGACACGTCCACGGTCCAGAAGATGTTCTCCGTGATGCCGTGGCCCTCATCGCGCAGCGTGGGAATGACTCCCGTGCAGCCGGTGAGCGCACCCGAGGGGTGCTGATGCGAGGCGTGTCCCAGAGCGGGAAGCACGTTGACGTTGTCGCAGTTGATCTCGCCGGTAGCGTCGGGGTCGTTGATGACGACCTCGTAGTCCACCTCATCACCCCAGTTGAAGAAGCCTCCCTGTTCGGGGAAGACGATCTCCACGGTGGGAGCCGCGTTGCCGACCACGATGGTGACGTTCGCGACCCCAGTGAGGCCGTTCTCGTCGGTCACGGTGAGCTGAGCGGTGTACTCGCCCATCGCCGTGTAGGTGTGAGTCGGGTTGTCCTCGGTGCTGGTGTTTCCATCACCGAAGTCCCACTGCAGCGTGTAGTTGAGGAAGCCAGGGTGACGCGTTCCCTCGGAAGAGAAATTCACCGTGAGCTCGCTGCCAGCACCGCTGGTGACATCCGCAGATGCCCGCGCGATCGGCGAGGGGTTGCCCTCGACGTAATCGATGCGGTAGATCGCCGAATCGGCGTTGTTGGTGCCGTATCCGACTCCCCAGTCGATGACGTACAGCGAGCCCTCCGGGCCCCACGTGGCGTCCATGACCTGGGCGAACTCGGGGTTGTCGGAGATCAGGCCAGGAAGCAGCGGGGTGATCTTGGTGATCTCGGATCCCGGGTTGGTGGCGTCACCGCGGTTGAGGGTGATGGCGAAGGCGTCGCCGTTGTTCCAGTCACCCAGGAAGGCCTTGCCGTCCCAGTACTCCGGGAACTTGGTCTCGGAGACGAGGTCCGGGTCGTAATCATAAGCCGGTCCACCCATGGGTGCGCCGGTGTAGCCGTTGCTGCCCACGATGGGGAACGGGTTGTCCTGCGCGCCGCGCTCACCGTAGTACTCGGGCCAGATCACATCGGGAAGGTTAGTGAGACCCGTGTTGTTCGGGCTGTCGTTGACGAGCGCGGTCGGGTCGAATTCATCGCCCGAGGCGCCGGTCTCGAAGTTGTAGTCGTTGTAGCAATTGACTCCGTGGCAGAACGGCCAGCCGTAGTTGCCCGGCTCGTCGACGATGTTCCACTCGGTCGTGCCTGCAGGACCACGGGTGCCGCTTGCGCTGCCCGCGTCCGGTCCGTAGTCCGCCACCAGGTAGTTGCCGGTGTGGGGGTCGAGCCCGATCCGGAACGGGTTACGGAAGCCCATCGCGTAGATCTCCGGCCTCGTCAGGTCGGTGCCCTCCTCGAAGAGATTACCGTCCGGAATCGTGTAGGAGCCGTCGGGCTGCGGCGTGATGCGCACGATCTTGCCGCGCAGGTTGTTGGTGTTGCCCGAAGTGCCCTGGGCGTCCCACGAGGAACGGCCGTCGCGCTCGTCGATGGGCGTGTAGCCGCTCGAGTCGAACGGGTTGGTGTTGTCACCGGTCGCGAGCACCAGGTTGCCATCAAGGTCGAAGATCATGTCTCCACCCGCGTGGCAGCACTCGTCGCGCTGGGTCTCGACCTTCAGGACCAAGACCTCGCTAGCGGGATCGAAGGTGCCTGAGTTCGGGTCATACGTGAAACGCGAGATGCGGTTGTGCGGACCGTCCTCCGGCGACACCGTTGCCGGCGACCAGTAGATGAAGGCGTGATTGTTCGTCTCGAAGTCGGGGTCCAGGACCATGCCCAGGAGTCCGTCCTCGTTGCCGTTCGTCACGTTGAGGTCGATGGCCGTCGAGGTCTGCTGGGTCTCGGGGTCGATGCGCAGGAGCTCGCCGTCGCGCTCGAGATAGAACACCGTGCCGTCGTCAGCCACGTTCAGCGACATCGGGTTCCTGGTGTCGTCGGCGAGGTTCACGAGCTCGTACGCGTCGCTATCCGTGGCGTTGCAGTCGGACTGAACGACGCCAGCCGCAGTGCGAATGCCCTCGAGCACGTGCGTAGTGAACTCCGGCTCGGAGAACGATGCTGCGGTGTGTCCGCCACCGGTGTACCAGGACCGACCGCCGTCGTAGTTCTGGCACCAGGCGATCGGGTGATCGTCACCCATGGTGCCGCCGTTGTAGGAGTCGTCGTCCAGGCTGGCCAGCACGTGAACGTCATCACGCGGGTTCTCCTGGAAGGAGTACCACTCGTCAGTCCGGTTCCAGACGTCGGGCAGGTGCTGCGTCGACGGGTGCGCGAAGTCCTCGACGGTGATGTCCGCGTTGGGCGTGCCCGGGGGGTGACCCTCGAAGTAGGCGCCCACCAGGTCGCCGTACCACTGCCAGTCGTACTCGGTGTCGGAGGCCGCGTGAATGCCCGCGTAGCCTCCGCCGTTCTGAATGTAGGTCTCGAACGCGGCCTGCTGTGTCGTGTCGAGCACATCGCCGGTGGTTGAGAAGAAGATCACGACGTCGTAGTTGGCGAGGTTTTCCTCGGTAAACGCCGTCGCGTCCTCGGTGGCGTCCACCGTAAACCCGTTGTCCAGGCCCATCTGCTCGATAGCTGCGATGCCGTCAGGGATGTTTCCGTGACGGAAGCCTTCCGTCTTGGTGAACAGGAGCGCGTCAAACCCCGGCTCTCCCGTGACATCAGTGGCCAGGTTCGTGGGGGCCTCTGCTAGTGAGGCTTGGGAGGCTGTGCCGACAGGCTCAGCCTGGGCGGGTGCTGCTGCCACGAGCAGTGAGGTACCGGCTAGCGCCGTACCCATCACCGCCGCAGTGAGCCTGGAGCGGCTCTTATGCACATCTTTGTACAAGGGCTTTCCTTCCGATCATCGCGACGATGCGACTCAGTTGGTGTATCGGGTCGCGCACACCAGGACCTTGGTCCTGAGGCACGCTGATAGTGACACTACGAAGACTTATGTTGGTTGTCAACACAAAGGCGCCGACTTACGTCATTACATCGTCGCAATGCGCCCGCCAGGCGTCACCGGCACGGCAGATCACGTCCCATTCGGCTTGCTTGCCCTGGCAAGAGGCCGATGATCGGCGGAAGGAACCGCACATTCGAGCCGAGACACGTACGCATCTACCGAGCCGGCCCCGACCGGCCCGCCGGTCCGAGACTCTGGCGGCGCACCTATCGCCCCACTCGCCGCGGCGCGTGGGCGTGACCGTGATCCCACACGGTTATGACGGGAGTCGGCTTAAGGCCGCGACTCAGCGGACATGTCGGCCGCTGTCGAGTGACAGGGAACGCGGCGCATCGCGTGAGCGATGCTCGCGAGTGGGAACTACCGGCGGAAGGACTGGGCCCGCCGCTGAGTCGCCCAGGCGACCACCTGCGTGCGCCGTTGCAGGCCCATCTTGGCGAGGATGCTCGTCACGTGGTTCTTCACCGTCTTCTCGGCGATGCCGAGTTGGTCCGCGATCTCCTTGTTCGAGAGCCCGTCGCCTACTGCGGTCACGATCTTGCGTTCGGTCGGGGTCAGCGCGGCGATGTCGGCGTCCTCCTGGACATCGATGTGCTGGCCATGCTCACGGCCCGAGGCCGCGTCTCGCACTGCCTTGAGCACCTCCGCCGAGCCCGCCGTCTTGGCGACGAAGGCATCAGCTCCTGCGGTGCGCGCGGCGTCCTTCGCATCATCGTCGTCGTAGCTCGTCAGCACGACGATATGGGTGTCCGGGTGAGTCGCACGCACGTGGGCGATCACGTCAAGCCCGGTGCCATCGGGTAGGCGCAGATCGGACAGTACGACGTCCGGCCTGGTGGCGTCGACGCGGCGGATCGCCTGCGCGACGTTGGCGGCCTCGGCCACCACCTCGACTCCGTCTGCGCGATCAAGGATGTCGCAGATCCCACGTCTCACGACCTCATGGTCGTCCAGTACAAGCACTCTCACGTCAGCCATACTCCGCATCGTAGCCGGATGCCTGCGGGGTCTGACTCAGCCGCGCGCAGCGTAACGACGCTGACAGCGCGCGCACCAGTGAGTCGAGCGCCCGCCGATGCTCTCGCGGCGGATGGTCGCACCGCACCTTGCGCATGGCTCACCTGCGCGCCCGTACGCCTCCAGGGAACGTGAGAAGTAGCCGGACTCGCCGTTGACGTTCACGTAGAGGGCGTCGAAGCTCGTGCCGCCCTGCGCGAGCGCACGCGCCATCACCGCGCGCGCCGCGTCGAGCAGTGCGCGCGCCTGCGCCGCCGACACGGCCGATGCGGGACGCTCAGGGTGGATACGCGCCAGCCACAGCGCCTCGTCCGCATAGATGTTGCCGATGCCGCTCACCAGAGTCTGATCCAACAGCACCTGCTTGATTCCGCGCGCGCCCCGACGCCACGTCCGCAGCACCTTCGCCGTGTCGAGGTGCGGGTCGAGCGCGTCCCGGCCAATGTGCGCCACCGTGCCCGGGACCGCGGCGAGCGGCGATCCCTGTCCCCCCGCCAGGGCATCGGCGGTGGGCACAAGCGGCTCGATGTGCAAATAGCCGAAGGTGCGCTGGTCGAGGAAGTCGAGGGTGAGGCGGGCACCGTCGCGTTCGAGCCGGAGCCGGGCTCGGCAGTGAGGATGGGGTGCGGCGGCCTCGGCCCACGGGCCGTGGTGGACGCGGAACTGCCCGGACATGCCGAGGTGCGCCGAGAGCACGTCGGTAGGCTCCGGCGCTGCCGCGTGCGTGAGCGGGAACCACAGGAACTTGCCCCGTCGAACCACCGCCGCGATCCGGGCGCCGTCGGCGAGTGCCGCGAACTGGCCCGGACCGCCGGGAAGCAGGCGCACGCAGCTGTCGCGCAGGACCTGCGTCTCGCGAACGACGGCGCCGCCGATCAGGGGCGCCAGCCCTGCCCTGACGGTCTCGACCTCGGGAAGCTCTGGCATCTCAGGCGCTGTGGCAGGCGGGCGACACGGGTGTCAGGACAGGTTGGCTGGAGCCGGGCCATCCGAGATTGCGGGGCCCTCGTAAACGATGGAGGCGTAAGCGCGCTCCGCAGCCTCCTGCTCCGCATGCTTCTTCGCGCTCCCGGTGCCGGTGCCGCGCACCGCACCATCGACGGTCACGGTCGCCGTGAACGTGCGGGAGTGGTCGGGACCTGAGCCCTTGGCATCGTACGCGGGTACGCCTAGGTCGCGCTGGGCGCACGCCTCCTGGAGGGAGGTCTTCCAGTCGAGCGCGACGCCGGACGATGCCGCAGCGATCATCGTGGGACCCACGAGTCGCAGGATCACCTCGCGGGACTTCTCGATTCCATGCGTGAGATAGACCGCGCCGAACACGGCCTCGAGAGAGTCGCAAAGGATGGAGTCCTTGTCGGCACCACCGGTAGCGGTCTCGCCCTTGCCAAGCAGGACGCAGGGCCCGAGCTCGAGTTCGCGCGCGACCTTCGCGAGCGCGCGCTGAGAGACGGTGCCCGCGCGCATCTTGGCGAGCTCTCCCTCGGGGAGATCGGGATGATCGCGGTACAGACGGTCGGTGACCACGAGACCGAGCACCGAGTCCCCAAGGAACTCGAGTCGCTCGTTCGTGGGCAGGCCACCGGCCTCATATGCAAACGATCGATGGGTGAGGGCGAGCACGAGTAGTTCGGGGTCCACAAGGACACCCAACCGCTCGGCCAAGGCGTTGGCCGCAGCCTGCCCTGGAATGCTCATCGAATCGCCTCGCACATGCGGCGAGGGCCGATCAGGCCCCGTGCTCGGTGCGGAGCGCCTCGGAGTACTGGCGGCCGTTGTAGGCGCCGCACGTGGGGCATGCTGCGTGTGCGAGCTTCGCACCCTTGCACGCCGGGCACGCGGTGAGGTTCGCAGCAGTGGTCTTCCACTGGGAGCGACGTGCACGCGTGTTCGAACGCGACATCTTGCGCTTCGGAACTGCCACGGTTAACTCTCTTCCTGTTCAGTCAAACTTGTGAGCGCCGACCACCTGGGGTCGATCACTTCGTGGGCGTGGTCTGGATCGTCCTCAAGCCTAGCGCCACATTGGTCGCACAGCCCCGGGCAGTCCGGCCGGCATAGCGGAGTGAACGGCAGTTGCAACACCACCGCGTCCCGCACCACCTCTTCGAGGTCCACGGTCTCCCCGTCGAACTCGAAGACATCCTCCGACTCGCCTTCCCCGTCCGCCGCCTGAGCGTCGTCGAGCATGAACAGTCCCTGGACCGAGGCGGCGACGTCGAATCGCACCTCGTCCAGGCATCGTCCGCACTCCCCGACCGCCTCAGCAGTCACGGTTCCGGAGACCCAGATACCTTCGGACACAGACTCCAGGCTCGCGTCGAGCCTGACCTCCGTACCCTCCGGCACACCGACCATGACTGTGCCGAGGACCGCTGGGGCCGGAAAGGTCTCGCTGACCGTGCGCTGCGCGCCCGGGCTCCGCGCGATATCCCTCACGGAGAATCGATACGGAGAGCTGTTTGGGTGGTGCGACATACGCGCCTCCCATCCTTCCGGTCCAGGTGAACCTCGGCCCGTGCACGTTCGGCAGGACCGGCGCACTATCCTACGTGATCCCCAGGACGTCGCTCAACCCGGGTCGCGTGGGTCCGGATCTAGCGGACCTCAAGCGCTCCGCGGACCGCGGCACCCACGCCCGCGGGGACGTAGGCGTCGATGTCCCCGCCGTGCCGCGCAACGTCCCTCACGAGCGACGAGGCGATGTGGCTGAGCGCGTTGTCGCCGGTCAAGAACACTGTCTCGATCCCGGTGAGGGAGCGGTTCATCAGGGCCATGGGGCGCTCGACATCGTAGTCCGCTCCCCCGCGCAGGCCCTTGACGATCGCCGTGGCGCCCACCTCTTCACAAAAGTGCACGAGCAGTCCCTCGATGACCTCGACTCGCACACTCTCGAGGTGCGACGTCGCACCCCGGGCAAGGCGCGTCCTCGTCTCTGCGTCGAGCAGAGGGGTCTTGGTCGAGTTGTGGGCGATGCCGATGACCACCTCGTCGAACATGGTCGCCGCGCGGGCCGCGATGTCTACATGGCCCAGAGTGATGGGGTCATACGTGCCGGGGAGGACTGCGAGCGTCATGCGTCGACGCTACCCCAGCGAGCCCAGTGCAGGCGGGTCTGCCCGTAGTCGCGCTCCCGCTCGATCTCGAGCCCCACGGGCCAGTCGACGCGCAGTGCCTTGCTGGCCCACTCCACGACCACCACCGCATCGGCCGCCAGGCGGGGCGCGAGCGCGCCGAGCACCGCCGTGAGGTCCGAAGGCGCGATGTCGTACGGCGGGTCAAGCAGCACCAGGTCCCATTGGTCCGTGGAGCGAGTGAGGAACGGGAGCACCTTCTCCTTGACCACCCGCGCCTTCTCACCGACGCCGAGCTCGCGCGCGTTCGCCTGCAGCACCCGCGCCGCCGACCCAGCGGCCTCGACGAACGTCGCTGACGCCGCGCCACGGCTGAGCGCCTCGAGACCCAGCGCACCGGACCCGGCGTAGAGGTCGAGCGCCCGGGCTCCGTGGATGGCGTCCTGATGATCCAGGCGCGAGAACAGGGCCTCGCGAACGCGATCGGTGGTGGGGCGCGTGCCGCGCGGGGGCACGGTGATGCGGCGGCCGCCGAGGTCTCCGGCGATGATCCGTGTCATGCACCCAGGGTAGGGCGCGGCACGGTGCGCCCCGCGCTAGGCCGCAACGATGGCGAGCGCGATCGTCCCGAGGTAGATGCCTGGGATGGCGATGCCCTCGAATCCAATGCCACGCCTGTCGCGCACCACGAGCCCCGCGGCGAGCACGGCGCAGATGAGCGCCGTGCCTGCCAGGAGGACCAGCGACGTGGGCCCCACTGACGCGTAGATCGAGCCACTGAAGAAGAACACGTCCGCGACGGCGATCATGAGCGTGTCGAACACGTTGCCGCCCACGATGTTGCCGATCCCCAGCTCGATAGATCCAATGCGCACCGCGGCCAGCAGGGTGATGAGCTCGGGCAGCGAGGAGATGGCCGTCGTGATCGTGAAGCCTGCGACCGACGGCGGAATACCAGTGGCGGCGACGACACCCAGTCCCGCCTTCGCGACGACCCAGCCGAACCCGGCCACCACGACCCCCAGCACCGCGAACCACACCCACAGCGCGCGTAGAGACCTGTTCGACTGCTCGGGGGGCTCCTCGTCACCGGTGTCCGAAGTCTCCTTGGCCTTCCACTGCGGATGATCCTCGACAGACTTCACTAGCCGCAGCCCGTAGAAGTACAGCGCGGGGATGGCAAGCGTCAGCGGGTGGAACCACCCCCAGGTCAGGTCGGGGGTCGCGTACGCTGCCACGGGCAGTGCCAGGAGCGCCAGCAGGATCAGCGACTGGAGCAGGTTGGGCAGCGACGCGGCCGCGTGCTCGAGATTGGTGCGGCGATACAGCAGGTCCGCGATCGCGATCCACACAGTCTGGATCGCGACGCCACCAATGGGGTTGGCGATCGCAAAGTCGGCCTCTCCGGACAGTGCCCCCGTGGCCGTGGTCACGATGCCTGTCAGCGAGGTGACGGCGCCCAGGAGGAGCGCCCCCGCAGTGGCCTTTCCCATGCGTGTGCGCTCGGCCAACTCATCCGCGACATATGCAAGCCGCGTGCCCCCGAAGCCGAGCACCACCACGGCGGCCGCGAGTGCCGCTACCGACGGCCACAGGGGCCACGCGTCTTGCATGCGGTCACTCCTCATCCCAGCGCGCCGCTGCAACGGCCTGCCCGCCCGCGTGCGTCTTGCCTGGTTGACAAACACGGCAGGGACACCTGCGCATTCCGACGGCATCGCGTGAAGGCACGCGTCCCCGCGGCTGAGGCCGGCGGGTAGGCGGGCAACGGCGCACTCTGCGTGCAGCCCGTGACTAGGCTGTGCCTGAACTGAAGAGGGGCTCCATGAGCGACGACACCGCGCCCGATAACACCGCGCCCGATGACACCGTGACCGCCGACACCGCTCATCGCCGACGTTGGCGCCCCACCACGCGACGCGGCTGGCTGGTCGCGACGGCAGCGGTGCTGGTGCTCGGCACCGCCGCGGTCTGGGCGCTGGCGCAACCCGCCACCACCGACACCGCGTCACCGTCCTCCCCCTCACCGACCGCTGCGGCCACGGCGCCCGCGCACCAGTGCGCTGCCCGGCTCGTGGTCCGCGACGAGTGGCCCGGGGGCTTCAACGCCGACGTGGTCGTCAGCGCCACCGAGGGCGCACTCGAGTCGTGGTCCGTCGCGCTCGACCTGGGAGACGCCGTCGTCGATGGCGCATGGAGCTCGACGCTCGAGGCCGGCGCCACTGCAAAGGTCGAGGTCGCGAGCCTCGAGCACAACGGTGCGATCGCGGACGGCGCCGAGACCTCCTTCGGCTTCACGGCGTCAGGGACGGCCGATGCGATCTCCGCCGCGTGCGCCGGCTCGGCTGACAGCCAGGGCGGCTCGGGCGAGGGCGACACGGCTGACGAGCCCGCGACGGCCGCGGACGTCGCTCCCCCTTCGAACGCACCGAGCTCAGACGACTGGTTGAGCGTCGATGGCAACCGGATCATCGACGCCGCGGGCAACCCGGTGTGGCTCACGGGGGCCAACTGGTTCGGCTTCAACACTGCTGATCGCGTGCTGCACGGGCTGTGGGCCGTCAACCTCGAGAGCACCGTCGCGGCGATCGCGGAGCGCGGGTTCAATGTCTTGCGCATCCCCATCTCGACGGAGCTGCTGCTGGAGTGGCGTGCTGGTGCAGCCACGGCGACCACCAACGTCAACACGGCCACCAACCCGGATCTCGCGGACGCCACCACGCTCGAGGCCTTCGAGGCGCTGCTGGTCGCCTCTAAAGCGCACGGGGTCAAGGTGATCCTGGATGTCCACTCGGCGAAGGCGGACAACGCGGGCCACGTCGCGCCGCTGTGGTCGGCGGAAGGCATCTCGACCGAGGACTTCATGGTCGGCTGGGAGTGGGTGGCCGAGCGCTACCGCGAGGACGACACCATCGTCGGGTTCGACCTCCAGAACGAACCTCACGGCAGTCCGCCTGACGGTCCCCGCGCGACGTGGGGGGACGGGTCGGACTCAGACTGGCGCGCCGTCGCCTCGGAGGCCGCGCAGCGGATCCACGCCGTGCACCCGGACGCGCTGCTGCTGGTCGAGGGCATCGAGGCCACCCCGGCCGACGGCGAGCAGTGGTCGTCGAACGATCCGGGCGACTACGACATCACGTGGTGGGGTGGCAACCTGAGGCTGGCTGGCGCGCAGCCCGTGGAGGGGCCGGCGACCAAGATCATGTACTCACCGCACGACTATGGCCCCCTGGTCTACGAGCAGCCGTGGTTCCAAGGATCCTTCTCGGCCGCGAGCCTGGAGAGAGACGTCTGGGGCCCGACTTGGCTGTACCTACACGATGACGGCACCTCACCCCTGTTGATCGGCGAGTGGGGTGGCCGCCTGGGCGAGGACGAGCGCCAGGACCGGTGGATGACGCACCTGCGGGATCTCATCGTGGACCGGCACCTCCATCACACGTTCTGGGCGGTGAATCCGAACTCGGCCGACACTGGCGGGCTGCTTCAGGGCGATTGGACGAGTTGGGACGAGGACAAGTACGCGCTGGTCGAACCGGCGCTGTGGCAGGACGAGAATGGCACGTTCGTGGGCCTGGATCACGAGGTCCCGCTGCCGGGTGGCATCACGGTGACCGGGCACTACGCGGCCGGCGGGCGACCACCTGTCGACTGAGGTCAGCCGCGCTCGAGGTAGTCCTCGCGCTCGGGGCCGAGCCACGCGTCGATCGCGGAGGCGAGGGCTGGGACGGACGCCAGGCCCGGGTCCGCAGCCACCAGGTCTTGCGCGACCGCTCGCGCCTCCTCGATCACGTCCGCATCCTTGACCACCCGCAGCAGTCGAAGTGAGTTGCGCCCTCCCGACTGCGCGGCTCCCAAGACATCGCCCTCCCGGCGCAGCTCGAGGTCCTTCTCCGCCAATGCAAAGCCGTCAGTGGTGGACGCGACGGCATCGAGCCGTTCGCGAGACAACGACCCGGGCTCTGCCCTAGACACCAGCAGGCACAGACCCGGAAGCGCGCTGCGCCCGACCCGGCCCCGCAGCTGGTGCAGCTGGGACAAGCCGAACCGCTCGGCGTCCAGCACGATCATCACGGTCGCCTCGGGCACGTCGACGCCCACCTCGATCACCGTCGTGGAGACCATCACGGGCGCATCTCCTGAAGCGAAGGCCGCCATCGTAGCGTCCTTCGCCTCGGCCGGGAGCCGACCGTGCATGAGGCCGATGCGCACGCCAGCGAGTTCGGGCCGCGCGGCGAGCATCTTGGCCGTCTCGGTCACCGACGCGAGCGGCACGCTCGCCGGGGGCGCATCATCGCCCTCCCACTCGAGCGTGAGCGGCTCGTCACCGGGAGCATCGGCCGTATTAGTCGGCGGGGCGTCGTCCCCCCCTGCGAGCTCGTCAGCGTCGATGCGCGGGCACACCACGTAGACGCGCCTGCCCTGATCGACCTCCTCCCTCACCCGCTGCCACGTGCGCGCGAGCCAGGCCTCGTTCTCGGCAGGGACCACGTGTGTCACCGTCTCGGCTCGCCCCGGGGGGCGCTCCCCGAGCGTGGACGTCTCGAGGTCCCCGAACACCGTCATGGCGACTGTGCGCGGGATGGGCGTCGCGGTCATCACCAGCATGTGCGGCGGACGGTCGCCGCGAGTGCGCAAGGCGTCGCGCTGCTCCACGCCGAACCGGTGCTGCTCGTCGACGACCACGAGTCCGAGATCGGCGAACTGCACGCCCTCGCTCAGCAACGCGTGCGTACCAACCACGATCCCCGCGGCGCCCGATGCGGCCTCACCGAGCGCCTGACGTCTGACCTTCGATCCCTGCGAACCGGTGAGCAGGGTGATCCGCGTGGCGCGATCGTCCCCGCCCAGGAGCCCCGCGTGAGCAAGCGGACCGAGCAGCTGCTCCAGGCTACGCAGGTGCTGCGCCGCGAGCACCTCGGTAGGAGCGAGCAGCGCGGCCTGGCCCCCCGCATCCACCACTTGCAGCATGGCGCGCAGGGCGACCACCGTCTTGCCTGCCCCGACGTCTCCCTGGAGGAGCCGCATCATCGGAATGGTGCCCGCCAATGAGCGCGAGATCTCCTGACCCACCGTCGCCTGCGCGGTCGTCAGCGCGAACGGCAGCCGCGCGTCCAGCGCCGCGACCAGGCCGTCCGTGCGAGGCGGCCGGGGAGTTGCGGCGAGTTCCTCCCGCGCCGCCCGGCGGCGAGCGAGCGCCGTCTGCAACACCAGTGCCTCCTCGAAGCGCAACCGCTCGCGCCCGCGCTGCCAGATCTCCGGCCGCTCGGGCACATGGACGGCGCGCAGCGCCTCGAGCAGCGACGGCAGCTCGCGCGCCTCACGGACCGCGGCAGGAATCGGGTCCGGCACGTCCTCCTCGGTCAGCGGGTCCAAGACGGTGCGCACCGACCGGCCGATGCGCCAGGTGGGCACCGCCGCGGCGGCAGGGTAGATCGGGATGGGGCGGGAGGCCTCGAGCACGGCCTCGTCCTCGTCTGCGGCGTCCACGCCGACGATGAGGTAGTCCGGGTGCGTGAGCTGGCGCCGGCCGCGATATTCCCCCACCGTGCCCGTGAACAGGCCGGTGCTTCCCGGCTTCAGCTTCGACTCGTGCATGCGCAGTACGCCGGCACGCTTGGCGAAGAACGTGAGCTGAAGGGTGTCGCGGCCATCGGTCACGATCGCCTCGAGCATCGCTCCGCCGCGCGAGCGCATGCTGCGGACCTGGGCTGACCGGACCTCCGCCATCACCGTGACGTGCTCGCCGTTGGCAAGGGCCGCGATCTCCGACCTCTCCCCCGGGGATCCATAGCGCCGCGGGTAGTGCCGCAGCAGGTCCTCGACGGTCTCCAGCCCGAGCTTCTTCAGGCCGCCGGCGGTGCGGGCTCCGAGCACGCTGGTGAGCGGCTCGGCGAGCCGATCCGTGGCCGTCATGTGGGTGCGTGCTCGACGCCGATCAGCACCCCCGGGTACGCGTGCTCGCCGCGGTACACGTTCACGTCTGCGTCGGGAGACGCCGCACGCACCGACAGGCGGACCGCGTCCGCAACGCTGTCGGGGACACCCGCAGCGAGAATCAGGGAGACCACCTCGGTGGCGGAGTCCACCAGGCGGTCGACGTCATCGTCGAGGGCGTCGCCCGTGCTCTGTCCGACGGTGGTGGCAGCGACGGCACCCGCCATCTCGTCGGCGAGGTCTTGTCCCGGCGTGACGAGGGCCGCGGCGGCCACGGCCGAGATCACCTGAGCCTCGTGCTGGCTCTCGAGGACGGTGAGCGCGGGCTTGCGACGCTTGCGGGCGAGTTCGTCTGCCGCGGCCCGCAGAGCGGGGTGGCCGGCGACCACGACGGCCGCGACCCCGGACGCGTCCTTGACGGCACGCCTGAGCGCGCGCCGCTTCAGGGCCGTCGGATCGGGCACGACCAGCACGATGGCGCCTGCGTCTGCGAGCGGTTCCGCAAGGCCGGGGCATTGCGTGAGGGCGACGATGCCAGTCGACGCACGATCAGCGTCGTGACCCACGCGTACATTGCGCACGACGATCTGCCGTGCGTGGGCCTCGATCCCACGCGCCACGGCGAGGTGGGGTGAGTCGGTATGAACGTGGGCCTGCCACAGGTCGTGAGAGCCGGTGACGGAGACCGAGTCGCCGAGCGCCTCGAGGTCAGTGGTGAGCGACGCGTGGATGTCCTCGCGCGAAGTCGCGACGAACATCACCTCGTAGGTCCCGCCACGGTCGTGATGGACGTGAGAGATGCGGGTCGCGCCGACGTCGGTGACCTCCCATTCGACGCGGTCCAGGGAGTCCAGCACGGTGGGGCCTCCTAATGTCTCCGCGAGCATCTCGAGCTGGAGCATGAGTCCGGCAGCACCCGCGTCGACGACTCCGGCCTCCTTGGCGAGGGGCAGCTGCTCGTACGTCAGCACGAGCGCGGCGCGCCCCTCCTCCACGGCCGCGACAAGGGTGGCGTCGCGACCGGCGCCGCGCTCCATTGCGCGCTGCGCCCCGGCCGCCGCGGCGCGCGCCACGGTGAGGATGGTGCCCTCGACTGGCGTGCCCACTGCGCGGTACGCGGCGTCGGCTGCGCGCTCGAGCGACTGCGCGATCCCATGTGCGTCGACCCTGCCGAGCCCACCGTGCGCATCGATGGCGGACAGGAACCCCGTGAGGTACTGGGAGATGATCACTCCCGAGTTGCCACGGGCGCCCACCAGCGATCCGCGCGCGAACGCCGCCACGACCTCGCGGTGGCTGGCGTCGGCCCCGAGTTTTGCCACAGCGCGGTTGCCCTCGTGGAGCGTCAGGTACAGGTTGGTGCCGGTGTCCGAATCTGCCACCGGGAACACGTTGATCGCGTCAAGACGCTCGCGGGCATGCTTGACCGCGCGCGCACCGGAGTCGAGCCAGCGCCTCACGTCCGTCGATTCGTGCATTCATCCCGTCCAGTCGCGTGCTGCGGCGCGGTCCACCTCAGCCGCTGTCGCGGCACCGGACCTTACGATTTCCTGGGACCATGGTGTCACGGCGCACCCTGAAGGCCGGCGAGGTCCCCCTCGCCGATACCGCTCAGGATGCCGCCGGTTGCCCAGCCCGGCATTCGTCAGATACCCTAGTGCGGTTGTCCGACACCGGACAGATGAACGTGGCGCCGCCCAGTCGGGCGCAGCGCAAGTGGAACTTGAGGAGAACTATCGTGGCTGCCAACTGCGACGTCTGCGGTAAGCGTCCGTCCTTCGGACACTCGATCTCGCACTCGCACCGCCGTACCAAGCGTCGCTGGAACCCGAACATCCAGCGTGTGCGCGCCGTCGTGGCGGGATCGCCCAAGCGCGTGAACGTCTGCACCTCCTGCCTCAAGGCGGGCAAGGTTCAGCGCGCCGTCTAGACCAACGCGTAACTGAAAAGAGCCGGCGCCACCTTCGGGGGCGCCGGCTCTTTCACGCTCGGCGTCGCTCACCCGCGGACGTCGATATCGTGCCCACTGGCATCGGTCCAGTCGAACTGCTGGATCGAGGCCTCCGCAGTGTCCAGGTCGAGTTCCCAGGTCAGCTGAGACCAGCTGTCCGCCCACGCGTCCTGGTGGGAATCCCACCACTGACGCCACTCGCGACCGCCACGCTCAGGCTCTCCGTCGGGAACGTCGTGTTGCCCGGGCGGGGGCGGTGGGCCGTCCGCGCCGGGCGCGTCGGCAGCGGAACGGTCAGTGCGAGCGTCGCTCCCAGCCGTGCCTGCATTGCGAGACATTGCGTGCCCCATCGGGGCCGGGTCGACGGGACGCGGCTCCACCTGCACGGTGTCGACAGTCGATTCCGCCTCGACCGCTGGCGAATCCACCTCCGGCACAGATGCCGAGGCGCGGGTAGCGCGATCACCCTGAGCAACGCCGGTCGCGCGCTGATCGCTACCGTCGATGCCCGCTTGCGCCGCGACATAGGCGAGCCCGATCGATGCCAGCGCCACCGCAGCGGCCACGGCCGCGGCTCGCGCCACGAACCGCGCTTCTCGATCAGTGGAATCAGCAACAATCGCGCGCGGCTCGAGGGCGCGACGATCGGGCGAATCCCCTGGCATGAACATGACCGTAGCAGTGAAGCGCCCCTCACATGTGGCGCCCGTCACACCGCCGTCAGGAGAAGTGATCCCAGCCCTGATCCGAGGGACTCTGTCCGTCCACCAGCAGTTGGCCTTGGCCCTCTTCGGCCACGCCTATCACGTGCCATCCGGCGGGCACGGCCTGCGCACGTGGGAACGTCGCGAGCATGTGGTGGTCCTCACCGCCCGCGAGCGCCCATGCGAGCGCGCTGTCAGGCTCGCCGAGTCCTGCGGCCGTCCGGCGCGCCGCCTCATGCACCGGCACGGACTCCGAGTCGACGGAGATCGTCAAGCCCGATGCCCTCGCGAGCCTCGCCGCATCGCGCGCCAGGCCATCGGAGAGGTCCATCATCGCGGTGGCCCCGTGCAGCGCCGCCTCCAGGCCCGCACCGATGCGCGGCCGCGGGCGCAGGAACAGCCCGATCGCCTCCTCGTCCACACGCTCGCCCCGCGACAACTGCGCGAACCCCGCCCGTGCCGCGCCCAGCGCGCCCGCAACCGCGACGACGTCCCCGGCCCGCGCATCGGCCCGCGTGATCGGTTCCGTGCCGTGCGTCTCACCGATGGCCGTGACCGCGACGACGATCTCGCTCGCACCGGACAGATCCCCTCCGACGACCCCCACTCCGTGTGGCTCGCACGCCTCACGAAGCCCGTCCGCGAGCTCGAGAACGAACTCGACCGGGGTCGACGATGGAGCGCACAGCGTCACCTCCAGCGCGGTGGGGACCGCGCCCATCGCATCGATGTCCGCCAGGTTCTGCATGGCCGCTCGCCATCCGACGTCCGCGCCGTTCGACCACTCGAGCCGGAAGTGCCGGTTCTCGACGAGCACGTCGGTGCTGACCACCAGGTGGCCGTCGACCGCGAGCACCGCGGCATCGTCGCCCGGTCCGAGGATCGCGGCGTCGGTGCTGGGCAGTCGCGGGGAGAACAGCGCGATCAGCGCGTCCTCGCCCATCTCTCCGAAAGTCGTCATGCGAAGAGCCTAGGCTGCCGCATCGGCCGTCCTGAGCCAACCCCCGGTGCGGGTGAGCCGCCAGTACGCGGCGCCCAGCAGCAAGCCGCGCGCGACATTGAGCAGCGTGAAGGCGAGCCACAGATCGTCGTTGCTCGCCTCCCCCCGCACCCACGCGGGCACGAGGAACACCGGCAGATACACCCCCACGACCGCGACCAGCATCATGTTGCGCATGATCCGCGTCTGTCCGCTACCGATGAAAATCCCGTCGAGTTGATACGCCGCCACAGAGATCAGTGGGAGCCAGGCCGCCCAGTGGTAGTACTCAGCCGTGGTCTGCGCGAGGTCCGGCAGGCTCGTCATCAGCGTGATGAAGGGGCCCTGGCCGATCAGAAACAGCGCCGTGAACACCGCGGCGATGCCCAGCGCGGGCAGGGTCGCCGCCGCGTTCGCGCGGTGGAACTCGTCGAGCCTTCTTGTGCCGAGGGCGCGCGCGCTCATCGCCTCGGCCGCGTGGGCGTAGCCGTCCAGCCCGTAGCTCGCGAGCAGCGTCACCTGCAACAGGATCGCGTTGGCGGCGAGGACCTCCTCGCTGATGCGCCCGCCCGCGGCGGTCAGGAACGTCAGCGCCATGTACAGCAGCGCCGTACGGATCGCGAGGTCCGCGTTCATCGTCAGCAGCGCCCGCCACCGCGAGCGCAGCCCCTGCCCTCGCCAGCTTCGCAGGCGGGCCCTCAGCGCGGGGTCCAGGAACCGCCACAGCAACACGACCGCGACGGCCAACCCCAGCCACTCGGCAATCAGCGTCGCCCACGCGGCTCCGGATGCCCCCCAGCGGAGGCCGCCCACGAAGACGATGTCGAGCACAAGGTTCACGAGGTTGACGACCACGGCGATCGCAAGGGGACGGCGGGTGTCCTGCGAGCCGATGAAGTACCCGGTGATGACGGAGGTGGCGAGCACTGCGGGCAGCGAGTGCACCCGGATCTGCCCATAGGTCGTCGCGAGCTCGCGCACCTCGCCTGCGGGCGCCACGATGGACATCGCCAGCGGGATCGCCACCCACTGCAGCACCAGGATCGCTACCGCGATGACGCCCGCGAGCATCAGGCTGCGCTGCAGATGAGAGATCGTGTCCAGCGGGCGGCCGGCACCGACGGCGCGCCCTACCAGGCTGGTGGTGCCGAGCCTCAAGAACGACAGCACCCAGTACGCCGCAGACAGCACGATCGCGCCCGCGGCGACGGCCCCCAGGTTCTGCGCGTCCGAGAAGTTCCCCAGCATCGCGGTATCGACCAGTCCCACGAGCGGAACCGAGATGTTCGCGACGATCATGGGCCACGCGAGGGACAGCGCGTGCCGGTGCGGTAGACCGGCGAAGAGGGCGCGGCGGGATGTCACGGATCGACGCTACCTGCTTGCGCAGGCGGGACCGACCGATGCGGTGGCCGGGGGCGGCGCTCGCCCGAACTACGCTGGAAGCCATGCCTGGTCGCCTTGCCGTCGCCACCGCATCGGCCGTGCTGGCGGTGCCGATGCTCGCCGGCTGCGCGCACGCAGCCGTGGTCGAGGCCGCGCCGTACGCCGGCGACCCGGACTGCGCCCGCGTCATGCTCGCAGTTCCCGAGGACGTGGGCGGCCTGGACATGCGCGCGACCACGTCGCAGGCCACCCAGGCGTGGGGAGAGGAGTACCCCATCGTGGCGCGCTGTGGAGTCGAGCCCCCAGGCCCCACGACAGAGCAGTGCGTCGCCATCGACACCCCGGCCGCCACCGTCGACTGGCTGTTGCGCGAGGAGGGCGAGGACTGGGTCGCCGTGACCTTCGGCCGCTCCCCCGCTCTCGAGCTCACAGTCCCGCAGGTCCGCGCGGATGAGGCGGTGGGCGACGTGCTTGCGGAACTGTCCCCCGCCGCGGCGCTGGCTCCCTCCAACGGGCTCGAGTGCTCGTAGAGCGCTGATCACGGCGCTGGCTCTTCTCGCGAAAACTCGGGGTGGCGCTCGAGCCGCGCAGGGGTATTATGCGTGCATGTGACCGATGTCACATTCACACGTTTTGGGGGGAACGGATGACGATGAGCGGCGCTCGGCCCGGGGGGGAACAGACGAAAGCCGCTCAGCCATGGGGAGTCCGGCTACTGATCGTGCTGCTGGGCGCGGCACTGTGCAGTGTGGTGCTCGTCGCTTCGACGCCCTCCGCGATGGCGGACGTGGAACCGCTCTCCATGGACGGCTTTTCTGATGAGGCCGTGCTCACGACCGGCATCAGCGAGCCCATCGCCATGGAGTTCCTGCCCGGCGGGCGCATGCTCGTGCTCCAGAAGGGCGGTCAGATCAAGATCGGCAACCCCGCCACGGTGCCGATGGCGACCGAGACGTACCTGACGCTGACCGACATCGACAACAACGCGGAGCGCGGTCTGATCGACGTCGCGATCGATCCCGACTTCGCCACCAACGGGTACGTCTACCTGTACTACCACCCGAAGTCGGCCGGAAAGGGCCGCATCGCTCGCTTCACCCACGTCGAGAACACCGGCGGCACGTCCAGCCGCGCGGACCTCACCTCCGAGTTCGTGGTGTGGCAGGACAGCACCGGCTATACCAGCTGCTGTCACTATGGAGGAGGTCTTGACTTCGGCCCCGATGGAAACATCTGGCTGACGCTCGGCGACCAGTTCGATGGGAATCGCGCCCAGGACCTCACGGACGCGAGCGGGTCGATCATTCGAGTCGAGCCCGATGGCGATGTTCCGCCGGACAACCCGTTCGCGGACGGAACCGACGGCAGGCACCCGTACATCTGGGCCTATGGTCTCCGGAACCCGTTCCGAGCGAGCTGGGACATCCCCACCAACCGCTTCTTCATCGGCGAAGTGGGCGGCAACGACATCCCCGAGTCGTGGGAGGACCTTCACGTCGCGAAGTACGACGACGCGTACAAGGGGCTCAACTACCAGTGGCCGGGGTGCGAGGGTCCGTACCCCTATTCCGACTTCCCCACGTGCCCCATCGAGGATGGCGGCCTCGCGGAGCCGATCTTCGCCTACTCCCACGCTAGCGGGGGCACCGGCAACGCGTCGCTGACCGGCGGCGTGGTCTACCGCGGCAACCAGTTCCCCGCCGCGTGGGACGGCGTGTACTTCTACGGGGACTACACGCGCCATTTCATCCGCTACCTCACGTTCGACGAGTCGGGCGAGACGGTCACCGGCGACTTCCCTTTCAAGCCCTCGGGGCAGATGCCCGGCGGCGCCACGACCGTGGTCTCGATCGAGCAAGGCACTGATGGCGCGCTGTACTACGCGCTGATCGCAACCGGGCAGATTCGTCGCATCGTCTACGAGGGCGGGAACCAGGCGCCGACGATCACCACGGCCGAGGCCGATGTGAACTCCGGTCCGGCGCCGCTGACGGTCGCGTTCTCCGCCAGCGCCACCGATCCCGAGAACGACCCGCTCACGTACACGTGGCACTTCGGTGACGGCAGCACGGCGACCGGGGCGACCGCGCAGCACACGTACACCGAGGAAGGCCCCTACGACGCCTACGTGAGTGTCTCCGACGGCAGCCACGCCCAGACGTCAGAGCCGATCCCGATACAGGTGGGGGTGCTCCCGGACGTGACGATCACGTCGCCCACCGGCGGTGCTCTGTTCAGGGCCGGCGACACGATCCAAGTCGCGGGCGAGGCGACGGACGACGGCCCGCTAGAGGCGGCTGACTACGCGTGGACCGTGCAGTTCGGCCACGACAACCACTTCCATCCTGCCGATTCGATCCCCAACGGGACCTCCGGAGAGTTCGAGGTGCCGACCAGCGGGCACGACTACAGCAATGAGACCTGGTACAAGATCACGCTGACCGTCACGGACTCCGACGGGCTCGTCGGAACCGACACCGTCGAGGTCCATCCAGACAAGGTCGACTTCACCGTGGCGACCGAGCCCGCGGGGCTCGTCGTGAACCTGGACAGCGTCCCGCGTGCGGCGCCGTGGGTGCATGACACCCTCATCGGATTCGAGCACACTGTCTCCGCCCGCTCGCCCCAGTGCCTGGGCGGCGACTCCTACGTCTTCGACTCGTGGTCCGACGGCGGCGCGGCAACCCACACGTACACCGTGCCTGACACGGCCTCCACGCTGACCGCGACCTTCGTCCCGAACGGGCTGTGCTCCGCGCCCGTGTCAGAAGGCCTGGTCATGCGCCTCCAGGGCGATCAAGGGGTAAGCACGAACGGAGGCGGCGTCACCGGGTGGAACGACCTCACATCCTCGGGCAACAGCCTCGGCGTCGTCTCCGGCTCCCCCACCGTGCTCACCGGCGCACTGAACGGCCACAACGTCGTGAGCTTCGACGGGGAGGACGACGGCCTGGGCCGCACGGGCTTCACGGACCTTCCCATCGGCAACGCGGACCGCTCGGTCTTCGCGGTGGTCAAGTATGACGGCGCCTCGCCGATGGGCGGATGGGCGGGCTTCACCTACGGCTCGACCTATCCGAACCAGTCGTGGGGCCCCGTGCGCACCAGTGACGGCGACCTCGGAATCCAGGGCTGGGGAGGCGGCAACGACTACGACTCCGATGCTCCGGCAGACGGCGAGGGCTGGCTAGTGCAGTCCATCGTCAAGAGCGGCGACGAGTTCGTTCACTACAAGGACGGCACCGAGATCGACGCCGGAAGCCACGCCTACGAGACTGGCACGGGCGCCGTCCGGCTCGGCACCGAGTTGAACGGCGCGCGGAAGATCGACATGGACGTCGCGGAGATCCTGGTCTACGACCGCGCCGTCAGCGACCTGGAGAGAGACCAGATCGAGGCGTACTTCGCGCAGCAGTACTCCCTCGACGGCCCACCCCCGCCGACCCCGCCCACCGTAACCGTCACCGCCCCCACGCAGGGCGCGACGGTGCGGAGCGCCGATGTCGAGGTGACGTGGACCACCGCCGGCGACCTCGCGCCCGGCGACCACGTCCACGTCAGCCTCGACGGTGGACAGTACGTCCCGGTGATGCAAGCTGCCGGTTCACACACCTTCACGGACGTCTCGGACGGAGCCCACACGGTCGAACTCCAGATCGCGCGCTCCGACCACACCGTCTACACACACCCGGGATCCACCGACTCCGTCGAGTTCACCGTCAACACGACCGCACCGAGCGGCGACCTGCCGCTCGATGGACTCGTCCTGCACCTCGAGTCCGATCTCAACGTCATCGGCGCAGGCGCGGGTGGCGTGGGCGGATGGCTCGATCAATCCGGTCGCGGAAACGACTTGGACGTCGCCGCGGGAGTCCCTGCGATAGGCGAGGCGACGACGCCGAGCGGTGTAGCCGCGGTCTCCTTCGACGGGGTCGACGATTCGTTGCGGCGAAACGGAGCCCTGAACGGGATACCTACGGGTGACGCTGCGCGCACTGTCTTCGTCGTGGCCGATTACCAGTCCAATGGCTGGGGTGGCTTCTCGTGGGGTGCGCCGTACTGCGGCATGACGTTCGGCACCACCGTCTCCGCCGACGGCGACCTCGCCCTCCAAGGCTGGTGCGGCGACTACGACTCAAATGTTGACGGCAATGGGGCGGGCTGGCTCACCCAATCGGTCGTGTACGACTCCGAGACCTTCACGCACTACGCGAACGGCGCCGAGATCGACTCTGGCAGCCACTCCTTCAACACCTCCGGGGACAGGATGATCCTCGGTGCAGAGATCGACGGCACCCCGTTCGTCGACATGGACGTCGCCGCCGTACTCGTCTATGACCGAGCGCTCGGCAGCGCCGAGCACGACGACGTGCGCTCCTATCTGGACCAGAAGTACATCTCCGGCACGGTCGAAGATGCCGCCCCCTCGGCGCCGGTAGACCTAGACGCCGTTGCGGCCGACGCCGAGGTCTCGCTGTCGTGGGCCGAGTCGACGGACATCAACGGCGACCTTGCGGGATACCGTGTCTACCGCGCCACCAGCGCGGGAACGATCGACCCGGCCACGGATGCTCCGCTCGCCACGGT
>NZ_JBLZIE010000004.1:0-173779 GCF_048553575.1 Demequina ureilytica | reverse complement strand
GTTCCTTCCCTACCGTTCGACCACTCGTGATGCGATGGCGGCGTTCCTGAACCGCTACGACAACCTGCAGGACTAGGACGAACCAAGGCCGGGGCCCCGTCTGCGAATGATGCAGGCGGGGCCTCGACTGTGTTCCACCGGCCAAGGGATAGTCTCGAGACATGCGTTACGCGGCGATCGGGGACAGTTTCACCGAGGGTGTCGGAGATCGGCTCGACGACGGCTCGCTGCGCGGGTGGGCGGACCTGGTCGCTGCCGGGCTTGCACAGTCAAGTGCCGAACCGCTGTACTACTCGAACCTCGCGATCAGGGGCCGCCTGATCGCGCCGATCGTCGAGGACCAGCTCGAGGCCGCGCTCTCGCTGGACCCGCGGCCGACGCTGATGACCTTCAACGGCGGCGGCAACGACATGATGCGCCCCGGGTTCGGCGTCGAACGAGTGATGGACTACGCCACGCGCGTGGCGGACCGATGTATCGAGGAACGAGTGGCTCTCGTGATCCTCAGCGG
The DNA here is from genome assembly GCF_048553575.1 of Demequina ureilytica. NCBI lineage: Bacteria > Bacillati > Actinomycetota > Actinomycetes > Micrococcales > Demequinaceae > Demequina > Demequina ureilytica. Next base: position 173,268 of record NZ_JBLZIE010000004.1, on the reverse strand, counting down.
GGGCGACCCCACCGAGCGACTGCCTCGCGGCTCCTTGATCAAACGCAGGGGCGACGAGTTCCTCGCCGCAACGCGCGATTTCGCCGCGGCGCGCCCCGAGATCACGTTCGTCGACAACTGGTCCGACGAGGAGCTTCGCCGTGCGCCGTACTGGTCGCCCGACCGGCTCCACCTGAACGCGCTGGGACATAGTCGGGTCGCCGCACGCGTGCTCACCGCCCTGGGCGTTCCCACCGAGCTCCCCGAGGCCGGCGACACTCACGTCCCTGCGGCGGGGCCTGTCGCTGAGGCGCGGTACTACGCGACGTACGTCCTGCCGTGGCTCGCGCGCCGAGTAGCCCGCCGGTCCTCGGGAGATGGCAGGCAGCCCAAGTACGCGCACTGGTCGCGCATCGACCCGATTGCCGAGTGAGCCTATGGCGACTCCCGACTTCGTCCTGAGCCTGCGAGAGAGGATAGGCAACGACCTCCTGTGGCTCCCCGGCGTCACCGCGGTGGTGCTGCGCGAGGGACCCGACGGCGCGCGCCAGGCGCTGCTGGTGCGACGCACCGACACCGGTGCGTGGACGCCCGTCACCGGCATCATCGACCCCGGCGAGCAGCCGGCGGTCGCTGGCGCTCGCGAGGTGCTCGAGGAGGCCGACGTCGTGGCCGAGCCCCAGGCGCTGGTAAGGGTGCACGCGCTCGAGCCAATGACCTACGACAACGGCGACCGCTCCCAGTATCTGGACCTCACGTTCCGATTCCGATACGTGAGCGGCGATCCCTATCCCGCCGACGGCGAGAACACCGAGGCCAAGTGGTTCGACCTCGACGCACTCCCCGACATGTCGGAGGACATGCGCCTGCGCGTCAGCGCTGCGGTCGAGGGATCCGATGTGGCGACGTTCAGCTGGTGACCGGGGTGGGGGAGCGCTCCCACTAGTGAAGCGGGAGCGACGCGCCCTCGTCGCCCGCCGCCACCGCATCGGCTGGCGTGCCCGTGGCGATCTGCCCCTCGGCCGACTCGGGACGGCGGACCAGCGTCGCGAGACCGATGCCGAGCGTCGCAAGGATCGCGCCCACCAGGAACGCCGCCCGAATGCCGGCGGCCTCGGCGGGGACCGAGCCGACCCCGGCATCGGCCTCGCTCAATGCCACCGCCGTCATGGTCGAGACGAACAGTGCGGTGCCCGCGGCGGCTGCCACCTGCTGCATGGTCGACACCGTGGCCGAGCCGTGCGAATACAGACGCCGTGGCAGGGACCCGAGACTCGCGGAGAACAGCGGGGTGAACACGAGCGCGAGACCGACGCTGAGCGTGACGTGGCTTGCGAGCAGCACCGACCAGTGAGTCGCGGGGTTCAGCGTCAGAGCCATCGCCCATAAGGCCGTGGCGATCAGTGCAGTCCCGGGCAGCAGCAGGGGCCGGGGACCGATGCGGTCGTAGGCGCGCCCGATGACGGGCGCCAGCAGTCCCATGGTGAGCCCGCCTGGCAGGAGCAGCAGCCCGCTGGACAGCACGCTCAGGTCGAGCACGTTCTGCATAAACAGCGGCAGGAGAATGATCGTGCCGAACATAGCGATCATGCTCACTACGAACATCGCAGTGGCAATGGAGAAGGTGCGTACCTTGAACACGCGCAGGTCCAGCAACGGGACATCGCGGCGCTGCAGTGCTATCTGCCGCCACACGAACAGGCCGAGCACCGCAATGCCGACCGCGATCGCGCGTAGTGCGGGCCCGAGGTCGCCCGCAGCGGACTCGCCGATGAGGCTGAGGCCGAACACGAGGGAGCCGAAGCCGACTGCGGAGAGTGCAACCGACAGCACGTCGATCCGCGACCTGCGGGGCTCATTCGTGCTGCGCATGCGCAGGATGCCGAACACGAGCACGGTGAGTGCGACGGGCAGCACAAAGACGAACAGGAACCGCCAGGGCAGCACGGACAGGATCAGGCCGGAGATGGTGGGGCCGAGGGCCGGGGCCACGGAGATCACGACGCCGATGGTGCCCATGCGGCGTCCGCGCTCGCGCTCGGGGACCAGGCTGATCACCGTGGTCATCAGCAGCGGCAGCATGACCGCGGTGCCACCCGCCTGGATGACCCTCGCGACCAGCAGCACCTCGAATCCGGGCGCGAGCGCGGCGAGCGTGGTGCCCGCCACGAACAGCGACATCGCGCCGATGTACAGCGGCCGCGTGGGGTAGCGCTGGAGTAGGAAGCCGGTGATGGGGATGACGACGGCCATCGTGAGCAGGAAGGCCGTGGTGAGCCATTGTGCGGCGATCGCCGTGATGCCCAAGTCGTTCATCAGGTGCGGGATCGCGACGCCCATGATCGTCTCGTTCAGAATCACGGTGAACGCGGACACGATCAGCACGCGCATCACGATCTCGTCGCGGCGCGAGACCGACTGCGGTGCACCCGTGACGGCAGGGGTGCTAGGTGTGTCAGGCATGCGGGGACCATTCCTGCTTTGTGGGGCGCCGGCGCGGTTGGCGCCGACTGCTCCCATTGTGGCACCGCAGCCCTGGGCCGTGGTGGGCTGACGTCAGACGAGGCCCAAGTCCGCGAAAGCGGCGGCAAGGCCAGCGCTCTGCGGGCCTTCGGCGACGACGTCAGCGAGAGAGAGAACGTCGGGGTGCCCTCCCGCGATTCCCACCGCCGTGCCCGCGTACTCGAGCATCTCGATGTCGTTCGGCCCGTCCCCCGCCGCGACCACATCCGCGGCGGTGATCCCCAGACGCTCGACGACCGCCGCGATGCCCACCGCCTTGGTCACATGGGCCAGGTAGAGCTCGCCGGCTCCGCGGCCCAGGTCCTGGATCGAGGTCTCGATGGCCGCGACTTCCGGGCCGATGGCCGCGGCGACCTCGGAGAGGTTCGCATTGGCGGACAGCGTGACGGCCTTTGCGAAGGCGAGACCATGGAGGGTGTCGACCACCTGCCTGGCGTCGCGCAGGTCATCCCATAGCGCGGCCTGCGGGCCCGGAGTTCCGGGCCTATGGGCGCGCTCCTCCATGGCATCCCGAGTGGCGGGCATCGCGTACAGCGCCTGCGTGGACTCGAGCATCGCGACGGCGCCGTACTGTGCGAGGGCGTCGACGGAGCGTCGGGCGAGAGCAGCGGGGAAGACCTCGTCGCGCAGCACCTCGCCCCCGATCTCGGCGTAGGCCCCTGCTCCTGCCACGACGCCGTCGAAGCCAGCCGCAAGCAGGCGCGGAGAGACCGCACAGCGGGCACGACCGGTGCACAGCAGCACGCGGTGACCGTTCGCCCGGGCGCGCCGCACCACGTCCACGTGCTCCTGCGGCACCACGCCGTGAGAGGCGTACGTACCGTCGATGTCGAGGAAGATGGCGCGGGGGGACGAAGCGACAGGGGGCATCTCTCCAGCCTACCGAGAGCGGCCCTTCGCTCATCGCGTGATCGCCTAGGGTACGGACGTGACCTCGACCACAGATCTGACCACGCTTGGAGTGATCGGTGCCGGTCGCATCGGCCGCGCGATCGCGGTGCTCGGACGAGCAGCCGGGCTGGAAGTGCGCGTCGCGGCCTCGCGACCGCCCGAGCAGATACGTGCCGAAGTCGAGGCGGCCGCCCCGGGCGCTCGTGCGGTGTCCGTCGAGGAGGCCGCGCGAGCCGACATCGTGGTGCTCGCGATCCCGATGGGCCGCTACCGGCAGCTGCCCGTGGATGCGTTGCAGGGCGCGCTGGTGGTCGACGCCATGAACTACTGGTGGGAGCTCGACGGCGCGCGCCCAGATCTCGACGATCCCACGACGTCGACCTCGGAGATCCTGCAGGCTCACCTTGCGGGTTCGCGAGTCGTGAAGGCGTTGGGTCACGTGAGCGGGTACGCACTTGAGGAGCTCGCGCGACCGGCGGGGGACCCGGACCGGCTCGGCATGGCAATCGCGGGGGACGACGCCGATGATGTAGCGGCCGTCGGTGTCCTGATCGATGCCCTGGGCTTCGAGCCGGTGCCTGCGGGGCCGCTCGCCGAAGGTGTGCGATTTGAGCCTGGCACCGAGTTGTTCGGCGCCGATGCGGGGGCTGAGGAGGCGCGCGAGATGCTCGCGCGGTTCTGGAATTCGCAGCGCGGACGAGTGGTGGCGCGGGCTCGCGGCGGCGACCAGAAGTGACGCCGGCCCGACCTGCTTGATGCCTTGACATCGGCACATCCGGGGAATAGCCTCCGGTGTGTGTTAACGATAACATTTGGGCGATGGTGCCGTAGCGGAATCGCGGCGAAGAACTATCACCCTGGGCTGGAACTCAAAGAGGAGTGGAACATGGACGGTCGCGTCTTCAAGAAGACGGTGGCAACTATTGCCGGCATCAGCGTGTTGGGAACGGTGGCTGTTACGGCCGTCGGCTCCGCAGCCGCAGCCGACGCGCCCGATAGCGGGCTGATCGCGGAGTACATCTTTGATCAGGCCGCCGGCGCGGCGGTGCCCAACATGGCTGCAGGATCGACATTCGGCGATGCGACCGTGGAACGCGGCACCGACGAGGACTGGCTCGGCACCTCCCTGCGCCTGCGCGGCGGCTCCAAGACCGGCACCGGTGACTACGTGCGCCTCCCGGACGACATGCTGACCTCCGCGGAGTCCGCAACGATCTCGATCGAGGTCAAGCCTGGTTCGACCGCGCTGTCGACCTGGAACTTCCTGTGGAACTTCGGTGCGCAGGACGACAACACTGACTACTTCTTCGGATCCACCAATCAGTCCAACAACCGCACGTCGCTCGTGGGCATCATGAACGACGACAGCGAGACCCTCGTGCAGTCGGGTCGCACGCTCACCGCGAACCAATGGATCAACCTGACCACCGTTGTCGATGGCGCATCCGGGACCGCCTCGGTCTACATCAACGGCGAGCTGGCCCAGACCGGTCCCATGCCACACACCCCGTCCGACATCGAGGATCAGTCGTTCACCACGATCGGCTATCCCGCATGGCCGGACCCCCTGTATCAGGGCGAGATCGCCGCGTTCCGCGTCTACGACCGCGTGCTCGACGCCACTGAGGTCGCCGCAGTCTCTGCCGAGGACGCCGAGATCCACTCCGCAGCCTTCGCGGCGCAGGCCCAGGGTGTGCTCGACGGCCTGAACCTGGCGGACATCACCACCGCCGACCACATCAACCTGCCCACGGCCAACGGACAGGTCACGTGGACCACCAGCGACGCCTCCGTCGTCACCGCCGATGGCACTGTGACGCAGCCCGCGCAGGGACAGCCGAACGCCACTGCTCAGCTGACCGCCACGGTCAACGTTCGTGGCCAACAGGCCACCGAGACCATCACCGTCACCGTCGAGCCCTCGGACGAAACCCCCGCGGAGCGCCTCGCGCGTCTGGCCACAAGGTGGGTCGTGCCCTCCGTGGTCGCCTCCGGCACTGAGTTGCCGGCAGCCCCCGACGGCGTCACTGCTTCGAGCGTGGAGGCCACGGGCACAGGCATCAGCCTGGTCGACGGCGCGATCATTTCCACCGCGACCGAGCCGACCGCCGCAACTGTTACCGCCGTCCTCGAGGACGACTCCTCGTCGGAGACCCTCACCCGCGAGTTCGCGGTGATGGTGCTTCCGTCCGACGGCTCGCGCGACGTCCTCGCGTACCACCGCACGCCCACGAGTGACAACGTCGCCAACAACGGCGACATCGCTCGCAGCATGCACCTCGCGTTGAGCGACGGTTCCGGCTGGTCGCCGCTGTTCGACAACTACGGCATCTTCTTCGCCGAAACGTCCCAGACCCCCGCATCGGGCGGGACCACGAGCGGCATCTTGCGCACGCTCGTCAACCCTCATCTCTTCTACCTTGAGGACGGCAGCTACGGAATCGTCGCGACGCGTGTCAACCGGACCGGTGGTTCGGACGGCACGCAGGCCAGTTCGGTGCTGTTTGCGCGATCCGACGACCTGCTCTCGTATGAGGAGGTCGGCCTCATCGACCTCGGCGTGACTAACGGCGTCAATAACCCGGCGGCGGTGTACGACAGCGCCTCGGACCGCTATGTCATCAGTTGGACGTCAGGCGCGGGTGCCTCGATGTACACGACCTTCGCGAGCCTGGACCCGGCCACCGATCAGGGGCCGGTCTTGCGCGGCGCTGTGCCGATCATCGGCAATGGCGTGACGGACACCGGCGTCGCCAACTACGCGGGTGGCAACGCGATCCCCGTGACCTCCGACGTCGCCGACGCTCTCGAGGTGCGCTTCGAGCCCATCGTGAACACGGGCGCGTCGAACCTGAACGACATCGACCTTGAGCAGGGCGACGCCTTCTCCGAGGCGGATCTGCCCGAGATGATCGACCTCGACTACAGCGATGGTTCCACCGCGGACCTGGGTATCACCTGGGACGCGGCTGACATCGCCGCGGTGGACACCTCGGTTCCGGGCCAGTACGTGGTCGAGGGCACTGTTCGACAGCCGGACTACGCGACGCCTTTCGCCGTCGAGCGCGCCGATCCGACGGCCTTCAAGTTCGACTACAACGGCGAGACGAAGTACATCATGATCGCCACCAAGGACCTCAACCTCGACCCCGTCAACAACGGCGGTCAGCCCACAGGACTCCCGCTGCGCATGGCCGACTCGGTCGCGGGGCTGTCCGACGAGGCGCTCGACGCGGGCGAGGTCGAGGAGGTCGACATCCTGTCGAGGGGAACGCTCGACGCCTACGGCAACTCGATGTGGGGGTGCTTCTGGGCCCCTGAGATGCACATGGTCGGCGGCAAGCTGTCGATCTACTTCATGCCGTGCTACAGCTCCGACATCTTCACTGGACGGGCGAGCATCATCCAGCTGGAGCAGGACGGCGAGGGCAACCACCTTGACCCGACGGTGCCGGAGAACTGGACTGAGGCCACGTACGTCACTCGTGCCAACGGTGACCCCCTCAACACGCAGTCGGGCATCTCGCTGGACATGACCTACTGGGAGGACCAGGGAACGCACTACTACGCCTGGCAGATGCTCGGCTCGGTGTACGCCGCCACGTTCGACCCGGCGGACCCTTACACGCTGACGTCGACCCCAAGCCGCATCGTCCCGTCGGTGTACTCGTGGGACAACACCATCGCCGAGGGCGCGAACGTCTACATCAAGGACGGCACCGTGTACCTGCTTTACTCGGGTTCGCTGGTGGGCAACACCTACGCCACCGGTCTGTCGACTGCGCCGTCCGGGGCGGATCTCACGGACCCGAGCGTATGGACCAAGTACAACTACCCGTTCCACAAGTCTGAGCCCTACGAGGACGACTGGTTGCTCGGACCCGGTCACGGTATGTGGTCGGAAGATGAGGACGGCAACCTGCTGTGGGTGTTCCATGCGCGCACCGACGCTGGAGGCACCGGCCGCGACATGTACATCCACCGGGTGCACTGGGCCGCGGATGGCCTGCCTCGCCTCAACCTCGAGCGCGAGGAAGAGCTGATGCCCTCGCTGCGGAACGTCGCCATCACGGTCGACGTGAACGGCGAGCCCGTCACGGACGGGCTGCAGGCGGAGTACATCTTCGACCAGACCACCGGAACGGCCGTGCCAAACACGGCGCCGGGTTCGACCTTCGGAGACGCGACCGTCGAACGCGGCCTCGACTCCGACTGGACGGGCACCTCGCTGATCATGCGTGGCGGCTCGAAGACCGGTACGGGCGACTACGTTCGCCTGCCGGACAACATGCTCACCGGTGCCGAATCGGCGACGATTACGACCGAGGTCAAGGCCTCGGCGACGTCGCTCGGGGGCTTCCACTTCCTGTGGAACTTCGGTGCGCAGAACGACAACACCGACTACTTCTTCGGTTCGGTGAACCAGTCCAACAGCCGCACACCGCTGGTCGGCATCATGAACGACGACAGCGAGACACTCGTGCAGTCCGGCCAGACCATCTCGGCCGGCGAGTGGGTCAACCTGACGACCGTGATCGATGGCGAAGCCGGCACCGCATCCGTGTACATCAACGGCATGCTCGCGAACACGGGCCCCATGCCGTGGACACCCTCCGACATCGAAGACCAGTCGTTCTCGGCGATCGGCTACGCGCCATGGCCCGACCCGCTGTTCCAGGGAGAGGTTGCCGCGTTCCGCGTGTATGACCGCGCGCTCGACGATTCCGAGGTGGCAGTCATCGCGGATGAGGATGCAGCTCTCAACGAGGCGGAGATCGAGGGCTACGCACAGGCGCTGCTCGACGGCGTCGGCGACAAGACCCTCACTGACCGAGTCACGGTGCTGCCTGACTACGACGGCACGGTCACGTACACCTCCAAGACCCCCGACGTCGTCATCGGCGCCGACGGGTTGACGGCGACCGCTACCCAGCCTGCCGTGGGCGAACCTGCCACGACGGGCACGCTGACGGCCCGTGCGACAGTCCGCGGTGCCACGGCGACCAAGGACATCACGGTCACGATTGAACCCGTGCCTGCTCAGGATGACGACTACGGCTACCTGATGGTCCACTTCATCGAGGACCCGGATGGCTATGCCGAGAAGATCTATCTCGACATCTCGCGCGGCAACAACCCGGAGCAGTGGGACCCGCTGAACGGTGGGGAGCCGATCCTCGCATCGAACGAGACGACGACCGGTGTGCGCGACCCATACATCACCTACAACCCGCAGACGGAGACGTACTACATCATCGCCACCGACCTGCGAGTCTTCGGCGGCGATGACGCCGGATGGGGTGGTTGGAGCTCCAACCACTACACCAACGTCAACGTCTGGGAGTCCTCGGACCTGGTCAACTGGGGCAACCACCGTCAGTTCGACGTATCGCTCGACTCCGCAGGCAACCCCGACCCCGACGCCCCGAACATGGGCATGATGTGGGCCCCCGAGGCGACCTGGGTTCCCGACTACTACGGTCAGGGCGACGGCGCGTTCGTCATGTACTGGTCCTCGAACGTCGGCGGTGTCCACAACGTGATGTGGGGCGCCACGCCCGACTTCACCCAGGACACCTACGAGTTCGGTGGCACGTTCATCGACGAGGGTCACAACACCATCGACACGACGATCCTCCAGGAGGATGGCCGTACCTACCGGGTGACCAAGGACAACGGGACCGGCACCGGCCTGTACATGGAGTACACCGACGCCACCGAGTGGTGGCTACCGACGGCTGAGTGGACCCTAACCCAGGACGAGTTGGGCGCGGAGTACGCCGGGGGAGACCCGGGCGGCGTCGAAGGTCCGGCGATGTTCAAGGCTCACAACGAGGACCGTTGGTTCCTCTACGTGGACGTCATTCCGACCATCGGCTACCAGCCACTGGTCTCGACCGACCTCGACGCGGAGGACCCGTGGTCGTTGCTCGACAGCCCGGACTTCTACATGGCCGACTCGACCAAGCACGGTGGCATCATCGGTCTCACCAAGGAGCAGTACGACAGGCTCCGCGGTGCCGATGCTGACGAGGCCGTCGCCGACGGTCCGGTGGCAGATGTCGACGTGGAGCTCGGTTCCTCCAACGCATCGATCGAGTCGGCACTACCCAGCACCGCTGCGGCAGAGCTGCACTACGACCGAGGTGTCGAGGAGTTCCCCGTCGATTGGAACCTCTCGAGTGTGGATGCCAACAGCACCGGCAGCTACGTCGTGACGGGCACGCTGCAGAACACGCTGGCCGGCAACCTGAACCAGTGGGTGGGTGATGGTGGCTCGACCGCGTGGAACGCCCCGGGCAAGGAGCTCTACAGCTCGACTGCCATCTACGTCACCGCCACGGTGAACGTGGTGGACACGACCGTTCCTATCGAGTTCACGGATGTGGACGAGTCGCTGGAGCACTACGACTCGATCATGTGGCTTGCTGGTCGTGGCATCACGCAGGGGTGGGAGACGGAGAACGGTACGGAGTTCCGTCCGTTCAACTCCATCACTCGTGATGCGATGGCGGCGTTCCTATACCGCTACGCGGGGTCACCTGACGTGACGTTGCCGGCTCAGTCTCCGTTCNGCGGCGTTCCTATACCGCTACGCGGGGTCACCTGACGTGACGTTGCCGGCTCAGTCTCCGTTCGTGGATGCGGATGAGTCGCTGGAGCACTATGAGGCGATCGTGTGGCTGGCCCAGGAGGGAATCTCCGAGGGCTGGGATACCCACGCAGGTCAGGAGTTCCGTCCGTTCGAACCCATCACTCGTGATGCGATGGCGGCGTTCTTGTACCGCCTCGCGGACGAGCCCACCTGGGTCGACCCGGTGAACTCTCCGTTCGTGGACATCACGTCCACCAACACGGAGTTCTACACCGAGATCACCTGGTTGGAGGACACCGGCATCACGACCGGGTGGCAGACGGACGAGGGAACGAAGTACCTCCCGTTCCGTTCGACCACTCGTGACGCGATGGCCGCGTTCCTCAACCGCTACGACAACCTGCAGGACTAGTACCACAGCTCGATAGCGATGGGGGCGTGCGCTTGCGCGTCAGGCGCACGCCCCCATCGTTCTGCTTTGTTTCGCCGCCGCACCACCCTTCGCCACAACATCGGTCACACAACGACGTGAGGACATGCTGATGAACCGCCACTCTTCCTCTAAGCGCACGGCGCGCTCCATGACGACGGGGGGCGCGGTGGCACTGCTGGCCGTCGGCCTCCTGGCTGCCGGCCCAGCCGTTGCCGACACTGCCGATGTCGACATCCCCGCCGGTGCGTGGATCGACGAGTTCGACTCGACCACTCTCGATCCCGCATGGTCGATCATCGGGGAGTCCGCCTCTGACTGGTCTCTCACGAGCACTCCGGGGCGGCTCGACATCGAGACGCTGACGGGCGACACCTATCAGGACTCCAACTCCGCACAGAACATCTTCATGGTGGACATCCCCGACGCCGACTTCACCGCCATCACGCAGGTGGACCTGTCGGTCAGTGCCCAGTTCCAGGGCGCCGGACTCATCGCCTGGAGCGACATCGACAACTACGTGCGCTACGGAGTCACGTATGTGGGCGACCTGTCGACCGAGGCGAACATCGTGCTCGAGACGGACGTCGAGACGGATCAGGTCTTTTCTGCCGAGCCGTTCACGCCTCGCGAGGGGAGCACGGGTGAGGTGCTCCGCATCCAGCGCGTGGACGACACTGTGACGACGTCCTACTGGGTCGACGGTGCATGGGTCGAGGCCGCCTCGATGGACATCACCTTTCCCATCACTCAGGTGGGGCTCTACGGACTCGCGTCGCAGGCCGGCGCATCGATGACCGCATCGTTCGACTACTTTGCTCTCGATGCCGCCGAGGGGGAGGACCTCGTCCCTGAGGCGCCGTTCGTGCTGGAGGCCGACCGTGCGCCTCGGCACGTCGCGATCGTGGACGGCACAGTGACGCTGTCCGAGACGCGCCCGAGTTCGCTCGTGCGCTTCGTCCCGACCGCAGCAGGCGAGGGCGCAGTCACCCTGGCTACCGCCGACGGCGATCCGTTTGTTGTCGAGGGCGGAGTCATCACGGTTGGTGGTTCGGGAGAGGCCGCCACCGCCATGCGCATCACTGATGCCGGCGGAGGAAAGGTGACATTGCGCCTGGCGTCGGCAACGGGGGACGACGGGTTCTTCGGCGTCGATGGCGGCGATCTCGTCTCCGGACTCCGCGACAATGCCTCGCTGTTCACCGTGACCGACTCGCCGCTGGCATCTGATGCCGCCGAGCTCAGGGTCGATGGTGGCGAGACTTCCGTCGAGATGAGCGAGGATCTCTATGGCGTGTTCTACGAGGACATCAACTATGCGGCCGACGGCGGTCTGTACGCCGAGCTGGTGCGCAACCGCTCCTTCGAGTTCAACTCGAGCGACAACGGCGGATTCACCGGTCTCACCGGATGGTCCGCAGCGGGCGGCGCATCGCTGTCGGTCGTGAACGACAACGGCCGCCTGAACGACATGAACCGCAATTATCTGGCTATGACGGCGCCCGGCAGCGGCGCCGCCGTCGTCAACGCGAGCTACAACGAGGGTGTGGCCCTCGAGGACGGATCACTGTACGACTTCAGCGTCTGGGCACGTGCGGCCGCCGCGCAGGATCTGCAGGTGCGGCTGACCAATTCGGGCGCGGACACCACGTATGCCACCGGTACCGTGGCCGTCGACGGATCGAATGAGTGGAAGCAGTACGAGGTCACTCTCGAGGCGAACGACACGACCAATGCTGCGCGACTGCGCGTGGAGACCACCGCCGCGGGCACCGTCAATCTCGACATGGTGTCGCTTTTCCCGCAGGACCAGTACGTCGGAGCGGTCAACGGAACCTATGGAATGCGCAAGGACCTCGCCGAGCGCATGGAGGCACTGGATCCCTCGTTCCTGCGCTTCCCGGGTGGATGCGTGACGAACGTTGGCACCTTCGAGAGTTACGAGGAGTCCGGCTTCACGGATCGCCAGCGCACCTACCAGTGGAAGGAGACCATCGGCCCCGTCGAGGAGCGCCCCACCAACTGGAACTTCTGGGGCTACAACCAGAGCTATGGGCTTGGCTACTACGAGTACTTCCTCCTCGCCGAGGACATGGACGCCTTCGCGCTTCCCGTGGTCTCGGTGGGTGCCAACGGCTGCGGGTCCAACATCCCGCAGCTGACCGATCAGAACTCGGCGCTGTTCCAGCGTTGGGTGGATGACACTGTGGACCTGGTCGAGTTCGCCATCGGTGACGTGACGACCGAGTGGGGCGCCGTCCGCGCCGAGCTCGGACACCCCGAGCCCTTCGACATGCCGTATATCGGCCTGGGTAACGAGGAGAACACCACGGTCTTCGAGGCGAATTTCCCGATCTTCCGGGACGCGATCGAGGCTGAGTTCCCCGAGGTGACCATCATCTCCAACACCGGCCCCGATGATGAGGGAGGACGCTTCAACACCCTCTGGGACTACAACCGTCAGCAGGACGTCGCGATGGTCGACGAGCACTATTACAACGACCCCGCGTGGTTCTTCGACAACACGAATCGCTACGACTCGTATGACCGCGAGGGTCCCCACGTGTTTCTGGGCGAGTACGCCTCGCGCGGCAACGCGATGAGGAACGCCCTTGCCGAGGCGGCCTACATGACTGGGCTCGAACGCAACTCGGACCTTGTCGAGCTCGCGTCGTATGCCCCTCTGTACGCGAATGAGGACTATGTCCAGTGGTCGCCGGATGCGATCTGGTTCGACAACGACGAGAGCTGGGGCAGCGTCAACTACTGGGTGCAGCACATGTTCTCGAACAACCGCGGCGATCAGATCGTGCCGAGCACGCTGGCACAGCCGACGACCGGCGCGCCCGACCTCTCTGGCGGAGTGCTGCTGTCCACCTGGGAGACTGCGGCGTCCTATGACGACGTGACCGTGACAGGCGCCGACGAGGGAGTGCTCTTCGCGGACTCCTTCGACGTTGACGCATCGGACTGGTCGGCCACTGCTGGCACGTGGTCGGTCGCTGATGGTCGGTACGCACAGACGTCCACGACGGCGACCGATGCTCGCACGGTCGTCTCCGGCAGCTACGGCAATGATTGGTCCAACTACACCCTGGAGCTCACCGCGACCAAGCAAGCCGGCAACGAGGGCTTCCTGGTCGGTTTCGCCGCAGGATCCTCCGACGACTACTACTGGTGGAACCTTGGCGGATGGGGCAACACCCGCAGCGTGCTCGAGCGCGCGACGGGGGGATCGCGCGGCCCCGTCGCTGAGGGACTTGGCACCACGATCGTGACGGGTCAGGAGTACGACATCCGGATCGAGATCGACGGACGACACGTCGACCTCTACCTCGACGACGTACTTCAGTTCTCGTACGACGAGCCTGTCGCGTCCGACGTCTATCAGGTCGTCACACGTGACACCGAGGCCCAACAGATCATCGTCAAGGCGGTCAACGCCTCCGACGCCGCCAGTCCTGTCGACATCGTCGTCGAGGACGTGACGATCTCACCTGAGGGCGCCACCGTGCTGGAGATGGTGGGCCCCTCACAGGGAGCCACGAACACCAAGGCAGATCCGGACGCAATCGTGCCGGTTGAGAGCCCGCTCGCGGGAGTGTCCAACGACTTCCGGTACGAGCTTCCCGCCCGTTCGATCTCCTTCCTGAGACTGCCGTATGACTCCACGACCCCGCCGCCGCCGGTGCTTGAGTCCATCGAGGTGACGCAGTTGCCGACGACTACGGACTACGTGGTGGGTGACGTTCTGGACCTTGACGGTTTGGAGGTCACGGGAACGTGGACTGATTCGACCACTGAGGTGCTCACTGCCGACGAGTTCACGGTGTCGGGCTTTGATTCGTCGGTGGCTGCCACGGTGATGGTGTCGGTGACGTCGACGGAGGATGCGTCGGTCACGACGTCGTTCACGGTGACGGTGGCTGAGGAGCCCGCTCCTGTCGAGTTCGTCGACATCGAGGGCAACGAGCACGCGGCCGCAATTGAGTGGCTAGCTGCTCAGGGCATCTCAACTGGTTGGGAGACCGAGAACGGTACTCAGTTCCGTCCGTTCAACTCGATCACTCGTGATGCGATGGCGGCGTTCTTGTACCGCTATGCGGGGTCGCCTGAGGTGACGTTGCCGGCTCAGTCTCCGTTTGTGGATGCGGATGAGTCGTTGGAGCACTATGAGGCGATTGTGTGGCTGGCCCAGGAGGGTATCTCCGAGGGTTGGGACACCAACGCAGGTCAGGAGTTCCGTCCGTTCGAGCCGATCACGCGTGATGCGATGGCGGCGTTCCTGTACCGCCTGGCCGATGAGCCGACGTGGGTGGATCCGGTGAACTCGCCGTTCGTGGACATCACGTCCACCAACACGGAGTTCTACACCGAGATCACCTGGCTCGAGGACACCGGCATCACCAACGGTTGGGAGACCGCGACGGGCACCGAGTTCCGCCCGTTCAACGAGACCACCCGCGACGCAATGGCCGCATTCCTCTACCGCTACGACCAGCTGGACAACTAGCAACCGCTAGATGGCTGCGGCGCGGCGCCCTCGGGTGTCGCGCCACAGCCATGTCCGGTGTCGCCGACGGGACGGACCAACTCCGCCGATGTAGTCGCAGTGAGCGCCGTTGGGTGCGACGCAGGTCAGATGATCCGTCCGCTCGGTCCTTGGGCGCACGCATCTGCCCGCAACGCGCGGAGAATCCTGGCCGCGCACAACGCGGTGTCAGCGCGCAGCGGAGCGTCGACGACGTGGTGTGAGACGCACCTCGGGCATAGGCGGAGCTGGCACACGGGTGTCATCGTGCCCGGCCACGTGCCCGAACCGACCCTCGCGCGCTTCCCAGGCGCGGCGCGCCTCGGCGACTTCGTCGTGGCTGCGGCCCACGAAGTTCCACCACATCACCAGGTCTTCCCCGAACGGCTCCCCGCCGAGCAGGAAGATGCGCGCACCGGTGCTCGTCTCGACGGTCACCTCGGAGCGACGGTTGCCCAAGTAGAGGATGTCGCCCTTGGAGGGGGCGGGAAGCGTGTCACCGGCATCGTCTCGGACCGCCATGTCGCCGTCGATGAGCGCGAGCCCGTGCTCCCAGGCTGCCTCAAGAGGCAGCCGGGCGCTCGTGCCTGGCGGGAGCCGCAGCTCGGCGCCGACGAGGGGTGTGTGCGTGGTCGCTGGGGACGTCGTGCCCGCGAAGGTGCCCATGACGACCACCGCGACCGCATCGGCCGCCTGGCTTGATGCGGTGCCGTCAGGCGCCGCGAGCGCGACCTCGGGAAGGCTCGTGTGCGACTCGAAAGCGTGGTCGCCATGGCGGGAGCGCTCGGGAAGAGCGACCCACAGCTGCAGCGCGTCGAGATCTATCGGCTTGTCGGTGATCGAGTACTCCGAGTGTGCGATTCCGTGACCGGACGTCATGAGGTTGAGAGCGCCCGGGCGCAGCACCACATCGGACCCGATCGAGTCGCGGTGTCGGATCTCGCCCGTCAGGGGCCATGTGACCGTCTGGAGGCCGATGTGCGGGTGCGGTTCGACGCGCATGGTCGTGCGCTGCGGGCCGAACCGATCGAGAAAGCACCACGCGCCGATGGTGGGCACGTCCCGCTGGGGCAGCGACCGGCTCACGGTCATGCCGCGCAGCCCACCGAGCGGAACGTCGCGGGAGGGCAGCACCTCGGCGCGCCGGCCGGGTTCGAAGCCGACTCCGGGCTCGGCGGTGGCCGGCTCGTCGCAGACGTCGTCATGGACGTCGGTGCGCGTCACGGTACGGGCCTAGTGCGCAGGCACGACGGTCGCGCCCTCGACCTCGTGACGGTCCAGATACTTGGCCATGTACGGGCACTCAGGGACGATGGAGAGTCCCCGCGACGCCGTATCGGCAAGCGCTTGGCCTGCCAACGTGCCGGCCACGCCGTCCCCGCGGTGGGCCTCGAATACCTCGGTGTGGGTGAAGGTGGCGCGGTCTCCCTCGACCTCATATGCGGCGAAGCCGGCGAGCTCACCGTCGACGTGCAGGTCGTAGCGGGACTCGTCCTCGTTGCGGGTGACGGTGGTGTCGGTCATGGTTCTCCTTGGCATTCGGGGTTGTCGGGGAAGTCAACGCGGTGCGGATCCGAAGCCTTCCGTCAGCCCTTGGTCAGGTCGAAGGGGTCCTCGCCGTCGCGGAGCGTCCCACCGGTGGCGAGGCGCATCAGGTCGGAGTTCAGGTCGATGCCCAGTTCAGTGCCACCTGCGGATCCGTAACTGTGCTGGTAGCGCCCCCACGAGTCGTCGCGAACGGCCCGCGCGAAGCCGGATTCGACGAGGATCGCGAGCTCGGTCGCCGCGCGGTCGATGCGGGTCCCGAGCGCCTTGTCGGTCCAGTCCTCGGTCGACGCGAACAGGCCGGTCGGCACTGGCAGCGCCCGCAAGTACGCGAACAGCGAGCGCATCTCCTGATCCACGACCAGCGCGTGGCGTGCTGTGCCCGCCGTCGCCGCGAGGACGACCGGCTTTCCGATGAGAAGGTCGTTGTCGAGCACCTGGAAGAAACTCGTGAACAGGCCCGAGGCGCCCGCCTTGTACACCGGCGCGGCCGCGATGACTCCGTCGGCTGCGCCCAGTGCCTCGACAGCCTGCGTGAACTTGGGCCCGAGGAGCTGAGAGGACAGCGCCTGGGGCAGCTCGGGGAGCAACTCGCGCAGGTCGATGAACGTCATGGTTGCGTTGTGGCCGCGGGCCTCGAGGGTGGCGACGGTCCGCTGTGCGGCGCGGTCGGCGAGCAGCCGTGTCGAGGAGGGGTCGGAGACGCCGGCGCTCACGACCACGATTCGGTAGGTCTCTTCGGTCACGATGTCTCCTTCGCTAGCTTGGTGGAGAGTTGCTCGAGGAGCCGTAGCTCGTCGTCCGTCAGGGCTGCGGTCATGGTGTGCGCGACGGCCGCACCGTGCGTGAGCCCGATCTCGCGCTGGAGCGCGCGGCCCGCAGTCGTGAGCGAGATGTGGGCTGCCCGCGCATCACCGGGGTCCGCGCATCGGCTGAGCAGGTTGCGCTCCACCAGCCGCTCCACCAGGCGCGACAGCGCCGGCTGGCTGAGCAGCACGTGCCGGCCTAGGTCGCTGATCCGTTGAGGTGTGTCGCACTTGGACAGCGTGTACAGAACGTCGTACTCGCGCATCGACAGTCCATGCCAGACGTCCTCGGCGGCGAAGCGGCGCATGAGCACCGCGTGTGCTGTGAGTGCCGCTTCCCACGCCTGGTTGGCGAGGACGGTGCGCGAGCGGGTGAGAGGGGCAGTATCGCTGACGGTCATGGGGTGCTCCTCACAGCGTCGGGTACGACGCCACCTCGGCGACGGAGTCCTGGTACGGCGACCCGCCCGTGACGTTGTCGCCGCGGTTCGCGTTGGGTCGAGGCTGGCGCGGTTCGGCGTCCCCGTACTTGGCCTTGACGAGGCTGGCGTGCGTGGGGGCTTCGGCAGCCTGCGGGTCGCGCCTGGCGGCCAGCTCCTTGCGCAGCACCGGGACCACCTCGCCGCCGAGCAGTTCCAGCTGGTCGAGGACCATGCCGAGCGGCAGCCCCGCGTGGTCCACGAGGAACAGCTGGCGCTGGTAGTCGCCGAAGGCGTCGCGGAACGTCAGGGTCTTGTCGATGACCTCTTGCGGCGAGCCGACGCTCAGCGGCGTCATCTCCTCGAAGTCCTCCATGCGCGGGCCGTTGCCGTACACCGGCGCCTCGTTGAAGTACGGGCGGAACTGGTCGTGAGCATCCTGCGAGTTCTTGCCAATGAAGGCCTGGCCGCCGAGCCCCACGATCGCTTGTGCCTGGCTGCCGTGACCATGAGCCTCGAAGCGTCGACGGTAGAAGTCGATGAGCTTCTTGTAGTGGTCCTTGGGCCAGAAGATGTTGTTCGCGAAGTAGCCGTTGCCGTAGTAAGCCGCCTGCTCGGCGATCTCGGGAGTGCGGATCGATCCGTGCCACACGAACGGCGGCACGTCGTCGAGCGGGCGGGGCGTCGAGGTGAAGCCCTGGAGCGGTGAGCGGAAGTTGCCCTCCCAGTCCACGACGTCCTCGCGCCACAGGCGGTGCAGCAGGTTGTAGTTCTCGAGCGCGAGCGGCAGGCCCTGGCGGATGTCCTGGCCGAACCACGGGTACACCGGGGCGGTATTGCCGCGCCCAAGCATGAGGTCCATGCGGCCCTTGGAAAGGTGCTGGAGCATCGCGTACTCCTCCGCGATCCGCACCGGGTCGTTCGTGGTGATCAGCGTGGTGGAGGTGGTGACGATCAGTCGCTCGGTGAGCGCGGCGATATGCGCCAGCAGGGTGGTGGGCGAGGATGAGAAGAACGGCGGGTTGTGGTGCTCGCCGATCGCGAAGACGTCGAGGCCGACCTCTTCTGCTTTGACGGCGATCTTGGTGATGCCGTCGATGCGCTCCGCCTCCGAGGGGGTGTAGCCGCTGACGGGGTCGCGGGTGATGTCCGAGACGGACATGATGCCGAACTGCATGGTCTCCTCCTGGCTGCCTGCGCGGGGGTGGGGATCGCGCCTGCGTTAACTATATGCGTCTGCATGTAATAACGCACACGGGCGCGATTCATTCCCCGGCCCGCCCCCGCATCGGCCGCCCTTCCTGTTCTGCGCCTCGCCCGCCTCCCGACGCGAACTAGGCAAGTCGTGCGCACGAATCGGGCGCCGGGAGGTCGCACGAGGCACGTGAGGATCACGGCCTCACGCCGCCCCAATCACCGCCCGGGCCGCCTCCGCGAGCTCGACGCCGTACGCGCGGCCGTGGCCCGCGGCGTGCACGGCCAGCGGATGCAGCTGATGCACCGGCACACGCTCGCGCCAGCCGGCGCGAAGCGGCGACACCTCTTGGTAACCCTCGAGGATCTCGTCGAGGTACGGCGCCCCGAACAGCGCGAGCATCGCCAGATCCGTCTCCGCGTGGCCGCCGTGCGCGGCAGGATCGATCAGCGCCACGCCGTCAGTGGAGAACAGCAGGTTGCCCGACCACAGGTCGCCGTGGATACGCGCCGGAGGGGCGTCATCGTCGAAAGCCCCGTCGGCCACGAGGTCACATGCCTCGCGCACCACGTCCGCCTCGGATTCGCGCAGGTACCCAGCGTCCAGGGCGGGCTCGAGGTATGGCAGCACCCGTCCGTGGGCGTAGAAGCGGCCCCACGATTCGTCGGTGATGCGCGGCATCTCCCGCCGGCCGATGTACAGCGGGCCATCCCATCCGTCGGGCGGCGCGCCGAACCCCACCGCACCAGCCGCGTGAGTGCGAGCGAGCGCGCGACCAAAACTCGTCGCCGCATCGGCCGTAGGGCGGGCCGGCTCGATACGCTCCAGCTCGATGCGTCCGGCCGATGCGGCCAGCACCTGGGCAACGCGCGCGCCACCGGCATCGGCGAGCCATCGCAGGCCCGCGGCCTCCGCCTCGAAGAACCCAGTTGGGGCGTCCGCCCGCTCTTTCACGAAGGTATCCATGAGTCCCCAGGTTCCTACAGGATCACCGGGGTGCGCAAAAGGAGTCCTGGTGTTCCTACCGGTGCTGAATGGGCGTGACGTGCCTCGAGAGAACCCATTTAAGGCGAAACGTGAGCGTGAGTTGCCTAGTTCGCGGAGGGGGAAGAGGGGGAGGGGGCGTGCTTGCGCGGCGCCATCACCCCGGCGAGGAGGAACACCACCACGCCAAGAGCGGGCATGATCGCGAGGCCCACGCGCAGGCTCGTCGCGTCCGCGATCAAGCCCACGATGGGAGGGGACAGCAGGAACGCCAGCCGCAACAGCCACGACACCACGGTCAGTCCGGTGCCGGGTTTGAGACCGGGCAGCTCATCGGCGGCGTGGAAGGCGCCCGGGATGATGGTCGCGATCCCGAGACCCGCGGCGCCGAAGCCCGCGATCGTGCCCCACACGGACGGGAAGGCCAGCGCGAGCCCCATGCCGAGTACGACGAACGCACCACCGAACCGCGCGACGGCGCGCTGGCCGAACCGATCGATCATCCGGTCGCCCGTCATGCGCCCGATGAACTGGAAGCCTTGGAGCGACACGAACCCGAGTGCAGCGATCGTGGCGCTCGCGGACAGCTCGTCGCGCAGGTAGCTCGCGGACCAGGTCGCCGCCGCGTCCTCGGCCCACCCGCCGCCGATGGCGATGAGGCTGAGCGCCAGCAGCACCAGCCACAGTCGCCCGGGGATGCGACGCGGGCGGGCCTCGTGCGGCATCCCGGCCTCGTCGGCGCCGTGCTCGACGATGTCTCGCGGCTCCGGGCCCTTGAGCAGGAGCCTGTAACTGGCAAGGTTCATGGCGATGACGAGAACCGCCATCCCGACGAAGTGCCACGTGACTGGTAGGTCGAGCCCCGCCGCCGCGCCGCCCATCAGCCCGCCCAGCACCGCGCCCAGCGACCACATCGCGTGGAACGCGTTGTTGATGGACCGGCGGTAGAGCCGCTGGACCCGCAGACCGTGAGAGTTCTGGGCCACGTCCACCCAGGCGTCCGTCACTCCCACCACGAACAGGGCCGCGCCGAACACGACGACGCTCGACGTCGAGGCCCCCAGGAGCATGGCGAGGGCGCTGGCGATCATGGAGATGACGCCCACGCGCGACGATCGGAAGCGGCGGATCAGGGCGCCGGCGACAAGTCCCAGCCCCAGCGAGCCGATGGGCCACATCGCCATGGCGATGCCGAGCCCGCCGTACGACAGGTCCAGATTCTCCCGGATGTCGGGCAGCCGCGGGGCGAGATTGCCAATCAGGATGCCGTTGGTCATGAACAGCAACGACACGCCGATGCGGGCGCGGCTCAGCACCGGTTCGACGGCGGCTCGCGCCACGGGTGGCGTCATCCGACGCGGAATCGCGCGGTGAGGAGATCGGACAGCCGCGAGGACGGGCCTACGAGCAACGCAAAGTCACCTGGCTCGACCCGTCGCACTCCGTTCGCGTCCACCATGGTGCAGGACGAGACCGGGATCTCGACCTCGACCAGCTCGGAGGCTCCTGGCGCGACCCACACCTGACGGTAGGCCTTCAGCTCCCGGTCGGCCCACGTGGCGCTCGTGACCTCGTCGCGCACGTACGCCTGCACGGTCTCGAGCGCGGGCCGTGTGCCGGTGTTCGTCACCTTGACGCGTGCCAGGATCTGGTCCTCCGCGCCCTCGCGGGGAGGCAGGATCTCCAGGTCCGAGTACTCGACTGAGGTGTAGCTGCGTCCCTCGCCGAACACCCACTGGGGCTCCTGGGTGAGGTCCGCGTAGCGGTAGCCGTGCTGGGCGTCGATCTGGTTGTAGAACGTGGGCTGCTGGCCGACGTGGCGAGGCCACGAGATCGGAAGGCGTCCGGTGGGCTCGATGCGCCCCAAGATCAGCTCTGCGATCGCCCGGCCCCCCGCCATCCCTGGGTTCGCGGCCCAGATGATGGCCGAGGCGCGCTCGGCCGAGGCGGGCAGCACGTGTGGCTTGGACGCGAGCACCACGAGGACCACCGGTGTGCCGGTCTCGACGAGCGCGTCGAGCAGCGCCGTCTGGCCGCCCAGCAGCTCGAGCGTCGCGGTGGACTTGCCCTCGCCGATGAGCTCGATGCGGTCTCCCAGGACCGCCACGACGGCATCGGCGCCGCGAGCGGCCTCGACAGCCTCGTTGATGAGGGCCTCGTCGGGCTCGACCGGCATCGCGATCGCGGGACGCGGCTGCCCGTCGGGGAAGAACTCGCCGGCGGGGTCGGTACCGGTGGTGATGATCTCGGCACCCCTCGAGTACGTGACGTCCCAGCCCTCCGGGACCTCGGAGCGCAGGCCGTCGAGCACCGTGGTGATCATGTCGCGCGGCTGGCCGTCGGGGAGCCAGTCGGCCTGACCTGAGCTGCCGGCCCAATCGCCGAGCTGCGTCTGCGCATCGTCCGCGTTCGGTCCCACGACCGCGATGCGCCGAGTGCCGCCGACGGGATCCAGCGGCAGCAGCCCGTCGTTCTCGAGCAGCACCAGCGAACGCCGGGACGCCTCGATTCCCAGCTCGCGGTGCGCGGGCTGCGCGATGACGGCCTGCTGACGCTCCGCATCGGGCAGGCGCGGGTCCTCGAACAGCCCCAGGTCGAACTTCAGAGTAAGGATCCGGGTCACGGCCTCGTCGATGCGCGACACCTCGAGGAGGCCGCGCTCGACGGCCTCCTGAGCACCCTCGAAGAACGACGGCGTGGTCATGATCATGTCGTTGCCGGCGTTCACGGCGGCCGCGGAGGCCTCGGCGTAGTCGGGGTACATGCGCTGCTCGCGCACGAGGTTGCCCACGTTGTCCCAGTCCGTGATGAGCGTGCCGCGGTAGTCCCATTCGCCGCGCAGGACGTCGTTCAGGAGCCACTCGTTGACGGTGATCGGGGTGCCGTCGATGGACTGGTAGCCGAGCATGAAGGTCGCGCAGCCCTCGCGTGCCACTCTCTCGAAGGGCGGGAGGTACCAGGAGCGCAACTTGCGGCGTGAGATGTCCGCTTCGGACGCGTCCCGCCCGCCCTGGGTCTCCGAGTATCCGGCGAAGTGCTTCGCCGTGGCCAGGATGGCGGTCGGGTCCGCCAGCCCGTCGCCCTGGTAGCCGGCGACCATCGCCGATGCGAGCTCGCCCAGCAGGAACGGGTCCTCGCCGAACGTCTCGGACACCCGGCCCCACCGCAGGTCGCGGGCGATGCACAGGACGGGGGAGAAGGTCCAGTGGACGCCCGTCGCGGCGACCTCGACCGCAGTCGCTCGGGCGACGCGGACGAGCAGGTCCCGGTCCCACGAGGCCGCGAGGCCCAGCTGAGTGGGGTAGATCTCCGCGCCCTCCCAGAAGGAGTGGCCGTGGATGCAGTCCTCGCCGACCAGGAGCGGGATGCGCAGACGGGTGCTCTCGACGAGGGCGCGGGCCTCGTGCACGCGATCAGGGGAGGTGTGCAGGATGGACCCGGCGTGGAAATCGTTCACCAGGGCAGCGACGCCTTCCTTGGCGTTGAGCTGCATCATCTGACCCACCTTCTCCGGTAGCGTCATGCGCGACACGAGGTCGGCGACGCGCTGGGCGGTGGGCAGCTGGGGGTCGAGATAGGGGGCCGTGTCGTTCACGCGTAACCTTTCGATGTGCAACATCTTCACGGTAGCACCAAACTTACCGCGTGGTAAGTTTGCGCGCATGAACTCTGAGCGTGACGGCGACGGCTACCAGAAGGGCCGCGACACGAGAGCCGATATCCTCGACGCGGCCATGCGCCAGTTCGCCGTGAGCGGCTACCGCGGCAGCTCGCTGCGCGACATCGCCGCGAGCGCAGGTCTGACTCATCCCGGACTGCTCTATCACTTTCCCACCAAGGCCTCGCTGCTCACCGCAGTGCTCGAGTACCGCGACCAGGTGGACTCCCAGGAGCGCCCCGTACGCGGCGAGCTTGGGCTTGACGCGCTGCGCAGCCTGGTCGCAGCTGCGCGTCACAACGAGACTCAGCGGGGGATCGTCGAGCTCTACGCCGTGCTGTCCGCCGAGGCCACGGGTGCCGACCACCCCGCGCACGAGTACTTCACGCGCCGCTACGCGACCCTGCTCGCCCGAGTGACATCGGCGTTCGAGGTGGCGCGAGAGCACGGTGATCTCCGTCCCGGCATCGAGCCCGCCGCAGCCGCGGCTCAGCTGGTGGCCCTGATGGACGGCCTCCAGGTCCAGTGGCTGATGGGCGCGCGGCCCACGCCCATGGGGGACTTGGTCAAGGCGCACGTCGATGGTCAGTTGACCGCGCCGCTCTAGCCCCGTCAGCGCGAGGTGGCGAGGCTCGCCAGCCACTCTTCGTAGGCGCGCGTGCTGAACGGACGGCCCAGGAAGTCCTCGATGAGTTGAGCGGCGGGGCGCGATCCACCCGGCGCGAGCACCGCTTGCCGATAGTTCTGTGCGCGCACAGGATCGAGCAGGTGCCCCGCGTCGAAGCCGGTGAACAGGTCCTTCGCTATCGACAGGCTCCACTGATACGTGTAGTAGCAGGACGAATAGGTGGTGAGGTGGCCGAACGACGCGTACTGGTGCGTTCCGTCGAGCGGGGTACGGACGTCCAGCTCGCGCTCGATGGCGGCCGATGCGCTCGCCAGGTCCTCTGGCACGTCACGGTGGAGCCGGTAGGACAGTTGCGCATACACGAGCTGACGGCAGGTCATCAGGCCTGCGCCGAGATCGCGGCTCGCGCGCAGTGCCTCGACCAGCTCCGCGGGAATGGGCGCGCCGTCGTCGTCGACAGCGAAACGTGCCAGGACCTCGTGAGTCCATGCCCACTCCTCGAGCAACTGCGAGGGAGCCTCCACGAAGTCCCACTCGCCTTGCTCCGATAGCCCCGCGAGGCGAGGGTGGCGCACGGTGCCGGAGAACACCACGTGCAGCAGGTGTCCGAACTCGTGCAGATAGGTCTCGAGGTCGTCGAAAGTCATGCGGCCGCGAGGGAAGTTGCACACCAGCGCCGCCTCGGGAAGATGACTGCCGCCGATTCCGGTGACCAGCGGGAAGCACGCCATGTGGCCGTACTTGCCCTCGCGGGGGTGCATGTCGAGCGCGATCCGGCCGATGGTGTCGCCGCCATCGATCACGTCGTAGACGTCCACGTCCGCGTGCCAAGCGGCGGCACCGGGAGCGGGGCTGAAGGTGACGCCGAACAGCTCGGCGCTCAACGCCAGGATCCCGTCGCGCACTCGCGAGTAGTCCAGGTAGCGGCGCACCTCGTGAGCATCCACTCCGTACGTCTCGGTCTTGAGGGTCTCGATGTAGTAGCGAGAGTCCGAGATCAGCAGCGACTCAGCCGCAGGGTCGTCGCGGCGCTTGCGCTCGAGCAGCATCGCCGCATCGGCCTCGCCCGCAGCCCGCACCGCCCCCTCGATGCTTGCGAGGAAGCCCTCGATGGCGGCCCCATCCTCGATCATCATGCGCGCGGTCGCATAGTCGGGCCACCCGTCGAAGCCGAGCAGCCGCGCCTTCTCGTCCCGCAGCTGTAGCAATCGCCGCAGCACCCCGTCATTCGCGGGGTAGGCGCGCTGGTAGTCGGCGCGCATCAGCTTCTCCCGCGCCGCAGCGTCGCTCGACATGTCGAGGAACGGGCCCATGTCCGGGTAGTCCGTGGTGATCTCGACCAGGCCGTCGGCGCCCACGGGGTGCGCGCTGACGTAGTCGTCGGGAAGCCCGGCGAGCGACTCGGGGGACACGCGCACGCGGCCCACGTCCTCGCGGATGTTCTCCGAGAACTCGGTCGCGGCCGCGGAAAGTTCGTCGTCGACCTGCGCCAGCCGCGAGCGTGACTCACCGTCTAGATGGGCGCCTGCAAGCCGGAAGTCCGCGAGGATCAGATCGCGTGCTCGCGCGTCGTCCCCGTCCAGAGGGGCGTCCGCCAGCGCGGTCGCCACCGCCGCATACAGTTCTGGGTCTCCGTCTCGCGCGGTGCGAAACCGTTGCGACCGTTGCTGGAGCTCCGTGGCGAGCTGACGAACCTCGCGGTCCGGGTGGACCTCGGACAGGCTCTCCATCATCTGATGGGCGTGCGTCACGGCGATGTCCGCCTTCGCCCACGCCGCCATCACGTCCTCGGACCGACCTGCCGCGATGGTGTCAAGGTGTGCCCGCGCGCCTTCGAGGCGCTCCGATGCGTAGTCGGTGACGAAGGCTGACCAGTCGGCGTCTGCGGCGGGAAAGGTGACGAAGGAGGGCGTTCGGCTCATGGCGCCGATGCTACGCCCGGGACTTTGTTCCCAGGTGAGCGGGTCGCCCCGTGGATATCTTCGGATTGTACGAACCAGTCCCCAAACACAGGAGAACTCTCATGGCATCACCACGGCTCACCGACGAGCAGGCAGTCGACCACAAGGTCGGCCCGGTCGGGTCCCGCGCCGGGTGGATTTTCCTCAGCATCACCCGCATCGCCATTGGCTTCTACTTCCTGTGGGCGTTCCTCGACAAGCTGCTCGGCCTGGGCTTCTCCGTGTGCCGCACCGTTGCGGAAGACGCCAGCTACACCATCGATGCGTTCTGCGACGCCGCATGGGTCAATGGTGGGCGCGTCACCGAGGGTTACCTGGTCTATGGCGGCAACCCGAACAGCCCGTTCAACGAGTTCTACGTGAACCTCGGCGGCCAGGCCTGGACCGACTGGTTCTTCATGGCCGGCCTGCTTGGCGTGGGCGTCTCGCTGATGCTTGGCATTGGGACCCGTATCGGCATGGTCTCTGCCGTGGCCATGCTGGTCATGATGTACACCACCCAGATCCCGCTCTCCACGAACCCCTTCCTCGACGACCACATCATCATGTCCATCGCGGTCATCGCGGCGGTCCTGCTCGAGGTGCGGTACCAGGCGATCGGCATTGGCTCCTGGTGGAAGCGCCTCGACATCGTGCAGAAGAACCCCTGGCTCGTCTAGCACGCACAGCAGTCATCGAGGCCGCCGGGCCGCTGCATCAGGCGCGTACAGCGCCGCGCAGCCGAGCCCGGCGGTCTTCGAGCATCTCGTGGGTGACCGCCTGCGCCACCTGAGGAATGAGATCGCGGCTGCGCCGCGCCGCCCACGGTGCGCCGTTGCGGATCAGCCACTTGGCCCGGTCCACCGTGCGTGGGGGAGGGGGCGGCAGTTCGATCGGACCCAAGGGGGACCAGCGCGACGAGAGCTGGGCGACTGCCGCAGCGGCGATCGCACGATGACCGGCCGCTGAGGGATGAATGCGGTCGATGTGCCACGCGGCTGCTCCGGCCTGACGGAACACTAGTGCGCCGTCCACGACGATGGTCCCCGTGGCGACGGCCGCCCCGCGTATCGCGCCGTTTGCTGCGGCGACTCGGCGGGCCATGACCGCGGCGACCGCCCTCGGCAGCAGGTCGAACAAGCCGATGCGGTCGAGGGTGACGGTCACTACCGCCCTTCCCGGTGCGGATAGCTGCTCGAGGGTCTCCCGCAGGTCCAGCTCGACCCGCACCGCGTCGAAGTCGCCGCGCAGCACGTCGTTGCCCCCGGCTGTCACAAGCACCACGTCCGGTCTCGCCGCGAGAGCCAGCGGCAGCTGGCTGTGCGCGAGCTGGCCTGCACGTGTGCCGTTCGCCGCGAGGTTAAGGAACATCGTGGCCCCGAGTGCCCGGGCGGTGTGCGCGGCCCAGCCCACGTCGCCGCCAGACGCTTGGATGCCGTCACCCACGCCAAGAGTGATGGAGTCCCCGAGAGCCACGATTGCCGGTGCCGCCACGGGGTGCTCCTTCGCTCAGTGCCTGGGACGTGTCTTCTCGCGGCTACGGCGGGGTGGACTGGCCGCGTGCGCGCCGGGAGCGGCGGCGAGGGCGCGTGCATGGAGCGCGAGCATCGAGTCGACCGTGGTGGACCACGGCATGGTCTCCGCCCGGGCGCGCGCGGCGGATCGGCGGGACGCCTCGTCGCGATCCAGCACCCGCTCGATCGCGTCTGCGAACGCTGCCGGAGTGCCGTCTGCGGACTCACCGGCCTCGCCCACCACCTCGGGCAGCGCGGATGCGGCGTTCACCACTGCCGGCGTGCCCGAGGCGAGAGCCTCGAGCGCGGCCAGCCCGAAGGTCTCGATCGGACCTGGCGCCACCACTGCATCGGCCGTAGCCAAGAGCCGGGCGAATCGTGACCGCCCCTTCACGAAGCCCAGGAAGTCCACCGGCAGGCCGGCCGCATCGGCGCGAATTGAGGATTCGAGCGCGCCGGTGCCGGCGCTCACCAGGCGGATGCGACGACCGCGCTCGACCAGGATGCGCACCGCTCCGATGGCGAGATCGGGGCGCTTCTCAGCCGACAGTCTCGAGGCCATCAGCAGCAGTGCCTCGGAGGGCTCGGCGAGCTCGGCACGCAGCGCCTCGTCGCGACGGGCGGGGTCGAATCTCACGAGGTCCACGCCCAGTGGCACGTGGGCGACATCGCGGCCGATGCGCGCGAACTCCTCGGCCGCATACGCCGTGGTGCACACGATCGTGGTGAAGCGCCTCGCGGTGCCGCGGTTGTGAGCGTCCGCGATCCGGGGCAGGGGCAGTAGCCATCGCGCCCACGCGGGCAGGTGCGAGCCCAGCGCGCCATCAGCGCGTTCGTGAGCGAAGAACGCGCTCGGCACGTCGCGTCGCGCCGCCCACGTGCCGAGCCCGCGCAGGGTGGTGCGGTCCGATACCTCGAGCACGTCTGGCGCGAAGCCCGTCAGGATGTCCCGCACCTCTGCCACGCGCGAGATCACCCGGTATCCGCCTGACAGCGGCAGCACGGGACTGGCAACGCTGACGCGGCGGCCGAACTCGGTCTCCTCGTCCGCGTCGTGCGGGCCGGGGACCACCATTAGGTACTCGTGGCCGCGCTCGAGGTAGCCGCGCCCGAGCTCGTGCATGGCGGTGCGGAGCCCTCCCGAGGTCGGTCCGTAGAAGTTCGCGACGTGGGCGATCCTCACTGTCCGACCACCCTGGCGCCAGTGCCAGCTTCGCCCATGGTGCCGTCGACCACGCTGTCGTCACCCGCCGTGTCGTCCACCACGTCGTGCTCGAGCACGTCCCACGGGCGCAAGGGCGCGGCCTGGTGGTTGCGGATCGCCTCGTCGTAGTAGTCGATCAGCCGATCGCACACGCGCGGCCACGTGCGGTCCTCGACCGACACCCTGGCGTTCGCGGCGAAGCGCATGCGGCGCTCGGGTTCGTGCACGAGGGTTCGCACCCCCGCGACCATCGCGTCGAGCCTGCCCGGCGGGTACAGGTAGCCGGTGTGGTCGGGGTCGACCAGGTCAATAGGGCCGCCCCGCCGGGGGGCGATCACTGGCACGCCCGACGCGTGAGCCTCCTGGATGGTCTGGCAGAAGGTCTCGAGCTCGCCGCAGTGCACGAACACGTCGAGGCTGGCGAGCGCCCGCGCGAGCTCGTCGCCGGCGAGGAAGCCCGTGAACACAGCATCGGGCATCAGCTTCTCGAGTCGAGAGCGCGAGGGGCCGTCCCCGATGATCACCACGCGGATCCCGTCGACCTCCGCCAGCCGTGCAAGGTCCTCGACACGCTTCTCGGCCGCGAGCCGCCCCGCGTAGCCCACGATCACCTCGCCGCCCGGCGCCCACCGGTTGCGCAAGGTCGCGTCCTGGCGATCAGGCCTGAAGCGTGCCGTGTCGACTCCGCGGGGCCATAGCCGCAACCGCGGGACCCCGAGCTGCTCGAGCTGGCGCATCGCGTAGGTGGAGGGGGCGAGAGTGAGGTCCGCGCGGTCGTGGATGTTGCGCACCCGGTTCCACAGGATCGACTCACCCCACGCGGCGTTGTAGCTCTCCGCGTAGCTGGGGACCTCGGTCTGATAGATGGCCACAGTGGGCAGGTCCAGCTCGTTCGCCGCCCGAATCGCGGACCATCCGAGCATGAAGGGGGAGGCCAGGTGCACCACGTCGGGCTCGAAGTCGTCGAGCATCCGGCTGATGCGTGCGGAGCCGGACAGCGAGACCCGCACGTCGTCGTAGCCGGGCCAGCCCATCGACGGCAGGCGGCGCACTCGCGCAATGCCGTACCGCACGGGACCGGGGTCTCCCTTGGATTCCGGCGCGATGACCAATGCCTCGTCGCCACGGGCGGTGAGGTGCTCGATCACGCGCAGGAGCGAGTTCGTGACGCCGTTCGCCTGCGGCAGGAACGACTCAGCGATCAGGGCGACTCTCACGCCACCATTGTGACGACTGGTCGTTCCGGGGGCGACACCTGCGTTCGAATGTCCCGTGAACCTTGGGTGGCCGGGGAGTGACGGCCATGGGCGAACGCTGCGGCCGTGAGTGGGAGAATGGAGTCATGTCCATGAAAGCGCGTGCACTGTCCCGCCCCCTGCTGATCTTCGCCGCGCTCGCGGTGATGCTCGTCGCGTGGAGCGGCCCGGCCCTCGCGCACACCGAACTGCGCGCGACCACCCCGGAGGAGGGTTCCGCGGTCGAGAGCCTGTCTGAGCTGCGGCTCGAATTCACGGGCGACGTTCTCGAGGTCGGCGCCGAGCTGACCGTCGTGGATGCAGAAGGTGTCGAATACGTGCTGGACCCGCAGTTCCCCTCGACGAACGCGGTCACAGGGACCCTCGACGCGGCTATCCCGGCAGGTGACACGGAGCTGGTCTGGCGCATCGTCGCGGAGGACGGACACCCGCTCGAAGGTGTGCTGTCTTTCACGTACGCACCCGTGGTCGAGGAGGAGTCGGTATCTCCCGGACCCACCACGGAGCCCTCCGCCTCGGCCGAGCCGACGCCCGAGGTGACGGAGTCGACCCCCGCACCCACCGCATCGGCCGCGCCTGCGGAGACCGAGCCCGGCGACATGCCCGCCTGGGTGCTGCCGCTCATCGCCCTGGTCGCGGCTGGCGGAGCGCTCGTGGCGATCCTCGCCGCGCGGGCGCGCCAGCGATGACGGGCGCGGAGATGACGGGCGCGGACCGGTCCGGAGCTGGGACAGCATGACCGACCTGCCGTCCACCCTCGACCAAGGCCAGCCGCGGTGGCGGCTGCCCCGCACCGCCCGCGACCCCCGACCGTGGCACGTGCTCGCGGCGTTCGCCGTGATCGGCTTCGGGATCGGGATCACGCAGAATGGCGCCGCCAGCGTCGTGCAGGACCAGATCGCCGACCTCGACACGAGCGTGGACGTGCTGGGACTCACGATGGTCGCGTACTCCGTCGGCGTGGTCGTCGGTGCCCCGCTGATCATGGTCGGCCTCGGCCGGGTGCGCCGCAGGCCGCTGCTGATCACCATGGCCGCGCTGTTCCTCCTCACCACCGTGGCCACAGTGATCGCTCCCACCGTCGAGGCGCTGATGGTGGTGCGGTTCTTCTCGGGGGTGCCGCATGGCGCCTTGCTGGGCGTCGCGTCGTTCGTGGCGATGAGCGTTCTGGGCCGAGAGCGGCGCGGCAAGGCCGTGTCCATCATCATGCTGGGCCTGACCACCTCCCTCGTCGTGGGGGTGCCCGCGATGCAGTGGCTGTCGAACGTCGCATCGTGGCGCATGGCCTACGTCGTCGTGGCGGTCATCGCCGCGATCGGGCTGCTGGGCGTGTGGCTGTTCACGCCGGACCTGCCGGGCAACCCGGCCGCGTCGCCGCGCTCCGAGCTGCGCGCGCTGCGGGGCCGTCCGCTATGGACCGCGATCGTTGCGGTCACCGTGGGCTTCGCAGGCCTCGGCGCGGTGTTCTCGTACATCGTGCCGCTGCTCGAGGTGACCAACGGCTTCGATCCGGGACAGGTGACGTGGATCCTCGTCGGGTGGGGGGCCGCCATGACGTGCGGGGCATACGTAGGTGGTCAGCTCACTGATCGCTCGCATGTGGGTGCCGCGCGGCTGGGGCTCGTCGGTGTCGCGCTCGCGCTGCTGGGACTCGGGCTGTTCGGCGACGTTCCCGCCGCGACCCTCGTGCTGCTCTTCTTGCTGGGGTCCTCGGTCCAGGTGTTCTCGCAGGCCTCACAGGTGCACCTGATGGATGTGCTCCACGGCTCGCCGTCGCTCGGCTCGGCCCTGTCCCACGCGGCCCTGAACGCAGCCACGGCCGTTGGCACGGGTCTCGGTGCGCTCGTCATCGCATGGGGATTCGGCTACCAGGCACCCGCATGGGTGGCCCTCGTGCTCGCGGGTGCGGCGCTCGTGATCGTGATGCTCGGCTCCGGTTATCGCGGTCCCGTCCAATGGAGCCGCCCCGCCTCGCACCGCGAGGAATCGTGACTATGGAAAAGTGGGGCTCATGAAGATTCGCCTCGGCACGCGCGCGTCCCTGCTCGCTCGCACTCAGTCGGGCATGGTGGCCGATGCGCTCGTCGCCAGCGCGCGCGAGCGCGGGGTCGAGCTCGAGGTCGAGCTCGTGGAGATCACCACCCACGGCGACACTTCGCGCGGCTCCCTGGTGGGGCTGTCGGAGGTGGGCGTGTTCGTCGCCGCCCTGCGAGAGGGAGTGCTGTCCGGAGAGTGCGACCTTGCGGTGCATTCCTTGAAGGACATGCCGACTCAGGAGCACCCGGAGATGGAGCTCGCCGCAGTGCCCGTCCGGGAGGATGTCCGCGACGCCCTGTGCACCACGGGTCTGGGGCTGCGCGAACTACCCGAAGGCGCGAAGATCGGCACGGGGTCTCCCCGCCGCGAGGCCCAGCTGCTCGCGGTGCGGCCGGACCTGAGCATCCAGCCGCTGCGCGGAAACGTCGACACCAGGCTGGGACGGGTCGGCGACGACCTGGACGGAGTGGTGCTCGCCGCCGCCGGGCTGTCGCGGCTCGGGCGGCTCGGCGAGGCCACCGAGCTCATCGAACCCGCTGACATGATGCCCGCGCCTGGTCAGGGCGCTCTCGCAATCGAGATGCTGCCAACGGCCGATCCCGAGTGGGCGCACATCGTCCGTTCGCTCGACGACGGGCCGACGCGCGCGGCGGTCACGGCGGAGCGTGCTCTGCTGGCCGTCATGGACGCCGGCTGCTCGGCGCCCATCGGTGCCTACGCGACCGTCACGGACGGGCGGCTGGACTTCAGGGCCCGGATCGTGGACGGTGCGGGTACCCTCGCCCTCAACGAGTCCGTGCGAGGTCCGGCCAGCGAGGCGGCCGCGCTCGGGCGCAGCGTCGGGTGGACGCTCCTTGGGCGCGGGGCCGCCCGTCTCATGGGGAGGAACTGACATGGACATGACCGCACTTAAGGGGCGCCGTCTGCTGGTGCCCGTCACCGCTGCGCGGCGACACCTGGCGCAACGGCTTGCCGACGCCGGCGCCATCGTCGAAGAGGCGGAGTTCATCGCGATCGCTCCCGCCGAGGATCAAGACGCGCTCGAGGAAGCCACGCTGGCGTGGTGCGCCGGTGACTACGACTGGCTCGCGATCACTAGCCGCAACGCACTGGGCGCCATGGAGCGGATCGCCGCCGCGCGCGGGATGTCCCTCGCCGCACCACTGCCCGATGCGCAGGTCGCGACGGTGGGCGAGGCCACCCGGGCGATGTGCGAGAGGCTCGGTCTCGACGTCGCGCTGGTGCCTGAGGGGCGTCAGAACGCCCGCGGGATCGTCGAGGATTTCCCCGACGGGCCCGGTCGAGTGCTCGCGCCGCTGGGCAACCTCGCCGCCCCCGTGCTGCCCCGCGGGTTGGAGCGCAAGGGCTGGCAGGTACACGCCGTGGAGGCGTACCGCACCATCGACGGCTCGGGAGTGGGCCGTGCGACGCGTGAGGAGCTGGAGGCGGGGGAGTTCGACGCGGTGCTGCTGACGTCGGGCTCGGTCGCAGAGCGCTTCGCGGCGAGCGTGACCGCTCTCCCAGAGCACACGATGGTGGTGGCGATTGGCGACATGACGGCGGCGTCCGCGCGCGCCGCGGGTCTCACGGTCAGCGCGGTGGCGACCGCGCCGTCCTACGACGGTGTGGTCGCGGGTCTGCTTGAGGCGCTCGACCCCGACGTGGTCGAGGTCTACGACGCCGCAGACGAGGACGAGGACGAGGACGTGGACGTGGACGCGGACCGCGCCGAAGCCGACGAGCAGGAGACGGCGGCCGAGGGCGAGGAGAGCGCGCCCGGGGAGCCCGACTCGGCGGACACGACGGAGGCCGGGGAAGCGGCGCCGGTGGAGGCCACACCCGATGTGGCGGAGGTAACCGCCGAGGACGACGAGAACCGATGAGCGTTCCCGGCCCCGTCCGCAGGCCGCGCCGCCTGCGCACCACGCCCGCCATGCGCCGTTTGGTGCGCGAGACGCGAGTCGACCCCGCTCAGCTGGTGCTGCCGCTGTTCGTGCGCGAGGGCACCGATGAGGCGAGGCCCATTGCCTCGATGCCGGGCGTGTCGCAGCACCCCCTCGCCCGCATCGGCGACGAGGTGCGCCGCGCGGCCGATGCCGGTCTGGGCGCGGTGATGCTGTTCGCGATCCCCGAGACGCGGGACGCGACCGGAACCCAGGCGTGCGCGACCGACGGCATCCTCAACCTGGCGATCAGCGCCGCAGTCGAGGCCGCCGGTGACGACCTCGTGGTGATGGCGGACCTGTGCCTCGACGAGTTCACGGACCACGGTCACTGCGGGGTGCTCGCCGATGACGGTTCGGTGGACAACGATGCGACGCTCGAGGTCTACGCCCGGATGGCGGTCGCACAGGCGGACGCAGGAGCCCATGTGCTGGGTCTCAGCGGCATGATGGACGGCCAGGTCGCAGCGGTGCGCCACGCGCTCGACGGTGCCGGGCACGCCTCCACGAGCATTCTCGCGTACGCCGCGAAGTATGCGTCCGCCGCCTACGGCCCCTTCCGCGACGCGGTCGAGAGCGATCTCCAGGGCGACCGGCGGGCATACCAGCTCGATCCCGCCAACGGCCGCGAGGGGATGCTTGAGGCGGCTCTCGACGAGGCGGAGGGCGCGGACATGCTGATGGTCAAGCCCGCCCTGCCCTATCTGGACGTGCTCGCGGAGGTGGCTGCCGCATCGGCCGTCCCCGTCGCCGCCTATCACGTGTCAGGCGAGTATGCGCAGATCGAGGCGGCGGCACAGCGTGGCTGGATCGACCGCCGCGCGGCGCACATCGAGGCGGTCACGTCCATCGCTCGCGCCGGCGGCGACATCATCCTGACCTACGCGGCCGTGGAGCTGGCGGCGTGGCTGCGTCAGAAGTGACCAACCCTCGGCCGACACATCCTCTGAGGAGGTAGAAGTGACCCACTTTGGTGCCAGAGCCGCCGCAATCCTGCCCGGCGGCGTCAACTCCCCGGTGCGCGCCTGGAACGGCGTCGGGGGAGAGCCCGCGCCCATCGCCTCGGCCCACGGAGCCCGGGTGACGGATGCGGACGGCCGCGAGTACGTGGACCTCATCGGCTCCTGGGGGCCGGCCATCCTGGGTCACGCCCACCCGACCGTGGTGCAGGCCGTCCAGGAGGCTGCGGCACGAGGACTGTCATTTGGCGCGACCACCGTGCGCGAGGTGGAGCTCGCCGAGGAGATCCGCGCCCGCTACGCCCCGGCCGAGCGCGTGCGCCTGGTGTCGACCGGCACCGAGGCCACCATGACCGCGATCCGCCTCGCACGCGGCGCGACCGGCCGCGACAAGATCGTCAAGTTCGCGGGTCTCTATCACGGGCACTCGGACTCGCTGCTGGTGGCCTCGGGCTCGGGTCTCGCGACCGCTGGCGTGCCGGACAGCGCGGGCGTCACCCGTGGCACGGCCGCCGACACCATCGTGGTGCCTTACGGAGACGAGGAGGCACTCACCGCCGCATTCACGGAGCACGGCCCGCGCATCGCGGCCGTCATCACCGAGGCCGCCCCGGCGAACATGGGCACCGTCGCCCCGCCGCTGGGATTCAACCGCTTGATCGCGACGCTGTGTCGCAACGAGGGCGCGGTGTTCATCGTGGACGAGGTGCTGACCGGCTTTCGCGCCGGCCCCGCTGGCTACTGGGGAGTCGAGCGCGACGCGGACCTCGCCGCCGGCATTGACCCCTGGCAGCCCGACCTGGTCACGTTCGGGAAGGTCATCGGTGGCGGCATGCCGGTCGCGGCCCTCGGCGGGCGCACGGACCTGATGGAGCAGCTTGCCCCTCTCGGTCCCGTGTACCAGGCAGGAACCCTGTCAGGGAACCCCGTCGCCGTCGCCGCGGGGCTCGCCACGCTGCGCCTGCTGACCGACGACGTGTACGCGACTATCTCTCGCACGGCCGATGCGCTGGCTGGGGGCGTCAGCGACATCCTGGGCGAGGCTGGCATCCGTCACGCGGTGGGCCGCGCCGGCACGCTGTTCTCGGTGTTCCTCGGGCTCGCGGAGGCGCCCGTGACGTTCGAGCAGGCGGCCTCCCAGGACACGGCTGCGTTCGGGCGGATGTTCCATGCGCTGAACCGCGCGGGCGTGCAGCTGCCGCCGAGCGCCTTCGAGTCGTGGTTCGTGTCCCACGCGCACGGCGAGGCCGAGGTGGCCCAGGTGCTCGACGCGGTGCGCGGGTGGGCGGCCACGGAGCCCCCACAGGCCTGACCCTGCGCCCCAGAGGGACATGAGTGCTCGAAAACGGCTAGATCCTGCACTCATGTCCCTCCAGCGCGCCTGAACGGCGAGAACCTCACCTCACAGCCAGCCCCGCCGCGAGGTGAGCAAGAGTTCTCGCCCCTTTCACATGGGACGCGGCCCGTAGAAACATCCCCTCCCTAGCGTGAGACGTGTCCGATGGAGCGCCATGTGAGCGCCCCGCCGATGAAGGCGCGGACGTCAATCGCACCATTGCACCCTGGGGAGGGTTCATGACCATTCAGGACAGAACTGGCACGGCGGAGGTCGAGCCGGGCGTGGTCGGCAAGGGCCGGTGGATCGAGCGCTGGACGCCCGAGGACGAGACGTTCTGGGAGGGCAAGGGCAAGCCCATCGCCTTCCGCAACCTCGTCTTCTCGATCGTCGCGGAACACATCGGCTTCTCGGTGTGGCTGCTGTGGTCGATCGTCGTGGTCAAGATGTACGGCACGTTCGACGAGTCCGGTGCCCTCGTGGCCGCCGGCACGAACGGCTGGGCGCTCACCGGCAGTCAAGGGCTGACCCTGCTGGCGGTCGCTTCGGGCGTGGGTGCCTTCCTGCGCATCCCGTACACGTTCGCGGTGCCGATCTTCGGCGGGCGCAACTGGACGGTGGTCTCGGCGCTACTGCTGCTGATCCCCACGCTGGGACTCGCGTGGGTGGTGGGCCGCCCCGAGACCTCGTTCGGCGTGCTCGTGGCAATCGCCGCGACCGCAGGCTTCGGAGGCGGAAACTTCGCCTCCTCGATGGCCAACATCACGTTCTTCTACCCGGACAAGCAGAAGGGCTGGGCGCTGGGCCTGAACGCGGCGGGCGGCAACATCGGGGTCGCGGTCGCGCAGAAGCTGGTGCCGTTCGTGATCGGGCTGGGCGGCATCGGCCTGGCGGCCGCGGGACTGGTCTACGTGCCGCTCGCCATCGCAGCTGCGGTGCTCGCGTTCCTGTTCATGGACAACCTGCGCGAGGCGAAGGCCGACCCCAAGCCCACCGCGCGGTCGCTGCGCCACGGCCACACGTGGCTCATGGCCTTCCTGTACATCGGCACGTTCGGCTCGTTCATCGGCTACTCGGCGGCGTTCCCGACGCTGCTCAGCGTGGTGTTCGAGCGCACGGATATCGCTCTCACCTGGGGCTTCCTCGGTGCCCTGGTGGGGTCGCTCGCAAGACCGTACGGGGGCAAGCTGGCGGACAGGTTCGGTGGGTCCATCGTGACGATCATCGCCTTCGTCGCGATGGCCGCGGCCGGATACGCGGCCGTGGTCGGCGTGCAGCAGGAGAGTTTGGGGCTGTTCTTCGCGAGCTTCATCGCGCTGTTCGCCCTCACGGGGATCGGCAACGGCTCGACGTACCGGATGATCCCGTCGATCTTCAACCGGCTGCGAGACACCAAGGGCGACGGCTCGGAGGAATCGGCGCTCGACTTCAAGCGTCGCAGCGCCGGCGCCGTGGGGATCATCTCCTCGATCGGCGCGTTCGGCGGCTTCGCGATCCCGTTCGTCTACATGTGGTCGCGCGAGACCTTCGACGGATCGATCGTGCCCGCACTGCAGATCTATGTGGGCGTGTTCCTTGTCATGGCGGCCCTCACCTGGGTGTTCTACCTGCGCAAGGGCTCGCCGATGGCGAACGTCTGATCGTGGACGCCCCCAGCGACAGCGTCGCCACCCACTGCCCCTATTGCGCGCTGCAGTGTGCGCAGACCCTCACCCGCACCCCCGACGATCGCCTGCCGGTCGAGGTCGACGGTCGCGAGTTCCCCACCAACAGGGGAGGGCTGTGCCAGAAGGGGTGGACCTCGGCCGAGGTGCTGCGCGCCTCGGATCGGGTGACGACGCCGCTGATCCGCACGGCCGATGGCGGGTTCCGAGAGGCCGACTGGCCCGAGGCTCTCGACCTGGTCGCTGATCGGCTGCGGGCGCTGCAGGCGGAGCACGGTCGCGACACCGTCGCGGTGTTCGGCGGCGGCGGGCTCACCAACGAGAAGGCCTATGCGCTGGGCAAGTTCGCGCGGGCCGTGCTGCGCACGCCGTACATCGACTACAACGGCCGGTTCTGCATGTCCTCCGCCGCGGCGGCGTCCAACCGCGCCTTCGGCATGGATCGGGGCTTGGGCTTCCCCCTTGCGGACCTCGGAGGGGCCGATGCGGTGCTCATCCTGGGATCGAACATGGGCGTCACGATGCCTCCGTTCGTCCAGCACCTCGCGGGCGCTCGCGAGCGCGGCGGTCTGGTGGTGGTGGACCCCCGCGAGACGGTGACGGCGCGGCTCGCGAGTGACGAGCAGGGGGTCCATCTGGCCCCGGTGCCCGGCACCGACATGGTGGTGCTGCTCGCGCTCACCCACATCATCCTTGCCGAGGGGCTGGCGGACCTGTACTACCTGGAGACCCGGACGCACGGCTTCGACGTCGTGCGTCGCTCGGTGGCGGCATGGTGGCCCGAACGGGCGGAGACAGTCTGCGGCGTCCCGGCCCCCGAGCTGCGCCGCACCGCGCGGCTGCTCGCAGCGGCCTCTCCCGCCCGCGGAGGACGAGGGGCGTACGTGCTCACCGGCCGCGGGGTGGAGCAGATGACGCAGGGCACCGCGTGCGTCACGGCCGCGATCAACCTGGCCCTGGTGCTGGGCCTGGTGGGACGCGAGGGCTCGGGCTTCGGGCCGGTCACCGGCCAGGGCAACGGCCAGGGCGGACGCGAGCACGGCCAGAAGTCGGACCAGCTGCCGGGCTACCGGTCGATCTCCGATCCCGCGGCGCGCGCCCACGTGGCAGGCGTGTGGGGCGTGGACCCCGAGTCGCTGCCGGGCCCGGGCGTGCCCGCCGTCGAGCTGCTGTCGTCGCTCGGGCGCGACGGAGGACCCCGCGCCTTGCTCGTGCACGGCAGCAACGTGGTGGTCTCCGCGCCCAACGCCGATGCGGTGCGTGCGTCGCTGTCCCGGCTCGACCTGCTCGTGGTGTGCGACATGGTGCCGTCCGAGACCGCAATGCTTGCCGACGTGATCCTGCCCGTCACCCAGTGGGCCGAGGAGGACGGCACCATGACCAGCCTCGAGGGCCGGGTGCTGCGCCGCCGTCAGGCCGCCCAGGCTCCAGGGCTGGCGAGGTCGGAGTTGTGGATCCTGGGCGAGCTCGCGCGCCGCCTCGGCGCACCCACGGGGTTTCCCGACGATCCTCGTGCGGTGTTCGCGGAGCTGGCCCGCGCATCGGCCGGCGGTGTGGCCGACTATGCGGGGATCGACTACGAGCGGCTGGATGCCGGAGAGGCGCTGTACTGGCCGTGCCCATCCGTGACCCACCCCGGCACGCCCCGGGTGTTCCTTGACCGCTTTCCCACGCAGGACGGCAGGGCGCGCATGGTTCCCGTGGATCATCACGCGCCCCACGACGATGTCCGTGCCGGTGCCCAGACCTATCTGGTCACCGGGCGCGTGCTGCAGCACTACCAGTCGGGAGCCCAGACGCGCCGAGTGCCCGAGCTCGCCGCGGCGCAACCCGGGCCGTTCGTGGAGGTGCACCCGCTGCTCGCGGACCGCATCGGCCTGGTCGAGGGCGAGGACGCCGTGCTGACCACCGCGCGCGGCACTGCCACCGCGCAGGTGCGCCTCACCGAGTCGATTCGCCCCGACACGGTCTTCATGCCTTTTCACTGGGCCGGCGCCGGCAGCGCGAACAAGCTCACCAACGATGCGACCGATCCCATCAGCGGCATGCCCGAGTTCAAGGTCACCGCCGTCTCGATCGCTGCCGCGCTGGCCCCGGCGGGGGTGGCCGCGCGATGAGGGTAGTGGTGATCGGTCACGGCATGGTGGGCTCGCGATTCGTCGATGAGCTGGTGAGACGCGACCCCACCGCAGACGTCACGGTGCTCGGCAAGGAGAGCCACGAGCCCTACAACCGTGTGCTGCTGTCGAGCGTGGTGAGCGGGCGCACGGACGCGGGCTCCCTCGCCCTTCCGGCCGCCGAGGGTGACCGAGTCCGGGTGCTCAGCGGCGTAGCGGCGGTGTCCATCGACCGCTCCGCCTGCGAGGTGGTGGACTCGACCGGCGAGCGCCATTCTTATGACCGCCTGGTGCTCGCGACCGGCTCGCAGGCCCGCGTGCCAGGCATCCAGGGCATCGCCACCGACCGGGGCCTGCTGCGCGGCGTGAGCGTGCTCAAGGACCTCGACGATGCTCACCGCATCGAGTCGGCGATCCCTCAGGCGCGCCGCGCGGTCGTGCTCGGCGCCGGGGTGCTCGGCCTCGAGGTCGCGACCGGGCTCGCGTCGCGCGGCCTCGCGGTGACCCTTGTGCACCACCACGGCCGGCTCATGGAGCGCCAGCTCGGCGAGGCCGCCGCCCAGGTCGCCACGGGGTCGCTGCGCAGGCTCGGCGTGACGGTCATCACCGAGACCTCCGTCGCTCACGCCATCGAGCGGCGCGGCGCCCTCAGCGCCGTCCGGCTGACCGACGGGACCGAGCTCCTGACGGACATGCTCGTGATGTGCGCGGGCACGATTCCGGACACCGCGCTCGCGCGCGGAGCCGGCCTGCCGTGCGAGCGCGGCATACACGTGGGGGCCGGCCTCGCCTCGCCGGCCGATGCGCGGGTCTTCGCGATCGGCGACTGCGCCCAGCCGCCCGAGGGCGGCACGGGGCTGGTGGCGCAGGGCTGGGAGCAGGCGACGCGCCTGGTGGACGCCTGGGTGGACGTGGAGACTGCCGGCCCAGAAGCGGATGCGGACGCGGCGGATCACGACGGAGACCACGAGCTCGACCCCACGAACGTGGTGCGCGTCAAGGCTGCGGGGCTCGACGTCGTCACCATGGGGTTGTCGGGCAAGTTCGAGCACGGCGAGCGCGAGTTGCGTGCCGTGCGCATGAGCGACCCCGCGATCGGCAGGTTCGTCGAGGTGGTGGTCTCGCATGGGCTGCTTGTCGGGGCGACCATCGTGGGCGACCCGCAGGCGGCGTCTGACCTCAGCGCGATGTACACGCGCATGCTGCCGGTCCCCGCTGACCCCGCGCACCTGATCGTCCGTCCGCTGGCCGGCGCCGCGCGCCCGTCGGTGACCTCGGTGCAGGACATGGACGACGACCACACGGTGTGCCAGTGCAACTCGGTGCCGAAGGGTCGCATCGCGACCGCCATCGGCGACGGCTGCGCGACCGTCGACGAGGTGGCGCGCGCTACCCGCGCGGGCACCGGATGCGGCGACTGCCGCTCATTGGTATCCGAACTGATCGGCGCGTGCGGCGAAGGCCCGCGGGCTCATGACGAAGCAACGACCCAGCCCGCACTCGCGGGTGCCTGACAAGGAGACATCATGACCGACACCCAGAGAATCGTCGTCGTGGGCGGCGGGATGGTGGCACACCGCTTCACGGAGGCGCTGCGCGCCCGCGACGGCGAGGGCCGGTACTCCGTGACCGTGCTCGCCGAAGAACCGCGCGCCCCGTACGACAGGGTGGCTCTGACCACCTACTTCACGGGCCGACACCCCGAGGATCTCGAGCTGGGCGACCGGGCGCTGTGGGACGACCCGCTGGTGCGGCTTGAGCGGGATGCCCTGGTCGAGACTGTGGACCGCGTCGCCAAGGTGGTCACCGACCGTCACGGCCGCGAGTACCCGTACGACCACCTGGTGCTGGCGACCGGATCGTACGCCTGGACGCCGCCCACGGAGGGCGCGCACCTGCCGGGCGTGTTCGTGTACCGCACGATCGACGACGTCGCGGCTCTACGCACGTACGTCGAGCACCGTGCGGCGGAGCTCGGCCGGCCGGTGCGCGGTGCGGTCATCGGCGGCGGGCTGCTGGGCCTCGAGGCCGCGGGAGCACTGCAGGAGCTTGGGGCCACCAGCACCGTGGTGCAGGCGGGGGATCGGCTGATGAACCTGCAGGTGGACGAGGGCGGTGGCCACGCCCTGCAGCGCCTCATCGAGAGCCTGGGCGTGACCGTCCGGTGCGACACGAAGACACGGGCGATCAAGCCGGACCGCGCGGGCCGCGCGGGACG
Organism: Demequina ureilytica; assembly: GCF_048553575.1. Taxonomy (NCBI): domain Bacteria; kingdom Bacillati; phylum Actinomycetota; class Actinomycetes; order Micrococcales; family Demequinaceae; genus Demequina; species Demequina ureilytica. The sequence continues at coordinate 130,896 of NZ_JBLZIE010000004.1, read as the reverse complement.
GCTGCTGTTCGAGGGCGGCGGCGAGCAGTTGGCCGACGTGGTCATCTTCGCCACCGGCGTGCGGCCACGGGACGAGTTGGCGCGCAGCGCCGGCCTCGCGATGGGCGAGCGCGGGGGCGTGGTCGTCGACGACACCTGCCTCACGGACGATCCCGACGTCAGCGCGATCGGCGAGGTCGCGTGCATCCAGGGCGCGTGCATCGGCCTCATCGCTCCGGGAAACGCCATGGCGGAGATCACGGTCGACCGCCTGCTCGGCGGCGATTCGACGTTCCCGGGCGCCGACACAGCGGCCAAGCTCAAGCTGCTCGGCGTCGACGTCGCCTCGTTCGGAGACGCCTTCGCGACGACCCCTGGTGCGCTCGAACTCGTCTACGCGGACCCGGTTGCGGGCGTGTACAAGAAGCTCGTCCTGACCGACGATGCCCGCACGCTGCTGGGCGGCATCCTGGTGGGCGACGCGTCGGCATACGCGTCGCTGCGCCCCATGGTGGGCTCGGAGCTCGGAGGCGATCCGGGCGGGTGGCTGCTGCCCGAGGGCTCCGTCGAGCGCCCGAACGTGGAGCTGCCGGACGAGGCGTCAGTGTGCTCGTGCAACAACGTCACCGCGGGAGCGATCCGGTGCGCAGTCACGGACGAGGGGTGCACCGACCTGGCCGGGGTCAAGGCATGCACCAAGGCGGGCACGTCGTGCGGCTCGTGCCTGCCGCTGGTCAAGAAAATCGTGGGTGCCGAGCTGGAGAAGTCAGGCATCGAGATCTCGAACGCCTTGTGCGAGCACATCGACATGTCGCGGGCTCAGCTGTTCAGCGCCGTCCAGGTCAGCGAGCTGCGCACCTTCTCCGAGATCATCGAGCGGTTCGGCACCGGCCGCGGCTGCGATCTGTGCAAGCCGGTCATCGGGTCCATCCTCGCCACGCTCTACAACGAGCACGTGCTCGCGGCCGACCGCGCTGCGCTGCAGGACACCAACGACCGCGTGATGGCGAACATGCAGAAGGACGGCACCTACTCGGTGGTGCCGCGCGTGCCGGGAGGGGAGATTCTGCCCGAGCACCTGATCCTGATCGGCCAGATCGCCAAGGACTATGGGCTCTACACCAAGATCACCGGCGGCCAGCGGATCGACCTGTTCGGGGCCAGGCTGGAGCAGCTGCCCAGCATCTGGACGCGGCTCGTGGAGGCGGGGATGGAGTCGGGCCATGCCTACGGCAAGTCGCTGCGGACGGTGAAGTCCTGCGTGGGATCGACGTGGTGCCGCTACGGCGTGCAGGACTCGGTGGGGCTCGCGATCGCCCTTGAGCTCCGCTACCGGGGCCTGCGCAGCCCCCACAAGATCAAGCTCGGCGTCTCGGGATGCGCACGCGAGTGCGCCGAGGCGCGCGGCAAGGACGTGGGTGTGATCGCGACCGACAACGGCTGGAACATCTACGTGGGCGGCAACGGCGGCTTCACTCCGCGCCATGCGCAGCTGCTCGTCGAGGACGTCGACGACGATGCGGTGTTCCGCATCATCGACCGGTACCTCATGCTCTACGTCCGCACGGCCGACAGGCTGCAGCGCACCGCGCCGTGGCAGGAGGAGTACGAGGGCGGCCTCGATGCCATCCGCGAGGTGGTCGTGAACGATTCGCTGGGAATCTGCGACGACCTCGACGCGCACATGGTGCGCCACATCGACAGTTACGAGGACGAGTGGGCTGCCGTGCTGAAGGACCCGGAGCGGCTGCGCCAGTTCAGTTCCTTCGTCAATGCGCCGGACGAGCCCGACCCGTCGCTGGCCTACGTCGAGGAGCGCGGTCAGCGCCGTCCCGCCACGCAGGCCGAGCGCGATGGCGGCGCCGTGCTGATCGCCCCCGCGGTCCTTGAGGTGCGCTCATGACTGCGGCCTCCGTGACCAACCCGACCCCCGCATCGGCCGGAATCCGCGGTTCCGCGCGCGTGGCCGTGTGCGATTACGACGCGCTCACGCCCGAACTCGGCGTGGCCGCGCTTGTGCGCGGGCAGCAGATCGCGATCTTCCGCCTCGCCGATGGTGCCGTGTACGCCGTCCAGAACCTGTGCCCGTTCTCAGGGGCGGCTGTAATGTCGCGCGGCATCACCGGCGACCGCGCGGGCGTGCCGACGGTGGCATCGCCGATCTACAAGCAGGTGTTCTCCCTGATGGATGGCACGTGCCTCGCCACGATGGACAAGCAGCCGCGGCCGGGCCTCGCCCCGGACTTGGTCGTGCACCCCGTCACCCTCGACAATGGCCAGGTGTACATCGACCTGGCAGGTGGCGAGTGACGGCTCTCTTCGGACTCGACCTCAGAGACAAGCCGATCCTGATCGTCGGCGGCGGCACCGTCGCGTCCCGGCGCGTGCGGAGATTCGCCGCCGAGGGCGCCCGCGTGACCGTGGTGGCGCCGCAGGTCACGGACGATATCGAGCGGCACGCCTCGCACGGGGACATCGCGCTGGTCCGCCGCGGCGTCGAGCCCCGCGACCTCGACGGTGCCTGGTTCGTGCTCGCCGCGACGAACGACGCGGTGCTCAACGATGCGGTGGCCGAATGGGCCCACGAGCGCCAGACGTGGTGCATCGACGCCTCGGACGCCGCCAAGGGCACTGCGCGGCAGGCGGCGATGTCCAAGCACGGCGACCTCGGCGTGGGTGTCGTGTCGCTCGGTGCCCCTGACCCCGGGAGGATCCGCGCGGTGCGCGACGCCGTCGCGGCGCACCTGGATGCGGGCGAGGTGGACCTCCGGCGCAGGCGTGCGGGTGCTGGCCGCGTGATCCTCGTGGGCTCGGGACCCGGCGACCCCGGCCTCATCACCGTGCGCGGCCGACAGGCGCTCTCCGAGGCGGACGTGGTGGTGACTGACCGGCTGGGCACCACCGAGCTGTTGGTCACCGTCCCGTACGACGTCGAGGTGGTGAACGTGGGCAAGTCACCCGACCGCCATCCGGTGCCGCAGCATGAGATCAATCGCCTGCTGGTGGAGCGCGCCGGCGAAGGCAAGACCGTGGTTCGCCTCAAGGGCGGCGATCCGTACCTGTTGGGCCGCGGTGGCGAGGAGGTCCACGCGTGCCTCGAGGCCGGCGTGGACGTCGAGGTCGTCCCCGGCATCACCTCCGCGTTCGCCGTGCCCGCCCGCGCGGGCATCCCTGTGACCCAGCGGGGGGTGTCGACGTCCGTGCTCGTCACGACGGGACACGCGGGGGCCGACCCCGCCTCGATCGCTGCGATGGCCGCGGGCGCGACCGTGGTGATCCTCATGGGGGTGACGGCCCTGCCCGAGATCGTGGACGCCGCCCTGGCCGGCGGCTGCGACCCCAGCACGCCCGTCGCGATCATCGAGCGCGGCACCACGGTGCACGAACGCGTCACGCGTGGCGAACTCGCAGATATCGTTCGTCTTGCGGACGAAACGGACGTGAAACCTCCAGCCATTATCGTCGTCGGAAGGGTGGCGCAGCCCGGCCTCCTCGCGGGGTCGGTGGCGGCGACGCCGGAGCCGCAGGCAGGGGAGAGGTGAGCCACGTGGGAGAGCCGCTCGCCGGGTGCGCGATGGTCATCACCGCGGACAGGCGCAAGCGCGAGTTCGCATCGGCGCTCGAACGGCGCGGCGCGACCGTCCACCACGCGCCTGCGCTCAGCACCATCCCGCACCTGGACGATGAACAGCTGATCGCGGACACGCGTGCGCTGATCTCTGCGCCGCCGGACATCGTGGTGGCCACCACCGGGATCGGGTTCCGCGGCTGGGTCGAGGCTGCCGATGCGGCGGGCCTCGCCGAGGACCTGCTGGACAGCATGCGCGGGGCGAGACTGATCGCGCGCGGCCCCAAGGCGCGCGGCGCGATCCAGGCGGCGGGCCTCGAGGCGGACTGGGTCGCGGAGTCGGAGACAGCGGCCGAGCTGCAGGAGTACCTGCTCGCCGAGGGCGTCGACGGCCTGCGCATCGCGGTGCAGCATCACGGCAACGGTTCCGACGGCCTCGACGAGGCATTCGAGTCGGCGGGTGCCGATGTTCAGTCCTTGCTGGTGTACGGATGGGGACCGCCTCTCGACCCCGACGCGCACCATCGCTGGATCGACGCGGTCGCCGCCGGTCAGGCCGATGCTGTGCTGTTCACGTCCGCGCCGGGCTCGCACGCGTGGCTCACTGACGTGCGCCGGGCCGGGCTGCTCGAGCCGATCCGCGCGCTCGTCGTATCCGGCGCGCTTCTACTCGCAGCCGTCGGCCCCGTGACTGCGGCCCCGCTCGAAGGCGCAGGACTGGCCACGAGCTACCCCGATCGCTGGCGGCTGGGAGCGCTCGTGCGCGAGCTCGTCAAGCACTACGGCGAGGCCACGGAGGCCATCCACACCCCGGACGGGCCGCTCGTGATGCGGGCGACCGCGGCTGTGCTGGACGGCCGCGTGCTGCCGCTCACGCCCACAGGCCTGGAGATCCTCAAGGCGCTCGCGCGCGCCGGGGGCAGCGTGCTCACGCGCGAGCAGTTGGGCGAGCTGCTGCCGGGCGCTCAGACGGGTCCACACGCGGTCGAGGCCGCGATCAATCGACTGCGTGAGAACGCGGGAAGTCGCGCGCTTGTCCGCACTGTCGTCAAGCGCGGCTACGCACTGGGGGTGAGCGCCGCATGAGCGCAATACTGATTGGCTGTGCCCACGGCACGCGAGCGGACGAGGGCCAGCGCACCGTGGTGGAGTTGCTCGACGCCGTGCGCGAGGCGATGGGGATCGAGGTGCGCGGTGCGTACGTCGACGTCCAGGATCCCAAGATCGACGCGGTCATCGACGGAGTTGAGGAAGGCGAGGGCGTGTCCGCCGTGGTCGTGCCGATACTGCTGGCTGGCGGCTATCACGTGTACGTCGACATCGCGGAGGCCGTCGAGGGTCGCACCGACATTCGGTCGACGGGTGCCCTCGGGCCCGATCCGCGGCTGCTGGAGATCGTGCGTGAGCGTCTCGACGAGCAGGGAGTGCCGCACGACGCGACGGTGGTGCTCGCCGCGGCCGGGTCTTCCGATCCCCGCTCGCAGGCGGATACCGAGCAGGCAGCGGAGATGCTGCGCGAGCACTGGGACGGGCCCGTGCGCATCGGCTACGCGGCCGGCACCAAGCCTTCCGTCGCCGATGCGGTGGCGTCCGCGCGTGAGAACGGCGAGGATGGCGACGTGGCCGTCGCTTCCTACCTGCTGGCACCCGGGCTCTTCCAGCGCCGCCTGCACGAGGCGGGCGCGGACTTCGTGACGGACCCGCTCGCGCCCCATCACATCCTGCTCGAGATCATCGCGGACCGGTTCCATGGCGCGCTCGGCTCCTGACCCCTTCGCTCGCCAGCGAGGGCTGTCGGGATTCGGTGAGCAGGGTCAGCGGGCGCTCGGTGGCGCGTCCGTCGCGATCGTCGGCGTCGGCGGCCTCGGCTGTCCGGTGGCTCAATATCTCGCCGCCGCAGGCGTGGGACGGCTCACGTTGATCGACTCCGATCACGTATCGCTCACCAATCTGCACCGGCAGATCCTCTTCGGACCCGACGACATCGGGCGCCCCAAGGCTCACGCCGCCGTCCATGCGCTGCGTGCGCGCGCACCGGGGATCGATCTGCACCCCGTGGTGCGCAGGCTGGACGCTTCGAACGCACTCGAGCTGCTCGCCGGCCACGACGTGATCGTGGACAGCACCGATACCTTCGCGTCCCGCCTCGTCGTCGCCGATACGGCGCAGGAGCTGGGCGTCCCCGTGGCGTGGGGTGCGGTGCAGGGCTGGCACGGCCAGGTGACCGTGTTCGCAGGTGCCGCGCGGATGCGCGACCTGTTCCCCGAGGAGCCCGCCGAGCCGATTGAGGCGTGCGAGGGAGGTGCCGTGCTCGGAACGCTGTGCGGGCAGGTGGGCGCCGCAATGGCGACCGAGGCGCTGAAGATCGCGAGTGGCGCGGGGACCTCGCTCGCGGGAATCCTCGCAGTGGTGGACGCGCGCACCGGCCGCTGGCGCGAGATCCCACTGGCCTCCAGCGGCCCCGACGCCCGGACGCCCCGAGAGGCCGCGAGTGCGGGATCTTGAATCGCACGTGGCACGGGCGCTCGCTCTCGTCGCCCCTCTCGCCCCGCATCAGCGGCCCCTGGCCCTCGCGCTCGGACTGACCGCCGCGCGCGATCACCGTGCTCGAGACGCCAGTCCGCCTTTCGACAACTCCGCGATGGACGGCTACGCCGTCCGTGCCGCGGATGTGCACGGTGCCAGCGCCGAGACACCCGTGCGCTTGCCGGTCGCGGGCGAGACGGCGGCCGGAGCGCCACCCGCCGCGGTGCGCGCGGGTCAGGCATGGCGGATCATGACCGGCGCTCCCATGCCCGATGGCGCCGATGCGGTGGTGCCGGTCGAGTCGACCGACGGCGGCACGGAGCGCGTCGCGGTGGCGAAGGCCGTGGAGCCGGGTCGTCACGTGCGCCGCGCAGGGGAGGACGCACTGCCCGGGGATGTCATCGTGTCCGCGGGTCAGACGCTCACGGCGACCCGACTGGGCGCGCTCGCAGCCGTGGGGGTATCTGCCGTCGATGTGGTGAGGCCGGCGCGCGTTGCCGTCATCGCCACGGGCGACGAGCTGGTTGAGCCGGGCGCCGCGCTGGGTCCGGGCGAGATCCACGACTCGAACTCTGTGCTGCTCGCCGCGCTGGTAAGGGAGGCCGGAGCCGAGCCCTTGGTGATGGAACGCGTGAGGGACTCGCCGGAGCAGCTGCTCCAGCGGCTCGCTGCGGCAGATGCCGATCTGGTGATCACCACCGGCGGGGTCAGCGTAGGCGCCTACGACGTGGTGAAGGCGGCGCTGTCGAGCGAGGGGGTCGAGTTCGTGAGCGTCGCGATGCAGCCAGGCAAGCCGCAGGGCCTCGGGACGGTGAGAGGCATGCCCATCGCGTGCTTGCCGGGCAACCCGGTGAGCGTGCTCGTGAGCTTCGCCGCCATCGTGGCGCCCATGATCGCGCGACTACACGGCTCCGAGACAGCGGTGGCGCAGCAGCGGACGAGCGCGACGGTGGAGCAGGGATGGGCCACCGCGCCGGGCAGGCGGCAGTTCATGCCCGTCCGCTTCACCGCACCCGGATCCGTGGCACCGGCGACGGCAGGCGGGTCCGGGTCGCACTTGATCGCGAGCCTCGCGGCGGCACAGGCGCTCGCGGACATCCCGGCCGACACCGAACGCGTGTCCGCAGGCGATACGGTGGCCCTCGTGAGGTGGATCCGATGACCGAGTTCACGCATCTGAACGACAGCGGTCACGCCCGCATGGTGGACGTAACGCACAAGCAGCCGTCCGTCAGGCGCGCGACGGCCGAGGCCTTCGTCGAGTGCGCGCCGCTGGTAGTGGCGGCACTGCGCGACGGCTCGGTGCCCAAGGGGGACGTGCTCGCGGTCGCGCGCATCGCCGGCATCGCCGCGGCCAAGCGGACACCCGAGCTGCTCCCGCTCGCGCACGCCATCGGTGTCCACGGCGTCGCCGTCGAGGCGAGCGTCGAGGACGAGGGCGTGCGCATCGTCGCCACCGCCTCGACCGCCGACCGCACCGGAGTCGAGATGGAGGCGCTCACCGCCGCCTCCGTCGCAGCGCTCAACGTGGTCGACATGGTCAAGGGGCTAGACAAGTCCACGTCCATTCGTGACGTGCGCCTGCTGTCCAAGGAGGGCGGCAAGTCCGGCGACTGGACGCGCCCGTGACCGCTACCTGCGCCGCCATCGTCCTGAGCGGCGGTGCCTCGCGCCGTCTTGGCGGCACGGACAAGGCGTCCCTTCGCGTCGGTGGCGCGTCCCTTCTGGATCACGCCCTCGCGGCTGCGGCGCCCTACGCGCCATCGGTGGTCGTGGGCCCCGCTACCGAGGATCATCCCGGCGTCTCCTACACGCGCGAGAACCCGCCGGGCGGCGGACCCGTCGCAGGGATTGCCGCGGGCCTCGAGGCTCTCGACACAGACACGCCGTTCGTGCTCGTGATGGCGTGCGACATGCCCCGCGCGATCACGGCTTTGCCCGCGCTGGTCACGGCCGCCGACACCGCGGCGGGCGACGGAGCGTGGGCAGTCGATGCTGGGGGCAGGACTCAGCCCCTGCTCGCCGTCTACCGTCGTGACAGCCTGGTCCGTGGGCTCGCGGGTCTCGGAGATGCGCACGGGGCCTCGATGCGGGCGCTCACAGCGGACCTGATCATGATCGAGGTGCCGGTAGGTGACGCCGCACGAGACGCCGATACCTGGGACGATGTGAGGGCACTGCGAGAGGAGATCCGATGACCACCAGTCAACTCGACGCGTGGGTCGCCGCGCTGGCCGCCGAGCTGGGGCTCGAATCGGCGGAAGTGGACATCGAGCGCCTGCTCGATCTGGCGCGCGATGCCGCTCATTCGATCACTCGGCCCGCCGCTCCGGTCACGACGTATCTGGTGGGCTACGCCGCGGGCATTGGCGACATGAGTGCCGAGGTCGCGTCGGAGCGTGCGACCGCCCTGGCGTTGCGGTGGACCGAGGAGATGCCCGGCTGATGGTGATGGTGAGGCTCTTCGCGGCAGCAGCAGAGGCCGCTGACGCGGACCAGACCGAGGTGTCCGCGCGGACCGTCGGCGAGCTCCGCGAGCGATTGGTGCAGGCGCACGGGGACGCACTCGACCGGGTGCTGCGACAGTGCGCCATCGTGGTCGAGGGCTCCCGGTCGGACGACGAGGTCGTGATCGTGCCTGGCACCACTGTAGATGTGCTGCCTCCTTTCGCGGGAGGCTAGCGCCCTTTCAGGCCGGATAGGCCTCGAGCGGCGGCACGTCGAACACGATTGCCGCTCCTGGCAACAGCCCCACGGCCCGAGCTGGGTCCAGGTCGGCCACCAGCGCCGTGCCATGGACTCGCACTACGTCACCCCGTGGCTCAATCGCGCACACCACATCCTTGACCAGAGTGCCGCTGCTTGCGCGATCACCGGAGACCACGTCCACTTCCCGGGGCCGAACTGCCGCCAGCGCCGTATCGCCCACGGCCATCCCTACCGCGGTCGCGCGCAATGGGAGCCCGTCGGCCGTCACCAGCTGCCCGCCCTCGGCCGCCGCCCCGCGCAGCAGCACGAGCCCCGCGAGGCTCGCCGTGAACTCCGTGCGAGGGCGAGTCATCACTTCGGACGTGCGGCCCTGCTCGGCGACGGAACCGCTGGACATGATGGCGACGTCGTGAGCGAGGAGGTGGGCGTCGAGAGCGTCGTGCACCGTCATCACCACCGTGAGCTCGCCGGCCACTGCCCGTACTACTGCACGCAGTTCCGACGCCGCCTCGATGTCGATGCCCGCGAAGGGCTCGTCGAGCAGCAGCACGTCGGGCCCGGAGGCGAGCGCCCGCGCGATTGCCACGCGGCGCTGCTGACCGCCGGAGAGCTCGGTGGGGCGGCGGTCGCTGAGGGGCCCCAGCCCTACCCGCTCGAGCCAGCCGACCGCCTGCGCCCGCGCATCGGCCCGGCTGGCCCCGCGCGAGCGAGGGCCGAACGCTACGTTGTCCAGCACGCTCATGGTGGGGAATAGGTCGTCGCCCTGCGTGACGAGCGCGACGCGGCGTTCGCGAGGCGGTGTCCATAGCGGGGGAGTGCGATCCAGGTCGTGCAGCACGCGCCCGTCCACCTCGACCGCCCCTCCCTCGGGACGCAACGTGCCGGCGATCGCGGCGAGCGCCGTGGACTTGCCCGACCCGTTAGGGCCCAAGAGCGCGAGGGTGCGGCCGGGCTGCGCCGTGATGGCAGCGTCGACGCCTCGTGCGGGAACCACCACGTGAGCCGTGAGCATCAGCGCGCGCTCCGCGAGGTGGGCCGATAGGCGACGGCCACCACCACGATCGCCACGGTGACAAGCAGCATCGCGAGGGCGACGGCGGCGTCCGCGTCGGTCTCGCGCCGCAGATAGATCTCCAGCGGCAGCGTGCGCGTGACGCCCGGAAGGCTGCCCGCAAAGGTGAGGGTCGCGCCGAACTCGCCCAGCGCTCGCGCGAAGGTCAGCACGGTGCCAGTAATCAGTGCGGGCCGGAGCGCCGGCAGGGTCACGCGCCACAGCGTGGTGGACCTGCTCGCGCCGAGAGTCGAGGCGAGCGACTCGTGGTGACCCGAGCGCGCCGCGACGGCGGATTCGACGGTGAGCACCATGAAGGGCATCGCTACAAAGGTCTGGGCGAGCACCACCGCGGCCGTGGAGAACGCGAGGTCCAGGCCGGCGTCCGCGAGGGGGCCGCCGACGAGCCCGCGCCGGCCAAACGCGTACAGCAGGGCCAAGCCGCCGACAACCGGCGGGAGCACCAGCGGCACCAGGACCAGCGCCCTGACTGCGGGGCGCAGGCGCGATCGCCACGTCGCGAGGGCGTAGCCGAGTGGCACGCCGAGCATGATGCACAGGACCGTGGACATTGCCGCGGTCCGGAGGCTCAGCGACAGGGCCTCGAGGGCCGCAGGTGCGGTCAGCAGTTCGGGCAGGCGCGCCCAGTCGAGCCGCAGCGTCGTGGCCAGCAGCGGGAGGGCCACCACGGCGGCGGCGGCGATCGCGAGTGGCAGCAGCCACCGAGGAGTGGAGCCCGTCATGGCGCACCGAACCCCGCGTCAGCGAGCACCGCGCGGCCGTCCGGTCCCGTCACGAAGTCGATGTAGGCAGTGGCGAGGTCGGTATGGGTCGCACCGGGGATGGGTGTGATGGCATAGGTGTTGGCGACCTCCGTCGCGCCCGGAATCTTCACCTCCTCGACACCATCCGCCCGGGCGACATCCGTGACGTAAACCACCCCCGCATCGGCCTGGCCCGAGGCCACCTTGCCCAGCACGTCCGTCACTGAGTTCTCTTGCGACGACGGCGAGAGCGCGACGCCCTGAGCCGCGGCAAGCTGCTCGGTCGCGAGACCGCACGGCACTTGAGGTGCGCAGATGACGCTCGTGAGGTCGTCGCGCGCCAGGTCAAAGAAGCCCGTCACCGCAGCGGGGTTGCCCGTCGGCACCACGAGCGTGAGGGTGTTGGTCGCGAAGACCGAGGCGGTGCCTAGCCCGACCATCTGGGCGGGGTGCGCGGAGGCGAACACGTCGGCGGGGCCGCCCTCGGCGATCTGGGCCGCGAGATCCGCGGAGCCGCCGTACACGGTGGTCACTTCGACATTGGGGTGTTCATCCTCAAAGCCGTTCTCGACGGACGCAAAAACGTCCGTCAGGGAGGCGGCGGCATACACCGTGAGGGTCTCAGGGGCCTCGCCGGGGGCGTCGCACGCTGTGACGGCCGCGAGGCTCACGGCGCCCAGCGCCACACTTCTCAGTACCGCGGCCGATGCGCGCCTCGCCTGCTTTTCCGCGCGTGCTGGGGTGTCGCATCGGCGGGGCGCTCGGGGCCTATCCACCGATCGCGCTCATCGGCCGGTCGGGCTGAAGGAAGCTGGGGTCGTCGATGTCGTGCCCCGGCTGCTTGAGCCGGAGGCACGCGGCGATGGCCTCCGCGAGCGCCGCATCGTCCGAGCCGTCCCGCAGGAGCATCCGCAGGTCTGACTCCTTGCGCGCGAACAGGCACGCGCGGAGCTGACCGTCCGCGGTGAGCCGCACTCGATCGCACGTGCCGCAGAACGGCCGGGTGACGGAGGCGATCACGCCCACCGAGGCGGGTCCGCCATCGATGTCCCACACCTGCGCGGGAGCGGCACCGCGCCCGCCGCGCTCGGTGAGAGCCCAGTGCGCCGTGAGCGCAGCGAGGATCTCTTCGCCGGTGACCATCTCGTGGCGGTCCCACGTATGCCCCGCATCGAGCGGCATCTGTTCGATGAACCGCATCTGATAGCCGTGCTCGACGCAGAATCGGGTGAGGTCCACGATCTCGTCGTCATTGACGCCGCGCATCGCGACGGCATTGATCTTGATGGGCGACAGCCCAGCAGCGTCGGCAGCGGCGATGCCGGCGAGAGTGTCGGTGAGCCGGTCGCGCCGGGTGAGCTCCAGGAACCTGTCGCGCCGGAGCGTGTCGAGCGAGATGTTGACGCGTGCGAGCCCGGCATCGCGCAGGGGGGCGGCGAGGGCGGGAAGTCGCAGCGCGTTGGTGGTGAGCGACAGTTCCGGCCGGCCTGCCGGGCCCTCCAGACGCGCCAGCCGGTCGACCACGTCGACCACGTCCGTGCGCAGCAGGGGCTCGCCGCCGGTGAGCCGAATCTCCTCGATCCCCATCTCGACCGCGACGCGGGCCACCCGCACCAGCTCATCGGTGCTCAGCATGGTGTCGCTCTTCAGCCACGGCACACCTTCGGCGGGCATGCAGTAGGTGCACCGCAGAGAGCATCGGTCGGTGAGGCTGATGCGCAGGTCACGGTGATCGCGGCCAAACCGGTCGGTCAGCCCGGGGTGTGCGGACGGCGTGTCACGAGCGCCGGTCATCGAATCCCCACCCAGGTGTGCGAGCCGTCGGAGAGGATCTCCCTCTTCCATACCGGCAGCTCGGCCTTGACGCGTTCGACGAGCTCGCGGCACGTCTCGAAGGCCTGTGCGCGGTGCGGGCTGGCGACGGCGGCGATGATCGCCGCGTCCCCGACCGCGAGCAGACCTACGCGGTGGGTGACCGCCAGCGCGGCCCCGTCGGGGCAGATCTCGCGGGCAATGCGCGCGATCTCCGCCTCTGCGTCGGGGTGCGCGGAGTACTCGAGGTGGGTGACCTCGCCCTCCACGCTCGGATCGTGGTCGCGCACCTGCCCCAGGAACGTCGCGACCGCGCCGTGCTGCGGCCCTGTGACCGCAGCCACGTGAGCGTCGAGACTGAGGGGGGCGGGGCCCACCCGCGCGAGCGTGACGCCCATCAGTGGTCGCCTCCGTCAATCTGAGACAGCAGGTGAGCGAGCAGGGGCAGCAGCGTTTCGATGCCGTCCCGCGCGCCGGGCTCTGACCCCGGGAGATTCACGATGACCGCCGGGGCGTGACCCGCGCTCACTCCGGCGAGGCCGCGGGTGAGGGCTGCCATCTCGGTGCTGCGCGCCCCGGAGGCTCGCAAGAGCTCGGGTATGCCCGGCAGTTCACGGGCGAGGAACGGCCGGGTCGCCTCAGGAGTGACGTCTCGCGGATGCACCCCCGTGCCGCCCGCGGTGAGCACCAGGCGTGCGCCCGAGGCCAGCGCCTGCTCGATCGCGGTGGTCACGGAGTCGAGACCGTCCGGTACCACCCAGGCCTCCACGGCGGCGCCGGCCGCGTGGAGTGCGTCGGCGACAGCGGGACCGGCGGTGTCCTCGGCCTGGCCCGCTGAGCGGCGATCGGAGACGGTGACGACCGCGGCGGATGCACCGGCCAAGGATCGCGCAGCACGCGCATCGGTCATGGTCCTGCCTGCCTTCTGGGTAGCCGTCAGGTCAGTGTAGGCAGCGAGCGTTTCCGGCGCGTTGCGTGCGGCGCGCGCCGCGACGCCGCCGGCCGTGATCAGGTCCTGTCGGCCTCGGTCAGCTCGTCGTGAAGCTCGTCGTAGAGCATCGCGTGGACCCTCTCGACCTGAGGGATGTTGTCGAACTCGAGCGGATCGTCGGACGCCGATTCGATGATCAGCGTGCCCGTGCGGAACATCCGGTCGATGAGTCCGTGGCGGAACTGAACCGTGTTCACGCGTGCGAGCGGAATGTCGATGCCGGACCTGGTGAAGACGCCGGTGCGGAACACCACCCGGCGATCGGTGATGACGAAGTGGGTCGTGATCCAGCGCACGAAGGGCGCGACCGTGAGCCAGCCGACGAGCACAGCCCACGCGACCAGCAGCGCGATGTCCAGCGCCAACGCGAGCGTCGCCTCCAGATCTCGCCCGTCGATCCACAGGTACAACGCGATCGCGCCGCCGGTGAGGACGGCTCCCCAGAGCGTGGGGGCGATGAGCGCCTTCCAGTGACGGTGCCGGTGGAGCAGCAGGCGTTCCTCGGGGGCGAGCAGCCGGTCGGGGTATCCCATGAGCGGACTCTATCGGCAGCGGGACGCCGACACACTGATGAAGGCCCCAGGAAACGCCGCGGCAACCAGCGGCGGCTACCGTGGGGCCATGACCGACGCCATCGCCCACACGCCCTGGACCGGATATACGCCCTCAGCCGCCTGGGACGAGGCGATGGACGTCGACGGCCGTATCCGCGAGCCGTACGCGCGCGTGTATGCCGAGATCGATCGGATGTCCGGTGACGACCTGGTGTCACGCGCCGAGGCTCTCGCGAACACCTATCTCGCACAGGGCGTGACGTTCGACCATGCGGGGGAGGAGAGGCCGTTCCCCCTCGACATCGTGCCTCGAGTGATCGGCGGCGACGAGTGGGACATCATCTCCCCGGGAGTGTCGCAGCGCGTGAAGGCGCTCGAGGCCTTCCTCTCGGATGTGTACGGCTCTCAGCATTGCGTCACCGACGGCATCGTGCCCCGGCGGCTCATCGCGACCTCACCGCACTTCTACCGCAAGGTCGCCGGCGTCGAGCCGGCGAACGGGGTGCGGGTCCACGTCTCCGGCATCGACCTGGTCCGCGACCAGCACGGCATCTGGCGCGTGCTCGAGGACAATGTGCGGGTGCCGTCGGGCGTGAGCTACGTGCTGTCGAACCGGCGCGCGATGTCTCAGATGTTCCCCGAGATGTTCGGCGCGATGGGCATCCGGCCGGTGCTGGAGTACTCGCGCCGGTTGCGGGCGTCGCTCGCGAAGTCCGCTCCCGAAGGCGTCGACGATCCCACGATCGTGGTGCTCACTCCGGGCGTGTACAACTCTGCGTACTACGAGCACTCGCTGCTCGCGCGCACCATGGGCGTCGAGCTGGTCGAGGGTCGCGACCTCGAGACCACGAACGGCCGCGTGTACATGCGCACCACCGCGGGCCGGCGCCGCGTGGACGTCATCTATCGGCGGGTCGACGACGACTATCTCGACCCGGTCGCCTTCCGCTCCGACAGCACGCTCGGTGCACCCGGGCTGGTGACCGCTGCACGGCTGGGCAACGTCACCATCGCGAACGCCATCGGCAACGGCGTGGCGGACGACAAGCTGATGTACACCTATATGCCCGACCTGATCCGGTACTACCTGAACGAGGAGCCGATCCTCCCCAACGTCGACACCTGGCGCCTCGAGGAGGCCGACGCCCGCGAGGAGGTCCTCGACAGGCTCGACGAGCTCGTGGTGAAGCCGGTGGACGGCGCAGGCGGGAAGGGTGTCACGATCGGCCCCCGGGCCTCTCGTGAGGAACTGGCACAGGTGCGTGCGCAGATCCTGCGCGACCCCCGCGGATGGATCGCGCAGCCCGTCGTCCAACTGTCGACGGTGCCGACCCTGACCGACGATGGCCTGGAGCCGCGCCACGTCGACCTGCGGCCGTTCGCCATCAACGACGGCGAGGACGTGTGGGTGCTACCCGGCGGCCTGACCCGGGTCGCGCTCGCGCGCGGACAGCTCATCGTCAACTCCTCGCAGGGCGGCGGCTCCAAGGACACGTGGGTGCTCGGTGGCGTGCGCCACCGTGGCTCGCTGCACGGTCCGGCGGAGTCACGCGTCGAGTTGAGCGGAATGACCTCGGTGCCGCAGGCGGCTCACCCCGACGACAACGTCGCCGGCCAGCAGGCGCAGCAGCAACAGCAGCAACAGCAGCTACGGACCGAGGGGAGCGAGCCATGCTGAGCCGGATCGCGGAGTCGCTGTTCTGGATCGGACGCTACGTCGAGCGCGCGGACAACACCGCCCGGCTCCTCGATGTGCACCTCAATGTGCTGCTCGAGGACCCCTGGGTCGACGAGCCCAGCGCCAACGCGTCGCTGCTGTCTGTCATGAACATCGCGCACGAGGACCAGGTGAGCCGCGACGATGTGCTGCGCAAGCTGGCCTTCGACGTCGGCAGTTCCGCGTCCATCGCGGGCACGCTCACCGCCGCGCGGGAGAACGCCCGCCGCGCTCGCGAGGTGATCAGCACCGAGGTGTGGGAGGCGCTCAACACCACCCGCATGGGCCTGCCGCGCTGGACCCGCGCTTCCCGGCCCCACGAGTACTTCGTGTGGGTGCGGGAGCGAGCTGCCATCGTGTGGGGGCTGTCCTCCGCCACCACCTCGCGTGACGACGCCTGGCACTTCATGGAGCTGGGCCGTTCGCTCGAACGTGCCGACATGATCGCGAGGCTGCTGATGACCCGCAGCCTCGAGGGCACCACCGGTCCCAACTGGACGACCCTGCTGCGCACGTGCTCCGCCCACGAGGCGTACCTGCGCACCGTGCGCGCACTCGTCACCGAGGAGCGGGCGGCGGAGTTCCTGCTGATCGACCGGCTCTTCCCCCGGTCCATCGCGTACAACCTTGACCGAGCCGAGTCGATCCTCACGGAGATCGAGGGTTCGGAGTCCAACCGTGTGCTGGCGGGACGAGCGCGGCTCGCGCTCGGCCGGGCACGCACCAATCTCGAGTACAGCCCGGTGCGCGACATTCTCGACGACCTCGTGCCGCAGATGCACGAGGTGCAGCGGGCGTGTGCGACCGCATCGGACCTCATTCGGGATCGCTACTTCCTGCCGGCCGCGACGGTCGCCTGGAACCAGGAGGCATTGTGACCCAGTTGAAGATCGAGCACCGGACCCACTTCCGGTACGGCAAGGATGTGCCGTCCTCGTACAACGAGGCGCGGCTCACCCCCGCCTGGTTGCCGCGCCAGCGCGTGCTCGACTCCAAGGTCGAGATCTCGCCCGTGTCGTGGCGGACCACGTACCGGGACTACTGGGAGTGTGACGTGACGGCGTTCGAGGTGCTCCAGCCTCACCGGACTCTCACCGTGCTGTCCTCGTCCCTGGTGGAGATCGTGTCGCAGCCGGTGCGGGCCGAGCGCGCAGATTGGGACACGCTCCATGGGCCTCGTTTCCAGGACCTGTTGTGCGAGTACCTCGACTACTCCGCGATGACCAAGCCGCCTGAAGAGCTCGCGAACTTCGCGGCCGAGGCCGCGGGGCGGCTGACGCCGGACGACACGGCCCGGGCGATCTGCGAGCATCTGTACGACGAGATCCGCTATGTGCCAGGCGCGACGAATGTTCACACTGCCGCATCGGACGCTTGGCAGGCGCGGTCCGGGGTGTGCCAAGACCTCGCGCAACTCGCCGCAGGCGCGTTGCGCAGCGTGGGCATCCCTGCGCGCTACGTATCGGGCTATCTCCACCCGAAGCGAGACGCCGAGATCGGCGAGACGGTCAACGGCGAGTCGCACGCCTGGATCGAGTGGTGGACGGGGGAGTGGACGGGCTTCGACCCGACCAACGACCGGGAGGTCGGGGACCACCACGTGATCGTGGGCCGCGCCCGCGAGTACTCGGACATCCCGCCCCTCACCGGTGTGGTCGCAGGCAGCACCGAGCATCTGGACGTCACCGTCTCCGTGACCCAGGTGGCGTGAGGCTGTGGGGGCGTGCAGCCGGTAGCCTGATCCGGTGACCCCCCGCCCAGACATCGCCGTCGTCGTCACCACCCACCGCGAGGGCCGGTTGATGATCCCGACGGTGCGCGGTCTGGCCCGCACCCTGGCGCACGCGAGTCACGCTGGCCTCTCGGTCGAGGTTGTTCTCGTCCGCGACCGTGCGGACGCACGGACCGTCGAGCAGGTCGATGAGCTCGTCGCCGGAGCCGTGCTCGCCGATGCCGTCCGTGTGCAGGTCACCGACGTCGACCACGGCGACCTGGGGCTCGCGCGCAACGACGGCATCGCGGCGTCGACGGCGCCGCTGGTGGGCGTGCTCGACGCCGACAACCTGCCCTCCGAGAACTGGCTGGCCGCCGCTCACGCCGTGCTCGGCGCGGCGACCGAGCCGAGCATCGTTCATCCCGCGCGCATCCTGAAGTTCGGGGATGACCTCGCGGTGTGGCCGCTGATGAGCACGCGTGACCCCCGCTTCCAGCCGGGGCTGCTGGCGTGGTTCAACATGTGGGACGCCTTCGCGCTGATGCACCGCGAGGTCGCGCTCGCGCACCCGTACCGCGAGTGCCGGCCTCACACGGGCTTCGGACCCGAGGACTGGGCCTTCAACTGCGACACCGTCGCGGCCGGCATCCCTCATCTGATCGCTGCAGAGACCACGCTGTACTACCACGTGCGTCATCACGGGTCGCTGTCTCACGCGCACGGGGGATCGCTGGTCCCGCGCAACGCGTTGATGCGAGACAAGACGCTCGCCCGCACCGAGGCGGCACGCCTCGCGAGCCGGCTGCAGCGTGCACCCCAGGGCGCGCCGGCCCCGCGCTCACGCCCGCTGCCGGTGCGCGCGCTGCGCCGCGCGGCACGTCTGGCGCGCGGGGTCGCCGGGAGAGTCGCACACGAGCTTCGCGCGAACGGCCCGTCCCCGGAGCTCCGTGAGGTGCCCGCCGAGCTTCGCGCCCTCACCGCGCACGAGATCAACGACTGGCACGGTGCCCACCTCCTGCAGCCGCTGCTGCGCACCCCCGTGGAGCGCCACCTGGTGGAGTACCGCACCGTCGGCACCGACTACGACGACCTGTCCGTGCCCGACCGCTTCGCGTACTGGTCCGCCATCGATCAGCTGCCGGCCGAGGTCGACTTCCTCGCGGTGGCGCTGTGGGTCCGCACCGGCGGCGGCGACCGCATGACGCTCGAGCACCTGCACGCGGTGCAGCGGCTCAGGCCCGGCGCGACAGTCGCGCTCATCACCACCGAGCCCGATGCCTCCGAGCACCTGGCGGAGGTGCCGAGCGGCGTCACCGTTGTCGAGCTCGGGCAGTTCGGACTGTGGCCGCAGTTCACCGAGCAAGTGCTCGCGATGGTGTGCGCGCAACTCCGGCCAGACACGATCCACATCAACAACTCCGTTGCCGGCTTCTGGGCGGTCGAGCGTTTCGGCCGCCAGATCGCTCCGCACAGCCGCATCTACCTCCAGACGTTCTGCATCGACCGCTACGACGACCAGTCCGAATGGTCGTTCCTCTACAACCGATCCCGCGACTTCTATGATCACGTGACGGGCATCCTCACGGATAGCCAAGCGTTCGTGGATCAGGTCGTGCAGGTCCAGGGCGTGCCGGGCGAGCTGTTCACGGTGTTCACCGTGGTCGACACCGAGGCTCTGGCGCCGGCGTTGGCCGCGCGCGCCGAGCGCCGGCCGTCGTCGGGCCCGGTCCGTCTCCTGTGGGCGGGACGTTTCGACCTCCAAAAGCGGCTCGATCGCGTCGCCGACATCTCGGACGTGCTGCACGAGCGCGGGGAGCCGGTCGAGATCGTGATCAGGGGTCGGCCCGTGATCGAGACGGACGAGCAGTGGCGCGAGCACCTGGCACGCGCAGCCGCGGGAGTCGCGGTCGTTGAGGAGCCGTTCGACGGCGGGTTCCTCAACGCTCACCCCGAGCAGTTCGATGCGCTGCTGCTGACTTCGGACTACGAAGGCATCGCGATGGTGGTGCTCGAGGCGATGGCGAGCGGGCTGCCCGTCATCGCGCCGATGGTGGGCGGAATGTCAGAGATGATCGACGACGAGGTGGCCTTTCCCGTCGACCCGAGGTCGGGCATCGACGGCTACCTCGCGGCGATCGAGGCACTGCGCTCGGATCCTGCAGGAGCGCGGGCGCGAGCCGTCGCCGCGCACCACCGGGTGGTGCGGCGGTCATCGAGGGACGCCTTCGACGCGCTGCTCGAGGGCCTGCCCGGCTACCTGCCGCGGTCCGCGGGACGCGGAGAGTGGGCTCGCAGTGCGATGAGGTACTACGCGTTGCCCGCCACCGCCAGCGTGCTCGCCGAGCACGGAGCAGGCGTGGTCGTCTACACCGGCTCCAACGGCCACTCCAACTTTGGCGACATCCTGCAGACCAAGAACATCCTGGCGTCCTGGAGAGAGCGTGAGACTCTCCCGGTGACTCTGATCATGCCGGGGCACGCGGCGCTGCCGGGAGGGAGGGCCGTCGAGCTGGAGGCGTGGTATCCGGCCGATGCGGTGGTCTTCGCGACGACTCGTCCCCAGGATCTGCGCACTGCGGGCTTGGTCGAGGTCGCGCTGCCGCGCGACGGTCGTCTGCTCCACGTCGTGGGCGGCGGCTACCTCAATGCACGATGGGGCGGCGAGCACTTCCCGTTGATCGACGCCGTCGCGCGCGATGCCGGCGAGGCACCGATCCTCTTCTCTGGACTCCAGATCGACGCGCCCGCTCTCGAGGGATTCACGGAGCTTGCGCGACATCACCGGATCGTCCAGGTGGGCCTGCGCGACCACGTGTCTTTCGATCTGGCCAGCGGCGGGCTCGACGTTCCTGTGGGATTCACCTTCGACGACCTCACCGAGATCTTCCAGGACTGGGCGCGTGCGGCGGAAGGTCATGTGCGCGCGGAGGGGCCGGTCCGTGTCGCGATCCACATGAACACCTCCGACTACGCCGGCGGTGCCCGTGCCCTCGCCATGTGGCGGGGCGTGCTCGATGAGGTGGTGGCAGCGATGCCCGGCTGCGAGCTCGTGCTCCTCCACGCGTACGACGATCCGCGCCCCGAGGTCCGCGACACTCTGGACACCGTCACGGCGCTCGCTGAGGACCTGCCGTTCGCCGACTTCTCGGTGATCGATATCGCCAAGGCGTCCCTCGAGTACGGGTTCGGGACGGGTCTGCCGTCCGAGCTCGTGGGCGTGCTCGATGTGGATGTCGTGCTCTCGTCGTCGTACCACACCGCCCTGTTCGGCGCGTTCATGGGCAAACCCGCCTACCTGATGGGTGCCAGCGACTACTTCCGCCAGAAGGCGCAGCTGTTCCAACTGCCCGAGCTGACGGAGTTCCTCGCGGACCCAGGGGCGCACCGGCTGCAGATTCCCGCCGAACTCGAGGCGCGGCGGGAGTGGCTGGTGTCCCTCGATGCCCTGGCGGCCCGACTGGCGGAGGGCTGAGCTCAGCCCGTGTACTCGAAGTGCCAGGGCTCGGGCTTGCTGCCTGCCGGCCGCGCCCACGTGGGCAGCACCCAGTTGTAGCCCGCGAGCTGCTGGCGCAGCCACAGATAGGTGGCTCCCTGGTAGCCGCCGGGCAGAGAGGATCCGGAGATGTCGACCGCGGCCGCCCAGCCGTGATTGGACGTCCCGGGCGTCGCGGCGAGATACCCGTACAGTTCCTTCGCCCTGACCTGTCCTGCGTAATCGCGGTACGAGTCGTTCACGGGGATGTTGTAGCCGTAGCGGTCCCGGAAGGCGAGGTTGAGCCGTTCGAAGTCCTCGGCCGCCTGGCACAGGAGGATCTCGGCGCGATCCCACGACAGCGGGCACAGGTGTGACTCAGGGATGCGGCCGTTGGAGTACGTGGATTTCGCCTGGGTGATCGTCGCACCCCCCTTGCCGATCAGGTAGTAGCCAGACGCCCAGCCGCGCTTGCCATCGATGAGCACCTCGATCCAGCCGCCGGACGACACGGTGCCCGTGGTGGGCACTGCCGCGTCTCGCGAGAGCCTGGCGATCACCGTGTGCGACGTCGTCGGGCCCGACCGGATGTTGAGGGTGTCGGCACCGTAGACGTACATCACCGAGTGGCGCAGCAGCGGCGTCGAGGCATCGACCGGCGTGAACGCCACGCCCACGCTGTCCAGCCGATTGACGAACGCCGCCATGGCGTCTCGGGTGATGGTCGCGCGCGGGCGGAACTCCGCGCCGTTGTCGGTCTGCCAGCCGTTGGAGGCGCCGGTGGATTCGAGCCACACCATGGCCTTGTAGAACGGCGACGAGGACGAGACATCGATGAACGGGGAGCGTTGGGGGAGCGTCACATCGGGGGAGCCGGCATAGCGGTACAGGAACGCCGCCATCGCCTCGCGCGTGATCGCGGTGAAGGGGCGGTACGCGTTGCCGCCGGAGACCTTCCAGCCTGTGGAGATGCCCGCATCAGCGGCCCACGTGATCTCGGGGTAGAACTCGGTCGTGGTGGGGAGCACATCCACGAAGGGAGACCGGGTGGGCGGCACGTGAGCTGGCGATGAGGCGAACCGGTAGAGGAAGGCCGCCATCGCGTCCCTGGACACTGACGCGTAGGGCCGGAACTCGCGCGAGCCGTCGGACAGGAGCCAACCCTCGCTGAGGCCGGAATCGGCGAGCCATGCGATCTCGGCGGCGAACTCCGAGTACAGGGCGTCGCCGGTGCGGCTGGAGACGTCGACGAACTGGATGCGCGGTCCTGCCGAGGCGGCGATCTCGAGGTCGGTGGTGGATGGGGCGTCGGCGGACTCATCAGCGCCATCGGCGGTGTCCGGGGTCGGCTCGTCGCTCGGCGGCGCTGGATCGTTCGACGTCGACGGGCTCGGGGCGGGAGCCGGTGACTCGGCGGCGTCGGGCTCAGCGGTGGGCGCCGGCGAAGGCCTCGGTGTGGTGCCGGGAGCGGGGCTCGTCGTCGGCTCCGGCGTCGCGGTGGGCGCCACGGTGCTAGACGGCGCAACCGAGGGCGTATCGCTCGGGCTGGGCGAGACCACCTGCGCCTGAGCGGGCGTCACGAAGAAGGCGAGCGCGGCGCCCATGGCGAGCGCGCTCGCGGCGCGGGTAGCGAAGATTCGCGTGCGGGTGATGCGTGCGTGGATGCGCGGGCCTGCCTCTCGATCAGCGGGGTCGCGCGACGGCCGCGCGCGACATCCCTTGGGGATGATCGGCATCCGCTGAGCCCAAGTAAACAGTGGTGTGGGGTATGCCACTCGTGGTGTCCGCCTGTGTCACGCGACAGGGCCCCGGGATATCTCCCGGGGCCCCGCCTGTGCTGTGCTGTGCCGTCAGTCCTCGACAGGCCCGTACAGCGCCGGCGTGGTGCGCACGTCGGTGGCCTGCTCGAACGCGTACGCCAGACCCAGGATGGTGCCCTCGGCGAAGTCGCGTCCCAGGAACTCCAGTCCAGCGCCGCCGCCTGCGCGGTCGCCCTCGGTCTCCACGGTCATCGGTACGGTGACCGCCGGCATACCCGTGTTAGGGCTCAGCCGCATGTTGCGGCTGTACGTCCCGTAGATCACGGTGGAGGGGTACACGAGCGAGTCCAGCTCGTACTCGTCGAACATGCCGTGGAGCAGCTCCTTACCCGCCGCCAACTGAAGAGTGTGCGAACCCTCGGGACCGGCCCACTCCTCGTAGGTCTCAGAGGTGACGCCGTTGCGGTATTCGTACGTGCCGCGGCGCTGGGTGACGAAGTTCTCCGTCTCCAGGATCTCGGTCAGCGTGCGCAACTCGACCTCGGGTGCAAGGTAGGCCTCGACGTACTCGTCCAGATCGTGCTTGAACTCGTTCGTGCTGCCGCTTCCCTCTTCCAGGACCGCGGTGAAGGCCTCCGGCGGCGTGATCTCGACAACAGTGGCGCCTTGGGCCTCCATCGCCGCGACGGCGGCGTTCCACCCGGCCATCACGGTCGCGTTCGAGGTCGGGAGCATCGACGAGGCGTAGCCGATCCGGGCGCCGTCCAGCGCGTCCTCATCGAGGTACGCCGTGTAGGACTCAGGAACGAGACCCGCCTGGTTGGAGGTCACGGGGTCGTTCTCGTCCACTCCGGTCAGGGCATCCATCGACACGGCCGCGTCGACCACGCTACGCGTGAGCGGTCCGCCCGTGTCCTGCGAGAGCGCGAGGGGGATGATGCCGTCGCGGCTGGACAGTCCCACCGTGGGCCGTACGCCCACGAGTTGGTTGTAGGACGCGGGCACGCGGATCGACCCGCCCGTGTCGGTGCCGAGTGCGATGCCGACGAGGTTCGCCGCGACGGATGCCGCGCTTCCCCCCGAGGATCCGCCGGCCGTGCGCGTGGTGTTGTACGGGCTGGCGATCGGCGTGATTTCACCCGGCTCCTGGAAGGAGCTGAATACCGAGCTGAAACCGTAGGCGAACTCGTCGAGGCTCGCCTTGGCGAGGATCACGGCTCCCGCGTCCCGGAGGCCCTCCACCATGGAGGCGTCGTCCTCGGTCCAGTTGTCGTCCCAGCACGAGCAGCCGCCGGTCGTCGGCATGTCGGAGGTGTTGTAGTTGTCCTTGAGCGCGATCGGCACGCCGAGCAGCATGCTCGTCATCCCGTCGGACTCGCGAACCGCGTCCGCCTGCGCGGCAGCGTCCAGAGCCACCGCGCTGGTAGAGATGATCGAGTTCAGCGGGCGCCCACCGTCGGCCGGGTCGATGGTGACGGTGTCGTACGCCGAGATGCGGTCCAGGTACTCCTGGGTGATCGCCACCGAGGACGTCACGCCGGCGTTCATCGCCGCCTGCATGTCGAGCACGCTGGCCTCGACGATCTCGAACTCGCCGTCGTCATAGATCATGCGCTGCGACACCGCCGCGAGGTCGGTGACGGTGATGGTGCCGTCCTCGTCCACGTCCGCGGCCGCGACGGTGTCCCACGACGCGGAGTCGGCCGTGGCTCCGAGACTGTTGGCCACGACCTCAAGGTCCGCGGTCGACACCTGACGGTCGCCCGTCACGTCGAGCTCGGTGTAGTAGGGGGAGAGGAAGGCCGCAGGGGCTTCGCCGGGTGCGGCCGAGGCGACGGCCGGCATGGCCAGCGTCGCGGCGAGCGCTCCGGCACCCACGGCGGAGAGGGTACGACGAGACTTCATGGACATTCTCCTGCTGGATGAGTGATCGAGGGGTGCGTTGGCGGTCATCGGGCCATCACCGACTTGCGCACGACCAGCGTGATGCCGAGTGCGAGAGCGATGGCGGCGGCCGCGATCAAGCCCGCGGGCGAGGCGCCAGTGTCAGACAGGTTGTCCGCTCCGGACCCGCCCACGCTGACGTCGTCGGAGACTGGTTCAGCAGTGCCGTCGCCAGTGCCGGTGCCGCCGTCGCCACCATCGGTGCCGCCGTCGGTCTCGCCATCAGTCCCACCATCGGTGCCTCCGTCCGTGCCGCCGTCTCCACCACCATCGGTGCCACCGCCATCGGTGCCACCGCCATCGGTGCCACCGTCTGCGGGGGTGATCTCGGTGTCGGCTGAAGCCTCGGCGTCCACCGACAGCTCCTCGGTGTCCGTGCCCACCAGCGTGAGCGCACCGATTTCGAAGGCGGCGGAGCCGCCGCCGAGAGCGACGAACTCGGCCGTGAACAGCACGAGGTCGCCGTCGAGTGCCGGAGAGCCGCCCAGGCGTGTGTGGGTGAACGTGACCGCATCGGCCGTAGTGGAGGACGAGGAGAACCCGCCGTCGGGACCCGCCGCACTGTCATCGACGTACTCGACGAGGGCGGGATCGAAGGCCAGAGTCGTCGAGTACGCGAAGACGTCCTCGGTCGCGGGCAGCGTCACGGTCACGGTGAACGTGTCGCCCTCGTCGACGGAGGCGGGTGCCTCGACGGTTGGTGTGCCTGCGGTGGGCGCCGCATATGCGGCCCCTCCCGCAAACATCATGCTGGCGGCGACGAGGCCGCTCAGGACTGTCATCCGTCGCGTGCGCGACGACATGGATGGTGAGTGCATCGAGGTCATGCTCCTTGTTGGGGTGAGAGCTCCCGACGCGGAGTGCCACCGGCGCGTCTGAAGCGTGGACGCCGGCGTCTTGATCACGCTAGACAATCTCTGTTTCGAGAATGATGCCCCAGGTTTCGGCCATGTATCAGGCGCTATCTGGGCCGAATTGGAGCCTGCCCACACGCCGATAGAATCGGCGGGTGACTTCCGCGAGCCCTGAGACCGACGTTTCCCGCTACGACTTCCGCGCGATCGAGGAGCGTTGGCTGCCCGAGTGGCGCCGCACCCAGCCGTTCCGCGCAGCGGGCCCCGAGGACGACCGGCCCACCAAGTACGTGCTCGACATGTTCCCTTACCCCTCCGGGGACCTCCACATGGGTCATGCCGAGGCCTACGCGCTTGGCGACGTCATCGCGCGATACTGGTTCCAGCGCGGCTACAACGTGATGCACCCCATTGGATGGGACTCGTTCGGGCTGCCCGCGGAGAACGCCGCGATCACTCGCGGACTGGACCCGCGCGGCTGGACCGAGGACAACATCGCTCAGCAGCGCGCCTCGATGGAACGCTACGCGTGCTCGTTCGACTGGGATCGGGTGCTCGCGACTCACCGTCCGGACTACTACCGCTGGAACCAGTGGCTCTTCACCCGCATGCACGAGCGCGGGCTGGCCTACCGCAAGCACAGCAACGTCAACTGGTGCCCCAAGGACCAGACCGTGCTCGCGAACGAGCAGGTCGTGGGCGGGCTCTGCGAGCGGTGCGACACCCCGGTCACCAAGAAGAAGCTCAACCAGTGGTACTTCAAGGTCACGGACTACGCAGACCGCCTGCTCGACGACCTGGACGGGCTGCAGGAGACGTGGCCGTCCAAAGTGATCGCGATGCAGCGCAACTGGATCGGGCGCTCGGCGGGGGCCGACGTCACGTTCCGCATCGAGGGCCGCGACGAGCCGGTCGACATCTACACGACCCGTCCCGACACGCTTCACGGCGCGACCTTCATGGTGGTGGCCGCGGACTCGGACCTCGCCGCTGAGCTTGCCGCGAGCGCCGATGCGGGGGTTAGGCGGGACTTCGAGGCGTACGTGGAGAGCGTGCGCAGCTCGAGCGACATCGACCGCCTGAGCACCGAGCGGCCCAAGACCGGGGTGTTCCTCGACATGTACGCGATCAACCCCGTCAATGGCGAACGGCTGCCCATCTGGGCATCCGACTATGTGCTGGCGGACTACGGTCACGGCGTGATCATGGCGGTGCCCGCCCACGACCAGCGCGACCTCGACTTCGCCCGCGCGATGGATTTGCCCGTACGGGCGGTGCTCGACTGTCGTGACGAGGAAGGTCAGCCGCTGCCCGATCCGGCCATTTCCGGTATCGCGACCACGGGGGACGGCACTCTCGTCAACTCCGGGGACCTGGACGGCATGGCGAAGGAAGAGGCCATCGCCGCTATCACGGCCCGTCTCGGCGCCGACGGTCTGGGCCGCGCTTCGACGAACTACCGGCTTCGCGACTGGCTGATCTCCCGCCAGCGCTACTGGGGCACGCCGATCCCCATCGTGCACTGCGAGTCCTGCGGCGAGGTCGCGGTTCCCGACGACCAGCTGCCCGTCGAGCTCCCGCCTGCCGAGGGCCTCGACCTCAAGCCAAAGGGCACCTCCCCGCTGGGAGCGGCGACCGAGTGGGTGACCACCACCTGCCCCACGTGCGAGGGCCCCGCCACCCGCGACACGGACACCATGGACACCTTCGTGGACTCGTCCTGGTACTTCCTGCGGTTCCTGTCGCCGGGCAAGACCGACGGCCCGTTCGACCCGTCCGAGGCGGCGCGCTGGGCACCGATTGACCAGTACGTGGGCGGCGTGACACACGCGATCCTCCACCTGCTGTATGCCCGCTTCTTCACCAAGGCCCTGCATGACATGGGGATGGTCGACTTCGAGGAGCCGTTCAGCGCGCTGCTCAATCAGGGCATGGTCCAGATGGACGGCTCGGCCATGTCGAAGAGCCGCGGCAACCTCGTGCGTCTGAGCGAGCAGCTCGACGAGTACGGGGTCGACGCGATCCGCCTCACGATGGCGTTCGCCGGACCTCCCGAGGACGACATCGACTGGGCGGATGTGTCGCCCGCTGGCAGCGCGAAGTTCTTGGCGCGTGCTTGGCGCCTGGCGCGCGACGTCGACTCCCAGCCCGGGGCCGATGCTTCCGCCGGCGACGCGGCTCTGCGTGCCGTCACCCACCGCACGCTCCACGACTGCGGCACGCTGGTCGAGGGGTTCCGGTTCAACGTGGTCGTCGCCCGGGTGATGGAGCTCGTGAACGCGACCCGCAAGGCGATCGACTCGGGCCCGGGGGCCGGTGACCCGGCCGTGCGCGAGGCTGCCGAGGCGGTCGCGGTGCTGCTGAGCCTGTTCGCGCCCTACTGCTCGGAGGACATGTGGTCGATGCTCGGCCACGACAACGTCGCGCGCGCGGGATGGCCGGCGGTAGACGAGTCGCTGCTCGTCGAGGAGACCGTGACGGCCGTGGTGCAGATCAAGGGCAAGGTCCGTGATCGTCTCGAGGTCGCGCCCGACATCGGCGAGGACGCGCTGAGGGAAGCGGCGCTCGCCTCTGCCACCGTTCAGCGCGCACTCGACGGCGCGGAGATCCGCACGGTCATCGTGCGCGCGCCCAGGCTCGTCAACATCGTTCCGAAGTAGCGCGCGGCCCTCGCCGCACGGCGCACCGCCTCTGAGCGATGCCGGTCACCCGTCGCTACGCTGACTGTCATGCCCGGACCCGTCACCGTCGTCACCGACTCGGCTGCGTCGCTGCCGCCCGAGCTCGCGCGGAAGTGGGGGATCGGGGTAGTACCGCTCCAGGTCGTGATCGACGGGCGCGCGCGCGACGAGGGCGAGCAGATCGGTCCCGACGAGGTGCTCGACGCGCTCACGTCAGGTCGCGAGACGAGCACTTCGCAGCCCTCGGTGGGGGCGTTTGAGAACGCTTTCGCTCGGGCCGCCGCCGAAGGCGCGACGCATGTGGTCGCCGTGCTCATCTCGTCCAAGATGTCCGGCACCGTCAACGGCGCGCAGGCGGCTGCGGCCCGCGCCGACGTGCCGGTCACTGTGGTGGACTCGCGCACTCTCGCCATGGCGACGGGTTTCGCCGCAGTGGCGGCGGCGGCCCTCGCGCGCGAGGGCGCTGGTCCGGACGAGGTCGCCGCGGAGGCCGAGCGGGTCGCGCGCGGCGCCACCTGCGTGTTCACCGTCGACACGCTTGACTTCCTGCAGCGCGGAGGGCGCGTGTCGCCCGCGGTCGCCGCGGTGGGCCGGGTCCTCAGCGTGCGGCCGGTGCTCGAGTTGATCGGCGGCGAGGTGGAGATGGTCGAGCGCGTGCGGAGCACGCATCGCGCGCGCGCTGCCGTGCTCGCGCGCGCCGAGGCGGCGATGGTGCAGATGGCGCACCCCGCATCGGCCGTCCTGGCCCTGGGGGCCGGCGACTACGGAGACCAGGCGGCAGGTGAGCTCGAGGCACGCCACCCGGAGCTCGCGATGCTCGTGCGCACGTCCGTGAGCGCCGTCCTCGCCGTGCACACCGGTCCGGGGACGCTGGCCGCTGTGGTCGCAGACCTTCCCGACCGGGTCCGCTGACTTCGCACCCGTCCCCAGCTCGTCGCTGACACGGGTGCTGCACCGTGCGCGCCGCATGCGTGCGCATCCCCAAGGGGCGGCGACCTAGCGTGCTCGTGTGCCCAGGAACACCCCTGACGAGAACTCAGCCGACGATCGCGACGCGCTGGCCCGCCCGCCGGGCAGCGAGGTGTCCGAACGCTGGGCCGACAGCGCCGCCCGGGTGGCGTCGCGTGCTTACGCCGCGGCTTACGGCAGGGAGATCGCCGATGACGCGACACGGGTGCGTTGGCGCCTGGAGCCGCGCGTCGCCGTCACTGCGGCCGTGGCGCTGACCCTGCTGGGAATCGGCGCGTGGTGGGCGGCGCAGGCCGAGCCGGCGCTGCCGGCCCACGTGCAGTCGTCCGCGGTCGCCTCGGTGTCGCACGAGCTCGACGACGGGGGCACCGCCGCAGAGCCCGCCCTAGCGACCCCGACGGCAGACGCGGACGGGGATGGCGTGATCGTGCACGTCAGCGGGGCTGTCGGTGAGCCTGGTCTGGTCGAGCTGCCCGCCGATGCGCGCATCGCGGACGCGATCGAGCGCGCGGGCGGTGCGACACCCGAGGCAGACCTCGCCGCCGTGAACCTCGCTCGGCAACCCCACGATGGCGAGCAGGTCCACGTCCCGGTGGTGGGAGAGGCTCCGGCAGCGGCGGACCCGGCAGCGCCTGTGGACCTGAACTCCGCGACAGCCGAAGAGCTCGAGGAGCTGCCGGGAATCGGGCCGGTACTCGCGTCACGCATTGTGGCCGACCGGGACGCGCAGGGGCCGTTCTCGTCCGTCGAGGATCTGGCCCGCGTGAGCGGCGTGGGCGACGCGCTCGTCGCGGGCCTGGCTGACGCCGCCGTCGCGTGAGCACGGTCCACGACGCGCGCCTGGTTCCCGCTGCGCTCGCCGCGTGGGCGGCCGCGCTGGTGCTCACCACAGGATGGGCGCCACCGCCCTGGTTCGTGATCGCGCTGGTTGCGGTGACTGTCACGATGGCGGTGGTCGCCGTGAGGTCGCGTTCGCGCACGGCGGCGCTGAGCGCGCTGCTCGGCACGGTGGTGCTGGCGGTGGGACTGGTGGCCACGGCGGAGGGCCACCGGGCTGCCATCGGTGGGACGGAGCTCGTTACCGCGGCTGAGACCGACGCGTGGATCGAGGTGACCGGCCAGGTGGCGCCCATGCGGGGCTGGAATGGCGAGCAGCGACACCGGGTCGCGGCCTCCGTTGCCGCGTGGCGCCCGCAGTGCCGTGAGCCGCCCGCCTGCGCGGCGTGGATCGCTGCGGACGCTCCCGTCGTGGTGTCGCTGGACTCGCCCACCAGCCGCGGCGAGAGGCTGCTCGTCGAAGCGAGGTGGACGGCCTCCGACCGGGGGCCGGGGGCGGCGATCGCGTGGGACGCGCGTCAGGTGGCCGCGGCCCCGCCCACCGCGCTGGTCACCTGGCGAGAGCGGTTCACACGCGCCACCGCATCGCTCGGTGACGAGTCGCGGGGTCTTGTGCGTGGGATGGTGGTGGGGGACACGTCGACCATGTCTGCGTCGCAGGTGGAGGACATGCGCGTCGCGGGGCTCGCCCATCTCACCGCGGTGTCGGGTGCGCACTTCGCGATTCTCATCATGGCGTGCAGCGCGGGGCTCTCCGCGCTGCGTGCCCCGCGCACGGCGCGCGCGGCGGCGATCCTCGTCGTCGCCGCCACGTTCGCTGCGCTGGTCGGACCCGAGTCCTCGGTCCTGCGTGCGCTCGGCATGGCGGTCGCCGTCGCGCTCGCGACCGGGTGGGGACGGCCGGCGCGTGGTCTCGCGGCCCTCGCGACCAGCGTCATCGTTCTCCTGATCCTCGAGCCTCAGCTGTCGCGCTCGCTCGGCTTTGGGATGTCCGTGGTGGCCGTCGCCGCGATCGTGCTGTGGGCCCCGCGGGTCGCAGGAGTGCTCGCGCACGCGGTCACACCAACGCTCGCCAGGGTGGCGGCCATCCCCATCGCCGCGCAAGCGGCGGTGACCCCCATGCTGCTCGTGATCGAGCCCAGGCTGGGCCCCTACGCGGTGCTGGCGAATCTGGTGGCCGGGCTCGCCGTGCTGCCGACCATGCTCACCGGCGCGGCAACGCTCGTGCTCGCGGTCTTCAGCATCGATGCCGCGACACTGATGGCCTCCGTCGCGGGAGCATCGGCGTCGGTGATCGCCGCCGTGGCGCGCGCCGCATCAAGCGCCCCCGGATCGTGGCTTCCGTGGGCACCGGGCCCACTGGGCGTGTCGCTGGCGATCGCCCTCACCGCGCTCCTCATCATCGCCACCACAGCCGATC
Source organism: Demequina ureilytica (assembly GCF_048553575.1). Taxonomy (NCBI): domain Bacteria; kingdom Bacillati; phylum Actinomycetota; class Actinomycetes; order Micrococcales; family Demequinaceae; genus Demequina; species Demequina ureilytica. Next base: position 99,574 of record NZ_JBLZIE010000004.1, on the reverse strand, counting down.
ACGTCGGCAGACGCGCGGCGGCCGTCGTTGGCGCCTGCGCGCTCATCGGAGTCGGACTCGGGGTCCCGCGCCAGGCAGAGCGGCCGGTGATGGAGGGCTGGGAGATCGCAATGTGCGACGTGGGGCAGGGGGACATGATCCTGCTCAGAGCTGCGTCCGACGCGGCGGTGGTGATCGATACGGGCCCGCCCGGCGGCGGTGCGGCGGCATGCCTGAGCCGGCACGGAGTGGCACGGGTGCCGCTGCTGGTGCTCACCCACCCGCACCAGGATCACGACGGTGCGGTCGTGTCCGTGCTGAGCCAGGCACGCGTCGAGGCAGCGTGGGTGTCTGCGGCCGGCGCGCAGGGGCCCGCGGCTCGCGTGCTCGGTGACGCCGGGGCGCAGGTCGAGGTTCCCCCGAGCGGCCGGCGGGCTGTCCTGGGAGCCGTGGCGCTGACAGTGCTGTCGACGGCTCACGAGCGCGCCCAGGCAGAGAGCAACGACGCCAGCGTGGTGGTCCAGGGCGTTGCGGGTCACACCTCGGTGCTCGCGCTCGGGGACCTGGAGACCCGTGGCCAGCGCGAGCTGCTGGATACGCTCAAGGGTGGCGCCAGCGTGGATGTGGTGAAGGTCGCGCACCACGGCTCTGCGGACCAGGTTCCCGAGCTCGCCGCGGTCATCGACGCGCCAGTCGCGCTCGTGTCCGCCGGACGAGACAACCCCCACGGTCATCCGACAGCAGCGGCGCTGGCGCTCTACGGCGCACATGCGCACGCGGTGCTTCGCACCGACACGTGCGGCGACATCCAGGTGGCCACCGTGGCGGGGGCACTCGCGTGGTCAACGTGTCCGACGGACGTGGCACGCTAGTGCCATGCCGCCCCGCACCCGCGCAGCCGAACCCACTTGGCACCGCGCGAAGCCCGCCCCGCTCGTACTTGTTAGCGGCCCGGAGTCGCTGCTCGCCGAACGCGCGGTCGAGCAGATTCACCACGCGATGGGGCGGGGCGTGGCGATCACCGCGCTGGACGCCGGCGCATACTCGCGCGGCGCCCTGCTTGCAGCGGCCAGTCCGTCGCTGTTCGACGAGCCCGGCCTGGTGGTGGTGCGCGGCGCGGAGGCCATGAACGACGAGTTCCTGAGTGACTCGCTGGCCTACGCGCAGTCACCCGAGGCCGACGTCGTGGTGGTCATCGTGCACGGGGGCGGCGTGCGGGGCAAGCGGCTGCTCGACACGCTGCGCAAGGCGAGCGTGCCGGAGTACACCTGCCCCGCTGTGAAGAAGGACGCCGAGCTCGTGGACTTCGTCCGGGCGGAGTTCGAGCGGGCGGGCCGGCCCATTCAGGCCGCTGTGGCCCGCCGCCTGTTCGACGCGGTCGGGGGAGACATCGCAGAGCTCGCCGCCGCCTGTCAGCAGCTGATGAACGATGTCGAGGGCACCGTCGACGACGAGGCCGTCGGCCGCTACTACGGCACCAGGGTCAACGCGACGGCGTTCGCGGTTGCCGATGCCGCGATCGTCGGCGACGTGCGCCAGGCCATCGCGCTGACGCGGCACGCGCTGTCGTCGGGAGTCGACCCTGTGCCCCTCACGGCCGCGCTCGCCGCCAAGCTGCGCACCCTCGCCAAGGTGGGGGCGTCGCGCGGGCGCAGGCTTGACCCGACGAAGGACCTAGGCATCCCCCCGTGGCAGGTGGATCGGGCTCGACGCGATCTCCGGCATTGGACCGCAGAGACGCTTGGCGAGGCGATCGAGGTGATTGCCGAGGCCGACGCGGACATCAAGGGCGGCGGGCGGGCACCGCATTTCGCGATGGAGCGCGCTGTGAGGCGAGTGGCTCAGCTGGCGGCCGGGTGAAGCTCGTCGCGTGAGTCGTAACCGCGGTCCATGATGATCGCGGGCTCGAAGCCATGGCCCTGGAAGAGCTCGAAGCCGAGGTCGAGACACCACGCCATGGTGCTTGCATCCTCCACGCGCTCCGCGATCATCGTGCATCCGCGGTCGCTGCCGGCGGCGGCCAGCTCGGGTCCGCGAGCGGCCAGGTCACGGACGTCGATCTTGACGAAGTCGGCGTGCTCGAGAAGCGCGAGCTGCGAGGTGGTCGCGACGAAGTCGTCGATGGCGATCCGGTAGCCATCCTCCCGCAGCGAACGCACACGATGGCGCAACGCGTCGTCGGCGAAGGCCGACTCGACGACTTCGATCACGGCTTGGTTCGGATCGAAGCCAATCCAGTCCCGCTCGATGAGGTAGCTGCGGGTGAAGTTGACGAAGGCCAGGCGATCCAGGGGCGGCTGCCCTTCGGTGTGGAACGCGGCGGCGACGACGTGCTCGGTGGCACGGTCCTGCTGGCGGGCGTTCCACAGGTCGACTCGTAAGCCCACTCTGCCTGGAGCGCGGAACAGGAGCTCGTAGGCGAAGAGGTCACGCTGGGGCGTGAAGATGCCCTGGCGGCCCAGGAGCACGCGGCGGGATGGGCCAGTATGGCGGCCCGATGCGGGCAGGTGCCAGGGGCGCGGCGCGTCCGGGGGGCGTGTCACGTAGTGGACAGTATCGACACGAATGACAAGAGCCCCGCACGCCACGTCGGCGAGTCGGGGCTCTTGGCGCTAGCTGCTGCTACAGCGAGGCGATCTTCTTGGCCAGCGACGACTTGCGGTTCGCCGCCTGGTTCTGGTGGATCACGCCCTTCGATGCAGCCTTGTCCAGCTTGATCGAGGCGCTCTTGAGAGCGGACTCAGCGGCGGTCTTGTCGCCTGCTGCGACGGCCTCGCGCACGCGGCGCACGTGGGTCTTGAGCTCCGACTTCACGGCGACGTTGCGCTGGCGCGACTTCTCGTTCGTGCCGATCCGCTTGATCTTCGACTTGATGTTTGCCACGACGGTCCTTTGACGATGAGGGTGGAAATTGGGGAGTGGAGCACGAGACGCGCTCACACACGGCTTCCTATGCTACCAGTGATGCAGCGCTGAAAGCGAACGTGCGACGTCGTCGAACGTCCGGCGTGCCAGCATCGCACCTTCGCGCCGCACACCACCGGGGTCGACCCGGACAATCCTATCGAGTCGAACGGACGAGGGACGCCGCTGTGCGTCCCACGGTCCCGCGCCGATTCCGAGCCAGTGACGCCCCCGGGAAGCTTCGTGTGCGGCGTCGTCGGTGTGGTCCCGGCTGGACAGCTGGATAGCCAGCAGCCACGGCCCGTCGTGACCGATCAGCAGCACGGGCCGGTCCTTGCCGCGCGAGTGATCCTCCTCGAACGGCACCCACGTCCAAACGACCTCACCCGGATCGGGTAGGCCATTGCGAGCGGGGGCGTAGCGCACATCGACGTGCCCGTCGAAGTCGCCGGGATAGGGGGACCGTGGTGCGCCGGAGCGGCGACCGGGCGCATCCCGCCTCGCGCTCTCGTGGTCGCGCCGCCGGCGGCGCTGCACGAGCGCCAGCGCGGCGATGACCGCCAGCGTGAGCAGGATGACAGCGGGCTCCACAGGCGAACCCTAGCCAACGGGAGCGGGCTGTGAAGCCTGGTCGCGCAACGTGGCCGCGACCTGCTCCGCCGGTGCCGGGTACGCGAAGAGGAATCCCTGCCCCAGCTTCCAGCCATGACCGAGGGCTTGGCGGTACTGCGCCTCGGTCTCGATGCCTTCGATCACGCCGTACATCCCCAGGCTGTCGACCAGCGTGGCCACTGCCGTGGAGATGCGGTCTCCCGTGGACCGGTCTCCGAGCCGGAGCGTGAACTCCCGCGCTAGCTTGAGCCCGGCGACGGGGTTCTGGAGAACCGAGGACAGTGCGGAGTACCCGGTCCCAAAGTCGTCGATGATGAGGTCGATTCCCATGTCCGTCAGCGCCGACATGTCGGCGTGCGCCGCCTGGGTCGCGAGCAGCATCCCCGACTCGGTGATCTCGAGGGCCAGCCGGGCCGGATCAATTCCGGTGGCGTCGAGCGCCTCCCGGACCACGCGGGCGAGGTCCGCGCCGCCGATCTGGCGCGTCGACACGTTGACGAGCACTCGGCCTTCGTACTCCGGTTGCTCCGCGATGAACCGGCATGCCTCGTGGAGGACGAACGCCCCCAGCGGCACCACGAGGTTCGCGTCCTCGCAGATGTCGATGAAGTGGTGGGGGAGCAGCAGGCCACGCGTGGGGTGGTCCCAACGCACGAGCGCCTCGACCGCCACGGTCTCGCGCGTCTCGAGATTCACGATCGGTTGGTAGTGCACCACGAGCTCACCCTCGCGGATTGCCGTCCGCAACTCCGCCTCGATCGACAATCTCACCAGAGCGGACTCGCGCAGGTTGGGGCTGAAGACCTCGATGCGGTTGCGGCCGCTGCGCTTGGCGTGCGACATGGCGGTGTCCGCGTTGCGCAGGAGGGTCTCCGCGGTGATGTGGTGCTCGGCGAGCGCGAGTCCCGCGCTCACGGTCGGCACCACCTCGTGCCCCTCGATCAGGACCGGTGCCTGCACGGCTGCGGACACGATCGTCAGCAGCTCCTGCGCCGCCTCCTGGGTCGGGATGTCCTCCAGCACCACCACGAACTCGTCGCCTCCGAGCCGCGCGACGGTGTCCCCGGGGCGCACTGTTCGCTGGATGCGACGGGCGAGCTCGACCAGGAGCGTGTCGCCGGCCTCGTGCCCCAGCGAGTCGTTGACCAGCTTGAAGTGGTCGACGTCGAGGAACAGGCATGCGACCGTCGTGTCGCGCTCGTGGTGCGCAGCCAGCGAGCATGCGAGCCGGTCGAGCACCAGCGCACGGTTGGCGAGGCCGGTGAGCGGATCGTGAAGCGTGCGGCGCGTCAGGAGGGCCTTGGCCTTGTGCGCCTCGGTCACGTCCTCGAGTTGAGAGATGAAGTGCTCGGTGCCCGAGGCGTCCACCACTCTCGAGACAGTCGAGCGCGTCCACACCACGTCACCCGAGCGATGCAAGATGCGCTTGTTCAGTTGATACGAGGGCTGCAGGCCGGCGACGAGGTGCTCGGCCAGCTCGCGCTCGTGAGCCTGGTCGTCTGGGTGAGTGAGCGCATCGGCCTGCTGGCCGAGCAGCGCTGATCCAACGTACCCAAAGATGTGAGTGAACGCGCGGTTGACGGACACCACCTTGCCGTCGGCGTCCGCAATGAGCATGCCGATGGGCGAGTGCTGGAACGTCTGGTCGAAAAGGTCTTCGTGGTGCGCCATCCCGTGCCCCCCTTGTGTCACGGTCATGAGGGCGGGTTCTTTCCGCCGTCATCAGGTTCTATCGGCACGAACCTCCGTCGCATGAGCCCGGGCCGGGGCATGGGAGGATGGGGGATCCGCATCACTCGACCCGAGGAACCGCCACCACCGTGACCACCGATCCCCGCATCGTGCCTGCCGCGACCGCGCCGGAGCTCCTTCGGAACTTCTGCATCATCGCGCACATCGACCACGGCAAGTCGACTCTTGCCGACCGCATGCTCGGCATCACGGGTGTCCTCGAGGAGCGCCTGCAGAAGGCGCAGTACCTCGACCGCATGGACATCGAGCGCGAGCGTGGCATCACCATCAAGTCGCAGGCAGTGCGGATGCCGTGGGACGTGGACGGCAGCCCGTTCGCCCTCAACATGATCGATACGCCTGGCCACGTGGACTTCACGTACGAGGTGTCGCGCTCGCTCGCGGCGTGCGAGGGCGCCGTGCTGCTGGTCGACGCGGCGCAGGGCATCGAGGCGCAGACGCTCGCCAACCTCTACCTGGCGATGGAGAACGACCTCACCATCATCCCGGTGCTGAACAAGATCGACCTCCCCTCGGCGGATCCCGATCGCTACGCAGCCGAGCTGTCGCAGCTCATCGGCTGCGACGTCGATGACGTGTTGCGTGTGAGCGGCAAGACCGGCGAGGGCGTGTCCGAGCTGCTCGACCGCGTGGTGCGCGACATCCCGCACCCGGTTGGCGATCCGGATGCCCCCACCCGCGCCATGATCTTCGACTCCGTGTACGACTCGTACCGCGGCGTGGTCACCTACGTCCGCGTGGTCGACGGCGATCTCAAGCCCCGCGAGAAGATCGCCATGATGTCGACCCTCGCGACGCACGACCTGCTCGAGATCGGCGTCATCTCGCCCGAGCCTGTTCCCACGAAGGGCCTGGGGGTCGGCGAGGTGGGCTACCTCATCACCGGCGTGAAGGACGTGCGCCTGTCCAAGGTGGGAGATACGGTCACGCGAGCCAAAGGCCGGGCGGAGAAGTCACTCGGCGGGTACCGCGACCCCCGGCCGATGGTCTACTCGGGCCTGTTCCCGCTCGACGGCTCGGACTTCCCGGTGCTGCGCGACGCCCTGGACAAGCTGCAGCTCAACGACGCGTCGCTGGTCTACGAGCCCGAGAGCTCTGTCGCACTGGGCTTCGGCTTCCGCTGCGGCTACCTGGGACTCCTGCACCTCGAAATCGTGCGCGACCGGCTCGAGCGGGAGTTCAATCTCGACCTGATCTCCACCGCCCCGAACGTGGTCTACACGGTCAAGATGGAGGACGGCAAGGAGATCACGGTTACCAACCCGTCCGAGTTCCCGGGCGGCAAGATCGCCGAGGTGCGCGAGCCCGTTGTGAAGGCCACGATCCTGGTCCCGAGCGAGTTCATCGGGTCCGTCATGGAGCTGTGCCAGGAGCGCCGCGGCCAGATGGGCACCATGAACTACATCAGCGAGACCCGCGTCGAGATGCACTACACGCTGCCGCTCGCGGAGATCGTGTTCGACTTCTTTGATCAGCTCAAGTCCCGCACCAAGGGCTACGCGAGCCTCGACTACGAGCCCGCTGGCGAGGAGGCATCCGACCTGGTCAAGGTCGACATCCTGCTCCAGAGCGAGCAGGTCGACGCCTTCAGCGCGATCGTGCACAAGGACGCCGCGTACGCGTACGGCGTGTCCATGGTGGGCAAGCTCAAGGACCTGATCGACCGCCAGCAGTTCGAGGTGCCCATTCAGGCCGCGATCGGCGCCCGGATCATCGCGCGCGAGACCATCCGCGCCATCCGCAAGGACGTACTCGCCAAGTGCTACGGCGGCGACATCTCCCGCAAGCGCAAGCTGCTCGAGAAGCAGAAGGCCGGCAAGAAGCGCATGAAGAACATCGGCTCCGTCGAGGTGCCGCCGGAGGCGTTCATCGCGGCCCTGTCTACGTCCGACGACGGTTCCGCCAAGGGCAAGAAGAAGTAGTCGTGGGCGACGGCTCGCTCGCCCAGGCCCTGCCCGACGCCCCGGCCCGGTCTCACTCGGACAGCGCGACGCGCGACTTCGGCGTCTACCTCCACGTGCCGTTCTGCGCCGTGAGGTGTGGGTACTGCGACTTCAACACCTACGCGCCCGGCGAGAGCGAGTTCTCGTCTCGTGACGACTATGTGGGAGCGGCGCTCGGGGAGATGGCGCATGCGCGCACCGCGATGGCCGGCGACGACCGCCCGGCCCGCACGGTGTTCGTGGGCGGCGGTACCCCGACGATGCTCGACGCGGGAGCCCTGGCGGCGCTGCTCGACGGCGTGCGGGGCACCTGGGGCCTTGCCGCCGACGCCGAAGTGACGACGGAAGCCAACCCGGACTCGGTGACGCGCGAATCCCTGGATGCCCTCGCATCGGCCGGCTTCACGCGCGTGTCGTTCGGCATGCAGTCCGCCGTTCCTCACGTGCTGGCTACCCTCGACCGCACGCACCGACCAGAGAACGTCGAGCGCGCCGTGACCTGGGCGAAGGAGGCCGGGCTCGCGACCAGCCTCGATCTGATCTATGGCACCCCGGGAGAGTCCCTGGTTGATTGGGAGGCGAGCCTCGACGCCGCGATCGCGCTCCGGCCCGACCACGTCAGCGCCTATGCCCTGGTGATCGAGCCGGGGACCCGCATGGGAATGCAGCTGCGGCGGGGCGAGATCGAGGCGGTCGACCCGGATACCCAGGCAGACATGTACGAGGCGGCCGATGCGCGGCTCACGGAGGCGGGCTATGCCTGGTACGAAGTGTCCAACTGGGCGCGCACTCCTTCCGATGCGTGCCGCCACAACATCGCGTACTGGACAAGCCAGGACTGGTGGGGTGTGGGGCCTGGTGCGCACAGCTACCTGGGCCCGCGCATCGGCCCCGCAGGCGAGGTGGTCGCCGCCGAGCGCTGGTGGAACGTGAAGCTGCCGCGCGTCTACGCGCAGCGCCTCCACGCTGGCGAGAGCCCTGAGGCCGAACGTGAGCCGCTGACTGAGGCGGATCTCGCGCTCGAGTCCGTGATGCTGCGCCTGCGGCTGTCAGAAGGCCTGCCTGTCAAGGATCTGCCCGAGCCGCGCTCTCAGCAGGTTGCGGCGCTGGTGGCTGACGGCGTGCTCGACGGCCGGGCGGCCATCGCCGGCACGCTGCGGCTCACGCTGCGCGGCCGCCTGCTGGCCGACGCGGCCGTACGCGCGTTGACCTGACCGAGGCCCGCGATGCGTGGACCTCGGCGGTGGGCCGTCAGCTGACAGGCGAGTGCGTGTCGGGCTTGGCGTGCGCGCGCCGTCCCTGGCGCCGACGAGCGGCCTCGGTGCGCTCGGTCGCCGAGAACCACCGCACCAGTACGAAGATCAGCACACCGGCCATGACGAACTCGCCGACGCCCCACGCGATCCCGCCTGCAAGCGACTGGTCCTCCAGACGGGATACGGCCCACAGCGGCGCCTGCAGGCTGAACCACTCCAGCCCGATCACGGTGGAGCCGAAGACCAGCACGACCGCGAAGCCCGTGTGCGCGATCATCGAGGCCGCGATGTGGGGCAGGCGGGCAGGGGCGCTCGGACGGTGCGGGTCGGGGTCGACGCCCAGCAGCATCCAGAAGAACGCCGCACCGGTGATGAGGAAGTGGGTGAGCATGAAGCTGTGCCCGGCATGCGTGGCCATGAGATCGGCGAACACGGGCGTGAAGTAGATGGCAAAGAGACTGGCAGTGAACAAGGTCGTGACGACGACGGGATGGAGCAGCACCCTGATCGGACGCGACCGGGTGGCGCCGAGGAGGGAGGCCCTCGGTCTCGGTGGCAGGGTGCGCAGAGCGAGCGACAGCGGCGCTCCCAGGACGAGCAGGATCGGCACGACCATGTTGATGGCCATGTGCTGCACCATGTGCGCGCTCAGCAGCACATCGGCGTACGCACCCACGCCAGTACAGGTGACGAGCAGCAGCACCACGACCCCGCCAATGAACGCGACCGTGCGCCCCATCGGCCACGAGTCTCGGCGCCGACGCAGGGTGAGCAGGGCCGCCACATATGGCACGACGAGGATGACGGCAGTCGCGATTCCCCAGGGGTCGGGAGCCAGGGTGGCGAGGGTCACCGCGCTGGGTGGCTGGAGCAGAGGGTCCATCGTCGTCAGACCCGGCGGGGCCGCCGGTGCGCTCTGCGCCAGCACCGCCGCGAGGCCAACGGCGAGCCCCAAGAACCCCACTTCACCGGCCACGATGCGCGCCGCCGATGCGGCGCTGTCGCCGCTGATGACCATCCGTCTGCGCGCGATCCAGGCGAGGGAGATCGCGCCGACAAGCGCAGCCGCCTTGGCGATCAGCAGCCAGCCATAGCGGCTCTCGGTGAGCCGAGCGGGGTCGTTCATCAGGACCCCGGCCGCGATGCCGCCTCCGGCGACCGCCATCGCGCAGTACAGCGCGAGCGCCCCGAACCTCCTGATGGCGGCCGTCGCGTCGGTGGTGAGCGGCAGTACGAGCAGGGTCGCGACCAGGCCGCCAGCCCACATGGCCGCAGCGATCACGTGCAGGGCGATCGCTGCTCCCGCGAGCTGGTGCGCAGCGTCGAGCGCCCCGTGGCCGCCGTAGACCGCTACGGAGATGCCCGCGATTCCCGAGGCGAGCCCTGAGGCTTCCGCCGACGTCCCGACCGGCGCCAGCACGATCAGCATCGCTGTTGCGATCGCGCTTAGGAGCACCTGGGCGGCGAGCGTCGAGCCCACGCGCGCGTTCAGCAGCGCCGGCAGCACCTCGGAGTCGAGGCCGGTCGAGGGCGAGATGGTGGCCCACACGGCGACCAGCTCGAGCGCGGCCCCCGTACCCCAGCCGATCGCACCCAAGACGGCGATCCGCAGGCAGCGATCGCGGCCTCGCAGTCCGGGTGCACCCGGTTCGATGACCCAGATCGCCGCGAGAGTGCCCCCCACGAGCGTGATGAGGCCTCCGAGACGGATGACGCGGGCGAGCACACGCAGGGTGGTGGGTCCGTCCCCGAGCGCGCCCGGCAGCGCGCTCGCAGCTCCGTCGGGCAGCGCGCTCGCCAGGATGACTCCGAGGACGGCGCCGGTCACTGCGGTCGAGGCAAGCAGCACCGGTCGGAGAGAAGGAGGTGGCCGCGGGGGCCGACCGTTGGACAGCGGCACGGACCTACCTTAACCTGGAAAAACGTCGCATTAAGGGTGATATCGGCCGGTCCGGGCGGGCCGGAGTCGCCCGTCACAACTGGCTCAGAATGTCACTGCACGACACCCGGAGATTCCATGTCGCAGCCTGAATCAGAAGGTACCGAGCCGAGGCGCATCACCCGCCGCGGCTTCCTTGGAGGGGCCCTCGCGGCGGGCGGGATCTACCTCGTGGCCTCCGTCCCGGGGGAAGAGGACGAACATGTGGGCCCCGCAGATCGAGCCCCGGGCGATGACACTCTGCAGTTCTTCACCGATGCCGAGGCGACCACTGTCGACGCGATCATCGCGAGGCTGATTCCCGGCGACGAGGCGTCCCCGGGGGCTCGCGAGGCAGGGGTCCTGTACTACATCGACCACAAGCTCGCGGAGCACGAGTTCTTTGCTGAGCCCACCTACATTCGTGGGCCTTTTGCGCGCGAGGCTGGCGAGGGGCCTTCGTCCGACGATGGGGAGACCGTGGCCGTGGAGGCCGATCAGCTGTACCGCTATGGGTTCCAGTCCGACGTGTTCCCCCGGCAGGTGTATCGCGAAGGCCTGCTCGGCATCGACCGGTTGGTGGAGGATCTGCACGGAGGCCCGTTCGCCGAGCTATCCGCGCAGCGGCAGGACGAGGTCCTGACGCTTCTGGACGACTTGGATCTCAGCGCCGAGCCGGACGGACCCGAGGGGCCCACGGGATCCACTCTGCGTAGCATCGAGGCCGCCTTCGGGGACGTCAGCGCGGGTGGCTTCTTCTCGCGCGTGCGCACGGACTCCATCGAGGGCATGTTCGCCGATCCCGCCTACGGGGGAAACCGGGACTACGCGGGATGGCTGCTGATCGGCTACCCGGGCGCCCGGCGCGCATGGTCCCCAGACGAGATGCGCGCACCAGGGGTCAGGCGCCAGCCTCAGTCGCTCGACGGGCTGCCGCCTATGAACCCGGATGAGCGCGACAGCCCGGCAGGGGATGCGCTCGAGCAGCCCCGCCAAGGGGTGGTGAGGGGATGATCACCCACGACAAGGTGGACATCGTCTCCATCGGCGGGGGCATGACCGCGTCGATCATCGCGGCGTTCACGCTGCCAGGCACCTCGATGCGGATGGTGTCGCTCGAGCAGGGTGACGCTCGGTGGACCTACCCGGACTTCCAGCACAACCACGACAGCCTGAAGCACAGCAATCGGTATGCGCTCATGCAGGACCTGTCGCGGGTGTCCTGGACCTGGCGGCCCGACTCGAACAGCGCGGCGCTGCCGATGAGGCAGTACGGCTCGTTCAACCCCGGGTCCGGCGTGGGGGGCTCGATGGTGCATTGGACCGCGCTGACGTGGCGGTTCATGCCCACCGACTTTCGGTACCGCACCCATCACGAGGATCGCTACGGCGCGGATCGCATCCCCGAGGAGATGACCGTGCGTGACTGGCCCGTGTCCTACGAGGACATGGAGCAGTACTACGACGCCCTCGAATGGGACATCGGCGTGTCCGGGCAGGCCGGCAACCTCGGCGGCCGAATTCTGCCGGGCGGCAACCCTTTCGAGGGGCCGCGGCAGCGCCCGTACCCCAACCCCCCGCTCGCCCAAAGTTCGTTCGGCGAGAAGTTCTGGGGGGCGACAGAGAAGCTGGACCTGCACCCGTTCCCCACCCCCGCGGGCATCCTGTCCCGGGGTTGGACCGACCCGTTCGGCAACACCCGCGCCGGGTGCCTGTACTGCGGGTTCTGCACCCGCTACGGGTGCGAGGTGGGAGCCAAGTCGTCGCCGCTCACGACCTGGCTGCCCGTCGCGCTCGACACTGGGCGATACGAGGTGCGGACCCGCTCGGTGGTGCTCGGGATCGAGACCGACAGCGACGGCATGGCCACCGGACTGCGCTACATCAACGAGGACGGCGAGGAGCACTTTCAGCCGGCCGACGTCGTCATCGCCTCCGCATACACGCTGGAGAACATCCGCAACCTGCTGCTGTCGCGTAGTGATGCCCATCCGGACGGGGTGGGCAACGACCGCGGCATGGTGGGTACGAACTACACGTATCAGCTCCTCCAACAACCGGCCACGGGTCTCTGGGAGGGGCAGCGCTTCAACTTCTACATGGGCAACGGGTGCACGATCCCGCAGATCTTCGATTACAACGGCGACAACTTCGATCACAGCGGCCTGAACTTCATCGGCGGCGGACGCATGTACCCGAGCGCCGGTCAACGCGAGCCCGTCGGCACGGCACAGACGATCGCAGGGCCGTTCACCGAGCGCCGGTGGGGCTCCGAGTGGAAGCGCACGCTGGCGACCCATTGGGACAGCATCGGCGGCGTCGGCATCGAAGGGGAGAGCCCCGCGTACCGGGGCAACTTCTGCGACCTCGACCCGCGATTCACGGATCACTGGGGGCGGCCGCTGCTGCGCATCACCTTCGATTGGCGAGACAACGAACGCAACAACTACCGGTTCTTGGCGAACCGGGCCGAGGAGATCATTCGGGAGATGGGGCCCGACCGGATGCAGGTCGACAAGGAGCTGGCGCCGTACCGGTATGACGTGTACCAGAGCACCCACGCCACTGGTGGAGTGACAATGGGGCGCGATCCTGGCGAGAGCGTCACCAACAGCTACGGCCAGGTCTGGGACACGCCGAACGTGTTCGTGACGGGCGCCGCGCTGTTCCCGCAGAACGCGGGCGCGAACCCCACCGGCACCGTCGGTGCTCTCGCTTACCGCACCGCTGAGGCCATTCGCAACCGCTACTTCGAGGCACCGCGAAGGCTGCTCGAATGAGCGCGCGGGCACGCATCGGCGGGGCGCTGCTCGCACTGCTCGTGGTGGCAGCGGGCGCGACCTCGTGCACGCCGCCGCCGGTCGCCGTGGTCCACGTCATCGACGACGAGGCTCGAAGCCCCCAACTGGATCCGGCTGTGCTCACAGTGCAGGCCGGCACCGAAGTGCGCTGGCGCAACAACGGCGCCTACACGCATGTGATCGCCGTGATCGAGGACGCGGACGGGATACCCGCGGTGCCCGGAGGTGCACAGGCCTTCAACTCCGGGCCGCTACGGCCCGGAGAGACGTTCGCGGTGACGTTGGACGTGCCGGGAACGTATGTCTATCAGGGCGCTGAGTCATCCGTGTCGGTGGCGACCGTGGAGGTGATCGCGCCGTGAGCGTACCCTCGATCACGGCGAGGACCCTCGCGTGCGCGGCGCTGCTGGGGCTTGCTGCGGGCTGTTCGACGGATACCAGTGAGCAGTCGGCGCTTGCTCCGGCCGGATCACAGTCCCAGGCCGTTCACGAGCTGTGGGTGTGGATGGCGGTAGTGGGCGCCGTCGTGTGGGCGATCGTCGTAGTGCTGATGTTCGTGGCGCTGGCGCGGCGCGGTCATGGCGAAGCGGATGCGACTGCGGAGGACTCAGCCGGCAGGCGAGCGGCGATGACCGGGCGCCCGGTAGCGGCTGTCGCGGTCGCCGGTGCGCTCATTCCCGCCATCATCGTCGGTGTGATCGCCGTGATGGCGATCTCGGTGCAGCGAGAGACGGACCACTCTGCGGAGGGCGGCGCACCGATCGCCGAGGTGGTCGGTCACCAGTTCTGGTGGGAGGTGTCGTACCCCGACCACGATGTGACGAGCGCTAACGAGATCCACATTCCGGTCGGCGAGCGGGTTCGCATCGAGCTGTCGTCTGCGGACGTGATCCACAGCCTGTGGGTCCCCGAGCTCGGCGGCAAGGTCGACATGATCCCGGGTCGTTCCAATCCTTTGTGGCTCGAGGCGGACGAGCCGGGCGTGTACTGGGGCCAGTGCGCCGAGTACTGCGGCGCGCAGCACGCACGCATGCGGTTCGTGGTGGTGGCGCACGAGCAGGCGGAGCTCGACGCCTGGCTGCGGGATCGGGACGAGGGCTCGGATGAGGTCTCGGACGAGGTGCCCACCTCCGAACTGGAGGGGGACGCTCTGGTCGAGCGAGGGCGCGAGGTCTTCATGAGCTCGTCGTGCGTCTACTGTCACGCGGTGCAGGGCACCGCGGCCACGGGCCAGACGGCCCCCGACCTTACCCACGTGGGAAGCCGGCTCGGATTGGCAGCCGGGATCCTGCCCAACGACACGGAGAGCCTGACCGCCTGGATCACGGACCCGCAGAGCATCAAGCCCGGTTCGCTGATGCCTGGCACGGATTTCGACGATCCAAGCGAAGTGGACGCCATCGTTGCCTACCTCGAGTCGCTGGAGTGACGACGTGACAGCTGCTGAGATCGAACGCCGCGACCGGTTCGACCGGACGTGGTCGAAGCCGCCGGGTCCGTTCGCCTTCACGAGCGTGGTCCAGCACAAGTCGGTGGGCATGCGCTACATGGTCACGGCGTTCATCTTCTTCCTCATCGGCGGCGTCCTCGCAATGCTGATGCGCACGCAGCTCGCTCAGCCGGAGAGCAACTTCGTCTCGGCGGAGACGTACAACGAGCTGTTCACCATGCACGGGACCACCATGATGTTCCTGTTTGCGATCCCCTTCCTCGAGGGGCTCGCAACCTACTTCCTGCCGCTCCTGATCGGGGCGAGGGACATGCCGTTCCCGCGGTACAACGCGTTCAACTACTGGTGCTACCTGCTCGGCGGGATCATCCTGTATTCGAGCTACCTGTTCGACATGGTTCCCACCACCGGATGGTTCTCGTACGTGCCGCTGTCGGGACCGGAGTTCAGCGACCGCTCGATGGACTTCTGGCTGTTCGGACTGACCCTTGCCGAGATCGCGGCCGTCGGAGCAGCGATCGAAATCGTCGTGAGCGTGCTGCGCTGCCGCGCGCCGGGCATGAGCCTCAATCGCATGCCGATCTTCGCCTGGACAATGCTGTCGGTGGGCCTGCTCATCATCATCGCGTTCGTCCCGCTGATCGTCGCGTCCGTGCTGCTCGAGCTCGACCGCACCGTGGGCACCGCCTTCTTCGAACAGGAACTGGGTGGCAGTCCGCTCCTATGGCAGCACCTGTTCTGGATATTCGGGCATCCCGAGGTCTACGTGATGTTCCTGCCGGGCGCGGCGATCATCAGCCACGTCATACCCGTCCATGCGCGCCATCCGCTAGTCGCGTACCCGCTGGTGGTCGTCGCGGTGATCGTCACGGCGGTGATGAGCCTTGGGCTGTGGGTGCACCACATGTACACCACCGGGCTGCCGGCGGCCGCAATGGGGTTCTTCACGGCGGCCAGCATGTCAATCACCCTTGCCAGCGGCGTGCAGGTCTTCGCCTGGATCGCAACGCTGTGGTCCGGCCGTCCGCGGTTGACCGCCCCCATGCTCTGGTCGATCGGCTTCATCGTCACCTTCGTGGCCGGTGGGGTGACTGGTGTGATGGTCGCGTCCGTCTCGTTCGACTCCCAGGTCCACGACACGTACTTCGTGGTCGCTCATTTCCACTACGTGATCATCGGCGGAATGCTCTTCCCCCTGTTTGCGGGCCTGTATCACTGGTGGCCCAAGCTCACGGGCCGGCTCTATTCGGAAGGCCCGGCGAGGCTCGCCTTCGCGCTGATCTTCGTGGGCTTCCACCTGACGTTCTTCCCGATGCACCTGGCGGGGCTGTGGGGAATGCCGCGGCGGGTGTACACGTACGAGGAGACGCTTGGAGTCGACACCGTCAACCTGCTCTCGACCATCGGATCGATGATCGTCGGAGTGGGCGTCGTGGTGCTCGTCGTGAGCTTGGCTGTGAGCCTGCGGCGTCCCGTCCACGAGGAGGCCCAGAACCCGTGGGAGGGCGACAGCCTGGAGTGGACCGCGCAGTCGCCCCCCGCATCGGAGAACTTCACGCGCATCCCGGTGATCCGCAGCCGTCACCCGGGCTGGGATCCACCGGCCCGCGAAGATCCTGCATTGTCCGGCCCCGTGCGCGAGACATTCGACGGAGCGCCTGCCGCGTTCCGTGCGGGTCCCCTCACGACTGTGCTGTCGGGGGAGCCGGACGCGGCGATGCTGTTGCCGCGTTCCACTGCCTGGCCGATGGTGCCGCCGCTCGGTCTCGGCACCATCGCGGCGTCTCTGCTCAGCCAGTGGTACCCGCTCGCCTTCGTCGGCATTGCTGTCACCATCGGCGGGCTCGCGGGGTGGGGGTGGAGGAACGAAGCCGAGTACGGACACAATCACATGCGACCTCTTCCGGGAGGTCTGCGCATCGAGGAGCCGGGCGGGAGGTCGATCGGGCTGTGGGGCGCCGCTGGTGCTGGAGTAGTGATCCTCGTGGCTGCCGTCACGCTGACGTTCTCGGGCCTGTACCTGCAGGTGAACGCCTCGGCATGGCCAGAGGGCAGCACCTACCAGGCTCCTCTCGGATTCGCCGGCGTGGGAGCGCTCCTGCTCGCGTGCGCTGCTCTGGCGTGGTGGGGCTCGCGCACCGACCGCGATGCCCGCTGGGATGCCGAGGACGTGCAGGTCGCGGCGCGCCAGCGCGGCGCCCTGCTCGCCGTGATCATCGCTGGGCTCGTCGCCGCCATCGCGGCGGCGGTCATGTGGATCACGTCTGGCTTGGAGCAGACCGCTCACGCCTACGACTCGACGGTGTGGACCATGTTCGGTGCGTCCTGTCTCGCGCTTGCCTTCGCGCTGGGAATCACGCTCGCAGCCGGGTGGGCGCGACTGCACCATCGGCGCGATCTGCGCCCAGCCCTGCAACTGCAGAACGCGTCGATCCTGTGGGCGACAGTCCTTGTGGTGTGGGCGATGACGTGGGTCGTGGCCGACGTGATGCCGAGGATGGCGATCTAGATGAGTGAGACGCACGAGACCAAGCACGTGCTTGGCGGAACGGTCATGTCACGAGGCACAGGCGTCGCGCTGGTCGCGCTAGCGCTGGTTCCGCCTGCGGCCTGGCTGGCGTCGCTCGCGGGCTCATACGCCATCGATGACTTCGCCTGCACCGCAGCGCGCAGCGCGGGCGCGACAGCGCCCTCATCGGGTGTCTTGACCGCGGTGCTGATCCTCAACGCAGCGCTGCTGGTCCTGACGATCCTCGCGGGATTCGTCGCCTTTCGGATCGGCCGTAGGCGGCGTGATCAGCACCCGGCGATCGGTTTCCTCGGCATCAGCACCCTCGCCTCGGCTGTGGTGTTCGGCGGGGGCATCGTCTTCATTGCGCTGACCGGCATCGCTCTCGGGGGCTGCTCATGAACCGCTGTCAGGACAAGTGCACCGCCGCCCGGCCGATGCAGGAGGACAGATGAGCCGTGAAAGACACATGAGCGGCGGCGGCCTCGGAAGTCCCGCGCTGCGCGCCGCCACTGTCGCTGTCGGCATCCTCGCTGCGGTTCTCGCATTCGCAGCGCCGCCCGACGCCGTCCAGGGCGAGGCTCAGCGCCTGATGTACGTGCACGTGCCAGCGGCGTGGTCCGCATACCTGTGCTTCGCGGCCGTGCTGGTGGCGAGCATCGTGTTTCTGCGCACGAGGAGCGCACGTGCGGCGGCCGTCGCACGCGCGGCAGGCCAGGTGGGCCTCGTGCTCACTGCGCTTACGCTCGCCTCGGGGATGGTGTGGGGCGCGCTCGCGTGGGGAACAGCCTGGGTGTGGGACGGCCGCACCACCAGCACCGTGGCCATGGGTCTCATCTATGTCATCTATCTGGCCGCCCGAGCCGCGGCACACGGACGGCGCTCGCGAACGGCGGCTGCGTGGGTGGGTGTGCTCGGGTTCGTCTCGGTGCCCGTCGTGCACATGTCTGTGGTGTGGTGGCGCACTCTCCACCAATCCGCCACGGTGTTGAACGGTCAGGGCGCGCCGCCCATCGACGCCGCCATGGCGGTCCCCCTGGGTGCCGCGGTGCTCACGGCGACACTGGTCACCGGGCAGGTGATCGTCGCCCTCTCCCGGAGGGAGCTGGCGTCCCGTGCCGGAGCATCGGAGACGGCCTCCCAGAGCTCCCCGACCCGCCGCACGACTGCCGACGAGTGGGAGGTGACATGACTCTCGGGTCGCCCAAGGGGGCGGTTGGAGGACGGCGATGGCCGCTCGCGGCACTCATCGCTGCCGGCGTGGCTCTGGTTGTGCTTGTAGTGACGGCGAGCGCCGATGGGCTCGTGTACTACCGCACGCCGACCGAGGTGATCGAGGGTCCCCGCGACGGGGCGGTGCTCCGGGTGGGAGGCTACGTGCTCCCGGGAACGATCGTTCGGGACGACGCAGAGTCGCGGTTCGTCCTCACCGACGGCAAGAACGAGCTCGCGGTCACCTACGCCGGTCCCTTGCCCGGCGTTGTCCAGGAGGGCGAAGGTGCGGTGGCTGAGGGCGTGTGGAGCGGGGGAGGGACGCTGGCGGCCACCGAGGTGCTGCTCCGGCACTCGAACGAGTACCGGGCCCCCGAGGTCTCGAGCCCGCGATGACGCTCGCGGGAACGGCACTGCTGATCGCAGTGATGGTCTTGTCAGGCACATCCGCCGGAGCCTGGTGGGCGGCTGCTCGGAGGACAGGCGACCCCGCGCGGATGGCACGCCTGCTCGGCTGGGCGAGCGGGGCGGCCGCGCTCGCCGCGGCGGGCGTGATGATCGTTGCTCTCGTCACGGGTACCTCATCCCTGGCATACGCGCAGCGCGCGGTCGAACCAGGCATGCCGCTGTACTACCGCGTGACAGCGCTGTGGGCAGGCACGGAGGGCTCGCTGCTCCTGTGGCTGGTGGTCTCGAGCGGGGTCGCGGTGTGGTTCGCAGCGGTGACGGCGCAGCCCGGCTCTCACCGCTCGCGGCACGTGGCCGCAGCCGTCCTGCAGTGCATCGTCGTCGCGTTCGCGGTGGTGGCTGTCGTGGCGCAGCCCTTCGCGGGTATGGGCGACGAAGTCGGTGCAAGACCGAGCCCCCTCCTTCAGGACCACCCGGCCATGGGCGTTCACCCCCCGCTGTTGTATGCCGGCTTCGCCCTGCTGGGCGCCCCCTTCGCGCTTGCTGTGGGTGCGGCATCGACGGGGAGCTGGGGCACTGCCTGGTGGCGCTCCCTCCATCGCTGGACGCTCTTGGCGTGGATTCCGCTCACCGCCGGGATCGCGTTGGGCGCATGGTGGTCGTATGCGGTCCTCGGCTGGGGTGGCTATTGGGCATGGGACCCCGTCGAAAACGCGTCACTGCTGCCATGGTTGGCGGCGACGGTGCTGCTGCACAGCGCGGGACGCACCACGCGGCGCGCGAACGCGCTGCAATGGGCGACCACGCTCGCGCTCGCCGGCTACCCGCTGGTTGTGATCGCGACCTTCCTGACCCGGTCCGGTGTGGTCGCCAGCGTGCATACGTTCAGCGTGTCTCCCCTCGGGCCGCTCCTGGCAGGACTGGCCGCGACTGCCTGTGCTGCCGCGATCTTCGTCGCTGTGAGAGCGTCGTGGCCATCTCCGGTTCCCGAGCGCGGCATCGAGGACGTGCCGCTGGTGGTCCACCGTTGGGGTGTGGTCGCGGTCCTTCTGATCGTGCTTGCAGGATCGCTGCTGCCAGCGGTCGTCGAAGCGGTCTCGAACGCTCGGGTGTCCGTAGGGCCCCCGTGGTTCGAGACGGTGCTGTCGCCCATCGGTCTCGTGCTGTTAGCGGCGATGGCGGCAGGGCCGTGGCTGCGTTCGGGCGAGCGAGGCGGGCTGACGGTCGCTATGGCGGTACTAGCGGTCGCGGCAGCGGTACTTGCCGTCGTCACCCGCGACCTTGCCTTGACGTCCGCCGGTGCGCTGGCCGCATTCGTCGTCGCGAGTGCGGTCGTGCGCGGACTTCAGCGCCGGCTCGCCTCCCGCGCGGCCATGGGGTCGACGCTCTCGCATGTCGGCGTCGCGATCGGGGCCGTAGCGCTGGTCTGGAGCGGGATGGTGCAGGTGTCTGAGAGGACGGTCGGGGTCGGTGAGGCCATGGAGGCCGGCGGCGTGACGGCCGTCCTGGTGGCTGTCGACGAGACCGTCGAGGAGCGCCGCACAGTCGAGATGGCGCGCGTGCTCATCGCGCGAGGGAACGCGCCGGTGCAGGAGGTGCAGCCCGAACTGCGCTGGTACCACGAGCACGACGCCGTGCTCGCGGGGCCAGCCATCGACGCGCAGTTGTGGGCGGACGTGTACGTGACGGTCCTGGGAGTCGATCATTCCGCACAGCGCGCCACGCTGCGGGTGGCCGTCAACCCGATGATGCCGTGGCTGTGGGCCTCCGTCGTGCTGATGATGGCCGGCGTGATCGTGGCTGGCGCTCCCGGGCGGCCCCGCCACGAGTTGCCGTCCGCCTCGCCAGCTGCTGTCCGGTCGAGCGCATGACGAGGGCGGCGCGATGGTGCTGGGCGGTGGCCGTGGCGACCGCTCTCGGTGCCTGCGCGGCGACATCGGGGCCTCAGCCGGCACCCCCGCTGGAGGGGGAGGGCTTGCGGGGCGAGCAGATCGAACTTGCTGGGCTGCGCGGAGACGTTGTCGTGGTGACGGTGTGGGCCTCGTGGTGCGCTCCCTGCCGCGACGAGGTGCCCGTGCTTCATCGCGCGCTTCAGCGGTGGGATGACCAAGGGTTCGCGGTGGTCGGAGTGAACTTTAGGGACCATCCCGATGCCGCCGCGCAGTTCGTCGAACAGGAGCAGGTTGCCTTCCCTAGTGTGGCGGATCCCGAAGGTGCTATTGCAGTTTCGTGGGGCGTGCGCGGCCTTCCTCAAACGTTCCTGATCGACCGGAGTGGCGACGTGGCGGCGCGGAAGGTCGGTCCGGTCGACGACGCCTGGATCGACGACGTGGTCGCGCCGGAGGTCGCGTCGTGACGGCCTCTCGACGCGGCATCGACTCCGGTTCGCGCATGGCCTTGCTGGTGACGCTCGGAGTAATCGCCGCCGCACTCGCCTATGCGTGGTTGGCACCTGCACCCGCGACGGCAGATGCCGCGGTGCGGGACGTGACGACCAGCATTCGGTGTCCTACCTGCATCGGCGAATCCATCGCCGACTCCACAGCACCCCTGTCTGTCGCCATGCGGGACGAGGCGGAGCGGCGACTGGCAGCGGGGGAGTCTCCCGGAGAGGTGCGCGCGTTCTTCGCTGAGGCGTACGGACCTGAAGTCCTGCTCGCACCGCCGGTCAATGGGCCAGGTGTCGTGATGTGGGTTGCGCCCGTCGTTGTGGTGGCGGCTGTCGGGGCGATGGCCTTCATACGGGCACGCAAGGCGTCGCGACCGGCTGACCGCTCGCGGCTATCGCTGTCCGCGGCGGTGGGCGCGGTCACAGTCGCGGTCGCGGCCACCGTGCTCGTCGTAGCGGTGACCGCTGGTCGTGGCGAACCACAGACCGCCGCCACTGCTGGCCTCGGTGCCCCCGGCATCGGGCCGGCGGAGGCGCTCGCTGTTGCGGTGACGAACGCCCCTGCCGATGCCGATCTCCGGGTGGCGCTTGCGACTGCGCTGGTCAGCGAGGGGGAGCATGATCGCGCTGCTGTGCACGTTGATGCCGCGCACCGTCTGCGCCCCACTGATCCCGAGGTAGGCCATCTGCGCGCCACGCTGCTGCTGCAGGAGGGCGAGATCGAGGCCGCTGGAGCGGCGCTCGACAGCGTGCTCGACGTTCAGCCCGAGCACGCTCCCACATTGCTTCTGCGGGGGATCATGCTGTGGCGGGTCGGTGACGCGGAGGGCACCGAACTGCTCGAGCGGTTCCTGCGCCTCGGACCTGACGATGCTGCGGCGGAGGGGGTGAGGGAGCTCCTTGAGCGGGACGCTCCTGCCTGAACCGTCAGAGCGTGTGCGCATGCACGGGTGCCGCACCCGGCTCGATCAGCGCAGGAATCGGATGGTGAATGTGATTGGGTAGTACTCGCCCGAGTTGGCCTTGATCCCCGCGATGATCGAGATGACGAGTGCGTAGACGCAGTACGCGAACCACAGCGGCAGGGTCACTGCGAGGCCGACCACGAAGAGGAGCGTGCCGAGGATCACGGCGGCGATCCCGGTCACGAGCAGCGTGAGCTGGAGGTTGAGGTTCTGCTTGCCGTGGAAGTCCACCAGCGCGCTGCGCTCGCGGTAGATCAGCCACAGCACCAGCGGCGCCACGAATCCGAGGGTTCCGCCGCTGAGGATCAGGGCGGCCACCGCGATGATGTGGACGAGCATCGACCACGTGCGGGCCTCGGACTCGAGCATCGGCGTGACGGCTGACTGTGCGTAGTCGGGCTGGGGAGAGGGTTCGGGAGGGGTGTTCTCGCTCATGCCTCAAGCGTGACAGAGACGCCACGGGCCCGTCATCGGCCAATGGGCGGATGACGGGCCCTGAGCTGCGTCGGGGTGGAACCCTGAGGGCTACTTCACCAGTCGCAGGTTCACCGGGTAGCGGTAGTTCTGGCCCTTGTTGGCGGCGATGGCGCCCATGACGCCGAAGATGATCGAGCAGATCCAGGCTGCGGCCAGCACCAGGAAGCCGATCAGAACGAAGGCGAGGATGCCGCCGACGAAGTACAGGATCACGAGCAGGATCGAGAAGTTGAGCGCTTCCTTCGCCTCCTTGTCGACGAATGCGCTGCGCTCCTTCGCGATCAGCCAGATCACGAGAGGCGCCAGGAGCGTGATGCCTAGAAACGCACTCGCGGCGACGCCTGCGTGCGCGATGGTGGCGTAGGTGCGGCCCTCGCTGTCAGACATCGGCGGGCTGCTGGCGGGCTGCCCGCCAGTGGGCTGTCCGTTGTTGTAGGGCTGCTCTGGGGGTGGGGGAGTCGTGCTGTCAGTCATGCGTGTCTCACCACTTTTATCTCGTAGGGGTACGTCGCTGGCAGTCCTCGTCGCACGGAGCGGAAGGCCTGAAAGCTGAGCGCGACCGCAACGATGAGGACCACCAACTGGGCCAATGTACCGAGAAACGCCAGCAAAGGCACGAGTTCTCTCACAAGAGTGGCGACCAGGAAACCCGCAAGTACCAGGAATCCGAAGTTTGTCGCAGTCGCTGCCTCGCGTGCGGACCACGGTTCGCGCCGGCGGCGCATGAGATAGACGATGCCGGGCACGAGTGGCCCGGCCATGGCACCGAGGTGCGCGACGCTCGCCAGAGCGACGTCTCGACCCGGTGGAAGGTTGTCTGCGGACCGGTCGCTCATGTGGCCACGCTCCCGGCCAAGAGCGCGCGTTAGAATTAGCACTCGATCCAGCCGAGTGCCAGTATGTCGAGTCCGTAGGGGAGGTGTGGGGTGAGCGAGGAACGCAGGCGCGCGATCCTTCACGCGATCGTGGAGGACTACGTCTCGACGTCGGTGCCCGTGGGGTCGCGTGCGCTGGCAGAGTCCCACGTGCTCGGGGTGTCACCGGCGACGATCCGCAACGACATGGCGGCGCTCGAGGAGGAGGGGCTCATCGCCCAGCCGCACACGAGCGCCGGGCGCATCCCCACCGACGCCGGATACCGCTCCTTCGTCGACCACCTCGCGTCATCGGCGTTGCAGGACCCCCACAAGCGCGCGATTCAGACCTTTCTGTCGGATGCCGTCGACCTCAACGATGTGGTCGAGCGTTCGGTCCGGCTGCTGAGCCAGCTCACCCGTCAGGTCGCCGTGGTGCAGTACCCGAGCCTGCGCGAGTCCGCCGTGCGCCGCGTCGAGCTGGTGCGGATCGGCACCGAGCGCGCCCTCGTGGTCGTCGTGTCGGCCGACGCGCGTGTCGAACAGTCCGCCGTCTCCCTGGGAGGTGTGACCTCGGATGAGGAGTTCGAGCGCGTCGCCCGGGAGCTCAACGAGGCCTCCGTGGGCCACACGCCGGCGGCCCTCCAGGGCTCTCTCGATGCGTGGGTCGACCGCCCGGAACAGGTCGGCTGGGCGAGGGCGGTGGCCGATGCGGTCGTGACCGCCGCGCGTGGCGGTACGGTGGAACGAGTGGTGTTTGCGGGTGCGGCGAACCTTGCTCGCGCCGGAGCCGACTTCGAGTCCGACGCGATCGGCTCGGTGCTGGACGCGCTTGAGGAACAAGTGGTGCTGCTCCGACTGTTGCACGAGATGGCCGCTGACGGTCGAGACATCGCAGTGCGCATCGGCGCTGAGACAAAGAACGAGGCGCTGGCGCGGACATCGATCGTGGCCGCGGGCTATGGACCCGGCGGAGACGCGACGTCTCTGCTGGGCGCACTTGGCCCCACCCGCATGGATTATCCGGGGACGATGGTCGCAGTGCGCGCCGTCGCCCGTTACCTATCGAGAGTCGTGGAGAACGAGTGAAGGACTACTACGCCACCCTGGGCGTCTCACGAGACGCCTCCGAGGCAGATATCAAGAAGGCCTACCGCAAGCTCGCCCGCGAGCACCACCCGGATGTCGCGGGGCCAGACGGCGGCGACCACTTCAAGAACGTGGCTGCCGCGTACGAGGTGCTCGGCAACGCGGACAAGCGCGCCCAGTACGACCGCGGCGTCGACCCCCGCTCGGCCTCAGGCGGGCAGGGCGGCGCTCAGGGATACGGTTTCGAGGACATCTTCGAGCAGTTCTTCGGCGGCTCCGGCAGCCCGTTCGGCTCGGCGCAGCAACGCGGCCCGGCGTCGCGCACCCAGCGCGGCGGCGACACGCTCGTGCAGACCACGGTGTCTCTCGAGGAGGCCGTGTTCGGCGTGAAGCGCGAGGTGCAGGTGGACCTCGCCGACACGTGCGAGACGTGTCGCGGCAGCTGCTGTGCACCCGGTACATCCCCCGAGACGTGCCGGCAGTGCAACGGTGCTGGCATGATCCAGCGCACGGCACGGTCGCTGCTGGGCCCCGTGATGACCACGTCGCCCTGCCCCGGCTGCGGCGGCTACGGAACGATCATCCGCCAGCCCTGCGCCGACTGCTCGGGTCAGGGCCGCACGCACTCGCGCCACACGATCTCCGTGGACATCCCGGCAGGCGTCGAGACGGGCACCCGCATCCGGCTTCCGAACCGTGGCGACGCGGGAACGGGTGGCGGACCCAAGGGCGACCTCTACATCGAGATCCGCGAGCAGCAGCACCCCACGTTCGAGCGCCGGGGGGACGACCTGCACTGCACGGTCGAGGTGCCCATGACGGCGGCGGCGCTGGGCGCGACCATGGGCGTCGACACCTTCGACGGGGAGCAGCAGATCGACGTGCGGCCGGGCACCCATGCGGGATCCACCGTGCGGCTGCGCGGACTCGGCGTGGGCCGGCTCCAGCGCGGCAGCAGGGGTGATCTGTTCGTGCACCTGGACATTCAGACTCCTTCCGAGTTGGACGACGAGCAGCGCGAGTTGATGCGCCAACTCGCCGTGCTGCGCGGCGAGGAGATGCCCGAGGCGACCCTCGCCCCCATCGGCGGTGGGGTGTTCTCGAGGCTGCGCGACGCCTTCAAGGTGCGCTGACAGCTCCG
This sequence comes from Demequina ureilytica, assembly GCF_048553575.1. NCBI lineage: Bacteria > Bacillati > Actinomycetota > Actinomycetes > Micrococcales > Demequinaceae > Demequina > Demequina ureilytica. The sequence continues at coordinate 73,915 of NZ_JBLZIE010000004.1, read as the reverse complement.
TGAGCGCTCCGGTCTTCGTCAGCGACAGTGCGGCCGATGCACGGGCCGGTTCGGTCATCGCCGTCACCGGCGGCGAGGCGCGCCACGCGGTCACGGTGCAGCGCAGGGCCGTCGGCGAGAGGGTCGACGTCATCGATGGCGACGGCAGCCGCGCCACCGGTGAGATCGTCGAGGCCGCGCCCGAGCGGATGCTCGTCCGCGTGGAGGCGGTATCGCGTGACGACGATCCCGAGGTGGTGCTGGTCCAGGCGCTCGCGAAGGGCGGGCGGGACGAACAGGCGGTCGAGTCCGCCGTCGAACTGGGCGCGACCCGGATCGTGCCGTGGGCGGCTTCGCGCAGCATCGTTCAGTGGCGGGGTGACAAGGCGGACAAGGCACGCGCCAAGTGGCAGTCACTGGTGCTCACCGCCACCAAGCAGTCCCGCCGCGCCCTGGTGGCGACCGTCGACCCCCTGGCCACCACCACCGAGCTGGTCCGCATGGTGCGCGAGGCCGTCGAGCGCGGAGAGCGGGTCCTGGTGCTGCACGAGGTCGCCGCGACGCGTCTGACCTCGCTGGCGTGGTCGAGCGCCCCTCAGCCGGTGTGGCTGATCGTGGGGCCCGAGGGCGGCATCGCGGACACGGAACTGGCGGCGATCACGGCAGCGGGCGCCGAGGCCACCCTGTTGGGACCGCACGTGTTGAGGGCCTCCACCGCTGGCCCGGCGGCGATCGCCGCGCTCGCGGTGCTGCGGGGCTCCTGGTCGACCACAGACGCGGCTGACGACGAGGCCGACGGGGGCATACGCTAGCCGTATGAGCGACGACTGCCTCTTCTGCAAGATCATCGCCGGCGACGTGCCCGGCGACATGGTGCTTGAGACCGACCGCGTGGTCGCCTTCCGCGATATCGCGCCGAAGGCTCCGGTGCACGTGCTGGTGGTGCCGCGCACTCACGTGGCCAATGTGGCACAGGCCGCCCGCGAGGTCCCCGATGAGCTCGCGGAGATGGCGCAGGTCGCCCAGCGCGTTGCCGATGCCGAGTGCGGCGGCCAGTTCCGGCTCATCTTCAACACGGGTTCGCGCGCCGGCCAGAGTGTCTTCCACGTGCACGGCCACGTGATCGGCGGCGGCGAGCTCGAATGGAACCCCGCATGAGCCCGAGCCGGGTGCTGATCATCGATGACTCCACAGAGATGACCGCCCTGATGGGCAGCGGCGACGGCGTCATGAAGGAGATCGAGCGGGGCTTCGAGGACGTCGACGTGCACGTCCGCGGGAACGAGATCACCCTGACGGGTGATGACGCGCAGATCGCGGCGGCGGCCACCGCCATCGAGGAGCTGCGTTCCGTGAGGGCGGCCGGCGTTCCGCTGACTCCCGAGGTCGCCCGCGAGTCCGTGCGCATGCTGAGCGCCGCCCGCGGTGTGGCAGCAGCCGCCGCCGGGGCGGGCGAGACGGGCACGGTCGTCGCGAGCCGCCCGGTCGAGGTGCTGTCGCGGTCGATCCTGTCGAGCAGGGGCCGCACCATCCGTCCCAAGACTCACGGCCAGTCCGAGTACGTCCACGCGATCGAGAACCACACGGTCACCTTCGGCATCGGCCCGGCGGGTACGGGCAAGACGTACCTGGCGATGGCTCAGGCGGTCGCCGCGCTGCAGTCGAAAAAGGTCAACCGGATCGTGCTCACTCGCCCCGCCGTGGAGGCGGGGGAGCGGTTGGGCTTCCTGCCGGGCGGGCTCAGCGAGAAGATCGACCCGTACCTGCGTCCGCTGTATGACGCGCTGCACGACATGGTGGACCCCGAGTCGATCCCGCGCCTCATGGAGGCGGGCTCGATCGAGGTCGCCCCGCTGGCCTACATGCGCGGTCGCACTCTCAACGACGCGTTCGTGATCCTCGACGAGGCGCAGAACACTACGCGCGAGCAGATGAAGATGTTCCTCACCCGGCTCGGCTTCGGGTCGACCATGGTCGTGACCGGAGATGTCACTCAGGTCGACCTGCCTGGTGGGACTCAGTCCGGGCTGCGCGCATCGCGAGAGATCCTCGACGGTATCGACGACATCGCGTTCTGCGAGCTGAATGCCGACGATGTGGTGCGTCACCGGCTCGTGAGCGACATCATCACTGCCTACGCCAAGATGGACGAGCGCACCGCTCCGCGCGGCGGCGGTCAGCACCGCCGGTTCGGCCGCCAAGGGGGGCCCGCGTGATCGACGTCAACAACGAGACCGACGTGGACGTCGACGAGGTCGAGTTCGCGGAACTCGGAGCGTACGTGCTGGGCGAGATGCACGTCGCAGATGGTGCGGAGCTCGCCATCCTGTTCGTCGATGAGGCCGCGATGGAGCAGTTGCACCTGCAGTGGATGGACGAGCCCGGCCCCACAGACGTGCTCAGCTTTCCCATGGACGAGCTGCGTCCCGGCACGGCAGACGCCCCCACGCCACCTGGCCTGCTGGGCGACATCGTCGTGTGCCCCACGGTCGCCGCTCGACAGGCCGCGACTGCCGGCCACACCCCCGAAGAGGAGATGCTCCTGCTCACCACACACGGAATCCTGCACCTGTTGGGCTACGACCACGCCGAGCCAGAGGAGGAGAAGGAGATGTTCGCGCTCCAGCGCCGTCTCCTGCTGACCTTCCTCGCGGGACGGGCCTGACATGGGCGAGGTCACCGCACACCGCAGCGGCTTCGCGTGCTTCGTGGGCCGCCCCAACGTGGGCAAGTCCACTCTCACCAACGCCCTGGTGGGGGAAAAGGTCGCGATCATGTCCTCGCGCCCGCAGACCACCCGCCGCGCCATCCGGGGCGTGCTGACGCGCGAGGACGCGCAACTGATCCTGGTGGACACGCCCGGACTTCACCGGCCGCGCACGCTGCTTGGGGAGCGCCTCAACGACGTGGTGCGCGAGACGTTCAACGAGGTCGATGTCATCGGCTTCTGTCTGCCTGCGGACGAGAAGATCGGCCCGGGCGACAAGTGGATCGCGCGCGAGCTCACTGAGGCCCGTGCCCCCGTGATCGCGATCGTGACCAAGGTCGATGCTGTCCCCAAGCACCGTGTCGCCGAGCACCTGATGGCCGTGTCCGAGCTTGCGGATTGGGCCGAGGTGATCCCGGTGAGCTCGGTGGAGAACATCCAGGTCGACGTGCTCGCGGACCTGCTCGTCAAGTACCTGCCCAAGGGGCCGCCTCTCTACATCGACGGCGAGATCACGGACGAGCCCGAGGACGTGCGCGTTGCGGAGCTGATCCGCGAAGCCGCTCTTGAAGGCGTCCACGACGAGCTGCCGCACTCGATAGCGGTGATGATCGAGGAGATGGTGGAGCCCGACTCCCCGGAGGCCTCGAAGGACGTGCTCGAGATTCGTGCCCAGCTGTTCGTCGAGCGCGACTCTCAGAAGGGCATCATCATCGGCCACAAGGGCGAGCGCCTGCGCGACGTCGGCGCCACGGCACGCACCGGCATCGAGCGACTGCTGGGCCGGCGCGTGTACCTGGACCTGCACGTCAAGGTCGCCAAGGAATGGCAGCGCGACCCCAAGCAGCTGGGCCGCATGGGCTTCTGACCGCCTTCCATTCCCAATGGCCGATGTGACGCAGGGGGCCTGTGAGACGCGCAGAGACTGCGCAACGGCCACATGCGTCACACGGGTCACAGCGACCATTGGGAGTCTGGTTGAGAGCGGGCGTGACCCGCGCATCGGCCGTCCGCTATGGTGAAACCATGCGTGCACGCTCGCTTCTTCTTCGTCGCCGCGACGAGGCCTGACACCAGGCCGGCCCCTCGTCGCGGAGGCTGTCGCGCCGGCTGACACCAAAGCCACAGACCCCGACGAAGGACAAATCATGAGCGACCATTACACCGGCGGAGCCCAGCGCCCGTCGACCATGCCGATTCAGAAGTACCGCCCGTTCCATGAGCAGATCACGGTCGATCTGCCGGACCGCACCTGGCCCGACCGCCGCATCGACAAGGCACCCCGTTGGTGCGCCGTCGACCTGCGCGACGGCAACCAGGCGCTCATCGAGCCCATGAACATCGAGCGCAAGATGCGCATGTTCGACCTGCTGGTGCGGATGGGCTACAAGGAGATCGAGGTGGGCTTCCCCTCGGCGAGCCAGACCGACTTCGACTTCGTGCGCGCGCTGATCGAGGGCGACAAGATCCCCGAGGACGTCACCATTCAGGTGCTGACCCAGGCGCGCGAGCACCTGATCGAGCGCACGTATCAGTCGCTCGAGGGCGCGCGCAACGCGATCGTGCACCTGTACAACTCGACGTCCATCGTGCAACGCGAGGTCGTGTTCCGCGCGGATGAGGACCAGATCCTGGATATCGCGACTCATGGCGCGATGCTGTGCCAGAAGTTCGAGGAGACCATCCCGGACACCCAGGTCTTCTACGAGTACAGCCCCGAGTCCTACACGGGCACCGAGCTCGAGTATGCCGTCAAGGTGTGCAACGCCGTTCTCGACGTGTGGAAGCCGACCCCGGACCGCAAGGTCATCATCAACCTGCCGGCGACCGTCGAGATGGCCACCCCCAACGTGTACGCGGACTCGATCGAGTGGATGAACCGCCACCTCGACTACCGCGACTCGGTGGTGCTGAGCCTGCACCCGCACAACGACCGGGGCACCGCCATCGCGGCAGCCGAGCTCGGCTACATGGCCGGGGCCGACCGGATCGAGGGCTGCCTGTTCGGCAACGGCGAGCGCACGGGCAACGTGGACCTGGTGACGTTGGGCATGAACCTGTTCAGCCAGGGCATCGACCCGCAGATCGACTTCTCCGACATCGACCAGATCCGCCGCACGGTCGAGTACTGCAACCAGATCGACGTGCACCCGCGCCACCCATGGGGCGGCGACCTGGTGTTCACGGCCTTCTCTGGCTCGCACCAGGACGCGATCAAGAAGGGCCTCGAGGCGATGGAGGCGAAGGCGGCCGCCCAGGGTGTGGGGGTCGATGACCTCGCGTGGGCCGTGCCATACCTGCCGATCGACCCGCGAGACGTGGGTCAGACCTATGAGGCTGTCATCCGCGTCAACTCGCAGTCTGGCAAGGGCGGCGTGGCGTACCTGCTCAAGACCGAGCGCAATCTCGACCTGCCGCGGCGCCTGCAGATCGACTTCTCACGCGTGGTGCAGGTGGCCGCCGATTCCACCGGCGCGGAGCAGACGGCCGAGGACATCTGGCGCATCTTCCAGGACGAGTACCTGCCCGTCACCGAGGAGGCGCGCAGGTGGGGCAGGTTCGCACTGCACGGCACGCGCACCACGTCATCCGAGGAGGGCGCGGACACGATCTCGGCGGACATCCGGGACGGCGACCAGGCCGTGACCATCGAGGGCTCCGGGAACGGCCCGGTCGATGCCTTCGTCGCGGCGCTCGGCACTCGCGGGGTCAAGGTCGAGGTGCTCGACTATCACGAGCACGCGATGACCGGCGGGGGCGACGCTCAGGCCGCCGCCTACGTCGAGTGCCAGATCGGCGACGACATCCTGTGGGGCGTGGGCGTGGACCCGTCAATCACGACCGCGACGCTCGAGGCGATTATCTCGGCGGTCAACCGCGCGCAGCGCTAGCGCTTTCGTGAAGCACACGGTGCGGCGCTTTGTCGCAGCAGACACCGACGCCGTCGCTGCGTTGTGGACAGAGGCCTTCCCGGAGGATCCCGCGCGCAACGAGCCGCACGGCATGATCGCGCGCAAGCTCGCACGCGACCCGGACCTGTTCTGGGTCGCGTGCGTGCCGGCGGCCGATGCGGGGGTCGGGTCCGCGGGCGGCGCGGCGGATAGTGCGGGCACAGGTGGCGAGGCGATTGGCGCGCTGATGGCCGGCTACGACGGAGTGCGCGGATGGCTGTGCCACCTCGCGGTGTCTTCCGCGCATCGGCGTCGGGGCGTGGCAAGCGGGCTCGTCGAGCACGCGGTCGACGTATTGCGCGACCTGGGCTGCATTAAGGTTAACCTGCAGGTGCGCGAGACCAATCGCGAGGTGCGCGCGTTCTACGAATCGCTCGGGTGGAGCGAGGATCCTGCGATGAGCATGGGGCGTCTGCTCGACGACCGCTGAGCCTGCAACTGCCGGAGGCCCCGCCGCAGGCGCCGTGACCGGTGTGCGACGGGGGCTCCCGCATGAGTGACGGGTCAGACCACAGCAGCGGCAAGCTCTCGGTCGGGAACCGTAGCGACGGCACGTGGGGCCCGCGCGAGCAGCCAACCGGCGAACCACAGCTCCGCAACCATGGATGGCACGGCGACCACCACGAGCATTATGGATGCGATGGCCGAGTAATCGGGGAGCGCCGCGTGCGCGAACGTGTCGACGATGTAGGCCGCGCCCGCTGCCCCCAGGGCGACACTGAGTGCGCGTGGCGCAATTCTCGACGCGAACAAGATCCGCGCGAGCACGATCAGGTGTAGCCCGAATGCCACCAACGCGATGAGCCAGCCAATCTCGAAACCGTGTAGCGCGAGCATGGTGAACGACTCGCGCTGGGCGAGGGTGAGTCCCGCCTGTCGATCGCCCGCCGTGGCGATCTCGAGTGCGAGTGCCGTGAACGTCAGGGATGCGCCAAGGATGACGCTGTATCCGAAGCGGAGCCATGCGGCCAGCAGCGAGCGATGTTCACCGGTGCGTCGCAACGTGACGTGGAGTGCCCAAGCGATGAGGAGGTCGATCATTGCGATCGCCACGAAGGCGGCGAGCCCGAGTCTGAACGTCGTCTCATTGGTGGCGATGTTCGCCATGGTGGTGGCGGGGTCGTCGTCGACCACTAGTTGGCTTCGTACGCCGAAGTTTGCGGCGATCGCCAATACGAAGAGCACGAGGTAGCCGACGCCTGCCCAGCGAGCGGCCTTGGAGGGGGAGAGGGAGACGGAAGAGATCATCGGGGTCCAATCGGGGTGTGGTGGGGGATCAGCGAACCGTGATGATGGCCTTGCCTGCGATGCGGCCTGCGCCAAGGTCGACGAGCGCCTCTGAAGCGCGCTCAAGCGGATACGACGTGGTGACCGCGGCGCGAACGTCACCCGCAGTGATGTGAGCACACAACCGCTGCAGACCATCGGCGTTGGTCGTTGACAGAATGGAAGTGAGGGTTCGGCGGGTGACGAGCGACGCGAACACTGCACGGAGTTGTCGTCCCGCGCCACCGGTGATGCGACCACCGCCCTCGCCGCCGACAATCACGAGAGTCCCCTCGGGCGCGAGGATGCGGCGCAGGCGCCACAGTGGCGTCAGTCCGCCCGCGTCGATGATGACGTCGAAGGAGTGCCGTGCGGCGGTGACCTCGGTCGTTCGGTAGTCGATGACGGCATCCGCCCCGAGGTTCGCGACAAACTCCGCTTTGGCCGCGCTCGAGACGCCGGTGACGTGGGCTCCGGCGGCCGCGGCGAGTTGAGTGGCGAAGCTGCCGACGCCGCCGGAGGCGCCGAGCACGAGCACTCGCTGCTCGGGGCGGAGGTGTGCGCGCTCGATTGCGACGAGCGCGGCGAGGCCGGAAACTCCGACGGCAGACGCTTCGTCAAACGAGATATCGGCAGGCTTCAACGTGACGGCGGATTCTTTCGCGACGGCCCATTCGGCGTAGGCGCCGTCGGCCGCGCCCATGATCGCGTCGCCCACGGCAAAGCGGGTCACGGCTTCGCCGATTTCAACGACGATGCCGGCAACCTCGGTCCCGACGATGGGCTGGCGGGGGCGTCTCAGGCCGAAGCCCAGTGCGCGCATGACGAGCGGTTGACCGGTCGCGAGATGCCAAGCACCTCGCTCGACGCCCGCGGCGTGAACCTCGATCAACACCTGGTCGGGTCGGACGCTTGGACGAGGCACTGTCGCAAGCGAGATGTGCTCCGGACCGGCATAGCGACGTTGGACCGCCGCACGCATGGTCACTTGATCAAGTGTGTGGGGGTGCGGTGCGGATGCCTGGTCAGTGGTCATGGGACCTATCCTCCGGGTGTAGGTTGGTACTAAGTACGAACTGATGAGTTGAGACTATTCGTACTTAGTACGTCCGTCAAGCGCTTTCGTCAACGTAGTGGAGGAATCGGTGTCTGAACAGGGACAACGCCGTGCGGGACTCTCGCGGGAGAAGGTGATCGATGCGGCCATGGCGCTCGCGGACAGCGACGGGATCGATTCGCTCACGATCCGCGCGCTCGCTGATTCGCTCGGAACCAAGCCCATGTCGATGTACCACTACGTGGATGGCAAGGACGCATTGCTTGCTGCGATGGTCGAGGCGGTGTTTGCCGAGATGAAGCGCCCGGACCCGGACCTGCCGTGGCGTGACGCCATTTGGAACCGGTGTGTCTCGGCTCGCGACGTGTTGAGGCGTCATCCGTGGGCGGTTCCCTTGCTGGAGTCAGGGACTGCACCGGGGCCAGAGTCGCTCGCGCACCACGAGGCCGTGTTGGCGGCACTGAGCCGAGGGGGCATGGCGCTGCCACTGATGGCCCACGCGTACGCCATCCTCGACAGCTTCATCTATGGGTTCGCAATGGAGGAGGCCAATCTTGCGGTGCAGGGAGGCGAGGCCAGCGCTGAGCTCGCCGAGCAGATTTCCGCGGCGTTTGATCCAGCCAAGTACCCCAACCTCGTCCGCCTGGCGACCGAGCATGTGATGCGTCCGGACTATTCGTTCGGAGCTTCGTTCGAGTACGGCCTCGACCTGCTCTTGGACGGTCTAGAGCGCGCTCAGGACTAGCGCCGGCGCCGCGGGTGGTACACAAAACGCCCCGGCGAGCTCAGGGGCCGCCGGGGCGTCAGGGTGGTGGGGACAAAGGGTCGCCGTCTCGGGGTTGCATCCGCGGGCAGTTATCGACGCGAAGCGTCCTCCCCGGCGTCTCAGTAACCGATCGAAGAGAAGATCTTGATGGCTTGCGCCAAGAGAAGGACGAAGCCTCCGGAGCTCAACATCAAGATCGCGAGCACGACGGGAACCGTGTAAAGGGGCTGTTCCTTGATCGAGGGCGTCGCGGCCTTGCGGTGCTGGGCCTCTGCTGGGGTGTTCGACATGGTGGTTCTCCATCCTTCTGGTGATGTGGGTGGCGAGTAGGGCAACTCATCGTTCGGGTTTTCGGAAGTGGATTGACAATAGGGCGAGATGACCTTGGGCCGTCTCTCACCCCTCGCGCGAGTCGTACTTAGTACTAGTCACGCACGCTAGGCTAACCGTACTAAGTACGAAAGTCAACGATTGTGTGGCCTCCGCGAGGTGTCGGGGGTAGAAGGCATCGGGCGTGACGCGGCGGGGGGCGGGTCGATGTGGACGCTGCGAGAGACAATGGGGAAGTGCCCCTCTACCGTGACGACGCCATCGTGCTCCGCACCCACAAGCTGGGTGAAGCCGACCGCATCATCACGCTGCTGACCAAGCGCCACGGCAAGGTCCGCGCGGTGGCCAAGGGCGTGCGTCGCACCTCGTCTCGACTGGGATCGCGGGTCGAGCCCTTTATGCTGATCGACGTGCAGCTCTACGAGGGCCGCAACCTCGACATCGTCAGCCAAGTGGTGATCAAGGAGCCGTATGCGCGGCGCATTGCCGACGACTACGCGGTGTACACCTCGGCCATCGCGATGGTCGAGACTACGGACAAGCTCGTGGACCACGAGAAGGAGCCGGCGTGGGATCAGTACCGGCTGCTCCATGGGGCGCTGGGGTCGCTGAGCCGGCGTGAGCATGAGCCAGGAATGGTGCTCGACAGCTTCTTGCTTCGTTCGCTTGCCCTAGCGGGCTACGAGCCCAGCTTCGACCACTGCGCGAGTTGCGGTCGCGAGGGACCGCATCGGGCGTTCGTCGTGGCCGGGGGCGGGGCGGTGTGCGAGGCGTGTCGGCCTCCCGGGGCCGCGGCACCGGCGCCCGAGACGTTCTCGCTGCTCGAGGCGCTGCTCAGCGGCGACTGGCTCTCAGCGGACGCCTCGGACGCCCGTCCGCGCCGCGACGCCGCGGGACTCATCGCGGCGTACACCCAGTTCCACCTGGAGCGGAAGGTGCGCTCGCTCACCCACGTGGATCGCACGGAGCAGGTGTCGACGAGCTCCGGTGGTCAGCCTTCGGTGCAGATGGCGCTGAGAGCCGCCGACGCGACAAACCTCGGGAGGGGTCCGGGGCCAGAGCGCGGCTAGGCTGGCCACCGTGAAGCACTCCCGGCCGTACCCGCATCCCGGAGGGGCGACGCCTCCCGACCTGCCCGCATCGGCCGTGCCGTCGCATGTCGCGGTGGTGATGGATGGCAACGGACGCTGGGCCAAGCAGCGCGGACTGCCACGCACCGAAGGCCACGCGCGTGGAGAGGCGGCCCTGCTCGACGTCGTGGCGGGCGCGATCGACATCGGAGTGAAGCACGTCAGCGCGTACGCGTTCAGCACCGAGAACTGGAAGCGCAGCCCGGACGAGGTGAAGTTCCTCATGGGCTTCAATCGGGACGTGATCCGCCGCCGCCGCGACCAGATGGCCGAGTGGGGCGTGAGAGTGCGGTGGGCGGGGCGCCGGCCGCGGCTGTGGAAGTCCGTGATCGACGAGCTCGAGCGTGCCGAGGAGATGACAGCCGGCAACGACGTCCTGACGCTGACGATGTGCGTCAACTACGGCGGCAGGGCGGAGATTGCCGATGCGGCGCGTGCGATCGCCATGAAGGTCGCGGCGGGAGAGCTCGACCCGTCCAAGGTCTCCGAGAAGACGCTGGCGAAACACCTCGACGAACCCGACATGCCGGACGTGGACCTGTTCTGGCGATCCAGCGGGGAGCAGCGCTCGAGCAACTTCCTGCCCTGGCAGGCGGCTTACGCGGAGTATGTGTTCTCCGACGTGCTGTGGCCCGACGTCGATCGCACCCACCTGTGGGCCGCGATCGAGGAGTACGCGCGCCGCAACCGGAGGTTCGGCTCCGCCTAGCTCTGAGCCTCGTGGGCGACCCTGTCGAGGGGCTCGGCGGCTGACCGCGCGGTCGCACGACGGCGCCATCTGTTGAGCGCATAGACGAGCGCGATCACGGCCGTGAGCGCGAGCCCCAGGAGCTCCGGCGAACGCAGCCATGCTTCCCACATCGATAGCCCGATCGCGGTGTACACGGCGGCCCAGATCAGGCAGCCGGGGATCATGGCGAGCGTATAGAGATCGAACCTCATGCGGGTGTAGCCGGCTGCGGCGTTCACCATGGTCTGGAAGCCGACGGTCAGGAAAGAAACCGGGATGCCCAGGTAGCCGCGCCGCTCGAGGAACACCCGAGCCTTGTCCATGCGCGGTCCCGAGAACTTGCGTGCCATGCGCGCGCGGCGACTCTGGTCGGGCTCGCCGCGTACGGCGATCACGTCGGCACCGCCGCGCGCCCACCGTGCAAGCCAGTAGGTCGCCTGCGTGCGAAGGAATACCACGGCGCACAGGAACAGGAACAGTCCCCACCACGGGCCCGCGAGCACGAACGACGGAACGCCGGGCATCAGCTCGCGTCCGCTCCGCGTGCGTGGCACTGCTCGCAGACACCGGTGAGCTCCACCGTATGATCGATCCGCGAGTATCCGTGCGACCGTGCGATGCGGTCCGCCCATGCCTCGAAGTCGGGCACGTCGATGTCCTCGGCCCGCCCGCAGATGCGGCAGCGCAGGTGGTGATGGTGCTCGTCGCCGGCCTCGCAGCGCCGGTACAACGTCTCGCCGGAGTCCGTGACCACAGTGTCGAGATTGCCCGCCTCGGCGAGCGATTGGAGCGTCCGGTACACAGTCGCGAGTCCCACGCTCGACCCGTCGTGGCGCAAGGTTTCGTGCCAGGCCTGCGCGGACCGGAACTCGGAGTGCTTGTCGAGCAACTCAAGCACCGCCGTGCGTTGCCGCGTCATGCGTTGTGCTGTCATCTGGTGGTCTCCGCGATCGGGCGTCGGCGTCGTTGCCGGCGCACAAGTGCGGCACCGACTGCCACCACGATATAGGCCGCGACGCCCAGGACCACGATCAGCGCGCCGGGCTGAAGGTCGTGCTGGAGGGTGATGCTGATGCCGGTCAGGCACAGCACCGTACCTATCGCCATCGCCACCGTCATCACCCGCGCGAACGAGCCGGTCAGGAGCTGTGCGATGGCGACGGGCACGATCATCAGTGCGGACACCAGCAGGACGCCGACCACCCGCATGGACACCGTGATGGTGACCGCCGCGAGCACCGCGACCACCATGTTGAGCGCCTGGACGGGCAGGCCAGTCGAATACGCGAACTCCTGATCGTGAGTGACCGCGAACAAGGCGCTGCGAAGCCCGATCCCCAGCACCAGGATGATGGCGGCCATCGCAAGCGTGGCCCACACGTCCATCCATGTGACGGTCGAGATCGATCCGAACAGGTAGCCCAGGAGGTTGGCATTGGAGCCGCCTGCGATGCCGATGAGCAGCACGCCGAGGGCGATCCCTCCGTAGAACAGGATCGCCATCACGACGTCGGCAGATGCCGTGCCATTCGCGCGCATGCGCTCGATGATCACTGCTCCGAGCACCGCGAACAGGACCGCGCCGGGCACCGCGAGGGCGTCCCGCTGCGCAAGGTCCGCGGCGGACCCCGCGAGCCAGCCAGCGGCGACTCCGGCGAGCGCGACGTGGCCGATGCCGTCGCCGAGCAGCGCCATGCGCCGCTGGACGAGGTAGGTGCCGACCACGGGCGCGCTCGCGCCGACCACGAGCGCGACGATCAGCATGCGCTGAACCAGCGGCTCTTGCAGGATCGAGATCATGGCCCGTCCCATCCCAGCGAAGGCCCCTCGACGTACTGAGGGTCTGCATGTGGATGCTCGTGGTCGTGCCCCGGCAGCGCGTGGACGCCCATGTCAGTGGGCGGCGCGCCGGTGTAGGTGACGCAGCCATGCTCGAGTACGACTGCTTGATCGATGTGGCGCGCGACGGCTCCGAGCTCGTGGAGCACGATGACGATCGCGGCGCCCCCGTCCTTCAGGTGACCCAGCGCGTGGGCGAACGCCACCTGCGACTCGATGTCGACGCCAGCCATGGGCTCATCGAGCACGAGCACGTCGGGGCGGCGGACCAAGGCCCGGGCGATGAGGGCCCGCTGCTGTTGACCGCCGGACAGCCGCGTCACGTCGCGGCGCGCGAGATCGCGAATCCCCATCGTGTCGAGCGCCTCATGGACGAGCGTGCGCGAGCGTGGGGGAGTGCGCAGTTGCCGGCTCCCGAGAAGCCCAGAGGCGACCACCTCGGCCACCGTCGCGGATACGCCCCCTGAGGCCGTGAGCCGCTGGGGCACATAGCCGAGCCGTGCGCGGGCGGCTGGCGTCAGGCGGCGTCCGGACAGGTGGATCTCCCCGTGGGTGGGGGTGACGGCACCGACGAGGGCCCGCACGAATGTGGATTTGCCGGAGCCGTTGCCGCCCATCAGGGCGACCACCTCTCCTCGATGCGCATCCAGGGAGACCCCGTGCAGGATCGCGGTGCCGCCCAGCGAGACTCGCACGCCCTTCGCGGTCAACACCGGCGACCCGGTGGGGGGATCGGCGTCAGACGCAGCCAAGCCCTGCTCGCAGTGCGTCGAGGTTGCGGGTCATGACATCAATGTAGTCGTCATCTCCCGACACGCCCTCGAGGGGGTCGAGCACTCCGGTCTCGACGCCGGCGTCGGACGCCAGGGCCTCGATGGCGGCGGCATCGACCAGCGATTCCGAGTAGACATTGGTGGCCCCCGTCGCCAGCACCTCGTCCCGGACCTCCCGCACCCGCGCGGGGGACGGCTCGGCCTCTGGGTCGAGCCCAGAGAGCCCGTGCTGCTCGAGGCCGAACCTCTCCGTGAGATAGCCGAAGGCCTCGTGGCTGACGAAGATGTCGCGGCGCTCGCACTGCGCCAGGCCGTCCTCGTACGACTGGTCGAGTGCGAGGAGCTCCGACTCGAGCTCTTCTGCGTTCGTGGCGTACGTGCCTGCATTGGCGGGGTCGATGTCCGCGAGCTCAACCGATACCTCATGGGCGTACTCCGCGAGCAGAGTCGGATCCAGCCAGAAGTGGGGATCCCCAGCCGAGTGGTCGTGGTCGTCGTGAGAGTCGTCCTCTTCGTGGGCCTCGTCCTCGTCGGCGTGCACGCTCTCGTGCTCCTCAACGATGTGGTGCGCGTCCATCGTGCGCACCTGCGTGGTGCTGACGGCCTCGTCCACGGCGGGCTGGAACTCGCTCAGGAACAGCACGACGTCCACGCCCTGGATTTCCCGTACGACCGCGGGAGACAGTTCGAGATCGTGGGGTTCGACACCGGGGGCCGTGAGCGGGACGACTGATGCGAACTCGCCTCCGACTCGTTCGGCGACGAACTGGAGGGGGTAGAAGGCGGCGGCGACGGAGATCGCGGCGTCGTCGGGCACAGCTGAGCCCTCGGTCGAGGCGGTGGGGGAGGTGCCGCCTGCGGCGCACCCGGCAAGGGTGAGGGCCGCGACGGCCGTGATTGCGACGGTAGGGCGAAGGTTCATAGGGACGATGCTATTGCTAATGAGAATCGAAGTCAACATGCACCTGGCCGATGGTCGAGAGCGCCGCCGCGGGGGCGTCTCTCGCAGACTCGGCCGCTCGCGATCAGGCGTGCCCCACAATCATGACGACCCCCGCTGACCTGTCACCCTGCGCCATCCCAGCCCGCGCATCGGCCGGGCGGGTGTGCAGCGCGAGGTGGCCACGCGTGCGGGCCTCGTGCCCGTCGATGTCGCTCCGATGCGCACGCAGGCGGTCGGGCTGCAAGGGAAGATCGCTGCGCAAGGCGCGGACGGGCGTCAGGGGCATTGACGGGGCCGACGTGGCAAGGGTGGCTCCTGTCACCCAGCACGACACATTCAGTGTCACGAGCTCGCTCACGGATGGGCGCGCTCCCGGACGCCTCCTAGACAGTGCTGCGCGCGTCAACAGTCTCGGCTCCCGCCGTCATGTGAACTGCATGTAAATTCTGCCCAATTCGCCCATCTCGGCTTGCAGTGTGGCGCTTGTCACACTTAACGTCGAAGAAGTCCTCCAGTAGCGCGGCGAGGGGCGATGCCTCCGATGCGCACCCCTTGATGGCGACGGCTAGCGACGAAATCTCGAGCGTCGCCCGGGCGACAGGACACCACACCGCATTCAGCCGATGAAGGGTCTCTCGTGGACGCAGCGACGAATGAAGTGATCGATTTCTGGAACCAGTGGCGGGGATTCTTCCCTGTCGCCTTGGCGGGCACCGTGGTGTGGTCGCTGTGGATCTACCGGGTCGTGCTGTCGCGCCGGGCCAAGGTCATCGACTCTGACTTCCGCACGACCACCTCGGTGATCGTGCCGTCCTACCACGAGGATCCGGACATCTTGATGCGGTGTCTCGAGACGTGGCGCGCTCAGCACCCGACAGAGATCATCATCGTGTTGGACGTGCAGGACACCGAGGCCTACAACCGGATCGTGGCGCTCGAGGACGACAGAGTGCGACCGGTCCTGTTCAAGCACGCGGGCAAGCGCTCTGCACTGGGCTGCGGCATCCGGCAGGCCAGCGGCGAGATCCTCCTGCTCGTGGACTCGGACACGTGGTGGCAGCCGCGTCTACTCGAAGAGGTGCAGAAGCCTTTCATCGATCCGGAGGTCGGAGCCTGCTCGACCCAGCAGAACGTCTACGAACGCGGGTCGAGCCTGTGGCGACGCATCGCGGACTGGCTCGTCAACCTTCGCTACTACGACTACGTGCCGGCCATGGGACGGGCGGGCGCAGTGCCGTGCGTCTCTGGCCGCACGGCCGTCTACCGCCGCAAGGCGGTCCTTCCTGTCCTCGAGCACCTCGAGAACGAGTACTTCCTGGGCAGGCGATGCATCGCGGGCGACGACGGCCGGCTGACCTGGCTGGTGCTGGCCTCGGGCTACAAGACCGTGCATCAGCGCTCAGCACGCGCCGTCTCGATGTTCCCGGCCAGCCTGCGGGCGTTCATGAAGCAGCGAGTGCGGTGGAGCCGGAACTCCTACCGGTGCTACCTGACTGCCGTCTACAAGGGCTGGTTGTGGAGAATGCCCTTCGTCACGAAGGTGACGGTGCTGCAGATTCTGCTGACGCCGGTCACGATGGCATTGACCCTCGGGTACGTCTTCTTCTCTCGGCTTGAGCTGACCTGGGCGGGTGGAGCAGTCGTAGCGGCGTGGCTGTTGGTCGGACGCGGGGTGCGGGGATGGTCGAATCTGCGACGCAACCCCTCGGACCTGCTGATCCTGCCTTTCCTGGCACTCACGGTCGTGCTCGTCGCGCTCCCGATCAAGCTCTACGCGTTCGCCACCATGAACAAGCAGGGCTGGCTGACTCGCACAGCGGATCAGGTAGGCGGAGAGGGCCAGAACGCCCGCTCGCTCGACACCGTGGGCTCGGAGCCTCGACGCGAAGAGCGGAGTCGTGCGCTGGCAGGCTCCCGCGAGGCTGCGGCATGACCGCCCGCGAGTCGCGCACGTTTGTCTCTGCCGCCTTGGCGGCGGTGCTCGCACTGCTCGCACCCGCGGCCTCGGCGACCGAGCGGCCGGAGCAGGATGACGGCGCCGCCACGGGGGACGGGACGGTGAGCGCATACGAGGGCGATCCCGAGGCCGAGGCAGTGCTGGTGAGCCGCGAGGACACCCGCGTGACCGACCTCGATCTAGTCGCGGCCGGAGATCTCGCACCCGAGCTCGACCGCACACAGCCGTATCGCGTCGCGACAGAGCCCGTATCGACGCTCGTGCTCACCCCGAGGGAGGAGCCGTACACGTTGTCAGAGATTCAGAGCGCCGCGCCGGTGGCGGTCTCCGACCTGGGCGAAGGTGTGTACCGCCTGCATGAGCATCTCGCGGTTCTGGCCGGCGCCTCGCTCACCGTCGCCGACGGCGTGCGCGAACTGCAGCTGGCGAGCCAGCCCGAGGGGTTCGTGTCGATCGTCACGCTTGGCGGCACACTCGCGGTTCAGGGCGAGGCGGACGAGCCGACACTGATCCGCAGCTGGGACGCACCTCGCGAGTCGCACGATGCGAACACGAGCGACGGCAGAGCGTATGTGCGGGCCATCGGGGGACAGCTGTCGATGGTGGATGTCAGGCTCGAATCTCTCGGGTTCTGGTCGGGCAACACTGGCGGGTTGGCTCTGACCGGAACCGACCACGCGTTCGGAGTAGGGGTGGGCACTAGCGCCGCCGACGATGAAGGTGCAGCGGGTGGTGGTGATGAAGCCGGTACCCAGGGGTGGGGCTCCGCATCGGCGGCGGACGGAGCGCAGTCCTCTGCGGGCGCCGACGGCAGTGGCGGAACCACGGACGACGATGGAGAGCAACCATCAGGCATCTCCACCGTGAACGGCGACGAGACCATTCAGCAGCCCAGTGCCAGCGACTCGGTCCCACTGGGAGTGACCGCCCGCCTTCAACGGATCGCCGTCGAAGGCAACGCCTTCGGAGTCTTTGTCTCGAACGCGAGCTCCGTCGAGATCATCGATTCCGAGGTGACGAAGAGTCTGGTCGACGGAATCGTCTTCCACCGCGAGGTGCTCCAGTCGCGGGTGGCGCGCACGACTTCGGTGGAGAACGCCGTGGACGGCTTCCGCGTCTCGCGTGGCTCCAACGGTGTGCAACTCGACGAGGTGACCGCTGCGAGCAACGGCCGTAACGGGGTGACCATTGACGCGGGGCCGCTCGCCGACGGTCCTTCCGCAGTCGGCCTCCCCGTCGAGTCGTACGGCGATCACACCATCCGCGACAGCACCTTCAGGAACAACGGGGACGTGGGAGTCGAGGTACTGAGTGGCCAGGACATCGTGCTCGAAGGCAATGCCGTCTCGGGAGGGCGGTTCGGCATGGTCCTCCGGGAGGGCACTCAAGGCATACGCGTCACCTCGTCCGTGGTTGAGGCGACCGAGATGCACGGCATCGTGGTGCGCGACGGCAGCACTGCGCTGTTGTCGTCGAACGAGGTCAATGATGCTCTCACCGGCCTCTACGTGCGCGATGCCGTCGCCGAGGTCTCGTCGAACCGCGTGAGCGGAGCGAGCAGTCACGGCGTCACTGTGGTCGGTGCCTCGGAGGGAACGCAGGTGCTCGACAACGTCGTGGGCGGAGAAGGGGGAACACCCATTGACGTGGCCCGCGCCGACGGCGACATCCGGGTGGGCGGCAACGATGCGTCGGCATGGGCGGAGAGGTCCTTTGGGGAGTCGCTGCGCGCAAACCTCCTGTCGCCCCTGAGCCTCCTATGGCTGAGCCTCGGCGCGCTCCTCGTGTTCACGGCACTCATGGGAATCCGCCACCGACGCGAGCCATCCATGCCCTACGGCGACCGCACGCCGCTCGCAGCATTCACCGGAGGGCCGGTGGACCCGGCGACCGTCGATGGCGTGGTCCACCCGCCCGCTGAACGACCGAACGAACGCACCGAGTCAGGCCTGCCGAGCAGGCGCTCTCGCGCGGAAGGACGGCACGTATGAGAATGGAACGTCGACAGGGGATCCTCTTCGCCGCAGCAGTGCTCGTCGCTGCTCTGGCCGGCGGACTCGTCGGGGCAACCCTGGTGGGGGATCCTGCGAGCTCGCAGGACGCACAGTCCGTGGAGCCCACACCGACGGCGACGGGGGACGCTTCGGACGCGCCGTCGCCGTCTCCGACGAATTCGCCCTCGGAATCAGCCAACCCCGGGAGGGGAGTCGCGGTCGACCCCTCCGCGATCACAGCGCCGCCCGATGACATGCCCTCGGCGCACGTCGACGGGGACTTACTGGAGTGCGGCGCGGCGACGATCACCGTCGAGGATGGCGATGAGTTGGCGCAAGCGCTCTCTGCCGCCGGCCCAGGGGACGTCATCGGTCTCGCTGAGGGGCGCTACGAGGGCGAGTTCTCGCTGACGGCATCGGGCACCGCCGAAGAACCCCTATGGGTCTGCGGTGAGTCCGCCGCGGCAATCGTCGGTGAAGGGTACGACGGGGGCTACGGACTGCACGTCGACGGAGCCCAGCACGTACGCATCGTCGGGCTCACCGTGACACAGGCGCAGAAGGGCATCATGGTCGACGGTGGCGAAGACGTCGTGATCGACTCCGTCACTGTTCACGGCATCGGCGACGAGGGCATCCACCTGCGCACCGGAACCATCGACTCCGTCGTGCGCGGTTCCACCGTCTACGACACGGGAAACCGCCGCGAGAAGTTCGGTGAGGGCATCTACATCGGCAGCGCGGAGTCGAACTGGTGCGACCTCACCGACTGCGAGCCGGATCGCTCCGACCGCAACGTCGTGGAGGGCAACATCGTGTTCGACGTCACGGCCGAGGCCGTGGACGTCAAGGAGGGCACCGTCGACGGCGTTCTGCGCGGAAACGCCTTTGATGGTGCCGAGCTCATCGAGGACGGAGGCGACTCCTGGGTCGACATCAAGGGCAACGACTACGAGATCGTCGGCAACTCGGGCATTCGCTCCAACAACGATGGCTTCCAGACACACGAGATCCTGGACGGCTGGGGCACCGGGAACGTCTTTGCAGACAACACCGCTGTCGTGCGGGGCCCCGGCTATGGATTCTCTCTCACCCCGGAGCGGGACAACGTCGTCATGTGCTCCAACACCGTCGAGGAAGCGGGGGAGGGGTACAGCAATACCGACTGCCAGTGATCAAGGGTGCTCACGCACCCGTTTGCACACTCGAGACGAACGCGATCAGGAGAGAACATGACCGACATCATCGACCAGCCCATGGCCACGCCACGACCGCGCCTCACCGTCGTCGGCACCGGCTACCTCGGGGCCACGCACGCCGTCTCGATGGCCTCCCTGGGCTACGAGGTGCTGGGCGTGGACGTCGATCAGGCGAAGATCGATCGGCTCACGCGCGGTGAAGTGCCGTTTCACGAGCCGGGCCTGCCCGAGATGCTCGACGAGGCCCTTGCCAGCGGCAACTTGCGCTTCACGACGTCGTTCGACGAGGCAGCCGAGTTCGGCGACGTGCACTTCGTGTGCGTTGGTACGCCGCAGCTGCACGGGTCGCATGCCGCGAATCTCGCCTACGTCGAGGCCGCGTTCACCGCGATCGCGCAGCGGGTCCGCAAGTCCACGCTGATCGTGGGCAAGTCGACGGTTCCGGTCGGCACAGCCGAGCGCCTCGCGGACATGGTCGCGGCAGCCGCTCCCGATCCCGACTTGGTGGAGGTCGCCTGGAATCCCGAGTTCTTGCGCGAGGGCTATGCAGTCCAGGACACCTTGCACCCCGACCGACTGGTGTTCGGCGTGTCATCGGAGCGCGCCGAGACGAGCCTGCGAGCGGCGTTCGAGCCGGTCCTCGAGGCGGGCACGCCACTCGTGGTGGCCGACATGAAGACTGCCGAACTGGTCAAGGTGGCGGCCAACTCGTTCCTCGCGACCAAGATCTCCTACATCAACGCGATGGCTGAGATCTGCGAGGTGACCGGTGCCGACGTCAACCTGCTGGCCTCGGCGTTGAGCTACGACGACCGGATCGGCGCACGGTTCCTCAAGCCCGGTCTCGGCTTCGGCGGAGGCTGCCTCCCGAAGGACATCCGGGCCTTCATGCACCGGGCGGAGGAGCTCGGGGTGGGCCATGCGGTGGAGTTCCTCCACGAGGTCGACGAGATCAATGCTCGCCGCCGCCGTCGCACCGTGGATCTGGTGCGCGAGCTGGCGGGCGGCGACCTGCGCGGCATGAGGATCGCGTGTCTCGGCGCCGCCTTCAAGCCCAACTCGGACGACATCCGCGACGCGCCGGCCCTGGACGTGGCGGACATGCTGCGCGCCCAGGCCGCGGACGTCGTGGTGTACGACCCGGAAGCCATGGGTAACGCGCGTGAGGCGTACCCCCAGCTTGACTACGCGCCCACGTTCGCCGAGTGCGTCAAGGGGGCGGATGTAGTGGTGCTGCTCACGGAGTGGGCACGGTTCCGAGAGGCCGATCCCGAGATGATGGGCGAGCTGGTGCGCCACCGAGCGATGGTCGACGGCAGGCATGCCCTCGACGCAGATGCCTACCGCTCCGCAGGTTGGGAGTACCGGGCACTCGGCCGTCCGGCTCAACCGCAGACGGTGCGCCTCGTCGAGGACGTCAAGGACCAGGTAGCGGCGATGGCCTGAGCCGCCGCGCGGGCAGGCACCGCGCCGCGCCTGCCCGCGCACTGCCGCTCTCGCAGCGCAAGGAACCCCCGCATCGGGCGTGAGCGCGCGCCGCTAGACTGTCGAGGCATTCCCGACGACCCCTCAAGGAGCACTCAGTGGCACAGCCGTCCCGCCTCGACAACGTGATCTCGCTCGCGAAGCGCCGTGGCTTCGTGTTCCCGTGCGGAGAGATCTACGGCGGTACGCGTTCCGCGTGGGACTACGGGCCGCTGGGTGTAGAGCTCAAGGAGAACATCAAGCGGCAGTGGTGGCGCAACGTGGTCGCCAGCCGTGACGACATCGTCGGGCTCGACTCCTCCGTGATCCTGCCCCCCAAGGTGTGGGAGGCCTCCGGCCACATCGGCGCCTTTGTCGACCCGCTGGTCGAGTGCCTGAGCTGCCACAAGCGGTACCGCGAGGATCACCTGCTCGAGGAGTTCGAGGAGAAGAAGGGCCGCGCACCCGAGGGCGGACTGGCGGAGGTCGCGTGCGCCAACTGCGGCAACCGTGGCCAGTGGACCGAGCCCAAGATGTTCAACGGCCTGCTGAAGACCCACCTGGGCGTCACCGAGGACGAGTCGGGGCTGCACTACCTGCGCCCGGAGACCGCGCAGGGCATCTTCGTAAACTTCGAGAACGTCCAGCGCACGTCGCGCATGAAGGTGCCGTTCGGCATCGGCCAGATCGGCAAGTCGTTCCGCAACGAGATCACACCCGGCAACTTCATCTTCCGCACGCGTGAGTTCGAGCAGATGGAGATGGAGTTCTTCGTCAAGCCTGGCTCGGACGAGGAGTGGCACCAGTACTGGATCGATGCCCGCACTGACTGGTACACGGGACTGGGAATCGACCGCGACAACCTGCGCCACTTCGAGCACCCGGCAGAGAAGCTGTCGCACTACTCCAAGCGCACTGTGGACATCGAGTACCGGTTCGGCTTCACCGGATCGGAGTGGGGCGAGCTCGAGGGCGTCGCCAACCGCACCGATTTCGACCTGACGACTCACTCGCAGCACTCCGGCAAGGACCTCAGCTACCTGGATCCCGCCACGAACGAGCGATACACGCCGTACGTGATCGAGCCTGCGGCGGGCCTTACCCGCTCACTGATGGCCTTCCTGGTCGAGGCCTACGACGAGGACGAGGCCCCCAACACCAAGGGCGGCGTCGACAAGCGCACCGTGCTGCACCTGGACCCGCGCCTGGCGCCCGTGAAGGCTGCGGTGCTGCCGCTGTCGAAGTCCGAGGAGTTGCTGCCCACCGCATCGGCGTTGGCGCAGGAGCTGCGCGGGCTATGGAACGTCGACCTCGACGTGACGCAGGCCATCGGCAAGCGGTACCGCCGTCAGGACGAGATCGGTACTCCGTACTGCATCACAGTCGACTTCGAGACCAAGGACGACCAGGCGGTGACCATCCGCGATCGCGACACCATGCAGCAGGAGCGCGTCGCCCTCAGCCAGGTCCAGTCCTACCTCGCGACCCGCCTCGTCGGCGCGTAGGACGGACGGTGGGCGCGGGACACTCACACTCGCTCGAACGGCCGCCGCGCGCGTCCGAGCGGACCACGCTGATCCTGTCGGTCATCGTGGCTGCCGTGCTGTTCCTGACCACGATCGGCGCGGTAGCGGTGTGGCCGTCCGACTGGTCGATGCTCCGCTCCGTGCCGACCACGTACGAGGGCGCAACGTGGGAGTCCGCGACCGTCGAGTCTGTGGACCCGGACACCGGCGTCGCACTGGTCACCGTGTCGGGCCAGGAGGACACAGGTGCGCAGGAGCTGCCGCCCGCGGACCTCGGGACGTTCGACTACGAGGAGGGCGACCGCATCCGAGCGCTCCAGCTCGACACCGGGGAGTTGATCTTCGGCGACTTCGAGCGCGCGGGTCCCATGCTGGTGCTGCTCATCGCCTACGTGCTGCTGGTGGCGGGAATCGCGTGGTGGCGCGGCGTGGGGGCTCTGCTGGGCCTGGCTGCCGCGTTCGGCATCATCGTATTCTTCACCGTGCCCGCGCTGTTCGATGGGGCGAATCCCCTGGTAACGGGACTGGTGACGGGGTCTGGCGCCTTGGCGATGCTGCTGTACCTCGCCCATGGCTTCAACTCCCGGACGACCACGGCGTATTTGGGCACGCTCGCAGGCCTGACGATCACGGCACTGCTCGCCTGGTGGGCCGTTGACGCCTCGAGCCTGACGGGGATCTGGTCGGAGGAGGGGGCGCATCTCGAGCTGTCCGGCCGCTCCGTGGATCTTCAGGGTCTGGTGCTGTGCGGGATCGTGATCGCGGGCCTCGGCGTGCTGAATGACGTCACCGTGACGCAGTCGTCCGCCGTGTGGGAGCTGCGGGCGGCCCGTCCTGACATCTCTCGCTGGAACCTGTTCCGCCGCGGCATGCGGATCGGCCGGGACCATATCGCCTCGACGGTCTACACGATCGCCTTTGCGTACGTCGGAGCGGCGCTGCCGGCGATCATGCTCATCAGCCTCTACGACACCTCCGTCGGCTCGACCCTCACCACGGCGGAGATCGCCGAAGAGGCCGTGCGCACCCTGGTGAGCTCGATCGGTCTGGTGCTCGCCGTGCCGCTCACCACCGGCATCGCTGCTCTGGTGGTCGGCACGGACGCCATCGCGCGCGAGCCGAGCCAGGAAGGCGCAGTTGCGGGACCCCAGGTCGCGCGAGCAGCCGCCCCCACGGCAGGCGCCGCCGCGCTTGCCGACGCTCCGCCGCCCGTCCTGGAGCCGGAGTTCCGCGGCCGGGCGGACGAGTAGTCGTGGCCGTCCTCAGGACCTGACTGCCGCAGAGTCGTGGCAGAGCGTGATCCCCATCACACTCGCTTCTTGCGTGGGCGATTCGTCCCGTATGGTCGTGCGACCGCTGGGTGCCGCCGAGCGGGATGAGCGCAAGCGATCTCAACGGTTTGCCGCCTCGCGTGCATGCGCCGCCGGCTGGTTCCGGCGCCCCGCATGCACTCTCCGACTGACGAACCCAGGGTGCGTGCCCTCGCGCCCACTGCCGCGAAAGGGCGAACTTGTCGATGTCACGACACACCATCCGGATGAGCAACGAGGCGTCTGCGGTGGTGGCGCTGTTGCTGGCTTTGCTGGCGCTCGTCGTGCTGGAGCCGAGCGCGGCGCGCGCCGCTGAGGGCGATGTGACCGTGGAGTCGGCGATCGAGTTCACCGATGTTCCCGAGGGCATGCCGTTCGCGCGAGAGATGACCTGGTTGGCGAACGAGGGGGTGTCGACCGGGTGGGGTTCCGGCGCCACCCGTCAGTACCGCCCGTATGAATCGATCACCCGTGATGCCATGGCGGCGTTCCTGTATCGCTTGGCAGGGTCGCCTGCGGTGACGTTGCCGCCCCAGTCACCGTTCGAGGACGTGACCCCCACCTCGACGCAGTTCTACAAGGAAATCGTGTGGCTGGCCGACTCGGGCATCTCCGGGGGATGGCAGACGGTGCGCGGCAAGGAGTTCCGGCCCTTCGAGCCGATCACGCGGGATGCGATGGCGGCCTTCCTGTACCGATATGCGGGGAGCCCCGCCTGGAGCGCGCCACGGGCGTCTCCGTTCACTGACGTCACCAGCAGGTCAAGCGCGTTCTACGCCGAGATCAGCTGGCTGTCCGGCATGGAGGTGTCCACCGGCTGGGACGTGCGAGCAGGCAAGGAGTACCGCCCCTTCCACAAGATCACGCGCGATGCGATGGCTGCGTTCCTCTACCGTCTGCAGGAGCGAATCGCGCCACCGATCGACGAGGGAGCGACTGACGAGGATGCTGCGGTGCCTGGCTGCCCCGCAGCCACGGTGAACGTTGCGACGGGGGCGCAGCTCGAGGACGCGCTCGACAGTGCGTCCCCTGGCGACGTCATCGTGCTCGCCGATGGCCGCTACCCGGGAAACTGGGCGGCGACACGCAATGGCAGTCCCGCGAGTCGGATCACGCTGTGCGGCACCCCGGGGGCGATCCTCGACGGCGGGTCGGTCAGCAGCGGCTACGTGCTGCATCTCGACGGCGCGGATCACTGGGTCGTGAAGGGCGTCACCGTCCGCAACGGCATGAAGGGGATCATGCTCGATGAGTCGGACCACGTCGTCATCGACGGCGTGACGGTCGAGCACATCGGCGACGAGGCCGTTCACCTGCGCACCTTCAGCTCGGACAATGTGATCAGGAACTCGCTGATCCGCGACACGGGCAACCGCAACGTCAAGTTCGGCGAGGGGGTCTACGTGGGCTCCTCGGTCAACAACTGGGACACGCTCACCGGCGACGCTCCCGACCGTTCGGACCGGAACGTCATCGAGAACAATACGATCATCGACGTCACAGCGGAGGCAGTGGATATCAAGGAAGGCACCTCGAACGGGGTGATCCGCGGCAACGAGTTCGACGGTTCGAGCATCCAGGTCGCTGGCGCCGATTCGTGGGTCGACGTGAAGGGCAACGGGTGGGTGATCGAGGGCAACCTGGGTCGCCACAGCCCACAGGACGGCTTCCAGACGCACGAGCTCGTCGACGGGTGGGGGACCGACAACGTGTTCCGCGGCAACCACGCGATCGTCGACGGCCCCGGGTTCGGGTTCTCGCTCACGCCCGTGCGCGGCAACATCGTGGCGTGTGACAACACCGCTACGGGTGCCGGCGAGGGGCTCGCGAACGTGGACTGCCGCTGAGGACATGGCGCATGAGCGCACCCAGGCCTTTGAGACAATAGTGAAATGTCGTCTACCGTGAACGCCGCCGCCCGCGTGCTGCCGCCGCTGCGCATCGGCCCCCTCGAGGTCCAGACGCCGGTGGTGCTGGCGCCCATGGCGGGCATCACCAACGCCGCCTTCCGCCGGCTGTGCCGCGAGCACGGCGGCGGCCTGTACGTCGCGGAGATGGTGACGTCCCGTGCACTCGTCGAGCGCACCCGCGAGAGCATGCGCATCATCCATCACGACCCCGACGAGAAGCCGCGCTCGGTGCAGGTCTACGGCGTTGATCCGGCGACGATTGGCGCGGCGGTGCGCATGCTCGCCGAGGAGGACCGCGCGGACCACATCGACATGAACTTCGGTTGCCCGGTGCCCAAGGTGACGCGTAAGGGCGGGGGAGCGGTGCTGCCGTGGAAGAGAGACCTGTTCCGCGACATCGTGCGCGCGGCGGTCCGCGAGGCCGCGCCGCACGGCATCCCCGTCACCGTGAAGATGCGCAAGGGCATCGACGACGATCACCTGACATACCTGGACGCGGGACGGATGGCGGAACGCGAGGGGGCGGCCGCCGTCGCGCTGCACGCGCGCACCGCCGCTGACTTCTACTCCGGCACGGCCGACTGGACCGCGATCGCACGGCTCAAGGAGGCGGTGACGTCGATCCCGGTGCTGGGCAATGGAGACATCTGGTCAGCCGAGGACGCGCTGCGCATGGTCGAGGAGACCGGCTGCGACGGCGTGGTCGTGGGTCGCGGATGCCAGGGTAGGCCCTGGCTGTTCGGCGACCTGCAGGCCGCCTTCGAGGGACGGCCGGAGCGCGCCCGGCCCGGTCTGCGTGACGTCGCGGACACCATCTACCGCCACAGCGAGTTGATGGTGGCGTTCTACGACGGTGACGAGAACAAGGCCGTGCGCGAGATGCGCAAGCATATGGCCTGGTATCTCAAGGGATATCCGGTGGGCGGCGAGCTCCGCCGGTCCCTGGGCCTGGTCAACACCCTCGACAGCCTGCGCTCGCTACTGGATGAGCTTCCGCTCGACACCCCGTATCCAGGCGAGGCTGCTGAGGGCGCGCGGGGACGCCAGGGAACTCCTAAGCGGCCCGCGTGCCCCGAGGGGTGGCTCGACACTCAGGACATCACTCCCGATCTCGAGGCCCGCCTGCGCGAGGCGGAGCTCAGCGTCTCGGGCGGCTAGCCGGAAGGTGGCTCACGTCTGCGACTCCCCCCAGCATCTGAGGCGCCACGTGGTCGCCTCTGACGCGAAGGCTCAGGCGAGCCCGAGTGGTGGCTCAGCCACCGCATCGGCCGCCGGACCGCCGCCCTCGGGCACCGGGGACTCGTCGCGCGGCTCGCGTGCGGGGACCAGCGTGAGCTGCACCATCCCGTCTCCGTAGCGCCGCACTTCCGTCACCGTGATGTGGTGGCGGTGCTCCGCGCCCGCGAACAGCGGATGACCCGCGCCGAGCACGGTCGGGTGGAGCGTCACGATCAGCTCGTCGATCAGACCTTCGTCGAGCGCTTGGCGAATGACGCTGCCGCCGTCGATATAGACGTCCTGGTCTCCGGCGGCATCCTTCGCTTCGGCGACGAGGTTCGCGATCGGCGCGGAGGCGGGCCGGACCGTGGCGGGCGCGTCGCTCACGGGCCGACCGGTCGCGACGATGACCGGCAGGTCCCCGTAGGGCCAGTCGATGTCGAGGCCCGACGCCACGTCGTACGTGCGCCGCCCCATGAGGATCGCGCCCACATCGGCGATGAAAGTCTCGTAGCCCACCGCATCGTCAGGGTGCTCGGACCACGGGCCGCTCGCCATGGGCGCCCATGGTGGCCGGGGCGCCTCGAGCCAGTCGATGTCGTCGCGTGGCCCGGCGATGAAGCCGTCCAGCGAGGCTGCGATGTAGGCGCGTACTCGTCCCATGCTCATACGCTACGTCGCGGTGAGCGCTCTCGCCCGGCGACCCGCGACCGGCGGCCTCGTCGGTGAGGTCGCGGCCGCCGCCCAGGAGGCCCTGCCTGCGGGTCGCCCCGGTGCCGCCGCTGATAGCGTGGCCGAACCCGCAGGTGCGCCCACGCGCACGGAAGGAGACGGTGCCATGCTCGACACGCCGCGTTATCGCCTCACCGACGCCGACGAGGTCAAGCGTCTGATCCGCCGGCACCCCTGGGCGACGCTGGTGTCGTCGACGTCGCATGGCCTGGTCGCCTCGCACTATCCCGTCCTGCTGGATGAGTCGACGGACGACATCGTGCTGATCAGCCACGTGGGGCGTCCTGACGACGAGCTGCACGAGCTCGGCGAACACGAGGTGCTCGTGGTCATCCAGGGTCCCCACGACTACGTGTCCGCGAGCTGGTATGACCCCGGCGAGGTGGTCCCGACGTGGAACCACGTCACCGCGCACCTGTACGGCGTGCCCGAGATCCTGTCGGAGGAGAGCAACTACGCGATGCTGTCCCGCCTCACGGACCACTTCGAGCAGCACCACGCCCACGGGCGCAGCCTCTCCGAGGACGAGGCGGGCACGAGGTCGATGGCCAAGGGGACGAAGGGCTTCCGCATCCGCGTCACGCGCTTCCAGGCTCGGGCCAAGCTGAGCCAGAACCAGGAGCCGCAGATCGTCGAGCGCGTCGCCGAGGAGATCGACCGCAAGAACCCGTCCTTGGCGGGTGAGATGAGGCGGTTCCAGTCCGGGCCGCCGTCCTCCTGAGCCCGGCGGTGGATGCCTCGTCGAGCGGCCGACCCCAGCCCGCTAGCATCGAACGGTGAGTGACCTCCCCGACGGCTACGAGCCCGCAGACGCCGAGCGCTGGATCACCGAGCCCCCCAAGGCCGCCCAGCGCACCCCGTTCGAACGCGATCGCGCGCGGATCGTGCACTCGAGCGCGCTGCGGCGACTCGGCGCCAAGACGCAGCTGCTGGGACTGGGCTCCGGCGACTTCGTGCGCACACGGCTCACGCACTCGCTCGAGGTGGCGCAGGTGGGGCGCGAGCTGGGCAAGGCGCTGGGTTGCTCTCCGGACATCGTGGACGCCGCGTGCCTCGCTCACGACCTGGGTCACCCGCCGTTCGGGCACAACGGTGAGCGCGCACTCGACGACATCAGCCGCGACATCGGCGGCTTCGAGGGCAACGCGCAGACGTTGCGCCTGCTCACGCGCCTGGAGCCCAAGTCGATCGACCCCGCGACCGGCCGCTGCGTGGGCCTGAACCTGACCCGCGCCGGGCTCGACGCCGTGGTCAAGTACCCGTGGCGAGAGCCGTCCGCGCCGATGCGTGCCGACGGCGTGCCCTCCCGCAAGTTCGGAGTCTACGACCAGGACTTGGCCGTGTTCGAGTGGTTGCGGGACGGCTCCGTCGGCACTCAGCAGAGCTTCGAGGCGCAGGTGATGGACCTGGCCGACGACATCTCGTACTCGGTGCACGACGTCGAGGACGCGATCGTCTACCGTGCCGTCAAGCTCTCGACCCTGCGGGATCCGGGGCAGGCGCGCGCGGTGATGGCGCACGTGCGCGAGTGGTACGGATCGGGAGAGGACGAGCCCTTGGTCGCGGCGCTAGGTCGCCTGCAGACCTTCCAGTGGTGGGCCGAGGACTACGACGGGTCCCGCCGGTCGCTGGCGGCCCTCAAGGACATGACCAGCCAGATCATCGGGCGGTTCGCGCACTCGATCATCGAGGCCACCCGAGAGCAGCACGGTCCGGGCGCGCTGACCCGTCACCGCGCCTCGCTCGTGGTGCCGCAGGACACTCTCGATGAGATCCTGGTGCTGAAGGGGATTGCCGTGCACTTCCTCATGGCGCCGCGGGAGATGAGCCCCATGTACGCCAAGCAGCGCCGGGTGCTCAAGGAGCTCGTAGGCGCCGTCGCGGAGCGGGGTGAGGATGCGATGGAGCCCCAGTTCGCAGCGGACTACCGCGAGGCGTCGGGCGACGGCGAGCGGCTGCGCGTCGCCCTCGACCAGGTGGCGTCGCTCACGGACACGTCGGCGTACAACTGGCACCACAAGTACTGCGAGAGCAAGCGCGCCGGCGCCTAGGCCGTCAATCGGTGGCAGGTTCGGTACGTCGCCGAGCTCGTAGCAGCACCACGAGCGCCACGACCGGCAACACCAGCGGGACCCACCCGTACGCGGAGCCGTATCCCGTCCACACGGTCTCGTCAGGCCACCATTCGGGGACCACGTAGCCGAGCGTCCCCACGACGAGCACGCCCGCGAGCTCGATGCCGGTGCCCCAGATCGCGACGGCGCGCCAGCCGCGCCACAGCGCGACGGCGATCAGGACATACAAGGCGGCCGATGCGCCCGAGACCAGGTACGGGACCGGTGCCTCGGCGAGTTTGGTAGAGATTTGCACGACGGAGCGGCCGGTGGCGGCGAGGCCCAGCACGGCGTACGCGACCATGAGCAGCAGCCGCCCGATGGGGGACATCAGGTCCCCAGGATGATGAGCACGCGCCATGCCAGCACGGCTGCGGCGACCGCGACGATCACGGCCGCGCCGCCGTCCACGCGCGCGATCTGGTCCGGCTGCAGCACCGGCCGGCCGGGATCGGGGTCTGCCGCGGCCGCGTCGGGGGCGCCGAGCCGACCGATGCCCAGCAGGGGCAGCAGCACGATCGCGGCGAGCAGGTACCCCAGCGTCAGCACGAGTCCCGCGTCATTGCCACTGACCAGCACGACCAGCACGGAGACCACCTGCACGGCGGTGACGATCCAGAACCCGGTCACGGTCCATTCGAGAACACGGTGAAGGCGGACCTGGATGATGGTGGCGAGGCCGACGAGAGCGAGAATTGCGCACGCCGCGAGCACCGCGGGGTAGATCACCCCGCCGTAGACCCCCATCTACTTCTGCTGGGACTGCTGCACGCGCATGGGCAGGCGCGACACCTCTTCACCGTCGATCGAGATGGCCCAGGCGAACATGCCGGCCTCGGCGAAGCGCAGGCCGTCGATGGTGAACGCGAAGCACGCGACCTGCTCGTCGCCGTCGACGAGGTGCGGGGGGCGGCCCAGCGTGAAGTCGCCGCCCATGGCGCGCACGGGCTGTGCCTTGCCGTCGGCGTCGGCGCGCAGACCGATGGGGTACTCCTTGCCGTCCTCGGTGACGAGCTTGAGCTCGAACTTGTGGGAGGAGTTGGTCGCGGTGAACGGAACATGCACCGTGGCGGCGACGGCCAGGCGACGGTGCGCGGCCGGGAACTGTCGGACGTAGATGGTGTTCCATCCGGCGCCAAGGGCGTAGATCTTGCCCTGGACGACCTCGGCCGAGTCAGCGAGGAAGGCGTCGACTCTCACAGGTATTCCTTTCGTGGATGGTCTTCTCGACCAGCCTACCGACCCCGCGCCAGTTCGTAGTGCGGGCCACCCGGCGCGGAGCGAGGACACGCGCGTGCGCGAGTAGGGTGATGCCGTGGCAGGCACCATCAATCGGGACGACATCGCGGCGGTCCGCGAGCGCGCGCCGATCGAGGACATCGTCGGCCAGCACGTCGCGTTGAAGAGTGCGGGCGTGGGATCCCTCAAGGGGCTGTGTCCCTTCCACGACGAGCGCTCACCGTCGTTCCACGTGCGACCCGGCGTGGGCCGTTGGCACTGCTTCGGCTGCGGCGAGGGCGGCGACGTCATCGAGTTCGTGATGCGCATGGACGGGCTTCCCTTCGCCGAGGCGGTGGAGTACCTGGCTGATCGTGCCGGCGTGGAACTGCGCTACGAGGCCGGCGGCTCCTCCCGACGTGAGGGCACCACTGGGCTGCGCAAGCGGCTGCTCGAAGCCCACCGCATCGCCGCCGCCTACTTCGCTGAGCAGCTCGCCTCACCCGAGGCCCGCATCGGCCGTGACTTCCTGCGCGAACGCGGATTCGACCGCGGCGCGGCGGAGATCTTCGGCGTGGGATACGCGCCGCAGGGCTGGTCGCACCTGGCCGAGTACCTGCGCGGCAAGGGCTTCACCGAGGAGGAACTGCGCGCCACCGGGATGATGTCCGAGGGGTCGCGCGGGCTGTACGACCGTTTCCGTGGGCGACTGGTGTGGCCCATCCGCGACGTGACGGGAGAGGTGATCGGGTTCGGAGCCCGCCGGCTTCACGAGGACGACCAGGGCCCCAAGTACCTGAACACGCCCGAGACCGCCCTGTACAAGAAGGCGCAGGTCCTCTATGGACTGGACCTTGCGAAGTCCGCTGTGCGCTCCGAGCGCACCGCGATCGTCGTCGAGGGATACACGGACGTCATGGCGTGCCACCTGGCGGGAGTGACCAATGCGGTCGCGACCTGCGGCACGGCGTTCGGCTCCGACCACGTCAAGGTGGTGCGCAGGCTCATGGGCGACACGGGAGGCCCGCAGACGAAGGTGGGGGAGTCGGGGGCCAAGGTGGTCTTCACGTTCGACGGCGACGAGGCTGGACAGAACGCCGCGCTCAAGTCCTTCCAGCTCGACCATCAATTCCTTGCGCAGACGTTCGTGGCTGTGGACCCCGACGGGCTCGACCCTTGCGACCTGCGCCAGCAGCGCGGCGATCGTGGTGTGACGGAACTCCTGGCAAGGCGGGTGCCCCTGTTCGAGTTCGTCATCCGCACCGCGCTCCGCTCGCACGACCTCGACACCGCGGAGGGCCGTGTCGCTGCCCTGCGCGCCGCCGCGCCGGTCGTCGCGGGGATCAAGGACCGTGCCTTGCAGCCCGAGTACAGCCGGCGCCTGGCCGGGTGGCTCGGCATGGATACGCAGACCATCTCCCGCGCGGTGGCCGATGCGGGACGGTCACGTCAGCCCGGACCGGGTGAGGCGCCGCCCACGACGGGTGCGATCCCGGTGCAGGACCGCGACGGGCCCTCGCGCCCGAACCCTCGTGACCCGGTGGTGCGGGCAGAGGCGATGTCCTTGGGAGTGCTGCTTCAGGCCCCGCGCGAGGCGGCCTCCGACCCGCTCGGCGGCGTGGTGCTCAAGGAGCTGGAGTCATCCGCGTTCACGGTGCCTCAGTACCGCGCTGTCTTCGACGCGATCGTCGCGGCGGGTGGGCCGGGAAGTGCTGGGGGTGACTGGGCGAACGCGGTGGCTGAGCAGGCGGGGGAGACGCTCGCCGGTGTGGTGTCGGAGCTCGCGGTCACGCCCCTTCCCCACGACAGGCCCGATGCGCTCGGGCACTGGGCGGGGACGGTGCTCGCTCGGGTCATGGACCTCAGCCTGACGCGCCGGATCGCCGAGGTTCGCGGGCGGATGCAGCGCGCGGGGGAGGGCACCGACGATCATCAGTCCGGCTTCGCGGAGCTGATCGCACTGGAGACCCGCCGGCGCTCTCTTCGCGAGCCCTGACACCCCTACATCACAGTTTCGTCGCGATAGGGCAAAGGGCATGTGAACGCCATGTGACGAGCGTGAAAAATCTTCGAGTCTCGGTGATCGAGGCCCGAAGGTGGCGGGTAGGTTCCCAGGAAGGCCGCGACACCACCCGGTGCCGGCGCCTCGAAGAACCGAAAGGTGCGACTGTGAGAATCAAGTTCAACCCCCTGGCTGCGACCGCCCTGATGGGCGCATTCGCCCTGACGCTCGCGGGCTGCGCAAGCTCCGACGAGTCCGAGGACGACGCCACGACCGAGGGCACGCCCACCGCTGAGGCCACGGCCGACGCGATGGAGGGCGAGGGTCTCCCCGAGTCGCTCACGCTGGCTCTGGTCCCGTCCGACGAGGTCGACCAGATCACGACCGACGGCGAGGCACTGGCATCGTCGCTCTCCGACGAACTCGGCATCCCCGTCGAGGTGTTCGTCCCCGAGTCCTACTCGGCCGTCGTCGTCGCGCTGCAGACCGGGCAGGCCGACATCGGCTTCCTCGGCCCGATCGCGATGGTCCAGGCCGAGAACGAGGCCGGCGCGGAGATCGTGCTGCAGGCCGTGCGCTACGGCTCCTCGGAGTACGTGGGCCAGTGGCTGACCAACGACCCCGACACCTACTGCATGGACGACGTCACCACCGAGGCGGACGAGGACGGCGTCAACTACTCGTACTGCAACGGTGCGACCGGCGGCTCCGGTCCGGCCGGCGAGGACGCCCTCGCGATGATCGACCCCGCCACGGACATCGCGTTCGTGGATGAGTCCTCCGCCTCTGGCTACTACTTCCCCGCCACGCAGCTCGCGAGCATCCTGGACATCGACCCGCTGGTCGACCTGACCAACACCCAGTTCGCAGGCGGCCACCCGCAGGCGGTGCAGGCGGTCTACGACGGCGACGCCACCATCGGCATCTCGTACAACGACGCACGTGGCGACCTCGCCGAGGAGTTCCCGGACGTCGGCGAAGAGGTCGTGGTGTTCGCGTACACCGCCAACATCCCGAACGACGGCGTGGTGGTCTCCGGTGACCTGAGCGACGAGGCACAGCAGATGATCACGGACGGTCTCATGGCGATCGCCGAGACCGAGGAGGGTGCCGCGGCGCTCGCCGCGGTGTACGAGATCGATGGTCTCGACCCCGCCAACCAGGAGGCGTTCGACAACACCGTGCGTCCCGTCGAGGAAAGCTTCGGCGAGCAGGGCTAACTCGACACACACAGATCTCGCGGTGGCCGCCTCGACCGAGGCGGCCACCGCAGATCCGTTCTATGGAACAGTGAAACCATGATCAGACTCAGCAACGTGACCGTTCGCTACCCGAACGGCGTGGTTGGCCTCGACGGCGTGGACCTGGAGATCCCGGACGGCCAGTTCGTCGTGGTGGTCGGGCTGTCGGGAGCGGGCAAGTCGACCCTCATCCGGACCATCAACGGGCTGGTTCCCGTCACCTCCGGCTCCTTGATGATCGACGACAAGGAGGTCTCCGGCGCCTCGAAGCGCGAGATGCGCGTAATCCGTTCGCGCATCGGGATGATCTTCCAGTCCTTCAATCTTGTGAAGCGCACCACCGTCATGAACAACGTGATGATGGGCCAGCTGCACGCGATCCCCGCCTACCGCTCGATGTTCGGCGCGTGGACCCACGAGGAGAAGGAGCGCTCGTTCCAGGCGCTCGAACGCGTCGGGATCGTCGAGAAAGCGTGGACCCGCGCCTCTCAGCTCTCGGGAGGGCAGCAGCAGCGGGTCGCGATCGCGCGTGCCCTTGCCCAGGACCCGACTGTGATGCTGGCCGATGAGCCCATCGCCTCGCTTGACCCGCCGACCGCGCAGCGCGTGATGAAGGACCTGCAGCGCATCAACCGCGACCTCGGCATCACCACGCTCGTGAACCTTCACTTTCTGGACCTCGCGCGCCAGTTCGGCGAGCGCGTGATCGGCATGCGCGACGGCAAGGTCGTGTTCGACGGTCCGGGTGCGGATGCGGACGATGCTGTCTTCGAGTCCATCTACGGCCGCTCGCTTACCGCAGACGACGCGCTCTCAGGGCAGGCATGAGCGTCGAGGCGCCCCCCGCATCGGCCGCCACCACCCGACCGCGCAAGCCGCCGCCGTCGCCAGGGATCATTGCGGGACTGATCATCGCTGCCGCCTTCACGGTGTGGGCCGCGCTGGAGATCGACTTCACCCTCGCGCCGCTGTGGCGCAACTTCGCGAACGGCTGGGAGATCATCAGCCAGTTCCTGAGCCCCAACTGGTCGTTCGTGTGGCGGGTGTGGGACGCCTGGGTGGAGACCATCGCGATCGCGGTCGTGGCAAGCGCAGTCGGTGTGCTCGTGGGGCTGATCTTCGCCTTCGGCGCCTCCCGCATCACCAACCGCAACGGTGGTCTGTACCGCTCGGTGAAGACGGTCACGGCGGTGATTCGCTCGCTGCCCGACGTGGCCTATGTGCTGATCTTCGTGGCACTGGTCGGGATCGGCTCCCTCGCCGGGATCCTCGCCCTCATCATGTTCAACATCGGCATTGCCGCCAAGTTGACTGCGGAGACCATTGACGCCGTCGACGTGGGCCCGCTGGAGGCCGCCGACGCCGGTGGATCCGGCACGTTCTCTCGTGCACGCTGGGCGGTCCTGCCGCAGATCATGCCCAACTACCTCTCGTACTGCCTCTACATCTTCGAGCTGAACATCCGCGCGTCCGTGGTCATCGGCATCGCGGGCGGTGGAGGCATCGGATCGGTGATCAACGTGCAGTTCTCTCGCTTCAACTACGAGAACGTCTCCGCGGTCATGATCGCGATCTTCGTCATCGTGCTGTTGATCGACCAGCTGTCTCAGCACCTGCGTCGGAGGTTCGTGTGAGTGCCGGGGACGGGCCGACGCCCGCGACCGCGACACGCACGGACACGACGCCCGCTCCCGCCGCGCGCACGCCCCGGCCCAAGGAGCCCTCCAAGGCGCGCGCGACGATCGCGTGGGTCGCCCTTGCCGTGATCTTCGCCGGAGGCGCGTTCCTGTCGAATGCGCGCTGGAGCCATATCACCGGCATCTTCACGGACGGCGCGCGCTACTTCCGGCTGATGGGCGAAGGCCTCCTGCAGAACCCGCTGTCCGAGCCGTACAACGAGTACTGGGTGCTGGCCCTCGAGAAGATGATGGAGTCGGTCTACATGGCGTGGGTCGGCACCATGCTGGGCGCCGTCATCTCGATCCCGTTCGGCTTCCTCGCCGCCCGCAACGTGGCCGGTCCGCTCACAGTGCAGGTCACGCGAGTAGTGCTGAACGCGATCCGCGCCGTCCCAGAGCTCGTGTTCGTCATCGTGATCATGCTTCCCATCTTCGGGTTCGGACCCGTGGCTGGCGCCGTCGCGCTCGGCGTGGGCGCCGTCGGCACCCTGGGCAAGCTGACCGCGGAGGCGCTGGAGGGCATCGATCCCGGACCGGTCGAGGCCGGTCAGGCCTCCGGTGCCTCTCGGTGGGCGATCTTGCGATGGGGCTACTGGACGCAGGTGCTGCCCGAGGTGCTCGCATTCTGGCTGTACCGATTCGAGGTCAACATCCGGGCATCGGCGGTGCTCGGCATCATCGGTGCCGGCGGAATCGGCCAGCTGCTGAGTCAGCTGTTCAGCAAGCGGGACTGGGACCAGATCGGCATCACGCTGGTGGTGATCATCCTCGTCACGATCGCGGTCGACGCGATCTCGGGTGCCATTCGTCACCGCATCATTGCCGGGTCTGGCTCGTCAGCCACTCAAGAGGAGAAGGTCGAGGCCGCGCTCTAGCAGTGCCTGGCAGGTGCGCGGGCCGACGTCCATGTTTCTCCCGGGTTGCCGGGCGTCTCGGTGCTTGACAGCACCGATGCGTCTGGCACGATGCTTGGTCATGAGGCTGAGGGTTGTCGTGGTCATGGCGGTGATAGCCGCTGGGACAACTGCTGGCTGCGGCGTCCCACCCGAGCCCTCGGTCGCGGTGAGCACGGAGCCGTCTCCGAGTGTGGAGGGCGTCGAGGCCGTCGACGACGTTGTGCAGGCATTGGGCGCGCCGGTCGTCGATGCCGCTGCAGCCGACTCGCCGGCCGTGACCGTTTCCCGCTCGCCGGAGCCGGAACCTGAGCGCGGCCCTGACCCCGATCCAGCGCAAGAGTCAGCTCCAGAGCCGGGCGGGGAGCCCAAGTCGGCGGACCCGGCACCGGTGCCATCGGACCCTGACCCGCCCAGCGCGACGGAACTCGCGTGTGCGGCGGTCAACGCCCAGCGTGCGGAGTACGGCGCCGCCGCCGTGACGTGCGCGTACAGTGAGGCGCTTGGCGACCTCGTCACCGAGACATGGTCGCTGTCTGGAGACATGGGCGCACTGTCGTGGCGCGTCCTCCACGTGGCGACGGACGCGGACATTGGGACGACAGTCACGTCCTTCGACGAACTGGGACCCGCGCTGCGCAATCTCGGACCCGACGGTCAGCGGGTCGTCGGCGGTGCGTATTCGACATTGCGCCTTGCCTGCAAGCAAGGAGCAAATGGGTCGACGCAAGGCCAGACGCGGTGGTCTTGCGCCTTCGCAATGGCGTGAGAGCGGTTGTCGACGGTCGCTGTGAGGTGCCGAGTGAGAAAGTACGCCAGACATGCGAAAGGCCGGCCCGCGCTTGCGGACCGGCCTCGAGGTGGCTCCTCCAGTTGGACTCGAACCAACAACCTGCCGATTAACAGTCGGCTGCTCTGCCAATTGAGCTATGGAGGATCGCAGTCAGCGAGTTTACATGATCCCGTTGCCCGGTCACGCCACCGGGAAGGCCGATGCGCGGGTCGCGGATAGACTGGCGCGCGGCCGCCCTCGGGGCGGCTCAGGGCCAGTAGCTCAGCCGGTTAGAGCAGCGGACTCATAATCCGTCGGTCGCGGGTTCGAGCCCCGCCTGGCCCACCTCCCTCACTCGCAATACTGTGTCGCCATGACCGAGTACGAGTTCGAGGCCGAGCCGTGGCGGTGGACGGGCAATGGCGCCCAGTGGGTGTTCGTCACCATCCCCGAGGACATTGCCGACGAGGTCGAGTCGCTCCAGACCGGTCAGGGCCGGGGGTTCGGGGCCGTGCGCGTGCGGGTCACTATCGGCACCACCACGTGGGAGACCTCGATGTTCCCGTCCACCGAGCACAGCTCCTACATTCTGCCGCTCAAGGCAGCGGTGCGCACGGCGGAGCGCATCGTGGTCGGCAGCGCGGTGAACGCACATATCGCTCTTGTCCAGGCGTGATCCACATCGGGGCGATGGGGCCGCGATTGTGGTCACATGGGCGGAACCGACCTAGGGTGGAGAGATGAGCGACGATACTCACGACACCAAGCCCTACGGCGGCAGCACCCGTGCCGCATGGCTCGCGACGGCCACCGGCATCCCCATCTATGTCTTGGTGTGGGCGATCATGTGGGGCCCAGGCGTCCAGTTGTTTGGATCGCTTGCCGACGCAGAGGGCACTCCGACGGTGGAGGACCCGACACTCAGTGCGATCGCGACTGTCAACATCCTGGTGGTGTTGGTGGGCATCGCCGCCATCGCTCACACCATCGGCAGGATCGTCTTCACACGCACCCGCGACACGCCCGTTGGCAAGGCCGCCGTGGTGTTCGCGGTGATGGGTGCCGTGCTCGCGGTGGTCCCGGTGGTGTTCATCGCCGTAGGGCAGGAGGACGCGTGGGCGGCCACCGTGGCAGCCCTCGTGCTGGTGCTGGTGCCATCCACAGTGTCCTCCGGAGCCACGAGGGCGCTGTTGCCCTTCGTCGACCGCTACTCCGCGCTGAGGTCCGCAGTGATCGTGCTGATGGTCATCGCGGTCATCGCCGTGGTGGTTTTCACCTTCTACGTCTTCCTGGGCTAGCAGGGGCGACGCCCCCGGCCCGGGCATCGGCGAACTGGCCCGCGCGGGCCTACCGTCCGTGCGATAGCCTGGTCCCGCCACACAGCGAGGAGGGGCACGCATGGGCTTCATTCAGGCCGCCGCAGGAGCGATCTCAGGAACGCTTGCAGACCAGTGGATCGACTTTCTTCAACCGCCGGACAACGTGCCGGCGACGGCGGTGGTGTTTCCCGCCGTCCTGAAGGGTCAGAACGCGGGTCGCGGCTCCAACGTCAGCCACTCCGAGAACATCATCACCAATGGCTCGAAGATCATCGTGCCCGAGGGATACGGACTGCTGACCTTCCACGACGGTGCCATCACCACGTTCGTCGCGGAGGCAGGTGCCTACATCTTCTCGGATGACGACCAGCAGGCGAAGTCGGTGTTCACCGGCGGCGGCTTCCTGTCCTCGACCGTCGAGAGCTCGTGGGAGCGCTTCAAGTACGGAGGCCGGCCCGGCGTCCAGCATCTGGCCTTCTACGTGAACCTGAAGGAGATCCCGAACAACAGGTTCGGCACTCAGGGTCCCATCTACTGGGACGACCACTACCTCAACACGCAAGCTGGCGCCGTCACTCGCGGCTCCTACACGTTGAAGGTCGTCGACCCGATCCTGTTCGTCAAGAGCATCGTGCCCGCCACCTACATCACGGCCAACGCCGGCATCTTCGACCTCACCGAGGTCAACAACCCGGTGTCCGAGCAGCTGTTCAACGAGGTCGTGGGATCGCTCTCCGCAGCGTTCTCCCGCTACACGAATGACGGCGAGCGCGGCAACCGGATCTCGAAGATCCAGGGAGATGCGCTGGGCTTCGCCAAGACGCTCTCCGACGTGGTCGAGGAGCACTACCACTGGACCGAGCAGCGCGGCATCACCATTCACGCGGCCGTCCTGCTCGCCATCGAGTACGACACTCCCACCGCCACGCTGCTCGAGGACGTCCAGAAGGCCGATGCTCTCTCTGGAGGGCGGGGCGACTCGTTCCTGCGGCAATCGGCAGCACGCGGCATCCAGTCCGCGGGCGAGAACGGCGGCGGCGAGGGTCTGGCCTTCATGGGCATGGGCATGAATGCCGCTGGTGGGTCTGTCGGGGGCCTGATGCAGAACCAGCCCGGCCAGCAGCAGGCGCCGCAAGGGGTCGGCCAGCAGGCGCAGCCCGCGCAGCAGGCCGAGCCGGGTCCGGCGGACAAGATCCGCGAGGCCAAGGCGATGCTCGACGAGGGCCTCATCAACCAGGAGGACTTCGACGCTCTCAAGCGCAAGGCCCTGGGCCTCTAGCGGGCCGAGGAGGAGCGTGCGGTGACACAGAGCAACGATGCCGATGGCGTACCCAACGAAGGCACGCCCGACGCCACCATCATCGACACGACAACGGGCAAGGCCCACGGGCACGACGACTGCCCGCAGTGCGGCTCCACCGAGGTCACCCGCAAGGGCAACACCCTGAGCTTGATCTGCCAGTTCTGCCGCTACGAGTGGGTGGGCAGCAAACTCGAGGACACCCACGGACTGGGCGAGGGCATCGACGAACTCTCGGGGCGGGTGTACACGTCCGGCGCAGCCGACATCACGAGCGACGAGTCCCTCGTGACCATCAAGTGCACGGGCTGCGGGTCCGAGGTAGTGGTCGACACCGCGCACTCGCTCGAGTCGCGCTGCCACTGGTGCCGGTCGATCCTGTCGATCAACGACAAGATCCCCAACGGTGCCGTTCCGGACGGTGTGCTGCCATTCAGCATCTCCAAGGACGAGGCGGTCAGACGCATCGCCACATTCGTGGACAAGCGCCAGTTCTTCGCGCTCAAGAAGTTCAAGGAGGAGTTCACCCCGGCCAACGTGATGGGGGTGTACATGCCCTACATGACTGTCGACGGAAACGTGGGCGCGAGGTTCCACGGCCAGGGTGAGGTGCTCACGCGGCGCTACACCGTGCAGCACGGCAAGAACAACTCGACCACGTACTACGACGCGAACGTCTTCGATGTGGTGCGCGACTTCGACCTCCACATCGACGATCTCATCGTCGAATCGTCCGCCACGAGGTCGAACATCGACAACCGCGCCAACACCAACAACATCATCAACTCGCTGCTGCCGTTCGACGTGAAGGAGATGGTCGCTTTCGACAGCAACTATCTGGGCGACTTCTCGGCCGAGAAGCGCGACCTGAACATCGATGACGTGGCAGGCCGCGCACATACGCAGTTCCTCACGATGGCTCGGGAGTCGATCCGCGACGACGTCGCCGGCTACGACCGCGGCGTCCGCTGGACGCATGAGCAGCTGACGGTGCACGGCAGCAGGTGGGCCTCAGTGTTCCTGCCCGTGTGGCTCTACAGTTACGCGCAGAAGATGGACGACGGCCAGGTCATGGTCCACTACATCGCCGTGAACGGCCGCACGGGGGCGTGCATGGGCAGCGTTCCTGTGAACAAGCGGCGGCTGTGGGGCGTCACGCTCGCCGTCTCCGCAGCGACCGCCGCGATCTCGTGGCCGCTCGCGATCGTGGCGATGGCGACGGGGGCATGATGATGGACCTGCTCCTGTCACTCCCTGGCGTCACGCTCGCGAGCTCGGGCGACGGCGACGGTGCCGGCTGGGTCGGAATCGCGCTGCTGCTGTTGCCTTTCGTAGTGGGCTGGTTCTTGTACCGCACGATGTACAAGCGGTATCGCAACCAGGACAAACGCTACGAGTTCGAGCACACGACGTCCGCGGTGCGCACCAACCTGAGGCGCTGGGACACGTTCGTGCGCGAGCACAAGCGCCAGCGCAATCGCGAGATCGATGGTCGCAACGACGACAACCCACTGGTGCGTGCGCCGAATGTCGTGGTCGACGAGGTGGATACCGCCCGTCAGGCGCAAGAGGCGCGCGAGGCTCAGGAGCCGAGGCTGGCACAGGAGCCCCGGGTCGCTGAAGGGGAGCGCGCGGCGCAGACCCCACGGGTGGAAGAGGGGCCGCGTGAGACTCAGCTGCCCGTCCCGAAGGACCCCGGTCCGTCGGCGCACTGAGGCGGACCTGTGCCTGGTGGGGAGGCCTAGGCCAAGCCTTGGTGCCCGCGCGCCGGCGAGGGGCCCCGGTCTGCCTGGCGCATGAGCGCCTGGGCAGTGCCCGAGTCGAGGACGAGCTCCGTGATGGTGCGTGCCCGGAGCGCGGCGAGCAGTGCGATTGCTTTGGCAGGCGCAGCGACCACTGCGATGCGACGCGGAATTCTTCGCAGCTGCAGCGGAGTGGGGCCGCTCGCGCGCATGTTGATCGAGATGTCTCGCCACGAGCCATCGGCACGCATGAACACGGTGCACACGTCGCCCACGACGGCGTGGGTCGCGAGGGAGCGCCGGTCCACCTCGTCCAGATAGCCGGATGCGTACACGTGTGACGGCATGGGGGAGTGGATGGAGCCCACCCCGAACAGCGCGACGTCCGCCTTGGCCTGGGAGTCGAGCACCTGGCGCACGGACCGCTCCTGCCACATCATCTCGCGCGTCCGGGGGAAGTCGAAGAACGCCGGTACGGGAAACGGCAGCAGCGCGGCGTTGAAGGACCGCGCGATCGCGCTCATCTGCTCGGCGCCGAA
Source organism: Demequina ureilytica (assembly GCF_048553575.1). Taxonomy (NCBI): domain Bacteria; kingdom Bacillati; phylum Actinomycetota; class Actinomycetes; order Micrococcales; family Demequinaceae; genus Demequina; species Demequina ureilytica. Next base: position 31,315 of record NZ_JBLZIE010000004.1, on the reverse strand, counting down.
GGCAAGCCCGGTGGTGCTGGGCGAGACAGATCCGTTGAGCTGCACCACAGTCGCGCTCTCCAGCGGATGGTTTGCGAGGTGCGCGATGATCCCGGACACCGTCGTGCCCCAGGCCACACCGAGGGTCATCCCGTCGCCGAACCAGTCGGGCAAGGTCATCGCGGCGAACCGGGCCACGCGATCAAGGCGCTCGGCATCGCTCAGGGGCTCCTGCACGCGCACCACATGAGCGCGGACACCGAAGCGATCCGTGAGCTCCTGTGCGATGCCACTAGTCGTATCGGCATCCCTCACCTGGATGCGCACGATGCCCGCCTCTCGCGCAGCCTTCAGCATCCGGGACACCGTCGAGCGCGACTGACCCATGCGCCTCGCGACAGCCTCCATCGTCTCGTCCTCGAGGTAGTACAAGCGCGCGGCCTCGCGCATCAGGTCGTCCCGCGCGCCCGCACCCATTCGTCCCGCTCTGTCACTTGTGCTCATGGCCCCCTCGTCCCGCTGCACATTTGTGCACTTCTGTTGCGCATCCGTTCAGTTTACGTTCCCATGAGTCAAGACGAATGGAGACCACACTCACATGAGAAGCATGCTTACCCCGGAGAGCAGGATCGCCGACCTCGAGTCGATGAGCGACGAGCACGGTCTCGACGTGCTCGTCATTGGAGGCGGTGTGACGGGCGCCGGTGTCGCGCTCGATGCCGTGACGCGCGGCCTGCGGACCGGCATCGTCGAGGCGCAGGATTGGGCCTCAGGCACCTCGTCGCGGTCCTCCAAGCTGGTCCATGGCGGCCTTCGCTACCTACAGATGCTGGACTTCCACCTGGTGCACGAGGCGCTGACGGAACGCGACCTCCTGATCACGGAGCTCGCCCCGCACCTCGTCGAGCCCGTCTCCTTTCTGTACCCGCTCGAGAATCGGGTATGGGAACGCGCCTACGTGGGTGCGGGGGTCGCCCTGTATGACACCCTCGCGTCCGTCAACGGTCGCCGTCGTCGCGCTCTGCCGGTCCACCGTCACTTGAGCCGCACGGGGATGTCCAAGCAGTTTCCCGACCTGCGGCACGACGCCGCGATTGGCGGGATCCGCTACTGGGACGCCTCGGTCGACGATGCCAGGCTCGTGCTGACGCTCGTGCGTACCGCGGCGTCGTACGGAGCGCTGGCTGCGAACCGCACGCAGGTGGTGTCGTTGACGCACTCGTCGGTCGGTGCCGTCACTGGCGCCGTGGTGGAGGACCTCGAAACGGGCACCCGGCACACCATCAAGGCGCGCCACGTCATCACCGCGACGGGGGTGTGGACCGAGGAGACCGAGTCGCTCGCCCGGTCCGAGGGCGGTTTGCAGGTGCTCGCCTCGAAGGGCGTCCACATCGTCGTTCCGCGGGAGGCGATCCGGGGCGACGTGGGGCTGATCCTGCAAACTGAGAAGTCCGTGCTGTTCGTCATCCCGTGGTCGCGCTACTGGATCATCGGCACCACGGATACTCCCTACGACTTCGACCCCACCCATCCGGTCGCGACGCGGACTGACATCGACTACGTGCTCGAGCACGCCAACGCCGTGTTGGGCCGTCCACTCACGCACGACGATGTGATCGGCACGTGGGCGGGCCTGCGCCCGTTGCTGCAACCAGGTACCAAAGAAGGCACCTCATCCGCGAAGGTCTCGCGCGAGCACACGGTCGCCTCCCCGGTGCCCGGGATGACGGTGATCGCTGGGGGCAAGCTCACGACATATCGAGTGATGGCCAAGGACGCAGTCGACTTCGCGCTCGGTTCCCGCGCTAGGGCCATCCCCTCGATCACGGACCGGATCCCGCTGTGGGGCGCCGAGGGCCTCAAGGCGGTGAAGCGGCAGGGTCCCGCGCTCAGCGCGAAGCACGGATGGACCCGTGCGACCTTCGACCACCTCACGCACCGCTACGGCTCTGGAATCTTCCAGCTGCTCGACGCCATCAGAGCACAGCCGGACCTGGCGCTCCCCCTGGAGCACGCACCCGCGTACCTGCGTGCCGAGATCCACTTCGCGGCGACACACGAGCAGGTGATGCACCTCGAGGACGTCATGATGCACCGCACGCGGCTCGTGTACGAGGTCGCAGACGGAGGCATCGCGGCAGCGCCCGAGATTGCGGCGATCGTCGCCGCGGCACAGGGCTGGGACGACGACCGCACCGGCCGGGAGATCGCCTCCTATCGGGATCGGGTGGAGGCGGATGCCGCCGCCGCGCGCGAGTCGAGCGACAGTGACGCCATCGCCGCCCGTTCCGTCGCGGCGGACATCTCGCCCATGGTCGAGCTTGCGGCGTCGGAGGGGACCGACCCCTCCACCTAGATCTGGTGCCCCGTCGGGGCATCCATGGCGACTTCCGTCGCCTCCTTCTCACAATGGCGTGAACGAAAGGAAAAATGCATGATCGACATCTTCCTCTCAGAGATGCTGGGGACAGGAATGCTCATCCTCCTCGGAGGTGGCGTGGTAGCGAATGTCCTCCTCACCCAGTCCAAGGGTTTTGACGGTGGCTGGCTGCTCATCAACTTCGGGTGGGGCCTGGCTGTGTTCTCCGGCGTCTTCGTCGCCTTCTCGACGGGCGGCCACATCAACCCCGCCGTGACGGTGGGAATCTGGGCCTCCGGAGCAGAAGAGTTCGGTCCCGATATCGAGGTCAGCGCCGGCAACTTCCTCACCTACGTCGCTGCCCAGTTGGTGGGCGCGTTCATCGGCGCCGTGCTGGTCTACCTGGCCTATAAGAAGCACTTCGACGAGACCCCGGATGCGGGCGCGAAGCTCGCCATCTTCTCCACGGGCCCGGCGATCCGGTCATACGGATGGAACACCCTCACCGAGGTGATCGGCACCTTCGTGCTGGTCTTCGTGGTGCTCAGCTTCGGGAACTGGCCCGGCGACCTGGGCCCGCTCGCGGCTGCCTTGCTGGTGACCGGCATCGGCGCGAGCCTTGGCGGACCCACCGGCTATGCCATCAACCCGGCACGTGATCTGGGGCCACGCATCGCTCACGCGTTGCTTCCCATCCGCGGCAAGGGCGGCTCGGACTGGGGGTACTCCTGGGTGCCGATCGTGGGACCCATCATCGGCGGCATCGCGGGTGGTCTGCTCGCGGGCGCTCTCTACTAGGCACATGCCGCGCCATGGCGCGGTCATCACACGCACACACCTCTACGGATAAGGACAGCATGATGAGTGACTACATTCTCGCTATCGATCAGGGCACCACGAGTTCGCGGGCCATCGTGTTCGACCACGACGGTTCCATCGTCTCCACGGGGCAGAAGGAGCACGAGCAGTTCTTCCCGCAAGCAGGCTGGGTGGAGCATGATCCGCACGAGATCTGGACCAACGTCCGCGAAGTCGTGGGCCTCGCGCTCACCAAGGCGGACCTCACGCACGAGAACATCAAAGCGGTGGGCATCACCAACCAGCGTGAGACCGCGGTGGTGTGGGACAAGACCACCGGCAAGGCCGTGTACAACGCGATCGTGTGGCAGGACACGCGCACTCAGAAGATCATCGACAAGCTCGGCGGCGAGGAGGGCGCCGACAAGTACAAAGTTCGCGTCGGTCTGCCACTCGCGACCTACTTCGCGGGGCCCAAGGTGATGTGGATACTCGAGAACGTCGAGGGCGCGCGTGAGAAGGCGCAGGCCGGGGACCTGCTCATGGGCACCATCGACTCGTGGGTGCTGTGGAACATGACCGGGGGCAAGAACGGCGGGGTACACGTGACGGACGTGACCAACGCGTCCCGCACCATGCTGATGGACCTGAAGACCCTGTCGTGGGACGAGTCGATCGCGGCCGACATGGGCATACCGCTGTCGATGCTGCCGGAGATCCGCTCGTCGGCGGAGGTGTACGGAGAGGGCAGGCGTGGCGGACTCCTCCCGGGAGTGCCGATCGCAGGCATCTTGGGCGATCAGCAGGCCGCTACCTTCGGGCAGGCCTGCTTCGAGGTCGGCATGGCGAAGAACACCTACGGCACCGGCAACTTCATGCTGATGAACACGGGCACCGAACTCGTGCCGTCGAAGAATGGGCTGCTCACCACGGTCTGCTACAAGATCGGGGACCAGCCGGCGGTGTATGCGCTTGAGGGGTCGATCGCGGTGACGGGGTCACTGGTGCAGTGGCTGCGCGACAACGTGGGACTGATCAAGTCGGCCGCCGAGATCGAGGATCTTGCGGCGAAGGTCGACGACAACGGCGGCGCGTACTTCGTGCCTGCATTCTCCGGGCTCTTCGCTCCGTACTGGCGCTCGGACGCCAGGGGAGCGCTGGTCGGGCTCACCAGGTACGTGACCGCCGGGCACATCGCGCGCGCCGCACTGGAGGCGACGGCTTACCAGACAGCCGAGGTCGTCGACGCGATGCGGGCCGACTCGGGAGTCGAACTTACCGAGCTCAAGGTCGACGGCGGCATGGTGGTGAACGAGGTCCTCATGCAGTTCCAGGCCGACATCCTGGACGTCGAGGTGGTGCGTCCCAAGGTCGCCGAGACGACCGCGCTCGGGGCTGCCTACGCGGCGGGCATCGCGGTGGGGTACTGGGAGGGCGAGCAAGACGTCATCGACAACTGGGATGAGGACAAGCGGTGGAACCCCGACCTCGCCGATGACGAGCGCTCGCGGCTGATGCGCAACTGGAAGAAGGCGGTCACCAAGACCATGGATTGGGTGGACGACGACGTCAGCTGAGACTATGCCTCATCCCGGTGCGCGCCGCCTGCTCACTACGGTGGCGCGCGCCGGGCGCATGTCGGTGCCACGCTCTAGCGTGGGCGACATGAGTACTCCACGATGCGACATCTGTGGGGCCGGCGTGACCGAGACCGGCGCGCTGGTGGACTTCCTCCCGCGCGAGGTCGACCTCGCGTGGCACCTGCAGTGGTGTGACGGTGACTCCCCGCCCAGCGTGGGCCCGCCGCTTGGAGAGGCTCCCGACGCTGCGTGGCTATGCGGTCGCCACGTCGAGTGCGGCCTCCTGCTCGCGACTCGGTGCGACATCGAAAGAGGGCTCACGCTGCTGCGGGAGTCCGACACCGGCGTGGAGATTCGCGGTCAACTCGCGGGGACGATGCGGATCGGCGAGTGGGAGCGGGTGCTGCGACGTGCATTGCCTGACTTCGCGATTGAACTGGGCAGCGGTGATGTCGAGATCGACGAGGACTGGCAGACCAGCTACAGGGAGGACTCGGAGATTCCCGCCGGCGCGCGCAACGGCGTCGAGTGCACGAGCTGGCGGGTACGCGGTGACGGCTCGATGGTCGCCGTGGACCGCACCATCATCGACTGGCGCACAGGCGGCGTGGCGCGCACCGACATCCACATTGGATCGGTCATGCGCGACGGTTCAGGCTGGTCCGTGTGGGCGACGCCCGATCCCGGCTCGGATCGCCTGGGTTCGGAGCACCTCAGCGTGCATGGGGAGCCATCGCCACTGATGGGGGATCTGATGCGCCGCTACGGGCTGAAGGCCACGCGGGTACGCCCGTGAGCCGCCGGGCCACGGTGCCCGTCTGAGACACCGTGCCCGTCTGAGACACCGTCCCCACTTGAGACACAGCAAAGCGGCGGGAGCCCCGGGCCCCCGCCGCTTTGCCGAGAAGGATGCGTCAGGACTTGCCGTCGTCGTTGCGATCAGTCGCGTCGTTGTACTTCTCGGCCACCTTGTCCTTGCCGTCCTCCACCTTGTCCTTGGCGGAGGCCTTGCCTTGGTCCGTCTTGCCCTCGGCCTCGAGCTGCTCGTCGTCGGTCGCCTTGCCCGCGCCTTCCTTGAACTTTCCCTTGGCGTCCTCGGCTGCGTTGCTGAGTCGGTCGGTTCCACTCATGGCGATGCTCCTTGTCTTGTCTCCGGTGTCGTGCTTCGCCATGGTCAACAGTGGGGCCCGACCGCGCTATTCCGAGCCCGAGCCTCTCAGCAGCGCCGCGATGCTGGACGGCAGGGCGTCGGCCACGTCAAGAGCGACCACCGGTCCTCCCGGACACGCCGTCTCCGCGGCCCGCGCGTGAACCCAGGCCGCGCACGCCCCCGCATCGGATGCCGTCAGGCCTGCAGCAAGCAGCATGCCAGCGATGCCCGCGAGGACGTCGCCGCTGCCGGCGGTCGCGAGCCACGGGGGTGCGACGGGAAGCTCGATCACGACTCCGCCGGGCGATGCGACGAGCGTCCGCGCGCCCTTGAGCAGCACGGTGGCTCGCGCGGTCTCCGCGAGCAGCCGGGCGTGGCCGGCACGGTCGGCGGCGATGTCCATAATCGTCGCGTCGTGGCGCAGCACATTCAGAGTGCGCATCAGCTCCTCGGCATGGGGGGTCAGCAGCACACGGTCCGCAGGCGCCTCCCGCGAGCCCGAGGCACGGGACCGCGCGACGGCCTCGAGAGCCCCCGCGTCCACCACCATTGGCAGCCCTGAGGCCATCACTGCGCCGATGGCCGCGTCCTGCTCGGGGTGGTCGGCGACCCCCGGGCCCACGACCCAGGCCTGCGCCCGCGGCAGGGACTCAGACGCGTCGCCGGGGTCGTGCATCACGCACTCGGGACGGTGTGCCAGCACCAGGTCCTGTGCGCGACGGGGACCCACGTAGCGAATCATCCCGGCGCCGGCCCGGGCCGCACCCGAGGCGACCAGCACCGCCGCCCCCGGGTACGCATCCGAACCGGCGACCAGGCCGACGACACCGCGGGAGTACTTGTCCGCATCGGCGCCGGGCACCGGCCAGCGTTCGCGGACCTGGTCCGCGCCCCATTCGCCCGGAGTGCTCACGCATCCAGACTGGCACATGATGCCCGGCCGGCGGTAGAAGCAGGGGACGACTCCCGGCGTGCGACGAGCCCGTGAGAGAATACGCGGCATGGCTATGCGTGACATCCGGGTGACCGGCGACCCCGTCCTGCGCACTGTGTGCGAACCCATCACAGACATCGACGACCGCGTGCGCACGCTGGTCGAGGATCTCCTCGAGACCGTCGATCACGAGGGCCGGGCGGGTCTGGCGGCGAACCAGATCGGCGTCAGCCTGCGGGCGTTCTCGTGGAACATCGACGATGAGGTGGGCTACATCCTCAACCCGGAGATTGTGGAGCGCAGCAGCGACCTGCAGGAGATCGGCGACGAGGGCTGCCTGTCCGTGCCGGGCCTGTGGTACCCATGCGAGCGCCCCGCCTACACCAAGGCGGTGGGCACCGACCTGGATGGCGCGGAGGTCGTGATCGAGGGTGAGGAGATCTGGGCGCGGCTCATCAACCACGAGGTGGACCATCTCGATGGCAAGCTCTACCTCGACCGCCTCGCGAAGGACGTGCGCAAGCGCGCCATGCGCGAGTTGCGCGAGTCGCTCGAGGCCTAGCCGGACTCAGCGGCGGGGCACGCCCACCTGTGCCACGACCACGCGCCCGGCCGATGCGGCTGCGGGCTGCTCGACCAGGCACGGCTTGGGTGCGGTGAAGGTGACGGTGACGTCGGCGTGCACGTGAGGAGCATCGGCACTGCCTGAATCGACGTCGAGACCGCTCGGAAGGTCCACCGCGACCACGGCTGCGCTTGCGGGGATGGCGGCGACCAGAGCATCTGCGGGAGCGCGCAGCCCCGGCTTCGCGCCGACGCCGACGATGCCGTCGATCACCAGGTCCGCCCGACCGATCGCCTCAAGCGCAGCAGAGTCCTCACCGCTACTGGCCTCGATCACCCGAGCACCGGCGGCCTCGCACTCGCCGCGCCCCATCTTGTGGGCGGTGGACCCCACGAGCACGGCCGTGGTCTGCGCGCCCCGGTAGTGCAGCCGGGCCCCGGCGAGCAGGGCATCGCCGCCGTTGTTGCCGCTGCCGGCGAGCACGACCACGTGGGCGCCCCACGTCCGCCCGAGCCGCTGTGCCAGGAGAGACTCGCACTCAGCCGCGACCGCATCGGCCGCCCGCGCCATCAGCGTGGACTCGGAGACTGTCCGCATAGCAGCCTTCTCGGCGTCACGCACCTGCTGTGCGGTCATCACGGAAGGAGGCGTCGGCGGGACGGTCATGCGACCAGCGTTCCATACGCCGCGCGCGGCCGCTGGAGTTATCGGCGCACATGGGGCACGATAGGAGCACACACACCTGGTGCAGCCGGGTTGTCCTTCGAGGTCGTAGGGGAAGACGTACCTCACTAGGAAGGATGGGTCATGGCTGCGATTACCCGAGGTGTCCTTTTCGTGCATTCGGCGACTCGAGCGATGTGCCCGCACATCGAGTGGGCCGCTCAGTCTGTGCTGGGCGCACGCGCCTCGTTCGAGTGGACGGATCAACCGGCCGGCTCCTCGCTGTACCGTGCCGAGGTCGCTTGGCAGGGCACGCCTGGCACCGGCGCGCGCCTCGCCTCGGCACTGCGCGGCTGGGAGCACGTCCGCTACGAGGTGACCGAGGACCCGTCCTTCGGCTCGGACGGCGGCCGCTGGTCGCACACCCCCTCGCTTGGAATCTTCCACGCCGTCACGGACGTGCACGGCAACATCGTGGTGCCCGAGGATCGCATCCGCGCGGTGCTCGAGGCCGGAGCGTCCGTGTCGGAGTTCAAGCGCGCAATGGACCTCGCGCTCGGTGCCGCGTGGGACGAGGAGCTCGAGCCGTTCCGCTACGCGGGCTCCGGTGCTCCGGTGCGGTGGCTGCACCGTGTGGGATAGCTCCGCGTTGGGCATGCACGGCGTTGGCTGACTCCCGGCACATGCAGGAACTCACTCACGAAGAAGTCCTCACTCTCCAGGCGATGGAGGAGGCCATGTGGCGCGCCGAGACCCGGTTCGACATGCGGTTCATGGACGCTGTGCTCGCCGACGGGTTCACCGAAGTGGGCCGCTCGGGACGCACGTACACACGGGACGAGGTCCTGGCGTTGCAGTCGACGGAGATCGACGTCGAGCTCCCGCTGACGGGGTTCACGGCCGTGGCCATCTGCGAGGACGTGGCGCTGGTGCGCTACACGTCGATGCCGGCCAAGGCGTCTCGCGGCGAGGCGCACCGCACGTCGGTGTGGGTCAACGACGGCCGCTGGCGCCTGCGCTTTCACCAGGCGACGCTCACGCACTTGTAGCACCGGTCCGTCCCCAACATCCCCGACCGCGACACTCCGTTGGCCAGCCTCTACGGGACCTGTTGAGAGGCGCGCCCGCCAACAGGATGTTCGGGACGGTTCGCGCGTGGGACAGTGCGGCTTACGCGGTGCCGAACACCAGCGCCACGTTGTGGCCGCCGAACCCGAACGAGTTGTTGATCGCGGCCAGCTGACCCTCCGGCAACTCGCGCGGCGTGTCGCGCACGAGGTCCAGTTCGAGCTCGGGGTCGGGCGACGTGACGTTGATCGTGGGGGGAGCGGTGCGCGTCTCGAGTGCCTTGATGGTGAACACGGACTCGAGCGCTCCCGCGCCGCCGAGCAGGTGACCCGTCATCGACTTGGTGGCGCTGAGCGCCACCTGGTCGGCGTGAGAGCCCAGCAGCGCCCGGATGCCGCGCGCCTCGATCATGTCCCCGACGGGGGTGGACGTCGCATGCGCGTTGACGTGCGACACGTCCGCTGCGGTGAGACCGGCACGCTGGAGGCTGAGCTCCATCGCGCGCGTCTGTCCCTTGCCATCGGGCTCGGGTGCGGCGATGTGGTGACCGTCGGACGTCATTCCCACGCCCAACACCCGCGCGTAGATGTGGGCGCCGCGAGCCTTGGCGTGGCTCTCGGACTCGAGCACCACGATTCCGGATCCCTCGCCCAGGACGAAGCCGTCGCGGCTGGTGTCGTAGGGGCGCGAGGCGCCCGCGGGGTCGTCGTTGCGCTTGGACAGCGCCGCCATCGCGGCGAACGCGCTGATCGGCAGGGGGTGGATCGCGGCCTCGGTGCCGCCGGCCACCACGATGTCCGCGCGGCCGGACTCGATCATCTCGAATCCCATGGCAATCGCCTCGGCGCCCGACGCGCAGGCCGACACGGGCGAGTGCGAGCCGGCGCGCGCCTTGAGCTCAAGCGACACGTATGCGGCAGGGGAGTTCGGCATGAGCATCGGCACCGTGAGGGGAAGCACGCGCGCGGCGCCCTTCTCCTTCATGGTGTCCCACGCGCTCAGCAGGGTCCACACACCGCCGATGCCCGAGGAGACCACGGCGCCGAGGCGCTCCGGGTCCACCTCGGGCGATCCGGCATGCGCCCACGCCTCACGCGTCGCCACGATCGCCATCTGGGCGCTCGGGTCCATGCGCTTGGCCTCAGGCCGCGACAGCACCTCCAGAGGCGACACCGCGAGCTGACCGGCGAAGTTGACGGCCATGCCGTACGTCTCCGCCCAGTCGTTGTCGAGAGTGCGCACGCCGGATCTGCCGGCGAGAGCACCTTCCCAGGTCGTGGCGACGTCCCCGCCGAGAGGCGAGGTCGCTCCGAGTCCAGTGACGACGACAGTCATGGTGTTGCTCCAGTGGGGATCGGGGATGTGGTTCTTGTCAGGCCTGCGCTGCGGCGATGAAGTCGACGGCGTCGCCGACCGTGGTGAGGTCCTTGACCTTCTCGTCCGGGATGCGGACGTCGAACTTCTCCTCGGCCAGCGTGACGATGGTCATCATCGACAGCGAGTCGATGTCGAGGTCGTCCGTGAAGGACTTGTCCAGCTGGACGTCGGCGGTGTCGAGGCCGGTCTCCTCGGCGACGATCTCTGCAAGGCCTTCGAGAATCTCGTTCTTGTCTGCCATGTGTCTCTCCTTGTGATGGTGATGCGTTCGCATCGGTTTCGTATTGAACGGTGAGAAGCCTAGTGGGGTGCCCGCCGTTACGGCAGGACCACGACCTGCGCGGCGTAGACCAGGCCGGCGCCGAAGCCGATCTGGAGCGCGAGGTCGCCGGACTGGGCGTCTCCGTCGCGCAGCAGTCGCTCGGTGGCGAGCGGGATGGAGGCGGCAGACGTGTTGCCGCTGTCCACGATGTCCTTGCCGACCGCGACATGGTCTGGCAGGCCGATCTGCTTCACGAGCTGATCGATGATCCGGACATTGGCCTGGTGGGGGATGAAGGCCTTGATGTCGTCGGGGGTCAGTCCCGCGGCGGCGATCGCCTCGAGGGCCACCGGTGCCATCTTGAAGGACGCCCACTTGAAGACGCTCGGTCCCTCCTGGTAAAGCGTCGGGAACGCCGTGGCGGGGTCGTCGCGCACGTCGAGCCACGAGGACGTCTGGCCGATGAGCGGCGCTCCGGAACCGTCTGAGCCCCACACGGTGGGGCCGATGCCCGCGGTGTCGGAGGCGCCGATCACCACCGCGCCCGCCGCGTCTCCCAGCAGGTAGGAGATGGAGCGGTCGGCCGGGTCGACGTAGTCGCTCATCTTCTCGGCGCCCACGACGAGCACGTGCCGTGCGTTGCCGGCCCGGACCAGCGCGTCCGCCTGGCCGATGCCGTAGCAGTAGCCGGCGCAGGCGGCGGAGATGTCGAAGGCGGCGCCGGTGGACCCGAGCCGGTCCGCCAGCACGGGCGCACCGCCGGGCGTCATGTACGGGTGAGTGATTGTCGACAGGATGATCGTGTCGACGTCGCCTGGCTCGAGCCCTGCTTGAGCGATCGCATCTCGCGCGGCACGTTCGGACAGGTCGATCACGGAGGTCTCGCGGTTCGCGCGCACGCGGGTGACGATCCCGGTCATTTTGCGGATCCACTCGTCGGAGGAGTTGATCGGCTCGATGATGTCTTCGTTGGGGACGGCTGTCTCGCCGCGCGCGACGCCTAGCCCGAGGATGCGCGTGAACTCGGGTCCACGGCGAATGTTCAGTGTTGTCACGCGTGCTGCTCCAAGAGCTCTCGTGCGGCGGGGAGGTCGTCGGGCGTCTTGAGCGCGACCGCGGGCACTCCCTTGAGAGAGCGCTTCGCAAGGCCCGTGAGGACGCCGCCAGGCGCGACCTCCAGTATCGCGGTCACGCCGAGTTCGAGCATACGCGCCTGGCAGAGGTCCCACCGGACTGGATTGGCGACCTGAGCGACGATGCGGTCGAGGGCGTCGTGCCCGGTCGTGACCTCGGTCCCGTCCGCGTTGGTGAGGAGCTTGAGTTTAGGGTCCCGCGGTTCGGCGAATGCGGTGGCCTCGGCAAGCGCGGCCACGGCGGGCTGCATATAGGAGGTGTGGAAGGCGCCGGCGACCTGCAGCGCGATCACGCGTGTCCGGGCGGGAGGGTCGGCGACGAGCGCCTCGATGCCGGCTCGCGCACCCGCAGCGACGATCTGTCCGCCGCCGTTGATGTTCGCGGGAGTGAGGCCCAGCTGGTCGAGCCGGTCCAGGACGTCCTCCTCGACTCCGCCGAGCACGGCGGCCATCGAGGTCGGCTCGGCGGCGGCAGCGGCCGCGGCCATGGCGCGGCCGCGCACTGCGACGAGCCGCATCGCCTCGGCGTCGTCGATCACACCGGCGAGGGCAGCAGCGCCCAGCTCGCCGACGCTGTGGCCGGCCACCAGGCCCGGGATGGTGTCTCCCAAGGCCTCGCGTGCGGTGGCGAGGCCCGCGGCGACCAGCAGGGGCTGCGCGATGGCAGTGTCGCGAATGGTGTCCGCATCCGAGCTGGTGCCGTGCGCGATGAGGTCCGTGTCTGTGGCATTCGACAATTCGCGCAGGTGTGAGGCCACGCCGGGAAGAGCGAGCCAGGGCGTGAGCATCCCGGGCGTTTGGGCGCCTTGTCCGGGGAAGAGAACGGCGATCATGTGTCTAGCATCTCCTATCCGACCGGTCGGCACGGGGGTGTGAGTCACCGTTTCGGGGTCCGGGATTTGTAGGTTTGCTACAAAGGTTTGTGGGTCGAGTCCCGAAGCCGGCCCAGAGCGAACGCGGTGTCGAGCACGTGGGCGTCGCGAGTGGAGAGCACGTCCCACCCGGTAATCTGCGCGACCTTCTTGAGACGGTAGCGGACGGTGTTGGGGTGGACGAACATGGTGCGTGCGGCGAGCTCGAGCGAACGCCCACAGTCCAGATACGTCGCGATCGTATCGGCGAGCGCACCGCCGGCGCGGACGATGGGGTCATACGCAATGGCGACGAGCCGTTCTCGCGCCATCGTGTCTCCCACGAGTACCCGCTCGGGCAGCAGGTCGTCCGCGCTGACCGGGCGCGGTGCGATCGACCAGGCGGGGGCGGCCACGACGCCCGCGAGCGCCGCGCGCGTCGCGCGAGCGACCTCGACGAGGGTGATAGCAGCAGGCCCGATGACGACGGGGCCGGGGCCGAAGCTGCCGATGAGATGAGCGGTGAGGGCGCCATGATCGTCATCCGAACGCGCAATCACCACGAGGTCGTCACCATGGATGCCGACGAGCGCGCCGGGGGCCGCGCGGCGGATGGTGCGCCTGAGCTCCGCGGACTGGACCTCGCCGAGCGTGCCGTCAGTCAGCCCCACCATGACCAGGGTGGGACCGGGCTTCCAGCCGAGCGCCGCCGCGCGGGACGGCAGCCCCTCATCGACCTCGCCCCGCACCAGCGCGTCCACGACCAACGCCTCGAGCCGCGCGTCCCAAGCCCCACGTGTCTCCGCAGCGCGGGCGTAGACCTCGGCCGCGCTGAAGGCGATCTCCCTGGAGTAGATGAGGATCGCCTCCCGGACGTCGCGCTCGGCACCTGGAGAGGCGAACTCGTCCGAGTGACTCTCGACCACGCGCACCACGGTGCGGACCACGCTCAGGGTGTGCTGCAACGACACCGACCTGGTGAGCTCCGTCGGGGCCGCGGCGAACACCTCGGTCGCGCTGCGCTGGCTGTGCTGGGGATCCGCGTACCAGGACACGAAGGAGTCGATTCCGGCCTGTGCCACGGTGCCGACCCACGACCGTTCTTGGGCGGGCAGCGATCTGAACCATGCGTAGTCGGAGTCGAGGGTGGTCAGCGCCGCGGTCGCGAGGCGCCCCGTCGCGGCCCTGAGCCGGCGCAAGGTCTCGGCACGGGCCTGCGTGGTTGACATCCCGCCAGCATAGAGCGGCTTTGTGGGCCAGGCACAAGGCCGGCGCGCTCTTCGCCTGCATCCGGGCCTTGAGATTGCCGTCAATCGGTCGGTGCGTTGTGAATTGCTACCAAGGTTGTCAGCCAAGCTGCGACACTGCGGCCGCGAACAGTGGCCCCGCGTCGGGGTTGGCGTTAGCGTGAGACCAGACCCGTAAAGGAGCGTCACCATGACAGAAGCCAGACCGAAGCCCCTGGTGGGCGCCTTGCTGGGGCTGCTCCTCGGCCTCATCTCCATGGCGTTGCTGACGGCGTTGGGGGTGGTGGCGCCCGACCGGCTCCCGCTGCTCGGAATCGTCGGCTTGTCGATCATTCTGGTGGCGGCGCTGCTCACACAGCGCATGGCGATCGCCAAGGCGCGATTGGTGACCGTCATCGTGATCGGCGCTGTGCTCGGCGGCGTCGCGCTGACGGGGATTCCGGAGGTCATGCGAGGCGGCTCGGTGACGTCGGGCTGCCTTGCCACCGCGACGTCCTCGCTCGAGACGGAGGCGGTAGGTCCCGAGGACACCACCACGATCGATCCGTTCCGGGTCACGACCACGGACACCGTCGCGTGGACCACCACCACCGAGGGCGCGGTCACCAGCGCGGACGCGCAACTGTCGATGATGGTGGGAGGATTTGCGATCCCGCTGCGCAACGCCACGTTCGCCGAGGCGCCCGAACTCACCGAGTGGAGCGGCGAGACCTCCGTGGAGAGCCAGCTGGAACAGATCGAGGACGCCTCTGGCATGCTCCTCACCGGTACGTACCACCTTGCCGCCACGGTCGACACCGACGCGGGGGAGTGCACGGGCGATGCGTACGTGCGGGTCGAGCCCACCGGCACGTTCGACGGGCTGCTGTTGATCCTTCTGTGGGTCCTGCTCACCCTGGTGCTGCTGACGATCATCGTGCTCGCCGCTGTCGTGCGCCGCTCCATCAGCGATTCGGATGCCACGCTGGCAATGGTCGGTACCTCGGCCATCCCGGGCGGCACATCGACCTCGCCGCCGTCCCAGCCACGCCGGCAAGCGGCGCCCGACTCCGAGGCGTCCGCCGGTGGCGGCGCCAAAGCCGAGGACAAGGACGGCAGCCGTGCCGGTTCCGCGGGCACCGATGGTGGTCGCGAGCGGACGGCACCCGCAGAACGCTCACCTGGCGAGCGCTCTGCGGCCTCATCCGATCACGCGAGTGCCGGGCGCGACCAAGCCGCGCAGGCGGCACGGCCCTCGGAGACCGGCGAGCCGCCCCATGAGCAGGACGGGCTCGCGCGCTCGCCGTACGCGGCGCCGAGCACCGACGAATCGACCGCAGTGGAGGGTCACGACGCCGCCGATCCCGCCGAGGCTCCCGCCCAAGACGATGCGGTGGTCGAGGATGAGACGCCGCTCGAGGAACGTGAGGGCGTCGACCAGGTGGAGGGGGAGTCAGCACCTGACGCGCCGGCACCGGCGGATGAGCCCGTGCCCGCCGATGAGCCCGTGCAGACGGGCGAGCCCGCGGACCCGGAGGACCCCGCGGGATCCGCGGACGCGAGCGGTGAGGACGAGCCCGACGGCCCGCGCGCTACTTGACCCGCAGTGACAAGGCGACGGCCGATGCGCGGTTCACCCGCGCATCGGCCGTCACCTGATGTGTTCAGTCGCCTCTTGGCTTAAGCGTCTCCGCCAGCGTTGCCGGACGTCCCCTTGGTGACGTCGTGGAGCTCATAGCGGTCGATCGCGTCCTTCACGAGGCCGCGATCGATCTCGCCCCGCTTCGCGAGCTGCTGGAGAACGCGCACCGCCGTGGACGGCCCGTCGATCTTGTAGAAGCGGCGGGCAGCGGCACGCGTGTCCGAGAAGCCGAACCCGTCGGCACCGAGCGTCGCGTAGTCCCCGGGCACCCACGCCCGGATCTGATCCGGGATGAGGTGGTCGAAGTCCGTGGTCGCGACGAACGGACCCTTCGAATCCTGGAGCTTGCTCGTGATGTACGGCACGCGCGGCTCCTCGTCGGGGTAGAGGAACTCGCGCTGGTCCGCGTCCAACGCGTCGCGGCGAAGCTCGTTCCACGACGTCACCGACCACACGGTGGCGCGCACGCCGTAGTGGGCTGCGAGCAACTCCTGCGCCTCGAGCGCCCACGGCACGGCCACGCCGGAGGCGAGAATCTGCGCCTCGGGCCCGTCGCCCTCGGGCGCCTCCGCGAACTTGTAGATGCCCTTGAGCAGGCCCTCCACGTCCAGGTTCTCGGGCTCCTTCGGGTGCTGGATCGGCTCGTTGTACACCGTGAGGTAGTACATGACGTTCGGGTCCCGGCTGGTGTCGGGGCCGTACATCCGCTCGATGCCGTCCTTGACGATGTGGCGAATCTCGTAGCCGAAGGCGGGGTCGTACTGCACCACCGCGGTGTTCGTCGCGGCCAGGATCGGGGAGTGCCCGTCCCCATGCTGGAGGCCCTCGCCAGCCAGCGTGGTGCGGCCTGCCGTAGCGCCGATGATGAACCCGCGGGTCATCTGGTCGCCCGCGGCCCAGAACTGGTCTCCCGTGCGCTGGAAGCCGAACATCGAGTAGAAGACGTAGAACGGGATCAGCGGCTCACCGTGCGTGGCGTAGGACGTGCCTACCGCCTGGAAGGCCGCTGCGGAGCCGGCCTCGTTGATGCCCGTGTGCATGATCTGCCCGGACTCGGACTCCTTGTAGCTGAGCATGAGCTCACGGTCGACGGGCAGGTAGTTTTGTCCCCGGGTGTTGAAGATCTTCGCTGACGGGAAGATCGAGTCGAGGCCGAACGTGCGCGCCTCGTCGGGGATGATCGGCACGAGCCGGTGCCCGAAGTTCTTGTCCTTGACCAGGTCCTTGAACAGCCGCACGAACGCCATGGTGGTGGCGATCTGCTGCTTGCCCGAGCCCTTCGCGAGCAGCTCGTACGCCTTGTCGTCCGGCATGTCGATCTGCTTCTTGGGGTCGCGCCGCTCGGGCACGAACCCGCCCAGTTCCTTGCGGCGACCCAGCATGTACTTGATCGCCGGGTCGTCCATTCCGGGGTGGTAGTACGGGGGCTGGTACGGGTCTTCCTCGAGCTGCTCGTCCGTGAACGGGATATCGAACGTGTCGCGCAGCACCTTGAGGTCTGCGGCGGCCAGCTTCTTCATCTGGTGCGTCGAGTTGCGAGAGGCGAAGTTCGCGCCCAGGCCGTAACCCTTGATGGTCTTCGCGAGGATGACGGTGGGCTTGCCGTTCGCGCCGGCGGTGGCCTTGAGGTAGGCGGCGTAGAGCTTGCGGTAGTCGTGTCCGCCGCGCTTGAGCGCCCAGATCTCGTCATCCGTCATGTCCTTGACGAGCTCCTTGGCGCGCGGGTCGCCGCCAAAGAACTGGTCGCGGATGAAGGCGCCGGACTCGGCGCGGAAGGTCTGGAAGTCGCCGTCGGGGACGGTGTTCATGAGGTTGACGAGGGCGCCGTCCTCGTCGCGGGTGAGCAGCGGGTCCCAGTTGCGGCCCCACACCACCTTGAGGACGTTCCAGCCCGCTCCGCGGAAGTACGCTTCGAGCTCCTGGATGATCTTGCCATTGCCCCGCACCGGTCCGTCGAGGCGCTGCAGGTTGCAGTTGACCACGAAGGTGAGGTTGTCGAGCCCCTGGTTGGCGGCGAGCTGGAGCATGCCGCGAGATTCGGGCTCGTCCATCTCACCGTCGCCGAGATATGCCCACACGTGCTGCTGAGAGGTGTCCTTGATGCCGCGCAGGTCGAGGTAACGGTTCGTCCACGCCTGATAGATGGCCGATGCGGGGCCGAGGCCCATCGACACGGTGGGGAACTCCCACAGCTCGGGCATGAGGCGCGGGTGGGGATAGGACGGGAGGCCGCGGCCGGCGGCGGACTTCTCCTGGCGGAACGAGTCCAGGTCCTCCTCGGACAGCCGGCCCTCCAGGTACCCGCGGGCGTAGACGCCGGGAGCGGCGTGGCCCTGGAAGTACACATGGTCTCCGCCGCCCGGGTGGTCCTTGCCGCGGAAGAAGTGGTTGAGGCCAACCTCGTACAGCGTCGCGACGGACGCATAGGAGGAGATGTGTCCGCCCACGCCCTTATCGCCCGCCTGCGCACGAGTGACCATGACGGCGGCGTTCCAGCGAATCCATCCGCGGTAGCGGCGCTCGGTGTCCTCATCGCCGGGGAACTCGGGCTCGTTCGCGACGTGAATCGTGTTGACATACGGCGTGTTCAGGCTGAGCGGCACGGACAGCTGCTTGGCCGCCGCGTGCTCCACCATTCGGTCGAGCATGTACTCGGCGCGCGACTCACCCCCAGTCTCGATGAGTCCATCGAGAGACTCGAGCCATTCGCCGGTCTCGCTGGGGTCGTTGTCAAGCTCGCCGTGTGATGCCACCGGTGACCTTTCTGTTGGGCGCGGGGTAGTGCGCCGATGCCGCATGGGTGAGGGCGGGTGTGCCGCCGCTCCCGCCATTCTGGTCATTTCTTGACCGAATGTCACGCTGGCTCCCTGCCGCTCGCGGCGGTGCTCCGGCTACCAGGCGTTGCCACCATCTGTCGGCGGGCCGTACTGTGAGCCGTGAGCGCGTGTTCGCGCGCAGCAGCAACTGAAGGGAGCATCGCCACCGTGGCGACAGAAGACGGTGCACGCACCGTGGACACTGGGATCATTGACCGATTCGGACTCGAGCGCGGCACGGTCCTACAGGAGTTCGGCTACGACGACGATGCGGACGAAGCTCTGCGCGCCGCCATCTCGGACGCGACGGGCGAGGAGCTCGTCGACGAAGACTTCGGCGACGTCACCGACGGCGTCCTCCTGTGGTTCCGAGACGGGGACGACGACCTCGCCGACCTGCTCATGGACGTCCAGGCACTCCTGGACGACGGGGGCACGGTCTGGCTGCTGACCCCCAAGGCCGGGACGACAGGGCACGTGCTGCCCGGGGACATTCAAGAGTCGTCCTCCGTAGCAGGACTGCATGCAACCTCGACCTTCATGGCGGGCGAAGGGTGGTCGTGCACGCAACTGGTGGAGAAGGGCCGGTCCAAGTGACAGGTCCCCTCGCTGGCAGCGAGGCCCCCGACTTCACGCTCACCGACCAACATGGCCGCCGGGTGACGCTCAGCGACTACCGCGGCACTCCGGTGCTGCTGGTGTTCGTCCCATTCGCGTTCTCCGACGTCTGCACCAACGAGCTCGTGGACCTCAGGGACGCGCCAGATCTCACCGAGGGCCGCGACCTCGCGGTCGTCGTGGTCTCGTGCGACTCGATCTACACGCTCAAGGCGTGGGCCGACTCGCATGGATACACGGCACCGCTGCTGAGCGACTTCTGGCCGCACGGCCAGGCAGCGACCGCTTACGGCGTGTTCAACGACTCGAAGGGCCTGGCGACGCGAGGCACCTTCTTGATCGATGGATCGGGCACCGTAGCCTGGTCCGTGGTGAACTCCACGGGGGAGGCACGCGATGTCGACGACTACCGTGCCGCCATCGCCGACCTGAAGTAGAAGAAGCAGTGCGCGGACGGGCTGAACCCCTCCGCGCGCCGATGCGCCACAATGGGGGCGCGGGCCCTTAGCTCAGTTGGTTAGAGCACTGCGTTTACACCGCAGGTGTCGTCGGTTCGAGTCCGGCAGGGCCCACCACAGGATGACGGGCGAATTCGACAGGCCGTCTCCGCGGCGGTTCCCGACGGGAGCCGGTGGCGCTGCGGTCAGCCGCCCTGCGGCGCCGTGTTGTCCGTGCCGCCCAACTCCTGCAGGAACTCGTGGCACTGGTGGGCGCGCTCGGAGTCCTGCGCCATCACCTGCTCGAAGAATTTCGCGATCTCCTCTTTGCCCGCGTTGCGAGCGTCGCGGACGTACTGGCCGTAGTCGTGGCCAGCCTTGAGGGAGTGGTACTGCACGGAGATGAGGTCGAAGGTGACGTCGTCGAATCCAGTTTCACCGGTTGCCATGTCGAGTCTCCTTTCGTAGTGACGCCCGGCGCCGGCGGCGCGGGCCTGGAGGCACTGCCCAGGGCGGTGCCTCTCTCACCCTAAAATCGGGACGAAGCGGTCGCAACAGGAGACCCGCAGTGGACGGAGGCACCCGCTGTACGATCGTGGCGTGCTGGGATGATGTGTCCCGCGCAGGGGCGGTGTCGCACCACCCATGCCGCCGGCCCAGGTGGCACCGGTCGAGGCCGACTGGGCCCACCGATTAGTCCACAGAGGGGACCGACTCCATGGCCGAGCCGATGGGCGCGAGGTACGACGCGTACGCCAAGCGGACCGACAGCTGGATGGCGGCGCTGGCCATGGCCTTCCTGCTGGTGTGGTCGGGTCGCATCATCTTCGAGTACTCCCTGCCATCCGCAGTTGAGAATGCTCTGCTGGCAGTGCAGTGGTGGATCTGGCTGGTGTTCATCGTGGACATCGTGATCCGCACGGTGATCTCCAAGAAGTCGTGGCGGTATCTGTGGACGCACCCGCTCGATGTGATCGCGGTGTTGGTCCCGGCGGCGCGGCCGCTCAAGGTCCTGACAGCGTTCACTCAGGGCGCCGCGTTCTCCAGCGCTCGCGGACGGGTGAAGACCATGCAGGCGGTGGTGATCTCCGTCGTGCTGCTGCTGTGGATCGGCTCGGTCGCTGTACTCGCGGCCGAACGCGAGGCGGACTCCGCCATCAACACGTTCGGCGACGCACTGTGGTGGGCCATCGTCACGGTGACGACAGTGGGTTACGGCGATCTGTCGCCCGTCAGCGTCACGGGCCGCGTGGTCGCGGTAGCGATGATGCTCGTGGGGATCGCGCTGATCGGAGTGGTGACGGCCTCTGTCGCAGCGTGGTTTGTCTCCAAGACCACGGGCGAGGAAGAGCGTGAGCAGGAGCGGCAGGACGAGGGTCGACACGATGAGCTCACCGAGCGCATCGCACGGCTGGAGGCCAAGATCGATGCGCTCTCGGCCGCCGATTCGCGCACCGGTCACGCCCCTCGAGGCGATGGTGCCACTCAGCACGGTGCCACGTAGCGGGGCGGAAGGCTTGACGCGGCTTTCACGTGCGCCCCACGCCCCACTGCCCGGTACCGTGTCCCCATGACCACTGTGGCCGAGATCGCCGAGATCCTGGAACTGCGTTTTCCGCTCGCACTCGCCGAGGACTGGGACGTCAACGGACTGTCCGTGGGCGACCCGGGCGCCGAGGTGACCCGCGTGCTGTTCGCCGTCGACCCCACCCTCGCGGTGGTCGACGAGGCGATCGAGGTGGGAGCGCAGCTGCTCGTCACCCACCACCCGTTGTTGCTGCGCGGGGTCACCGGCGTCCCCACGACGAGCACTAAGGGCGCTGTGGTGCACCGGCTGATCAGCAGCGGCATCGCGCTCTACAACGCCCACACCAACGCCGATGCGGCAGCCGGGGGCGTGTGCGATGCGCTGGCGGAGGCGCTTGGCATCGACTCGTCGGTGCCGCTGTTGCCCTCGGCAGGCGACGCGGCGCAGGGCACCGGGCGCATCGGCATGCTTCCTGGGCCCACCACGCTGTCCGAGTTCGCTCAGCAGGTGGCCGAATCCCTGCCTCCCACCCAACACGGCGTGCGTGTTGCGGGAGATCCCGCAGGGATCGTGACGACGGTCGCCGTCGTCGGCGGTTCGGGAGATTCTTTCCTCGAAGCGGCCCGCGCCTCAGGTGCCGACGCCTACGTCACGGCGGACCTGCGCCACCACCCCGCATCGGATGCGCGAGAGCTCGCCGAACTCGGCGACGGCCGCCCCTACCTGATCGACGTGTCGCATTACGCGTCAGAGTGGGCGTGGCTCAAGAGCGCTGCCGAGCACGTCGCCGATGCCGCCGCGGTCGACACCGTGGTGAGCACCCTGAACACCGACCCATGGACCGCGCGCTACGGCGCCTGACCCTTTCCGGAGGACCCTTCGTGCCCACCGCACCCGTCGCCGACCAACAGCGACTGCTCGACGTTCAAGACGCTGATCTGCGCATTCAGCAGGCTCGCCACAAGCGCGACCACCTGCCCGTCCACGCCCAGCTGGCCGAGCTATCCGCGAGGGACACGGTTCTCGACGACGAGGCCATCGCTCGCGGCGCCGAGGTCACGGACCTGCGGCGCGAGGTCACCAAGGCCGAGGACGACGTCCAGGCGGTGCGTGGCCGCGCCGATCGTGACCGCGCGCGGCTGGAGTCCGGAAGTTCGAACGCGAAGGACCTGCAGGCACTGCAGGGGGAGCTTGAGCTGCTCGGGCGGCGACAGTCGGATCTCGAGGACGTCGAGCTCGAGGCAATGGAGCGACTCGAGGTCGCTGAGGAGGCCCACTCCCGGGTGAAGGCCGAACGCGAGGACCTCACCAAGCGTGTGCGCGAACTCGAGCATGAACGCAACGTCGCGGTGCGGGCGCTCGACGCGGAGATCGCGGAGGCGGAGGCCGAACGTGCAGCCGCGGCCGAGGGTCTGGACCCGGCGCTCGTGACGCTCTACGAGAGGGTCCGCGCGCACAACGGCGGCATCGGCGCTGCGGTGCTGACCGGAACGACGTGCGGCGGCTGCCACATGAGCCTCAATCCCAGCGACATCAAGGTCATCGAGCGTGCAGCGCCCGATCAGGTGGTTCGCTGCGAGGAGTGCGGCACGATTCTGGTGCGCAAGGCGGCCCAGTGACGGCGGAGGCGACCAGCGGGAAGTCGCTGTTCGAGATCACGCCGGACGGGCTCGTCAGCCCCCTGACACTGGTGCTGGTGCGCCACGGCGTGACCGACATGACGGCGTCCCACGCGCTGTCGGGCTCCAGTCAGGAGGGTCCGCCACTGAACTCCCAGGGCCGCATCCAGGCCGCGAAGGCGGCCGATGCCGTCTACCGCATCGGCCGTCGCTCGTGGGAGCGCGTGCCCCAGGTGACCCGCGTGCTGGCCTCGCCGATGGCGCGAACCCAAGAGACCGCTGCCGCGATTGGCAGGCGCATCGGCGCGCACGTCGAGACCGAGGTCCGCGTCCGCGAGATCGACTTCGGCGAGTGGGAGGGCTTGAGCGCCGACGAGATCGAGGACCACGAAGGGGAGGCCCTCCACCGCTGGATGTCCGGCGAGATCCCTGCGCCTGGCGGCGAGGCGATCCCGCAGGTAGGCGCGCGGTTCGACGAGTTCCTGGTCGAGGCCGCCGCCGATCATGCGCGTCAGTGTGCGGAGGGCAAGGACGTGCCGCGCGCATGGGCGGTGACCTCTCACGCCGTCGCGATCAAGTCCGCGGTCGCGCTGTCCCTCGGCGTCCCTGCCGATTCCTGGATGCACCTGTGGCCGTCGCCCGCGTCCATCACGCTCCTGCAGCTGCGCGTGCTCCCGGATGGCACCATTTCCTCACGGCACGTGCTGGCCATCGGGGTGCCCACCGACTGATCAGGTGGGGGCGCCGCCGCCCTGCGGGTGCTTGCTCAGGAACTTGCGATCGTCGTTCGCATACGCGTAGTACCAGCCGATCAGCACGCCACCGCCGATGAAGTTGCCCAACAGCACTATCCCGAGGTTGCCGAGCGCGAGCCCCATGTCGATGCCGCCCTGGAGCGCCACGATCGAGAACAGGACGGTGTTAGCGACCGAGTGCTCGAACCCCACGAATGCGAACACGAACACGCTCATGATCATCGCTAGGGACTGCGTGAGGTCATCCTTGATGCGGCCGTTGTAGACCATCAGCATCGCGAGGTTGATCATGAAGTTGCAGAGCACCGCACGGAAGAACAGGTCGCCCCAGCCCGCGATGCCGCCGGCGACGTAGTCGAGCTTGTGATCGACGGAGTTGGACATCTCCGTGCCGACGGCGCCGCTGGCGATGCTCGATCCCGCCACCATGAGGGCGATCGCGAGCCCGCCGATGATGTTGCCGGCGTAGCACAGCGCCAGGATGCGAATCGATTTCATGGCCGTGGTGCGGCGGTAGTACGCGCCGATCGACACGATCATCATGTTCGAGGTGAGCAGCTCGGACTTGCTGTAGTAGATGAAGATGAGTGCGAAGCCGAACACGAACGCCCCGACCATCCGTCCCACCATCACGAGGTCGCCGTCGCCGATGCCCTCGAATGCCGCGATGACCGCGTAGTACGTGAGGTACATGACGCCGATCAGCATGCCGGCCATGGCGGCGCGCATCACGTAGACGCGGGCGAGACCGCCGCTCATCGCGGTCTTGGTCTCGAGCGCGTCGAGCGTGGTCGAGATGAAGTGCTTGCCGGGGAACAGCTGGCTCTGATCCGTCATAGGACCAAGAGTGACACGTGCGGCGCTCAACCAGCGACGACGAGCGTGATCTCCCGCACGCCGAGCGTCACGTCGACAACCCCGTCGATGGCGCGCGCCGCATCGGCGAGGTCCGCCGCGGACTCGGGGACCGCATCGGCCGTCGCCAGCGCTCCAGCGAGAAGCCCACGTGTGTGCTTGGCCATGTGGCTGACCACGGTCCGCTGTCCGCCCAGTTCGCGCTCCACACGCACCGCGACGTGCTCTGCGCCGGTGGGCCGCCATGCCGCGACGTACGAGGAGCTGCGGCAGTCGACTACGAGCCGCCCGTCTGCCAGGTGGGAGAGCTCCTCCGCGAGGTGCTTGCGCCAGTAGGACGCGAGCGGGCCGATGCGCCCCAGGCTCGTCGACATCGACAGCCGGTAAGCGGGTATCGGGTCGGCGGGGGAGACCGCGCCCCACAGTGCGGAGATGATGCGCACGCGCTCCGCGGCCCGGCTCAGCTCGGCGTCTCCCCACGCGCCCATGTCGGCGGCGTCGTAGAGCACTCCCGAGTACACCCGTGCGGCTGCATCGGCCGGGTTCACCCAGAGGGTGCGGTTGCGCGCGACGTCGTCGGCGAGTCCGGGCCCCACGCCGAGCACGTCGAGCCCGTTGCGCTGATCGCTCACCTTGGCGAGCGTGTCGCCCACGCGCCGCCTGGCCGATGCGAGGGCGGGGTGGGCGAGCGCCTCCAGATCGACGGGGGAGCCCTGCGCGGGCGCGGTCTTGCCTTCGGAGGGAGGAAGCAGGATCAGCACGCGCACCAGGGTACGGGGGCGGCGCGCGCCGCGCTGCGTCTAGTGGCCGGATCAACTGAGCCCGGCCCCCGCGAGCGAACGGAATGTGCGGAGCGCGCGCTCAGTTGGTCCGGTCCGTCGGAGAGCAATCGAGTGCGGCGGGGCTCGCGGCCACCGTGAGGGTAGTCTGGAGCCGCGGATGAGCTGGCCAGGCGGCCGCGTCGCCCCTCGGGGCGCCGAGGAACGTCCGGGCTCCGCAGGGCAGGGTGATGGCTAACGGCCACCCGGGGTGACCCGCGGGAAAGTGCCACAGAAAGCAAACCGCCTCCCGGCGTCGCAAGGCGTCGGGCGGTAAGGGTGAAAGGGTGAGGTAAGAGCTCACCGCGCGACTGGTGACAGGAGCGGCACGGTAAACCCCACCCGGAGCAAGGCCGAACAGGATGCGTTTGAGGGCGGCCCGTCCGAGCATCTGGGTAGGCTGCTGGAGCCCTGGAGCAATCCAGGGCCTAGATGGATGGCCGCACGGTGCGCAGCGGCAACGCGGCGCACAAGACAGAACCCGGCGTATCGGCCAGCTCATCCGCTTTATGGCCATTTAACAGGATGTTTACACGGTAGCCGGAGGCGGCTACCGCTTGGTTGCCGGAGCGCTTGGCCTGTAGTTATGGCCTGGTCGCGCGCTAATTGCTAGGCATTGATCTAGTGGCGCTTCGTCCAACCTGAGTGGCGGGTTTGCCTTCGGTACCGGATCCAACATCCCTGGCCGTCGCCTCCAGGCCCAACCGTCGACATGGCCGTGCGCGTCATGGCTCACAACCACCAAGGAACGAAGGTCAAGAAGGACCAGCTCACCTCACTTTGGTATCGGATCCGCATCTCGGACTTGCCGGTGCGACGTAGTTCGCTTGCTGCGGACCCCGATGGTCAGCAGGTAGAGGAGCATCCAGATCTCCGCAATGGCAGGGACGATTGTGAAGAACACGTGGATCTGCTCGGCCAGTTCGGGGGACAGGAAAGCGATGACGACGTCTGCCAGGTAGCTGACCGTCGCTGCGATAAGGAGGATTCCGAGCGGCTTGGGGAATAGTCGAGATCGGTAGGCGAGATAACCCAGGGGCGTCAACCACAACGCGAAGAAGACCTGGGCGGCGCGGATGCCGTAGTGCTCGATCTCCAACAGGAGCAGCGCAAGTGCGTCCGTCTCGCCGTCACCGAATGCCACCATGTAGGTGTCGGTGGTTGCGACTTGCAGGGCAACGAACATAAAGACGGTACTCATCGCCTTCAGGCCGGCCGCAATCACCACAGGAAGCACCATGAGGCGTGCCGCGTACTTGCCGACGTGGCTGAGCAGCACGTAGAGAGTGACAGCAGTCAGAACGAAGAAGACCGCATCCGCAAGATGAGCGACTACCCCAAGGCTGACCAGCCCGGGGTCGGCTGCCAGATTCCCTGCGGTGGCGGCGGCATCTCCGCGGACGTAGAGAGAGGGCCCCAAGTAGCCCTCGGAAAACCCACCTGTGATCGCCACGGCTAGGTAGAAGAGACCCGCGACGCGAGCGATCCGTTTGGGGTTCGTGGGAGGAGCACCGAGCGGTTGTGCGGTGACGAGGCTGCTTCGGACGCTCATGACGTCCTCCTTCTACTAGAGATGCTGCGTGGGGTTTGAGGTATCCCGTGTTCTGAGCGGAGTCGTGACCCCGCGTCGTTCAGCCCGTCGGGATCAGGGTGCCTAGTCGCGAGCGGCAGGGAGCCAGAGTTGGCGCTGCTGCTCGGCTCGAACAGCTTGCGCCGGGGATGGGGTGGTTCCGTGGGGCGTGCGGATCACTACGGAGACGCGCGGCCCGGGTCGCTGCCGTAGCCAACGATGAGGGGGACTGGCATTGGTCTTCCTTCGAGGCGGGTGTCACGGGTTCGCCCGGTGCGATTGGTTGTTGTACTGACTCTGCGCACCTCGGCTTGCTGACGGCTGTCCGGGCACTGTCCGGACTTCGAGTTCGCAGAGGTCGGGTTGACTTTCCTCGCATCGGCTGCGGTCGAGATACTGGGGGGACGGATTGCTTGCGCACCGCCACGACCCAAGAAGCGCGAGTCCTCACGACCGGATCGCCCAGGGCCCAACAGGGCTGGCGTCGAGTTCAGAACTTTGGCCTGGGATTCTCGGCGATGAGTCGGGGGTGAAGGTGCTATTGCGCAGCGACACCACGATTTCTGTGTCGCCCATCGTGCCGCGGACTGTGAAAAGCCCGGACGTGGCGTTGGCCGTTGCTGCCTAGACACTTTCGACATCTCGGACCAACACAGTGGCCTGGCTCACGCATCATTCACAGCGCATACCGTCGACGAAGAGGATCAGAGTGCGCACCTCTGCGACGGTCGAATTTGGGCATCCACGCCTCGAGCCCCGACCGCCACAGTGGGCAGACGGGGCTCGACGCGGGTCAATTCGCTGCCACGCTCACTTCCTCGGCGGCAGAAGCCGCGGGGTTGGTAGACCGCAGCGTCAGCGCCGCAATGAGCGCTCCGGCACCCGCGATGGCAGCGGCTCCCCACAGGCCGGCGGAGAAACCGTTGGTGAGAGCGGCGGGGTTGCCGATCTGATCCGCCCCGTACGCGGCGGCGACCGCGGTCATGGCGGCCAAGCCGAGCGCGGACCCAATCTGGTAGCTGGTATTGACGATGCCCGCAGCAAGCCCACCTTCTGCAGGAGCAGCCGCTGAGAGCGCAGTGCCTAGGGAAGGGATGAACGCCATCGCCATGCCGGCTGCCGTGACCAGGGTGGCGGGGAGCACGTCGACGGAAAATGAGCCGTCGGGACTGATGAAGGCGAGCCACACCAGACCAACAGTGAGTGTGGCCAAGCCCGCGACAGTCGTTGCTTTGCTGCCAAAGTTCGCCATGAGACGCGGAGCGACCGCGATCATGCCGACCATGATGGTAAGCGTGAGTGGAAGCAGCGCCGCGCCGCTAGCGAAAGCGCCGAGCCCCAACACCTGCTGCAGATACAAATTGATGAAGAAGAACATCGGGATCCACGCAGCGCCGAGCAGGAGTTGCGCCACGTTGGCCGCGGCCAGGTCGGGGGCACGGAAGATCCCCAAGCGCATCAGCGGCTCCCGCAGGCGAGCCTGCCGAGCCACGAAGGCTCCGAGCAGCGCGACTCCGGCGACGGCGGGGATCAGGGTGGACGGGGCCGTCCAGCCTGCCTCCGGTGCCTGCACGACGGCATAGACCACGGCCGCGATTCCGGCTGTTACCGTGCCGGCACCCACGAAGTCGATGCTGCCCCGGCTTCTGGCACCAGCGGGCATGACTGCCGAAGACATGACCAGCACTCCGATCGCCAATGGCACATTGATGAAGAAGACCCACGGCCAACTGGCGTACTCGGTGAGGACACCGCCGAGGAAGACGCCAGCGGTTCCTCCGGCGGGTGCGGCTGCCCCGTAGAGGGCTAAGGCCTTGGTGAGCTCCTTGGGGTTGGCACCAAAGATGGTGAACAGCAGGGTTAGCGCCGACGGTGCGATCAGCGCTGCGCCGGCACCCTGCACGGCCCGGCCGACGATCTCGACGGTGGCGGTGTCAGCTAGGCCGGCAACCAGTGAACCAACGGCGAGGATGACCCAACCGATGTTGAAGATGCGGCGAGCTCCAAGTAGGTCGGAGAGACGTCCGCCGAGCAGCAGAAGGCCGCCGAAGGCGACGACATATGCGTTGAAGACCCAGCTGAGGTTTTGCGGGTCGAAGCCGAGGTCTTGCTGCATTTCTGGCAGCGCCACCCCGATGATGGACGTGTCCATGATGACCATGAACTGAGCCGCGGCAATTAGCCCCAGCGCTAGCCAGCGCCTGTTGCCAATGATTCCCGCGGCTTTTGCGGTGGAAGACATGGGTTTCCTCTCTTTCAGTGTTTGGCGGCGCGATGATGCAGCCGATCCTGCGAGGTTGCCCGGGCAGCCTTTCCGGCTCCTGTCCCGCCGCTGTCGCGCTCAATAGCGCACGTTGTGCACCAGCGATGCCCCGTCGGGGTGGAGCGCACGTGGTGGTGGAGCTGACCGTGGAGCGTATGGAACGAGCGTCGTGGCTCTCTGATGGCCAGGTATCCAACCGCCCCGCACTCCCGCATCACGACAGCCCTCGGACAGCGCCAGGACAGTAGCGCCCTTGACCGTTGCTTTTACGCCAGTAGCCGACCGGCCCACGAGTCCGACCGGTGACGGTGAGCCATCACATTAGGCACGGTCAAGATCTCGGCCGACAGCAAGTCGGGGTCCGCAAGTCCCTGGGACAACAGCAGCGTTTACAACGCCGCGTTCGGCGCAGGCCGTACCCGCGCAAGCCCATCCATCCCGCAATAGAACAGGAAGAATTCATGATCAACAGCAACTTCACCGTGGTCGGCATGACGTGCAACAGCTGCGCGATGACGGTAACTGAGGAAGTCCGCCAGGTTTCCGGCGTCCAGGACGTCGACGTCGAGCTCGCAACGGGCCACCTCACCGTCACCTCAGACGGGAACATCGACCCGGCGCTGATCAAGGATGCCATCGAGGAAGCCGGCTATCAGTTGGCCGCTAGCTGAGCACGCCCGCCGGTCCCTTTCTGCCGTTTGCACAGGAAGGGACCGGCCCCTCCCAAGGCACCGATCTAAGGAAACCCCATGACCTCCGCACCCCAGCCGTGCACACGATCCGCGCTACCGACGATCCTTGTGCGCGCGGCCCACACCTTTTGCGAACGAGCAGTCTCGTGAGCGCACTATCGGTCGTCATCGTAGGCGCTGGCGCAGCAGGCACGGCTGCCGCGACCGAGCTGCGAAGGCTCGGCTTCGACGGCGATCTGACGCTCGTGCATGGTGAGGACACAGTTCCGTACAACCGGACCACGGTGAACAAGAGCCTGCTGCAAGGAGACGCCACGCTCGACTCAGTGCGTTCCGCGCTGCCTAGCGATCCCCGCACCAGCCTGCTCAACGGCCGCGCCGAACGACTTGACACCGAACGCCGCACCGTGGTCCTCCGAGGCGGCACCCACCTGTCTTACAACGCTGTTCTCATCGCCACAGGAGCGCGTCCGCGTCAACTGCCGGGCCGCGAACTGAACATCGACGACGTCGATCTGTGCGACCGCGTCACTCCCCTCCGCACTTACGAAGACTCGGAACGGGTCCGACGAATCTTGGCTACGGTCGGCAACAAGCACGCGCGTCGCGCTCGAGTGGGCATCGCTGGCGCGAGCCTGCTTGGTTCCGAAACCGCCGATGCACTCAAGGCCTCGGGGCACGACGTCTTCTTGATAGGCGCGGCGGCGAACCCCATGTCTCGGCACTTCGGCACCACCATTGCAGCCTGGGTACAGGCGCGACACAAGGAACAACTCGCCGGCGTCTTCGAAGCTCGCATCGACGCACTCGAGGCATCAGGCGATGGCATCGCTCTCGCACTGAGCGACGGTACCAAGTTGGCGGTGGACCTCGTGATCGAAGCTCTGGGAGTTGAACCCGAGGTGGGTTGGCTGCGCCGAACTTCGCTGAATCTGGATGACGGCGTCCTAGTCGACAATCGTCTGCGCAGTGTGGGCGCTGCGGGAGTCTACGCCGCGGGGGACTTAGCCCGTATCAACGGTCACCCGCGCATCGAGCACTGGGGCCACGCCTTGGCGCAGGGAGCTCACGCCGCTCGCTCCATCAGTTACGACCTCCAGCTGTCCGGCGACCCTGGTCCCTGCGAACCCAACGGGGGCTACTCGACCTGGCTCTATGGCAAAGCCATTAGCGTTCTCGGGTCTGCACACCCATATCAAGACCGAGAGATTGCTCTAGGGTCGACTGGGAACGAGGCTCACGTCACCGTCTACGCCAGCGCTGAAGGCCGCTTGAGTGCCGCCGTCACGCTCGGATCGGCCAAGTTGGCGAACCGACTACGACCATTGGTTGCGGCCGGGACTGCGATCGAGCAAGCCTTCGACGTCGTCGCCACGACCCTGAAGTCTCCACTGCCGAGGGCGAACCTCCCGCACGAGACGTCCTCTTGATCCTCGGCGCAGAACTACGCTGCGCTGATCCCTGCCGACGCGGCAACTCCCCGAGCCGCGCGGCAGCTTCCAGAAGGCACCGCCCGGGTCTCATGACCCCGGCGGTGCTGGTGCGGACCCGACGCCCGTGGGGCGCGCAAGGACGGCCAAGCGAGGAGCGGCCTCCCACGGCGGCCGAACAGACACGCGTGACGAGCCAACCTCTGAGCACGCCGGACGATCCTGCGCGCACTACCGCCAGACGGCGTCTACGTTGTGTCGGCGACGCTTGAAAACGAGGCCATAGCGACGGGCGAAAACGAGGCCACCCAGACAGATTGGGTGGAT
>NZ_JBLZIE010000003.1:0-562200 GCF_048553575.1 Demequina ureilytica | reverse complement strand
TAACGACACGACAACATGGTGGCTCCGTTTTCAAACGTCGCATTGGCCCCACATTCGAACGTCGTCGACACGTTGGCCGCCACCCCTCGATGAACCAACCGCTCGCGTTCGCGGGCAAGTTAACGAGCGTCCAGTTGGCGAGTAATCGAGCCGCCAACCATCGGCAAACCTGTCGTCCTAAGGTGCGGCTCAGCGGCAGTTCCTGGGCAACAATCCGATCTGCCCATGTACTCACCGATCTGCCGCCTTTGGTCGCCGAAGACACTAGGGGAGCTCTGCGGACTCGGACGGTATCCGACTGGCCGACGCGAAGAGAGACGCCTCGGACGCGCACGAGGTGCCTCTCGGGGGTAAGTGGATCCGGTCAAACCGGTCGTACGCAGGTGCATTGGCACGCTGCGAGCGTGCCCGCAGCGCTCTGCGTCCGGGTGCCGACCAAGGTCCTTCCGAATGACGCGCTGGCGAGGTCCTCGGTCTCATGTGGCTCAAT
Source organism: Demequina ureilytica (assembly GCF_048553575.1). Lineage (NCBI taxonomy): Bacteria > Bacillati > Actinomycetota > Actinomycetes > Micrococcales > Demequinaceae > Demequina > Demequina ureilytica. Next base: position 561,710 of record NZ_JBLZIE010000003.1, on the reverse strand, counting down.
GTCCGCCGCCCGCGGCCACAGCGCCAAGGCTGCCGCCATGCCGACAGTCGCGAGGGCCAAGAGTACGGACCAGGTCACGGTGAATCCTGCGTGTGTACCCAACCACCCGGCTACCGGGTAGGTGATCAGCCAGGCCACATGCGACAACGAGAACTGGGCGGCAAAAACTACGGGTAGCGCCGCTGAGTCTACGGATCGGCGAAGCACCCGGCCCGTGGGCATGACGACGAGCGCCATGCCGCCGCCGATCAGGGCCCAGACGACGCTGGTGGCCGCTGAGGACCTAACGTCTGTGGCGCTGAGCAGTACTGCCGAAGCAACGCCGACTACAAGCACCGCGGCTCCCGTGGCCATCACGATGCGATCGGCGGTTCGGTCGAGGACCCGTGGGAGTAGGAGCGCAACCAAGAGAGTTCCACCGCCGGACGCCGCAAGCATCCATGCCACGTCTTCCTGACTTCCGTTGAGGGTGTCGCGGACGTAGTTGACGGTATTGACGACCACGATCGCTCCGGCCGCGGCAACGACGAGGTTGAACGCCATAATGCCGCGCAGTCTGGGGATGGCCGCGAAGAGTTTGACCCCCGCCGCCACCCTGTTCCATGCCGTCGGGTGGACGCTGGGGCGTGCGTTGGGAACTTTCGTGGCGAGCACGAGGAGTGCGGAGACGACGAACCCCACCGAGGTTCCGACGAAGAGCCAGTTGAACGACATGAACGTCAGCGCAACCGCTGCGAGCACCGGGCTCAGCAGATTTTCCATGGTGTAGGCGACTTGGGATGCCGACAGCGTGCGGGTGTAGTCAGACTCATCGGGCACGATATCGGGGATGACCGCCTGAAAGGTGGGGGTGAAGGCAGCAGACGCCGCCTGGAGCACTCCGATGAGGACATAGATCTGCCAAACCTCGGTGATGAATGGCAGTGCAAGCACCACTGCTGCGCGAGCCGCGTCGAGTGCCGAGAGGAATATCCGTCGGGGTAGCCGGGCGGCGTAGGTGGCTGCTACCGGTGCGATGACGACGTACATCACCATCTTGATGGTCAGCGCTGTGGCGAGCACCGCTCCCGCACTGGGACCTGCGAGATCGTACGCGAGCAGCCCGAGCGCAACGGTGGCTAGCCCCGTGCCGAACAAGGCGACTAGCTGAGCGCTGAAGAGTTGGCGGTAGGCGGGAATCGCGAACACGCTCATGACCGCTTCCTCCTTGCCGACAAGGAGGTGTTGAGGCTGACCGTGGGCGTTGCGTACTTGTTGTGTCGGTCGCTAGTAGCGCACCAAGTGAGAGTTCTTGATGGATGTTTCGTCGGGCTCCGCCTCGACGCCAACGTCGCGGTTGGCCGCCGCCTCAATGGCGCAATGCTTGAGGTGGTGATTGGAGGGGCCGAGCGCCACCGACTCGCGGGCCTGACTGAACTCAATGTCCTGGGTGAGGGCGTCGGCGCACCAATGCTCTTCGCCCACGATGCGCTGGATGCTGCCGGCATGACCCTCAGTGCGCTCGAGCAGGGCGAGGTAGCAACTCGCTTTGATGACGTAGTCATGCTCGGTGTGGTGGGCAAAGTGGGTGCTGTCAGTCTCTGGGGGGTGCCCTGCTCCGGAGTCCCGGCGTTCGGTACGTGAGTCCTTTTAGTGTTTGACATGGTGGACGGTCTCCTGGAGCTCGGTCATCGAGTCTCGAGTGGTTTTAGGGGTAGCGAATCCCGTGCGGCCCGGTGGTCGCTGCGGACTGGGGGTGGATCTCGGACGGTCACCGGGCCGACATGGGGTCAGGCCGAGGCGTATTCGTCCGGGTCGGCGTCGAATCTGGGACCGCAGGCGGCGCAACAGAACCAGTAGCGTTGACCGTCGTGGTCACGGTAGAGCCCGTTGGCCTCGGCCTGGGATTTGTGGACCGGGGTGCCCGCCATCACCGGGCACTCGGCGACGTCGTTCTGCTCTTGCGCAGATACTGCGGCGGCAGCGCTTTCTCCACAGCATCTGCCCGCGGCGTCCGCCGGTACCAGTGGCTCGAGGGTCAGAGGCTGGGCCTCGGTGGTGCTGGTGTACTGGTGCTTCTCGCGCATGTGAAACCAATTCCCTTCGGGGTGGGTTAGACGCTGGCCGGCTGGGCGGCCTTCGCCTGGATAGGGGCCGGCGTGGCCGGCGTGTCGGTGGCTCGGCTCTTGAAGGAGCGAAGTCGCAGACTATTGCCGACGACGAAGACGCTGGAGAACGCCATCGCAGCGCCAGCGAGCATGGGGTTGAGTAGGCCGAGCGCGGCCAGCGGGATCGCTGCGACGTTGTATCCGAAAGCCCAGAACAGGTTGGTCTTAATCGTTCCAAGGGTCTTGCGGGAAAGACGGATCGCGTCCGCGGCGCTACGAAGGTCACCGCGCACCAGGGTGATGTCGGCAGCCTCGATGGCCACGTCTGTGCCGGTGCCCATGGCGAGGCCGAGGTCGGCCTTGGCCAGGGCGGCTGCGTCGTTGACACCGTCGCCAACCATGGCCACGACCTTGCCCTGTCCCTGGAGCCTGGCAATGACGTCGACCTTGTCCTGAGGCATGACTTCTGCGATCACGTCGTTGATGCCGACTTCCGCTGCGATCTGTTCGGCGACGGCGCGGTTGTCGCCCGTGAGCAGGATCGGAGTCAGGCCGAGGGACCGCAGCTGTGCGATCGCCTCGCGGCTCGTCGCCTTGACCCGATCGGCCACAACGAGGATGCCGCGTGCCTGACCGTCCCAGCCGACGGCGACGACGGTCTTGCCTTGTGCCTCGGCGTTCGCCTTCTCGCGTGCGAGCTCGACGTCGAGTCGCTGTGACCAGTCGGCCAACAGTGTCTCGCGTCCGACCAGGACCGCGTGCCCGTCCACCACACCCTGTACGCCCTTGCCCTCAACGTTGGCGAAGTCTTCAGGAATGGGCAGCTGCCCGACCTCTTGGACCGCGCCCTTGGCGATGGCCTGGGCAATGGGGTGCTCGGAGGCGTCCTCGAGCGCACCGGCCAGGCGGAGCAGCTCCTCCCGAGAGACGCCATCAGCAACGATCACGTCGACCAGAGTCATCTTGCCGGTGGTGACGGTGCCGGTCTTATCCAGCACGATCGTGTCGACCTTGCGGGTCGACTCCAGAACTTCGGGCCCCTTGATGAGCACCCCCATCTGAGCACCGCGTCCGGTACCGACCAGCAGCGCCGTAGGTGTTGCCAAGCCCAGTGCACACGGGCACGCGATGATGAGGACCGCAACCGCCGCCGTGAACGCTGCGCTCACCGGGAACCCTGCACCAAGCCATGCCGCCAGGGTCGCGACAGCGATCGCGATGACGATCGGGACGAAGACACCCGAAACTTGGTCGGCGAGACGTTGGATCTGCGCCTTGCCCGATTGGGCGTCCTCGACCAGCTTGGCCATGTGGGCGAGTTGGGTGTCGGCCCCGACCCTAGTCGCGCGCACGACGATCCGGCCGCCGGCGTTCACGGTTGCGCCGGTGACGGGGTCACCTGCGCCGACCTCCACCGGCAAGGACTCACCAGTGAGCATGGAGGCGTCGACCGCAGAGCTGCCGGAGACGATGACACCGTCGGTGGCAATTTTCTCGCCGGGCCGGACCACGAACTCGTCGCCCTCTGAGAGCTCCGAACTGGGAACGCGGACCTCGACGCCGTCACGCATGACGGCGACGTCCTTGGCACCGAGTTCGAGCAAGGCGCGGAGTGCCGCCCCAGCCTGTCGCTTCGACCGCTTTTCGAAGTAGCGACCCGCGAGCAGGAACATGGTGACACCGGCCGCGACCTCAAGGTAGATGTTCGCAGCGCCGTCGGTGGGCTGGACGGTCAACTCGAACGGATGGGTCATGCCGGGAGTGCCAGCCGTTCCGAGGAACAGTGCGTACATCGACCACAGAAGTGCCGAGATGGTGCCAAGCGAGACGAGGGTGTCCATGGTCGCTACGCCGTGGCGGAGGTTCGTCCACGCGGCCCTATGGAATGGCCACGCCGCCCAGAGGACCACTGGCGCTACGAGCGTGAGGGATGCCCACTGCCAGTAGTCGAATTGCAGCGCGGGAATCATCGACATGGCGATGACGGGCACGGCTAGCGCAACCGAGCCGAACAGGCGCTGCCGCAGGGCGACCAGCTCGGAGTCGGGCCTATCTTCTTCAGACTCGTCCCCAGCAGGCGCGCCGTCCTTGTTGCGGGGTAGGACGGCCGTATACCCGGCCTTGGCCACCTCGGCGATGAGGGCATCGGTGTCGACCCCCTCGGGGGCACGGACCTGCGCCTTCTCGGTCGCGTAGTTGACGGTAGCGGTGACGCCATCGAGCTTGTTGAGTTTCTTCTCGATGCGCATTGCACACGAGGCGCAGGTCATCCCGCCGATCTCGAGTTCGATACTGGGGCGCACGTTGGGGGTCGGGGATGCGGTCATGGGTTGCTCCTGCGGGTATCCGATGGGGGTCAGTGGTCGTGGCTGGCGTCGGGCTCGTTGTGCCGGTCGGCCTCGGTGCCGGACTGCGATTCGTTGTCCGCGTGCGTGGAGTCGGCGTGGCCAGGCTCAGTGTTGGCGGTGCCGGTGGTGTCGACGACGAGCGGGGCGCTGTGCACCTTGCCGTTGACCTGGAAGTCCAGGTACAGGAGGTAGCGTCCTGGCGTGGGCATTTCGGCGAGGAACCCGATCTCGGGCCCGGATTCCTCGTTCACCATCGGCTCGTCACCTTCGGGGTGGACGTGCAGGAAGGCCAGATCGCCTTCGCGTAGCGCTACAAGATGGCCGAACGCACCCAGGTAGGGCTCGAGGTTGACGACCGGCTTCCCGTCCTTCGACACAGCGAAGGTCAGCTTGGAACTGGAGCCGGCGACCGCATCGCCCGTCAGCTTCACGGTGTAACCGCCTACGGTCGCGTCCTTTGTCGGTGCGGATGTCACGGGGGTGAACTGACCGGCTACTTCAACGGTGTTGGTCAGCGTGATTGCGTCGGCCGCTCCGTTGGCATCGGAGGCGAAGTCGGTGTAGACGCGGTAAGTTCCCGCAGCCGCCCAATCCCAGGGCAGCGACCACGTGCCGTCGGTGTCCATCGTCGGGTGCACGTGGCGAAACTGTGTGCCGTCGCTGCGGACGACAATGAGGTGGAGCTCCTTCTCGTGCGAGATGGCAAAACGCGTCACGACATTGCCGTCCATGTCGAAGATTCGGAAAGACAGGGTCCCAGACTGGTCGACCGCGCCGGGAGCGGTGATCGGGGAGAGCAGGTAGCCGCCGTGTGCGCTGGTGACGCCGGGTACTGCAGCATTGGTGCCGGGCGATCCGCTCGCACTGTGCTCGCTGTGGCTTCCAGTGATGTTGTTCATGTCGTGTCCTTTGGCTTCATTGGTCCAGTTGTTGACGGTGCTCGAGGGGACTGCGGCGTCGGCGGCGACGAATGCTCCACCGAAGACGACGGCCAGTCCTGCGGCGTATGCCCCGAGGCGGGTTGCTGTGTTCACGACGCGCGCACCGCCTTGTAGCCCGCCTCGTCCACGGCGGTGATGACTGCGCCGTCGTCGACCTCGCCGGTAGAGGTCACGACCAACTGCCCGGTCTGGGCGCTGACTTGGATCTCCTGCACGCCGGGCACGGTGCTGACCTCTTCTCGAATCGACATTTCGCAGTGACCGCATGTCATGCCGGTGACCTGGTACTCGCTAGTTTTCATCCCTGGCTCCTGACTGGTAGTGGATCGGTGAGATACCCGCGTTGGGCATCTAGATTGCGCCGAGCGGGCTGGTCGGCCCGGCTGTGTCCCCAACCTTTCGTCGCTGTGGTTGCCAGTGCCTGTCCAGCCGCTGTCCGGGTGGAGATTCCCGCCGACTGCAGGTTCGTGACGGCTCACGGCTCACGGCTCACGGCTCGGGTGATCACCGACTGGCCAACGTCGAGCCGTGCTGGCACAACATCGAGTCCGGGTTGGATGTCGCGCTTAGTGGTGTGCAGGAGACCGGGGTCCTTGGTGGGTCGACTGCTGCCTCGCCCCTCGAGGACAGCCGTAGGACAGGACATGTGCGGATGCTTGGGAAGCAACCCAAGGCGAAGGAGAACGAAGATGCCGACAATAGGCCTGGTGGTCGGTGGCATGAACTGTCGACATTGCGTCCGAGAGGTCACCGCCCGGCTCCGCGACGTTTCGGGCGTGGAGACCGTGACGGCCGGCATCGCAAGCACCGAGGTCAAATTGACCGGGACAATGACCGTCGACGATGTCCTCGGTGCGCTGCGTGGGCTCCCAGTCGAGTTGATCGACGGCTCAGGCGACGCCAACCGCACACCACCACCTTGAGACGGCGAGCGCACAGCCGCGTTCGCGAGGCTCCCGACTCCGGGCGATGTCGGGCCGGCTACCTGCGCCTTCGCAGTCCGCTCCCCCTCCACGGTGGCGTGGTATCCCGTACAGTGACACCGCCATCGGTCAACGTCCTAGCCCAGTGCTAGGGCACCATGACCGGAGGGTTGACGAGGAGGGTGTCGTGGACGTGCGCTTCCGGCTTTTGGGCCCGATGGAGATCCTGGTCGACGGCCGTCCTGTAGTGATGCCCGGCGCTGCCGAGCGAGCCGTCTTAGTTCAGCTCCTGCTGTCACCAGGGCGGACGATTCCGGCAACCATGCTTGTGGATCGGCTCTGGTCGGAATCCTCACTCCCTGTGGACCCGATGAACGCTCTGCAGATTCGGGTCTCGAAGTTGCGGCGCAGCCTGAGAACACTCGGTGTGCCTGACGTGGTCACTCGCGAAGGGGTGGGCTACCGCGCGAACGTCGATTCCAAGGCGGTTGACGCTGTCGACTTCGTTGCCCGCGTACGTGAGGCCAGGTCCCGGTCCGAGGCGGGCTCGGAGAGATCAGACGCAACCTCCCTCAATGCTTATGACGAGGCCTTGGGCTTGTGGTACGGCGACGCACTCAGTGACTTCGCAGCGGAGCGGTGGGCGACAGTCGAGGCCGCACGTTTCTCTCAGCTCAAGCTAACAGCTCTCACGGAGCGCGCTCAGATCGCGCTTGCGCTCGGCCGCCAGGCAGAGGTCGTCGCGGACCTTGAGCCGCTGGTCGCGCACGATCCGACCCTCGAGTCGCTTGCCGGTCTGCTCATGGTGGCCCTTTACCGCAGTGGCCGACAGGCGGAGGCACTCGAGGCATATCGGCGCACCCGCGATGTTTTGGATGAGTCCCTTGGTCTGGAGCCCTCCCTCACATTGCGGTCGCTGCACGAGCGTGTGCTCCGGCAGGACGAAGCGCTCGGTTCACAACCCGATGTAGCCCCAGCACCAGTAGCGGTGTCGGGAGCGCGTCGGGCCGACGAAAGGGCACTTGCTCCTACAAATTTGCCGACGGTGTTACGTCCCCTGATCGGCCGTGATGCCCAGCTCGACTCCTTGGAAGACCTTGTCCACGGCACACGTCTGGTGTCGTTAATCGGTCCCGGCGGCGCGGGCAAGACGTCCCTGGCGCTTGCTGCCGTCGTGCGAACCTCCGGCGCTTTCCCGGACGGTGCCTTCGGTGTCCGTCTCGCTTCCGTGGACACCCCGGATCAGGTGCCACTGGCTGTGGCTGACGCACTGGGAGTGCCTCTCGATGGAGCGGCCGGGGACCGTGACGTGCGTGAGCGAGTAGTCGCCTACCTGGCGAGACGCCGAGTCCTACTGCTGATCGACAACTGCGAGCACGTCATTGACGCTGCTGCTGGGCTCATCGACCAGATCCTGGGTAGGTGTCCGGACGTGACAATTCTCGCAACGAGCCGCGAGGCGCTCGCGGTCCCGGACGAAGTGCAAGTGACCGTGGGCCCCTTGGAAACGCCACCGGACAGCACGCCCGTTGGTGACGTGCTGCTGTATCCGGCCGCACAGCTGTTTGTTGAGCGCGCTAAGTCGGTTCGGCCAGGGACGGTTTTCGGGGACGACGACCTGGCCGCGATCGGTCGTATCAGCCGAGCTCTGGACGGGATCCCCCTCGCGCTGGAGCTCGCCGGTGCTCGTGTCTCGAACATGTCACCCGTCGAAATCGCCAGTCGCCTGGACCAAAGGTTCGCGCTGCTCACGACCGGTACACGCACCGCCGAAGCGCGGCAGAGAACACTGCGCGCGACCGTCGACTGGAGCTACGCGTTGCTCACCGAGCGGGAGCAACGCGTGTTCAACCGGCTCGCCGTTTTTCATGGTGGCTGGAGCCTGACGGCGTCAGAGTCCGTTGTGACCGACGCTAGTCTCGCGGTAGGAGAAGTCTTGGACACCATCGGCCGTCTGGTCGAACGCTCCATGGTGGAGGTCGAGCACGGGGCATCAACTCGCTACCGGATGCTGGACACACTTCGCCACTACGCCGCTGAGCAACTGATCGCTGCAGGAGAGCACGAGGCCGTGACTCAACGCCACGCGGAGTACTTCCGTGATGTCGTCCACGACGCCGAGTCGCAACTGCGTGGGCACGCCCAGCGTGAGACATTGCAACAGCTCCGCCAAGAGCAAACCAACATCAGGGCGGCGCTCGCGTGGCTCGGTCGGCCAGGTGGCGATCTCAACTCGGCTCTCGAAACTGCCGGGGCCCTCGGGCTCTTCTGGCACCTCGGCCGCCACTTGGAGGGCCGCGAGGTCTTGTCGCGCCTGTTGGAGTCAGGCAACGGCAGCCCCGCGTCACGGGCGCGCGCCCTCCAGGCCGTCTCCTTGGTTGAGCGTCCCCGGGCGTGCCTCGTGCACCCCAGTCCGCGCTGCGCAGAAACCGCTGCAGAGAGTCTGGCGATCTTCGTTGTTTTGGGGGACCACTCGCGTGCCGCACTGTCGCGCGTACTCCTGGCCGTCGAGGGGGTCACGGGTGAGGAGAGTGACCGCTCCGAAAGCCTGCTGGCCGAAGCCGCGACTCAGTTCGCAACCGACGGCGACGCCTGGGGCGATGGCGTGGTCGGCTTCGTGCGCATGGAGACCGCCCTCAAAAATGGCGATGAGGCTGCGGCGGTCCGTATCGGGCGCGCAACGGCCGCGACGTTTCGACAGCTTGACGACCCGTGGGGCCTGTCGGCGATCCTCTACCACCTTGGCTGGGGGCTTCGGCAGTTCGGCCGTTACGACGAAGGCTCCCGGGTGCTCGAGGAGGCGATCGATGTCGCAACTGGGGCAGGCCTGTTCAATACCGTGCAATGGGCGCTGGCCGACCTGGGCATCGCCCAGCTCCACCTCGGCAACGCAGAGGCGGCCGCAGAGCTCTTCGACCGGGCGCGCGCCGCGTCTGACCACGTCGGTGACGGGGCCGGCGCACTCCTTGCCGGCTACGGCCACGGACTGCTCGCCCAAGTTGGACACCACTGGGACGCGGCCCGCGCCCGTTTCCTTGAGTCGAACGCCGGATTCGCCGCGCTCGGCACCCCGGTGTCCGAGGGATTGGCGCTCGCCGGCCTGGCCAGGTGCGACGAAGTCGCCGGTGACGTTGTCGCGGCTCGTCGGCGATACGACGAGCTGCTCGAACTCAGCCGCCGTATCGGGGAGCCGGGGCTCACAAGCACCGCGCTGGAGGGCCTCTGTCGATTGGCTGTCGAGTGCGGAGACAGTGAACTCGCTTCTACCCTCATCGCCGAGGCGACCCAGCTGCGCGCGACCTCGTCCCGGCCGCTGCCTCCGCACGAGCGGCGTGACCTTGAGGCGGTCACCGTCGACCTCGCGCCAGACCTCGTCTCGAGCGACTGACCTCTTTGGAGAAGCTAGTGGAAGCGTCAGCGGCGGCTCGACGCGCGATCGTCGCGATGGCGAGGGCAGATTCAAAGGACTCGGCACCCGCCGACCTGCGATCGTTGCAGCGCCCGGTTCGACGCTCGCGAGTGATCGGTGAGCCGTGTCCTCTTGCGCGCGGTGGGGTACCGACTAGCGCCGGTAGCGCTGTGGGCGGTCAGCGCTTCGCAGAAACTTCGCAACGCGACCAGCGCTCGACGTATCGGCATGGCGCTTATGGCGATAATTAGGAGGACGCATGCAACTTTGGTAGCGCTCGGTGTCGCTAGGCAACGACGCACGGCTATTACCCGGCGTATCGGCCAGCTCATCCGCACCGCAACGTTTCGAGCGCGGCATCGCCGCGCCCCGACCGCTCAGGCGATACCCTCACCGGGTGAGACCTGAAGACGGCGCCGGTGGGCGCAACGGAGCATCCGACCCGCGAGACAAGCGGCGTCCCATGCCGCCGTCCATTCAGCCCGGCGGCGCCAAGCCGCGCGCGCAGCAGCAGCGACCGGAGACAGGCCACACCCCTCAGCGCCGCAGCACGCGTCCCGCCGGTGCTCCCGCGCCGCAATCGGGACGGCAGCCGCAGTCGCCGTCCGGCCAGCAGGCCCAGTCCGGCCGCCCGCCCCAACCACGCAGTGCGCCGCGTCCGGCGCAGGCCCACACCCCCGCATCGGCCCCCGTGGAGCAGCCTCGCCGCGCGCCAGTGCGGCGCAAGCGCCACCGTCTCCGCAACACGCTCGTGTTCCTGCTGGTGCTGCTCTTGGTGGCCGCGATCGGCCTGTACTTCTGGGTGGACTCCCAGATCCAGAGCGTGGACGCGCTCAGCGGAGCCGCGGACACCCCTGGCAGCACCTACCTGATCGTCGGCTCCGACTCGCGCGAAGGTTGGGATGGCGGCAACGACACCCCCGGCCAGCGCACCGACACGATCATGGTGCTCCACAAGCCCGAGAGCGGGCCGACGGCGCTCATCAGCATCCCTCGCGACTCGTACGTCGAGATTCCGGGCAACGGCAGCAACAAGATCAACGCGTCCTTCGCCTTCGGTGGGGCGCCCTTGCTCGTCGAGACCGTCGAAGGCCTGTCGGGCCTCACGGTCGACCACTACCTCGAGGTGGGCTTCGGTGGCGTCGAGGGCCTCGTCGACGCCGTGGGTGGCGTGGAGCTCTGCTACGACGAGGATGTCTCCGACCGGCGCAGCAGGCTGGAGTGGGAGGCCGGCTGCCACGTCGCCGATGGCCAGACCGCCCTCGCCTTCGCCCGTATGCGCTACAGCGACCCGCTGGGGGACATCGGCCGTGTCCAGCGCCAGCAGCAGGTCGTGGGGGCCGTGGTCGACAACGTCCTCAGCCCGTCCACCGTGTTGAACCCCTTCACCGCGATGCCGGTCGCCAGCGCCGGGCTCGACGCCTTCCGCGTCTCTGAGGGAACCAGCCCCTTCGACCTGGCGGGATTCGCGCTGGCCTTCAACTCGTCGCGCGGGGGAGAGGCAGTGACGGGCACGCCCCCCATCGCGAGCATGGGTCACGACGTCGCCGGCGTGGGCTCGACCGTGCTGCTCGACCCGGACACCATCGACCAGTTCTGGGATGACATTGCCGCAGGTGCCTTCGAACCAGGGACCGAGGTCGGCGGGGTCTAGCGGCTCAGGCCGCGTGCTTGCGGCCGATGCGCGGGCTGAGCCTGTGCGCCTGCTTCAGTAGCCGCGCGGCTGAGGCGGTGCTCAGTCGCTACGCGAGGTGTCGCGCAGGTGGCCGCGCGACTCGGCGGAGCCAAGGCCCCACCGCACCGCGCGGGTGGCGATCGCGCCGCCGGCGGGACCGAAGGTGCGCGTCGACCAGCGGTCGAGGCCGAGCTCTTGGCGTGCCCAGGCGGGCAGCAACGCGACGGCGCCCGCAGCGAGCGGGGCGTAGCCCAGCCGCACGGCACGCGGCAGTGGCGGTTCGCGCAACAGGAATTGCGCCGTGTCGATGGCCTCGGCGGAGGCCTCGAGCTCGGGCATGAAATCGTCGAAGGCCTGCGCGAGCTCCGTCGTCGTGACCGGCACGTCCTCCGCGCCCAGCGCGACCGCCACGCGGCCCGACTGCGCGAGGTACTCGTCCGCCTCACCCGGGCCGAGGGGCGCCTCTCCGTAACGCTGGTAGGCACTGAGAAACGAGTCGGCCTCCGCGATGTGAACCCACGTGAGCAGCCGGGGGTCGCTGGCGCGGTAAGGCCGGCCATCTGCGGTCTTGCCCTTCACGCGGTCGTGCACCGCCCGGATCCGGTCGATCATCTCCTGAGAGTCCTCGGCAGTGCCGAACGTGGTGAACGCCAGGAACGTCGAGGTTCGCGCAAGCCTCCCCCACGGATCCCCGCGGTAGCCAGAATGGCCCGCGACGCCCGCCATCGCGAGGGGGTGAAGCGACTGCAGCAGCAGTGCCCGCAGACCGCCCACGAACGTCGAGGCATCGCCGTGGACCCGGCGTATCGCCGCGTCGGGCCCGAACCAGCGCTCGCCCGGCGTCTCGTGGATGCGCGCGCGTGCCTCGTAGCCGTCAGGCCCCGCGATGCGGGTGAAGAGCGCGTGGCCCACGCGTGCCTGGACGCTGGCGATAGGACCGGAGGAACTCATGTCACCTTCAACGTTCGCTCGCGGGCGGGCGATTCCGCCGGCGAGTCTTGACCGCCGCATCTGCTGGCATCTGCTCATCGTATGCCGCGGCCCGCGCGCCCTGAACCTTCGGAGCCGTCGGCCAGCGTCGGCGGTGGGGACGGGGCATTCCGCCGAGGGCCGCCCTGGCCGTTAGAATCAAACCCCACGCGATCCGCGCGGTCTCTCCCGATNAGCCGTCGGCCAGCGTCGGCGGTGGGGACGGGGCATTCCGCCGAGGGCCGCCCTGGCCGTTAGAATCAAACCCCACGCGATCCGCGCGGTCTCTCCCGATGGCACGGGGGCCGCGACAGGCCTGCGTCGCCCGCAGGAGGGCGACGCGGCGGCGCGGGAGTCCCTCGAGAAGGAGAGTGCGCGGTCACATGGTCACCTCCAGAGGCCTGACGGCCGGGTCCTCGCTGCCCCGGCTGCTCGACAGCGAGCGGGCTCGCGCGCTCGTCACGATCTGGGCGATCGTCCTGCTCATGTCCGGACAGGGCTTCCGCTACCTCTTGGGCTTGCCCGCGTTCGCGGTGCTGTCGGTGCTGACCATCGTCGCGGTCTTCGTCGTCTTCAAGCCTTCCCTCCGGTCGATGCGCCCGCCGCTGCTGATCGGCGCGTTCGTCGGCCTTGCGGTATTGAGCATCATCTGGTCCGCCACCCGCGCCGTCACCACTCTTGCCGTCGTCGCGCTGGTGGCGACCACCGCCATCGCCATCATCACAGCGCGCGGGGCGAGCAACACCGAGTTCATGGTGCGGCTGTATCGCGGGTTGCAGGTGAGCCTGTTCCTCGGAATCGTCTTCGAGCTCATCGTCACGTTCGTGGTGCGTGCCGCCGTTCCGCCGTTGGTGGGCGACCTCGAGTCGCTGGCCGCCGATCGGGGCGGCGAGCCCATCCAATCGGCGTGGTCCTCCAATTTGCTTCTCGAGGGCGGCCCCATCCAGGGCTTCGTGGGCAACCGCAATCCCTTTGGCGCGATCGCGCTGCTGGCGGCCATCGTCGCTTTCGTGCTGCTGCTCGACCGCCGCATCAGGCGGATCGACGGCTGGGCGACGCTCGTGGCAGCCGGCGCGGTTCACCTGCTGACGATGTCCGCCACGGTGACGGCGTCGATTGGCGCGCTCGCCGCCTTGACCGCCGGAGCGTACGTCCTGAGGCGATTGAAGCCGCGAGGCAAGCGGGTGCTGTCCTTCACGATCATCGCGTGCGCCGCGATCGGGTCGGTGCTCACGCTCAAGTATCGCGAGGAGCTGTTCGCGTTGCTGGAGCGCGGCTCCGACTTCACCAACCGCACCCAGATCTGGTACGAGGTCATCAGCTACGCCGTGCAGCGGCCCGACGGCTGGGGCTATGTGGGCTACTGGCCCATCTGGCAATATCCGTACTCCGAGATCGGACTGGGCCTGGAGTGGGTGCGCCCCACCCACGCGCACAACGCCTTCCTGGACGCATGGCTGCAACTGGGCCTGATCGGCGTGGTGCTGCTGTTCGCGATCGTGGTGCTGCTGTTCGGCAGCGCCTGGCGTCTCGTGGAGCGCGCCGACCGCGGCGACACCCACCTTCCCCTGGGCTGGGCGCTGCTGACCGTCGCGCTGCTCCTCCAGGCGCTCACCGAATCCCGGCTGCTGGTCGAGGGTGGCTGGTTCCTGCTGGTGGCGCTGTTCTGCATGGGTCCACCGGTATTCACCCTGACGATCGTCGACCCGCAACTGGTCCACTTCGGCACACGAATGCGCGAGGCCGACGAGGCACGCATGGCGCAGCGGATCGACGCGTCCGAGAAGCGGCACGGGCGCGGCAAGCGGTCCTGAGGTCGCGCCGACGGAAGCTTCCGCTTCACTGCGGAGTGGCATCGCTCCGTGGCGGGGAGTCGTGGGTACGGTCGCCTGGTGCTGAGGACACTGCTTGACGATCGCGCGTTCATTCGCGCCCGGATGACCGTGGTCGCCGTCACGGCCGCGATGGTCGTGGCGGCGTGCGCGCCCGCATCGACCGGTGAGGCCGACGCAGTCGGCGACGCACCCTTACCCGCTCCGTCCTCCACGGCCACGCCGGCACCCACGCCTGCTCTGGACGCGACCGCCGCACCGTCGCCCGCGGCCCTCGGTACCGCATCGGCCGCCGCCCGCGAGCTCACCGTGAAGGGTCGTGCGCCCAAGACTGGGTACGCACGCGAACAGTTCGGCGACGGCTGGGTGGACGTGGACCGCAACGGCTGCGACACCAGGAACGACATGCTGCGCCTGCGGCTCACCGATCGCGTGATGTCCGGCGATTGCAAGGTGCTCGAGGGATCGCTCGCCGACCCCTTCACGAATGCCAGCCTGCGGTTCGTGCACGGCGGCGCGAGCGAGGTCGACGTCGACCACTTGGTCGCGCTCTCGGACGCGTGGCAGAAGGGCGCCGCCACCTGGGAGTTCGCCAAGAGGGTGGCGTTCGCGAACGATCCCCTCAACCTCGAGCCGGTGGACGCCGGCGCGAATCGCGCGAAGGGCGACGGCGACGCGGCGACGTGGTTGCCGCCGCATCAGGACTATCGGTGCGACTACGTGGCGCGGCAGGTGGCGGTCAAGGAGAAGTACGACGTGTGGATCACGGCAGCCGAGCTTGATGCAATGCTGCGCGTGCTCGACGGCTGCCCGGGACATGAGCTTCCCGAGCCCGGCGATCAGCCGGTGATGGCCGACAACGTGGGCCGGGCACCCGATGCGGTGCCGACGCCGCCGACGACTCCCGCTCCCACCACGACGGGCGGTGACGCGCTCGATCCGGACATGGGCACGTGCAAGGCCGCGACCGCCGCCGGATTCGGGCCCTACGCGCAAGGCGAGGACCCCGAGTACGGCTACTACCGCGACGGGGACAACGACGGCCAAGTCTGTGAGTAGGCGCGGTCTGCGAATAGCAGCGCGCGGTTAGCGCGCCGCGGTCACTTCTTCTTCTTGGACTCCGCCTTCTTCGACTTCTTCTCGTCGTCCTTGCGGCGCTTGTCGTCCTTCTTGTGAAGGTTCGCGGCCCAGGCAGCCGCGCCCACGATCCCAGCCCCATTGCGCAGCTCCGCGGGGATGATCGGAGCCCGCAGGGTGAGCCCCGGCAGGAACATGTGGTGCGACTTCGAGACCCCGCCGCCCACGATGATCAGGTCCGGCCACACCAGCTTCTCCATCTCGGAGTAGAACTTCTGAAGGTTCTTGGTCCATGCCTCCCAGTCGAGGTCCAGGCGGTCTCGGGCCGATTCCGCCGCGAAGTCCTCGGCCTCCTGGCCGCCGATCTCGACGTGACCGAACTCGGTGTTGGGCACCAGCTGTCCGTCGACGATGAGCGCCGTGCCGATGCCGGTGCCGAGGGTGGTCATGAGCACCACGCCGTCGCGCTCGTGAGCGGCGCCGTGGATGTACTCGCCGTATCCGGCGGCGTCAGCATCGTTGATCACGAACACGTCGTGGCCTGCATAGTCACGAATGATCGTGCGTAGGTTGGTGCCGATCCACGCGTCGTCGACGTTGGCGGCGGTCTTCACCACCCCGTTCTGCACGACGCCGGGGAACGCGACGCCGATGGGCACCTTCTTGCCGGGAGAGAACTTCGAGATGCACTTCGCGACGGTGCGGGCGACGGCGTCCGGAGTCGATGGGTCAGGGGTGGGGATCCGGTAGCGCTCTTCGGTGAACTCTCCGGTGCGGAGATCGACGGGCGCGGCCTTGATGCCCGTGCCACCGATGTCGACTCCGATTGCGATGTGCTTGCTCATGGCAGTGTCAGGACCTCCGGGCCATCTTCGGTGACGAGGATCGTGTGTTCGAATTGGGCCACCCACGAGCCGTCGTCGGTCACGACGGTCCAGCCGTCGTCCCATTCGTGGCTGGCCTCCGAGCCCATGCACAGCATGGGCTCGACGGTGAAGACCATGCCGGGCTCGATCACGTCGGCGTGCATCGGAGCGGCGTCGTAGTGGGGGATGACCAACCCGGTGTGGAAGGCGGGGCCGACCCCGTGACCGGTGTAGTTGCGCACCGACTCGAAACCGTGGCGCGTGGCGTACTTCTCGATCACGCGGCCGATCACGTTGACCTCGCGGCCAGGGCGGGCGGCCTTGATGCCGCGCATCATCGCCTCGTGTGTCACCTCGACGAGCTTGCGGGCGCGGTCGCTGCCTTCGCCCGCGATGAACGAGCCACAGTTGTCTCCGTGGGCGCCGTCCTTGAACGCGGTGATGTCGATCTTCACGATGTCGCCCTCCTGCACCACCGTGGAGTCGGGGATGCCGTGGCAGATCACCTCGTTGACGGAGGTGCACAGCGCCTTGGGGAAGGGCGGCCGGCCCGCAGATCCCGGATAGCCCAGGGTGGAGGGATACGCACCGTGGTCGGACACGAACTCATGCCCGATGCGGTCCAGCTCGTCGGTGGTCACTCCCGGTTCGATGTGGCGCCCTACCTCGGCGAGCGCCTGCGCGGCGATCCGCGCGGAGACGCGGATGCGCTCGATCAGCTCGGGATCGTGCACGTCCCCGGACGTCCACTTCGTGGAGCGCGTGCGCCCCACGTAGTCGGGACGGGAGACGGACCTCGGCACCGCGCGCACTGGCGAGACGACACCCTTCGTAATGCTCTCGCGGACTGCACTCATACCTGGCAGTCTATTCATGGAGGCGATGCGCATGTCACCGGACGAGACCGGCGAAGTCGAGTACTTCTTCAACACCCGCACGCGGATGGTGGAGAAGGGCAGGGTGAGCTCCTGGGAGCACCTGATGGGCCCGTACCCGACCCGCGAGGAGGCCGAGCGCGCGCTCGAGAAGGCGGAGCGGCGCGCTGAGGAGTGGGACGAGCAGGACGAGGACTGGGGCGGGAAGGACTAGGCGCGTCGCATCACACCTGGCTGCGCCAGGAGTACTCGGGTGCGAAGCCGAGCACGGCGCGCGCCTTGTCGATGGAGAGCATCGTCTCGTGCTCGCCGAGCTGCTTGGTGATGGGCACGTCGGGGAACTGGTCCGCCGCTAGCTCGGCGCTCGATCTCGACATCACGGTGTCCGCGTTGGCGATGATGAAGCGGTCGAAGCCCGGCTCGTCGTACGTGAGCGCTCGCACCACTGCCTGGGCGCCGTCGCGCGCATCGATGTAGGACCACAGGTTCCACCGCCGCAGCGCGGGGTCGGCGTCGAAGTCGGGGAAGGCGGCGTACTCGTCGGGGCTGATGACGTTCGAGTAGCGCAGCGCGATGATGCTGAGCTCGGGGTCCCAGCGGCACAGCTCGATCGCCATGGTCTCCTCGAGGTGCTTCACGAGCGAGTAGTTCGACTCGGGGCGCGCCGCATACTCCTCGTCGACGGGGATGTACGGCGGGGGAGTGTCGAACGGCAGTCCAAGCACCGTCTCCGAGGAGGCGTAGACGATCCGCTTGATACCCGCACGGCGCGCGCCCTGGAAGACGTTGAAGGTCGACAGCATGTTGTTGTGGAAGGTGGCGGCATCGGCGGCCTGGCCTGGCGCCGGAATCGCCGCAAGATGCACCACCGCGTCGAGACCTTCGTAGCGGTCCTGGACTCCGAACATGGCGTCGACTACCTGGCCGTAGTCGGTGAGGTCAAGTCGCGTGTAGTCAAAGCTCGGTGATGCGGACACGATGTCCACACCGTGCACGCGGTGCCCTTCGGAGGCGAGGCGCGCGGTGACGAAGCGGCCGAGCTTGCCTTGGCTGCCGGTGACCAGAATCGATGCCATGGGTTGTCCTACTCGTCGAACGTGTGGTCGGCAGAGGGAAAGGTCCCGCCCTTGACCTCGCGGATGTAGTCGGCGGCGCCCTCGCTCATCGCTGTACCTACCGCAGCGAACTGCTTCGAGAACGACGGGTGCCAGTCGCCCACTCCCAGGGCATCGAGCCATACCAGCACCTGCCCGTCGGTGTCGGGCCCCGCTCCGATGCCGATGGTCGGGATGTCGAGCGCGGCCGTGACCTTGGCCGCGACGGGCGCGACCACCATCTCGAGGACTACGGCGAAGGCGCCGGCCTCCTGAAGTGCCACGGCATCGGCGAGCAGCTCCTCGTAGGCATTGTCTCCACGGCCCTGGATGCGGCGCCCGCCGAGCGCGTTCTCCGACTGCGGCGTGAAGCCCAGATGCCCGCAGAAGGGGATACCCGCATCGGTCACCGCTTTGACCTGCCTTGCGATGCGGCGGCCACCTTCGAACTTGACGGCCTGCGCGCCCGAGAGCTTCATCATGCGGATCGAGGACTCGACTGCCTGCTCGGGTGACACCTCGTAGGTGCCGAATGGCAGGTCGGCCACGACGAAGGCATTCTTGGCGGCCTTCGCCACGGCCCGCGCGAACGGGATCATCTCGTCCAGCGTGAGCGGAACAGTGGAGTCGTACCCCAGCATGTTGTCGCCCACCGAGTCGCCGATGAGCAGCATGTCGATGCCGGCCTCGTCGAAGGTCCGTGCCGTGGGGTGGTCGTACGCGGTGAGCATCGTGATCTTCTCGCCGCGTGCCTTCATCTCTTTGAAGTGGTGGATGCGCCTCATGGCTCCACTCTAGGACGCGACCCCTGATCGGCGGGCCGGGCTACTCCGCGTTCTCGCGCCAGCGACTCGTGATGGGCAGACGCCGGTCACGGCCGAACGCCAACGCGGTCACCTTGGGCCCGGGCGGATACTGCCGCCGCTTCCACTCGGCGCGGTCGACGAGGGCCAGCACGGTGTCGACCACGGTCTCGTCGTAGCCTCGAGCCAGCAGCTCGGCCCGGCCTTCCGCATGCTCGACGTATGCATCGAGCACCTCGTCGAGCACCTCATAGGGAGGCAGCGAGTCCTGGTCCGTCTGACCGGGGCGAAGCTCGGCGCTGGGGGGCTTTTCGATGGAGTTGACCGGGATGGGCGGGGTCTCGCCGTTGGCCTCGGCATGGGCGTTGCGCCACCGCGCCAGCTCCCAGACCCGCGACTTGTCGACATCCTTGAGCGGCGCGAAGCCGCCGATGCTGCCCGCGTCGTAGATGGTGGCGTAGCCCGTCGCGAGCTCCGACTTGTTCCCCGGAGCGATCACGAGGTGCCCCTCGCGGTTCGAGATCGCCATCAGGATCACGCCGCGGATGCGGGCCTGGAGGTTCTCCTCCGCCACGCCGTCGAGGGCGAGGTCCTGCTGAAAGCCGTCGACCATGGCGGCGATCGGCTGAACCCGAAAGTCCGCTCCCAGCCGCTTGGCCAGGTCCGCCGCGTCGTCCTTCGAGTGCTCCGAGGAGAACGAGGACGGCATGGAGACGCCGACGACGTTGGTACCGCCGAGCGCATCGGCCGCGATGGCTGCGGTGAGCGCGGAGTCGATGCCGCCGGACAGTCCCAGGAGCACCGACCGGAACCCGTTCTTGAGCACATAATCGCGCAGACCCGTCACGCACGCGCGGTAGACCTGCTCATCGTCGGTGGTCTGTTCGGCCAGTTGCGAGCGATCAGGGGACGATGCGCGGGCTGAGTCGGCCTTGTCCGGCAGGTCCCAGACGAGTAAGGCATCGCCGAAGCCGGGCGCCGAGGCAAGGACGGTGCCGTCAGGGCCGACAATGAAGCTGTGGCCGTCGAAGACCAAGTCGTCCTGACCGCCCCACAGGTTGACGTACGCGACGGGCGCGCCGACCTCGCGGGCGCGGCGCTGGGCGAGCTCGGTGCGCGCGTGCCCCTTGCCCTCCTCGAACGGCGATCCGTTCAGGACAGTCAGCAGGTCGATGCCGGCACCGTCCATCTGCGACACCGGGCCGCCATCGGCCCAGATGTCCTCACAGATGACGACGCCGATGCGGCGGCCGTGCACGTCGACCACGCACCGGTCCTCGCCTGCAGCGAAGATGCGGCGCTCGTCGAAGACGCCGTAGTTGGGCAGATGATGCTTGTTGTACCGGGCCGTGATCTCGCCACCCGTGATCACGACGGCCTGGTTGAAGGGCCGGCCCGAGCGCGCTACTCCCAGCGTTCCCAGGACAACGATGAGGTGGCCGAGACCCTCGGAGGCGAGATCTGCCGCGATGCGCTGCGCTGAGCGCTCCGCGGCGCGCTGAAAGCTCTCGCGCAGGGCCAGATCCTCGATCGGGTAGCCGGTGGTGGTCATCTCGGGGAACAACACGAGGTCCGCGCCGGCCTCATGCGCTGCGCGGCAGGACTTGGTCACAAGTGCTGCATTACCAGCGATGTCTCCCACACAGGTATTGATCTGAGCCAGGGCGATGCGTAAGCGCGGCATGGTGCCAGCGTAGTCGGGGACCGCACCGCGGGTCACGTGACACGATCGACACATAGTTGAGGCAGGATGGGCACATGGATAAGCAGCAGGAATACGTGCTCCGCAGTGTCGAGGAGCGGGACATTCGATTCATTCGCCTTTGGTTCACCGATGTTCTCGGGATCCTGAAGTCGGTGGCGATCGCCCCCGCCGAGCTGGAGAATGCCTTCAGCGAGGGCATCGGGTTCGACGGCTCCGCGATCGAGGGTCTGACCCGCGTGTCGGAGTCCGACATGCTCGCCAAGCCCGATCCGTCGAGCTTCCAGATCCTGCCGTGGCGTGGCGCGAGCCACGGAGTCGCGCGCATGTTCTGCGACATCGCGACCCCGGACGACGAGCCCGCGCTGTCCGACCCGCGCCAAGTGCTCAAGCGCAACCTCGATCGGGCTTCCGAGCTCGGGTTCACGTTCTACACGCACCCCGAGATCGAGTTCTACCTGCTCGAGAAGCCGGAGCCGGGCCAGCTGCCCAAGCCCGTGGACCAGGCCGGCTACTTCGACAACGTGCCGCGCGGCACGGCTCACAACTTCCGCCGCGAGGCGATCACCATGCTCGAGTCCATGGGAATCTCCGTCGAGTTCTCGCATCACGAGGCGGGACCCGGACAGAACGAGATCGACCTCCGCTACGCGGACGCGCTGACGATGGCCGACAACATCATGACCTTCCGTGCGGTCATCAAGGAGGTGGCGCTCGAGCAGGGTGTGTTCGCGTCCTTCATGCCCAAGCCGCTCGTGAACGGGCCGGGATCTGGCATGCACACGCACATGAGCCTGTTCGAGGGCGACCGCAACGCGTTCTACGAGGCGGGTGCCGACCACCAGCTGTCCACCACGGCGCGCCAGTTCATCGCGGGGCTGCTCAAGTACGCACCCGAGATCAGCGCCATCACCAACCAGTACGTGAACTCGTACAAGCGCCTGTGGGGCGGAGCAGAGGCGCCGTCGTACGTGGCATGGGGCTCGAACAACCGCTCTGCGCTGGTGCGCATCCCGACTCACAAGCCGGGCAAGGGCCAGTCCACGCGGATCGAGTACCGCGCGCTTGACTCGGCAGCGAACCCGTACCTGGCCTTCTCCGTTCTGCTCTCCGCAGGCCTCAAGGGCATCGAGGAGGAGCTCGAACTTCCCGAGGGTGCCGAGGACGACGTGTGGGAGCTGTCGCCCGCCGAGCGCAAGGCGATGGGCTACCAGGCGCTGCCGGCTTCGCTGTCCGAGGCGATCGAGGTGATGGAGCGGTCCGAACTCGTCGCGGAGACGCTGGGCGAGAGAGTCTTCGACTTCGTGCTTCGCAACAAGCGTGCGGAGTGGGAGGCGTATCGCGCCCAGGTCACGCCGTACGAGCTCGAGCAGTACCTGCCCGTCCTCTAACGGCGCTGCCGTGAGCAAGCGGGAGGTCTCGTTCGCCACTCAACTGCGGCGGGCGGGTGTCGCAGACGCGACGCGCGCCGAGCAGATGATCGAGCAGATCAGCGAGATCACCGGTGTTCGGATTCCCGACCCCGCGGTGGCGGTGTCGTACCTGGCAGATCCCGACACGGGCCTGCTGCAGCTCCTCAGGCTCGCCGAGTCCGCGCGCGACGCGGGCTGCGTGGAAGAGCTCGCGGCGCTGCGAGAGACGCACGCGGGAGGCCGACTGGCCGTGCTGCTCGGCGGCTCCGTTGCGCTCGGGGACTTCCTCGTGCGTCACCCCGAGCTGATCCGTGACTTCGCACAGTGGCCCGAGGGCGAGTCCTTCACGGAAGTCGACTCGCGCCGCGTCCTGCTGGAGGCCGTAGGCGCTGATCCTGACGCCGATGTTCCCGTGGCGACCGTCAGCGGCGACGAGGGTGTGGCGAAGATGCGCATCGCCTACCGCCGCGTGCTGATGCGCATCGCGGCGGAGGACCTGTACGCGAAGTCGCCGCCGTCGCTGCTGCCGCGCGTGGGCGCCGCGCTTGCGGATCTGGCCGGTGCCGCTCTCGAGGCCGGCATCGCCATCGCACGTGCGGACGAGCCCGACCACGCGGCCACTCGGCTCACGATCATCGGCATGGGCAAGTGCGGCGGCCGCGAGCTCAACTACATCTCCGACGTCGACGTCATCTTCGTGGCCGAGCCGGCCGAGGGCGCCGATGAACAGCTGTCGATGAAGGTCGCAACCAGGCTGGCGGCGGGGGCGTCGCGTGCGTGTGACCGCGCGGCCGCCGAGGCGGCGCTGTGGGAGGTGGACGCGAACCTGCGGCCCGAGGGCAAGGATGGTGCGCTCGTGCGGGGAGTGGCCGGGCACCGCGCGTACTACGAGCGCTGGGCGAGCACGTGGGAGTTCCAGGCGTTGTTGAAGGCGCGGCCCATCGCGGGCGACCCCGAGGTGGGTCAGGCATATCTGGACGCTGTCACGCCGATGGTGTGGAAGGCGGTCGAGCGCGAGGGCTTCGTGCAGAGCGCACAGGCGATGCGACGTCGCGTCGAGGAGCACGTGCCACCGCAGGAGGCCGACCGCCAGCTCAAGCTCGGCCCCGGAGGGCTGCGCGATGTCGAGTTCACCATCCAGCTTCTTCAGCTCGTGCACGGCCGCCACGATCCCACCCTCAGGTCCCGCACGACGCTTGACGCGCTGGCGGCGCTGCGCAAGGGAGGCTACGTGGGGCGGCCGGATGCGGCCAAGATGGAGCGCTCGTACCGGCAGCTGCGCGTGTGGGAGCACCGCATTCAGCTGAGGCGCATGCAGCGCACGCACCTGATGCCGGCTGATGAGGATTCGCGCCGCATCCTGGCCCGCGCATCGGGCTACGCGACGGTCGAGTACATGGAGGAGGTGTGGCACGACATCCGGCGCGACGTCCGCGCGATGCACCTCGAGATGTTCTACCGGCCCATCCTGCCGCTGGTGGCGAGCATGTCCGCGGACGAGGCACGACTGGACGAGGGCGCGGCTCGTGATCGTCTCGCGGCCGTAGGCTTCGACGACGCGCAAGCGGCGCTGCGCCACATCGCCGCCCTCACGGACGGCGTCTCGCGCCGCGCGGCCATCCAGCGTCAGCTGATGCCCGCCATGATCGGCTGGTTCGCGCAGGGCAGCGACCCGGACGCCGGCCTGCTGGCGTTCCGCAAGCTGTCGGAGCAGTTGACCGACGCGCAGTGGTATCTCAAGCTTTTGCGCGATTCTGGCACCGCGGCCGAGCGCCTCGCCCGCCTGCTGTCCACCTCGCGCTACGTCACGACGGCGCTCCTTGCGTCCGCCGAGTCAGTCACCTGGCTAGGCGACGACGCGGAGTTGCGGCCCCGCGACCGTGATCGCATGTGGCGCGAAGCCGATGCAATCCTGAAGCGCTCTGAGGACCCCGAGCAGGCGCTGACGGCGATGCGGGGACTGCGCCGACGCGAGCTCGCACGCACCGCTGCCGCGGACGTCCTGGGCTTGGTGGACTCTGCCCAGGCCGCGCGGTCCGTCACCGCGGCGGCCGATGTGCTCATCGGCGGCGCGATGCGCATCGCCCGCGCCATGGTCGCGCGCGACGACGGCGACCGGGCCCTCGCCCTGCCGATGATCGTGGTGGCTATGGGCCGCTACGGGGGCAACGAGATGGGCTACAAGTCGGACGCGGACGTGCAGTTCGTCTTCGACTCCGCCGAGCCGGGCGCTCAGGAGCTGGCGGTCAAGATCGCGCGCACGATCCAGCGGGTGCTCACCCAGGTCGGCCCACAGCCTCCCCTCGAGATCGACGCCGCGCTGAGACCCGAGGGCCGCAACGGCCCGCTGGCGCGTTCCCTCACCTCGACCGCCGAGTACTACGGCCGGTGGTCGGACCCGTGGGAGGCGCAGGCACTGCTGAGGGCACGGCCGTGCGCGGGCGACGCGGAGCTCACCGAGGCGTTCGTGTCGATGATTGACAAGGTGCGCTACCCGGTGGAGCTGTCAGCCTCCGCTCTCAAGCAGATGCGCACGCTCAAGGCGCGCATGGAGGCCGAGCGCCTGCCGCGTGGTGTGGACCCGCGTCGCCACCTCAAGTTGGGTCCCGGCGGACTGGCGGATGTCGAGTGGGCCGTGCAGCTGATTCAGCTCCAGCACGCGCACGACCACCCTGAGCTGCGCACGACCATGACCGTCGACGCCCTCCGAGCCGCGGCAGCGGCCGGACTCATCGAGGAGGCCGATGCTGCCACTCTCGAGGAGGCGTGGGTGCTCGCGACCGACCTGCGTGGCGCACTCGCCCTGCGCGGCCGGGATCGCAGCGCGGATGTCCTTCCGGGAGACGCGCGGGACCTCAAGGAGCTTGCAGAGATCATGAACGTCGACGACACGGGCGCCGAACTTCAGGACAGATACGAGCGTGTCACCCGGCATGCGCGGCACGTGACCGAACGGGTGTTCTTCGGATGGGAGAGTGGGGCATGACTGCATTGCGCACGCTGGTCTCGGCCATCTGCATCCTCGTCGGCGCCTTCCTAATCGCATGGTGGGCCGTCGCATCGGTGATCATGGGACAGATCGAGGACGGCACGGCTGTGCGCGGCATGACCGAACGAGCCCTCGAATCGCCCGAGGTGACGGCATCGCTGTCCTCCCACCTGTCTGACCGGACGCAAGCCGAGCTGTCGTCGCAAGGCGTCAACCTGGCGGCGCTGGGCCTCGACGACGAGCTCGACCAGGCGATCACGACGGCCGTCGAGTCACCGGCCTTCCGTGCCACGGTGCTCGATCAGGTCGACGATGCGCACATTCAGGTCACCGAGCAGCTCACCGTCTCCTTGCGTGAGCCGGCACCGCTGGTCATCTCGGTCGACGTCTCCGACTCCCTCAACGCGCGCATCGATGAGCTCGGTGGTCTTGGCGCGGCCGCACCCGACCTCGCGGTCGCGCCGGTCGACGTCGAGGTGCTCGACGCCGAGCAGTTCGAGCGGGCACGCACGGCCTACGAGCGGACGGTGTGGGCCCAGCAGTGGGGATTGTGGCTGGGTGCCGCGCTGCTGGCGTTCGGGCTGCTGGTCTCTCACCGGCGGCGATGGTTCGTCGCCAAGGCGCTGACGGTCCTCGGCCTGCTGTGCGTGGGCTTCGGAGCCTCGATCGCGTTGATCGGTCCCGAGACCATCACCACCTTCATGCCAGGCGGCGTGGAGGGCTCGCTGTCGACCATGTGGCGCGAGGTGCTCACCGTCGAGGCGGCCCCGATCATCATGGAACGGTCCCTGTGGATCGGCGGCATCGCGCTGGTCGCCGCCCTCGTCGCAACCCTGCTCGGATCGGTTCTCGGCGGGCGCAGGCGACGCCGCTAGCTCGCAGAGACCGCCGCCGCCGGCGGGGGTCCCGTCGACTTGCGGACCACGAGCTCGTAAGGAAGGTCCTCGTTGCCCGGTTCCGGCCTGTCGCCGTCGAGCTGGTGAAGCAGGATCTCCACCGCATGACGGCCCTGCACCTCGGGGAACTGGTCAACCGTGGTGAGACCGAAGAAGTCGGACAGCTCGTGTCCATCGATCCCGATCACCGAGAGATCTCCGGGCACGGACCGCCCCAGGTCTCTCGCTGCGAGCATCGCCCCGATCGCCATCTCGTCCGACGCTGCGAAGACCGCGGTGGGACTGATCCGAGGGTCGCCGAGCAGCTGCAGGGTGGCGTCGTAGCCGCCGGCGATGGTGAAGTCAGCGGTGCGCAGCAGCGACGGGTCGGCGGTGAGGCCAACTCCCGACAGTGCGTCCTCCCACCCCTCGCGCCGGTGTGCGGGGAGGTGGAAGTCGATCTCGAAATCCTGGTCGCCGGCGATGTGCGCGATGCTGCGGTGCCCGAGCGCGAGCAGGTGCTCCACCGCCAGCTTCGCCACCTCGTGGTCGTCGAGGCTCAGCGTCTGGATTCCTGGCAGCGGGCCACCGATGCCCACCACCGGCTTGTTGATGGCGGTGAGGCTTTCCAGCTCTGCTCGATCGAGCTCGAGGCTCACTGCGATCAGCGCGTCCACGCGGCCCCGTCGCAGGAACTCGTCGAACAGCCTGCGACGCCGCGGATTGTCCGGCCGCGGCTGGCCATCTCCTGCGTGCGGGTCGAGGTGATAGAGAGTCAGGTCGTATCCCGCGTCCGCGAGCGAACGCTGGATGCCCTTCAGCACCGAGACATAGAACCAGCTGTCGATGAAGGGCACCACCACGCCGACGTTGCGCGTCTTGCCTGATGCGAGGCTCGAGGCGCTGGCGGAGACCACGTAGTCGAGCTCGCGAGCGGCCGCCTCGACGCGCGAACGCGTCGCAGGCGAGACAGAGGGCTTGCCCGCGAGGGCGCGCGAGACGGTGGCTGTCGAGACTCCCGCAAGGTCAGCGACCTTTTGGATCTTCGTCATCGGCCCTCCTTGGCCTCTCGACGCCGCTTTAGCGCAGCATCCACACCGTGGTGTCCGGTGGCAGAGTACCCGTTGCGAGACCAGAAACGAGAATGTTCTGGCCGTCAGGCAGCGGCAGCGGATCCCCCGAGACGTTGGCGATGACCGTGACGGCGCCGACGGTGAATCCCAGGACGCCTTCGGGAAGGTCCTCGATCCACGTGAGCGTGCCGGTCGCCATCCCATGCTCGCGGCGCAGCCGCAGCGCCTCCTTGTAGAAGGACAGTGTCGATCCCTCGTCGCCTTCTTGCTCGGACCGGGCGAGACCAGCCCACGCATCGGGCTGGGGCAGCCACGTGAGCCCGGTGGGCGAGAAGCCATACGCCGGGGAGTCGGAGGACCACGGAATGGGCACCCGGCAACCGTCGCGACCGTAGCGCTCGCCTTCGGTGCGGTGCCACGTGGGATCCTGGCGGGCGTCCCCTGGGATGTCCGTGACCTCGGGCAGCCCGAGCTCCTCGCCCTGATACAGGTAAGCGGACCCCGGTAGCGCGAGCATGAGCTGGGTGGCGGCACGCCCCCGCCGCACCGCGGTGTCGGCCTCGGGAATGCCCGGAGTGTCAGGGCCGATGCCGTGGCCCTGCGGGCTGGGCACGGTCAGCGAAAGCCGGGTCGGGTGACGCACGACGTCGTGGTTGGACAGCACCCAGGTGCTCGGCGCGCCCACCGCCTCGAACGCCTCGAGCGAGTCGTCGATGACGGTCCGCAGGGCCGCGGAGTCCCACTTCGACATCAGATACGGAAAGTTGAAGGCCTGGTGCATCTCGTCGGGGCGCACCCACTGGGCCATGCGCGTCAGCGGCGACACCCAGGCCTCGGCAGTCAGGATGCGGTCGCCGCCGTACTCGTCGACGACTGCGCGCCAGCGGCGCCAGATGTCGTGGACACCTTCCTGCGCCCACGCCGGGTGTCCGGTCTGCGCGCCCGCCATCGAGTCGATGTCGTCGGCGATCTCGAAGTCGGGAAGGTTCGCCTCCTTCGCGAGGCCGTGAGCGACATCGACGCGGAAGCCGTCGACGCCGCGGTCGAGCCAGAATCGCAGGATGCGGTCGAACTCGGCCCGCACCTCCTCGTTGGTCCAGTCCAGGTCCGGCTGCGTCACGTCGAACAGGTGCAGATACCACTGGTCGGGCGCGCCGTCCTCGCGGTGCACGCGGGTCCATGCCGGACCGCCGAATACCGACTGCCAGTTGTTGGGCGCCTCCGAGCCGTCGTCCCCCCGGCCGTCGCGGAAGATGTAGCGGGCGCGCTCCGGGCTCCCGGCGGCCGATGCGAGTGCCTGCTTGAACCACGTGTGCTCGCTCGACGTGTGGTTGGGGACGATGTCCACGATCACGCGTAGCCCCAGCTCGTGCGCGCGCTCGCTCATCGTGTCGAAGTCGTCGAGCGTGCCGAAGACGGGGTCGACGTCGGTGAAGTCTGCGACGTCGTAGCCCGCGTCGTGCTGCGGGGAGACGTAGAACGGGGACAGCCAGATCGCGTCGACTCCGAGCGCCGCCAGGGCGTCCAGCCGCGAGGTGATCCCCGCCAGGTCTCCGATGCCGTCGCCTGACGCGTCCGCGAAGGAGCGTGGGTAGATCTGATAGATGACCGCAGTGCGCCACCACTCGGCGTCAGCGGCGGGGCGATGGGCGGCGGCGGTGCTCATGTCGGTCTCCTCGATGGCGATTCGGTCGTTGCTCCCACGATACGGCGAATGCAAGCGTTTCCGGTGCGCAGCGATCCGGGGACGTACGTCCCGCGTGCAGGCGCCATTCGATTTCTACGCTGGTTCCGTGGAAAAGAACCCGGCGAGGATGTCGAGATGAGGGCGCGCTGGCACCTGCGCGTCCATGTCATCGTGCTCGCGTGGCTGATCGCGGCGGCGGTTGCGGCCGCCGCGCACCGGGTGGTCCCGGCGAGCGAGTGGCTTATGGTGCATCTGCTCATGCTGGGCGGCGTGACGGCCGCGATGCTGATCTGGAGCGCACACTTCACGCAGGCGCTGCGCCGTCGACCGCTGTCGACGGGGCGGCGCGGCGAGGCCGTTCGCCTGGCCGGCCACACTGTGGGTGCGATTACTGTCATCTTGGGGCTCACGCGGGCGGAGCAGACCGCGGTCATCGTCGGCGCTGTGATCGTCGGTGCGGTGGTCGCGTGGCACGCCGTCGAGCTCGCGCTCGCCGGGCGCGGCGCGCTGTCGAACCGTCTGGGCTGGACGACCTGGGCATACGTCGGGTCTGCGGCGAGCCTCGTCGTGGGGGTGGTGTTCGGCGTGCTCTTGTCACGCGGCACAGCTTCGGTCGACGGATCGGCGCGGCTGTACGTGGCGCACGTCTCGCTGATGATTCTCGGCTGGGTCGCCCTCACGGTCGTGGCCACTCTCGTCACGCTGTGGCCCACCGTGCTGGCGGTGCGGATGCCCGATACCAGCGTGCGGGACGGCCGCGCGGGCTTGATCATCATGGCCGCCGGGCTGGCCGGGTCCCTGGGCATGCTCGGCGTGGGCGTGCGTGTGGGGACGGCTGTAGGGCTGGGCATCGTCGCCGTCGGTATCGGAATCTCGGGGCGCGCGATGGTCACTGCCGCACGCGCGCGCCGGCCGAGCACCGTGGCGGCATGGCACCTGGCGGCGGGGGTCGTGTGGATATTCGGCGCCACCGTCGCGTGGAGTGCCGTGGTGGCTCTGGCGCCCGGATGGGACGACGCTCGCGTGCAGTTAGGCGGAGTGATCGCGGCGTTCATCATCGGCGGTGTCGCGCAGATCCTGCTGGGCGCACTGTCGCACCTGATCCCGATGGTGCTGGGCGGCGGACCTCACGCGGTGCGCCGGTCCAAGGCCAGCGTGGAGCGACAAGCGCTCGCCCGGTTCGTGCTCGTCAACGGGGGAGTAGCGCTGTGGGTGCTGCCCACCCCGAGCCTGGTGCGGGTCGGAGGGTCGGTGCTCGCGCTCGGCGCAGCGGTGTGGACCCTCGTCGCCATCGCGGGTGCGGTGCGCACGTCTTACGTCGCGAGGCGAGAGCCAGAGGCTCAGCACTCGGGGATGGTGCCCGCACATGAGCTGACGTCACGGCCGCGGCTACCCGGCAGGCGCGGCGCCTTCGTGGCGACGCTCGCACTCGTGATGACCAGCGCCGTCGCGGTGGCCGCGGATCCGGCAGCTGCGGGCCTTGGCGCGTCCGCGATGGCCGACGTGGAACCCACCGGACGCACGATAGAGGTCCAGGTCGAGGCAACCGAGATGCGGTTCACGCCGGGGAGCATCGCCGTGCGCGCAGGGGATCGGCTAGTCATCGAGGTCGTCAACAGCGATGACACCGCCCATGACTTGGTGCTGGATACGGGCGACGCCTCCGGCAGGCTCGCACCTGGCGACATCGCTCGCATCGATGTGGGCATTGTGGGACGCGACATCGCCGGCTGGTGCTCGATCGCGGGTCACCGCCAGATGGGGATGGTGTTCGAGATTGATGTCGAGGGCGCCATACCGGCCGCCGGCACCGCGGGCGGCGACGGCGACGGCGCGGATGGCACGGCCGACGAGTCGGGGACCCGCGCATCAGCAGCAGACCTGCTCGACCTGCAGGCGACGTCGACCAAGGACCCGCACCCCGCAGCTCTGGATCCGGCGCCGGCGCCGACGTTGCACCGCGTGACGCTCGAGGTGGAGGACGTGGAGACCGAGGTCGCGCCCGGTGTCAGGCAACGGCTGTGGACCTTCGGTGGCGCTGCTCCCGCCCCGACGCTCCGCGGCAAGGTGGGCGACACCTTCGAGATCACGCTCGTGAACAACGGCGACATGGCCCATTCCATCGACTTCCACGCAAGCGCGATCGCCCCCGACGAGGCGATGCGGACCATCGAGCCGGGCGAGTCGCTCACCTACACCTTCGTGGCGGAGCGCGCGGGGGCATGGATGTATCACTGCTCGACCGCCCCGATGTCGCTGCACATCGCGAACGGCATGGCAGGGGCCGTGATCATCGATCCTCCCGGACTGGAGCCCGTGGATCGCGAGTACGTGGTGGTCCAGTCCGAGCTCTACCTCGGCGACGAGGGTGGCATCGCGGACACTGCCAAGATCGCAGACGAGGAGCCGGACCTCGTGGTGTTCAACGGCCACGCCATTCAGTACCGCGACCACCCGCTGCCCGCCGCCCCCGGCGAGCGTGTACGGGTGTGGGTGGTCGATGTGGGGCCGTCGCGGGCGAGCTCCTTCCACGTGGTGGGCGCACAGTTCGACACCGTCTTTAGCGAGGGCGCGTACCTGCTGGGTGGTCCCCACCGCCCTGGCGACTCGGGCGGGGCCCAATCGCTTGCACTGCAGCCCGGCCAGGGCGGCTTCGTGGAGCTGACGTTCCCGGAGCCCGGCCACTACCCGTTCGTCTCTCACATCATGGTCGACGCCGAGCGCGGCGCCGCGGGTGTGTTCGACGTCGATGAGTACCACCCATGAACAGGAGAGATCACATGACCCAGGATGCTGCCGAGACCACCGAGACCACCGAGACCACCGAGACCACCGAGGGCTGCGCGTGCGGAGGGGGAGGTTGCGGCACGCCGCAGCCCGCACCAGACGTCGACCGTGGCGAGCGGACCGAACTGACCGGAACCGGGCTCGCCTCGCCCGCATCGGCCTCCCACCCCGGGGACCTCGACGTGCGAGAGATCCCGCACGAGCACCGGCACGCGCGAGTGATCGGCCAGGTGACGTCGCTTGTGCCGGGCGAAGCGGTGGTGATCGCGGCGCCCCATGCACCCGAGCGGCTGCTCGCGGAGATCGATGCGGATGTCTCAGGGGACTTCGCCTTCGAGTACCTGCAGCGCGGCCCCGAGCTGTGGCGCGTGGCCGTTTCGCGCACCACCTGCTGCTGATGCCCACTGCGGGTGGTGCAGCCCAGGCGGACTCTCGTCGGCGCGTCGTGGACGCGCTCAGAGAGCACCGCGGGGCGGCACCGCTCGCGGAGGTGGCCGCCGCCGTGGGGCTGCACGCCAACACGGTCCGCGAGCACCTCGACGCGCTTGTGGAGGACGGCAGCGCGGAGACCTGGCATGAGCGCTCGGGAGCACGGGGGCGCCCGCGCTCGCTTTACCGGCTCACGCCGGCGGGCACGCTGACGGCTGACGTCGGCGAGGACGCGCTCAGGCTCGCGGGAATCGTCTTGGAGGCGTTCGGTC
The DNA here is from genome assembly GCF_048553575.1 of Demequina ureilytica. Taxonomy (NCBI): domain Bacteria; kingdom Bacillati; phylum Actinomycetota; class Actinomycetes; order Micrococcales; family Demequinaceae; genus Demequina; species Demequina ureilytica. The sequence goes on along the minus strand of NZ_JBLZIE010000003.1, from coordinate 529,585 downwards.
AGGACGAGTCGCGGGCACGCGCCGCGACCCTCGCCGCGGGTGCGCGCTGGGGAGAGGAGTTCGCTGCAGCGTTGGCAGGCATCGATGCTCCGATCGACAGGGTCGTCACGGCGCTTGGCGCGGCGGGCGCGGAGCCGTCCATCCAGTCGCGCGTTGAGGACGGGCTGGGGTGCGTGCACGTGGCCCGGTGTCCCTTCCGAGCCCTCGCGTCCGTGCGCCCCGACGTGGTGTGCGGTATCCACGCGGCGGCCATCGAACAGATCGCGGTCGGGCCCCGCTCGGACGGCGTGAAAGCGTTGGTTCGCCGTGCGAGCGGCCGCGAGGGCGGAGCGTGCGTCGTCGAGCTCGAGCGAGCGGACGCAGGCATCCCGGCACCCGCATCGGCCGCCCTGGAGACGGGCCGGAGACGCGAAAGCGGGGCCGGCCCCGAAGGGCCGACCCCGCTTTCAAAGAGCGGCTAGCGACTAGCAGTCGTAGTAGAGCTCGAACTCGTGCGGGTGGGGACGGAAGCGCAGCGGGTCGATCTCGTTGGTGCGCTTGAAGTCGATCCACTCCTCGATGAGGTCGGGCGTGAACACGCCGCCCTCAAGCAGGTACTCGTGGTCCGCCTCGAGCGTGTCGAGCACGCCGCCGAGCGAGTCCGGAACCTGCGGGATCTGTGCGTGCTCCTCGGGAGGAAGCTCGTACAGGTCCTTGTCGATGGGGGCCGGCGGCTCGATCTTGTTCTTGATGCCGTCGAGGCCCGCCATGAGCAGGGCCGCGAAGGCCAGGTACGGGTTGCCCGAAGAGTCAGGCGCGCGGAACTCGATGCGCTTGGCCTTGGGGCTCGTGCCGGTGATCGGGATGCGGACCGCGGCGGAGCGGTTGCGAGCCGAGTACACCAGGTTCACGGGCGCCTCGTAACCGGGCACCAGACGGTGGTACGAGTTGACGGTCGGGTTCGTGAACGCGAGCAGCGACGGCGCGTGCTTGAGGATGCCGCCGATATACCAGCGGGCCACGTCCGACAGGCCGCCGTATCCGGCCTCGTCGTAGAACAGCGGCTCGCCGCCCTTCCAGACGGACTGGTGCACGTGCATGCCGGAGCCGTTGTCGCCGAACAGCGGCTTAGGCATGAAGGTCGCGGTCTTGCCGTTGCGCCAGGCCACGTTCTTGACGACGTACTTGAACTTCATCAGGTCGTCAGCGGCGTGCAGCAGCGTGTTGAAGCGGTAGTTGATCTCCTGCTGACCGGCGGTGCCCACCTCGTGGTGCGCGCGCTCGAGGTCGAGGCCGACCTCGCCGAGCACGGTGCAGATCTCGTCGCGGATATCCGCCATCTGGTCGCCGGGGGAGAGGGGGAAGTAGCCGCCCTTGAAGCGGGTCTTGTAGCCCAGGTTGGGCGAGCCGTCGAGCTCGGTCTCCTTGCCAGTGTTCCACCAGCCCTCGGAGGACTCGATGTGGTAGTAGCCCTCGTGCTGGTTGGTGTCGAACCGCACGGAGTCGAAGATGAAGAACTCGGCCTCGGGGGCGAAGAATGCGGTGTCACCGATGCCGGTGGACTTCAGGTACTCCTGCGCCTTCATGGCGACGTTGCGCGGGTCGCGGGAGTAGGGCTCGTCCGTGAACGGATCCACGACGGAGAAGTTGATGACCAGCGTCTTCGCCTTGCGGAAGGGATCCACGAAGGCGGTCTGGAGGTCCGCGATCAGCTTCATGTCGGACTCGTTGATGGCCTGGAACCCGCGGATGGACGAGCCGTCGAAGGCTGCACCGTCCTCCAGCACCGTCTCGAACTGGGACGCGGGAACATTGACGTGCTGCATCGCGCCCGGAAGGTCACAGAAGCGAATGTCGATGTACTCGACAGCCTCATCCTTCACATACGCGATCGCCTCTTCGGCAGTCTTGAACATCCGTTTGCTCCTTGCAGTGTCAGTAGTGCTACGGCTAGCACGCCCCACCCTAGGGGCAGGCCGTTTCCCCCAGATTCATGCAGTGTTACGAAAGTGTTTCGCGATTCCTCTGGAGGCGCGTCGCAGCGTTGGCGCTGCAACAGCGTTCGTCAAAGACCCTAGTCCACCCGCGGATACGATGGAACTGTGACCGCCGCGCCCCCCGAGACCTCCCGCGCCAAGGTCGGCCGACGGCTCGTGGGGATTGGCATCGACTGGGTGCTGTGCCTGCTCATCTCCTCCGCGTTCTTTCCCGCTGGCGACACCTCCACCCTCACGGCGGTGGAGCGCGTGCTGCTCGCGGGCGCCCCCATGGCGACGCTCGGCATCTGGATGGTCCAGCACCTCGTGCTGGTGGCGACGCTCGGAACCACCGTCGGGCACCGCATTGTGGGTCTGCGCGTCGTGCGTGAGGACGGCGCGCCATTCGTGGGCGTGCTGCGAGCGCTGGCGCGTACCGTGCTCCTCGCGCTGGTGATTCCGGCGGTGGTCTGGGACGAGGACGGTCGCGGTCTTCACGACAGGGCGGCAGGCACCTTCATCGTGCCCCTGAAAGGGCGGTCGCGTGACTGAGCTGTCGGTGTCCGCGGTGCTCTGCGATATGGACGGCACCCTCGTCGACTCGAACGCCCTCGTGGACGTCATGTGGAACGAGTTCTCCTCCGCGCACGGGCTCGACCCGCTCGAGGTCCTCGCCTTCGCGCACGGTCGGCCGAGCCGTTCGACGGTGGAGCGGTACCTCGAGGATCCTGAGGAGATTCGTCACTGGCGCGACCACATCCACGCGATGGAGACCAGTCGCTTCGAGGGAGTGCTGGAGATTCCCGGCGCGGCGGCGTTCATCCGTGCGCTGCCGCCTGACCGGTGGGCGCTGGTGACGTCGGCGTTGGCAGGTCCCGCGCGGGGTCGTCTGGCGGCTGTGGGGATCGCGGAGCCTCAGGTGCTCATCGGTGCTGACGATGTCGACCGCGGCAAGCCGGACCCCGAGGGCTATGCGAGCGCGGCCGCGCGTCTCGCTGTCGATCCTCGTGAATGCGTGGTGTTCGAGGACACCGATGCCGGCATCCAGGCGGGACAGGCCGCCGGCTGCGCGGTGGTCGTGGTGGGCGGCAACCGCTCACCGGCAACTGAGGGACTGCCGCGCGTGGACGACATGACCCAGGTGGGCGTGCGCCTCGAGGGCTCGCGCATTGTGCTGACCATTCCCGAAACGCACTGACGCGATCGTCGCCACGTATGCGCGGCGACTGATGCGTGGGGAGCGGTCCAGACATCCCTACGTCACGCACGGACGGTGATCCGTCAGTGAGGACGGCCGATGCGGGGGCGGCTTAGCGGCCGCGCATCGCCTTGCGGTCGGGGCGGGCCCGCATGGGATCCACGCCCTTCGGCACGGGAAGCTTCTGGCCACCGATCGCGCGCAGCCGCGCGGACACCTGCTCGCGCTGGTGCTTGCTCAGCACCTTCTTGTGCTTGCGGATCGCCTTGGTGAGGTTCTTGAGGGGGACCTGACCCTCGCCGGTGCCGATGTAGAGGGTGTGCACCGGCACGCCGGGGACGAGCTTGTTGATGCGTCGCTTGACCGAGACGACCTGCTTATTCGCGGCGTTGCCGCCCTCAGCGAGCAGGAGCACGCCGCCCTTGCCGATGCCCTGGAAGACCAGCGACTTGCCGCGCGGATCGATCGAGACCGGGTCGTCACCGAACGTCCACCCGCGGCGAATGGACTGGGCGATCGAGACGGACGCGCCCATCTGACCCTCCATGCGCCGGAAGGCGTTCTTCTCGAAGCGTCGCGTCAGCGTGTACATGGTGGCCAGTGCGGCGGCGAGAACGCCGAAGATGATCGAGTACACCAGCACGATGGTCGAGTCGGACAGCAGCAGCCCGATGACCACCGACAGCCCGATGATGCCCACCGGGATCAGGATCAGCAGCGGCAGCAGCCACTTGTCGTCCGGCGCCGTCGACTTGTAGGCCTGCGCGACGAGCTTGTACCAGCGGGGCTTCTTCTGAGGTTCCTTAGCCATGATGCGGCACAGTCTAGTCGCTCACCGGCGGACGGCCGATGCGCGGAGAAGAGTGAGGGTCAGCACGCGGGAGCAGCGCTGCGATTCAGCAGGAACGACGCCTCCTGGCGAGCCTCCATGGGCTCGCCCAGGTGCGCGAGCTGTGGGGGAATGGGGCGGCCCTTGCTCTTCATGGCCTGGCCCCACAGGCGGCCGGCACGGTAGGACGAGCGCACGAGCGGGCCCGACATGACGCCCAGGAATCCCATCTCCTCGGCGGCGTCAGAGAGTTCGACGAACTCCTGGGGCTTGACCCACCGCTCGACGGGGTGGTGGCGGGGGCTCGGGCGCAGGTACTGGGTGATGGTGATGAGGTCGCAACCCGCATCGTGCAGGTCCTGGAGGGCCTGTACGGCCTCGTCGAAGGTCTCACCCATGCCGAGGATGAGGTTCGACTTCGTCACGAGCCCGTCGCGCTGAGCCTCGGTGATGACCCGCAGCGAACGCTCGTACGTGAACGCCGGGCGAATGCGCTTGAAGATGCGGGGCACGGTCTCGACGTTGTGGGCGAGCACCTCGGGCCGGGACGAGAACACCTCGGCCAGTTGGTCGGGCTCGGCGTTGAAGTCGGGGATGAGCAGCTCGACTCCGGTGCCCAGGCCAAGTCCGTGAATCTGTCGCACCGTCTCGGCGTACAACCACGCGCCACCATCCGCGAGATCGTCGCGCGCCACTCCGGTGATGGTCGAGTACTTGAGGCCCATCTCCTTGACCGAATTCGCCACCTTGAGGGGCTCCGTACGGTCCAGGGGAGAGGGCTTACCCGTGTCGATCTGACAGAAGTCGCACCGGCGTGTGCACTGCGCGCCGCCGATGAGGAAGGTCGCCTCGCGGTCCTCCCAGCATTCGAAGATGTTGGGGCAGCCGGCCTCTTCACACACGGTGTGGAGTCCGCCCGATTTCACCAGGGATTTCAGTTCCGAGTACTCGGGTCCCATCGTGGCCTTGGTACGAATCCACTCGGGCTTGCGCTCGATGGGGGTCTCGGAATTGCGGGCCTCGACGCGCAGCATGCGGCGGCCTTCTGGTGCGATGGTCACGCGGTCTCCTTGTGATGAGTGGCGACGTCATTGGTGGAGCCTGTAGGCACCGCCGTCTCCCAGCGTACGTCTGCCAGTGCGGTTTCTAGGAATCCGAGGGCGGCGGGGAGCACATCCTCGATGGTCACGACCCGTCCGAGTTCCAGGGACAGGGATGTCACGTCGGCATCGTCGATGCCGCACGGCACGATCCGGTCGAACTCGCCGAGCGTCGGGTCGCAGTTGAACGCGAAGCCGTGCATCGTGACGCCCTTGGCGACGCGCACGCCGATCGCGCAGATCTTCCGCTCCCGTCGCGTCTCCGTCGCGGGCAGCCAGACCCCAGAGCGGTCTTCGATGCGGAGCGCCTCAAGTCCGTACGACGCGGTCAGGTCGATGAACGCCTGCTCGAGAGCGCGCACGTACTTGACGACATCGACCGGCTCACGCAGTTTGACGATGGGGTAGCCCACCAACTGACCCGGGCCGTGCCAGGTGATGCGGCCCCCGCGGTCCACGTCGACGACTGGCGTGCCGTCGACGGGCCGGTCCCAGCGTGCGGTGCGCTTGCCTGCGGTGTAGACGCTCTCGTGCTCGACCACCACGACGGTGTCGGGACGCTGACCCGCGACGCGTTCGGCGTGGAGCTGCCGCTGGAGATCCCATGCCTCCTGGTACGGCACTTCGCGGGTACCGACGTCGAGGTTGAGCGTTTCCATAGCCTCCAGGCTAAACCCGCGGGAATGCCCCGGTCACCGCGGCGTTAGGGCACCATATGAGCATGACTTCGCGCGCTTGGCTCCGGCCTCTTGCCATCGTCCTCGTGATCATCGGCTGGCTCGCCGTTGGCGGCGCCGGCGGCCAGACCTTCGGCAAGCTCTCAGACGTCCAGGAGAACGACAGCGCCGCCTTCCTGCCCTCGTCCGCCGAGTCGACCCGCGCGGCGGAACTGCAAGGCGAGTTCTCTCCCGCACAGGCGGTACCCGGGATCTTCGTGGTCGACGGGATCGAAGGCGAGGAGGACCTCGCGGTGATCCGAGCCTTCGTCGAAGAGGTGGTGGCGGCCCCCATCGAGGGCGACGAGCAGGGCCGCACCGTGGGCGCCGTTCTCGCACCTCCGGCTTCCGAGCAGATGCCCGAGGTCGTGCCGTCCGAAGATGGCGAGGCGGCGCTGGTGACGTTCTCCATCACCTCCGACGTGGTCGAGGAGCCCGCGGGTGAGGGGGCCGTGGGCGAGTTGGTCGCACAGACCATCCGTGACGTCTGGTCCGAGCAGGACACCGGTCTCGACGGTCACCTGACAGGCGGGCTCGGCATCCTCGCGGATCTGCTGGAGGCGTTCGCGGGCATCGACGGCATCCTGCTGCTGGTCGCACTGGCCGTGGTGCTCGTGATTCTCCTCATCGTCTACCGCAGCCCGGTGCTGCCATTGCTCGTGCTGTCCACGGCGATCATCGCGCTCACCGGCGCGATCCTGGGTGTCTACGCGCTTGCGGACGCAGGCACGATCACCTTGAACGGCCAGGCGCAAGGCATCATGTTCATCCTCGTGGTCGGTGCGACCACGGACTACGCGCTGCTTCTTGTCGCCCGGTACCGAGAGGAGCTCGTGCGCGTCGAGTCGACGTACGCGGCACTGTGGCGAGCGTGGCGCCGCTCGCTCGAGCCCATCGCCGCATCGTCCGGCACCGTGATCCTTGGCCTGCTCGTGCTGCTGCTGAGCGACCTGAAGTCCAACGCGGCCCTGGGCCCGGCGGGTGCCATCGGCATCGCGGCTGCGCTGCTGGCGGCGCTCACGCTCCTGCCTTCCTTGCTCCTCATCGGGGGACGCCGCGCACGCGGAGTGTTCTGGCCGGCGCTCCCGCGCTACGACGCGGCGGAGGGCGATCAGGCGTCGGACCCCTCGGAGGGATCGGGGTTCTGGCCCAAGGTCGCTCGCGCCGTCGACTCTCGCCCGCGCCGGACGTGGCTCATCGCAGCCGGCGGATTGCTACTGCTCGCGGCGTTCTTCCCCACGTTCAAGGCTCAGGGACTCGGCCAGCAGGACGTCTTCACGGCCCGCACTGACTCGGTCCAGGGCACCGAGGTGCTCGAGGAGCACTTCGATGCTGGTGCGACGTCGCCGATCCGCATCTTCGTACCTGCGGACCAGACTGACGCGGCGGTCGATGCCGCGTCAGGCGTCGACGGGGTCGAGTCCGCGTACGCGGTCACCCCGTCGGTGCTCGAGGGTGCCCCTCCCGGAGCGGTGCCGGACGAGGAGCCGGTCGAGATCGACGGGCGCGCCTCCGTCCTCGCCGTTACTCAGGTGTCGTCAAGCTCGTCTGAGGCCGCCGATATCGTGCAAGACGTGCGCGACGCAGTTCATCCACTGGGTGACGACGTCGTGGTCGGGGGAGCGGCCGCTGAGCAGCTCGATACCCGCATCACTACGCAACGCGACACCCTGATCATCATCCCGACCATTCTCGCCGTCATCTTCGTAGTGCTGGTGATGCTGTTGCGAGCGGTCGTGGCACCACTACTCATCGTGCTGGCCAACATCCTCTCCTACGGCGCGACGCTCGGCCTGTCTGCCCTCCTGTTCAACCATGTGTTCGGCTTCCCGGGCTCCGACCCGGCGGTGCCGCTGCTGGCCTTCGTGTTCCTGGTCGCGCTGGGCGTGGACTACTCCATCTTCCTCATGTCGCGGGCGCGCGAGGAATCGCTCATCCATGGCACCAGGGACGGCGTGCGGCGAGCCCTAGCCGTGACGGGCGGCGTGATCACGTCCGCAGGCATCGTCCTCGCGGCCACGTTCGCCGCGCTCGGCGTGATCCCGCTCATCTTCCTCGCACAGATCGCCGTCATCGTGGGACTCGGCGTGCTGATCGACACGTTCGTGGTCCGCTCGCTGCTGGTGCCGGGGCTCGTCGGGGACATCGGTCGACCGGCGTGGTGGCCATGGGCCACTCGCGTTCCCAAGTAGGCCTGTGGAAAACCCCGTGGTGGCGCCTTCGCGCGCCACAGTGGGGGCATGTCCAGTGAGCAGGCACCCGATGCGCGGGTGGTGACGCGCGCGGTCGGCACCGGGCCTGAGGTGCTGGCCCGCGTCACGGATCGCGTGCGCTCACTGCGCGAGGTGACCCACAAGGGCGTGCTGGTGCCGTCGAGCGTGGGGGTCGCTTCTGGCGACCAGGTGGTGGTCACCGTGCCCTGGCTCGAGGGCGTCGATCTGGCCGAGCTGGAGACCAGGCGAGGCCCCCTCAGTGCCGGGGAATGCGTGTGGCTCGGTGTCCGGATCGCCGCGGCACTGGAGGAGTTGCACCGCCGTGGCATCGCGCACGGCGATGTCGCGCCAGCGAACGTCGTGGTCGCGAACGGCCGAGTGGTCATCGTGGACACCGTGGGCGGATGCCTCGATGATGAGCGCGGCACCGTCGGGTTTCGAGCGCCCGAGCGCGCAGCTGGTGCCACCGCTGCAGGAGACGCGTACTCGCTCGGCGCGTTGCTGCGCTGGTGCGTGACGGATCGCGACAGCATTCCGATCGAGGCGTGGACTGCGCCCCTTGTCGTGGGCGACCCCGGGTCGCGACCGCCGGTCGATGTGGCCGCACGCGCGTTGGCCTCGTGTGCGCGGGAGGAACCAGTCACCGTGCCGCAACGCTCGGAGGTGGTGAGCGCGGTCCGGGCCCGGGCAAGCGAGCGCACCGAGAGGATTGCATCCGGGCGCTCGTGGCGCTTGCGCCGCATCGCGGTGCGGGTCGGGGCCGGCGTCGGCTTGGCGGCGATCGCCGCCGCCGGTGTCGTGGCGGTGCCAAGGCTCGTCGATAGCATCGCGCCCGAGTCCGCAGCGGCCGCGACCGGTGTGCCGCTCCAAGCGCCGGAGCGCGCAGCCGCGGATCTGACCTCTCAGCGCATCGACGCTCTCGCGTCAGGCGATGGTGAAGGCCTGATGGCAACGGTGGGTGACGGGCCGCTCGCCGGTGAGACGGCGGAGCTGGCGCGCCGGCTCGATGAAGGCCTCGCGCGCTACGAGGGACTCGAGGTCGAGGTGCGCGACGTCGCGGTGACAGAGCACTCGGGCAAGGCGTCGACTGCGACCGTGCGGTACGCGGTGACGGACCATCACATCGTCACCCCTGAAGGATCGGTCGCCGTCCCCGGTTATGAACAGCGGGTGGAGCTCGAGCTCAGGTGGGACGGTCGCTGGACCGTGGCGCGTGCCCGGCCTCTGTCATGACCCACTCGGCCGCCCCCGCGATCTCGGGGTGACGCCAGGCGAAGTCGAGGCGCTTGAGCACGCCCGGTGAGGCGAGCTGACTCGAGAGCAGATCCTCGATGGCCCGGCCCACGACGATGCGCAGTGCCCACGCCGGGACGGGCAGCCCGGGGGAGCGGCCGGCCGCTTCCGACATCGCACGAATGAGGTCCCTGTCGCGCACCGCGATGGGCGCGATGACGTTCACGGGTCCCTCGTGGTCGGCGTCGATGAGGAACCGCAGTGCGCGGATGTGGTCCTCGAGAGTGATCCACGAATGCCACGCGGTGCCCTTGCCGAGTGATCGCAGCACCCCGCGCGTGACGAGCGGCATGAGCCGCTCGGCGAACCCCCCGTGCGGCGCGAGCACGAGACCCGTGCGCGCCACGACGGTACGGATGCCGGCGTCGATCGCGGGCTGCGCGGCGGCCTCCCATTGGGTGACGATGGACGCCAGCAAGGTGTCGCCCGGGCCCGAGCGCTCGGTCAGGTGGTCCTCGCCGCGGTCGCCGTAGTAGCCCATCGCGGAGCCCTGGAGCAGCGTCCCGCTGTACGACACATCCGTGAGGGCGCGCACCAGGGTCCCGGTCGAGTCGAGGCGCGACTGCAGCACCAGCTCGGCATGCGAGTCCGTGAGCCGCTTGGCGCCGATCGATGCCCCGGCGAGGTTGACGACCACGTCGGCGGATGACAGCAGGTCGTGGTCGACCTCGCCCTCTGATGGGTCCCACGATGACTCTTGAGACCCGCGAGCTTCGCGCCGGACCAGTGCCACCACGTCATGGTCGTCAGCGCGCAACGAGTCCTTGAGTGCCGTGCCGATCAAGCCGGACGACCCTGCGATGACTACCCGCACTGGACTCCCTACAACCCGAGGTCAGCCTCGAATGCGCCGGCCTCGATGCGCTTCTTCACGCTCTGCAGGAACCGAGCCGCGTCGGCGCCGTCCACCAGGCGGTGGTCGTAGCTGAGCGGCAGGTAGCACATGGGGCGAATCGATATGACGTCCTCGCCGTCAGGGCCCTTCACGACGGCCGCGCGCTTGACGATCGCGCACGTCGCGAGGATTCCTGCCTGGGGGGCGGGCACGACGGGGGTGTCGAACAGCGTGCCGACCGAGCCAGTGTTGGTCACGGAGAACGTGCCGCCGGAGATCTCGTCTGCCTTGAGGCCGCCCGAGCGCGCGCGCTCGGCGAGATCGGCGATGGCCTGCGTCTGCTCGGGGAGCGACATGGAGTCCGCCCCCCGCATGGTCGGCAGCATGAGGCCCTTCTCGGTGTCCACTGCGATCGACAGATTGACGGCCGGGTGGTAGACGATCGACTTGCCGTCATCGCTGACGGACGCGTTCACGTTCGCGTGCTCGGCGAGAGCCTCGGAGACTGCCTTCGTGAAGAAGGGCAGGAACGACAGCTTCACGCCGTGCTTCTCGAAGAAGGCGTCCTTGGTCGAGGCCCGCAGGGCCCAGATTTTCGAGCAGTCAACCTCGATGACAGAGGTGAGCTGCGCCATCCCGTGCAGCGACTCCATCATCTTGTCTGCGGTGACCTTGCGGATGCGCGTCATCTTCACGGTCTGGCCGCGCAGCTCCGACTCGACGAGCTCGGGTGCCTTGGCAGACTCTGATGCCGCCGCGGGTGCCGCGGACTGGGTGGGCGTCGCCGCCTGTGCCGACTCGGCGGCGCTGATGACGTCCTCCTTGCGGATGCGTCCTCCCACGCCGGAGCCGGAGACCTGAGACAGATCAACGCCGCGCTCCCTCGCGAGCTTGCGCACGATGGGTGTGACGTAGCCCGAGCCGGCGGACTCGGAGGCGGACTGCGTGGCAGGAGCGGACTTCTCAGCAGGGGCAGAGGCAGCCGCGGGAGCCTCCGTCTCGGGGGTCGGAGCGGGCTCCTCGCCGGGAGCGGGCTCCGGCTCGGGCCCGGACGTGGTGACCGGAGCCGACTGCTCGGCGGGCGCCGACTCAGGTGCGGGTGCCGATTCCTGGGCAGGGGCGGACTGCTCGGCGGGCGCCGACTCAGGTGCGGGCGCCGATTCCTGGGCAGGGGCCGACTGCTCGGCGGGCGCCGACGCAGGTGCGGGTGCCGATTCCTGGGCAGGGGCGGACTGCTCGGCGGGCGCCGACTCGGCTGCGGGTGCCGATTCCTGTGCGGGGGCTGCACCGGCGTCGCCGATGCGCGCCAGCACAGCTCCGACCTCGACGGTGTCGTCCTCTTCGACGAGGATCTCGTTGAGTGTGCCGGCGACGGGAGAGGGAATCTCGGTGTCGACCTTGTCGGTCGAGACCTCGAGCAGAGGCTCGTCGACCTCAACGGTGTCGCCGACGGACTTCAGCCAGCGGGTGACGGTGCCCTCGGTGACGGATTCGCCCAGGGCCGGAAGAGTGACGTCCTCGCCACCGCCACCGCCCCCGGAGGCCGGTGCGGACTCTTGCTCGCTGGGCGCAGCGGCCTCGGCCGCCGGGCTAGAGGCGGGCTCCGCCTGCGCGGGCTCGGAGGCAGTCGCCTGAGGGGTCGGAGCCGACTCAGGTGCGGGTGCCGATTCCTGGGCAGGGGCGGACTGCTCGGCGGGCGCCGACTCGGCTGCGGGTGCCGATTCCTGGGCGGGGGCTGCACCGGCGTCGCCGATGCGCGCCAGCACAGCTCCGACCTCGACGGTGTCGTCCTCTTCGACGAGGATCTCGTTGAGTGTGCCGGCGACGGGAGAGGGAATCTCGGTGTCGACCTTGTCGGTCGAGACCTCGAGCAGAGGCTCGTCGACCTCAACGGTGTCGCCGACGGACTTCAGCCAGCGGGTGACGGTGCCCTCGGTGACGGATTCGCCCAGGGCCGGAAGAGTGACGTCGTTGCTCATGGTGAGGATTATCTCCGTTATCAGTCGTGGGCGTGAAGAGGCTTGCCGGCCAGGGCCAGGTGCGCTTCACCCATCGCTTCATTCTGGGTCGGGTGCGCGTGGACGAGCGGCGCCACGTCGTCGGGGTGCGCCTCCCAGCTCACGATGAGCTGAGCCTCGCCGATCTGCTCGCCTACGCGCGAGCCCAGCATATGGACGCCGACCACGGGACCGTTCTTGACCCGGACCAGCTTGATGAACCCCTGCGTGCCGAGGATCTGGCTCTTGCCGTTGCCCCCGAGGTTGTACTCGAGCGACTCGACAGCGTCGTCACCGTGGATCTCGCGAGCCTTGGCCTCGGTGATGCCGACGGACGCGACCTCGGGCTCGCAGTAGGTGACACGCGGGATGTTGGACTCCACGATCGGCTGGGGGTTGAGCCCGGCGATCGTCTCCGCAACGAAGATGCCTTGCTGGAAGCCGCGGTGCGCAAGCTGCAGGCCGGGAACGATGTCGCCGACGGCGTAGATGTTCGCGACGCCCGTGTGGAGCTTCTCGTCGGTGAGCACGAAACCGCGGTCGAGGCGCACTCCCTGGTCCTCGTAGCCCAGGCCGGACGTGCGCGGCCCGCGGCCCACGGAGACGAGCAGGACATCGGCCTCGAGCACCGTGCCGTCCTCGAGGGAGACCTTCACTCCCGAGTCGGTCTGCTCGACGCCCTGGAACTTCACTCCGAGCTTGTAGTTGATCTTGCGACGCTTGAACGCTCGCTCGAGACCCTTCGACAGCACCTCTTCCTCATTCGGCACGAGGTGGGGGAGTGCCTCGATGACGGTGACGTCTGCGCCGAAGGACTTCCACACGGAGGCGAACTCGACGCCGATCACGCCGCCGCCGAGCACGATGACGGACTCGGGGACGGTGTCCATCTGGAGTGCCTGGTCCGACGTCATCACCCGGCCACCGATCTCGAGGCCGGGAAGCGAGCGCGCGTATGAGCCGGTGGCGAGGAGGATGTTCTTGGCCGTGTAGCGCTCGCCCCGGACCTCGATGGCGTCGGGTCCCACGAGAGTGCCGTGACCCTCGATGAGTTCGACCTTGCGAGCCTTCACGAGCCCCTGGAGGCCCTTGTACAGCCGGTCGACCACGCCCTGCTTGTACTCGTTGACGACCTTCATGTCGATGGACTCGAGAGTGGCGTTCACGCCGTACTTCGCGCCGTCGCGTGCATTGTCTGCGATCTCCGCGGAGTGCAGCAGCGCCTTGGTGGGGATGCAGCCGTTGTGAAGGCAGGTGCCACCCACCTTGGATTCCTCGACCAGCCCGACGCTGAGGCCGAGCTGGGAGGCACGGAAGGCCGCGGCGTAGCCGCCGGAGCCTCCGCCAAGGATGAGCAGGTCGAACGAGCGGGGGGTGGCCTCGGTCACGATGAGATCTCCTTGTGGGAAGGTCGGTCATGCCCATCTTGCCACCAGTCGGCGTCGGCGCGAACCGCAACCCATGACTACCCTGGGCCCATGAGCTTCTTGTCGCGCATCTTCGGGTCGAAGCAGACAGACACGGCCGCCGGGACGGCCTCGAAGGAGGCGCGCGCCGAGACCGTCGCGCATCTGAAGTCCTTCGTGGGGCAGCACGAGGGATGCGAGGCGTTCATCGAGCCGCCCACCAGAGTCACGCAGACCACCATGGTGGTGGTGGCAGACACCGGTCAGTGGACTCGGCGGCGCATCCCGGACACCGAGACGGCCCGCAAGGTCGCGAAGCAGCTCGGGATACCCGCCTTCGACGTCAACCTCTCGGGCTATCCCTCGCGCATGCGTGAGTGGAACGAGCGCGAACGCAAGGGCCGCGGCTAGCGCCCACGAGCGCGCGATTCAGGACCGATCCGGACCGCGGCGACCGGGCTCGGCCCGATCGCCGCAGCGGTCGAGGTTTCACTAGAGTCCGGCGCGCGTCTCGAGGAAACGGAACAAGGTGCGCACGGAGGCTCCCGTTGCTCCCGAGGTGGTGAAGCCCCACGGGGATCCGTCGTTGAACGCCGGGCGGGCGATGTCGAGGTGCGCCCACGGAGTGTCCCCCACGAACTCCTGGAGGAACACGCCTGCGGAGAGCATTCCGCCCATCGGGTCGCCGATGTTACGCAGGTCTGCGACCTTCGAGTCGAGCGATTCGCGCAAGTACGACGGCAGCGGCATCGGCCAGAAGGCCTCGTCCACCGAGTCGGCCGCAGTCACGACCGCCGTGCGCACCTCCTCGTGTCCCATGACACCCGAGGTGCGGGTGCCGAGAGCGACGCCCTGAGCGCCCGTGAGCGTGGCCACGTCGAGCACCACATCCGGGTTGTCCTCGATCGCCCGGACCAGGCCGTCGGCCAGCACCAAGCGGCCTTCGGCGTCGGTGTTCATGACCTCGACGGTCTTTCCGCCATAAATGCGGATCACGTCGGATGGGCGCTGTGCGGTGGCCGAGGGCATGTTCTCCGCGAGGCAGAGCCAGCCCGTGACCTTCACGGGCAGTTCAGCGCGCGCCGCGGCAAGCACGGTGTGCAGCACCGCTGCGGCGCCGGACATGTCCGACTTCATGGTCTCCATGCCCTTCGGCGGCTTGAGCGAGATGCCGCCGGTGTCGAACGTGATGCCCTTTCCGACCAGCGCGACCGAGCTCTTTGCCTCCGCCGGCGCCCACTCGACTCGGACCAGGCGCGGCAGGCGCGAGGAGCCCATGCCGACGCCCAAGATGCCACCGAAGCCCTCCTCGGCGAGCTCCGGCACGTCCCAGACGCGCACGTCGACGGGGAACTGCTGCGCGTAGCCCTGAGCGGCCTCGGCGACAGCGGCCGGGTACATGTCGAGCGGGGGCGTGTTGATGAGGTCGCGGGTGCCGGTCACGGCCGCCGCGAGGATCGATGCGCGGCTGAGCGCAGCCTCTGAGGCCCCTGCGATGTGCCAATCGGCCCCCTTGTAGCTCGCCACCTCATCATCCGACTTGTAGTCGTTGAAGGTATAGGCACCCATGAGGGCGCCCTCGGCGACCGCTGAAGCGGTCATGTCGTCGGCGGTGGGGATGGCGACAACGACCGACGAGGGCTGCTTGCCGCACGCTCGCGCAGCTGCGCCGGCGGCGAGACGCAGATCGCCCTCGGAGCCGTCGCCGAGGCCCACCACGACGATCCGGGTGGCGCTCACGCCGGTGCCGGGGAGCACCACGGTGGACCCGGCCTTCGACGAGGGCTCAAGCGCCGCCGCAGACTCGGCGATGGCGGCGCGCACCTCGTCCGTTAGCTGGGGGTGGGCCGTGACGTCGCCGTCGTAGCCCACGATCAGGGCATCGGCATCAATGGTGCTGACAGAGTCGCTTGTGGCGTTCAGAGAAGTCATGGCTCGACCCTATCTCGCGCTACGTTGGTGCCGTGTACCGCCTGTTCTACGATCACTTGCTCGCACGCGTGGACGCAGAGCGCGCGCACACTCTCGGGGTCGCAGCCTTCCGTCGCGGGGCATGGGCCTTCCGTGCGGCCCGCGCGCTGCACTTGACCCCGCGCCCGTCCGGATCGGTGCGGGCCATGGGAATGGACGTGCCGGGCCACCTCGGACTCGCGGCGGGCATGGACAAGAACGCCCAGGCCGTGACCGGGCTGTCGGCGGCAGGCTTCGCCTTCGTCGAGATCGGCACCGTGACGGCCAGGCCACAGCCAGGCAACGAGCGGCCGCGGTCGTGGCGTGAGCGGGACGTGAGAGCGCTGCGCAATCAGATGGGCTTCAACAACGATGGTGCCGATGCGGTCGCGCGCAGGCTTGCGCGGCTTCGGTCGACTCGCGCCGGGCGCAAGGTGGTGCTCGGCGTCAACATCGGCAAAACCAAGGTGACGCCGGCGGAGCACGCCGCTACGGACTACGCGTACTCGGCGCGGCTGCTGTCCCCGTACGCCGACTACCTGGTGGTCAACGTCAGCTCGCCGAACACTCCCGGGCTGCGCGACCTTCAGAGCACCGAGGCGCTGCGGCCTATCCTCACCCATGTGCGGGCAGCGGCGGACGCGGCCGTCGCGCGTCGCGTCCCGCTGCTCGTCAAGATCGCACCGGACTTGGCCGATGCGGACGTGGACGCGGTCGCCGACCTCGCCATCGAGCTGGGCTTGGACGGCATCGTCGCCACCAACACGACGATCGCGCATGATCGCGGCCCTGGGGGCCTGTCGGGGCCCCCGGTCCGCGCACGCGCGGTCGAGGTGGTGTCCCGCCTCAGGGCGCGAGCCGGCGATTCGCTCGCGATCATCGGGGTGGGCGGCATCGAATCGGAGGCCGATGCTCGCGCACTGCTCGATGCGGGAGCGACACTGCTGCAGACGTATACCGGGTTCGTCTATCAGGGACCGAGGTGGGTGGCGCGGCTCAATGCCGCACTGTCCCGCTGATGAGGGCCGCCGCGGCCCGGATGGCCGCGTCAGGAAGCGTCGCGCAGGATCGTCAGCACGTCGCCGTCGTCGATCGGGGTGAAGTCGCGATACCACTGGCCGACCGACAGGAAAGGCTCTGGCGTCATCGCCGCGACGGCGCGATCCGCGTGGCGGCCGAGCATGGCCAGCACGTCGGGCGGGGCCGTCCCGACGGCGACGATCACGTCTGCGGCACCCAACGCCCGCGCCACTGCGATCGCGGCCTGAGCTGTTGAGCCGGTCGCGGCGCCATCGTCCACCACGATCGCGGTCCTGCCGTACAGGGACAGCGCCGGGCCGTCGCCGCGATACAGCGCGACGCGTCGCGCGAGCTCTCTGCGCTCGGCGGCCACCACGGCGGCAACCTCGCTCTCGAGCAGGTCTGCGGCGGCGACGATCCTCTCGTCGACGAGGGGATCGCCGCCCTCGCCGATCGCCCCGAACGCGTAGTCGGGGTTCGATGGCAGGCCGAGCTTGCGCACGACGAGCACGTCGAGCGAAGCGCCCAGGGCGCGAGCGATGGGCGCCGCCACCGGGACACCTCCACGCGGGAGGGCGAGCACTGCGGGCCGTGCGGGCGCGAGCGCAGACAGCACCGGCGCCAGGCGTTCCCCTGCCGCAGCACGGTCGGCCAGCACCGTGGTGGGGCGGCGCGCGGTGACGGCGGGGTCGGTCATCTCGTCAGCCCAACGCTTCAGGGCTGCGAGGTGCTCCTCGTCCTTGTGGCGCCCGAGCCTGCGCTTGTAGGCGACGACGTCGGTCAGCGAGGCCACCCGGATGCCGTCGACGCGAGCGCTGCGCGCCACGATCGCATCGGCCGGTTCCCCCCGCCAGCCGGAGAAGACCTGGACCTTGCCGGCCAGGTCGACGTAGCGATCGCCCATCTCGCCGGCGGTCACGTCTCCTCGCCCCGCGAGCGCCTCCCAGGCACTGCCTCGCGCCACGAGATCGATGTCGCCGACCTGGGTGAGCACGCCATGAGCGAGCAGCGGCACACTGCCGGCGAGCACGACGTCGTCGAGGGATACGTCGAGGTCCCGGATGGAGTGGACGACTTCGCGCCAGGTGAGACCCATGAGCCCTACGCTACGGGGCTCTGGCGCGCGACGGCCAGCGGCGACGGCACCCGCGAGCCTAAAATGCCGTCACCGCGGCGCCGATCTCCGCCTCAGCCTCCGCGAACTCGAGCTCGCGGCCGGCCCCCGGACCTCCCGACAGGTCAACCCCGACCACTCCGGGGATTTCGAGGAACTCCAGTGCCAGCCGTGACGCCGCCGCGATTCCCCCAGCACGGACGTCATGGGCACGCAGAATGCCGTCGAGGTACCCGTCGGGAAGTGCCAGCGATGTGAAGCCTCGAATCAGATCCGCGCTGTCGCGATCCACGATGACGGGCACGCACGGGATGAACCCCACGGTCACGCCCACATCCTGTGCGAGCTCGACGAAGGCGCGCACCGGCTTGGGTCCGCCCGCGTGGTTGACGAAGCACACCTCGGCTCCGGCGCGCTGCTTCTCGAGCAGTCGTCCTGGCCGGGCCTCCACGGGCGGGGACAGCGGCGCCTCTGCGACCGAGACCAGATGGCCATGCGCGGCCATCAGCGCCGCGAGCCGCGTCGAGTCCAGATCGAACACCGGCGCGGCGTCCGGACGCGAACCTATCCCGGTGTGGTCGCCCGTCACGCAGTGCACTCCGGCAGTATCCGCGTGAGCGAGCGCCGCCGCCTCGCCCTCGAGGGCCACGCGGTTCCGGTCCCGTGCGTTCACCCCCATCCACGGGGCGATGCCGGCCGCGCGCAGCAGGTGGGCGCGATAGGCGGGGGGAAGCTGCACGCGTGCCGTGCCGGAGTCGCCGGCGAGCACTGCGTCGACCGATCCGGCCAGGGTCCGAGCGCACGCGGCCAGGGACTCGGCATCCAGGGCGCGCGCAGGGAAGTCTGCGATCACCACGCGGCCGGCGGCTAGCCGTTCCCGCATGAGCGTGGCGCCACGTGGCNCCCCCCCCCCCCCCCCCCCCCCCCCCCCCCCCCCCCCCCCCCCCCCCCCCCCCCCCCCCCCCCCCCCCCCCCCCCCCCCCCCCCCCCCCCCCCCCCCCACGACCGGCCCTGTGGGATCTGCCTCCATAGCCGTGGCGGGGGAGCGGGCGGCGGTGTCGCGCCATCGCACCGGGGCGAGCGAGAGGAAGGAGCACGCGTGATCGGCGACCTCGCACCGTCCGGAGAACTCCACTCCGCCGCACGGGCCGTACTCCATCTGCTTGGGGCAGCCCGCCGCGCCAAGCGCGGGAGCGGGCGGAGGCGAGGAGCTCGCGTCAGCCGGCACGAAAGCTCGTCTCCCAGCTGCCGTCCGTCGCGACGTACTCGACCCGCCGGGAGGCGGTGTCCACCGCCCCCTCCCAGAACCGCAGGCGACGCGGTCGGACGACGTATCCCGTCCACGTCGCCGGCGGAGTGAATCCCGCCGTGTGGTCGGTGGCCAGCTGTGCCCATTGCGTGACCCGCGACGCGTCGTCGAGAGCGGCGAACTCGTCCGTGTTCATCCACGCCAGCTGCTGCAAGTATGGGCCGCGATCGCGATAGGCCTGCGCGACCTCGCGGGCATCAGCGGGTTCGGCGGTGCCTTGGACCACGAGCTGTCGCCCCTGCTCCGCGAGCAGAATTGTCAGGGTGACCCGCGCATCGGCCGCGATCTGTGCGCACTTGTTCGAGAGCGCATCCGTGTGGAAGAAGAAGCCATCGCGGGTGACCTCCGACAGCAGCATGGTGCGCGAGTCAGGAGCGCCAGCGGCGTCAAGGGTCGACAGGGTCATCAGGCACTGGTTCACGCCGCCCGGGAGCCACTCGAGCGAAAGGTCCATGGGATCGCCCGGATACCCGCGCGACTCCGGGTCCTCGCGCGCCATCAGGCACCGCCCCCGGCGGGGTCGAAGCGCGAGATCTCCTCGAACGACTCGACCGCGAGTCGCACGAAGTCCGCGGCGAGGCGCTCGCCGGTGGCCGCATCGGCCCGAGTCGGATCGCCGAGCACGCCGCCGCAGCCGAAGTCGTCGCTGAGCCACCCGAACTGGACGGACGCTCCGGCGAAGCCGATGCGGCGATAGTCGGACAGCCCCTCCGGGATCGCGCGGGCGAAGTGCTCCGGGGCCACCAGGTCGGGCCGCAGGTGCATCATCAGCGAGGTCTCGCCCCAGCCGCCATGGATACCGAGTCCAGACTCCTCGGGGGCGCTCGGCACGGCGACCGACAGCGCGAAGGTGCGCAGTCCATGCAGGCGTCGCAGCTCGCGCAGCGCGATCGCCAGCGGCGCGACGTTCCCCCCGTGTCCGTTCAAGAACACGAGCGTGCGAGCCGGCGTGCGGGCCAGGGATCGTCCGATGCCGCGCAACGTCGCCAGCAGGTCGTCCGCGCCAATCCAGAACGTCCCGGGCGCCCAGTCGTGCTCGTCCGACTTGGTATAGGCCAGCGGGGGCAGGCGCCACACGTCGAGCCCGCTGTCGGCCGCCGCGTCGACTGCACGCACGGACATCTCGTCGGCCATGATCAGGTCCGTCGCCAGCGGCAGGTGCGCGCCATGATGCTCGACCGAACCCACGGGCAGCACGACGATCGAGTCCGGCGTGAGCATCGTGTCGAGCGCGGGGCCGCTGAGTTCCGCGAGCTCGCGCGTCGATGCACTCACATCTGCGTCCCGGTGTAGGCCGATGCCTGCGCGCCAAGCTTGCCGGGGTTGAGCAGCCCGCGTGGGTCGGTCACTGCCGCGAGAGCCGCAGCGCGGTCGGGCTCGAAGTCGACCGCCCATTGGTGTGGGTTGTGGGTCTGGACCCCGAGTGCGGCCAGCCGCTCGAAGCCGGCCAGCACGTCCTGAGCGGACGTGTACCTGGCGGCGAGCATGCCGATGGGACGGCCCCTCTGCGCCTCGATGTGCAGCATCGCCTCCGGGTAGACCGACTCGACGGCGGCCAGGTCGTCGACCAGCGCGTCGCCCAGAACCTCGAGGTGGAAGTACTCGCCGGGCGCCGACTTCTGCAGCCACTCGATGGGGTGGTTGTAGGAGCTCATCGACAGCTTCACAGTGTGCTGTGCGCCCTCGCGCACGTCATCGACGCGCCCGCCGGCCGCTTCGACAAGCCGGGTGGCCTCCGCGAGAGAGCCCTCGTCCAGGATCGCTCTCAGCGAGGCCCGGCCGGCGGGGATGCCGAGATCGCTTGGCAAGGCCTCGGCGATGCGCGCGCGATCGCCCGACACCAGCCGAGGCGTGGGCTCGAGGGCGGCGAATGGCCGCATGAGCGAGACCACCTGCTCGAAAGTGTCGAAGCTCGCGAGAAAGGCCCGCCACGGCTGCAACGGCTCGGTGGCGATGCGGACCTTGGAGAGGATGCCCGTGGTGCCGTACGCGTGCAGGTATGGGATCGCCTCCTCGCCTTCCATCCACTCGGGCGCCGCGTCTGGCACCGCGCGGATGACCTCGACGGCCTTGACGAAGCCCTGGTGCAGCAGGCCGTTGGCGATCGACCCCGTGCCGCCAGAGCCGCCCGAGACGAAGCCGCCCACCGTGGTCTGCGCGGTCGAGGGGTACATCCACAGCTGACGGCCGGCGCGGTTCGCGGTCTGCTCGAGCATCCACATCACGGCGCCCGACTCGGCCTCGATGAAGTCGTCCCCGACCTCCAAGACGCGTCGCGCACGCGTGGTGTCGAGGACGAGCCCACCAGCCATCGGAATGCCCTGACCGTAATTGCCCGTGCCCTTGCCGCGAGGAGTGATGGGTACGCCATGGCGCACGGCGGCGCCCACTGCCGCGGCGATGTGCGCGGCGGACGTGGGGGTGGCGACGACCTGAGCACGCCCGAGAGGAAGCAGCTCTGTGATGACGGGGGAGAGGTGCGAGCCGTCGATGGAGGCACGCGCGAGGGCTGCGGCCTCGGTCGAGACGGCGTCCGCGCCGATGGCTTCGACGAGGTCCGCAACGAGCGCGTCGATGCGGGTCTGGTCGACTGCGGCGAGGTCGTTCATAAGGGCGAGACTCCTTGGGATTTGGGGATGGGGGGCGGGCGGGCAATCAGTGCATGACCATGCCGCCCGTGAGATTCAATGCCTGACCGGTGATGTAGCTCGCGCCGTCGCTCGCCAGGTACGAGGCCAGCTCCGCGACGTCCTCGGGGGTGCCGAGCCGACCGAGCGGCGATCGCGACGCCCAGGCGGCTACTTGCTCGTCGGTCCGCGTGCCGGCACCCATCTCGGTGAGCACGTAGCCCGGGCAGATGGCGTTGACCCGGATGCCGTGCGTGCCCCACTCGAGCGCGGCCGCCCGGGTGAGCGCGACGACCGCGGCCTTGGACGCCGCGTAGTGAGCCTCGTTGGCGCCGCCCGACTTCGCGGCCATGGATGCGAGGTTGATGATCACGCCGCCGTCGCCATCGATCATCCGGCGCGCGGCGCTCTGCATCGTGACCAGGGTGGCGCGGGCGTTGATGTGCTGCATCGAGTCCCATGCCTCGACCTCGATCTCGAGCAGGGGGGCTAGAGCGAAGATGCCGGCGGAGTTCACGAGCACGTCCAGCCCGCCGAGGCCCTCGATCGCCTCAGCCATGGCGCGCGTGGTGTCCGCAGGGTCCGCCAGGTCCACCGTGTACGCGCGGCCCCCGCAGGAGCGAGCTGACTCTTGTGCGGGCAGGCGATCCAGGATCGCGACCTCCGCGCCGTCACGCGCGAGGCGAGCGGCGATGGTGGCGCCGATCCCACGCGCCCCTCCGGTGACGATGACGCGACGCGCCGTGCTGGTGGTCGCGGTCGTCACCGGAGGGGCGGTCATGTGTGCTCCGTGGGTTGAGGGGAGGAGGTCAGGAGCCGAGCGAGATCGACTCGTCGATGAACTCATTCGTGTACAGGTCCTCGGGCGTCAGACCCTCGGCGACCTCGATGCCCTGCTCCGCATAGATCGGTTCGACGATCTCGAAGAGCTCCGCCACGCGGTCCGCGTCGAACGTGCCGAGGATGCCATCGGGTCCGTCAGAGGCGATGCCGTCAGCAAGCATGGTGTCGAACGAGTAGTCGGCGACGTCGGCCGAGTACACCCAGCCGGTGTCGAAGGCCTCGACCAGCTCGAGCACGAGCGACTTCACCGACTCCTTCAGGGTGCCGTCGTAGTAGTCCACCTCGGCTTGCTGCATGATCGGCACCAGCTGAGCGAGGCAGTCGGCGTACTCGGTGACATCGTCGGGACGCACCGACATGGACGCCGCGTACTTGGGGTAGCCCGCGTCGTTGATGAGCTGATACCCGATGGGCTTGCCCCAGTCCGCGACCTCGTTCTCGTAGATGAACGGCTCGGCCGAGGCGAATCCCTGCTGCGCAATGGCGCCGTCCTCCGAGACGAAGACCGCGGGGGTGCCGTCGTAGGTGGTGTCGACCTGGCCCTCGTCCAGCACTCCCGTGCCGACGAAGTAGTCGATGTAGACGCCGCCCGGGAACACGCGGACCGTCACGCCTTCGTCGCCCAGATCGGCGATGCCCTGCACGTCGGGGTACGTCTCGGGATCCCACATGATCATCTGCGGGTCCTTCTCGAGCGGCTGGAACACCGACACGGTGGGCAGGTCGACTGAGTGCGCGATCGCCTCGTCCGTACCGACGTACGCCATGAAGATGGACTCGTCCGAGTACAGCTGGGCATTTGGCTGCGCGAAGCCGACCGCCGGGCCACCGGAGAGCACCGTCACGTCAACCCCGGTGTCCTCGCCAGAGGCCATGAGCGGGCCCGTGACCGACTTGTTGTTGGCATCGACCTCGTACTCGTCGCCGAGCATCGCGTAGAGGTGGCCGTGCTCCATCTCCGGGTTCCAGTCAGTCTGGATGCGGATGTCGGCAGGGCAGATGGCCGCCAGGTCGACCGAGCCGTCCGCAGTGGCCGACGCGGTGCCGGTGGGTGCGGGCGTCCCGGTGGTGTCCTCCGGCTCGGCCTCGGCGCCTGAGGCACACGCGGCGAGCGTGAGGGCGGTCGCGGCGACGCCTGCGAGGACGATGCCGCTTCTAGGGTGGACTCGCATGCTGAGCTCCTTCTGGGTGGGGTGGGAACAGGTGGATGCGACGCCGGCGGATCAGCCGAAGTCGTACCACTTTCCGACGGCTCTCTTGCCGAGCCAGCCGAAGATGAGGAAGATCGCGACGCCCAGGAGCGAGGCGACCAGAACGGAGGCGAAGAGCTCCTCCGACAACAGGCGCGCGCTGTACTTGTTGATGAGCGAGCCGAGGCCCGGAGTGCCGCGCTGGAAGAAGAACTCGCCGACGATGGCGCCGACCACGGCCAGCCCGGCCGAGATGCGCATCCCGGCGAAGATGGCGGGCATGGCGGCGGGCATCGACAGCTTGGCGAGCACGGTGGAGCGGGACGGCCCCTGCAGCATGAACAGCTCGCGCATCGACTTGTCGACCGACTGCAGCCCGAACAGGGTGTTCGACACCATGGGGAACAAGGCGATGATCACGCACACCACGACGCGGGCCGTGAAGTCATAGCCGAACCAGAAGCCGATCAGCGGCGTGATCGCGAGGATGGGGATCGCCTGCAGCATCACCGCATAGGGGAACAGCGCGCGCTCGGCCCACCGTGCCTGATTCATCATGATCGCCCAGGTCACGCCGATGGCGATGGCGATGGCCAGCCCGGTGAGCGAGACCACGGTGGTGCGCCACAGCGCCGTCCAGATCTCGGGGGCCGAGGTCGGGTCCCACAGCTTCATCACCACCTCGTGAGGCCGCGGCAGCAAGAAACTGCGCTGGCCCAGAGCGGCGTTGCCGATGTAGGCGGCCGCGACAAGTAGCGCTGCGAGACCCAACGGCGGTCCCCACTGTCGCGCCCCCGACACGTCGCGTCGACGTCTGGCAGGAGCGGGCGCGGTGTCTGCAGTGGCCATCAGTGGGCCTCCCTGAGTGCGTGAGAGATGGTGCCGACGAGCTCGGCGAACTCCGCGCTGAAGCGGATCTCGGGGTCCCGGGGGACGTCGAACGGCACGTCGTACTCGCCGACGAGGGTGCCGGGCCGCCCCGACATCACGACCACCCGGGTCGACAAGTACACGGCCTCCGCGACGGAGTGGGTGATGAACAGTCCGGCGAACTGCTTCTCGTGGAACAGCCGGATGAGCTCGTCGTTGAGGCGCTGGCGCGTGATCTCGTCGAGCGCGCCGAACGGCTCGTCGAACAGGAACACCTCGGGATTGAGCGTGAGGGAGCGCGCCAGCGAAGCACGCATGCGCATGCCTCCCGACAGCTGTCGCGGCAGGTGCTCCTCGAAGCCACTGAGCCCCACGAGATCGATCGCCTCTTGGGCGGACTCGGCGCGACGGACGCGGCTCTCGCCGTGCAACTCCGCCAGCAGCTCGACGTTGCGCCGCGTGGTGCGCCACGGCAGCAGTGTGGGGTCCTGGAACACGTAGCCGATGCGGTCGGTCGCAAGCTTCACGGCCCCCTCGGTCGCATGCTCGAGGCCCGAGGCGATGCGCAGCAGCGTGGACTTGCCGCAACCCGAAGGTCCGACGACGGAGACGAACTCCCCGCGGCGGACGGTCAAGTCGACCGAATGCAGAGCGACGGTGCCGTCGGGGAACGCCATGGCGACGTCGCTGAAGGACAGGAGCGAGGCGCGCTCCGTGGTGATGGCGGTACTCATCGGGCAGCCTCCGGGGCAGGGGTCAGCGATGGATAGGTGACGCTCGTCGTCGAACGTGAGACAACCGCGCCACGATGGATCACGGTGCGGTGGGCGGGGGCCTCCGCGACTGCCTCGATCAGGCTGTCGGCCTTGATGGCAAGCAGGTCAGCGACCGCACCCGGCGTGGGGCCCGCGGTGGGCAGCGCCATCACCTCACGCGCGCCGCTTGAGACCGCGGTGAACGCCTCCTCAATGTCGAGGTGGCCCGCAACCACGAGCAGCATCGCGGTCTCGAGCGCATCCGCGCGGCCCAACGGGTTGAACGGGTCACGCACGTTGTCCGCGCCGGCCGCGAAGCGGGCACCGGCGTCTATCAACTGGCGCGCGGCGGTCAGTCCCCGTGGGGTCGCGACCTCGTGGTCCCAACCCTGCAGGTAGAGGTTGGTGATCGGATTGGCGATGATGCCGATGCGGGATGCCACCACCGCCGCGATCAGCGTGTCGCGGCGCGCCGGCTCGAGAGTCCCGAGCCGCACGCAGTGGCCGGCCGAGACGTTGCGGCTCCAGCCCCGGGTGCGCTCCGCAAGGGCTCCCAAGGTGACGGCCTCATCGAGCGACTCGTCGGTGTGCATGTCGAGGACGCAGTCGTGTCTGTCCGCGATGCCGATGAACCGATCGAGCTCAGCCAGCGGTTCCGGTGCCAGGTGAGCGGCACCGCCGACGCCGTCCGCGCCTGCATCGAGCGCCGATTCGATCACCGCCGTGGGGATGTCGTCCGATGCCAGCGCGATGATCTCGATGTCCATGAGGCCACGGAGCATGTCGCGCACCTCGACCAGGGCATGAATTCCACGAAGGGGCTGCGCGCCCCGGAGCACGTCCACGTGAGTGCGAATCGCGGTCGAGCCCTGGCTGAGATTGCGCAACGCCTGGCCGTGAGCGCGGGCGACGATGTCGTCAGTGGTCATGCGATCCGCATACGCGCGCCAGCTGACGATCGCCGCGCGCAGGTCGCCCATCGGTGGCCTGATCGCATTCCACGACTGTGCCTTGTCCAAGTGTGCATGCGGGTCGGCCGTGGCAGGGAGCAGCAGGTGCCCATCCAGGTCGAGCACGCTGCGAGAGTCAGTCGGGATCGGCGCGGTGCCTACCGGGACGACGGACGTCACGATCCCCCCCGCGATCGACACGTCGACCACCCGCCCGTCCGCCAGGTGAGCGCCGCGAATCAGCGTGGGACGCTCCCCGGTTAGTGGCATCGAGCACTCCTTGACGATTGGCATAATGTTGATCACATCAACACTGATGAGACTAGGGATCGTTCATTTCGGTCGCGTGACGCGGTGGTTTCTTCCCGTTAATTCTTCGGTCACGAGTCGGATCACACCTCGAGGAAGGGCAGGGCGCCGTGGCATCCCAGGCGGAAGCACCTGGACAGCGCGAGCAAGCGCGAGAGCTGGGTCAGCGGCTGCGCTCTCTGCGCCGCATGAGGGGCATGACCCTCGTCCAGCTCGCCGAGGTGGCGGGGCTGTCTCACTCGTTCCTGTCGCAGATCGAGCGGGGTCAGGCGATGCCCAGCATCGGCTCGTTGGGACGCATCGCGCACGCAGTCGGCACCTCGCAGATCGAACTGCTCACCCCGCCCAGCGCCCCGACCCGCTCGAACGTGGTCCCCACCTCCGCGGCGCCGCGCGGCACCTACGGCGATGAGGCCGCACGTCTGCTGGTGACCCACGCGGGGGCACGGTTTCGCCCGCTGTCGCTCACCGGCTTCAGCCAAGAGTTCGGGGAGCCCTTCTCCCACGCAGAGCACGAGTTCCTGCACGTGATCTCGGGACGAGTCGAGATCGAGATCGATGGGGAGTCAACCGTCCTCGACGAGGGTGACTCCGTCTACTACGGCTCCGACGTCCCGCATCGCTGGCGGGCCGTCGATGAGCGCGGCTTCCACGCCATCGTCGTCAAGGAGCAGCCCGCGGCGACTGACGCCACAACACTCGTCCAGGAGGACCCGTGACCCAGCCCACCGATGCCATCAACATGACCGTCGCCGCGCGCGCCACCAGCGGGGACGTCGTCGTGCTCGATCTTGAGCGATCCGACGGCGCTGCGCTGCCCCCATGGACGCCTGGATCCCACATCGACGTGATCATGCCAGAGGGCATGGTGCGCCAGTATTCCCTGTGTGGAGCCGATGACGCAGGTTCGTGGCGCATCGCCGTGCTGCGAGAAGAGGATGGCCGCGGAGGCTCGAGATGGCTTGCGGACTTCGCGCGCGAGGGACAGTCGCTCCAGGTGGTGGGACCGCGCAACCACTTCGCGTTTGCGCCGGAGGGCGGCCCCGTGCTGCTGCTGGCGGCCGGGATCGGTGTCACGCCGCTGGCGTCGATGGCGGCCGCGGCCGCCCGCAGCGGGCTGGACTATCGGCTCCACTACTCGGGTTCGCGCCGCGCGGCCATGGCGCTAGCGGACGAGCTCTCCGCCGCCCACGGTGACCGATGCGCCCTACACGTCTCGGACGAAGGGACGCGGCTCGATCTCGAGGGCGCGCTCGCGGAGGCGTCCCCAGGCACGGTCGTCTACGCGTGCGGGCCTACGCGGTACCTCGAGGCAGTCGAGACGGCGGCGGCGGCACATGGATTGCCCGTGCGGCTCGAGCACTTCACTCCGGTCGAGCTGGAAGAGCCGGTGCGCCACGACACCTTCGAGGTCGAGCTGGCGATGTCCGGGATCACGTTGGAGGTTCCGCCGGACAAGTCCATCCTCGCTGCCGTGGAGGAGCAGGGCGTGCTGGTGCTGTCGAGCTGCACCGAGGGCACGTGCGGCACGTGCGAGACCCCCGTGCTGGCGGGGGAGGTCGACCACCGCGACTCGATCCTCACTCCTGCGGAGCGCGAGCGTGGCGATGTGATGTACGTCTGTGTGTCACGCGCGGCGTGCCCCCGCCTCACCCTCGATCTGTGATTCGCTCCGCGAGGGCGGCGACGAGCTCGCGCTCCTCGCCATGTACCAGGGCGTAGTCGCGCACCACCAGCTGCCCGCCGACGATCACGTGTCGTGGACGGCGGCCAGGCGAGGCCCACAGCAGCCCGGCGACCGGATCCGCGACGCCGGCATCCGCGACTCCGGTGACATCCCACACGCATGCGTCCGCGGCCGCTCCCACGGTGAGGCGCCCGAGCTCGACCCGCCCGAGCCCGCGCGCCGATCCGGCCGTCGCCATCGCCATCACATCGCGTGCCGCCAGCTGCGGCCCGACCAGCGCGGACACCTGCAGCGCAAGCCGGGCATCGGCGAGCAGGTGACCTGCGTCGTTGGAGCCGCCGCCAGACGTGCCGAGGCCGACGGTCAGCCCCGCCTCTCTCAGCGCCCGCACGGGAGCCACGCCCCATCCCATCGGGACGTCGCACCCGGGGGCGTGGGTCGCGCTCACGCCGGCGGCCGCGAGCCGACCGATCTCAGACTCGGTGACATCGCACAGGTGCGCGATCGTGACGTCGGAGGAGAGCCAGCCCCACTCGTCGAGCAGATCGAGCGGCCGCCGGCCGTATCTCGCGAGGGCGATCTCGGTGTCGACCTGCTCATTTGCTTGGGTGCGACGGCGCAAGCCGTGCGCGGCGGCCACCTCGCCCAGGAGGCGGAACGTGGCCTCGGGGTCGGAGTGCACTCCTGCGGGACCGACGGCCACCTGGAGCATGCCGTCAGGGCGCACGCCGGCCATGTGCTGGGGCAGCAGCGCAGCGACGATCGCCTCGGCGCTTGAGGCGGCCTGCTCCGGGTCGTCGCGAGCCGAGCCGCGGACGAAGGCGAGCCTGGCGCCCAAGGTGCCGGCCGCATCGGCCGTGGCACGAGCGATCTCGACGTGCGACTGAATTGACCCGTCAGAGGGCCACGTGAGGTGATGGTCGGCCACGGTGGTGACGCCGTTCAGCAGCGACTCGGCGATCCCGACGGAGGCCGATGCGGATGCCAGCGACGCGTCCACGCGTACCCGGGCGTACGCGGAGGCCATCGCGGGCAGCCACTCGCGCATCGGCACGCCGCGGGTGCCGGGCAGGGTGCGGAACGCGCTCTGCAGCAGGTGGTGATGAGCATTGACGAGGCCGGGGGTGACGACGCAGCCTGACGCGTCCAACGTCGCTGAACCGTCCGCACTCACCCCGTCCGCGGCCACGCGGCCACCCGCGAAGGCGAGATTGCCGGGACGTTCGCTGGCGGGGTCGGTCGGATCGACGACGATGCTGAGGGCGTCAGTGAGCAGCATGGCGGAAGTGTGACACGCGCATGTTTCGTCCTGGCTACGGCCGGCGCTGTCGACGCACCGCGGCCCCGGAGCCGTCATCGGTTCCGGGGCCGCCGCGTCGCACGGGGAGAGGGTCAGACGACCCGACCCTGGGGGTTGGTCTCGACGGTCTTCTTGGGGTCGCGTTCCACGATGTCGCCCAGCGCCTCGTCGATGCGCTCCATCAGCGCCGCAGGAATCTCGACACCCGAGGCCTTGGCGTTTTCGGTCACCTGCTCGGGGCGCGAGGCACCGATGATGGCCGCAGCCACGTTGTCGTTCTGCAGCACCCACGCGATCGACAGCTGCGCCATGGTGAGTCCCAGCTCGTCCGCGATCGGCTGTAGCTTCTGGACCCGGTTCAGGACGTCGTCGTTCATGAACCGCTTGATCATGTTCGCGCCGCCCTTCTCGTCCGTCGCGCGCGAGCCCTCGGGGGGTGCCTGACCCGGCTTGTACTTGCCGGTGAGCACGCCCTGGGCGACAGGAGACCACACGATCTGGGAGACGCCGGACTCCTTCGAGGCAGGAACCACCTCGTCCTCGATCACGCGCCACAGCATGGAGTACTGCGGCTGGCTCGAGATGAGCTGGAAGTTCAGCTCTTTGGCGAGCCGCGCGCCCTCGCGGATCTGCTCGGCGGTCCACTCGGAGACACCGATGTAGTGGGCCTTGCCCTGGCGCACCACATCGCCGAAGGCGGTCATGGTCTCCTCGAGCGGGGTCTCGTAGTCGTAGCGATGTGCCTGGTAGACGTCGACGTAATCGGTCTGCAGGCGCTCGAGAGAGCCGTTGATCGACTCCATAATGTGCTTGCGCGACAGTCCCGTGTCGTTGGCGCCGCCGGGGCCGGTGGGCCAGTAGACCTTGGTGAAGATCTCGAGGCTCTGGCGCCTTTCGCCCTTCAGGATGTCACCCAGCACCGTCTCGGCCGCCGTGTTGGCGTAGACGTCAGCGGTGTCGAAAGAGGTGATGCCGACGTCGAGCGCGGCCTTCACGCAGGCCGCAGCCTGCTCGTTCTCGACCTGCGACGCGTGGGTCAGCCAGTTGCCGTACGTGAGCTCCGTGATCTTGAGGCCGGAGTTGCCCAGATAGCGATAGTTGATCATGCCCCCACCCTAGAACGGTCGTGGGCCATTCGCTTACCGGTCGGTCAGACTGGGTATTCGCCCCGCTTGACCTTGGGACGCGGCACGCGGAAGCGACGCATGTTGAGCGCGCGGGAGATCACGTAGAACGTCCATCCGCGGGGGAGGCGGCCCTCGCCGAACTTGGCGCCGAAGTACTTCTTGATGCGCTTGATGGTGATGAAGGTCTCGACGGCGGCCGCGAGCACGATCACGTAGAACAGGACGATCAGCGCGAAGCCGATGATGCCGGTCTGGCTCAGGAACAGCGACAGCACCACGAACACGATGGCCATCGGCAGCAGGAACTCGCCGATGCCCGTGCGGGCGTCAACGAAGTCGCGCAGGAACCGTCGCTCAGGACCGCGGTGCTCCACGGGCATGTTGCGCTCGTCGCCCTCCTTCATGGCCCTGTACTCGAACTCGCGCTGCTCGCGAGCCTTCGCCTTGCGCTCCTTCGCGTCGGACTTGGAGTCCGCGAGGACGCCACGGTTGTTGGCGGCCTCGCGATCCTTGCGCTTGGGCGTGGGCCGGCCCTTTCCGGCGGGGGCGATGTCCTCCGAGGGGACGTCGATGGTCGACTCGGGCACGTCGTCGTGGTCAGAGGTCTTCTTCTTCATGATGTCCTTAGCTTTTGCGATCTGCTGGCGTCGCAGTGTGCGGTGGTGTCGTCTGTGAGGCGGCGTCAGTCCTTGGCCGAGTCTTTGGCCGGGAGGGCGAGCATGCGGTCCAGAGCAATCTTGGCCTCCCCCTGCGTCTGGTCGTCGACGTCGATACGGTTCACGACCTCGCCAGCGGCGAGAGACTCGAGAGCCCACACCAGGTGGGGAAGGTCGATGCGGTTCATGGTGGAGCAGAAGCACACCGTGTCTTCAAGGAAGTGGATGTCCTTGTCCGGGTGGGCGTCAGCGAGTCTCCGCACGAGGTTCAGTTCGGTGCCGATCACCCACGATGATCCGGGCTCGGCCGCGTCGAGAGTCTTGATGATGAACTCGGTCGAGCCCACGTAGTCCGCGCCGGTGACGACCTCGTGTGTGCACTCGGGGTGGACCAGCACGTTGATGCCGGGCACCCGCTCGCGCGCGGCGTCGACGTTCTCCTTGCGGAACCGGCCGTGCACGGAGCAATGGCCCTTCCAGAGGATCACCCGCGCGCGCTCAAGCTCTTCCGCGGTGTTGCCGCCCAAAGGCTTGCGCGGGTCGAAGACCACGCAGTCCTCGAGCTCGAGGCCCAACTGCAGCACCGCGGTGTTGCGGCCCAGGTGCTGATCGGGCAGGAACATCACCTTGCCGTCGCCGTCCACGCCGCCCACCTGGTCGAATGCCCAGCGCATCGCGACCTCAGCGTTTGAGGACGTGCACACCACGCCGTTGGTGCGGCCGCAGAAAGCCTTGATGGCGGCGGTGGAGTTCATGTAGGTGACGGGAATGGTGCGGTCCGCGAGGCCGGCCTCCGCGAGCTGATCCCACGCGTCCTCGACCTGGTTGATGCCCGCCATGTCGGCCATCGAGCAGCCCGCGGCCATGTCGGGCAGCACCACGGTCTGCTGGTCGCCGGTGAGGATGTCCGCGCTCTCGGCCATGAAGTGCACGCCGCAGAACACGATGAACTCTGCCTCCGGGCGGGCGGCCGCGTCGCGCGCGAGCTTGAACGAGTCGCCCGTGACGTCCGCGAACTGGATGACCTCGTCGCGCTGATAGTGGTGGCCCAGGATGAACACCCGGTCGCCCAGGGCCTCCTTCGCGCGCCGCGCACGGTCGACCAGGCCGGGGTCGGAGGCCGCCGGGAGGTCGCCGGGACAGTCGACGCCGCGTTCTGACAGCGGGTCGCGCCGGTTCCCGAGGAGCAGCAGCGCCGGCGACTCGGACGGTTCTGTGAACGTCGTGGTCATTCGTGCATTCTCTCACGCTCGCCACGGCACACTGGAGCCATGCAGATCGTGGTGCTGACCGAGTCGTGGCCGAGCGACGGACCCGTCGCGCTGACCGCACGCCAGAGCGCCGACGCGGTTGCCGCGGCCTGGCGGGAGGCGTCGCCCTCGGCGTCGCCCCAGTGCTTCGCCATCGGCGACGGGGGAGCGCGCAGTGCCGACGCCGTCGAGGGCCCACGCCTCGCAGTGGGCGGAGCGGTCGCCGCTGACACCGAGAGGGCGCTCGTGCTCGCACCGGCCGGCGGAGCGCTCCGGTGGGAGCCGCATGCACTCGCGACGGCGCTGCTGGGACTTGCGGCCGAGCACTCGGGCGTCGCGCCCGCGCGGACCGTGGTGGTGCCGGTGGGGGACGAGCCCCCGGCGGGGGACGCGACCGACCTGTGGCTGGGCGGTCTGCTCCAGATGCGCGGCGGCGTCGCGCCCCTGGACCTGGTGGTCGCGGTGTCGTCGCAGCGTCCGCTGCTGGGCTTTCATGGCATGAGCGCCGCGCTGCGCGATGGCCGCGAGGTCGACGAGGCGATCGGTCGAGCCGCGCAGGCGCAGGAGGACCGGTGGTCCGCGATCGCGCGCGAGGCTGACGACGTGGCGAGCATGCCGTCGCTGCTGCGGTCGAGCCGGTTGTCGGACATTCCGGGCACCGGCGCGGCGGGCGGCCTTGCCTACGCGCTGGCTGCGCTCGGCGCCCGGATCGTGCCGAGCGCGCCGCTGATGGCGACGCTGACGGGCGCAGACGAGGCGGCGTCACAGGCGGACCTCGTGGTGGCCGTCGTGCCGAGCCTCGTGCCACGCACCCTCGACGAAGGCGCGGTGCCAGCGGCGAGCGCGCTCGCCGCCAGGCGCGGAGTGCCAGCAATCGTGATCGCACCCGAGTCGCGCATCGGCCGCCGTGACCAGATGAACGCCGGACTGTCCTCCGCGCACGAGGGTGAGCCGGGGCTTGCCGGGCTCTCCGCCGCAGTGCGGCGCGTCGCTCAGACGTGGACTCCATCGCGTTGATTGACTCCAGCGCTGATTCACCACACGCGCCACGAAGGGGCTTGGCAATCCCGCAGACGGGCGTACGCTAGTAGCCAGGAACTAGGAAAGGAGGCGGCCTATGACGGATACAGCGACTGAAGCTGTCACTCACGGAGTCGTCATCACCGATGCGGCTGCTGGCAAGGTGAAGAGCCTGCTGGCGCAGGAGGGTCGAGACGACCTTCGCCTGCGACTGGCGGTCCAGCCCGGAGGTTGCTCCGGACTCATCTACCAGCTGTACTTCGACGAGCGCACGCTCGACGGTGATGTGAGCCGCGATTTCGACGGTGTGCAGGTTGTCGTCGACAAGATGTCGGTGCCGTACCTCGACGGTGCGTCCATCGACTTCGCCGACACGATCGAGAAGCAGGGCTTCACGATCGACAACCCGAACGCTGCGAGTTCGTGCGCATGCGGAGACTCCTTCAGCTGAACTGACGCTTCACGCCGCCGGGCGGTGCTGACCACATGGTCGGCACCGCCCGTTCGCGCGTCCGGGCCCCCTGCAGGGTGGGGGCCGCTAGGCCGACATGGTGCGGCGCGCGTCCTCGAGCACCCGGGGGAGCGTCGCGACAAAACGCTCGACATCCGCGTCCGTCACTGCCGGATGCAGCCCGATGCGCAGGTTGCCGTGCGTGAGCGCCCCCATCGCCGCGAGGACGTGGCTGGGCTCGAAGGCCGCGGTGCCGCACGCCGATCCCGAGCCCACGGCGAAGCCCTCGCGGTCCAACCGGGTGACCACGGGCTCGCCGTCGAGGTACATGAACGCCGCGGTGAGCAGGTGTGGGACTCGTGATTCGGCATCGCCAACCACCGCGACGCCCTCGAGGCCCGAGAGCGACTCGCGGATCCTCGTGGTGAGAGCGCTGAGCCGGGCGCGGTTCGCCTCGTGAGCCTCGCGCCGCTCCTGGAGAGCGACCGCCGCGGCGAGAGCCAGCGGAATCGACACCCCGCCTGGGGCCCAGCCCTCTCCCGGCCACGCCGGCAGCCAGCGCGTGCGCGGGCGGGTCGCGATGATCCCCAGTCCCGACGGGGCGCCCCAGTCCGCCGGGTCCGCGAGCAGCGCGTCCCAGTGCTCGGGAGCCTCAATATGGCCGATGCTCGCGCTGGCATCCAGGACAAGCGGCACCTCCGCGGTGCGTGCGATCTGCGCGACCTCGTCGATCCGCTGAACCGTGCCGATCTCCTGGTTGGCGTGCTGCACCAGGGCCAGTGCAGTCGAGGGATGGCTCACGCGGGCCGCGAACTCGTCCATGTCCAGGTGCCCGGCGCCGTCGACGGGTATCAGGTCGACCGCGTCAGGCGCGGCGTGGGTGGCGGCATCGAGCACCGCCTGGCGCTCGATCGCGGAGGCGACGATGCGCTCGCGGCCCCGCCGGGCCCGGAAGATGCCCGCCGTCACTCGCTCCGCCGCGAGGTGGCTCGACGGCAGGAAGTGGAGATGTGCGGCATCGGCGCCGAGCGCATCGGCGATCGCCTCGCGGGCGCCGTCAAGCACGGCCCTCGCGCGCCGCGATTCGTTGGTGAGACGAGTGGGATCCGCCCAGCCGTCGGCGAGGCCGGCGAGCAGCGCATCGGCCGCCCGCTTAGTCACGGGAGCGCGCCCTCCGGCGTCGAGGAACACCCGGTTCGCTGGCATACGCCCACGGTATCGCGCGCTAGACTGACCGAGTGTCCAAGAAGCCACTCACTGCCATGCCCCGGAAAGCCCTGATTGGCGCCGCGGCGGCGGGCGCGACGGCCATTCTGGCAGGCTGCTCGCAGGGCATCGAAAACGGTGCCCTCCCGTCGACTCCCGAGATCACGAACCAGACCGGAACAGTCATCACGCTGTGGAACGGGTCCTGGATCGCGGCGCTTGCCGTCGGCGTGCTCACCTGGGGTCTGATCCTCTGGTGCGTCGCCGTGTACCGCAAGCGCAAGGGTGACGAGAAGTTGCCGATCCAGAACCGTGTGCACCTGCCGCTCGAGCTGATGTACACGGCGTTGCCCATCATGGCGATCGCCGTGCTGTTCAAGTACACGGCTGAGGACATCGGCGAGATGACCTCACTCGACGCAGAGGCTGATCTTGAGATCCAGGTGGTCGGCAAGCAGTGGAGCTGGGACTTCAACTACCTCAGCGACGACGTCTACGACCCCGGGGTTCAGCCGACGCTTACGGGTAAGGAAGGCGTCGAGGAGACCCTTCCGACCTTGTACCTGCCCGTGGACGAGACGGTGCACTTCCACCTCGATTCGCGCGACGTCATCCACTCGTTCTGGATCCCGGCGTTCCTCTACAAGGAGGACACCATTCCGGGCATCACCAACGAGTGGAAGGTCACGCCCACGCAGGTAGGGACCTACCAGGGCAAGTGTGCGGAGCTGTGCGGCGAGTACCACGCTTCCATGCTCTTCAACGTCGAGGTTGTGGAGCGCGCGGAGTACGAGGCGCACATGGAGTCCTTGCGTGAGCGGGGATATGAAGGCGCGCTCGGCCTCGAGTACAGCCGCGACCAGGTCGTGAGGATGACGATCGACAACGGGGAGACCGAGTAATGGCCACCGTCGCATACGAGGAGCCCCGTCACGAGGAGCTGCCACCGTCGCTGCCCTTGTCGCGGTCGCGCTCCGGAGCCGTCGTCGTGAAGTGGATCACCTCCACTGACCACAAGACGATCGGGTACATGTACCTGATCACGTCGTTCCTGTTCTTCATCATTGGCGGCGTGATGGCGCTGGTGATTCGCGCCGAACTGTTCGAGCCCGGCATGCAGATCGTGCAGTCCGCAGAGCAGTACAACCAGCTGTTCACGATGCACGGCACGATCATGCTGCTGCTGTTCGCGACGCCGCTGTTCGCTGGCTTCGCGAACGTCATCGTGCCCCTTCACATCGGTGCCCCCGACGTCGCGTTCCCGCGCCTGAACATGTTCGCCTACTGGCTGTACCTGTTCGGCGGCCTCATCGCCTCTGCTGGGTTCTTCACGCCTCAGGGCGCGGCGTCGTTTGGATGGTTCGCCTATGCGCCGCTGTCCAACGCCGTCTACTCACCTGGAGTCGGCGGCAACCTGTGGGTGTTCGGTCTGGCCTTGGCCGGCTTCGGAACGATCCTCGGTGCGGTGAACTTCATCACCACCATCGTCACGATGCGTGCGCCCGGCATGACCATGTTCCGGATGCCCATCTTCACGTGGAACATCCTCGTGACCTCGATGCTGGTGCTGCTCGCCTTCCCGCCGCTGGCCTCGGCGCTGTTCGCCCTCGGTTCGGACCGCGTGCTGAACTCCCAGGTGTTCAACCCCGACAACGGGGGAGCGATCCTGTGGCAGCACCTGTTCTGGTTCTTCGGGCACCCAGAGGTGTACATCATCGCGCTGCCGTTCTTTGGCATCGTGTCCGAGATCCTGCCGGTGTTCTCGCGCAAGCCGCTATTCGGATATCACGGGCTCGTGTACGCGACGATCGCGATCGCGGCCTTGTCGGTCACCGTATGGGCGCACCACATGTACGTCACCGGCGCCGTGCTCTTGCCGTTCTTCGCGTTCATGACGATGCTGATCGCCGTCCCGACGGGAGTGAAGTACTTCAACTGGATCGGCACGATGTGGCGAGGGAAGCTCACTTTCGAGACCCCCATGCTGTGGTCCATCGGCTTCCTCATCACGTTCCTGTTCGGCGGGCTCACCGGCATCATCCTGTCCTCGCCGCCGCTGGACTTCCCCGTCTCCGACACCTACTTCGTGGTCGCTCACTTCCACTACGTGGTGTTCGGCACCGTCGTCTTCGCCATGTTCGCCGGGTTCTACTTCTGGTGGCCCAAGTTCACCGGCAAGATGTTGAACGAGCGCTGGGGCAAGATCCACTTCTGGCTGCTGTTCATCGGCTTCCACACGACCTTCCTCATTCAGCACTGGTTGGGCGCCACAGGCATGCCGCGCCGTTACGTCGACTACCTGCCCGAGGATGGATTGACGTTCATGAACCAGGTGTCGACCGTGGGCGCCGTGATCCTTGCCCTGTCGACGCTGCCGTTCCTGTGGAACGTCTACATCACCACCAAGCGCGCGCCCAAGGTGACGGTGGACGATCCATGGGGCTACGGGAACTCTCTCGAGTGGGCGACCAGCTGCCCGCCGCCCCGCCACAACTTCACCTCCATGCCGCGCATCCGCTCAGAGCGCCCCGCGTTCGACCTTCACCACCCCGAGGCCGCCGCGAGGGATCACCACGCCGCGTATGGCTCGAGCAGCGACCACGCACCCGTCGCGGGCACCGACAGCCCCGCCCAGACCGCTTCCGACAAGGAGTCCTGACCGATGCGCCTTGAAGCCAACGTCTTCTGGATCCCGTCGACCTTCTTCTTCTTGGCTGGAACCCTGTACGGCATCTTCACCGGGTGGGGCGAGTGGGTGGGCATCGTCGCGATCCTGCTGACCGGCGGTATGTTCATCATGATCGGCCTGTACTTCAAGATGCTCGAGAAGCGTCACGGGAACCGGCCCGAGGACGATGAAGAGGCCAACATCTCTGAGCTCGCCGGATCGCAGGGCGTGTATGCCCCGTGGAGCTGGTGGCCCCTCGTGATCGGCCTCGGCTCAGCACTGGCCTTCCTGGCCATGGCCGTGGGCTGGTGGATCATGGTGCCCGCCGTCATCGTCGGCGTTGTCGGCCTGGTCGGCTGGGTGTTCGAGTTCTCGACGGGCCGTCACGCGCACTGAGGCCTGCTCGGTCTCAACCGTCGTCGGGATCCTTGGCGCTCCCGGCGACCGAGACTAGCTGTGAGATGACGACGGCGACGAACATGACTCCCACCACCCCCTCGAAGGAGAACATCGAGCGGGCCCATGAGGAGACGGCTACGACGTCTCCGAACCCGATCGCCCCGAGGGTCACGAAGCTCCCGTAGAGCAAGCTCTGCCATGGCAGGGGATTGACGGCGACGGTCGGGTCCGAGAAGCTGCCGGGAGCGGCGATCTCCAAGAGCGCCGCAGCCGCTCCGAACACCCCGCCAATCAGCAGAAAGCCGCACAACCCCGCGAGGAGCAGGTCGACCCCGTTCGCGCGCAGAGGCGGATTGAGCAACGTGTGTACCAACAGCACCAGCAGTCCCAACTGGAGCAGCCCGACGCCAGCAAGCATGGCGACGAGGGCCGCCGTGCTGTCCTCGGCGAGGACGACGAACCAGATACCCCCAGCGACCATCGTGACCGCCAAGGCCGCGAGCGGCCAATAGAGTCTCGGCCGCGTGTAGGCCGTGTGCACGCTGAAGGCGATGATGCCGGAGTACAGCAGCAGATAGATGCCGGTCCACGCTCCGCCCGCCTCGGCGATCGGGTAGCCGAACTGGACGAGCACGAGGCTCCCGAGCAGCAGCCACACCACGGACCGGCGTGCGAGCGGGTGCGGTGGTCGATCCGTCGAGCGGGGGCGCGCATCGGACGTCATGGTGTCAACGGTAGCGCGCCATCCTGAAACGGAGCCGGCAATGGAGCGGGTAGTGGGCTCACCCGCGCAGCGGGCGGCGCCCTGCGGCGACCGCGAGCAGCGACACTGCGAGAGCGATGGCCGCGCCGCCCGCCGCCGAGGCCGCCATCACATCACTGGGGACCGCATGAGGCAGGCACCCACCTTGCCCGTCCGGATGGCACACGGCCACGACGGCGAAGAAGGCATCGATCGAAGCGAACATGAGGGCGAAGACCGTGATCGTCGCCAAAGTCACGGCTGCGAGGCCTGCCAGCCGGTCGCGGAGCCAACCACGGGCGATTGCGATGAGGGCCGCGGCGACGGCGACCATCGCCGCACTGGCCAGCACCCAGGACAGCGGCGCCCCACGCTCCACGCCTGTACAGCCTAGGAAGCCGGCCGGCCCCTCGGTACTGCATGCGAAGTCGGCGGTGATCGTGAACAGCAGGTTCGGGCCACCGACCCACAGGGCTGCTGCGACCGCCACCACGATCGCAACGTAGGCGGCGGCCCTCAGAACGGTGGTCCCGCCTTGAGGAGGGCGATGCGACTCGTTTCCTCGGGTCTCGTCCGGAGCGTTCATCTGTTCACGGTATCGAGGATGGGCTGACATGAGAACCTGCGTCGACGTGCGGGGACGACGGCGTGCAGACGCAGCAAGGGCGGGCACCCCTTGGGGGGCCCGCCCTTGCTGCTGTCGTTGCGAGGTTCTACTTGACGATGAGACCCTGCGTCGCCGATGCAGTGGCGAAGCGCTGCTGGACGTTTGCCCAGTCCACGACGTTCCACCAGGCCTTGACGTAGTCGGCCTTGACGTTGCGGTACTGGAGGTAGAAGGCGTGCTCCCACATGTCCAGCATGAGCAGCGGCACGAGGCCCACGGGGACGTTGCCCTGCTGGTCGTAGAGCTGCACGATCACGAGCTTCTGGCCGATGGTGTCCCACGCGAGGATCGACCAGCCAGAGCCCATGATGGTGAGGGCGTTCTGGGTGAAATGCGCCCGGAACTTGTCGAACGAGCCAAAGTTCTCGTCGATCGCGGCCGCGAGCTCGCCCGTGGGCTTGTCGCCGCCGTCGGGGGACATGTTGGTCCAGAACACCGAGTGATTGACGTGCCCGCCGAGGTTGAAGGCGAGCGCCTTCTCGAGCCCGGCGATCGGGCCGAAGTCATCGTTGTCACGCGCAGCGGCCATCTTCTCGAGCGCCGTGTTGGCGCCGGCCACATAGGTCGCGTGGTGCTTGGAGTGGTGAAGCTCCATGATCTCGCCCGCGATGTGGGGGTCGAGAGCGCCATAGTCGTATGGAAGGTCCGGAAGGGTGTAGTCAGCCATTCTTCCTCCTGCGTTGGGCGCGGCGGCGGGCGCCGCGCGCTGTTTTCGGGGTGTCCCCTTGAGCCTATCGCCGCAGGCGGGTGCCTGCTGCGAAATGGCTGCGTGCGGGTCAACACCGCTGGGTCCGCCAGGATTCCCACGGGTGGAGGTGAGGCGCCAACATGCAAGAAGGCCGGCCTCCCAGTGGTGGGAGGCCGGCCTTGCTGGCGGCGTTGCGCCTACTTCTTGGTGGACTCTTCGAGCTCGTCCCACTCATGGTCGAGCCGGCCGTCTGCGCCCTTCGCCTCGGCGGCGTCGGACAGGCCGTGCGCGGTCGGGGCATCGGGGTCCGCGTGATGAGCGGACTCGAGCTCCTCAGGGGTGACGGGCTCGATTCGGTCCTCGTAGTAGAACCGCGACAGGCTCTGCTTGAAGCGGTCCCAGCGGTAGCCCTTGCGTGCGACGCCGTGCTCGTTGCGTGCGGGAGCGATCTCTAGAGGCTTGTGGTTGTCGAACGACACCCGTACCCAGCGCTCCTGCTCGTCGAGCGGACTGTGCACCTCGACGTACTCCCCGTGCTCGTGACGAACGATGGTGCCGGTCTCGTGCCCATGCAGGACGAGCTCTCGGTCCTTGCGTTGCAGGCCCAGGCACAGGCGCTTGGTGATCCAGAACGCGATGACGGGCAAGATAAAGATGCCCCATTGGAAGAAGATGGTGAGGTCGTTGAGCGATAGGTGGAACAAGTTCGCCACGATGTCGTTCGAGCCCTCGATCACCAGGATGACGTAGAACACGATCATCGCCACGCCGATGCCGGTGCGCACCGGCACGTTGCGCGGGCGGTCGAGGACGTGCTTCTCGCCCTTGTCACCGGTGGCCCAGGCCTCGATCCACGGGTAGAGCGCGATGAACCCGAAGAACAGGCCCGGCACGATCACGGAGGGGATGAGAATGTTCCACGACAGCGTGTAGCCCCAGAGCTCCCACTCGGTCGGCAGACCGAAGAGCCAGCCCGGCCACATGCGCAGGAGTCCATCGATGAACAGGATGTACCAGTCGGGCTGGGTTCCTGCGGAGACGGGGGAGGGGTCGTACGGCCCGTAGTTCCACACCGGGTTGATGGTGAACACCGAGGCGACCAGCGCGACGATGCCGAACACCACGAAGAAGAACCCGCCGGCCTTGGCCGTGTACACGGGGAACAGCGGCAGCCCGACGACGTTGCGGTGCGTGCGGCCTCCCCCGGGGTACTGCGTGTGCTTGTGCAGGAACACGAGG
The DNA here is from genome assembly GCF_048553575.1 of Demequina ureilytica. Classification (NCBI taxonomy): domain Bacteria; kingdom Bacillati; phylum Actinomycetota; class Actinomycetes; order Micrococcales; family Demequinaceae; genus Demequina; species Demequina ureilytica. The sequence continues at coordinate 488,006 of NZ_JBLZIE010000003.1, read as the reverse complement.
AACAGGTGGAGTGCGATCAGCGCAAGGATCAGTCCGGGCACGATCAGGATGTGCGCCGTGAAGATGCGAGGAATCAGATCCGTGCCAGGGAACTCGCCGCCGAACAGCCAATACGAGATGTACGAGCCGATCAGGGGGATGCCCTTGATGACGCCATCGATGATGCGCAGACCGTTGCCGGACAGCACGTCGTCGGGAAGCGAGTAGCCGGTGAAGCCTGCCGCGAGGCCCAGGATCATCAACGTGAAGCCCACGAGCCAGTTGAGCTCGCGGGGCTTGCGGAACGCGCCCGTGAAGAACACGCGGCACATGTGCACCATGATCGCGGCGATGAACAGCAGCGCCGACCAGTGGTGGATCTGCCGCATGAGGAGCCCACCGGGCACCTCGAAGGACGTGACGAGGGTCGACTCGAACGCCTTCGTCATCTCCACGTCGTGCATGGTCTCGAAGGGGCCTTCGTAGTGCACCGTCTCCATCGAGGGCACAAAGAAGGCCGTGAGGAACACACCTGACAGCAAAAGGATGATGAACGAGTACAGCGCGATCTCGCCGAGCATGAAGGACCAGTGGTCCGGGAACAGCTTGCGCGCGAAGAACTTGACGAACCCGCCGATCGACGTGCGCTCGTCGACGTAGTTGGCCGTGCCTGCGGCGGCGTTGTTCAGCTTGGCGCCCATCAGCTGGTCTCCTCCTCGACGGCCGGGTCATCCCCGCCCTTGAGCCGGTCCCAGTACGAGGGACCGATGGGTTCGTCGAAGTCGGCCTGCGCGACGATATATCCCTCGTCGTCGACCGCGATAGGCAGTTGGGGGAGCGGCCGCTTGGCCGGGCCGAACACGACCTTGGCCCCGTCCGCGACATCGAAGGTCGACTGGTGACACGGGCACAGCAGGTGGTGGGTCTGCTGCTCGTACAGTGCAACCGGGCAGCCCACGTGGGTGCAGATCTTCGAATAGGCGACGATGCCGTCGAACGTCCAGTTCTCGCGGCCCGGCTGGGGCACGAGATCCTTGGGTTCCAGCCGCACCAGCAGCACGACCGCCTTGGCCTTCTCGTCGATCATCGCGTGGTGGTCGAGCTCCAGCAGTCCATCCGGGATCACGTGGAAGACGGAACCGATGGTCACGTCAGCGGCGCGGATGAGCGCGCCGTCAGGGTCGCGAGCGAGCCGCACTCCTTGACCCCACATGGTGTGGCGGAACTTCGAGACGTTCCAGTCGCCACCCATGTTGCCGATCTGGGGGACAAGCAGTGAAAGCGGGGCGATGGCGAGGGCTGTGATCAAGGTGCCCTTGAGCAGTCCGCGGCGCTCGACGCCGGCCAGTCCCGAATCTTCGGCGCCGTCTTTGAGGTTCTGGATCGCGCCCGCGCGGCCCTCGTCGGAGCTGCGCAACTCATGACGCTCCTCGACCATCTCGTGGTCGCGCATGAGGGTCTTGGCCCAGTGGATCGCGCCCAGGCCGATGCCGATCATCGCGAGGAAGATGCCGATGCCGATCCACATGTTGACCTGCTGGATCGCGGAGATGTCGCCGCCGTCGCCGATGTCCAGGCCGAAGTACGCCCAGATCGCGATGACGGTACCGATGATCGACAAGGCGAACAGGAATGCGGTCTGGCGCTCAGCGCGCTTGCCAGCCTTCTTGTCGACGTCGGCGCGCCGCGGACGGTGGTAGGGCAGTCCGGGGTTGTCGTAGCCGTTCGCCGACGTGAGGTCGGTGTGGGGGGTCGAGTTCTTGTCGGGGGCGCTCATGAGGAACGGGCTCCTACCCAGATGGTGCTGGCGATGATCAGTCCGAGCAGTACGAGCCACGCCCACAGGCCTTCGGACACGGGTCCGATCGACCCCAGGGTCAGGCCTCCGGGTGAGCCCTGCTCTTGGAAGTCCAGGTAGGCGATGATGTCGCGCTTGATCTCCGGCGTGAGGTTGGCGTCGTTGAACACGGGCATCGACTGCGGACCGGTCAACATCGCCTCATACAGGTGGGTGGGGGTCGAGTCCAACAGGGACGGCGCGAACTTGCCCTGCGTCAGGGCTCCGCCGCCACCGATCGATCCGTGGCACATTGCACAGTTAGTGCGGAAGAACAGCATGCCGTTCGCCGCGTCGCCAAGCTCAGGGTCGACCTGTTCGGCGGTGGGAATGGCGGGTCCGGCACCAAGAGACGCGACCCACGCTGCCAACTGTTCGATCTCGTCCTGGTTGAACTGCACCGGCTTGGCGTATGCCTGGGGTCCCGACGCGGCCATCGGCATGCGGCCGGTGCCGACCTGGAAGTCCACCGCTGCGGCGCCGACTCCGACGAGCGACGGCGCGACGCCGTCCTGGCCCTGGCCGTCCAGACCGTGGCACGAGGCACAGTTGGCGGCAAACAGGCGTTCTCCCGCGACCACGTCCTCCTCGGACATCTCCGTCGACGCAGTCGCGGTGCCCGGTGCGGCGACAGCCGCGATACCGGTGATGAGTGCAAGCAGCGCGAGCACGAGCAGCAGCGGGGCTGCTCTGTGGTGGCGCCGGCGGGCCAGTGAATGCATGCGTCTCCCCTACTGGACCAGGTAGATCACGGCGAACAGGGCGATCCAGACCACGTCCACGAAGTGCCAGTAGTACGAGACCACGATGGTCGTGGTGGCCTCGTGCGTGCCGAACTTCTTCGCCACGAAGGAGCGCCCGAGCACGAACAGCATGGCCAGGAGCCCGCCGAGGACGTGGAGACCGTGGAATCCGGTCGTGAGGTAGAACACGGAGCCGTACGGGCTCGAAGAGATGGTCAATCCCTCGGAGACGAGCACGGCGTACTCGTACACCTGGCCGGCAACGAACACCGAGCCCATGATGAAAGTGAGGACGAACCACTCATGCATGCCCCAGGCGCGGAACTTCCACAGCGGCCCGGTGCGGCGGCGCTGATAGCGCTCAGCGGCGTACACCCCCGCCTGCGCGGTCACCGAGGACAGCACCAGGATCGTGGTGTTCGCCAGCGCGAACGGCACTGTCAGGAGCTGAGTCTGCTCCACCCAGATCTCCGGCACCTGAGCGCGGAGCGTGAAGTACATCGCGAATAGACCTGCGAAGAACATCAGCTCGGAACTCAGCCAGACGATGGTTCCGACAGCTACCTGGTTGGGGCGCGTCGCGTGAATCGGTGACGGCACACTCGTCGTCGCGTGGGACATGCCAACCATTATTGCGTATGACGTAGGTCCTAGACGCCAGAACTCGCAGGTCAGCCCAAGTGTTGCGCCGTGAACCGCCGGCGGGCGTCGAGCTTCGTGCCAGAATGGTCGCCATGAGTGACGTGGCCAATCGCAAGGACGATGCGGTGGCGCCTGCGCGCGCACGCATCCTGGTGTACAGCGACGATCGGAACGTGCGGGAGAAGGTGCGGTTCGCGTGCGGCTCCACCACCCATGGCAGGACGATCGAGTGGACGGAGACCGCGACTCACGACGCGGTGATCTCCCAGGTCGACTCTCAGCGATTCGATCTGCTCATCCTCGACGGTGAGGCGGCGAAGTCGGGTGGCATGGGCCTCTGTCGGCAGATCAAGCACGAGCTCTACGACTGCCCGCCGATCATGCTGCTGGTGGGGCGTGCCGGTGACGCCTGGCTCGCCACCTGGTCAGAGGCTGACGCCGCGGTCGCCCACCCCTTGGACCCGTTCGCCGTGCGTGACGCTGTCGATGGGTTCTTCGCTCCCGTCGACCAGGCGTCCTGACCCGTCCCTGAACCGCCTCGAGGAGGCACCGTGCCCACTCTTCAGGATCTGCTCTCGCGACTGGTCGAGCACGAGGACCTCACCTCCGAGGAGACCGCCGCCGTGATGGACTCGGTGCTGACGGACAGCGCCTCTCCCGTCGCGATGGGGGCCTTCCTGGCTGCGCTGCGCGTCAAGCGCGAGACTCCCACGGAGGTCGCGGGACTTGCTCAGGCGATGTTGGATCACGCGCTACGGTTCGAGGCTCCCGGCCGCTGCGTGGACATCGTCGGGACGGGCGGCGACGGCGCCCACACCGTGAACATCTCGACGATGGCGTCGATCGTGACCGCAGGCACAGGCCTCACCGTGGTCAAGCACGGCAATCGCGCCGCCACCTCCAAGTCCGGCAGTGCCGACGTGCTGGCCGCGCTCGGGGTGCGCCTTGACCTGCCGCCCGAGAGGGTGGCCGACCTCGCGACCGAGGTGGGGATCACGTTCTGCTTCGCGCAGGTGTTCCACCCGGCGATGCGTTTCGCCATGCCGGTCCGCAAGGAGCTGGGCGTGCCGACGACCTTCAACATCCTCGGCCCGCTCACGAACCCGGCCCAGCCGGCCGCGACGGCCATCGGTTCGTCCAGCATGCGGGTGTCTCCGGTGCTCGCGGGCGTGATTGCCCAGCAAGGCCGCGAGGCGCTCGTGTTTCACGGCGACGATGGCCTTGATGAGCTGGCGCCCACCGGAGCCGCCACCGTGTGGGAGGTGCGCGGGGGAGAGGTGACCGAGCTGCGGCTCGACCCGGTCGTGGACCTAGGCCTCACCCCGATCACCATCGACCAGCTGCGCGGCGCCGACGCCGACCACAACGCGGAGGTGGCGCGCGATGTCCTGGCCGGTCGGCGCGGGCCGGTGCGAGATACCGTGGTGCTGAACGCAGCAGCAGGAATCGTGGCAGATGCGACGCTTCCTGGCACCGCGTCGGGCACCATCGCCGAGCGATTTGGGGCCGCGATGGAGATCGCGGTCCGCGCGATCGACTCGGGCGCCTCCGCGGACGTGCTCGATCGTTGGGTGACGGCCTCACGCAGCTGATCCCCTCAACGGTGTGGGCATACCGTTTCGAGTGGTTCTTCCAGGGGTGATGCTCCGCGGCACGCCACCAGTTCACGCAACTTTCGCACCGGTATCGCGCTCCCGCTAGTCCGTGCGCCACGGCGTGTATATCGTTTTCGCAACCTGCCCACCGAAGGGGAGGATGAGCGCTCCCGCTCGACCGACGCTTCGGTGGCCACGTCCGAATCGCGTAAAGGAGCGCTCATGCGGATCACTCTCCGCCCCCTAGCCGCCGTCGCATTCACTGCGATGGCCGCCATATTGCTGACTTTCGCCCTCGTACCCGCCACCTCTGCGCCCGCGCGCGCCGCGGCCGGCGGCGAGGTCGACATCGACTTCGAGGATGGCACCACGGGAACCTGGGTCGCCAACGGCGACGCCACCCTCGCGGTCGTCGACGATGGTTCCGGCGCGAACAATGTGCTGGCGGTCACCGACCGCGCCAACGCCTACGACGGTCCGTCCTCGCCGACGGGCGCGTTCGAGGCGGACGTCGAGTACACGTTCTCGATCGACGTGCGGCTGGCGGCGGACTCCGCCCTCAGGCTCATCGCGAACGAACCGGGTGCCTCCAACGAGTTCGTGTGGGTGGGCAACACCCAAGGCACGGCCGACGAGTGGGTGACGGTGACCGGCACCCACACCTTTGGTGCGGGCGCCTCCAGCGCGAAGGTCTACCTGGAGGTCGCGGATCTCGCTGGCTACGTCGTCGACGACATTTCGGTGACTGCGCCGGCATCCGAGCCGGAGCCGTGCGAGCCCGTGACCAGCATCGACTTCGAGGATGGGACCACCGGATCCTGGATCGCGAACGACGCCGCTACCTTGACTGTCGTCGACAACGGCGGGGACCAGGTGCTCGAGATCACCGACCGCACGGCTTCGCACTTCGGCGTGCAGTCGCCGACTGGCGAGTTCGAGCCGGGCGTAGTCTACACGTTCAGCGCCGATGTGCTGCTGACCGCGGCCGCCGACGTGCGCTTCATCGCGTTCGATGAGGCCAGCGAGGACACCTACAACTGGGTGGGCTCGACGACGGTCACTGCTGGCGAGTGGACGACGGTCACCGGCACGTACACCTTCGCGGCCGCGGACATCGCGACCGCGAAGGCGTACATCGAGGTGGCATCGACCGATGACTACCAGGTGGACGACATCGTGGTCACCGCACCGTGCGACGCGCAGGAGCCCGGGCCAGACCCCGGCACCGTAGCCTTCAGCACCGACTTCGAGAATGGATCCCTTGACGGCTGGGAGCTGCGCGACAGCGGCTGGAGCGAAGACGACGAGGGAGGCCCGCTTCCGGGCACCCCGACGGTCGAGCTCTCAGAGGAGCAGTCGGCGAGCCCCACTCATTCGGCGAGAGTGTCCGGACGCAACTCGCAGGGCGACGGGATCCGCTTCGAGGTCACCGACGTGCTCGTGACGGGCACTCAGTATGAGGTCACAGCATCGTTCCGATTCGCCGATGGAGAGACGCCGGGTGACATCTGGATGTCCTTGCAGAACGGCGAGTCGACGTTCTCCACGTTGGCGCAGTTCAGCGACGGGTTCTCGAACTCCGAATGGACCACGGTGACCGGATCTTTCACCATGCCGACGGTGGCTGAGGGCGCGCAGGCGTGGCTGTACTTCGAGACCGCGTACGACGGCGGCGCGAAGGGCAACACGTCCACGTTCTACATCGACGACATCTCCGTGGCGGTGCCTGAACCGGCCGTCATCGAGGACCTCACTCCCATCAAGGACACGGTGCCGTTCCCCGCAGGAGTCGCGATCGACTCGCGCGAGACCGTGGGAGCTCCGTCGGAGCTGCTCCTGCGGCACTTCAACCAGATCACCGCCGAGAACTTCATGAAGCCCGAGGCTTGGTACGACGGTGCCGGCAACTGGGCGCCCAACGCGGGCGAGATCGACTCCCTCATGGACTTCGCCGCTGACAACTCCTTGGGGATGTACGGCCACGTGCTCGTGTGGCACAGCCAGACGCCAGCCTGGTTCTTCCAGGACGAGACCGGTGCTCCGTTGACCGACTCGGAGGCCGACCAGGCGATCCTTCGCGAGCGGATGCGCACCCACATCTTCAACGTCGCGGAGTACCTGAGCGCATGGGGCGAGTACGGCGTGGACAACCCCGTGGTCGCCTGGGACGTCGTCAACGAGGTCATCGACGACTCCGCCGCGTACGCAGACGGCATGCGCCGTTCCGAGTGGTACCGGATCCTCGGTGAGACGTTTGTGGACGATGCCTTCCGCTACGCGGACGAGGCATTCAACGACACCTACGGCTCCGACGACGCCGTGACGTTGTTCATCAACGACTACAACACCGAGCAGTCGGGCAAGCGTTCGCGGTACCTCGCACTCATCGAGCGCATGATGGACCGTGGCGCTCCGATCGACGGCATCGGGCACCAGTTCCACGTCAACCTGTCGCTGCCTGTTCAGGCTCTCGAGGACGCGATCGTCGACGCGAGTGCGCTCGGTCTGACTCAGGTGGTGACGGAGCTCGACGTCACGACCGGGATTCCGGAGTCGCAGGCCAAGTTCATCGATCAGGGCTACTACTACCGTGATGCGTTCGACATCTTCCGCACGTACGCGGGTGAGCTCTACTCCGTGACGGTGTGGGGATTGGTCGACTCGCGGTCATGGCGGGATGCAAATGGCGGCCCGCTCGTGTTCGATGACGGCTACCAGGCCAAGCCCTCGTACTACGGGATCGTGGAGGGCCAGGCAGATGAGGAGCCGCTGCCGCCTCGCACCCGGACGGCTACCGCATTCGCCGGCTCGGTCGCGCTCGACGACGACGCGACCAGCTCTCCCGTATGGCAACGGCTGCCGCTGCTGCCGATCGAGGGCCAGGGCGAGTTCCAGTTCCGCTGGGCGGAGGATCACCTGACGGTGTTCGTGTCCGTCGAGGACGGGACCGCCGATGCGGGCGACGGCTTGGAGTTCACGCTTGACGGCGCGGACTACGCGGTGGGCCGAGACGGGGACGGGGACGCCGATGCGGTCGTCACCGAGACGGCGGTCGGCTACGACATCGTGGCGCACCTTCCGCTGACCGGCGCCGCCGAGTCGGACAGCATCCAGTTCGACGCCCGCATCACGGATGGCGCCACGACCTCCGGGTGGAACACCCCGGGAGCAACCGGCACCGTCACCCTTGTGGAGGAGCTCTCGTACCTCGAGATTCCGCAGGCGTCGGGCGTGCCTGTCATCGACGGCACGGTGGAGGAGGCTTGGAGCGGCGCCCCCTCGGTCACCACCGACAAGGTCAACGTGTCCGGCCCGGCCGAGCCGGCGGAGTTCTGGACCCTGTGGGACGACAACACCCTCTACGTCTACGCCGAGGTCCCTGACCCCGACGTCGATACGTCGGGATCGGACCCGTGGACGCAGGACTCCGTGGAGATCTACGTCGATGGTGGCAACTTCAAGAACGGCTCGTACCGCTACGACGACATGCAACTGCGCATCAACGCGGACAACGTGGTGTCGTTCGGCACCGGTGACGAGGGCTTCCAGGCCAACCGCGTCGAGTCGGCGACGAGCCGCATCGACGGCGGGTGGGCCGTGGAGGCTGCCATCTCGCTGCTGGAGTACGGCGGAGAGGGCACCTTCCACGGTGTGGACTTCCAGGTCAACGGTGCCGCGGATGGGGCTCGTCACACGATCCTCAACTGGGCGGACCCGACTGGTGCTGGTTACCAGTCCACCGCGCGCTGGGGTGTTGCACAGCTGGTGAACGGCGGCATGCCCTTCTCCGATGTCGGCGACTCGCTGGAGCACTACGCGGCGATCGAGTGGATGTGGGAGAACGGTCTCACGACCGGGTACGAGGACGGGACCTTCCGTCCCTTCGCTCCGTTGTCTCGTGACGCGATTGCCGCGTTCCTCTACCGTCTCGAGGATCCCGAGTACACGGCCCCCGCCGAGCCGGTGTTCTCGGACGTGACGCCTGGCAGCTCGGAGTTCTATACCGAGATCAGCTGGATGGGCGACACGGGTCTGTCGACCGGTTGGGACGACGGCACCTTCCGCCCGTTCGACTCCACCAAGCGTGACGCGATGGCGGCCTTCCTCTACCGGTACGTCGACCCCGAGAGCTACGTGGCTCCGGCGGAGCCGATGTTCTCGGACGTCACGCCGGGCAGCACGGAGTTCTACACCGAGATCAGCTGGATGGGCGACACGGGGCTGTCGACGGGATGGGACGACGGCACCTACCGGCCGCTGGAGCCCCTCACCCGTGACGCGTTCGCCGCGTTCCTGTACCGGCTGCTGGGCGACGACGCTTAGGTCCTAGCTCGCAAGCATCCCGCGGAGGCGCCCGACCGCATCACGCGGAACGGCGCCTCTGCGGGACACCGGTCGCGGTGATGAGGCACGAGTCAACGTCGCTCCGACCCGACTCTCGAGTCGTGGTCGGAGCGACGTGCGTCCACCCATTGGCGGTGCCGGCCGGCGCCGGTGACGGGGGAGGCCCACTCGCCGTCGACATAGAGCAACCGGGTTCCGGGCCGCTCCAGCCAGCGCAGGATGAGCTCTTGCTCCTCGACCAACGGCGCGTCTATCTCGAGCGTGTGCCAGCGCAGGCGGAGGGCGTCGGCCGCCTCCCACACGCCGCTGTCTACTCGCCGCGAGCCTGCCAGTACGCCGTGGGCAATCGATGCGAGCTCCCAGGCATCGTCAACGCGACGAACCGCGACGATGCGGCACCCACGCAGTGCCGCGAGGCGGTCGCGGCGCATCGCGCCGTCCACGAGCGCACTGAGAGCGTCCCTGAGTTCGCCTGCGCGCTCATACTCCATGCGCTCCGCTCGAGAGGCCACCTCCCGGCGCATGGCCTCGACAACAGGGGAGACGTCCCGGTCGAGGGCATCACGCGCCGTAATCAACGTGTCGTCGTAGCCGGACTCGGCGCCGCGCACGCATGGCGCGGCGCACGCGTCGAGGTCCTTGAGGATGCACGCATGGGCAGCCGCCCGCGGCACGATCGTGAGGCGCGTCGTGCACGTGCGTACGCCCAGGGCCTGCTCGACCGCCGATGCGGCGAGGCGCGCGTCCCCCATCGAGCGCATCGGCCCCAGCCAAGCGGGATCGCCGAAGGCCGATTTCACGGCTGACAGGCGCGGGTAGCGTTCGTCCGTGAGGCGTAGCCACGCGGTCTTCTCGGGCCGAGCCGACCTGCGGTTGTAACGCGGGCGCCACTGGTCGATCATCCGGATCTCGAGGACGTTGGCCTCAAGCTGCGTGGGGCACACCACGGTGTCGACGTCCACCGCGAGCTCGAGCATGTCGCGGATGCCCCGGCGGTTCTCGCCGCGCGTGAAGTAGGACTTGACGCGCGATCGCAGGTTGCGGGACGTACCGACGTACAGTCGCTCGCCTTGCGGGCCCCGGAACGTGTAGACGCCCGGCTTCGCCGGCACGCGGTCCGCCATGGTCGCCTTGCGGCGAAGAGAGTTCGGCATGGGATTGCGCAGTGAATCGAGATCCTCGCGATGCGTGACACCAAACGCGGCGAGGCGCTCGAGCATGCCGTGCAACACCTCGGAGGTGGCACGCGCGTCTTCGAGCGCCCGGTGGTTGGGCGTCACGCGGGTGCCGAACACTCGGGCCAGGGTCGCGAGCTTCTTGTTGGGCGCCTCCTCCTTGGTGGTCGCGCGGCGCGCGAGCAGGACGGTGTCGACGATCTCGGGCGCGGGCCAGGCGTATCCGTGGCGGCGGCACGCCTCCTTGAGGAAGCCCACATCGAACCGCGCGTTGTGCGCCACCAGCACAGCGTCGCCTAGGAACTCGAGGAAGCTCGGCAGCACCTGTGCGATCGGAGGTGCTGCGACCACCATCGCGTCCGTGATTCCCGTCAGCGCAACAATGAACGGGGGAATGGGGCCGCCAGGGTCCACCAGGGTCTGGAACTCGCCCACGATCTCGCCGCCGCGCGTCTTGACCGCCCCGATCTCCGTGATTTCGCAGTCGCGCGACGAACCGCCGGTGGTCTCGAGGTCCACCACCACGAATGTGGTCGCCGACAGCGGCTCGCCGATGTCGGCGAGGCTGCCCTGTACTGCCAGTGTCATGGTGCTAACGCTACGTCGCGCGTGTGACACGGCTGTGTTCGCGGGGCGCCGGAGCCGATGTCAGAGGTCGCCCGTAGCGTGCGGAACATGATCATTGATTGCGATACATGCGAGGTCCGGGGCAAGGCCTGCGGTGACTGCGTGGTGTCGTTCCTCACGATTCCGGTGCGACAGCCGCAGCCGGTCGAGATGGACGATGACCAGGCGGCGGCGGTCGACTGTCTCGTTGAAGGCGGACTGGTGCCGCCGTTGCGGTTGGTGCGTTCAGGCATCGCTAGCTGACACCGCTTAAGCAGTGCGGTTGTCGTCAGTCGGGACGGCTGCCGGTGTAGATGTCGTCGATCACGGCGCCGTACGTGTCGAGCACGCGCACGCGCTTGACCTTGAGCGAAGGCGTGAGCATGCCGTTGTCGATCGTGAGGTCGCTGTCGAGAATGCGGAATGCTCGCACCGACTCCGCCCTCGACACGGCGTTGTTGGCGCGGTCGATCGCCTTCTGGATGCGCGCGACGATGCGCTCATCTTTGGCCGCCTCGGCGGGCGTCATCGGCTCCATGCCCTTGCTCTGCAGCCACCCCGGCAGTGCGTCGGCGTCGAGGGTGATGAGCGCCGCGATGAAGGGCTTCCCGTCGCCGACGACCACGCACTGGCTCACGAGCGCATAAGCCCGGATCCGGTCTTCGAGCTCGGCAGGCGCGACGTTCTTGCCGCCGGCGGTCACGATCAGTTCTTTCTTGCGGCCCGTGATGGTCAGGTAGCCATCCTCGTCCTGCGTGCCAATGTCGCCGGAGTGGAACCACCCGTCCGCGAAGACGTCGTTGGTCGCGTCCGCGTTGTGGTGGTAGCCCTCGAACAGTGCCTCGCCGCGCAGCAGGATCTCGCCGTCGTCCGCGATGCGTGCCTCGATGCCTGGTAGCGGCGGACCCACAGTGCCGATCTTCGCGAGTGCGGGACGGTTCACGTGGGAGGCGGCGTTGGTCTCGGTGAGTCCGTAGCCCTCGAGAACAGTGAGGCCGAGCCCGCGGTAGAAGTGTCCCAGGCGGTCGCCCAGCGGTGCCGATCCGGAGATTGCCCACTGGGCCTTGCCGCCCAGCACGTCGCGGATCTTGCTGAGCACGAGCGCATCGGCCGCCTTGAGGCGCAGGCGAAGTGCCAGGCCTGGGCCGGCGTCCGTGTCGAGCGCCTTGGAGTAGTCGATGGCCTGCTTCGCGGCCCACCGGAAGATCTTCACCTTGCCGCCCGCCGCGGCCTTCTGTTCGGCGGAGTTGTAGACCTTCTCGAACACCCGCGGCACGGCCAGCACGAGCGTGGGATGGAAGGTTTGCATCGCGGGAACGAGTTTGGACGGATCGGGGCAGTACCCGATTACCGTGCCGGAGGCCACCAGAGCGATCTCGACCAGCCTTGCCAACGAATGCGCCAGCGTGAGGAAGAGCACCGTCGACGCGCCCTCGCCGAACAGCACGGGGCGAAGCTCGTCGTGGATGCCGGCGATGTGGCGCACGTAGGAGAAATGGGTGAGCCTCACCCCCTTGGGCCTGCCAGTGGTGCCGGAGGTGTACATGATGGTGGCGAGCGAGTCATGGCCGAGCGTCGCGATGCGGGCTTCCAGGTCCTCGTCGGAGACGTCCGCGCCTGCAGTGATGAGGTCGTCGAGAGCGCCATGGTCGATGACCAGCACCCGTTCGACCGGACTCTCCGGGTCATCCGCGACGGCGCGCGCTCGTTCTGCGAGTGCATCGGTCTCGGCGATGATGACGCTGACCTCGGCATCCGAGGCGATCCAGTCGACTTGCGACTGCGAGGAGGTGTCGTAGATCGGAACGGGGATCGCGCCCGCTGACATGATCGCGAAGTCGAGGACGGTCCACTCGTAGCGGGTGCGGGAGTAGATGGCGACGCGATCTCCGGCCGCGACGCCAGTCGCGATGAGCCCCTTGGCCACGGAGTTGACGTGGGCCTGGGCCTCGGACCCGGTGACGTCGATCCACTCGTCGTTCGCGTCTGGATGGCGCAGCACCACTCGGTCGGCATGCGTGGACCACGCAGCGCTGACAAGAGCGATGATGCTGGCCGGGTATTCGGCAGCCGGGCTTTTCATGGCGCCTCCGTTGGCATTCACGACAGTGACGCTCACGATACCCTCTTCCCAAAGCCAACCGAGCACCCAGGGAGCACCGTTCATGCACGCGATCGGCGTAGATATCGGCGGAACGAAGATCGCCGTGGGCGTCGTCGACGACGAGGGTCGCATTGTCGAGAAGACCCGTCGTGCGACGCAGCCTGAGGACGCCGCGAGCATCGATGCGGCGATCGCCGATGCGGTCATCGACCTCTGCGAGCGCCACGAGGTCCACCACGTGGGCCTCGCGGCCGCCGGATTCGTCTCGTCCGATCGGCGTCGGGTGCTCTTCGCCCCGAACATCGCATGGCGCGAGTACCCGCTCGCCGAACGGGTCGAGGCGCTGATCGGCCGCGACGACATCCATGTGGTGGTGGAGAACGACGCCAACGCCGCGGGCTGGGGCGAGTACCGCTACGGAGCGGGTCGCGACGTCGGCCACATGGTGATGCTCACGATCGGCACTGGGCTCGGCGCTGCGATCATCTCCGAGGGGCAGCTCGTGCGCGGGGCCTACGGATTCGCAGCGGAGCTCGGCCACATGCGGGTGCAGCCCGGCGGCCACCCGTGCGGCTGTGGGCATCGTGGCTGCTGGGAGCAGTACGCCTCCGGCTCGGCGCTCGTGCGCGAGGCGCGACGGGCCGCACGCGAACGGCCAGTGCGTGCCGCGGGTCTCATCGGGATCGGGGGCGGTGACGCCGCAGCCATCTCCGGACCCGACGTCACCCAGGCGGCCGCTGACGGCGACGAGCTCGGAATCGAACTGCTCGCCGAGCTGGGGGCGTGGATCGGCGCTGGCTGCGCATCGCTCGCTGCTGTGCTCGATCCCGAGTCATTCGTGGTCGGGGGAGGGGTGATCGCTGCGGGCGATCTCATGCTCGCCCCCGCTCGCGCCGCCTACGAGGAACACCTGCCGGCGCGTGGGCACCGACCGGTCGCCCCGATCGTCGCGGCAGCCATGGGCAATGATGCGGGCATAGTAGGAGCTGCGGCCCTCGCACGCGAGACACCGCACTCCTAGCCTCCCGCCCATCCGTCCAGGACCGTTCGAGAACAGGAAGTCGAGACCATTTGCCGATGAGCGCCTACTACACCCTGTTCAGGCACGTGTTGCTTGGCCCGCCCCTCAAGAGCTACTACCAGCCATGGGTTGAAGGAGTGGAGAACGTTCCCGAGTCGGGCGGCGCGATCCTCGCCTCGAACCACCTCGCGGTCTCGGATTCGTTCTTCCTTCCTCTCGTGATCAACCGCAAGATCGCCTTCCTCGGCAAGTCGGAGTACTTCACCGGCAAGGGCCTCAAGGGCTATGTCACGCGCTCGTTCATGGAAGGCGTCGGCACCATCCCCGTGCATCGCGGGGGCGGACGCGCATCGGAGGCAGCGCTGCGCACCGGTCTGGAATGGTTGCACTCGGGCGAGCTGCTCGGCATCTATCCGGAAGGCACTCGCAGCCCCGACGGGCGCCTCTACCGGGGTAAGACAGGCGTCGCTCGCATGGCGATCGAAGCGGGCGTGCCGATCATCCCCCTGGCGATGATCGGGACGGACCTCGCACAGCCTCTTGGTCAGAAGGTGCCGAGCCGCACCGACATCGGAGTGCGCATCGGCGAACCCATGAGACTGGATGCCTACGCGGGCCGTCAGGATGACAGGGAAGTGCTGCGAGAGCTCACTGACAGCGTGATGACTGCCATCCAGGCCCTGTCCGGCCAGGAGTACGCGGACCGCGATGCGGCCCGCTACAAGTTGGAGCTCGAGCGCGCGGAGAACACGCCCGATGCCTCTGAAGAGTCCCCCTAGAATGGACGGGACTCCAACCCACCACGAAAGGTTCACCATGTCGGTCCGCCGTGTCGCCCTCCTCACCGCGGGCGGTTTTGCTCCGTGCTTGTCCTCCGCAGTGGGCGGTCTGATTGAGCGCTACACCGAGATCGCTCCGGAGATCGAGATCATCGCGTACGAGCACGGCTACTGGGGTCTGCTCCAGGGCAAGTTCACGACGGTGAGCGACGACGTGCGCGCCAAGGCCGGCACGCTGCACGAGTTCGGCGGGTCGCCCATCGGCAACTCTCGCGTCAAGCTCACCAATGCCGAGGACTGCGTCAAGCGCGGGCTCGTCCAGGAGGGTCAGAACCCCCTCGAGGTGGCGGCCGAGCAGCTCAAGACCGACGGCGTCGACGTGTTGCACACCATCGGCGGCGATGACACGAACACCACCGCGGCCGACCTCGCCGCGTACCTGCACGACAACGGCTACGACCTGACCGTCGTGGGCCTTCCCAAGACCATCGACAACGACGTCGTGCCGATCCGCCAGTCGCTCGGCGCGTGGAGCGCCGCAGAGCAGGCGAGCGTGTTCGCCCAGAACGTCATCGGCGAGCACCGCTCCGGACCGCGCATGCTGATCGTCCACGAGGTCATGGGACGCGCGTGCGGGTGGCTCACCGCCGCATCGGCACTCAAGTACCGCCAGTGGCTCGACGGCCTCGACTTCGTCCCCGAGATCGGCCTGTCGCGGGAGCGGTGGGACATCCACGGCCTCTACCTCCCCGAGCAGCAGATCGACCTCGACGCCGAGGCGACGCGCCTCAAGGCGGTGATGGACGAGATCGGCAACGTCAACATTTTCCTCTCGGAGGGTGCGGGCGTGCCCGAGATCATCAAGCAGATCGAGGCCTCGGGCGGCGAGGTGGCCCGTGACCCGTTCGGACACGTGCGCATCGACGAGATCAACCCGGGCCAGTGGTTCGCGAAGCAGTTCGCCGAGCGCATCGGCGCCGAGAAGGTCATGGTGCAGAAGTCGGGCTACTTCTCGCGCTCGGCCAAGGCCAACCCTGAGGATCTGCGGCTGATCAAGTCCATGACCGATTACGGAGTCGAATGCGCGCTGCGCGGCGAGTCCGGTGTGATCGGCCACGACGAGGAGGACGGCGACCGCCTGAAGGCGATCAAGTTCCCGCGCATCGCCGGCCACAAGGCGTTCGATGTCACGACCCCGTGGTACACCCGTACGCTGAGTGAGATCGGCCAGGCCTGACGCGATGACTGAGGCAGCCCTCGTGGCCGCCGGCGCCGACTCGTACCTGCAGTTCGAGGCGAAGCAGCAGCCGGCATGGCCCGACCAAGAAGCGCTTGCGCGCACCACCGAACGGCTCAGGCAGGTTCCGCCGCTGGTCTTTGCCGGCGAGGCCGACGTGCTGCGCGATCACCTCGCGGCGGCCGGACGGGGCGAGGCATTCGTCCTGCAAGGCGGCGACTGCGCGGAGATCTTCGCGGAGGCCACGGCAGACCGCATCCGCAACAAGATTAAGACCATCCTGCAGATGGCGGTCATCCTGACGTATGGCGCGTCGACGCCTGTCGTGAAGATCGGCCGCATGGCGGGCCAGTACGCGAAGCCTCGCTCGGCGGGCACCGAGACCCGCGACGGGGTGACGCTGCCCACCTACCGCGGAGACATCGTCAACTCGTCCGCGTTCACCGAGGAGGCGCGGACTCCGAACCCCGAGCGCTTGATGGATGCGTACCACGTGTCCGCCTCGACTCTGAACCTCATCAGGGCTTTCACTCACGGCGGCTTCGCCGACCTGCGCCGCGTCCATGCGTGGAACAAGGGCTTCGCCGCCAACCCCGCCTACGCGAGGTATGACCAGATGGCGGCGCAGATCGACCGCGCCGTGAGGTTCATGGGCGCCGCCGGGGGAGACTTCGACGCGCTCAAGACCGTGGACCTGTTCTCGAGCCACGAGGCCCTGCTGCTCGACTACGAGCGCGCACTGACTCGCATCGACTCCCGTTCGGGACTGCCGTACGACTGCTCGGCGCACTTCTTGTGGATCGGGGAGCGGACACGTGAGCTCGACGGCGCGCATGTGGAGTTCATGTCGCGGGTGCACAACCCCATCGGCGTGAAGTTGGGACCGACGGCGACAGCTGCCGATGCAGTGGCGCTGGCAGAGCGGCTGAACCCCGACAACGTTCCGGGCAGGCTGACCTTCGTCGCGCGCATGGGCGCGGACAAGGTGCGCGATGCCCTGCCGCCCATCGTCGAGGGAGTGCGAGACGCGGGCGTGGCAGTGACCTGGCTCACGGATCCGATGCACGGCAACACCTTCACGTCCGAGTCCGGCTACAAGACCCGTCGCTTCGGCACGATCCTCGATGAGGTCACCGGGTTCTTCGA
Source organism: Demequina ureilytica (assembly GCF_048553575.1). Lineage (NCBI taxonomy): Bacteria > Bacillati > Actinomycetota > Actinomycetes > Micrococcales > Demequinaceae > Demequina > Demequina ureilytica. The sequence continues at coordinate 470,798 of NZ_JBLZIE010000003.1, read as the reverse complement.
GGTCCACCGTGCTGCGGGCACTATTCCCGGCGGGATGCACGTCGAGCTGACCGGTGACGACGTCACGGAGGTCATGGGCGGCACGGAGGACATCGACGACGAGGGTCTGGCACGGCGCTACGAGACGAAGGTCGATCCGCGGCTCAACCACCAGCAGTCGCTCGAGCTGGCGTTCCAGGTGTCGGAGCTGCTCAGCGAGCGATGACGGAGGGCCGGCTGCGCGGGATCGCGCGTCAGCTGTCGTAGATCAGTGTGACCGTGGAGCCGACCTCGAGCTGAGTGCCGGGTTCCGGGCGCTGGTTCACGACGAACTCTGGAGTCGTCCATGGCCAGATGTTGTCGGCCTCGAGGTTGACCTCGAGGCCCAGCTCCTCAAGGTCGGCGGTGGCCCGGTCGACTGTGTCGTATGTGAAGTCCGGGATCTCGACGAGCGGTGGTCCGTCCGACACCCCGATGGTGATCGGCTGGGTGCGCACGCCCTCGGCACCGGGCTCCGGGTCCTGGCGGAACACCTCACCCTCGGGGGCGTCCAAGGTGCGTTCGCGCTCCACGGTGACGTCGAGAGCGTGCTCTTCGAGCGCGGCCAACGCCTCGCTCTCGGTGCTGCCGATGACCTCAGGGATGGTGATGGGCGCGGGTCCGTCTGACAACTCGAGAATGACCTCGGTGTCGTGACGCACCGTCTCACCCTGCGCAGGCGTCGACGACATGACCTCGCCCTCGGGCACGGTGTCGGAGTGCGTGAAGGTGGGGTCGCCGACAGGGAAGCCCGCGTCTCCTAGCGCCGCGAGGGCGTCGCTCTCGGAGAGCCCGACGACCTCGGGAATGGTCTCTTGACGTGCCCCCTGCGAGACGAGCAACGTCACGTCGGAGCCGTTGAGCGCGCGAGCCTGCGCGCTTGGCTCGGTGCCGATCGCGATGCCATCGGCGATGACGTCGTTGTACTCGAGCTCCGGAGAGACCACGAACCCAAGAGCCTCAAGAGAGGATGTCGCATCGGCCGCCGTCTGTCCTTCGACGGACGGAACGGTCGTGTAGGCGCCCGGACCGATCGAGCTGTACCACCAGAGCCCCAAGCCACCGAGAACCACGAGGGTCGCAAGCACAGCACCGATCCACCATCCGGTGCGTCGGCTGCGGGGCTCGGGCTCGATCGCCTCGGGGTCGTCGTCGAGGATCTCCGCGTCCGCGCGGCCGGCGACGAGCGCCGCAGATCCGCCCAGGCCGATGGGGAGTGCGATCGTCGAACCCGACGGGGCGTCGGACAGGACGGTGGTGGCACCGTCCTCGTGCGCGATCGGCACCGAGCCGGACGGGGGGTCGGCCTTGCGGTCCAGAGTGGGGTCGTCGATGAGCGAGCGGGCGTGGCGCACGAGCGCAAGTGCCGCTGCCGCATCGGCCGGGCGTCCCTCGGGGTCCCGTGCCGTCATCGACGCGACGATCTCGTCGAACTCCACCGGCAGCCAAGGCACTGCGGCCGAGGGTGCAGGCATGTCCTCGTGAACATGACGGGAAGCGACGGCGAACGCCGTCTCGGCCGTGAAGGGCTGGCGGCCGGTCACCATCTCGTAGAGCAGGATGCCGCATGCGTACACGTCCGCCCGGGCATCGGCATCTCCGCTGGCGACGAGCTCCGGAGCAAGGTACGCGACGGTGCCCAGGAGCATTCCGGTGGAGGTACTGGTGACCTCTGTCACGGCACGTGCGAGTCCGAAGTCGGCGAGCTTGGGGCGACCCGAGTCGTCGAGCAGCACGTTCTCGGGCTTGACGTCGCGGTGCACGAGCCCTTGACGGTGCGCGGCTGAGAGCGCGTCGAGCACCGCATCGGTGATCGCCAGAGCTTCGCCGACGGACAGCGTTCCCTCTTGAGAGACCCGTTCGCGGAGGTTCTCGCCCGCGACGTACTCCATGGTGAGATACGACAGGTCGCCATCGACGCCCTGATCGTAGACGCGCACCATGCCCGGGTGAGTGAGGCGTGCAGCAGACTTGGCCTCGCGGCGGAAGCGCGACACGAAGTCGGCCTCGCTCGCGTCCGCGGCGAGGTGCTGGTGCATGATCTTCAGCGCCACGTCGCGCTCAAGCCGCTTGTCGAATGCGACGTACACCGTGGCCATGCCCCCCGCTGCGACCCTCTCGCGCACCTCATAGCGGCCGTCGATCAGACGGCCGATAAGGGGATCTGTCAAGGTCTCGGACACGGGTTCATTGTATGCGGGTCGAGCGCCGCTGGCGGCGGTGCGTCAGCGGTGTGCCGCGGGTCAGGAGAAGCGACCTGTGAGGGCGAGCACGCTGGCGACATAGCGCTTGGTGTCGGCGTACATTCCGTACTTTCGCACGCCGGTCTCGCCCTGGTAGTAACCCGCGATCGCGGTCTCGAGCTCGCGTCCGTCTCGCTGCAGGTGTCGGAGCACGGCCACGCCTGCGGTCACATTGTCCTGGGGATTCAACAGGTCGAGGTCCCGGCCCACGAGGTCGGAGGCCCACTCGCCGGTGCTGGGAATGACCTGCATGGCGCCGACCGCGTTGGCGGGGGAGACGGCACGCATGTTGAAACCCGACTCCTGGTATGCGACGGCCTGGGCGAGAGCGGGATCGACGCCCATGGACCGGGCCGTGTCCGCGATCATCTGCTGCATCTGCGCACGAGAAGGAACGTCGGTCGCGTTCAGGGTTGCCTTGTTCTGGTTGGCAGCGCCCACGACGCCCGCGGAGTAGGTACGCCCCAGGAAGGTGTCGCCGACCAGTCCGGAAGGGACGCCGCCTGGGATCGTGAGTTGCTGGCCGGTGCGGATGACGGAGGGGTTCTTGATGGCGTTGGCCGAGACGATCGCGCTCACGGTCACACCGAAGCGGTCGGCGATGCGCGCGAGCGTGTCACCGGATGCGACCGTGTGCTGCTGTGTGGCACCGCCGAACTCGGCCAAGTTCGTGTCGGTGGCCACCGCGGTGGAGGCCGGGGTGTCGCCCACGGCGGTGGCGCCGGGGATGGTCAGTGTCTGCCCCTCGCGAATGATCGCGCGGGAGTCGAGGTCGTTCGCTCGCACGATGTCGGAGACGGATGTACCGAATTTCCTGGCGAGGCCCCAGACGGTGTCGCCCTCGGCGACAGTGTGGCGGACTCCGTCCGACGGTGTGGAGGTGTTGGCCGCGGGGGTGGCAGTGGAACCGCCGGGGACTATGAGGGACTGGCCCTCACGGATGATCGCGCGCGAGTCCAGGCCGTTCGCATCGATGAGCGCGGACACGGTGGTTCCGTAGCGGCGAGCGAGGTCCCACACGGTGTCGCCAGCGGCGACAGTGTGAGTGCCCGATGCGGCAGTTGCGCTCCCGCTCCCTCCGGTAGGGATGGTGAGGCTCTGACCGATCACGATCAGCGCACGCGCGCCGAGGTCGTTGGCGTCGATGATCGAGCGCGCGGAGGTCCCGTACCGGACGGCCAGCGCGCTGACAGTGTCGCCGTCGGTGACGCGGTGGCGCTCGTCTGCGGCTGCGGGGAGAGCGCCGAAAGCAGTCGCGGCGATCGCCGTGGCGGCCACGAACGCGGCGGTCCGGGTGCGGCGGACGGTGGAAGTCGAGGGGGCCACGGGGTTCTCCTAGGTGAGGCAGATGGTACTGATGTGACAATTGTGACTGATGTGACTGTAGCCCCGGCCGGGTGGATACGCAACAGTCCAAACCTTCGTATCCTTGGTGTCGTGACAGACACTGATGGATGGCTTCCAGTCCCCGACTTTGCGGACAGGCTCGGCATCACTGCCGGACGCGTGCGTGAGCTGCTGCGCGAGCGTGCGATTGTCGCGACGCGACGCGGCGACTCGCAGGCGTGGCACCTACCCGAAGGCTTCATCGATGACGCAGCGCCGGAGGGTCCGCGGATCCTCCCCACGCTGCGCGGCACCATCACGGTGCTGGCCGACGGTGGCATGTCCGATGACGAGATTCTCGAATGGCTCCTCGAACACTCCGAGGAGCTCGGCGCCACGCCGCTCGAGGCCATGCGGGAAGGCCGCCGCGCCCCGGTCCGGAGAGCCGCTCAAGCACAGCTCTAAGTTTCGGGTGTCCCGGCGGCTCAGGCTTCCCGGTCGACGGCCCGGGTGATGAGCGACTCCAGCGCGGCCGCGCCGTCGCGGGTCAGGCTTTGCCTCGCAAGCGAGTCGCGAGCGTCACCGGCGGCTCGAGCGATCTCCCCCTCGGACCACGAGATCGCATCGGTCTCGCGGACTGTTCTGAGAACCCGGGCGATGGCGTCTTCAGGGGCGTCGCGCACGCCCAGCGCATCGCCAATGACCATGCGGCCGGCACGGTCCGTGCTCTTCCACGCTCGCCACATCACCAGCGTGCGCTTGCCTTCACGAATGTCGTCACCCGATGGCTTGCCCGTCGCGGCTGGCGAACCGATCAGCCCCAGCAGATCGTCTCGCAGCTGGAACGCATGCCCGAGGGAGCGTCCTGCGCTCCGCATCGCCTCGATCGACGCCGCGTCTGCCCCGGCGATCGCGGCACCCAAGGCGAGCGGGAACTCGGCGGTGTATGACGCGGTCTTGGTGCGCATCACCGCCCGGATCTCGTGCTCCTGATCGCCGAGGGTCGTGATCGGAGCCGCTGCGGCGCGCAGGTCGGCGTACTGCCCGAGTGTCACGATGTCTGCCATGTCCAAGAACAGCGTCGAGACGGTCCGGGCAGTGACGGGGGGAAGGCGGATGACCGCGTCGCCGAGAGCGCGCTGACAGCACATGAGCGTGAGGTCACCGGCGAGCACCGCGCCGGACTCGCCGAAGTCGGAGGAGTCGCCGTGCCAGCCGTGCTCGCGGTGGAGGGCCTCGACGCGACGATGCGTGGCGGGCTTGCCGCGGCGTGTGTCCGAGCCGTCGAGCACGTCATCGTGCACCAAGGCGGCCGTCTGGAACAGCTCGAGCGCCGCAGCGACGCTCGTCGCGGCTTGGTTGTCGGCGCCGCCGTGTGCGGAGTGCGACGCAAGCAGCAGCAGCGCACGCAGGCGCTTGCCGCCCGTAGACACGTCCCGTAGGGGTCCGAGCAACTCGTCCGAGATCGGGCCGAGGACCGCTCCCGCATGAGCTTGAGCCTCGAGTGCGTGCGCGATCGCAACGTCCGTCTCCGAGGCCCATCTGGCGAGCTGGTCAGTCACCCGGTCAGCCTAGGCGCTCGCGTCCACAGCGTTGCGCGCCCCGCGGGCCTCCACAGTTCACGCCTCCCGCGAGTGCGGCGAGCGCGGTGCCCCGGTGAGCATTCCTCCATGCACACACGACACCTGACCGGACCGGGCGAGCTGATCGCCGCCATCCCGCTGATGCTGGGGTACGTGCCCCGCGAGTCGGTGGTCGCGATCGGACTCGATGGCAGGGGCGAGGTGGTCGTGGCGCTCCGTGTCGACCGTCGTGACGCCGCGGTGGCGGAATCCGCGTCGTCACTCGGACGAGCGATCGCCGCGAGGCTGCGCGCCGTCGCCGCGCGGCGCGCGTTCCTCGTGGCCTTCACCCACGACGACGTCTCGCTGGCATGCCCAGTGGTGGACGCGCTCCGACCAGAGATCGACCGAGCGGTCGAACGGGTCGACGTCTGGGCCTGTGACGGTGATCGCTACCTGAGCCCCGGATGCGCGGATCGCGAATGCTGTCCGTTGGGGGGTCATGCGGTGCCGTGGGGCACCTCTGGTCCGACGGCCTCGATGACCGCGAGCGCTGTCGCGCACGCCGCGCCGGACGACCAGGAGGACCCCGCGTCCGCACCGCGCAGGCGCAGCGCCGCGCGAGCGGCGGATCGCTGGTGGGAGCGCCGCGGGGACGATCCCCAGGCGTGGCGCTACGACGCATGGCAACAATGCCGCGACTCCTTTCCGTTGAACGCGAGTGCTCCCGCGATCGGCAGGGCGATCGCGAGCGTTCAGGACGTCAAGGTGAGGGACGCGCTGATTGTCGAGTGGCTCGGCGGCTCGTCGTGCGCGGTCCTCGACACTCTGTACGGCCGTGAGTCCGCAGCGGTGGCTGACGTGCTGGACGGAGCGATGCGCGACCCCGACACCGATCCACCGGACATCGCATCGGTACTGGCGTCCCTTCGATGGTGCCGGCGCCTGCTCGCGCACGCACGCCGCCGGCAGCAGGCGCCGGTGTTGGCGCTGAGCGCTGTGCTGCTGTGGTGGAGCGGTGATCTTGCGGCCGCGCAGGGAGCCGCCCTGGCCGCACTGAGGACGGACGGGTCGTACTCGCTGGCGCGGCTCGTGCACGATGTGGCAGACGCAGGCCTCGCGCCCGCGTGGATGGAGAGAGGGGAACGAAACCCTTGACAATGTCGTTATACTTTAATGGATTTGCGCGAGGCGGAAGGGGCCTCCAAGTTCCCTATTCCACGTTGAGAGGTTCTCAGTGCTCAACACCTCATCCGAGCGCTGTGAGCTCTTGGACGACACCGCGCATATTCCACCACGTTCGGCGGACGCATTGCGCGTTCGCACCCACGAGGACACCACGACCTCGCCCGCGTCCGCCACCAGGCGGCCGATATGAAGGAGAAGGCCACGACTACCGCAGCCGCATCCAGCGCCCGCAAGACCTCAGCCGCGAAGAAGGCCTCGTCGTCGACGACCGCCGAGTCCGCCCCAGAACAGGACGAGGCCACCGACACCGCTCGCAAGCCCGCCGCGAAGAAGGCACCCGCCAAGCGACCCGCCGCCACGAAGGCGCGCACTACGAAGGCCGCGGAGTCGGCTGCGACCAAGGCGAGGCGGGCAGCGGCCTCAACGAAGGACGAGCCCACGAACGACGCTGACCAGGACGAGGCGAACGAGAAGGACGCCAAGGACGAGCCGGCGGTGGTCGTGGAAGAGGACGAGAAGACGGGTTACGTCCTCGGCAACACCGAGGACGACGCTCCCGTGCAGCAGGTGATGACCGCGGGTGCCACCGCGGACCCGGTCAAGGACTACCTCAAGCAGATCGGCAAGGTGGCCCTGCTGAACGCCGAGCAGGAGGTCGATCTCGCCAAGCGGATCGAGGCCGGACTGTTCGCCGAGGAGAAGATCGCCGCAGGCGAGAAGCTCCCCGCAGCGATGCGACGCGAGCTCGAGTGGATCGCCAACGACGGGCGTCACGCCAAGAATCACCTCTTGGAGGCCAACCTCCGGCTCGTGGTCTCGCTCGCCAAGCGCTACACGGGACGCGGCATGCTGTTCCTGGACCTCATCCAGGAGGGAAACCTCGGCCTGATCCGTGCGGTCGAGAAGTTCGACTACACCAAGGGCTACAAGTTCTCGACGTACGCCACGTGGTGGATTCGCCAGGCGATCACCCGAGCGATGGCCGACCAGGCACGCACCATCCGCATCCCGGTGCACATGGTCGAGGTCATCAACAAGCTGGCGCGCGTCCAGCGTCAGATGCTCCAGGACCTGGGCCGAGAGCCCACCCCCGAGGAGCTCGCCCGTGAGCTCGACATGACGCCCGAGAAGGTCGTCGAGGTGCAGAAGTACGGCCGCGAGCCCATCTCGCTGCACACCCCGCTCGGCGAGGACGGCGACAGCGAGTTCGGTGATCTCATCGAGGACTCAGAGGCAGTGGTGCCGGCGGACGCCGTGGGCTTCACCCTCCTGCAGGAGGAGCTCACCAAGGTCATGGACACGCTCAGCGAGCGCGAGGCCGGCGTGGTTGGCATGCGGTTCGGGCTCACCGACGGTCAGCCCAAGACGCTTGACGAGATCGGGCGGGTGTTCGGGGTCACCCGCGAGCGCATCCGTCAGATCGAGTCGAAGACGATGTCCAAGCTGCGCCACCCGTCGCGCTCCCAGGTGCTGCGCGACTACTTGGATTAACAGCGCCTGGACTGACTCACACCCTCAGGGTGCCTCTGGAGGCACGCCCGCCCCGAAGCCATCGGGAGCTGGCGTGCCTTCTTTGCGTTCGCGCGCCGTCTGCGCCACGACAATTCCCACCAGCACGATGCCCGCCCCGAACAGCTGTCCAGCGCTGAGCGTCTCTCCCAGCCACAACCAGGCGACCGCGAACGCGAACAGCACCTCAGAGGAGGCCAGGATCCCCGACGCGGTCGCGCTGATGTGGCGTAGCGAGATGAAGATCAAGGTGAAGGGCGCGAAGCCGCCGAGCACCACGATGAGCGCGAGCGGGATCCACATGGGTGCCGCGAAGGCGTCGAGGCTCCCGCCGAAGGACACGGGCCGGACGAGAGCGCTCGGCGGCGTCTCCCACCAGCGGGAGAGCAGCAGCCAGAACACCGTCGCGAAGGTGGCGGCCCAGAACGCCACCGCCATGGGCGGGCGGCCGGCAACCGATCTCTCGCCCACCAGGAAGTAGAACGCGTAGGCGACGGCGGCTCCGAGGCCCGCGAGCACGCCGACCCCAGACAGCGGCGAATCCCATACCTGAGCGACCACCGCGAGGCCCACCAGGACCGCAACGATCGCGCCCCACAGCCGCGGGTGCACCCGTTCCTTGAACAGGCCCCACGCAACCAGTGCGATGAGCACGACGGCCGTGTATTCGAACAGCAGCGCGACACCGACGGGCAACAGCGAGATGGCGACGGAGTACAGCCACTGCACCATTGCGAGGCCACCGATTCCCAGGGCGGCGAACCATGCGAGGTCGCGGCGCGGAAGTCGGAACTGGGACCGGTCCGTGGCGAGTAGCACCCCTCCGGCGATGACCGCCGTGCCGAGCACGCGGAAGAAGGTCAGCTGCTCGGGCGTGATCCCTGCTTGCATCACGACCTTCGACATCGACCCGTTGAAGCCGAACAGGAAAGCGCCGGTGAGGACGGCCGCCGCCCCGACCGAGGTGGACCGACGGTGCGCAGGGGGAGGGCTCACGGGCCTCATGCTACGCGGGCGTTTCGCGACGCCCGGCGAGCCCGGCGCGATAGCATCGGGGCGTCGTCACGAAAGGCTAAGAAACCATGAACGCGCTTCGCTACGCCCTGTTGATCCTGCATTTCGTCGGATTGGCAGCGATTCTGGGGCCGTTCTTGGATCAATGGCGCGCCCAGTCCAAGCGCATCACCACGGTGATGGTGTGGGGGGCGCGGGCCCAGATCGTCACGGGACTTGCGCTTGCCGGCGTCGCCTACGCAGGCGAGGACGCGCCTGATCACGTCAAACTCGCCTTCAAGCTGATCGTCGCCCTGGCGGTGGCGGGCATTGTCGAGGTCGGTGCCAGGCGCAGCGAGCACGTGGGCCGGTTCTGGGCACTCGCCGGCTTGCTCACGCTCGTGAACATCGCCATCGCCGTGATCTGGCGCTGAGGTGACCGCCGTCCGGCTCGCAACCTCGGCGGATGCCGCCGAGATCGTCCACCTCGGTGCGCTCATGTATAAGGCCGTGGGAGCCAAGCCGACCCCGATGTGGGCGGTGGACGCGACGCGGGTGGTGCGCGCCCGGCTTGGCCGGGACCTCATCGGCATGGTGATCGATGCTCCGGAGGGAGGCCTGGCGTGCTGTGGGCTGGTCAACATCGCGCCGCGGCTTCCCCGGCCAGGCGCTCTCGCGCACCACATGGGCTACGTCCAGTGGGTCTCCACCGCGCCGCAGCACCAGCGCAAGGGTTACGCCAGGCTGGTCATGGAGGCGCTTCTCCACGAGACCGACAAGCGCGGGATCGAGGTCGTGGAGCTGCACGCCAGCCCGATGGGCCGCGAACTGTACGACGATCTCGGATTCTTCGTCAAGGACGACAACATCGCGATGACGACGGTGCGCAACCGCCCCACCGACTAGGGTGCGATGCGGCCGTTGCCGGTGGGCCGCGGTGGCCGGTCACGCGAGAAGTCGAAGACCGCGAAGGGCGCGCAGAAGGCCACCACGGCGGCGAGCCCCGCAGCCCACATCACGGCCAGGCTCCCGGGCTCCCCGGCGGCACGGGCGGCCGCGATCCATGCCAGGCCCCACGCCATCGCGACCCCGGCGGCGACGACGAGTGCGGGGCGGCCGCGCATCTTCACCGCGAAGGTCACCGCGATGGCGGAGACAGCCACCAGCACCACGACGGCGAATGCGACGCCGTCGTCAGGAGCGGCACCGAGGGAATCGCGACCGGTCGCCGCGATGTTCGCCGCGGTGGCGATCGACACCCACCCGAGATAGAGGCCGACGGGCACATCGGTGGCCAGGCGGTCCAACCATGACGCGGGCGCGATGCGCAGCAGCGTCACGGCCACCCATGCCAGCACGGCAACGAGGGCAACGATGACGGCCACCGAGAGCCACAGCCAACCTGCCTGCACCGCGCCGATCCAGGCGGCATTGAGCACCATGGACGCGAGCACCGGCCATGCCACGGCCCTCAGGCGGTCGTCCGCTCCCCGGCCCGGCAGAGCCTGGTAGATCGCGAACAGCGCAAGGCCCGCATAGATGGCGCTCCAGATTCCGAAGGCACCCGATGCGGGAGCGAGCAGGGTCGCGTCCGCGTCCAGTGCGCCGTCGGCAGCCTCAGCGATGGGGGTTCCTCCGAACGCTCCCGCGCCCCAAGCCGCGGCGGCGATCGCCAACGCTGCTCCGAGCGCGACCGTGACCTGGCGGATTCGATCGGTCTGGGTGGGGGAGTCGTGCACGTGAGTCGTCATGGCGTCCTCCTTCCACTCAGTCAACCGCCGCATCGGGCCCAGGATTCCAAGGCGGCCGATGCGGCAGCCGACTTCGGGACGGGCGGCACCGCGGATGCGGCGCGCCCGCATCGGCGCGTCACTCGGGACGCCTATCCTTGGGTCCCGTGGCTGCATCAGACTATTCCGCACGACACCTGTCCGTCCTCGAGGGCCTCGAGGCGGTGCGCAAGCGACCCGGCATGTACATCGGCACGACCGATTCTCGTGGGCTCATGCACTGCCTGTGGGAGGTGATCGATAACTCGGTGGATGAGGCGCTCGGCGGTCACGGCGACACGATCGACATCATCCTCCACCCCGATGATTCCGTCGAGGTGCGAGACCACGGTCGCGGCATCCCCATCGACATTGAGCCCAAGACCGGTCTCACCGGCGTCGAGGTCGTGATGACCAAGCTGCACGCGGGGGGCAAGTTCGGCGGCGGCTCGTATGCGGCCTCGGGGGGCCTGCACGGTGTGGGCGCATCGGTGGTGAACGCGCTCAGCGAGCGGCTCGATGTGTGGGTCGATCGCGGCGGAGAGACCCATCACATGGCGTTCCGGCGCGGCGAGCCGGGGCAGTGGAACGACCCTGCTGCGGGTCCGAGCCCCGACTCCGACTTCGCGCCGTTCGTCACCGGCTCCAAGCTGGACACCATCGGCAAGGTCCCCAAGAACCGCACCGGGACACGCGTGCGCTACTGGGCGGACCGCCAGATCTTCAACAAGAGCGCTCGCTTCACGTTCGAAGACCTCATCGACCGGGCGCGCCAGACGGCCTTCCTCATTCCGGGGTTGACGCTCAAGGTGCGCGACGAGCGCAACCCTCTCGAGCACACGGAGGAGAGCTTCCGTTATGACGGGGGGCCCAAGGACTACGTCGACTTCATCGGTCACGACGTCGCTGTGACCGACACCTGGGAGCTCAAGGGCACGGGGACCTTCCGCGAGACGGTACCCGTGCTCAAGAACGACGGCACTCTCGTCTCAGAGGACATCGAGCGCGACTGTCTGGTGGACGTGGCGCTGCGGTGGGGAAACGGCTACGAGACCGAGGTGCGCTCGTTCGTCAACATCATCGCCACCCCTAAGGGTGGCACCCACCATGCAGGCTTCGAGGCGGGCCTGACCAAGGTGATGCGCAAGGTCATCGAGACCAACGCCCGCCGCCTCAAGCTCACGGGCAAGGACGGCGCCGAGCGGGTGGAGAAGGACGACATCATGGCGGGGCTGACCGCCATCGTCACCGTCCGGATACCCGAGCCGCAGTTCGAGGGCCAGACCAAGGAGGTGCTCGGCACGGGACCCGTGCGCGGCATCGTCTCCAAGGTGGTGGAGCAAGAGCTGATGGCCATTCTGACATCGGCCAAGCGCGACACCAAGGCTCAGACGAACACGGTGCTCGAGAAGATCGTCGCTGAGATGCGCGCGCGCATCGCCGCACGCAAGCAGAAGGAGATCTCGCGACGCAAGAACGCGCTGGAGACGTCCTCACTGCCGGCGAAGCTCGCCGACTGCCGGTCGAACGACATCGAGCAGTCGGAGTTGTTCATCGTCGAGGGCGACTCGGCGCTCGGCACCGCCAAGCTGGCGCGTCACTCGGACTTCCAGGCGCTGCTGCCGATCCGCGGGAAGATCCTCAACGTCCAGAAGGCATCCGTCACCGACATGCTCCACAACGCGGAGTGCGCGTCCATCATTCAGGTCCTCGGAGCCGGCTCGGGCCGCAGCTTCGACCTCGAGCAGGCGCGCTACGGCAAGATCATTCTGATGACTGACGCTGATGTCGACGGCGCCCACATCCGCACGTTGCTGCTGACGCTGTTCTTCCGCTACATGCGACCTCTCGTCGACGCAGGCCGTGTCTACGCTGCGGTGCCGCCGCTGCACCGCATCGAGGTGATGGGCTCCCCGCGCCGCGAGAAGGAGTACATCTACACGTACTCCGAGAAGGAGCTCAACGAGACGCTGCGCGATCTCAAGCGATCCGGTCGCCGGTTCAAGGACGAGATCCAGCGCTACAAGGGGCTGGGCGAGATGGACGCCGACCAACTTGCGGAGACGACCATGGATCCCGAGCACCGTACGCTGCGCCGCATCACCGCGGCCCACGCCGAGAACGCGGAGCGGGTCTTCGAGCTCCTCATGGGCAACGAGGTCGCTCCCCGACGTGACTTCATCGTCGCCGGTGCGGAGAACCTCGACACCGCGCGCATCGACATCTAGCAGATCCGACCAATCCGCCGCGGCCACCCGGGCGAACCTCGGGTGGAGAGTCCTTGCGGGGAGCGTCGACATGGACGTCGCCGTGGGCTTTCCGGGAGGGGCCGGCAGATCGCCGGTCCTCGACGGAAGGAAGCATTATGAGGATTCTGCGAACCACACTCGTGGCGGCCGGTACGGCCGCACTCTTCGCCGCCGGCGCATCGGGCGCTGCTGCGGCCGAGGGGTACAACGCGACGCTCGACGAGTTCAACGGCTCGGGCGCCGAGTCGACCGCGATGGTCACCGTCGACGGCACCAACGTGCGCGTCGAGATCGAAGGCACCGGCTTCACGCCTGGTGCTCCGCACGCCCAGCACCTCCACGGCGCGACCGACGGCACCGACTTCATGTGCCCCACGCCAGCAGACGTTGAGGAGCTCGATGAGGATGGCGATGGACTGCTCAGCACCGTCGAGGCCGCGTCCGTGTATGGCGGCGTCATGGTGTCGCTGACGACAGAAGGCGACACTTCCGGCGACTCCGCGCTCGCCGTGGACCGCTTCCCGGTTGCGGATGACAACGGGGACCTCGACTACAGCCGCACCTTCGAGGTGTCGCAGGAGGTCGCGGACTCGCTGAGCAACATGCACCTCGTGCAGCACGGCTTCGACATTGACGGTTCGGGTGAGTACGACGGCGAGGCCGTCTCCTCGCTCGACGAGTCGCTCCCGCTCGAGGCCACCATCCCCGCCACGTGCGGCGCCTTCGGTGAGTCGCAGTCCGCAGCGCCTATCGGCGGAGTGGACACCGGCAACGCCGCGGCAGGCACCTCGACCGCGGTCGCCTTCGGTTCGGCCGCAGCGGTGACCGCCGTCGCCGGCCTTGGCTTCGCCGCCTACAGCCGTCGTCGCGTGCAGCAGTAAGCACCGACACCACGGACCGCCGGCCCGGGCTCGCCGAATGGCGGGTTCGGGCCGGCCAACGCTCGCACCACACGAGGAGAGGCATCGTGAATCGACGTACAGCGCTCATCATCGCCGCGACCTGCGGAGTGGTCGCACTCGGCGCCACAGCGGTGGCAGTGGACTCGCTACGGGTGCAGGCGCCTGCACCCCTTGCATCGTCGCCGAGCGCCTCGCCTTCGACATCCGGCCCGTCGGAGCCCGTGACCGCATCCGGCACGGCCCCCGCCGCGCCGAGCTCGCCCGAGGTCGAGGTTGAGCCGCGCGCACCGCAGGGATTACCGATCTCTCTCAGCATCCCTGAGATCGACGTGGACACCCAGCTCGAGCAGCTGAACACTCAAGAGGACGGCAGCCTCGCCACTCCCGTTGACACGGACCTGGCCGGATGGTTCTCCGGCGGGCCTCGCCCTGGCGCAGTGGGTCCGGCGGTCATCGCCGGTCACGTCAGTTGGAACGGCGACCCCTCTGTCTTCTTCCGCCTGACGGAGCTGGAACGGGGAGACATCGTCACCGTCCACCAGGAGGACGGCAGCCAGGTGGACTTCGAGGTCACGCGCCTGGAGCAGCACGATAAGGACGAGTTCCCGACGGTCGCGGTCTACGCGAACACCGATGCGCCGGAGCTGCGGCTGATTACTTGCGGCGGCGAGTTCGACTCGTCGATCGGTCACTTCGACGACAACATCGTGGTGTTCGCGCAGCTGGTGGAGGGTTGAGCGGCGCGGCGTCCGCGGGAAGAAGTTCCCGCCACGTGACGTTCCTCGAGACGCGGGCACCGTTGCCCCGCACCGTCTGCCGTGAGAGCCGCAAGGAGAACGCCATGGGAAGTGTCGATGCCGCCGCAGTATGGGGAGTGCCCCTCTATCTCGACCGTGACGCGGGACTGCCAGACATGGGAGCCTCTCCGCTCGGGCCGATGCCCCTGACGAGAAGCGACACCGATGCGATCCTCGCGTGCGACGACGTCGCCGCCGTCGCCGAGCTCAAGGCCTACGCCAGCTCGTACGCGGGGGTCGGGGGCATGGCGCTGATCGGCGCGGTGGGCACGGTGGCCTTCGGCCTGCTCGGCATGCGCGGACTCGCCGCGGCGAGCGCCGCCACGGCGGTGGGCGCCGGAAGCGTGGTGCTCGAGGCTCGCAGGAGGGCCCGCCAGTGGGAGGCGGTCGCCGATGCGCGGCTCGCGGCGGGATCGATCCGCAGCTGATCCTCGCGGACGCCGCGCACAGTCTGTTGGTCCCGCCACGCGCATCTCGGGATGCGCCACAATGGCCACGTGACTGAAGCCGCGGACACATCCGACCAGAACCCCGACGACACTCAGGTGCGTGCAATCGCGGACCCCGAGGAGTCGCTCGAGCCCGTCTCGCTCATCGAGCAGTCCGGCGCCATCATCCGCACCGGCCGCATGATGCTGGCAGCCGGCACCGCCAGCTATCGGGTCAAGCAGTCGATGCGCGCCGTCGCCTCGTCGCTGGGCGTCGACACACACGTGAACCAGGTAGCGCTCACCGACATCGCGGCGACCTCGCACCGCGGGCGCATCTTCCGCACCGAGGTCGCTGAGAATCGCTCGTTCTCGGTCAACAGCGATCGGCTCGCGCACCTTGATCGGCTGCGCCGCACGCTCCCGCACCGCACCACGCCCGCGGAGATCCACCGCGCGCTCGACGAGATCGAAGAGCGGGGGAGCCTGTACCCGGCGCTCGCGAACGCCTCCTTCGCCGGCGTCGCATGTGCGGCGTTCGCCGTCCTCAACCATGCGATGCCATGGGAGGTCGCGGTGGTCTTCCTCGCGGCAGCACTGGGCCAGTTGACCCGGCGCGCCTTCCACCACCGCGAGTTCAATCCCTTCGGCACGACGCTGGCCGCAGCCGCCATCGCTGCCGCGGTGTACGTCGCGGGGATCGGGCTGCTCAACTGGACTGGGACGACGCTCGACACTCACGCTGCGGGCTACATCTCCTCGGTGCTCTTCCTGCTACCGGGGTTTGCGCTCATCACCGGCGCCCTCGACATGGCGAAGATGGACCTCCAGTCGGGCATCCAGCGGATCGCGTTCGGCACGATGATCACCATGGCGGCGGGGGTGAGCGTGTGGGCCGTATCGCTGCTGTCGAGCCTCACGACAGCGCCGCGGGTCGATGCGGAGATCCCGTGGGGGTGGCAGCTGGTCATCTGGGCAGCGGCGTCGGCAGTGGGCGTGGCGGGTTTCGCGTTCATGTTCAACAGCCCTTGGCGGATCGGTCTCACGGCCGCCGGGATCGGCATGGTGGCCAACACTCTCCGCATGGCAGCGATCGACGGCGAGGTGCCGATCCAGGCCGCTACCGCGGTCGCATGCCTGTTGGTAGGCATTCTGGCCGCTGCTGCAGCGTGGCGCGGTAGGTTCCCGGTCATCACACTCTCGGTGCCCGCAGTGCTCGTCATGATCCCCGGCGTGTCCGCTCACGAGGCTCTGGTGTCACTGAACAGCGGGGACTTCACGTCGGCGACGGCCGGCATCCTGCAGGTCATCCTCGTGGTGCTGTCGATCATGGTCGGCTTGGTCGGCGCCAAGCTGGTCACCGACCGCGAATGGGCCTTCGACCACTGACCCCGGGCCGAACTCGTCGACGCGCATGCGCCACTTGAAGGGGCCGTTGACGTCAGCCGATCCCGTGAACCGGCGCCGCGAGCGGGAGACCTGACCCATCGCGCCTGCCGTGCTCGGCCGGTAGCTCGACGGGCTGTCCAGCGCCCGAGGTCGCTCTTGCGGGAGCCGTGCCCACCCAGGCCGCCATCAGCGCGTCCTCGCCCTTCAGGAAGCGATGCGCGCGCACGCCGCCGGTCGCGCGGCCCTTGCCCGGGTACTCGGCGAACGGGGTGACCTTGGCCGAACCAGGTGTGGTGCCGGGAAGAGCGGCCGACGAACCCGCGATCGTGACGACGACCGCATCGGCCGGACTGTCCACCACGCCGAAGTATGCCGCTCGCCGTCCAGGCGTGAGCTTGATCCCGCTCATCCCGCCGCCCGAGCGGCCCTGCGCGCGCACTTTGCCGGCGGGGAAGTGGAGCAGCGGGCCGTCGTCCGCAACGAACACCAGCACCGCGTCGTCGCCGGCGAGCGCCGCCCCCACGACCGCGTCGCCGTCCTGCAGCGCGATGGCCTCCCACGCGTCCTTGTTCGGCGCGGGCTCGGGCTTGACGCGCTTGACGATTCCCGCCGCAGTGCCGATCGCGAGGGGAGCGTCGGCACCGAGCGGCACCAGGGTGACGGGCTCCTCGCCCTTGTCCAGCGTCACGAGCTCCGCGAGGGGGCTACCGCCTCCCAGCGAAGGCGGCTCGCCCGTCGGAGCGAGCGCCGGCACCTCCAACAGCGACAGGCGAACGATGCGGCCGCGAGTGGTCACGACACCCACGTCGGCACGCGCCGATGCGGGAATCGCAGCACGCAGCACGTCGTGGGCACTGCGCCTGCCCTCGCGCGCCGGTGGGGTGTCGTCCGCAGTTCGGGCCACGAGACCGGTCGCGGACAGCAGCGCAAAGCACGGGGTGTCCTCGACCTCGAGCGGGGCGGCCTTGGCCGCGCCCGGCGTGGACGCCGCTGAGGACACGACGCCGGCCTCGGCCAGGAGGATGGTGCGCCTGGCCGTGCCGTACTCGGCGGCGGCGGCGTCCATCTCGAGGCCGACCACCTCGCGCAGGCGGGTGGGGGAGGCGAGGATCTCCTCGAGCTCCGCGATCTCGGCGAGCAGCTGGGACTTCTCGTTCTCGAGCTCGAGGCGCGAGAACTTGGTGAGGCGGCGCAGGCGCAGCTCGAGGATGTAGTCGGCCTGGATCTCCGACAGGTCGAACGCGGTGCGCAGTCGCTCGCGCGCCTCGCCCGCGTCCTCGGACGAGCGGATGATCTGGATGACGTCGTCGATGTCGAGGATCGCGACCAGGAGGCCGTCGACGAGGTGCAGTCGGTCCTTGCGGGTCTGCAGGCGGTGCTCGGAGCGGCGCTTGACCACGGCGATGCGGTGGTCGACCCACACCTGCAGCATCTCCTTGAGCCCCAACGTGCGCGGCTCGCCAGCGACGAGAGCCACGTTGTTCATCGAGAAGGACTCCTCGAGGGGAGTGAGCTTGTAGAGCCGCTCCAGCACCGCCTCGGGGTTGAATCCGTTCTTGATCTCGATGACCAGGCGCAGGCCGTGCTTGCGGTCGGTGAGGTCCGTCACCGCGGTGACGCCCTGCAGTTTCTTGGCGGACACCGCGTCCTTGATCTTCTCGATGACCTTCTCAGGACCGACGAGGTAAGGAAGCTCGGTGACGACGATTCCCTGGCGACGCGGCGTGACCTTCTCGATGCGGCTGGTCGCGCGAGTCTTGAACGCCCCCTTGCCCGTCTCGTAGGCCTGGCGCACGCCATCGAGTCCGACGATCTTGCCGCCGCCTGGAAGGTCGGGCCCGGGCACGAACCGCATCAGCTCGTCGAGGTCCGCGCGCGGGTTCGCGAGCAGGTGACGAGCGGCGGAGACGACCTCGACCAGATTGTGCGGAGCCATGTTGGTCGCCATGCCCACCGCAATGCCCGATGCGCCGTTGACGAGCAAGTTCGGGATCGCCGCGGGCAGCACGGACGGCTGCGTGAGTTTGTTGTCGTAGTTGGGGACCAGGTCCACGACGTCCTCGTCGAGGTCGGCGAGCATCGCGCGCGCCGCGGGTCCCATGCGGGCCTCGGTGTATCGCGAGGCGGCGGGGCCGTCGTCCAGCGACCCGAAGTTCCCGTGGCCATCGACCAGCGGCAGTCGCAACGAGAACGGCTGCGCCATGCGCACCAGCGCATCGTAGATCGCGGTGTCGCCGTGAGGGTGAAGCTTTCCCATCACCTCGCCGACCACGCGCGAGGACTTCACATGCGCGCGTTCGGGTCGAAGACCCATCTCACCCATCGAGTAGATGATGCGCCGCTGCACAGGCTTGAGGCCGTCACGGGCATCGGGCAGTGCCCGCGAGTAGATGACCGAGTACGCGTACTCCAGGAACGACGCCTCCATCTCGGCTTGCACGTCGATGTCCACGATCTGCGCATCGGGCGTGACTGCCATGTCTCTCCTTACGAAAGGGTGGTCTTGGGGCTGCACGCATTGTCGCGTTGTGGCGGTGCCGGACGGCGGTGCCACGCGGTGCGAGTGGTCACCCCGCCGGTGAAGTGGAAGAATAGCCCCCATGTCTCACACGCTCGACCAGGCGGTCGCCGTCGCCGGGTACTACCCGGCCCTCGCGAACTCCGTGCTCCGCAACGCGATCCGCGACGAGTCGGTGGTAGCGCACTTCGTTCACGCCGAGACCACCTTCGACGACCGCGAGGTGCGCCGGCACATGACGGTGCTGGTAGTGACCGATTCCCGGCTCATTCGGGTGCACATGGACGATGGCTCCGGCCACAGTGCCGAGGGCGCACACGAGGCCTCTGCCACGGTGGAGACGGCTCTGTTGACGTCCATCTCGAACATGGCGATGACGCACGTGGTGCACCACCCCGAGAACTTCCGCGACGGAGACTCGCCGAGCGAGCTCGTGCTGGCAGTCGGGTGGGGCGTGCACTCCCGTGTCGAGCTCGAGCCCGCGAACTGCGGCGACGAGAACTGTGAGGCGGACCATGGCTACACCGGCGGCATCACGGGTGACGACACCCTGGTCCGCGTGAGCGCCATCGCGGATGGGGTCGAGACGGTGCGCGCGCTCGAGGACTTCGCGGCGACGCTGCAGCGGGTCATCGGGCCGCGAGGGTGAGCCGCGCGAGCGAGCTGGCCTCGCTCGGCCTGAGCCTGCCCGACTACGGGGGGCGCGAGCTCGGAGCGGTGCTGCCCGCCGCTCTCTCCGCAGTGGGAGCCGGCCACGTGGTCCAGCACCGCGACGCCGATGCGGACCGAGCCCGGCTGGGCCTCGGCACCGCACGTCACGTGGTGGTGGTGCTGCTCGACGGGCTGGGGCATCTGGCCCTCGACGCGCGCCGCGGTCACGCGCCGTTCCTACGTTCCGCTGAGCAGGGCGTGATCACCGCGGGATACCCCACCACGACCGCGGCGTCACTCGCGCTCTTCGGCACCGGGCAGCCATCGGGGCGCACGGGTCTGACCGGATACACGGCGCGCAATCCCCGCACGGGAGGGCTCGCGAACCTGGTGTCGTGGGAAGGCGCGTATGAGGCCTCCGAGTGGCAGCGGCAGCCATCGCTCCTTGAGAGTGCCGCTCAGGCCGGCTTCCCGGTGACCACCTTGGGCCGCCGCCGCTTCGCGGGCTCGGGTCTCACTCAAGCAGTTCTTCGGGGCGGCCGGTTCGTGGGTGCGGAGCGGCTTTCGGAACGCATCGACACGGCCCTCACGGCGGCTCGAGAGCCCGGGGTGTCGTACTGCTACTGGGGCGAGATTGACGCCGCCGGCCATCAGCACGGCTGGGGTTCCTCGGAGTGGGTGACGGCCCTCGAGGACGCGGATCGGGAGCTCAGACGGCTCGCGGAGGGCCTGCCTCGCGACGCGGTCATGGTGGTCACTGCCGATCACGGAATGGTGGATGTGCCCGGCGCCGCCCGGTGGGACGTCGCCACCGATGCGGCGCTGAGAGAAGGCGTCGACCTGATTGCGGGGGAGCCGCGTGCGCTGCACGTGCACACGGAGCCGGGGGTGGACCCTGAGGACGTTGCTGCCCGATGGCGCGAGGGCCTGTCAGGTCAAGCGATGGTATGGACGCGCGAGGAGGCACGCGTGGACGGGCTGTTCGGCGAACTGCTCGACGAGGTGGCGGACCGCGTGGGCGATGTCGTGGTCGCCATGGCCGGCCGAGCGACCGTTGTCGACTCCCGCACGCAGTCACCGAAGTCGATGGCGTTGATCGGCATGCACGGATCGCTCACTCCCGAGGAGCTCCAGGTGCCGTGGCTCGTCGTAGACGCGTCATGACCTGAGTGGTCGGCGCCCGAGCAGGCCAGTCGCGGTCCTGGCCGGTCAGGCCGATGCTGCGCGCGCCGTCCAACGACCATTCGTGCGTGCGATCTGGATCGGATGAGCGAATGCCGTGCTGACCAGCCCTGTGGTCAGTACGTCGTCGGCCGTGCCTGCCGCCACCACCTTGCCGGCACGCAGCAGCACGGCGTGGGTCGTCGACGCCGGCAGCTCTTCGAAGTGGTGGGTCACGGTGACGATGCCCAGCGCGGGGTGTGATGCCGCGAGATCGTCGAGAGTGGTGAGGAGCTGCTCGCGTGCCGCCACGTCCAGGCCCGTGGTCGCCTCGTCGAGCAGCAGCACCGCTGGGTCGGGCATCAACGCTCGCGCAATCAGCGTGCGACCCCGCTCTCCCTGAGACATGGTCGACCACCGCAGTCCACGATCAGGGTCGACGCCGAACTGCGTCAGTAGCGCTCGGGCGCGCTCCACTTGGGCGTTCGCCGGCTGCCACCGCGGCACGAGCTCGAGAGTGCCCGTTGCGCCCGTGAGCGCTACGGAGAACGGATCGAGGTCGCTCCTGAGGTCGTGGCGAGACGTGACCAGGCCCACATGGGCACGCAGCTCGCGCACGTCGACGCGACCCAGCCGATAGCCCAGCACCTCGACCGTCCCACGGGTCGGATGAGCGACCGCGCCCAGCAGTGACACGAGGGTCGACTTCCCGGCTCCGTTGGGCCCGATGAGCGCCCACCGCTGTCCCCGCCGGACTGTCATGCTCACGTCGTCGAGAATCGTGGTGCCGCCACGCACGAAGTCGACGCTGTCGACGCGGAGCAGCATGTCGCCGCGGCCGTCGTGGTCGATCACGGAAGTGGCGGGACTCATGGACCTGGGCACGGCGTGGTGCGCCGCCGGCGTCAAGGCGTCAGTCGTTCTTCGCGCCGAACACGATCTCGTCCCAGCTCGGAACGGAGGAGCGGCCTCGCCGCGACGGCTTGGGCTCGGGCGCGGATGGTAGCGACTCGGCAGAGGGGGCTTCCGACTTGTCGTCGGGCGTGGCGGCGCCGTCGCCGCCCTCACCCGAGGACGACTCGCGTCGCGCCGACCCGGCGGGGTGGGGCATGGTGCGGCCCGCCTTGGGGGGCTGGGTGAAGCCCACCTCAGCCTCGCGCTTGCGCTGCGCCGGCCCGAAGCCTTCGAAGCCGCCGTCATCGTCGACGTCCTCGTCCATCTCGGCGTCGACGGAGTCGCGGGTGCCGCGGCGCTCCTCGAGATCCGCCAACAGCAGCTCTGTGGACGACGGCGCAGAATTGTCGTCGTCCTGTTTGGCGGAGCCGTCAGCCGCCGAGTTGTCGGACTCCGAGGGCACGGGCATGAGAGGGCGCGACTTGTCCAGCGGCACGTCGTCCTGCTCGGGCCGGACGGCGCTCAGGTGGCGTCGAGGAATGGGCACGTCCAGCAGCTCGGTCTCCGTGAGCCACCGCGACTCGTCGTCCTGAGCGGTGACGGCGCGGGCGGTGTGGTCGAACTCCCACAGCGCGCGCACGTTCCTGCCGTCCACGGAGAAGTCGACTGCGACGAGCCACGGCTCATCAACCTCGCGCCAGGCGTCCCACGTCACGGCCTCGGGATCCACGCCGCGGCTCGCGAGCCGGTCGGCGACAAGATCCGCCAGCACAGGCGCACCGCTGTCGCGACCAATCCTGGTGCCGCGGGCGAGATCTGCGATGTATGCCCGTTCCGCGAGCACGGGCGGTTCGTAGCGATGCAGTGCCTCGTACGGCTCGCCGGTCAGCTCTGCTAACTCGTGCGCGTTCAGGCCGCTGCGGATGCGCTGCTGGATCTGCTTGGGGCTGAGCGAGGTCGACGCGCGGTCCGGCTCCTCGGCCGGATCGGTGCTGCCGACGCTCGGACGTGGGCGGGTGAGCGCTACGGCCCGCCGGAGATCGTCGGTGAGAGCCAGCTCGAACTCCTCGCCGGACTCGGACACGACGACGAGGTGTTCGCCGTCGTCGGCCGATCGCACCAGGGACAGTCGAGTCATGGCATCAGCCTGCCACGCACGCGGGCGCTTCGCAGGACGCCGCGCCCGACGCGCCGCGCTTGGCGCGTGCGTGCGGCACCATGGGGGCATGCCTACCCCAGACACGCTCATGCACGTAGCGCGCACGGTCGCCACCGAGGCCGCCACGCTCGTCATCGACGGCCGCGCGCGCGCCGAGGTGGCGGCGACCAAATCAAGCCCGATTGACATCGTGACCCAGATGGACCTCGCGGCGGAGCGGCTGTTGCGCGAGCGGCTTGCCGAGTTCCGGCCGGACGATGCGATCTTGGGGGAGGAGGGCGACGATTCCCCGGGCACGTCCGGCATCACGTGGGTCCTGGACCCCATCGACGGCACCGTCAACTACCTCTACGGACTCCCGCACTTCGCGGTCTCGGTGGCTGCGGTCGAGGGCGAGCCGACTCCGCGCACGTGGAGCCCCCTCGCTGGCGCCGTCCACGACGGCAGCGGCGTGCTGTGGTCCGCCAGCAAGGGCGGCGGCGCATGGCGCGACGGAGAGCGCCTGGTTCGCACGCACGCCCCGGCCCTGGACGGCACGCTGCTCGCGACGGGGTTCCAGTACGTCGCTGAGCGTCGGGTGCGCCAAGGCGAGATCGTCACGGAGATGCTGGGACGGGTGCGCGACATCCGAAGGCTTGGGGCTGCCGCCGTCGACCTGTGCCTCGTTGCGGCGGGGCAGCTGGACGCGTACTACGAGCATGGTCTGCACCCGTGGGACTTCGCAGCGGCGGCGCTCATCGCTCAGGAAGCGGGCGTGCGGGTCGCAGGAATCGACGGCGGACCACCGGACGAGCGGCTCACGATCGCAGCGATGCCGGAGGTCTGGGAGCACCTGCGAGAGGCCCTGGTCGAGGCCGGAGCAGACCTCTCATGGGGCGCGCCGTAGGCCCAGAGTCGCGCTCGCGAGTTTTTTGATGCAGAATGCCTCCGCTCGGAGGGAACAAAACCACCGGCATGAGCATTGAGTACTCACATACCACCGGTGAAGGGATTACTGCCTGATGGCGACCGACTACGACGCCCCACGCAAGACCGACGACGAGGTCTCTGCTGACTCCATCGAGGAGCTGAAGGCTCGCCGCAACGACAAGACCTCTGGGGTTGTCGACGAGGATGAGGCCGAGGCGGCCGAGGGATTTGAGCTGCCCGGCGCAGACCTGTCCGGCGAGGAGCTGTCAGTACGCGTGCTGCCGGCTCAGCAGGACGAGTTCACCTGCATGTCATGCTTCCTCGTTCACCACCGCAGCCAGCTTGCGACGTTCAAGAACGACCAGCCGATCTGCTCGGAGTGCGCGGCCTGAGACGCCGCTCACGATGACCTCTCTCGACGTGCTCGTCAGCACGACGGACCCCGGCGTGCCGCTGCCGGCGTACTCCCATCCGGGGGACGCCGGCGCGGACATCACCACGCGTATCGACGTGGACCTGGGACCCGGCGAGCGTGCGACGGTGCCAACGGGAGTGAAGATCGCGCTACCGGCGGGATACGCGGCCTTCGTGCACCCGCGGTCGGGCCTCGCGTCCCGCCACGGGGTCACGATCGTCAATGCCCCGGGCACCGTCGACGCCGGCTACAGGGGAGAGATCGCAGTCACTCTGCTGAACACAGACGCGCATGAGACGGTGTCGCTTCGCCGCGGTGATCGCATCGCCCAATTGGTGATCCAGCGCGTCGAGCACGCCGCGTTCGTCGCCGTCGAGGCGCTCCCCGGTTCGCACCGCGGCGCGGGCGGCTTCGGCTCCACTGGCTCCGGCTCGATCGGAGCCGCGCCGTGATCGCCCAGGCGACCCCCGTCTCCGACCTCCGGCCGCGCGATGTCGCCGCCGTAGCAGGACGAATCGTGTCGATCCGGGTCGAGCCGCGTGATGCGGCCCCCACCCTGACCGCGCGCGTCGACGATGGCACCGGGCGCGTCGAGGCAATCTTCATGGGCAGGCGGGCGATCGCCGGCATCGAGCCAGGTGCCCGCATTCGTCTCGAGGGCCGGGTGTGCTCGACCGATGCGCTGCCATGCATGTACAACCCCCGTTTCGAGCTCGGCTAATGACAGAGCCCCACGACCGCCACAGCCAACTGCCGGCCGATCCGTCGGCACAAGAGCACGGCGCCGCCCCGGATCCCGTGAAGGGCTCACGCATGGGGCAGCTCGTCGCAGGCGACGAGTTCTCGCTGTCCGAGGCCATGGGAGGATGGCGCGGCTTCCTTGAGGCGGCGGCGCCCGGCATGGTGTTCGTCGTCGCGTACCTCGGCTGGGGCGGATTCCGTATCCCCGTGATCGCTTCCGTGGCCACCGTGCTGGTCATGGTGGTCGTGCGGCTGGTGCAGCGCTCGAGCATCCAGCAGGCGCTGTCGGGAGTGTTCGGCGTGGTACTCGGCGCGATCTGGGCCTGGCGCTCGGGGGACGCGGGGGGCTACTTCGTGCCGGGCCTGTGGATCAACGTGGCCTACGCCGCCGGCACGCTGATCTCGATAGCTATGCGGTGGCCCCTCGTCGGCATCGTGATGGGCCTGCTCAAGGGATGGGGCACGTCGTGGCGGAGCGACCCGCGTACGATGCGCGCGATGCAGTGGGCGACGGCGATCATCGCCGCGGTGTTCCTCCTGCGCCTCGCGGTGCAGGTGCCGCTGTACTTCGCGGACGCGATCGCAGCGCTCGGCACCGCGAAGCTCGCCATGGGAGTGCCGCTGTTTGCGCTCAGCCTGTGGGCGGTGTGGCTCCTGGTGCGGTCCGCAGCACCCGATCCAGCGACTCAGGATCCGCCTCAGCCGACACGATGAAGAGCAACTCGTCGCGCGCCTCGAGCGTGTCGGCGGGCGACGGCGCGATGGTGCGGTCGCCGCGCACGATGCACGACAGCACGGTCTCGCTCGGCCAGTCGATCTCGCGCACGGTCGCCCCGATCACTGGGGAGTCACTGGGCAAGGTCACCTCGATGATGGATGCACCCGACTGGTGGAACGTGAACACCTTCACCAGATCGCCGATGGCCACGGCCTCCTCGACCATCGCGGTCATGATGCGTGGCGTCGAGACGGCCACGTCGACGCCCCACTGAGCGTCGTACATCCACTCGTTGCGGGGGTTGTTCACGCGGGCGACGGTGCGCGGCACTCCGAACTCGGTCTTGGACAGGAACGACACCACCAGGTTGGCCTTGTCGTCACCGGTGGCGGCGACCACCACGTCCATGCCCTCAGTCGCTGCCTCGCGCAGCGCTGCCATCTCGCACGCGTCAGCGAGCATCCACTCGGCCTCGGCGACCTGCGCGACACGCATGGCGGACGGGTTGTGGTCCATGAGCATGACCTCGTGACCGTGGTCGAGCAGGTCGCGGGCGATGGATCGTCCGACGGAGCCCGCTCCAGCGATCAGCACCTTCACGATTCGCCTCCAGGGGGCCGCGAGAGCACGCGTTGCGCGTGGGTGCCGACGGCATCGGGCACCACGAAGTAGACCTCATCGCCGGACTGAACCGACATGGTGGGGGTCGGCAGCACGCCCTCGGAGAAACGGACCAGATAGGCGACCCTGGTGCCGGTCGCAGCCTCGAGGTCCTTGACCGGCTTCCCGATCCAGGCGCCGTGATAGGCCAGCCGACGGACCGCGACGGCGGCCGAGGAGTCCACGTAGACGTCGTCTGACCCGCCCGGCAGCAGCCGCGACACGATCTGAGCGCTCGTCCATGGCACGGGGGCGACGGTGGGGATGCCCAGCCTGCGATAGACCTCGGCTCGTCCCGAGTCGGAGATGCGCGCGACGACGTTGGCCACCCCGTACGTCTCGCGCACGACGCGTGCCGCCAGGATGTTGGAGTTGTCTCCCGAGGACACGGCGGCGAACGCGTAAGCATCCTCGACACCCGCCGAGGTCAAAGTCTCGCGGTCGAAGCCGATGCCCGTGATCTTCTGGCCCTGGAAGTCGGCGGGGAGGCGTCGGAACGCGTCTCCCATCCGGTCGATGACTGCGACCGAGTGGCCTCGCGACTCGAACTCCGATGCGAGCGCGGCTCCAGTGCGGCCGCAGCCCATGATCACGATATGCACGAGACCCCACGCTATACCCGTCCGGCCTAGGATGGTGCGACGTGCGACGTATTCTCGAAGGACTGCGCCGGCTGGCCTTCGGCCAGCCGATCGCCACCGACTCCCTGACCCCCGTGCCGCTACGGACGCGACTGGCGCTGCCCGTGTTCGGCGCGGGCATCCTCTCTGCGGTGGCGTATGCGCCCGATGCGGTGGTCGACGCCCTGCGCGAGGGCCGTCAGCAGGGCGCGATTCCGTTCATGGCGGGCGGCGTGGTCCTGATCATGCTGCTGCTCGGCCTCGCGTACTGGTCGAACGTTCGCACCCGCCCGGACTCGCTCGGCGACTACGGGACAGTCCGCGACCTGCTCGGGCGCAAGGCCGGCGTTGTGACCGGCGCTGCGCTGCTCGTCGACTATCTGTTCACCGTCGCGGTGTCCGTCGCCGCGGTCACTCAACTCGTCGCGTACCTGATTCCCTCGCTGCGGGACTGGGTCACGCTACTCGGAGTCACGCTGCTGGGGGTCATGACGCTGTTCGCGCTGCGGGTGATCCGCGATCGCGCCAGGGTGCTGCTGGCGGTGTGGTTCGGATTCCTGATCGTGATCGCGATGATGCTGATCTTCGGCGTCGCGCGCCTCAGCATCGAGCCAGCCAGCCCGATCGCCGCGAATCCCCCCACCACCTGGGCGATCGTCGTGGCTTACGCGGGTGCGATCTCGTCGGGCGCGGTGATGGTGACGGGCATCGAGCACCTGGCATCCGCGGGGCCCAACCACGCCGCACCGCGCGGCAAGCGCGCAGGCCGCACCCTGGTCATCGCCGTCGCCGCGTCGGCCGCAGCCTTTTTCGCGGTCGCCCTGCTGTCGTGGATGTACCGCATCACCGGCTGGGCCGACGGCCCGATCCTGCTCCAGACCGTCAACCAGGTCTTCCAGCAGCCGTGGGTGATCTGGGTGGTCGCGCTGTCCGCCGGGGCCATCCTCTACGCCGCCGCATCGGCCGTGTTCCGGCGTTTCTCGAGCCTCGCGGAGGGTCTCGCGAAGGACGCTTATCTGCCGCGCCAGCTGGCCGCGAAGAACGACCGGCTCGTGCTGCGTGGTGGCATCTTCGTCGTCGCCAGCGCCTCGGCGGTGGTGCTGGTGGTGACCGGCGCGAACGTCGAGCAGCTCGTCCACATGTACGTGGTGGGCGTGTTCGCATCGATCGTCCTCAGCCAGATCGCCATGGTGCGCCACTTCAGCAACAAGATGGATCTCGCGACCGATGCGGCCTCACGCATGCGCCACTCGGCGTCGCGAGTCCTCCACGCGACCGCTGCGGTGGTCGCTGCCATGGTGTGGATCGTCGTGGCGGTGTTCAACTTCCTCAACGGTGCGTGGTTCGCGATCGCGCTGATCGTCGGCCTCGTGGTGCTCATGCATGCGGTGAACCGGCACTACGCAGCGGTTCGTCAGGACGTGCGGCTCACTGCCAAGGACAGGGCGGTCGCCCTGCCGAGCGCGACTCACGGGATCGTCCTGGTCGCTCAGTTGCACCGACCCGCGGTGCGGGCGCTCGCATACGCCAAGGCCGCTCGCCATTCCACCCTCGTGGCGGTGGGTGTGCAGATCGAGACGGCCGCCGCCAAGGAACTCCAGACGCGTTGGGGCGAGATCGACGCGGGAGTGCCGCTCGTGATCCTCGACTCGCCGTACCGCGATCTCGTCGCCCCCGTGATGGAGCACGTGCGGTCGATCCACCGGCGCAGCCCGCGCGATGTGGTCGTGGTGTACGTGCCCGAGTACATCGTGGGCAAGTGGTGGGAGACCTTCCTCCACAACCGCGCCACACGCCGACTGCGCGCGCAGCTCCTGGAGCTTGACGGCGTCGTGGTGTGCGCCGTGCCGTGGCACCTTGCGTCCGCGCGCGACCGCCGAGCCGAAGAAGAGGCCCCACCATCTCCGCACGAACAACTGCCATGACCGACCTCATCGAACTCGAGATCGGCGCGCCCGCACACGGCGGTCACTGCGTCGCGCGTCACGACGGCCGCGTCGTGTTCGTGCGCCATGCGCTCCCCGGGGAGACGGTGCGTGCCCGCCTCACGGAGTCCGGCGACGACGCGCGGTTCTGGAGGGCCGATGCGGTCGAGGTGATCGAGGCTTCTCACGACCGCGTCGACTCGGCCTGGCCCGAGGCGGGGCCCGGCGGCGTGGGCGGGGGAGAACTCGCCCACGTCTCGCTTGAGGGCCAGCGGACGTGGAAGCTCAGCGTTCTGCGTGAGTCGTTCGAACGGTTCGCGGGTCAGGCATACGAGGGCGACGTCGTCTCGGTGCCCGCCGCGCTCGGTCGCGACGAGGACCCCGAGCCCGGGCTGCGCTACCGCACCCGGGTGAGCGCGGTCGCGGACGCCGAGGGACACGCCTCTATGCACGTCCACCGGTCGCGACAGGTACGGGCGCTCGAGACGATGCCGCTCGCGACGGCTGGGTTGGAGCGTGCACTGATCGAGGGCCGCTTCCCGGCTGGAGCCCGCATCGCGCTGACGGAGTCCAGCACGGGAGAGCTACGGGTCCTGGCCGGCGGCATCCCTTGGAAGGCCGGCCGTCTCGACAAGCGCCCGAACGCGCCCCGCGCGGTACACGAGCAGGTGAGCGTCGGGGCACGCACCTGGACGTTCCGGGTCGACGCGGGCGGGTTCTGGCAGGTGCACCGGGACGCGCCCGAGGTGCTCGTCAGCGAAGTGCTCGACCGGGTCGGCGCGGCGGAACGAGTCGCCGACCTGTATTCGGGGGCCGGTCTGCTCTCGGTTCCGCTTGCCGACGCCGGACGAGAGGTGGTCGCGATCGAGTCCGACGCCGACGGCGCCCGCGCGGCGCGGCGCAACGCCCACGAGACGCCGTCGTTGCAGGTGATTCACGGTGACGTGCGCAAGAGTCTCCTCGAGGGACTGGGAAGGCTCGACGCGGTGGTGCTCGATCCGCCGCGCAGCGGGGCCGGAGCGGCCACGATCGCCGCGCTGGCCGCCACCGAGACCCCGCGCGTCGTCTACGTCGCGTGCGATCCCGTCGCGCTCGCACGGGACGTCGCACTGCTTCGGGAGCGCGGCTATGTGCTGGTCGATGCTCAGGCCGTGGACCTCTTCCCGATGACCCACCACGTCGAGACCGTGGCGACGTTCGAGCGTCGCTGACAACCGCATCGGCCGTCCTTGATGGCCGATAGGATGGACGGCAGACTGCTACGGAGGAGAACGGATGAGCGAGAACACGCTGGGAGCTAAGGCCACGCTGGATGTGGACGGCAAGAGCTACGAGATCTACCGTCTCGATGCGGTGCCCGGTCTGGAGAAGCTCCCGTACTCGCTCAAGGTGCTCGCCGAGGCGCTGCTGCGCACGGAGGACGGCAAGAACATCACGGCCGACCATGTGGGCGCGCTCGCCACTTGGGATCCCAGCGGCGACCCGAGCACCGAGATCCAGTTCACTCCGGCGCGCGTGGTCATGCAGGACTTCACGGGCGTGCCGTGCGTCGTCGACCTCGCCACCATGCGCGAGGCCGTGGAGGAGCTTGGCGGTGACCCCACCGTCATCAACCCCCTTGCCCCCGCCGAGATGGTCATCGACCACTCCGTCGTGATCGACGTGTTCGGCAGCCACGACGCCCTCCAGCGCAACACTGACCTGGAGTACGAGCGCAACCGCGAGCGCTACCAGTTCCTGCGCTGGGGTCAGACCGCCTTCGACAACTTCAAGGTAGTGCCGCCCGGCACCGGAATCGTCCACCAGGTCAACCTCGAGTACCTCGCGCGCGGCGTCATGACGCGTGACGGCGACGGCGTGACCCAGGCGTACCCCGACTCGTGCGTCGGCACCGATTCGCACACCACGATGATCAACGGGCTCGGCGTGCTGGGCTGGGGCGTGGGCGGCATCGAGGCCGAGGCCGCTATGCTCGGCCAGCCCGTGTCGATGCTGATCCCCAAGGTGGTGGGCTTCAAGCTCACGGGCGAGATCCCGCCGGGCGCGACGGCGACCGACGTGGTGCTCACCATCACCGAGATGCTGCGCTCGCACGGAGTGGTGGGCAAGTTCGTCGAGTTCTACGGCGACGGCGTGGGTGCCGTGCCGCTGGCCAACCGCGCCACCATCGGCAACATGTCGCCCGAGTTCGGCTCGACCGCAGCGATGTTCCCCATCGACGGAGTGACGCTCGACTACCTGCGGCTCACCGGGCGCTCCGACGAGCAGGTCGCGCTGGTCGAGGCGTACTGCAAGGCGCAGGGGATGTGGCACGACCCGTCCGCGGACGGCTACGTCGAGCCGGTGTTCTCCGAGTACCTCGAGCTGGACCTGTCCAGCGTTGTGCCGTCGATCGCGGGGCCGAAGCGTCCCCAGGACCGGATCGCCCTGACCGACGCCAAGACGTCGTTCGGCCAGTCGATCCTGGACTACGCGAACCACGACCCGCAGGTCACGCACGGTCTCGACGAGTCCGTCGAAGAGACCTTCCCGGCCTCTGACCCCATCGCCGCGGATGCACACGCGGGCGATGCCCCGGAGCCGCGAGACGCAGTGAAGAACACGGGTGCCGCCCGCCCTCACAAGCGCGTGCCCGTGACGATGGCCGATGGCACCGAGACCGAGCTCGATCACGGCGCTGTCGTGATCGCCTCCATCACCTCGTGCACGAACACCTCGAACCCCTCGGTGATGCTTGCGGCAGCGCTGCTGGCTCGCAACGCCAACGCTCGCGGCCTGAGCGTGAAGCCGTGGGTGAAGACCTCGATGGCTCCCGGCTCGAAGGTCGTCACCGACTACTACGAGAAGGCCGGACTGTGGCCCGATCTCGAGGCGCTCGGCTACCACCTCGTGGGCTACGGATGCACGACCTGCATCGGCAACTCCGGCCCGCTGCCGGAAGAGGTGTCGCAGGCGGTCAACGACCACGACCTCGCCGTAGTCTCCGTCCTGTCGGGCAACCGCAACTTCGAGGGGCGCATCAACCCCGACGTGAAGATGAACTACCTGGCGTCCCCGCCGCTCGTGATCGCCTATGCGCTCGCCGGCACCATGGACCACGACTTCGACACGGACCCGCTGGGCACCGACGCCGACGGCAACGACGTGTTCCTCAAGGACATCTGGCCCGACGCGGACGAGGTCGAGAGCATCGTCCTGTCCTCGATCGACAAGGGCATGTTCACCGACGGCTACGACGACGTGTTCGCTGGCGACGAGCGGTGGACCGGTCTCCCCACGCCGGACGGCAAGACGTTCGAGTGGGCCGAAGACTCCACCTATGTCCGCAAGCCCCCGTACTTCGAGGGGATGGGCAAGGACCCCGAGCCCGTGGCCGACATCTCCGGCGCGCGCGTGCTCGCCCTGCTGGGCGACTCCGTCACCACCGACCACATCTCGCCCGCGGGCGCCATCAAGCCGGACAGCCCGGCCGGACGCTACCTCGCGGACAACGGCGTCGAGCGCCGCGACTTCAACTCCTACGGCTCGCGCCGCGGCAACCACGAGGTGATGATTCGGGGCACGTTCGCGAACATTCGCCTGCGCAACCTGCTGCTCGCCGACGAGAACGGCGGAGCGGGAGTCGAGGGGGGCTTCACGCGCAACCACCTCACCGGCGAGCAGTCCTCGATCTACGACGCCGCGCAGGCCTACGCCGAGCAGGACATCCCCCTGGTCGTGCTGGCCGGCAAGGAGTATGGATCCGGCTCGTCCCGTGACTGGGCGGCCAAGGGCACCAGCCTGCTGGGCGTGCGCGCGGTCATCACCGAGACCTTCGAGCGGATCCACCGCTCGAACCTCATCGGCATGGGCGTTCTTCCGCTGCAGTTCCCCGAGGGACAGAGCGCCGCGTCCTTGGGGCTCGACGGCACGGAGACCTTCGACATCGAAGGCGTCGCCGCGTTCAGTGATGGCGAGCACCCGCGCACCCTGCCCGTGAAGGCGACCAAGGACGACGGCACCACCGTCGAGTTCGAGGCCCTGGTCCGCATCGACACCCCCGGCGAGGCCGACTACTTCCGCAACGGCGGCATCCTCCAGTACGTTCTGAGGTCCCTGGTCGCGTGACCGGGACAGGGGCGCCGCTCGGCACCCTCATCGCACGTACAGTGGTGAGACATGTTTCCCAAAGGAGGGCCTGTGCTGGAGCGCATCGCGTCGCCGGCTGACCTGCGCGGGCTGACCCATGAGGAGCTCGACACTCTCGCGCAAGAGATCCGTGACTACCTTGTCGCGTCGGTGTCGCTCACCGGCGGTCACCTGGGCCCCAACCTGGGGGTCGTCGAGCTGACTCTCGGCCTGCACCGGGTGTTCGACTCGCCCCGTGACACACTCGTGTTCGACACCGGTCACCAGTCATACGTGCACAAGCTGCTCACCGGACGTCGCGACTTCTCGCAGTTGCGTGCCCGCGGGGGACTCGCCGGCTACCCGTCGCGTGCCGAGTCCGTCCACGATGTCGTCGAGAACTCGCACGCCTCGACAGCGCTGTCGTGGGCGGCGGGCATCGCGCGCGGGCGGACGCTTGCGGGCGAGGGCGACCGCACCACCGTGGGCGTCATCGGCGACGGCGCACTGACGGGCGGCATGGCGTGGGAGGCACTCAACTCCTTGGCGGCCGCGCAGGACCGCGTGGTGATCGTGGTCAACGACAACGGGCGGTCCTATGCCCCCACGATCGGCGGCCTGGCACGCAGGCTGGACGGCATCCGTACCAACCCGCGCTATGAGCAGTTCCTCGGGTGGGGCAAGCGCACCTTCGAGAACCGCGGGCCCTGGCGCAGCTTCGCCTATCGCACCGTCATGCATGGCAAGCGTGCGGTGAAGGGGCTGATCGCAGATCCGGGCATGTTCGACGATCTGGGTCTCAAGTACGTGGGTCCAGTGGACGGGCACGACCTGCGACAGGTCGAGGCGGCACTGACGCATGCGAGGGACTTCGGCGCGCCCGTCATCGTTCACGTCCTCACCGAGAAGGGCCGCGGATACACGCCCGCCGAGGAGGACGTCGCCGATCGCTTCCACGCCGTGGGCCGCATCCACCCCGAGACGGGGCTACCCGTCAAGCCCAGCCGGTTCGGATGGACCAAAGTGTTCGCTGAAGAGATCCTGGCCGTGGGCCACGAGCGCGAGGACGTGGTGGCGCTCACTGCAGCGATGCTCGCTCCTGTAGGCCTGCAGCCCTTCGCCGACCAGTTCCCGGAACGCGTGATCGACGTGGGCATCGCGGAGCAGCACGCGGTCACGAGCGCCGCAGGCCTCGCCTTCGCGGGCCGCCACCCGGTGGTAGCCGTGTACGCGACGTTCCTGAATCGTGCCTTCGACCAGGTCCTGATGGACGTCGCGCTCCACCGCGCGGGAGTGACGTTCATGCTCGACCGCGCCGGCATCACGGGCGATGACGGTCCGAGCCACAACGGCATGTGGGACATGGCGCTACTGCGTCACGTGCCCGGCCTGCGGCTGGCGGCACCGCGCGACGCCCCCACCATGCGGCGCGCGTTCCGCGAAGCGCTGGACGTCGACGACGCCCCCACGGTGGTGCGCTACCCGAAGGGTCCCGTGGGCGACGAACTGTCGCCCGTGCGCTCCGTGGGCGACGTCGATGTGCTCGTCGAGCACGGCGACTCCCC
The DNA here is from genome assembly GCF_048553575.1 of Demequina ureilytica. Taxonomy (NCBI): domain Bacteria; kingdom Bacillati; phylum Actinomycetota; class Actinomycetes; order Micrococcales; family Demequinaceae; genus Demequina; species Demequina ureilytica. Next base: position 436,382 of record NZ_JBLZIE010000003.1, on the reverse strand, counting down.
GCGGGTGATCGTGGTGGGCATCGGATCCATGGCGGCCACGGCCATCGACGCAGCGGCGAAGATCGCCGCCGACGGAGTGGACGTCGCGGCCGTCACCGCGACCTGGGTGCACCCGGTGCCCGAGGGCCTGCTCGAGGTGTTGGGCGATGCCGAACTCGTGCTGACCGCCGAGGACGGGCTCGCCGACGCCGGCATCGGCGAGGAGTGGGCATCCCACGCCCGGCTCGCCGGCCACGGCGCGCGGTGGATTCACCGCGGGGTGCCGCTCCAGTTCCTGGATCACGCGACGCGAGACCAGGTGGTCGAGCAGGTGGGCCTGGACGCCTCCGCGATCGCGGATGCCGCTGTCTCCGCTCTCGACTGACCGGGGAAGCCGCCCGCCCGCCGGGCGCTCCAGGGCAAGTCCGCCCGCGCATCGGCAGTTCGCAACGACACGATCCGCCGCAGCGTTCCTCACGCAGGTGCGACGGGTGTGGCACGTGGGGCACACGGGAGGTGCACACCAGCCCCACGCATCACACACTTCACACTCGCGTGAGGATTGCGACGTTGGCGCGGGAGAGAACTACTCGGAACCCTCGTCTTCGGTAGGTGCGTCGGCGTCCGCATCTTGAGCGTCCTCGGCGTCTTCGAAGGCATCGGCGAGCAGTGGAGCGATGAGCTCGATCTGCCACGCTCGCGCGCCCCGGCTCGCCAGGAACTCGCGAATCCACTCCTCACCGCCTGAGCGGTACTCCCAGCAGCACCGGCGTAGCGCGTCGGGCTGGAGGAGGTTCTCTGCAGGAATCGACAGGCGCTCCGAGTCGGCCGCGACCGCCTCCCGCGCGAAGTTGAGGCGTGCGGCCGCCTCGGGCCGCTTGTCCTTCCAGATGCGCGGCTGCGGAGGGCCGTCGCCGCGGGGACCGCGCTTGGCCGGCAGCTTCGACTCAGGAAGCGCCATCGCGGCCTCGATCGCCGGATACCAGAAGGAGGCGCGCCGCTTCGTGCCCTTCGACTGCCACTCGCGGATCTTCACCAGCTCGTCGATGCTGCGGGGCTTGGCCTGGGCGGCCGCGGTGATCGCGGCGTCCCTCAGGACACGGCCAGGCGAGATGTCGCGGTTCTGGGCATCCTGCTCACGCGCCTCCCAGAGAGACTTCACGATGGCGAGCCCGCGCTGATCCCGGACCTGGGCCGAGCCCGACGTGCGGCGCCAGGGGTCGACCTTCGGCGGCGGCGGGGGAGCGGTGCGCACCGCCTCGAACTCCTCGCGCGCCCAGGCGATCTTGCCCGCCTCGACGAGGTGAGCGTGCAGACCGTCGCGCAGCTCGAGCAACACCTCGACATCGAGGGCGGCGTACGTGAGCCACGCGGGCGGCAGCGGACGAGTGGACCAGTCCTGTGCCGAATGCTCCTTGGCGAGCGAGAAGCCGAGCTCCCGCTCGACGACCGCCGCGAGGCCCACCTTCGGCCACCCCAGCAGGCGCGCAGCCAGCTCGGTGTCGAAGATGGAGGCGGGGGTGAGTCCCAGATCGCGCATGCCGGGTAGGTCCTGGCTGGCGGCGTGGAAGATCCACTCGGCGTCGCCAAACGCGTCGTTGAGAATCGACAGGTCCGGCACCGCATCGGTGTCGATCAGGGCGATGCCTGCACCCTCGCGCTTGAACTGCGCGAGGTAGGTCGCCTGGCCGTAACGAAAGCCCGATGCACGCTCGGCGTCCGCGGCGATGGGCCCGGTGCCGGCAGCGAACCGCTCGGCCATCTCGGCGAGGGCCTCCGGGGTCTCAATCACGTCGGGCACTCCGTCGGCAGGGATGCGCAGCGGGGTGGAGGTGGACTCCTCGTCGGGAGCGTCGTCGGTCACAGCTTGCCTCCTGGCAACACGGATACGCCTTCGGGTACGGGGGGCACGCCTGCGCACGAGGCCATCAGCTCGGTCCATGCGGCAATGTGGGGTGCTAGGTCGGTGTCGATGGGGGTCCACGAGACTCGCAGTTCGACCTGCACCTCGGAGCGGCGTGTCGAGAGTTCGCCGAAAGACTCGTTGACGGTCTTGGTGACGGTGCCGCCGCTCGCGCGGTGAGGGACGGACTGCAATGCGTCGTCGAGCCACGACCAGGCGGCCTGGGCCCACAGATCGTCCGTGCCGACCTCGGCATCCACCTGCGCCTTGACCAACGCCACCACGCGGAACACCCCTTCCCACGCATCCTGACCGTCAGGATCGTGCAGCACCACGAACCGCCCGCTCGCCTCAGCGTCGGGAGATTCCACTCGGCCATCGATCGCGGCCGCGAACGGCGCGATGCGCGATGGCGCGGGCGTCTCGGTGAGCACCACGTCGCCCCGGGTGCGCGCATGCGCGAGAGACCGCAAGGCCTCTTGGAATGCCGGCGGCGCCGATGCAAGATCGCGGGCCATGCCCTGAGCCTAGGTGCGTGAGGGCGACGGCCCAGGTTCGCCACGCGGCGACCCTCTACTAGGCTGGCTGCGTACCCCGACGCTCACGAAAGGCACGCGAAAATGGCTCTTGCTCAGATCGGTGTGACTGGACTTGCGGTGATGGGCCGCAACCTGGCCCGCAACTTCGCCCGCAACGGGTTCACGGTGGCGGTGCACAACCGCTCCCCTGAGAAGATGCGCTCGCTGGTCGACGACCACGGGGACGAGGGTACGTTCATCGGGTCCGAGTCGCTCGAGGACTTCGTGGCGTCGCTGGAGAAGCCGCGCAAGGTCGTAGTGATGGTGCAGGCGGGCGGTCCCACTGACGCGGTCATCGACTCGCTGACCTCACTGCTGGACGAGGGCGACATCATTGTCGATGCCGGCAACGCGTTGTACACGGACACCATGCGCCGCGAGGCCGCTCTCAAGGAGAAGGGCCTGCTCTTCGTCGGCTCCGGCGTGTCCGGTGGCGAAGAGGGCGCGCTGCTCGGCCCGTCGATCATGCCGGGCGGCCCGGCCGAGTCGTACAAGACGCTCGGCCCGATCCTTGAGAAGATCTCCGCCAAGGCTGAGGACGGCACCCCATGCTGCGTCCACATCGGCCCCGACGGCGCCGGCCACTTCGTCAAGATGGTGCACAACGGCATCGAGTACGCGGACATGCAGCTCATCGGCGAGGCGTATGACCTGCTGCGCCAGGGCCTCGACCTCGAGCCCGCCCAGATCGCTGACATCTTCGCCGAGTGGAACCAGGGCGACCTGGAGTCCTTCCTCATCGAGATCACTGCCGAGGTGCTGCGTCAGACCGATGCGCGCACCGGCAAGGCGCTCGTCGACGTGATCAAGGACGAGGCGGGCCAGAAGGGCACCGGCCGCTGGACCGTCAAGTCCGGGCTCGACCTTGGCGTGCCCATCACCGGTATCGCCGAGGCGACGTTCGCCCGCGCCATCTCGTCGCAGGTCGCGCAGCGCCAGGCCGCCCGTGGCGTGCTTGCCGCCCACACTGAGCCGTTCGCGCTCGAGGACCGCGACGCGTTCATCGAGGATGTGCGGCTCGCGCTGTACGCCTCGAAGGTGGTCGCCTACGCGCAGGGCTTTGACCAGATCCGTGCCGCCTCCGAGGAGTACGGCTGGGACATCAAGCTGGGCGACATGGCGAAGATCTGGCGTGAGGGCTGCATCATTCGCGCGCGTTTCCTCGACCGCATCACCGAGGCCTTCGAGCGCGATGCGGGCCTGCCGAGTCTGCTCGTCGACCCGTACTTTGTCGACGCGGTCGCGAATGGCGTCTCGGCGTGGCGCCGGGTGGTCGCGCAGTCCGCTCTCACGGGCGTGCCGGCACCCGCCTTCGCCTCCTCGCTGGCGTACTACGACTCGCTGCGCGCGGAGCGACTGCCCGCCGCACTGATTCAGGGCCAGCGCGACTTCTTCGGCGCGCACACGTACAAGCGCAATGACGTCGACGGCACGTTCCACACGTTGTGGTCCGGGGATCGCACGGAGGTGGAGGCCTGAGCGCTCCGCCGCAGTCACCGGCCGTTCCGGTCCCCGTCGTCATCGGCGGTGACATCGGGGCGTACGCGCTGCTGCGGGCGTTCCACGACCGCTACGACGCTCGCGGGGTGGTGGTGTCTCGGCTCGAGTCGCGCGCCTTCGCCCGCACGCGGATCGCTGACGTGCGCATCGCGGACGTGGAGAATGCCGATGCGCTGGTCGAGTCCCTCGTCGCTCTCGCCCACGAGCGCGAGGGCGAGCGCTTGGTGCTGCTGTCCAACGCGGATTGGTATGTCGAGTCCATCATCGCGGCGCGCGAACGGCTCGAGCCTCTCTACGAGATCCCCATGTGCTCGCTCGAGGCCTTCGAGCGCGTGTCCTCCAAGGAGGCGTTCCAGGCCGACTGCGAGGCTCTCGGCATTCCGGTGCCGCAGACGGTCCCGGTGCGCTTCGTGGATGGCCAGCCGGCCCCCGACGGTGAACTGGACTCCCTGACCTACCCGGTGATCGGCAAGGCGAGCTCCTCTGCGGAGCATCACTATGCCGAGTACCAGGGCAAGAAGAAGGTGCAGCACCTCGTCAGCCGCGCGGAGGTCGACGACCTACTGGCGCGCATCGCGGGCTCGGGATTCGCGGGCACCTACCTGCTGCAGGAATTCATCCCGGGCGACGAGACGCAGATGCGCTCGCTCACCGCCTACCGGGACGCACGGGGCACTGTCACGATGATCTGCACAGGCCGCGTGCTGCTTGAGGAGCACACGCCGGGAACGCTCGGCATCCCCGCCGCGATCCTGACCGAGCCGTACACGGACGCGATGGACGCGATGGAGCGTTACCTCGAGCGCGTGGACTACCGCGGCTTTGCCAACGCCGACTACAAGCGCGACCCGCGCACCGGCGAGCACGTGTTCTTCGAGGTCAACCCGCGCATCGGCCGCAACAACTGGTACGCGACGTGCGCTGGCGCCGACCCCGCCGAGCACGTGATGGCGGACCTTGACGGCGAGGAGCGCCAGCAGTTGCGCGCCACTCGCGAGGTGCTCTACTCGGTGGTGCCGCTCCGGCTGCTGACCCGATACCTGCTGGACAAGGACCTGCGCACCCGTGTGGTGCGCGCTGCCAAGCGAGGCATCGCCCGGCCGCTGCACAACCCTGCCGACGCTTCCCCCCGTCGGCGCGCGGTGATCGCGCTGCTCACACTCAACTACCGGCGGAAGTATAAGAAGCACTACCCGGAGGCCACGGCCACGGGTCACTGACCCCGCTTGAGCGGTGGACGTGGCGCTAGCGGGAAGCGGTCCAGCGTTCGATGGTGAACTCCCCGCCGGACAGCTGGTGCGCCAGCTTCATTGCTGCGGGCACCTCGGGGATCTGCTTGGCTGTCTCGGCACCCTCGACGTCCGCCGTCGTCAGGCAATACTCGTCGACGAGGCCACGCGACAGCATGCGGGTCGCGAGCGTTGGGCCGCCCTCGCACAGGACCCGCGTGAGCCCTCGAGAGTTCAGCTCGCGCACCAGCGTGCGTGGGGAGATGTCGGTGCCTCCCACCTCGATCACGCGTGACGCCCACGGACCTCCGAGCGCAGCGGCGCGGGATCCGGCCACCGTCACGACCCAGGTGGTCGAGGGATCGAGCCCGGGTGGCAGGATTCCCGAGCGAGTGACGATCGCGAGGTGCGGCTGACGGTAGCGGAGCGATGAGCGTGCGGCGGCGAGGGCATCGGGCAGGGCGATGTCGCTGTAGCGCTCGCGCCGGGCTGTCTGCGCACCCACGAGGACCACGTCCGCGACTGACCTCAGCGTGTGCAAGACGCGCAGGTCCGCGGGTCCGCCCAGGGACCGTGACGAGCCGTCCGGCCCTGCCGCGCGGCCATCACGGGAACGGATCATGCCGAGTCGCAACACGCCCGGACGGTGAGCGTAGAGGGCGCGCAGCGCCTGCTCCGAGTCGTCCGGCGGGATGTCCTCGCCCGGAGGAGAGACCCTCCTCAGGGTCGCCTCCGTGCTTGCCTGCCCCACCGGCTCTCCTGTCCCTGATCGACTCTTCTCGTCAGTAGTCTGTGGTGTCATGACCGCCCGCCTCGTCGGACGCCGGCCGCACGTCGAGCCAGAGGCTCTGATCGCCGCCCTCGTCCCCCCGCGACACTTCGCGGGCGCCTCGTTTTCATCGTACGTCCCGGACCCTGACTTCACGTCTCAGCAGGAGGCGCTCGAGAAGGCTCGCGCGTTCGCTCGCGGTGTGGGTCGCCGCGGCCTGGGACCGTTGCGGCGATCCAGCGGCGGCACGGGCCTGTACCTCGACGGCGGGTTCGGCGTCGGCAAGACTCACCTGCTGGTCTCCATGGCGAAGGAGGTCGGGGAGCGGGCAGCGTTCGGGACCTTCGTTGAATACACCAGCCTGGTGGGGGCCATGGGTTTCCAGGCGACGCGCCAGGCCCTTCAGCAGTTCGCTCTCGTGTGCATCGACGAGTTCGAGCTCGACGATCCGGGCGACACCGTGCTGATGGCGCGCCTCATGCGCGAGCTGGCCGATGCGGGGGTCGCGCTGGCGGCGACGTCCAACACGGCGCCGGGCTCGCTGGGGCAGGGCCGCTTCGCGGCGGACGACTTCAAGCGCGAGATCCAGGCGGTGTCCGGGGTGTTCGAGGTGGTGACGATCGACGGCCCCGACTATCGCCACCGCGGCGACCTGGCGTTTCCGCGCCCCGCGACCGTCGACCAGGTGCTCGAGGCATGCGCGGGGGACGGCGGGGCGTGCGAGGAATGGTCGGCGCTCATGGAGGACCTGCGGCATGTCCACCCCAGCCGCTTCGGCGCGTACGTGGACGGCGTCTCCGTGCTTGGCCTGAGAGGAGTGAAGCCGCTCCCTGACCAGGCGCAGGCGCTGCGCCTCGTGGCGCTGGTGGACCGGCTGTACGACCGCGACGTGCGTATCGTCGCCTCGGGCCATTCGCTCGCGGAGATCTTCTCGCAAGACATGCTGCGCGGCGGTTATCGCAAGAAGTACCTGCGCGCTCTCAGCCGTCTGCTCGCGATGGTGGCGGGAGAAGGCGGGGGCTAGCAGGGGAGGCGGTGCGGGAGGCGAGGAGGCACGCGGCCGCCGCCGCGAGCCACCCCCATCCGAGGCCTGCGCTGGGCTCGAGCCCTGGCGGCCCTCCCGCGGCCGCGAGCACGGTCTGTGACTGGAGCCACGTGGCCAGCGGCACGACTGCACCCGCGCATGCCGCGGCAGCGCTCCACGTGCGCCATGCGCGCCGGATCCCCCACGAGCGGACGGCTCCGGCGGCCCGCAGCGACAGGATCATGCGAGAGGCGCCGAGGAGGGCGATCCCGATCGTGACGAGGGTTGCGACGAGCGCGAGCCGAGTCATCGATCGGTCCGCGATGGAGTCGACGAGCCAGAAATGGAAGACGCCCTCACCGGCCGCCCCCTCGATCCAGCCTGTGGCCTCAGGCATCGGGGGGTCTTGCCCGTGCCACGTCACGCGTGCCGTGCCCGTGGGCCGGGTGAGTCCGTTGGCGAAGTAGATGACTGCCAGCCCCCAGGGAACGATGCTGGCCCAGGTGAGGGCGAGAAAACCCGGGGTCTTCGACTCTGCCGCGGCGGCGTGGAAGGTCATCGCCATGATCGACCGCGTGGGTGAAGAGATGGCGCGAGCCCTTGCTTCCGATTCACCGTGATCCCCCGATGCATAGCGCGCTGTTCATGTGCCGACCGCCCCGTCGCTGCCGTCGCGCGGTTCCGACGCTAGCACCAGCCGCTGTGGTTCGGCCCCGTCGCCGAGCCATGCCGCGCGGAGCACGCGCATGCCTGGTAGACAGGAGTTGCCACACGGGCATTGAGGGAAGGGGCCGGCATGAGCAGCAACGGCTCAGCGGCGGCAGGGGGAGGGGCCATCTACGGCCTCGGAATCTTTGGCGGGATCGTGTACTACTGGCAGGTGGCCGACGGGTTCTGGGAGCACGTGGGCGCGATCTTTCAGGGCATCTTCTGGCCCGCGTTCATGGTCTACGAGGGCTTCAGGGCGCTCGGAGGCTAGCCGCCTGATCGCCGTACCTGGGTGATCCGCGCGCGTTCCTCGTCGAGATCGTAGTCAGCGGCCGGCCACTGGAGGTCCATCTTCTCGAGAGCGGACGTGAGCAGCTCCGTGACCGCGAGCCGGGCGTACCACTTGCGCGTCGAGGGGATCACGTGCCAAGGCGCCGCGGCGGTGGACGTGCGGTCGAACACTGCCTGGAAGGCCTCCATGTACGCGGGCCAGTGGGCGCGCTCGTCCAGGTCTGCCGGACTGTACTTCCAGTGCTTGTCCGGCCGGTTCAGGCGCTTCTCGAGCCGGTCGAGCTGCTCCTCCTGCGACACCATGAGTGCGCACTTCACGATGGTGGTGCCGCTTTCCGTCAGGCGTCTCTCCCACTCGTTGATCTCGTCGTAGCGGCCCTCCCAGGTGCCGCGGGGGACGAGCTCGTGGACGCGAGCGATGAGCACGTCTTCGTAGTGCGACCGGTCGAAGACGCCAATGTGCCCCGCCTTGGGCAGCGCCTTCTCGATGCGCCACAGGAAGTGGTGCTCGAGCTCCTCCTCGGTCGGAGCGCCAAAGCCCCGCGCCTGGACGCCCTGAGGGTCCACCATTCCCAGGACGTGGCGCACGATCCCGCCCTTGCCGGCGGTGTCCATTCCCTGGAGCACGAGTAGAAGTGACCGATCGTCTCCCACCCGGCCCCCCGCGAACAGCCGTTCCTGGAGCTCCGCGAGGTGCTCGCCCCGGTGCTTTCGTATGCGCTTGCCGTCCTGCTTCGAGCCCGCGAAGCCGGGCTTGCCGGTGGGATCGAAGCCCTCGATGCGAAAGCCCTCGCTCACCCGGAGCGCCGAGGTGGGATGCTCGTCCCAGTGGTGGCTGGCCGCCATATTCAGGTCGCGGGAACCACGGCGACGGCGTCGGGAGCGAGAAGCAGCTCATCGTCGCCCGACTCGGTGACGTCGCCGAAGACCGCCACCGGTGACGCTGCGCGGACAGTGACGGCGGCGTCCGAGAGATTCGCGTGCACCGTGAGCGGCCCGTGCATGGTCAGCACGCGCGGCGCGGACTCGCTGGCTCCCGCGGGGTGGGCGGCCCACGCCTCGCGCGAGTCGACGCGGGGGCGCAGCGCCATGAGCTGCGACACCCAGGCCCGGACTGCGTCATTGCCGGCACTCGACGACCCGATGCCGGAGCCGAGCTTCGAGCGCAGGAACGTGGTGCGGTCCTGCGGGTCGGGTACGTGCACCTCGCCGCCGTAGAGATCCTCCCAGCCGTGCCCCGCGAACTCGCTCATGCGGCCTTCGGATACGGCACTGCCGAGCGGCTCGTCGTGATCCGTGAAGAACATGAAGGGGCGCGTCTCGCCGTACTCCTCGCCCATGAACAGCATGGGAGTGAAGGGGCTGAGCAGCACCAGCGCGAGGGACGTCGCCTGAGCACCGGGGGACAGGGACGATGCGGGCCGATCACCGATGGCCCGGTTGCCCACCTGGTCGTGGTTCGACGCGCACACCACGAATCGGCGGCGGTCGACCTCGGCAGGCACGGGCGCCCCCCACTCACGGTCGCGGAAGGGCGAGAACGTGCCGTCGTGCCAGAACGCGTCCCGGAACACCTTGTCGAGTGCCTTGATGCTGCCGAAGTCGACGTAGTAGCCGTGCCTCTCGCCGGTGAGGTACGAGTGGATGGCGTGGTGGACATCGTCCGCCCACTGCGCCGTCATGCCCAAGCCGCCTTCGGCGGTGGGCGTGATCATGCGCACGTCGTTGAGGTCGGACTCGGCCACGAGCGACAGCGGCCGCCCCACGCGCTCCGAGAGCGTGGCCGTGTCGTCTGACAGCTGGGCCAAGATGTGCGGCTCCGAGTCGTCCTGCAGCTCGTGCACGGCGTCCAGGCGCAGGCAGTCGATGCGGAAGTCGTCGAGCCAGCGCGAGACGTTGTCGCGGATGAACTCTCGCATGCCGTCGGCGTGCGCCTGGTCGAGATTGACGGCCCACCCCCACGGAGTCTCGTGCGCGTCCGTGAAGTAGGGGCCGAACTTGCTCAGGTAGTTCCCGTCCGGCCCGAGGTGGTTGTAGACCACGTCGAGGCATACGCCCAAGCCTGCCCGGTGCGCGGCGTCGACGAACCGCTGCAGCGCGGCCGGGCCGCCATAGGCCTCGTGGACGGCGTACAGGGCCACGCCGTCGTATCCCCAGCCGTGGCGGCCGGGAAAGCCCGCGACGGGCATGAGCTCGACGATGTCCACTCCGGTGGCCTTGAGGTCCGGAAGCTGCACGATCGCCGCGTCGAGAGTGCCGGTGGGTGTGAAGGTGCCGACGTGCAGCTCGTAGAAAACCTTGCCGAGCACGTCGACGCCATTCCAGCCCTCGTCCTGCCAGCGGTGCAGCCCGGTCTCGAACACGCGGGACGGTCCGTGGACCCCGTACGGCTGCTGCGCCGAGCGCGGGTCGGGCCACGGTCCGTCGCCGTCGACCTCGTAGGCGTAGTCGGTCCCGTGCGGCAGCTCCGGTCCGCTCCACCAGCCGTCCTCGCCCCGCTCCATCGGCTCGCGGGAGCGCTCGGAGTCGGGCGCACCGATCACTGCCACCACCGCATCGGCCGTGGGAGCCCACACTCGCGCGCGCATCAGATGGCCACCAGGAGCGCGACCGGCATGGCGGGCAACAGGTCATGGAGGTCGACGTTGCCGCCCTCATGCTCGCGGCCGGACAATACGTCCCTCCAGCGGCCCTCGGGAAGCGTCACGGTGTGCTCACGCCACCCGCCGAGCTTCTCGAGGTCGAGGCCCAGGCGGGTCGCGACGGTGATGACCTTGGGCTCGTCGCCGTCCGTGCGTGCGTAGACGACGGCATGGCCGGAGGATGCGGCCAGCGGGTGATAGCCCGCGTGCTCGCCGATGAACGCCTCGGGATGGTCGCGGCGGGCCTGCACGGCCCGGGCGGTGACCAGCAACTTCTCCTCGTCGAGGGACTTGGGCTTGGCGCGCCCCGTCACTTTGCGCAGGGCCGATGCGCGGGCTGAGAAGTCCACCGGGCGCCGGTTGTCGGGGTCGACGAGCGACGGCGCGACCATCTCGGTGCCCTGATAGATATCGGGAACGCCGGGCATGGTCAACTGGATGAGCTTCATGGACAGGATCGCGGCACGCGTGCCGACGGAGACCGCCTTGTGCCATTCGAGGACGATCTCGCGGATCGCGGGATCGGCGTGAGTGGACTGCGCGAACCACAGCATGGCCGACTCGTAGTCGGCGTCGACGGCGGTCCAGGTCGTGTGCGTCTTCGACTCACGCATGGCTTTGATGAGGTAGCCCTCGAGCCGGTCCCAGTCCATGAGACCGTGTTCGTCCGACGTGCCCACCAGGGTCTGCCACCACAGGTTCTCCATGCGGCCATCGAGCAGTGCAGGGCGGATCCGCGACGCGGCCTCCTGCAGGTGAGTCACGGTGACATCCCAGTCGTCGGCCGCCTCGGACAGCACGCCTAGGCGCGCCCGAACGTCCTCCGAACGCTTGGTGTCGTGGGTGGTGAGGCAGGTCATGGCGTGGGGGAACGCGAGCTGCTGCTCGTCGGCCCACGCGTGGAAGGTGGCGGGCGGGAGCGCAAAGCGCCCGGCAGGGGAGCCGACCTCGCACAGCGGTAGCAGGTGCGTCCAGCGGTAGTACGCGGTGTCCTCGACGCCCTTGGCCATGACGGCGCCGCAGGCCTGCTGGAAGCGGGTGATGAGTTCGCGACGGTTGGAATCGTCGGTGCGTCCGGCGGAGCCCACCTCGGCGCCCTTGAGGAGGTCCACGACCACCTCGAGCGTCTCGTGGCGCTCGGGGTCGAGCTGTACCTGAGCGCGCTCGGCGGCGTGGTCGATGGCCTCGAGCGACGGCGGCTTGGGAGGCACTCCCGCGACGACGTAGGCGCGGTAGCGGTCGAACTCCACGAGCAGCGTGCGCAGGCAGTCGTATAGCGACCGCCACGTGTGGTCGCGCAGTCGCACGTCCGTGTGGCACACGGTGTGCGCGATGGTCGCGAGGCGGTGCACCTCGCTCGACAGCGACTCCTTGACGATCTCGAGCTTTGCCTCCGAGATCATGTCCGGCAGCGTGCCCATCGCGTCGCCCGTGAGCCTGTGCAGCGTGCCCGCGAGCGGGGACGAGCCTGCTGGATCGCGCAGCAGTGCGCCCACGCGCCATGCGGCGTCGTAGCCGGTGGTACCCGCGGTGCGCCACGAGCGCGGAAGCTGCTCGTCACCCTCGAGAATCTTCTCGACGACGATCCACGCGCCGTCGGTCGCGTCGTGGAGGCGAGCAAGGTAGCCCGCCGGGTCGGCGAGGCCGTCAGGGTGGTCGATGCGCAGGCCCTGCAGGGTTCCGTCCTTGATGAGGTCCACGATCACCCGATGAGTCGCCTCGAACACGTCCTCGTCCTCGACACGAACGGCCACGAGCGAGCCGACGTCGAAGAACCGACGGTAGTTGAGCTCCTCGTTCGCCACGCGCCAGTAGGCGAGGCGGTAGTACTGCTGGTCCACGAGGTCTGCCATGGGAAGGTTCTCGGTGCCCGCGCGCACGGGGAAGACGTGCTCGTAGTAGCGGAGCACGTGCACCTCGCCGGCCTCCTCGAAGCCCGGGACCACCATCGTGTCGAGGTGGAGCTCGTCAGCGGCGAGCACCGTGCCGATCCGCTGGCCGAGCACCGGCATGAGCACCGGGTCGCCGCCGGACCAGTCGACGTCGAACCAGTGCGCGTGGTCGGATTCCTCGCCGTGGGCGAGCACCGACCACAGCGCCTTGTTGTGATAAGCCGGGGTAGGCACGGCCATGTGGTTCGGGACCACGTCGGCGATGAGCCCGACGCCGCGCTCGCCCGCCTTCCAGGACAGCTCGCGCAGGCCCTCGACTCCGCCGAGCGACTCCGCAATCCGGGAGTGGTCGACGACGTCGTAGAAGTGGGTCGAGCCAGGGGACGCCTCGAGGATGGGCGACAGGTACAGATGGCTCACGCCCAGCTCGACGAAGTAGTCGAGGTGCTCTGCCGCGTCCGCGAACGTGAAGTCCGCGTTGAGCTGGAGCCTGTAGGTGGAGTTCGGTACCGGTGCGTCGAGCCTGTGCCCGGCCCTGCGCGTGCGTTCGTGAGTGGCGTCGGTCATCGAGTCGCGTCCCCGTTCGTTGCGGTCATCGCCATCATCCCAGATCCGCCGGGACGCGCGTTGCCTCAGCCGGTGGTAACCGTGACCTCGACGGGGATATTTCCGCGAGTGGCATTGGAGTAGGGGCACACCTCGTGAGCCTTGTCTGCCACCCGGCGTGCGGTCTCGTCGTCCACGCCGACCACGCCGACCACGTGGACCTCGAGGGTCACGGCGAGACCGAAGCCTCCAGTCAGACCGAGCGGGCCGATCCCCACCTTGCCGGTCACCGTCGAGTCCTGAACCTTCACCTTGAGCTGCTTCGCCGCCTGACCGATGGCCGAGTTGAAGCACGCGGCGTAGCCGGCGGCGAACAGCTGCTCCGGGTTGGTCCGCTCCGCTTGTCTGAAGGGCTTGGGGGTCGCGAGGTCGAGGTCCAGCAGCGCGTCGTCCGTGGCGACGTGGCCGTTGCGGCCATCTCCGGTCGCGGTCGCGGTGGCGGTATAGAAGACCTTGGGCTTGGTGGTCATGGGAGTCACGGTTCCGTTCTGCCGGGTGTCGCCACCTGTCGGGAGCAAACACAGTGCGGTACTAGTCAGTCTACGTAGCAACGCGGGTAGCCTGGAAGGCATTCCCGACGGGTATCGAGACGGAGGCGGCCACGGTGGAGAGCACGATGCGAGGACGAGCCCGCGAGGCCATCCTCAGCGCCGCGATCGCCGAATTTAACGCGCACGGCATCCGCGCGGTGAGCGCGGACCGCGTGATCGCCGATGCCGGGGTGTCGAAGGTGACGTTCTACCGACATTTCCCTACGAAGGACGAGTTGGTGGTGGCGTATCTCGAGGCGGAGCTCGAGCGCGTGCAGCGGGCGGTCGCCGATGCGGGACCGGGGCACAGCCCTGGGCAGTGGTCCACTGCGCTCGCGGAGGAGATCTGCCGACCGGGCTTTCGCGGGTGCCCCTTCATCAACGCGGCCGCAGAGTATCCGGATCCTGACCACGCGGTGCGTGAAGTCGTCGACCGGTTCCGGTCGTGGATGATCGGTGCGATCACTGCCGCGCTAGTCGCTCAGAGCATCGCCGAGCCCGAGCACGTGGCATGCCAGATCATGATGCTGCGCGACGGTGCGCTCGTGGAGGGGTACGTCTCTGGGAACCCCCAGCGGGTGGCCCGTGAGCTCGCGGCAGGCGTCGACGCACTGGTGGCAGCGACCCTCTGAGGTCCGGGCCACGAGGGTGACGTTGGTCTCACCGCCTGAGCACATTGGTCTGCGCGGCCGTAGAGTGCGGACCTTGGAGGTGGTTGTGGTGGCATCAGCCCTGCAGCACGTGACCGCACGAACCCCCTGGGCCGTAGGCCCACTGAGCTCGGCCAGCAGGTGACGGCCGCCGACGACACGCGCGCCACGAAGATCAAGACCGTTGCATTGCAGGATGCGATCTTCGAGAGCGCCTACTTCTCGAGCATCGCCACCGATGAGCACGGTGTCATCCAGATCTTCAACGTGGGCGCGGAGCGCATGCTCGGCTACACGGCGGAGGACGTGGTCGACCGGGTCACTCCCGCGGACATCTCTGATCCTGACGAGCTCGTGGCGCGCGCCGCGTCGCTGAGCGCCGAGCTGGACACCACGATCACGCCTGGCTTCGAGGCCCTGGTATTCAAGGCGTCTCGTGGCATCGAGGACATCTACCAGCTCACATACGTCCGCAAGGACGGCAGCCGTTTCCCGGCAATCGTGTCTGTGACCGCGCTACGGGACACCGAAGGCGAGATCATCGGCTACCTGCTCATCGGGTATGACAACACCGCGCGCCGGGAGGTCGAGGCGCAACAGGCGCTGCTCGACCAGCGGCTGCGGGACCAGCAGTTCTACACACGCTCCCTGATCGAGTCGAACATCGATGCGCTGATGACGACGGACCCGCGCGGCACCATCACTGACGTCAACGAGCAGATGATCGTGCTGACCGGACGCAGCAGGGAGGAGCTGATCGGCACGCCGTGTCGCACCTTCTTCACAGATCCTGACAACGCCGATGCTGCGATCGCTCGTGTGCTCACGGAGAACAAGGTCGCCGACTACGAGCTCACGGTCCGGGCGCGCGATGGCAAGGAGACCGTTGTCTCGTACAACGCGGCGACCTTCTACGACCAAGAGCGCACGCTGCAGGGCGTCTTCGCCTCGGCGCGCGACGTCACGGACCTCAAGGAGTCCGAGCGCACGCTCACCGAGAAGAACCTCGAGCTCGAGCGGGCGAGCCAATTGAAGTCCGAGTTCCTTGCCACGATGTCACACGAGCTGCGGACGCCCCTCAACGCGATCATCGGCTTCTCCGAGGCACTGCGCGACGGCCTCATGGGTGACATGACGGCGAGCCAGCAGGACTACATCGGCGACATCTTCACCAGCGGACAGCACCTGCTGTCGCTGATCAACGACATCCTCGACCTGTCGAAGGTCGAGGCGGGAATGATGCAGCTCGAGCTCGAGCACGTCGACGTGCACGAGTTGCTCAGCAGCAGTCTGTCGATCGTGCGCGAGAAGGCAGCGTCGCAACAGGTGACGGTAGACCTCGAGATAGCGGACGGCATCGGCTCGCCGATCCTTGACCCGCGCAAGACCAAGCAGATCGTCTACAACCTGCTCTCCAACGCCGTGAAGTTCAGCCCAGCGGGAGGCCGCGTGGTGATGAGCGTGCGGACTGCGCCGGCGGCCGAGGTGGGACGCCTCACCGGACCTTGGCCCGCTTACGCATTCCCGGTAGCTGAGGGTGCACACGACGCGTTCGTCGAGATCAGCGTCAAGGACCAGGGCATCGGCATCCTGGAAGCGGACCTGGAGAAGCTCTTCCACGCGTTCAGCCAGATCGACAGCAGCTTGGCGCGGCAGTTCGAAGGTACCGGTCTCGGTCTCGCCATGGTGAAGGAACTGGCCGAACTGCACGGCGGAACCGTCGCCGTCGCCAGCGCCCCCGGCGAGGGGGCTGAGTTCGTGGTGTGGCTACCGCTACTCCATAGCGCTGAGCCGCTGCCCGTGTTCGCTGACATGCCCGCCGAGAGCACGGGGGCCGCATTCAGGGGTCTCACCGCGCTGGTGGTGGAGGACGATGACGCGTCCGCAGAACTCATACGGGTCCTGCTCGAGGCTGAAGGGTTCTGCGTGGTCCGCGCGTCGAGCGCTGAAGAGGCTCTCCTCGTCGCCCCGCAGCACACGCTGAGCCTCATCACGCTCGACATTCACCTTCCGGGCATGGACGGCTGGGAACTTCTTGCCCTCATCGGGCTCGATCGCGCGTTGGCACAGGTGCCGGTTGTGGTCGTCACCGGTGACGTCGCGAGCAACCTGGCCCTGGCCTCGGGTGCCGCCGCCATCCTGCACAAGCCGATCAGCCGCAGCGCGCTGAGCGCGTCGCTTGCGGAGCACGGGTTGCATGAGGACCAGACGGTGACGAAGACGGTGCTGGTCGTCGACGACGATCCCAAGGCTGTCGAAGTGATCGCCGCTTTTCTGCCGCGCCCCGCCTATGCCGTCGTGCGTGCCTACGGGGGCGCCGAGGCGATCGCGCTCGCCAAACGGCTGAGTCCCGACCTCGTGCTCCTCGATCTGATGATGCCGGAGGTGACCGGGTTCGACGTCGTCGAGGCACTCCAAGCTGATTCCCGGACCGCAAGGATCCCGATCCTCGTGGTGACAGCGAAGACCGTCACCTCGCACGACAGGGCTGCCCTGGACGGCGTGGACGGCCCGATCCAGGTGGTGCAGAAGGCCGGCTTCGATCGCCACCAGTTCATGGCTCACGTTCGTCAGGCGCTGCCGGACACCGCCCGCGAGGTGGTGTGATGGCCGCGATACTGGTGATCGAGGACAATCCGGCCAACATGAAGCTTGCGACCTTGCTTCTTGAGCACGCAGGGCACACGGTGCTGTCGGCTGAGGACGCAGAATCAGGCCTGGCCCTGGCCCGGAGCGACGTGCCGGACCTCATCATGATGGACATTCAGCTGCCCGGCATGGACGGCTACGAGGCCACCTCGATCCTCAAGAGGGACCGCGAGACGGCCGCCATTCCGGTCATCGCGCTGACGGCACTGGCCATGAAGGCGGATGAGGAACGCAGCCATCTTGCCGGCTGCGACGCGTACATCGCCAAGCCATTGCGGCGCGCGGAGCTGTACGCGGTCACTGACCGACTGTTGGCGGCATCGTCGGCCAGCGCTGACGGGGAAGACACCGCCGCATCGCGGCCTGAGGACGACCACGGGCCCAGCTGATGGGGTCCCGCGCCACAATCCTGATCGTCGACGACGAGCCGATGAACCGCAAGCTCCTGGAGACCCTGCTGCGGCCGGAGGGTTACCGGACGCGCACCGCGGGCAGTGGGGTCGACGCCCTGGTGTCCGTCATGCAGCTGCCGCCTGACCTGATCCTGCTCGACGTCATGATGCCCGGAATGGACGGGTACGCCGTGGCGCGCACGCTCAAGAGCGACCCGGCGACTGCCGGGATTCCCATCATCATGCTGTCCGCGCTTCGCGACCCCGATGCGCGGCTCAAGGGACTGGAGGCGGGAGCCGAGGACTTCCTGACCAAGCCCGTGGACCGGGCCGAGTTGTGGCTTCGGGCGCGAAACCTGCTGAGACTCAAGGAGATGACCGATGCGCTGGCGAAGCAGAGTGCCGACCTCGAGCGACAGGTCAACGAGCGCACCGCAGAGCTCCATCGCCTCGCTCACTTCGACTCGCTGACGGGACTGCCCAACCGCGCGCTCTTCAAGGACACGCTGGAGAAGACCCTTGCGCTGAGTGTCCAGCAGGGCTGCGGCGTGGCGCTCCTATTCATCGACATCGACGACTTCAAGACGGTCAATGACACGAGGGGCCACTCGACTGGCGACACCCTCCTGCTGGAGGTAGGGGAACGGCTGCGACGTTCGGTACGCATCCGGGACACCGTCGGTCGGTTGGGTGGTGATGAGTTCGGCGTGATCCTGCTGCTTGAAGACGGCCAGGGCGGCGCCGCGCGCGTGGCGCAGAAGGTCACCGAAGCGATGCGTGCGCCGTTCGTTCTGGACGGCACGGACGTCACTGCGAGCGCGAGCATCGGGATCGCGCTCAGTCCGGACGACGCGGGACGGCCCGAGCTGCTGCTGCAGTACGCCGACACAGCGATGTACACGGCCAAGCAGGCAGGTCGGAACACCTACCGGTTCTCGACGGCAGCGATGAACTCTGAGGTACAGGCCCGGGTGCGGCTCGAGACTGCGCTACGGGCAGCGGCCATGGAGGAGCAGTTCGTGCTGCACTTCCAGCCCAAGGTTCACCTGATGACGGGTCGGATCACGGGCTTCGAAGCACTCTTGCGGTGGGACAGCCCCGAGCGTGGGCTCGTGTCGCCAGCAGAGTTCATCCCCGCTCTCGAATCGACGGGGCTCATCGTGCGCGTGGGACGGTGGGTCATCGACGAGGCGTGCCGACAGCTTGCCGCGTGGGGCGGGACCTCCTTCGACGGACTATCCCTCTCCGTCAATGTCTCCGGACGGCAGCTGTCGGAAGGCGATCTCCGGGACGACGTCGCGGAGTCGTTGGCAAGGCACAGAGTTCCAGGGGCTTTGCTCGAGCTGGAGATGACGGAGAGCATGATGATGGTGAACACCGAGCACACCATCCGTACTCTTCATGACATCAAGGACCGGGGCGTACGCATCTCTGTCGATGACTTCGGCACGGGATACTCGAGCCTTGCCTACCTCCGGCGGTTCCCGATCGATGTGCTGAAGATAGATGTCGCGTTCGTCAGTGACATCACGAAGAGCGCGCAGGACGCCGCCATCGCGCTGGCGATCATCCGAATGGCGCACGACCTGAGTCTCGACGTGGTGGCGGAGGGCGTCGAGACCGCGGCGCAGTTGGAGTTCCTGCGCACGCACGGCTGCGATCTGATGCAGGGGTACTTCTTCAGCCGCCCCCTCCCACTGGCCGACCTCGAGACGCTGGTCACTTCTGGCCCGATGCTGAAGCCGAGGAAGGAGCCTGCCTCCGAACCCAACTCGGTGCTGCTCCTTGGCGAGGACTCGGTAGAGATGGTCACGCTCAAGTCGAAGCTGGCGCGTGATGGCTACCGTGTGCTGTCGGCGGCGTCGACCGACGAGGGGTTGGCCGTCTTGGCCGACAACCCTGCGCAGGTCGTGGTCTGCGACCAGCCTACGGGCGCCCGCGGCGGCTTCCTCCACCACGCACGGCAGTTGTATCCGGAGATGCAGCGGATCGTCGTGAACGGCAGCGGGGACGTCGTCACCCTGACCGACGCGATTAACCGGGACGCCATCCACGGCTACTTCACCTCACCGTGGGATCCCGTCGTCGTGGACCACGCGGTCTTCGACGCGTTCCGCGCGCTTGCCACTGGTATGGAACCCGAGGAGTCGCTCCTTACCGCGACGACCCGCGCCGATCGTTCCTGACACTCGTGTCGGCGCCCTGTAGCGCTCACGGGTAGCGTCAAGGGATGAACTATTCGTGGCATGTGCGCGACTGGCGCAGGCAAGTGTTCGATCTCTATGCCGCGGTGCGCGCGGAGGCGAACCCCGCCTCGGCGCATGGGCTATGGGCCGACGGCCGCGACCGGTTGCTTGCCACGCACCCTGCGACGCCCGTGCCCGTTCACGACCGCGAGGGCTTCCGCGCGCGCATGGCTCTGTATGACCCGGAGTACCGCTTCGAGGTCGCTGTCGAGCCGGCTGAGCCTGAACGCCGCGAGGTGCCCACGCCGAGCGACGGGCTCGTGCCGTTCGAGCGCATCGGCCGCGTGGCGCTACCCGGGTTGGGGAGCCTCGACGTGTGGTGGCTGGACTCCTACGGCGGCGGAGTGTTCCTGCCGCTGCGCGACGGGGGAGCGGGGGATAGCACGTACGGTGGCGGCCGGTACGTGCTGGACACGGTCAAGGGCGCGGACCTGGGCGGCGACGCGGACTCGCTTGTGATCGACCTCAACTTTGCCTTCCAGCCCTCGTGCGCGTACTCGAGCGACTGGGTGTGCCCCCTGCCGGGTCCGGGGAACCGCCTCGATGCGCGCGTGGACGTGGGGGAGCTGGTGCAGACCCCGTAGTCCAAGCATTGTGCGGTTGCTCACGTCCACTGAAGCCCTGCGTATCCCGGTGATAGCGTCGCGGGACGGGTGAAGTGTTGAGGAGCGGCATGGTCTGTTGGGTGGTGGTGGCGCGGAGTCGGCTGCGTGCTGCGGCTCTAACGGCGCCGGCGAGCTCATGACCACGCGCGAGCCGCTGGCGGTCGAGCTGCAGCGAGGCCTGCTGGTGAACGTCGTGGACCAAGTGGGAGAGGGCGTTGCCGTCTTCGACATGGAGGACACGGTCGTCTATGCGAACGCGGCCCTGGCCGATATCCAGGGCACCAGCGTCGACCACATCATCGGGCAGCCCCTGAGCGCCTTCATCCCGGAGCCTCCCCCGGGAGCAGAGGAGGAGCGCGCCGCCGCAGAGCAGTCGGGCGACGGACTCCTGCGTGCGCGAATGGTTGCGCGACGCGTCGATGGCAGTCCCGTCGACGTCGCAATCACGGTCTCCCCGCTGCACGACGACGATGGCGAGCAGATCGGCAGGATCGTGATCGTCCGCGACATCACGTTGCGCCGCGTGCTCGAAGACCAGCTGGAGCGCGCAGCCCTGCACGACCCGCTCACCGACCTGCCGAACCGGCGGCTGTTGTCCGACCGCCTCGAACATGCTCTCGATCGAGCGGCGCGGAGTGGGAGGTCCCTCGCAGTCCTGTTCATCGACCTCGACGGGTTCAAGGCTGTGAATGACGCTTACGGCCACGACGCGGGTGACGAGATCTTGCGTCAGACTGCAGATCGCCTCCGAGAGTGCGTACGCCAGGAGGACACCCTGGCGCGCATGGGCGGCGACGAGCTCGTCGTCCTGCTCGAGGAAGTGGCCAATGCCAACGAGCCGTTGCAGACCGCGCACCGTCTGCTCCGGGCGATGGAGCCTCCGTTCACCATCGGCGATTCGCGCATGACGATCACTGCGAGCATCGGCGTCGCCCTCGGAGCCGCCGGCTCCCAGAGAGCCCTGTTGCACGCTGCAGATGAAGCGATGTACGCGGCAAAGCGATCGGGACCGGGCCGAATCGTGGTGACGTCGATGGAGGCGGTCGCGGCGGACGCGAGGCCGGACGCGAGTCCTAAGGGCCCCAAATCCTGAAACGTCCTGCGGACGCGCCCGCATACACGCGTCATCCAGGGGTCAGTTCGAACACCACGAGTTGAGGCGCGGCGTTGATCCTCATCGGCACGATGCTGAACCCGATCCCGCACGAGACGAATAGGCGGTTCCCGTCGGCGCCATATGACGAGGGTGCCCAGCCGTCGACAACGACCTTCTCCTCCTGCGTCAGGCCCATGTACGACCACCCGGGGGAGCCGGGCAGCGCGATCTGTCCGCAATGGGTGTGCCCGGCCGCCGCCAACGGCGCGGAGCCGGCGGGTAGTTCGGGGAACGCGGTCGGGTTGTGCATGAACACCATGCGCGATGCCTGGTCAGGCACGTGCGCGAGAGCCGTCTGCACGTCGGTCAGCCCCGGACGGGTGGCGGCGAGGCCCGCCAGGTGAAGATCGCCGTCGCCTTCGGTGTCGTTCTGCGGCGTGGGCAGGACTACGGCCTCGTTCTGCAGCACGGTGATGCCCATGTCCTCGAGGGCGATCTCGAGTTCCACGGCTGCCCCGGCGTGGTGATCGTGGTTGCCCAGCACAGCGAAGGTCGGCAGCCCAGCGTCGAGTAGCGGGCGCAGCAGGTCCACCACTGTCTCGACCTGCTGGGCAACGTTTGGGGACGCGCTGTAGACGAAGTCCCCGCCCAGCACGACCACGTCGGGATCCTCCTCGATGGTCTGCTCGACGATGCGCTCGACCATGGCCTCGTTCGACCACCACATGCCCACTTGAAGGTCGGAGAAGAACGCCACTTCGCTGCCTGCCCACGCCTGCGGAAGGCCGGGAATCGGAGCCGACTCGCGGCGCTGGTCGAGGATGAGCCGGGGCTCCACGGCGACGCCCCAGACGAGCAGCATCACGAGCAGCGCCGCAAGCGCCAAGGCTGTGCGGATCACGGCCTTCTTCATGGCGTTCGCACTCCCTTCAACCGTTGGCCATCGGCTACCCGCGCCCAGGGCGAGCGGTGGGGCCGCCTGCGCGGCAACGCGGCGTGCAGGGACACCACCGGCCGGTACGCGGCGTTCCGTTGGCCAGCTCACCGACCATGACTCCTGCAATCCAACCTACGCCCGCCTGGCGGGAGGCACAGCCCGAAGGGACCCGTGCGCGGCAGGGGGTGCGCTCGGTGCACGGCGTGAGGTAGACAGGAAGGATGCGGACAACGACGGATGTCATCGAATCTCATCTGCACTTGCGGAAGATCGGCGATCTCGAACGGGACCTCGCCGAGAACTATGACGACGAGGTTGTCCTGCTCTCGTGGGGCGAGGGTGTCCACCGCGGGCCCGACGGAGTCCGGCATCTCGCGACAGTCCTGAACACCTATCTCCCGGAGGGCAACTACGAGTACCACGACGTCCTCATCGAGGGCAGCTACGGGATGCTCCGTTGGACGGGCACGGCGCGCAGCGCCACCGTGCACGATGGTGCAGACTCGTATGTCGTGCAGCACGGCCGAATTGTCGCGCAGTCGATCTACTACGCCGTCTCCTACCCGGAGAATCGCGCTACCGTACGCACCTAGCACTGGCAGATACGACAAAGGCCGACCCGAAGGTCGGCCTGTCGGGACAAGAGTGGGCGATACTGGGATCGAACCAGTGACCTCTTCCGTGTCAGGGAAGCGCGCTACCGCTGCGCCAATCGCCCGAGGTGGAGATGGGATTCGAACCCACGTATACGGCTTTGCAGGCCGCTGCCTCGCCTCTCGGCCACTCCACCGTAGTGCCGCAGCCACACATAGGCTCCGGCGCTCCGAGCGGACGACGGGATTCGAACCCGCGACCCTCACCTTGGCAAGGTGATGCTCTACCACTGAGCCACGTCCGCACACGTCAAGTTTGTTGGCCTGACGAGATTGGAACTCTAGCCGACTTCTTGGCCCAACACAAAACGCCGGAGCCTTCGGCGCGGCGTTCACGAGAGGCGGTGGTCTGTGGGCCACTAGCGTGGGAGTCGTGATTCACACAGACGCTGAGCGGGCGGCGGGCAGCGCCGAGTTTCGCGGGGTACGCGCCCACGGCGTGATCGAGCACATCGACGCCCGTGCCGAGGGGCATCGGCTGGCCGAGGGCGGCTTCTGGGTCGTGGTCGGGGACTTCGACGGACGCATCGACGCGTGGCGGATGGGCGAGGTCGACTACGCCGATGCGGTCGGGGGTGAGACCCGGCCCGCGCCCCCTTCGGGGCGCGCATGGTCGGGGCCGCCGGCCGATGCATGGGAGACCTCGCTTGATCGCTCCGCGTACATGCGGGGCGTCGCGCACATCCGGGAGGACATCCGCAACGGCTCCGTCTACCAGGTGAATCTGTGCCGAGTGCTGAGCGCCCCACTGCCAGCGGGGCCGGACGGGCCTGACGCGGTGGCACTCAGCGAAAGACTCGCAATCGGCAACCCCGCTCGTCACGCCAGCCGCATCGCCATTCCCCCCAGCGGGAGCTACCCCGGCACGTGGATCGTGTCCGCGTCCCCAGAGCTGTATCTGAGCGTCGACGGCGAGAAGGTGCGGTCGTCGCCGATCAAGGGAACCGCAGCCCCGGGCACCGCGATGCTCGACAAGGACGTGGCAGAGAACGTGATGATCACGGATCTGGTGCGCAACGACCTGTCCCACGTGGCGGATCCCGGAACCGTGGCGGTGCCCGAGCTGCTTGCGGAGCACGAGCATCCGGGACTGACCCACCTGGAGTCGACTGTTGAAGCGTCGCTCGCGCCGCACTACCGCTGGACGCCTGCTATGTGGCCCGCGCTGCTCGGCGGCACCTTCCCGCCCGGGTCCGTGTCCGGCGCCCCCAAGTCCTCCGCGCTGCGCATCATCGAGCGCGAAGAGACGGCGCCTCGCGGGCCCTATTGCGGCGCGATCGGGTGGATCGACGCCGATGCGCGGCGGGCAGAGCTGGCCGTCGGCATTCGGACCTTCTGGTGGAGCGATGGGCTCTTGAGGTTCGGCACCGGCGCGGGCATCACCTGGGGGTCGGACCCGGCGGGCGAATGGGACGAGACCGAATTGAAGGCCAGACGCTTGATCGGCCTGGCATCTACCGAGATAATCGACAGATGACGGTCATCGTGTGGAGTGGGGGATCTCTTCGCGCTCCGGACGAGCCGATCGTGACCGCTACCGATCACGGTCTCACCGTCGGTGACGGGGTCTTCGAGACGCTCAGGATCCGCGATGGCCAGCCTTTCGCCCTCACCCGCCACCTCGCAAGACTGCGGTACTCGGCCGAGCGCATCGGGCTCTCAGAGCCGTCCGCGGACGAGATTCGCGGCGCCATCGACGCGGTGATGGAGGCGGGTCGGGGCCGACTCACGCGGCTGCGTGTGACCGTCACGTCGGGCCAGGGGCCCATGAGCTCGGCACGCGGAGAGGGACCGCAGACCGTGGTGGTCACCGGGGGAGAGGCTTCCCGTCCCCGCGTGTGCCACGCCGTTCGTGCACCCTGGCATCGCAACGAGCGCTCGCCGCTTACCGGCGTCAAGTCGACCTCATACGGTGAGAACGCCGTCATGGCGGCGTATGCGCGCGACAAGGGTGCTGACGAGGCGATCATGGCGAACACCCACGGCAACCTCTGCGAGGGCACCGCGACCAACGTTCTTGTCGAGATCGACGGAGAGTTGCTCACCCCGCCGCTGGCCTCGGGCTGCCTCCCGGGGATCACTCGGGGTCTGGCGCTCGAATGGGCTGCGGATGCGGGCCTACCGATCCGCGTCACCGCGCCCGGTGAACTCACCATGAGCGTGCTCGACGCCGCCATCGCGGGAGACACCCACCTCGCCGTCACCTCCTCGACCAGGGGAGTCCAGCACGTGGCGAGCCTCGACGGCCACGAGCTCGCTGCTGGGCCGCTGCTACGCCGGCTGGGAGCCCTGTTCGAGCTGAACGCCGAGCGCAACCCTGACCCAGCTCCGCGTCGCTCCTCGTAAGGGTGGATGAGAACACTCTCATCTGACTCTCCCCGGCCTCTCATGCAGGGGCAGCAGAGTAGTACTCGAACAGCCCGCTAGGGCTCGACGTGAGGAGAACATCATGGCCAAGCAGACCGCATGGATCGTCACCGGCGCACTCGGCATCGCTGCCCTGGGTACGGGAGCAGCGTTCGCGACCACCGACGGTGCCCGCCCGGATCTCGGCCCCGGCGTGGAGCTCAGCGACACCAACGACCGTCAGGGCGGGGTCGTCACCATCAGCTCGCGTATGTCGAGCGTCTCCCCAGTGAGCGTCGCCTCGTCCGCGTCGGCGGTGTCGATGAACACCGTCGCCTCGTCGCCGAGCCCGGTGTCGACCCAGAGCCCGGTCTCCCAGCCGAGTCCCGCGTCGGTGCCCAGCCCTGCCTCGGCAAACTCGCCGGTGTCGCCAGCGAGCCCGTATTCCGCGCCGAGCCCCGCCTCGGCCCCGAGCCCGGCGTCGCAGGCAAGCCCCGCATCGGCGAACTCGCCGGTGTCTGCGGACAGCCCCGAGTCCGCGGACTCGCCCCCCTCAGCAGAGTCCTCGGACTGACCCCGGACCAAAGCCCGCTCGCGCCCACCTGACTTGTCAGCGGGGCCGGGCGGGCTTTGGTGTGTCCGCAGCGAGGCGGGGCGTGCGAACTCTTCGGTTCAGGCTTGGGGGCCGGTGTCGCCGCTTCGGCGCCAGCGGTAGCCGACGCCCCGCACCGTCTCGATCCAGCCTGCTCCGACCTTGGCACGCAGGTAGCGCACATACACGTCGACGACGTTGGAGCCAGGGTCGAAGTCGTAGCCCCACACCTGCGCGAGCAGCTGCTCGCGGGTCAGCACCTGCCCGGGATGGCGCATGAGCGTCTCGGCGAGGGCGAACTCTCTCGCGGACAAGTCGAACGTGCGCCCCTCGAGGGTGACGGTGCGTGCTCGCAGATCCAGCACGAGCGAGCCCTGCTCGATGGTCGTGGCGTCCGCAGCGTCGACGTGCCGCAGGCGCAGACGGATGCGTGCCAGCAGCTCGTCGAAGCCAAAGGGCTTGGACATGTAGTCGTCGGCACCGCCCTCGAGACCGGCCACCGTGTCGTCCAGCGAGCGCCGGGCGGTGAGGATGATCACCGGAACGCTCACGCCGCTGTCGCGCATACGGCGCAGGAGCTCCATGCCGTCACCGTCGGGCAGGCCCAGATCGAGCACGATGAGTGCCGGGTCTGAGACCAGCACCGCGTCCATGCCTTCCCGCGCCGTTGCGGCGCGCACCGGCACATATCCCGCCGCGGTCAGGCCCTTGGAGATGAACGACGCGATGCGGTCCTCATCTTCGACGATCAGGATCTGGGTCATTCGGGCACCTCAGCATCGGAAACAGGTGGGAGGACGATGGTGAACACGGACCCTTCGCCGAGCGTGGACTCGCAGTGCACGGTGCCGCCGTGGGCCTGTGCGATGGCCCTCACGATCGCGAGACCCAGCCCCGAGCCCTCGGTGGTGCCGTCGTCGGCGCGGACGAACCGCTCGAAGATGCGTTCCTGGTCCTCGGGCGCGATGCCCACGCCCTCGTCGCGCACCCAGAGCCGTACCGCATCGGCCGCCCAGGACGAGCCCAAGGCGATCGCAGAGCCCGTCGAAGAGAACTTCACGGCGTTGGCCGCGAGCTGGAGCCACGCCTGAGTGAGCCGCTCCCGGTCGCCCAGCACGGTGACATCGGCGCGCTCCTCGACCGACCACTCTCGATCGCCGAGCATCACGGACTTGTCGAGGATGTCGTCGGTGAGAGGGCCCGTGCGCACATCGGCCAACGTCACGAAGTCCGGACGATCGATGGTCGCCAGGGTGGTGAGGTCGCTCACCACGCGGTTCATGCGATCCACCTCGTCCAGTGCCAGGGTGCGCACCTCGCGGGCGTCGTCCGCATTGTCCGGATTCATGAGCTCGAGGTGACCGCGCACGATGGTGAGGGGGGTGCGCAGCTCGTGCCGCACGTCGCCCACGAGCTGCCGCTGCGACTCGAAGGCCGTCTCGATGCGGTCCAGCATGTCGTTGACGGACGCTGCCATCCGCGCCATATCGTCGGTGCCGGTGACCGGGATACGTTCGGAGACGTCGCCGCGCCCGATGCGCGCGGCGGTGCTGGCGAGCACCCGCACAGGCGCGAGGAGTCGGCCCGCGATCGCCCACCCGACCGCCGTGACCACGGCGAGGGATGAGCCCGCCACGAGCGCGTAGGTCACGAATACTTCGTTGAACCATGCGTGCTCGGCGTCCACGTCGTAGCCGAGCACGAGGGCAGCGACGGAGTCGTAGGCGGGCACCGCATCGTCCGCCTCCTCGACCAGGCTGCCGTCGGCTGCGGTCCGCACGGGCACCGCGGCCAGGCGGTAGCGAGTGCGCTCCGTGGTGATGGTCGTGTAGGTCGCGGTGTCGCCGATGACGAGCGGACCGAGCGCGTCCACCAGCTCAGCATCGTTCTCGAGCGCGATATCCGCGCCGCGTGTGGTGTACGCGATCTCCCCGCCGACGATTCCCAGCACGCCTTCGTTGCGGGCAGGGATGATCCGCTCCATCGCCGTGCGCACCAGCTCTTCGGGGGACGCGAAAGGCTCTCCGGTGCGAGGGTCGACTCCGACGGTCGCGAGCACCCGGAACTCCTCGGCCGCAGCGTTGAGATCGGCATCGATGCGAGCGTCGACGCGCCTGTCCTGCAGCTTCGACGCCGAGTACCCGGCGGTGAAGAGCGCAAGGGCCGTGAGCCCCAGCACCGTGAGCAGGATCGCGGACCGGACGTTGAGGTGCGGACGGCGCGGGCGCCACCGGCGGCGCTCCGGCGCCGCCTGGGGGCGGTCCTCCGCACTGTCCGGCATGCCGCCAGTCTCCCACCCGTGATGACGCCCACCAGGGCATATGCATGAGAGTTCTCTCACGAACCCGGCGGCGCCCGCACCGGCCGGTGCACGAGGGTTGCCGGGGACGCGCTACTATTGTTCTCGCTCAGGGCGATTGGCGCAGTGGTAGCGCGCTTCCTTCACACGGAAGAGGTCACTGGTTCGAACCCAGTATCGCCCACCTGAAGAAAGCCCTGGTATCTCTCCTAGACGAGAGGTGTCGGGGCTTTTGTCGTCTCTGATCAAGCTTTCTCGGGTGCCCCGTCGTCGGCCAGGCCTTCCACGGACCGCGCCGATCGGGACTCGCGGGAGCGGTCTCTGCGTTGGGGTGGGGGAGATGGCCTGGTGGCTCGATGCCGGGTGACCACGCACGACGCCAGGAGGAAAGACTTGGAACAGGCAGATCCCGGAACGCCATCAGCGGATACGGGAAGCGTCCGTATCCGCGGCGCGAGAACCCACAATCTCGCCAACGTCGACGTTGACATCCCTCGCGATGCGATTGTCGCTTTTACGGGTGTGTCCGGCTCGGGCAAGAGTTCGCTGGCGTTCGCCACCATCTACGCCGAGTCTCAGCGCCGCTACTTCGAGTCGGTTGCGCCCTATGCGCGGCGGCTGATGAGCCAGGTCAGCGCTCCCGATGTCGACGCGATCGATGGGCTGCCTCCCGCCGTCGCGCTGCAGCAACAGCGGTCTGGCGGGAACGCGCGCTCGACGGTCGGCAGCGCGACGACCATCGCCAACGTGGTGCGGATGATGATGTCGCGCGTGGGGACCTATCGCGACGGTGCGCCGATGTTGCTTGCTGAAGACTTCTCGACGAACACGGTGCAGGGCGCGTGCCCGGAGTGCCATGGGCTCGGACAGGTCTATGACGTCCCGGAGTCACGCATGGTGCCGGATAGCTCGCTGTCGATCCGAGACGGTGCGCTGGCCGCATGGCCGAGTGCGTGGCACGGACAGCAGTTGCGCGACAGCCTCGTCTCGCTCGGCTACGACGTCGACA
Organism: Demequina ureilytica; assembly: GCF_048553575.1. Lineage (NCBI taxonomy): Bacteria > Bacillati > Actinomycetota > Actinomycetes > Micrococcales > Demequinaceae > Demequina > Demequina ureilytica. The sequence goes on along the minus strand of NZ_JBLZIE010000003.1, from coordinate 407,257 downwards.
TGCCGTGGCGCGAGATCTCCCGGGCGCGGCGGGACTGGGCGCTCTACACACGTGAGACGCCGCAGGTTCCCGTCTTCAGGGAGCTCACCCCGCGGCAAGTGTGGGCAGCAGTGGAACGCGGGGATGAGCCGTCGTACATGTCGTCGTTCGTGGGTGTGCAGCGCTACGTGTTCGACACGTTCGCGAACTCGAAGAGCGCGCGCATGCGCGAGCGTGCGGGGTCGTTCATGGTGAGCGTCGCATGCTCGCAGTGCCACGGGAAGCGCTTGAAGCAGGAAGCCCTCGGCGTCACGTTCGAGGGGTACGACGTCACCGAACTGTCGGCGCTCCCGCTCGAGGACATCGCCGCGCTGATCGAACGCGTGCTCGACCCAAGCTGGGAGCCGTTGGCGGAGAGCGCGCCTGTGGCGCCGGAGCGCAGACTCGCCGCGCAGCGGCTCGCCAAGGAGGCACTGTCGCGCATCGCCCCGCTTGCGGACCTGGGGCTCGGATACCTTTCGCTTGATCGGTCGACTCCGACGCTCTCGTCAGGAGAACTCCAGCGGATGCGGCTCGCCACTCAGGTGTTGTCGCAACTGTTCGGGGTGGTGTTCGTGCTCGACGAGCCCTCGGCTGGTCTTCACCCTGCCGACACCGAGGCGCTCGTGGGCGTCCTCTCGTCGCTCAAGTCCGCTGGCAACACGGTCTTTCTCGTCGAGCACTCTCTCGACGTCATCCGAGCCGCCGACTGGATCGTCGACATCGGGCCGGGCGCCGGGGCTTCCGGCGGCACCGTGGTGTATTCAGGTGAGCTCGACGGACTGCGCGAGGCCGAGGAATCGGTCACCCGCGACTACCTGTTCGACGAAGGCGACGCCTCGCACGATGCGCGTCCAGTGCGTCGCTCCCCGGATGCGCAAATCGAACTCGTCGACGTCACCCGCAACAACGTTGCGGGACTGTCGGTGAGCTTTCCCCTCGGCGTGCTCACGGCGGTCACCGGCGTCTCTGGCTCCGGCAAGTCGACGCTTGTCACAAGGGCGATTCCCGAACTGCTGAGTGCAGAGGGTGAGGTTGACGCTGAGACGGATACGGACGCGGGAGGCGTAGGCGAAGCCGATGCCCCCGCTGAGGGCACAAGCGCGCTGCTGCTTTCGCCTTCCCCTGAGCACACGACGGGGCGTGTCATCGTGGCGGACGACAGGATCCGGCGGGTGGTCCAGGTGAGCCAGAGCCCGATAGGCCGCACTCCTCGTTCGAACGTCGCCACGTACACGGGCCTCTTCGACCGGGTGCGGAGGCTGTTCGCCGCGACGCCGGAGGCTCGCCGCAGGCGCTACGGTGCTGGTCGGTTCTCCTTCAACCGCCCGAGCGGTCGCTGCCCGACCTGCAAGGGCGAAGGCACGATGGAGATCGAGCTTCTGTTCTTGCCCACAGTTCAGGCGCCGTGCGAAGAGTGCGGCGGCACACGATTCAACGCCGAGACTCTTGAGATCGAACTCGACGGTCGGACAGTCGCCGACGTTCTCGCCATGAGCGTCACCGCGGCGCGCGCGACCTTCGATGACCCCGAACTTGTTCGCCACCTCGACGCGCTCATCGACGTGGGGCTCGGGTATGTCTCGCTCGGCCAGCCGGCAACCGAGCTCTCGGGCGGTGAGGCGCAGCGCGTCAAGCTTGCATCGGAGCTACGGCGGGCGCTGACTGGTGACACCCTCTATCTGCTCGACGAGCCGACGTCGGGACTCCACCCGGCCGATGCGGATCGCCTGTTGCGACACCTTCAGCATCTTGTCGACGCGGGCAACACCGTCATCGTCGTCGAACACGACATGCGCATCATTGCTCAGGCGGACTGGGTCATTGATCTCGGGCCGGGTGCGGGAGATGCGGGAGGCTCGGTGGTGGCAGAAGGAACGCCCGAATCGGTGGCCGCCTCGCCCGAAAGCCGCACCGCGCCCTACTTGGCGGCGGCGTTGGCGCGCCGCACCTCGGCGACACAGCCGCCTCAGTTTGCCCGCGCATCGGCGCGTTGATCTCGACGCAAGGTGCGCGGGGGAATGAGGGGCCGACAGGCGCCGTTGTCGGAATCGTCCGATTTCTTTCGATGGAGGCGAACCATGGGCACCGACGACAACCTCAAGAAGGCCAAGGATCAGCCAGCGGTCGTGGCAGACGACAAGCTCGACGAAGCCGCCGAGCGGATTGCGGAAGACACGTCCGATGCGGACGACGACACTCCCTCGGAAGTGCCCGGCGAGTCTTCAGAACACGGCAAAGGCTGACGGTCGTCTGCTGATCGAAGGGAGGCACACCATGGGAAAGTTCGGGATGATCCGCAAGGCCGTGAACGCGGCGAGGAATACTTCTGACGAGAAGATCGACAAGGGCGCGCAGAAGATCAGAGGCAAGGCTCCCGAGTCGACGCACAGCAAGTTGGACAAGGGCGCCGACTGGGCGAAGAAGCACAACAAGGACTGACGGTCGTTGTCGCGGGAGCCGTCCCAGAGGCTTGCCTGTCGGCGTGCCCACCAATGGGAGCCGCCCCTCGATCCCGACCCGCGCCGCTCGTCCAGGGCACGACACGCGTGAGTGCAGAGATGTCCCAGATGCGGCGCATCGGCCATCTGCGTGGTGTGATGTCTCCATGGCGATCGATCACGCAGCGGCGCCGCTGCTGACCGGGCCCCGCGCGGGCGAGATTCTGGCGACTGCGCTCGCCACCACCGAGGTCGAGTTGGAGTCGTGGAAAGTCGACTCCGTCAACGCGCGACCCGGCGCGGAGACCTCCGTGGGCTACGACGTGGTCGCCGGGGGAGAGCGCCTGTATCTGGTCGCCTCGACCGTCGAGCTCTCGGACGAGCAGCGTGCCGCCGCCAAGGCGGTGCGGCTGGCCTCGGACGAGGGCGAGGTGCACGTGTGGCGCCACCCCGCCGACCCCCACTTGCCGGGGCTGGCGGACGCGTGCATTCCGGAGACCCTCGCGCCGCGACTCAGCGCGGCGACCGGGCGCAGCATCACCATCGAGTCGTTGGACATGATGGTGATGCGACCGATGCGCAGGGCCGTGCTCAGGGTGCGCACCGTGGCTGAGGACGGGCGGCGCAACTGGTACGTGAAGGTGGTGCGCCCCGAGCGCGCGGAGGCAATGCTCGCCCGCCACCGCATGTGCGAGCTCGCTCCGCTGGCCCTGGACGCAGGCGACGGCATCGTGGTCGTGCAGGAGGCCCACGGGATCCCGATGACCCGCGCGCTGCACCGCCCCGACGGTTCCGACCCCGCCGCGATCGATCCGCAGATGCTGCTCGCCGCCATGGACCGGCTGCCGGACGAGGCGACCGCGCTGGAGCGCCGCCCGCCCGTGCCAGACCGGGTGGCGCAGTATGCCCGCATGGCCGTCACCGAGGGCCTTCCGGAGGAGCGGGTCGAGGCGCTCGAGCGGCGGATCACCGCTGTGCTGGCGGCCGCACCCGAGCACCCCACCGTCGCCACCCACGGCGACCTCCACGCCGCCAACATCTACCTCGATGACGCGATGGCACCGACGCGGGTCGAGGCGCTCATCGACCTCGACACGCTGGGCCCCGGCCGCCGCATCGATGACTGCGCCTGCATGGTGGCGCACATGATGGTGCTGCCGCAGCTAGACGCCGAGGGCTATCGCGGCGTGCCCCCCGTGGCGGCGCGCATGCTCGAGGCGTTCGGAGACCAGTTCGGCATCGACGAGCTGCGCGCGAGGGTTTCCGCGAACATCCTCTCGCTCGTCGCGGGATCCGAGGACGCCTCGGTCGCGGCCGCGTGGCTCGAGACCGCGGAATCGGTCATCGAGCCCGTACCCGCTTCATGAGCCAGCCCGCGCATCGGCCGGGCCGCCCCGAATTTGGAATACTCGCGCGCGCTCAGGGTTATCACAAGGGTCAGCGATGGCGAGGCCACGAGGAGGTTCACGATGACCACAGCACCGACTCCAGACGACGAGCCAGTTCTGCCGGACGACCCGATCGACGAGGGGACCGCGAACGAAGACGAGCTCGTGCCGGACGATGAACGGGTGGTGCCGCTAGGCGCCGATGAGGAGGCTCAGATCGCCGACGACTGGGTCAAGGCGGACGAGCCTTCCCAGTACGAGCAGGGGCAGGTCGAGGGCGACGGATTCCGGTGACGGGTGTCCCGTGCGCCAGATCGGCCATGGAGACCGAGCGCGTGGCACTCCTGTTGGCCGATCGACGGGTTCGTAGGGATCATCCGTCGCCCCGCGTGACTTGCGCGACGAGTGCGATATCGGCACGTGTGGGCCGTCGGAACCTGCCGCCACCGGCGAGGAATTCAACGCCATGCTTCTTGAGGTGGTTGCCAAACAGCGGGCACACTGGAACCACAGTGACACCGGCGCGAACGCTGCCTGCAAGTGCCTCGCGGACCAGGAGCCTGGCCAGCCCGCGGCCACCGAACGCCGGGTCAACTTCGGTGTGAAAGAAGATCCGTTCGCTGGCTGCCGCGGGTGAGTCGAAGAACTCCGCCCGCCCAACCGGCGAACGGGCGTCGAGAACTGCGGTGTAGCTGCTGACGGGACGCGAGCTGTCGAGTTTGATCGCCACGGATGCGCCGGTCGTATCGGTGAGCGGCTGAGGCACGTGATGTCCTTTCAGGTGCGGGCTGAGGCTCACTCGAGCGAGTCTTTTGGATGGCGCTGGGCGAAATCCCAGAGGATCGCGCTGGCGTCGGGGCCGGACCGGTCAGTGAAGAGACCTTGCCCGGAGGGACCTGGCCAGACGTGGCCCATGCCGTGTACGAGGTATGACTCGACCAGCGACCTACCGTCAGGCATGGTGACGATGGTTTGCGTGTAGGCATGCTTGCCCTGTTCGGCAGGCATCGTCCTCTTCGCTTCGACCAAACTCAGCCCGTCGTTGAGCAGCCCATCGTCGACGAGGTCGCTGACGGCGATCCAGTGTTCGACGAGGCGAGTGGCGACGAGGGTCGGGACGACCTCGTCGTCCTTGCCCTGAATGATGAGCAGCGGCACGTGCCGCGCTCGCTCGCCCATCTGGGACCACGCCTGACGTGCGGTGTAGTCCGGTGGCGTGGAGTCGGGATGGTCCGGATCCACCTGATTGAGCCCGTACTCCCCGCCAGCGACCGATGTTGCGGTCGCGAAGATGTCGGGATAGGTGGCTGCCAGGATCACGGCGGTCCCCGCGCCGGACGAGGCGCCTGCCACGTGCACATGGTCTGGATTCGCGTTGTAGTCCTCAACCACCTGCCGCGCAACGCCAGCAAGAAGCGCCGGCTCCCCGCTGCCACGGTGCTGTTCCCGGGGATCGGCCGAATTCCAGCAGTTGATCGCATTGCGGAAGATCCGTTGTGTCGGGTACACCACGATGAAGCCTTCGCTATCGGCCAACTCGTTGAGCTGGGTGGTGGCCTTCATCGAGTTCCAGCCGTAGCCGGTCATCCCGCAGCCGTGGATGGCCATGATCACCGGTAACTGGTCGTCGGCGTCGTACTCAGGCGGGAGGTGAACCTGGTACCGCTGGGAACCCCCATCTCCCTCGTACACGTGGTTCCGGTCCCCCTCGTGCATCCACCAGGGCAGGCCGAATTGAAAGGCCGCGGTGGCAACGCCAAGCGCGGCCATGACCATGAGCACGACGCCCGAGGAGATCCACGGCCAGCGCCGTCGTCGACGCGACCGCCGTCCTCGACGAGTGCAATCCGGGCTTGATCGATCGAACGTGAGCGCTCTGTGCTGGGAGACCATGGCTCACGACACTTCGAACACGACGGTGAGAGCGGCCCACGCCGAGACGGTGGCGATCGTCGTCCAGGTCACGATGGCGATGGCCTGCCAGAGCAGGACCCACCGGCGCGGAGTTCCGCCGCCCACGAGGATCACACTCATGATCTGAGTCGGGATAGCGAGCGGGCCCAGGACGCTCGCGCCGGGGACGCCGAAACGGACGACCCACCTCTTGAAGCGCTGGCGTCCCTTCGACTCCGGCTTCTCGACCGCAGCCTCGGGAGGTGCCTCGCCGGAGAACCTCGATCGCGCTCCTTGGCCACCGTCCACCGCGAGCAGGCTGCGTCGGTGGCCGACGACGGCGGTCCTGGTGCGTGTCGTGACGGCGACCACGAGCACCACGCTGGCCAGGTTCCCGAGGGTCGCTGCCGCGGCCGCGATGATCGGATGCAGACCACCGAGCACGCCGATGATTGCTCCTCCCTCACCCTCGACGAACGGCACTGCGCCCGCGAGCACGACGATCACCGGCTGGACGACCTCGGGCACGCCTGCGACGAGCCCTTGGAAGCTGCTGATGATCTCCTCGACAGGATTCATGGCAAGTCCTCACCCTTCGGTTCGATGTGCATGGATGCCTTGTTTGCGCCGCTGAGCCGGCCGTGGAACTAGGCGAGGAAGTTGCGCAGTACGTCGTTGACCTCGTCGGCATGCGTCCAGAGCAGGCCGTGGGGGGCGCCGTCGACCTCGACGTACTGCGCGTCCGGCAGGAGTTCGCGGAACCGGCGGGCCGTGGCGTCGATGGGGAGGATGTTGTCTGCAGTGCCGTGCAGGATCAGGGACGGCTTGCCGCTGGCGCGCACTGCCTCGACGTCGGTGCGGAAGTCCTCGATCCAGGAGGATACGACTGCGTATGCCGCGACGGGGGCGCTCGAGATGGCGACATTCCAACTGTTGGTCACCGCTTCTTGGCTGATCCTGCTGCCAAGGTTCTCGTCAAGGTTGTAGAAGTTGGCGAAGAACTGGGTGTACCAGGCATACCGATCGCTCGTCGCCGCCGTTTCGATTCCATCGAAGACGTCCTGCGGCACGCCTTCGGGGTTGTCGTCGCGCGCGACGAGGTAGGGCTCCAGCGATGCGAGGAACGCGAGCTTGGCGATCCGCTCGTGGCCGTAGCGCGCGACGTAGCGAGCGAGCTCACCCGTGCCCATCGAGAATCCGACGAGGGTCACGTCGCGCAGGTCCAGTGTTTCGAGCACGCTGTTCAGGTCCGCGGCGAAGGTGTCGTAGTCGTAGCCGGATCCGACTTTGGAGGACTGGCCGAAGCCGCGCCGGTCGTAGGTGATGACTCGGTAGCCGGCTTCAAGCAGTGCACGGGTCTGGCGCTCCCAACTGTGCCCGTTCAGCGGGTACCCGTGGATCAGCACGACGGGCTGGCCCGCACCCTGGTCCTCGTAGTACACCTCGATCGACGTGCTGTTCTCGTTCCCGACGGTGATGTATCCCATGGTTTGTCTCCTTTCGTAGTGCCAGTGAGAGCGATTGCTGTCCTAGGCGGATCTGGTGATGGCGGTGGGCACGGTGTCCCGGTGCACGTGCGCACCGCCGTCACGCGACCCGTACTCCTGAGGTCTCCCTGACTCGCGAACCGGGGATCGGTCCGAGGCGCTCAGGCTCGCATCGGCGGCGGGGCCCCCGCGTCGGTGACAGCCACTGGAAGTTCGCCGCCACGCACCACCCACAAACACGGACGTCACGCGCAGCAGGTGGGGACTATCGCGCTCGCGTCGGTGACGAGTACGGTGGCTGCTACCTAGTCAGGTGGTGTGACGGGAGCACGACGTGGCAGAACTTGTGGGCCGACGCTCAGAGCGTGCAGTGATCGAGAAGTTCCTGGCGCTGGCGCGCTCTGGGCACAGTGGCTCTCTTGTGGTGCGGGGGGAAGCGGGCATCGGCAAGACTGCCGTGATCGAGCACGCCCGGCTGACGGCCCGCGCCTCGGGCTTCCGTGTGGAGTCGTCGGTCGGCGTCGAGTCAGAGACCCAGTTCGCATTCGCAGGGCTGCACCAGTTGTGCGCGCCACTGCTGGACCGGGCCAATGCGTTGCCCGCGCCGCAGCAGGATGCTCTTGGCGTGGCGTTCGGACTCCACGGCGGCGCCGCCCCTGACCGGTTCCTTGTCGGGTTGGCTGTCCTCAGCTTGTTGGCTGAAGTCGCCGAGGAAGCACCGCTGCTCTGTCTCATCGACGATGCGCAGTGGCTCGATGAGTCATCGGCGCTGGTCCTGGCATTCGTGGCCCGCCGGTTGGGAGCCGAAAGGTTGGCCCTGGTGTTCGGATGGCGCGACTCCCATCAGGGCGATCCCCTACCGCTCGCCGGCTTGCCTGAACTGCGCCTCGACGGGCTCAGCGATAGGGACTCAGTGGACCTGCTGGCCGAGGCGGTGCATGCGCCCCTCGACGAACGGGTGCGTGATCGGATCGTTGCCGAGGCGCGCGGCAACCCGTTGGCGCTGCTGGAACTGCCCCGAAGTGCACAGCTGGCAGGATTGGCCGGCGGGTTTGGGCTGCCCGACGCACTGAGCGTTCCACAGCACGTCGAGGACAGCTTTCGGCGCCGTTCAGGTGCGCTTCCGGCCGACACGCAGCTGCTGCTACTGGTCGCAGCGGCTGACCCGACCGGCGACCCGGCGCTGCTGTGGGACGCAGCCGCGCAGCTGGGAATCTCCCCTGAGGTGGCCGCGCCAGCTGAAGCGGCCGGCTTGCTGGAGATCGACTTGCGGGTGAGGTTCCTTCATCCGCTGGTGCGCTCGGCGGTCTACCAGGCGGCCACGCCGTCGGACCATCGCCGGGTCCACGGCGCGTTGGCCTCCGTCACCGACCCGCAACTCGACCCTGACCGGTATGCCTGGCACCGCTCGCAGTCGGTCTTCGGAGTCGATGAAGAGGCTGCCGCTGGGTTGGAGAGCTCGGCCGGCCGAGCGTACGCGCGCGGCGGAGTCGCAGCAGCGGCCGCGTTCCTTCAGCGCGCCGCCGAGCTGTCCCCAGAGCCCGCAGCTCGCGCGAGGCGCTCGCTGGAGAGTGCTCACGCCAAGCACGAGTCGGGGGCGACGGAGTCCGCCCTCGAATTGCTGAGGTCGGCGGCAGCCGGACCACTAGACGCCTTGCAAGGGGCCCGACTCGAGCTCCTACGAGCCGAGATTGCTTTTCATCAGAGTCGAGATCACGCGGGTCCGCAGTTGCTGTTGGATGCTGCCAGGACGCTCACGCCGCTGGACCCAGCGCTGGCCCGTGAAACGTACCTGCAAGCAATCGACGCGGCGCTCGTGACCGGCGAGCCCGGCTGCGGCGCACTGAACGTCGCCGAGGCAGCCAAGGCCGCACCGGCACCGCCCGGGCCGCCGCGGCCAGCGGACCTCTTGCTCGATGCCCTCGTCACGAACTTCACGCGAGGGTACGAGGCGGGAGTGCCGGAACTGCGCCGGGCACTGATCGCCTTCGCCGACCCGGAGCCGGGCGCGCGTTCCACACGCGACGGCCGCGACCACCGCTGGCTGTGGTTGGCCAGCAGGACCGCGATGGCCGTCTTCGACGACGAGTTGGCCCACTCCTTGTCGGCACGTCACGTCCGACTTGCGCGGGAGGCCGGCGCCCTGGCCACATTGCCGACCGGGCTCCTGGTCCAGTCCGTCATGCTGGTGCTCTCCGGCGAGTTCGCGCACGCCGCCGAGCTTGCGGCCGAGCAGACCTCGATCGCTGCCTCGACGACCGCAGTGCCGTTGCTCCACGCGCAACTGATTCTTGCCGCCTGGCGCGGCCGCTCGGATGAGACCCGCGAGATTCAGGCGACCATCATCCAAGAAGCTGCGAACCGCGGGGATGACACCGAGGTCTCGCTGGCGCAGTACGCCATGGCGGTGATCAACAACGGCTTCGGGAAGTACCCAGCGGCTCAGATCGCCGCGACGCGGGCATTCCAGTCGGACGAGCTGACGCAAAGCAACCTCGCGCATTCCGAGCTCATCGAGTCGGCAGCCCGCGCGGGTGATCCGGATGGGGCGATCGCCGCGCTGGAACAGCTCTGCGACCGGGCGCACGCCAGCGGTACCCCTTGGGCACTCGGTATGGCGGCACGCTCGCAGGCGCTCATGAGCACCGGACCGGCATCCGAGGGTCTATATCGCGAGGCAATCGATCAACTCAGCCACAGCCGCATGGGCGGCTACCTTGCCCGCACTCACCTCGTCTATGGGGAGTGGCTACGTCGCGAGGGCCGCCGCCGGGAGGCACGCGACCAACTTCGGACGGCTCACCAACTGCTCACCGACATGGGTGCGGAGGCGTTCGCCGCCCGCGCCGCGCGCGAACTCCGCGCGACGGGCGAGCACCCGCGCGCTCGCTCCGCACAGCCGACGGACGAACTCACCGCGCAGGAGCTGCACGTCGCACGACTGGTAGCCACCGGAGCGACATCCCGTGAGGTCGGCTCGCAACTGTTCCTCAGCCCACGGACCGTCGAGGCCCATCTGCGCAACATCTTCCGCAAGCTCGGCATCACCTCACGTCGCGAACTTAAGGAGTTCCAGATTCCCTAGTACGCCGGGCGGGTTACCGACGAAGATGGGTGGCTGCTACCGACGCGAGGGGCGCAACTCGACGGTCACACTTGCACGATGCTCACCTGCCTTCAGGCTCCCCCCGTTCGTACGGGTCTGCGGTCGACGACCGCGACGGCTGGTGCAGAACCGGCTCATCGACGGGTGGCCTCCCCGATCGACGGCAGTGCCGTTAGTGACGCCCCCGGGCGGCCAGAGACTCCGTGATGAACGTCTTCATCATTGGCGTCAGCGGGGCGATCGGTGCGCTGCTGGCGGGGAACCTGATCGACCGGGGCGATGACGTAGCGGGATTGGTGCGTCGCGACGAGCAGAAGCGAGAACTTTCCGCAAGGGGGATCGAGGTTCACGTGGCTCAACTTGCGCACGTGACTCCTGAGGCCTTGGCCACCATGCTCACCGGAGTGGACGTCGTGGTGTACGCGGCCGGGTCGAACGGTGGCACGAGGGAGGACACTGCCGCTATCGACGGCGAGGGCGTGGTGAAGGCCCTGGAGGCGGTAGTCCTGGCCGGCGTGAGACGGTTCGCGCTCGTGTCGGTGCTACCTGAGGCTGAGCGCGGGCACCACCTCAGCGACGATGTCGAGTTCTACTTCGCGGTGAAGAAGTTGATCGACGTTATGGTCAGCATGAGCGACTTGGACTGGCTGATCCTTCGGCCATCCCTGCTCGTGGACCGAGACGGGACGGGCACGATTTCGCTCAGCCCGGCCCAGCCTCATGATGAAATTCCACGCGTCGACGTGGCCGCCACGCTGGCCGAGCTTCTCCACGAGCCACGGATCCGCCGGCGGATCCTTGAGGTCACTCAGGGTTCGACGCCCATCGCTCGGGCAGTGCAGGCGAACCTGCTGTGCGACGACGACAGCCCGACGAGCACGCCAGGCGACGACGCGGATGTCGTCAGTGACTCGGAACGGCGCTCACGCTGACACCTTCACCTCTCCGAGCGCGGCGCGCGAGCGTGGGGCCACCGCCCGCATGTCGGTAGCATCGTCGGGTGACGTCGGCGCGCCCTTTGGCGTGCCGGGAGCTTCCGCACTACCCAAGGAGACCACCGGTGCCCACCATCAACCTGACTGTCGACGGCGACCAGCGACAGGTCGACGCGACGACGACGGGCACCGACCTGTACTCCGAGCGCCGCGAGGTGCTCGTCATGCGAGTGGACGGCAACCTGTGGGACCTCGCACGGGAACTCCCGGACGGTGCCACCGTCGAAGCCGTCACCATCGACGAGCCCGAGGGACTGATGGTGCTGCGCCACTCGACGGCGCACGTGCTCGCTCAGGCCGTTCAGCAGGCGCACCCGGACGCCAAGCTCGGCGTGGGCCCGCCCATCGACAACGGCTTCTACTACGACTTCGATGTCGAGGAGCCGTTCACGCCTGATGACCTCAAGAAGCTCGAGAAGGCGATGCAGCGCATCGTCAAGGAGGGCCAGGTCTTCGTACGCCGCGAGGTCACTCGCGAGGAGGCGCTCGCGGAGTTGTCGCACGAGCCCTACAAGTGCGAGCTGCTGAGCCACGAGGCGGACGGCGCCGAGGGCGCCTCCGTCGAGATCGGTGAGGGCGACATCACGATCTACGACAACGTGCGCCGCGGAGGCGAGGTCGCGTGGAAGGACCTGTGCCGCGGCCCGCACGTGCCCAGCACCAAGCTCCTGGCTAACGGCTGGTCGCTGATGCGCTCCGCTGCGGCCTACTGGAAGGGTTCCGAGAAGAACCCGCAGCTGCAGCGCGTGTACGGCACCGCTTGGCCGACCAAGGAGGAGCTGACGGCGTACAAGGAGCGGCTCGCCGAGGCCGAGCGTCGCGATCACCGCCGCCTGGGGCAGGAACTCGACCTCTTCTCTTTCCCCGAGCAGATCGGCTCCGGCCTGGCCGTGTTCCACCCCAAGGGCGGAATCATCCGTCACGAGATGGAGGAGTACTCGCGTCAGCGCCACATCGAGTCGGGGTACGAGTTCGTGTACACGCCGCACGCGACCAAGGCGCAGTTGTTCGAGACCTCGGGACACCTCGACTGGTACGCGGACGGCATGTACCCGCCCATGCAGATGGACGAGGAGCGGGACGAGGCCGGCAACGTCACCAAGCAGGGCCAGGACTACTACCTGAAGCCCATGAACTGCCCCATGCACAACCTGATCTTCGACGCGCGGGGACGGTCGTACCGCGAGTTGCCGATGCGCCTGTTCGAGTTCGGCACCGTGTACCGGTACGAGAAGTCCGGCGTGGTGCATGGGCTGACGCGCGCTCGCGGCTTCACGCAGGATGACGCGCACATCTATTGCACGCGCGAGCAGATGAAGGACGAGCTGAACGGTCTGCTCACGTTCGTCCTGGACCTGTTGAAGGACTACGGCCTCGAGGACTTCTACCTGGAGTTGTCGACTCGCAACCCGGACAAGTCCGTGGGCTCGGACGAGATCTGGGACGAGGCGACGCAGACGCTGCGCGAGGTAGCCGAAGGCTCTGGCCTGGAACTCGTGCCCGACCCGGGCGGGGCGGCGTTCTACGGCCCCAAGATTTCGGTGCAGACCCGCGACGCGATCGGCCGTTCGTGGCAGATGTCGACCATCCAGCTCGACTTCAACCTTCCGGAGCGGTTCGAGCTCGAGTACACGGCGTCCGACAACAGCCGCCAGCGGCCGGTGATGATCCACCGCGCGCTGTTCGGCTCGATCGAGCGGTTCTTCGCCATCCTCACCGAGCACTACGCCGGGGCCTTCCCCGTGTGGCTTGCCCCGGTGCAGGTGCGCGCCATTCCGGTGGCCGATGCGTTCGACGACTACTTGGGTGAGGTCGTCTCCCAACTGCGTGCGCACGGCATTCGCGCGGAGCTCGATGCTTCTGACGAGCGGTTCCCGAAGAAGATCCGCTCGGCGTCCAAGGAGAAGATTCCCTTTGTGCTGATCGCGGGCGGCGAGGACGCTGAGGCGGGCGCCGTGTCGTTCCGCCTGCGGGACGGTTCCCAGGACAACGGCGTGCCGGTGGCGGACGCGGTGGCGCGGATCGTGGACGCGGTGCGGACCAAGGCTCAGGTGTAGCGGATGGCGGACATCGTCGACGGCGAGAAGATGGGTGGCGAGGCCGACGGCTTCGAGCGCCTGTGGACTCCGCACCGCATGGCGTACATCCAGCACTCGTCCGATCGCCCCGAGTACACCGGTGAGCACGAGTGCCCGCTGTGCACCAAGGTCACCGGCGACGACCGCGAGGGACTCGTGGTGCACCGCGGCGAGCACTGCTATGTGGTGCTCAACCTGTACCCCTACAACCCCGGTCACCTGATGGTGTGTCCGTACCGCCACGTGGGCTGGTACACCGACGCGACCGATGCCGAGCGGGACGAGATGGGCGAGTTGACGCAGGCCGCGATGCGCGTCCTGACGCACGTGAGCGGCACCAAGGGCTTCAACATCGGCATGAACCAAGGTCAGGTGGGTGGCGCGGGCATCTCCGAGCATCTTCACCAGCACGTGGTGCCCCGCTGGACCGGCGACTCGAACTTTCTGCCCATCATCGGCCGCACCAAGGCCGTCCCCGAGCTGCTCGACGACACCTGGGAGCGCCTGACGCGCGCCTGGGACAAGGTCTGACGACCGGGAGGTCACCTATGTTCGGCAAGCTGCGGCCACTCATGGCCGCGATCTGGCAGGCGCCTGCGAAGGCGCTGCTCGGCCTGGGCGTGCACCCCAATGCGGTGACGATCGTCGGCACCATCGGCGTCGTCACCGGCGCCGTCGTGCTGCTGCCCCGCGGCGGCCTGGCGATGTTCTGGGGCACGATCGTCATCACGGTGTTCGTGGTGACCGACATGCTCGACGGCACCATGGCGCGGCTGTCGGGCAAGACATCCCAGTTGGGCGCGTACCTGGATTCGACGCTGGACCGCGTGGCCGATGCTGCGATCTTCGGCGCTCTCGTGTGGGGGTTCCGCGAGGTTCACCCGCCGACGGCTCTCGCCGCGCTGCTGTGCTTGACCATCGGCTCGTTCGTGCCCTACGCGCGGGCTAAGGCTGAATCGCTTGGCGTCGACGCCTCAGGCGGCATCGCGGAGCGGTCGGACCGGCTCGTGATCGGCCTCACCGCCACCGGCTTCGTGGGCCTCGGGCTGCCCCTGTGGGTGCTCACCTGGACGCTGTTCCTGCTCGCTGCGGCGGGTGCCTTCACCGTGGGCCAGCGGACCATGGCGGTGGTGCGCTCCAACCGCGAGGACCTGCGCGACCGCGACGACCACCATCGAGACTCGCTGAACTACGGCGACCACCCGGAACACCACCCGGGGGAACCCGCCCCGGACAACAGCGACCGCGACGCGGGGCGATGAACGCGTTCCTCACCGCCTGGCGCGTGTCCGCGAAGGTGCCGATAGGGTTCACCCGCGCCGCCGCATCGGCCGTCGCGTGGTGGGCGTGGGCGAGGCGCACCAAGTCCGCCACGCGGCTCGAGGACAACCTGCACCGCGTCACCGGCTTGGAAGGGCGTGAGCTGCGCAGGCTGTCCCGGCGCGGCATGGCGTCCGCCGCACGGTACTACTCCGAGGTGCTGGAGCTGGGCCGCATGACGCACGCCCAGATCGACGCCCGCGCGCGCACCGAGAACTTCGAGGAGGTCCGCGAGCTGCTGGAGGGCGACGAGCCCGTGGTAGCGGTGCTGTCGCACTGCGGGAACTGGGACCTGGTGGGCGCATGGGGCGCGCGCAACCTCACCACGGTCACGGCCGTCGCGGAGGTGCTCGAGCCGCGCGAGGTCTACGACGAGTTCGTGGCGTTGCGTGAGCGCATAGGCATTCACGTCCTGGGCCACGAGGGCAGTTCCACTTTTCGCCAGTTGATCCAGCTGGGGCGCGGCGACCGCGGGCTGATCTGCCTGCTGGCGGACCGCGACATGTCAGGTCGCGGCGTCGAGGTCGAGATGTGGGGCCAGCGTGTGCTGGTCGCTCCGGGTCCCGCAGCGGTGGCAGCGGCAGCCGGAATCTCCGTGATGCCGGTCATGCTCCACTACGAACGGCTCACAGGCGCCAGGCGGCGAGCGGCACGGTCCCGGTGGGGAGTCGTGATGACCTTCGGTCCCGTCATCGATCCGGCTTCGTTCCCCAAGGAGGAGCGCGTGGCGCAGGCGAGCCAGGCCTGGGCGACATGGATGGCAGACCAGATCGCGGAGCATCCCGAGGACTGGCACATGCTGCAGCGGTTCGGGTGGGCCGCATGAGGGTCGGCATCGTGTGCCCGTACTCGATGGATCGCCCGGGCGGCGTTCAACTGCACGTGATGGACCTGGCCGAGGCACTGATCGGGCGCGGGCACGAGGTCTCGGTGCTTGCTCCTGCCGCGCCCGCTACGGACGTGCCGGCCTACGTCACCACCGCCGGACGCTCGATCCCCGTGCGGTACAACGGCTCGACCGCACGCGTCACCTTTGGATTCGTGGCGGCAGTGCGGGTGCGCAAGTGGTTGCGGGAGGGCCACTTCGACGTCGTGCACCTGCACGAGCCCGGCACCATGTCGCTGTCCGTGATCGCGATGTGGGCACGGCTGGGTCCCACGGTGGCGACCTTCCACACGTCGAACGAGCACTCGCGGATCATGCGCAACGCGAAGCCGTTCATCAAGCCCGGCTATGAGGAGCTCGACGCGCGCATCGCGGTGTCGCCCTCCGCCGACCGCACCATCAAGGAGCACCTGGGCGTGGCCGCCACCCACATCATCCCCAATGGCGTGGACACGGCTGCGTACACCCACGCGGAACCCGTCAAGGAGTGGTGCGGCACGAAGAACGCGCCGACCATCGGGATCCTGGGCCGCATGGACGAGTCGCGCAAGGGGCTCGACCCGTTCCTGGCCGCGATTCCTTTGGTGCGGCGCCGGTATCCGCGGTCCCGGTTCCTGGTCGCCGGCCGGTTCTCGGACCGCATCGCCGCGCGTGCGGCGCGGGCCGGCGCCGAGGTCGTGGGCGAGCTCGACGAGGGCATGAAGGCGCGGTTCATGGCGTCGGTCGACGTGTACTGCGCGCCCAACCTCGGCGGGGAGAGCTTTGGCATCGTGCTCGTCGAGGCGATGGCCGCGGGAACTGCGGTGGTCGCGAGCGATCTGGTGGCCTTCCGCGACGTCGCCACGGACTCCGACGGAGAGGCGTGCGTGGCCATGCACACCGTCGGCGACTCGGTCGAGCTGGCCGCCCGGGTGCACGCCCTTCTCGCGGATCCGATCGCTCGGCACGAGCTCGCGACGAGGGGCCAATCGCGCGCTGGCACCTTCGACTGGCGCCAGGTCGCGCCCCGGATCGAGGCGACCTACCGAGACGCGATTAGAATGGATGCTGAATTCCATCCCCAGCAAGCGAAGGACAGCACCGCATGAGCGACAACGCCGATCACTCCACCCCCCAGGTAGGCACCGACCTCGTCAAGCGCGGCATGGCCGAGATGCTCAAGGGCGGCGTGATCATGGACGTCGTCACGCCCGAGCAGGCCAAGATCGCCGAGGACGCCGGTGCCGTGGCGGTCATGGCGCTCGAGCGCGTGCCCGCGGACATTCGCGCCCAGGGCGGCGTGGCACGGATGAGCGACCCGGACCTCGTCCAGGGCATCATCGACGCCGTCTCGATCCCCGTGATGGCGAAGGCACGCATCGGCCACTTCGTGGAGGCGCAGGTGCTGCAGTCCCTGGGCGTCGACTACGTCGACGAGTCGGAGGTGCTGACGCCCGCCGACTACACGCACCACATCGACAAGTGGAACTTCACCGTGCCGTTCGTGTGCGGCGCGACCAACCTGGGTGAGGCGCTGCGCCGCATCTCTGAGGGTGCCGCGATGATCCGTTCCAAGGGCGAGGCCGGCACTGGAGACGTGTCGAACGCCACGACTCACATGCGTCAGATCCGGGCTCAGATCCGGGCACTGACGGCACTACCCGAGGACGAGCTGTACGTGGCGGCCAAGGAGCTGCAGGCGCCCCTTCCGCTCGTGAAGGAGATCGCCGCGACTGGCAAGCTGCCGGTGGTGCTGTTCACCGCCGGCGGCATCGCGACTCCCGCTGATGCCGCGATGATGATGCAGCTGGGCGCCGAGGGCGTGTTCGTGGGATCCGGGATCTTCAAGTCCGGCAATCCTTCCGAGCGTGCCAAGGCGATCGTCAAGGCCACCACGTTCTTCGACGACCCCGCCGTGATCGCGGACGTCTCGCGCGGCCTGGGCAACGCGATGGTGGGCATCAACGTCGAGGAAGAGCCCGAGCCCCACCGTCTCGCCGAGCGCGGCTGGTGACTCGACCGCACGTCACGTGAGCGCATCGGCCGCCCGGCGCATCGCGCGCCGTGGCGCGCGGGTGCTGCTCGTCGACGACTCGAATCCTGCCGTGCCGCGGGTGCTCATGGTCCGGGGACACGACCCACACGCGACGGGACGCTCGTTCTGGTTCACGCCGGGCGGGGGCCTCGAGCAAGACGAGACGATGCGCGCCGCCGCGGTGCGCGAGCTCGCCGAAGAGACTGGCTGGGTGCTCGAAGAGCATGAGTTGTCCGGTCCCGTCTGGACCCGCACGGCGATGTTCGACTTCGCGTCGCGGCCGTACGTACAGTACGAGGAGATCTTCGTGGGACGGCTCGCGGATGCCGATGCGCGGGCGCGGACAGCGGAGGAGTGGACCGAGGTGGAGCGCGAGACCATCGATGCAGTGCAGTGGATGACCGCGACCGACTTGCGCGATGCTCCCATCGAGGTGTTCCCCGCGCAGCTGCGGGCGGACTGGGACTCTTTTCTAGTGTGGGACGGCCACACGATCGATCTAGGAGAAGTGGGCGAATGACCACGGTAGGAGTGCTCGCGCTGCAGGGCGACTTCAGGGAGCATCATGTGATGCTTGACGGTCTGGGCGCAGACGTGGTGAAGGTGCGGCGTCTGAGCGAGCTGGATGCCGTGGACGGCCTCGTCATCCCAGGCGGGGAGTCCACCACTATGGACAAGCTCATGCGGGCCTTCGGCCTGCGCGACGGGCTCGTCGAGCGCATCCACGCGGGCCTACCCGTGCTCGGATCTTGCGCCGGGATGATTCTGCTGGCGCGAGACCTACGGGACGGCATCGAGGGGCAGCAGACGCTCGGTGGAATCCCGATGACGGTGCGCCGCAACGCTTTCGGTCGCCAGGTGGACTCCGCCGAGGTCGACCTGGTGTGGGAGCTCGACGGCAGTCCCATGCACGCGACGTTCATTCGCGCGCCGTGGGTCGAGCAGTACGACGAGGGCGTCGAGGTGCTCGCGACGGCCACCGGCCCCGACGGTGAGAGGCACCCCGTCGCCGTGAGGCACGGTGCGGTGATCGCCACGGCATTCCACCCGGAGATATCCTCGGACACGCGTGTGCACGAGCTGCTGCTCGCACAGCTCTGAGCCCCTCACGATCTAGGCCAGAGCCTTGATCTATCGGCATCAAGGCCCTAACCTTGAAGAATGTTCGTCGTCACCGCTGATCAGCGCGGCAGCACCGAGAAGGGCGACCGCGTCGAGTCGCTCATGACCGAGTTGGCTCCGTGGGCCGAGCGCTGGGCGGACGAGATCGCTCTCCCGCTCGAGCGCACCGTCGGCGACGAGGTTCAGATAATGCTCACGCATGCCGACCCTGCGGTCGACCTTGCCCTGCACCTCATGAGACTGGGGGAGTGGTCCGTTGGGGTGGGTGCTGGGCCGGTCAACGAGCCCTGGGGGGCGAGCGCGCGTGCGAGCTCCGGTGCGGCGTTCGTTCACGCGCGGCAGGCTGTGGAACGAGCGCGTGGAAGGTCCGAGTCCGTTCCTGTGGTGGTGTCCGGCGAGGATGACGAGGCAGGCGAGGGAGCGACGGCGATCCTGCAACTGCTGGCCGCAGTCGTGCGACGCCGCTCGGCCGCCGGGTGGGAGGTCGCCGATCTGCTGGGGCCCGAGGCGACGCAGCGGGACATCGCCGCTCGGCTCGGCATCTCCGAGCAGGCCGTGAGTCAGCGCGTGACCTCTGCGATGCTGGATGAGGAGCGCCGGGCGCGGCCGGTGGCCGCGACGCTGCTGGCGCGTGCCGCAACGACGGGAGACGAGTGATGACGTTCCTGGCCCAAGCCGGCGTGGTGGTGACGTCGCTTGCCGTGGCCGCGGTTATCGGCGCGCCGCTGATCGGTTGGCTCCTGCGACGCGTCGAGCCGGGCACCGAGACGCCCGGTCTGCTGCGCGGCGGCATGTGGATCGGCGTGCTCGAGCGGCTCGCGATCGCGGGCGCGGTGATGGCCGGGCATCCCGAGGCCGTCGCGGTCGTGATCGCCGTCAAGGGCCTGGGCCGTTATCCCGAGCTGCGCGACACCGCGCCGGCGCTGCGCGGCGAGACTGCAGAGCGATTCATCATCGGTACGTTGGCGAGCTTCGTGTGGGCGGCGGCATGCGGCGCTGCGGGTGCGGCCGCGATCGCCGCGCTGTCCTAAGCCTGCCGCTTGCGTACAGGAGCGGGGTGAACCTCTAGACTGGCGGGCAGTCCTTTACCCGATCAGTCGAGGAGCATCACGTGTCCGGCCACTCCAAGTGGGCAACCACCAAGCACAAGAAGGCGGTTGTCGACGCCAAGCGCGGCAAGCTGTTCGCCAAGCTGATCAAGAACATCGAGGTCGCGGCCCGCTCGGGCGGCGCGGACATGGCGGGCAACCCCACGCTGTTCGATGCGGTGCAGAAGGCCAAGAAGTCCTCGGTGCCGAACGACAACATCGACCGGGCGCTCAAGCGCGGCGCCGGTCTCGAGGCCGGCGGGGCCGAGTACGAGACCATCATGTACGAGGGCTACGGGCCCAATGGCGTTGCGATGCTGATCGAGTGCCTCACGGACAACCGCAATCGCGCCGCAATGGAGGTCCGCACCGCGCTCACGCGCAACAACGGCACCCTCGCAGACCCCAACTCGGTCGCGTACCTGTTCACGCGCAAGGGGCAGATCATTGTGTCGAAGGACTCGGGTGTCACTGAGGATGACCTCATGCTGGCCGCCCTCGACGCGGGTGCGGAGGAGATCGAGGACCACGGCGAGGTGTTCGAGATCACCTCGGAGGCGACGGACGTGGTCGCGGTCCGCACCGCGCTGCAAGAGGCGGACATCGACTACGACAGCGCCGAGGCCACCTGGGTCCCGTCCGTGAAGATCGAGCTCGAGGTCGACGGCGCGAAGAAGATGCTGAAGCTCATCGACGCTCTTGAGGACTGCGACGACGTGCAGAACGTCTTCGCGAACATGGACGCCTCGGACGAGGTCCTGGAGGCGGCGGCCGCCGAGTAGCGGCGGTCCGCCACTCACACACCGTGCGGATTCTCGGCGTCGACCCCGGCCTCACCCGCTGTGGCCTGGGCGTGATCGATGCCGCGGGAGCGCGCAAGGTCAGCCTGGTGCATGTCGAGGCGGCGACGTCCCCCGCGGGCGATGCCGTCCCCGCGCGCCTCGCGCGCCTGGCCGACGCCCTCGAGGCGGTGCTGGACCAGCATCGGCCCGATGCGGTCGCGCTCGAGCGGGTGTTCGCCCAGGCCAACGTGCGCACGGTGATGGGGACGGCCCAGGTGTCCGGAGTGGTGATGCTGGCGGCCGAGCGCCGCGGCCTCCCCGTGGCGCTATACACGCCTTCCGAGGTCAAGGCGGCGGTGACCGGCGATGGGCGCGCGGCGAAGCCTCAGGTGGGCTTCATGGTGGCGCGCGTGCTCGGCCTCGCGGAGCCGCCCCGACCCGCCGATGCGGCAGACGCCTTGGCGATCGCGATCACCCACGCCTGGCGCGGCGGGGCAGCGCCCGTGGGATCGGCGGCGACGACGGGTGCGCAGCGCCGCTGGGCCGAGGCGGAGCGGGCCTCGCGGCGTCGTGGTTGACGCACGGCCGTCGCGGATGATGGTGGCCGCCGCAGTGGGGCATGTCGTGCGGCGAGTCGTGCGGCGCGGGCCGTCGGCGTCCCGTAGCGTGTTCGTACACATGTTCGAAAGGAGACCGCGGTGATTGCACAGTTGGCCGGCACGGTGCTGTCCGTGCGCGCCTCGACCGCGGTCGTCGAGGTGGGCGGAGTGGGGATGCTCGTGCACTCCACGCCGGCGACGCTGTCCGAGCTCCGGGTGAATCACGAGACGCGGTTCTTCACGCAGTTGGTGGTGCGAGAGGAGTCCCTCACGCTGTTCGGCTTCACGGCGGAGTCCGAGCGCGACACGTTCGAGGCGCTGCAGTCGGTTCAGGGCGTTGGCCCGCGGCTGGCCCTCGCGATGCTCGCGGTCCATTCGCCCGACTCTCTCTCTCGCGCCGTCGCCGACGGCGACCGCAAGGCACTCGAGCAGGTGCCCGGGATCGGCGCCAAGGTCGCGGCCCGGCTGCTGCTCGAGCTGGGCGGCAAGCTGTCGCTGCCGCAGGGACCGGCCTCACCTCAGGTGCCCGATGCGCGCGATCAGGTCGAGGAGGCGCTCGTCGCCCTCGGGTGGAACCAGAAGGCGGCCGCCGCGGCCGTCGAGAACGTGGCGCCCGATCCGATCGCTGACTCCGATGTGCCGATGACGTTGAAGTCCGCTCTGAAGGCGATGGGCGGCGTGCGTGGCTGACGACCGCATGACGGAGGAAACGGACCCGCTGGAGGGCAGTGTGGTCGACGCGGACGCGGACGCGATCGAACGCTCCAACGAGGCGGCGCTGCGCCCCACGAGCCTCGACGAGTTCGTGGGCCAGCGCACCGTCCGAGAGCAGTTGTCGTTGGTGCTGCGTGCCGCCGTGAGCCGAGGGGCGACGGCCGATCACGTGCTGCTGTCAGGCCCTCCAGGTCTAGGCAAGACCACGCTGGCGATGATCGTGGCGGGGGAGCTGGGGGCGACGCTGCGCGTGAGCTCCGGCCCAGCCATCCAGCACGCGGGAGACCTCGCGGCGATCCTGAGCTCGCTGGACGAGGGCGACGTGCTGTTCCTCGACGAGATCCACCGCCTGGCGCGGCCCGCCGAGGAGATGCTGTACCTCGCGATGGAGGACTTCAGGGTCGATGTGGTGGTGGGCAAGGGCGCGGGTGCGACGTCGATCCCGCTGAGCCTGCCGCCGTTCACGATCGTGGGGGCCACCACGCGCGCGGGGCTGCTGCCTGCTCCGCTGCGCGACCGGTTCGGCTTCACCGCTCATCTTGACTTCTACTCCGATGACGAACTCCACCAGATCGTCGGCCGGTCCGCGGGCAAGCTCGCCTTCCCCATCAGCGGTGACGCCGCCGCGGAGATCGCCTCGCGTTCGCGCGGCACGCCGCGCATCGCGAACCGCCTGCTCAGGCGCGTGCGCGACTGGGCCGAGGTGCACGGCAGCGGCGAAGGCGACCTGGCGGCTGCGCAGCAGGCGCTCCTCGTGTACGAGGTGGACGAGCGTGGACTGGACCGGCTCGACCGCGCCGTGCTGCGCGCGCTGTGCCTGCGGTTCGGCGGTGGCCCGGTGGGCCTGTCGACGCTCGCGGTGTCCGTGGGCGAGGAGCCCGAGACTGTCGAGACCGTCGCCGAGCCCTTCCTCGTGCGCGAGGGACTGATGAGCCGATCGCCGCGCGGCCGGGTGGCGACGGCCGATGCATGGGCCCACTTGGGGCTCGAGGCACCGGTCGAGGCCCGTCCGGGAGCCCCCGGCGGGAGGCTGTTCGACTGAGGGTGGTTCGACGCGGATGCGTTTGCCCCCTAGAATCGCCAAGGCTCTCATGAGCATCTCTAATCGTGAGGAATTCTGTGTCGAAAGTCACCAAGAGCGCGCGTAAGTCGCTGATCTGGCTCGGAGCGATCCTGATCGCTATCTTCGGGCTGCTATCCGGCGGTGCCCTGACGGGCAACGCATCGTGGACCCCGGGCCTCGCGCTCGACCTCGCGGGTGGTCGCCAGATCATCCTGACCCCAGTGCTCGACGAGGGCGCTGAGCAGGAGATCGAGCAGACCGACCTGGAGCAGGCCGTCGAGGTGATCCGCAACCGCGTGGACGCTTCCGGTGTCGCCGAGGCGGAAATCACCACCCAGGGCAACAACATCGTCGTGGGTCTGCCGGGCAATCCGTCCGACGAGGTCATCGACCTCGTGTCGCAGGCCGCTCAGCTGCAGTTCCGTCCGGTGCTGCTCGTCGGCGACCCGGCGCCGCTCAGCGAGGACCTGCCCGCCACCAGCCCGAGCGCGGAGCCGACCCCTGTGCCTGGCGCGGCCGACCTCGTGGACCCGAGCCCCAGCGCATCGCCCGAGCCCACCGCAGAGCCGTCGCCCACTGCCTCGGAAGTGGCGAACGTCGTCACCGGAGCCGACGCCACCGCATCGGCCGAACCGACCACCGAGCCGGAGACGGAGCCGACGCCTGCCGCGACGGCTGCCCCCGGGGACGCGGCTGCGGAGCCCGAAGACCCCTCCTCGTTCGCATGGCTCACCGAAGACGTGATCTCGGAATACGAGTCGCTGAACTGCCTGAACCCCGAGAACTGGTCCGGCCGCACGATGGGCGACCCCGACTCCGGCTATGTGGCGTGCGCCGAGTTCGGCGCCGGCAAGCTTGCGATGGGACCTGTGGAGGTCGAGGGCGACGACCTCGCGACCGCCACCAGCGGGCCCGAGACCTCGCAGACCGGCACGATGACCGGGCGCTTCGAGGTCCGCCTGCAGTTCAACAGCGAGGGCGCCGAGAAGTTCGGTGACGTCACCACGCGACTCATCAATCTTGAGGAGCCTCGCAACCAGTTCGCGATCGTGCTCGACGGCGTGGTCATCTCGAACGCGACCGTGCAGTCCCGCATCACCAACGGCGAGGCCTCCATCACCGGAAGCTTCACGCAGGACCAGGCGGAGCAGCTCGCCAATCAGCTCAGGTTCGGTGCGCTGCCGCTCAGCCTCGAGGTGCAGTCCAACCAGCAGATCTCCGCGACTCTCGGTGCCGACCAGCTCGAGAAGGGCCTGATCGCCGGAGCAATCGGGCTACTGCTCGTGTTCGCGTACTCGCTGTTCCAGTACCGCGCTCTCGGATTCGTCACCATCGCGTCGCTCATCATCGTCGGAGGCTCCACGCTGGGAGTGATTTCCCTGTTGTCGTGGGGGATCGGCTACCGGCTGTCGCTGGCTGGCGTCGCGGGCCTGATCATCGCCGTCGGTGTGACCGCGGACTCGTTCATCGTGTACTTCGAGCGAATCCGCGATGAGCTGCGCGAGGGCAGGTCGTTGACCTCGGCCGTCGACCACGCCTGGCGGCGCGCACGCCGCACGATCCTCGCCTCGGACGCGGTGTCGCTGCTCGCAGCGGTCACCCTGTACACGCTCGCCGTGGGCGGCGTGAGGGGCTTCGCGTTCACGCTGGGCCTCACGACGCTGCTCGACGTGCTCGTGGTGTTCCTGTTCACGCACCCGCTCATGGTCCTCCTCGCCCGCACCAAGTTCTTCGGCGAGGGTCACCGCTGGTCGGGGCTCGACCCGCGCCAGCTCGGCCGTGAGGCCCTGTACAAGGGACGCGGCCGCGTGCGCTCTGGTTCGGCCACGGTCGCCAGTGACGACGGCCTGACGCTCGCGGAGCGCAAGGCGGCGGCGCGTCGCGCCGAGCAGACCGGCGAACCCGCCACCGTCGGGGGAGCCGATGCGCCCCGATCACCGGACGACGATGCAAAGGGGGATGTGCGATGAGCTCGAACCTCGGCACGTGGGGCAACAGGCTCCACTCGGGAGAGAAGACCTACCCGATCGTCCAGAACCGCGCCCGGTTCTTCATCGCCTCCGCGGTCCTGATGCTGGCGGCGCTCGGACTGCTGCTCGGCAAGGGCCTGAACCCCGGCATCGACTTCACCGGCGGCACCCAGTACGTGCTTGCGGACGTCGATGACACGAACACCTTGCTCGCCGAAGATGCGGTGGCTGAGGTGGACGCCGCACAGGTGCCGCGCGTGAGCGTGCTCGGCGAGAACGACATCCGCGTTCAGCTCGGCGTTCTGGAGGACGCCGACCAGCGAGAGCTCAGCGCCGCGCTGGCCGAGGCATACGGCATCTCCACGGATGACATCAGTTTTGACCAGATCGGCCCCACGTGGGGCGAGTCGGTGGGCAACGCCGCGCTCCAGGCGCTCGTGGTCTTCCTGCTCTTGGTGTTCACCGTCATCACGCTCTACTTCCGTGCATGGCGCATGGCGGCCGCGGCGATCGTGGCACTGCTGCACGACCTGCTGTTCACCGTCGGCATCTACGCTCTCGTGGGCTTCGAGGTGACGCCGGCGTCCGTGATCGGGTTCCTGACGATTCTCGGATACTCGCTCTACGACACGGTGGTGGTGTTCGACAAGGTCAAGGAGAACACCCACGACCTGACCGCTCAGAACCGCTACACGTACGCCGAACTCGCGAACCTCGCCGTCAACCAGACGCTGGTCCGGTCGATCAACACGTCCGTCGTGGCGCTGCTTCCCGTGGGCGCGATCCTCTTCATCGGATCGTTCCTACTGGGTGCAGGCACGCTGAAGGACATCGCGTTGGCGCTGTTCGTCGGTATGGCGGTCGGTACGTACTCGTCCGTGTTCGTCGCCACCCCGCTGGAGGTGGCGTTCCGTGGCCGCGAGACCCGGATCCAGGAGCACACGGCCAAGGTGCTGGCGATGCGCGAGTCCGGCGAGTCCGAGGTGGTGACGCGCGAGGACGGCACCGTCAAGGTGGGTGCGCTGCAGCCAGGCGAGCACCGGGGGACTCAGGCACAGCCGCGTCGCAAGGGCCGCCACTAGCCCCCTTGGGCCGACAGTAGACTGGGCCTCCTGCAGTGGAACGTACGCGTCCGCGAACCGTGAAGGAGGCCTGAGTGACGGAGACCCGCTCGTCGTCGCCGCCCACGGGACCGCTCGCGTTCCTGCGCCGGCCGGCGAAGGAGCCGACGGCCATCGACGGTGTGTTGGACACGTACCGGCGCATGTATCCGCGCGCCAAGACCGGGATGATCGAGCGGGCGTACCGGATCGCCGACGAGGCGCATCAGGGGCAGCAGCGCAAGAGTGGTGAGCCGTACATCATCCATCCCATTGCGGTGGCGCAGATCATCGCGGACATGGGGCTGCCGGAGACGGTGATCGCTGCGGCGCTGCTGCACGACGTAGTGGAGGACACCACTCACCCCCTGGACCGGATCCGCGACGAGTTCGGCGACGAGGTCGCGTCCTTCGTGGACGGCGTCACCAAGCTGGACAAGGTCTCGTACGGCGACGCGTCGCAAGCGGAGACCGTCCGCAAGATGGTCGTGGCGATGGCCAAGGACATCCGCGTGCTGCTCCTCAAGCTCGCGGACCGGCTCCACAACGCCCGCACCTGGCAGCACGTCTCGCCCGAGAGTGCGCGGCGCAAGGCCCAGGAGACTCTCGAGATCTACGCTCCGCTGGCTCACCGCATGGGCCTCAACGCGATCAAGTGGGAGCTCGAGGACCTGTCGTTCAAGACGCTGTACCCGAAGATCTACCAGGAGATCGTCGACGTCGTCGCCGAGCGTGCTCCCGAGCGTGAGCGCTACCTGGCGGAGATCCGCGCGGAGATCGAGACCGAGCTCAAGAACATGAAGATTCGGGGCGTCATCACCGGGCGTCCCAAGCACTACTACTCGGTCTATCAGAAGATGATCGTGCGAGGCCGCGACCTCAATGAGATCTACGACCTGGTGGGCATGCGCATCCTGGTCGAATCGGTGCGGGACTGCTACGCCGTGCTAGGCGCGATGCACGCGCGGTACCAGCCGGTGCCGGGCCGCTTCAAGGACTACATCGCGATGCCCAAGTTCAACCTGTACCAGTCGCTCCACACCACCGTCATCGGCCCCAGCGGCAAGCCCGTCGAACTGCAGATCCGCACGCACGAGATGCACCGCCGCGCCGAGTACGGCCTGGCGTCGCACTGGCGCTACAAGGAGCGCGGCGGCGGCACCGGCGGGGGCAGCAACGACATGGGCTGGCTGCGCCAGATCGCCGACTGGCAGCAGGAGACCGCAGACCCCACGGAGTTCCTCGACGCATTGCGTGGGGAGATCTCGCGCGCCGAGGTGTACGTCTTCACCCCCCGCGGCAAGCTGCTGGCGCTGCCCCAGGGCGCCACCCCCGTCGACTTCGCGTACGCCGTGCACACCGAGGTGGGCCACAAGACCATCGGTGCCAAGGTGAACGGCAGGCTGGTGCCGCTGGACACGACGCTGGACAATGGCGACACGGTGGACGTGCTCACCACCTCGGACGAGAACGCACACCCCAAACGGGACTGGCTCGACTTCGTCCAGTCGGCTCGCGCGCGCAACAAGATCCGTCAGTGGTTCACACGTGAGCGCCGCGAGGAGTCGATCGAGACGGGCCGGGACATGCTCGCCCGCGCGATTCGTCGTCAGCACCTGCCGATGCAGCGCCTGATGTCGAAGTCGACGCTGCTTGCGCTGGCCAAGGAGATGCACTACGAGGATGTCGAGACGCTGTACGCGGCCATCGGCGAGCACAAGGAGCAGGCGGGCGACGTGGTCGCTCGCATGGTCGATGCCGTGGGCGGCACCGAGGGCGCCGACGAGGACGTCACCGAGATCACCCGGCCCGGCACCGGCGCCACCCGGGCACGCCGGGGCGACCCCGGCATCTCCGTGCACGGCCTGACAGACGTGGTGGTCAAGCTCGCCAGGTGCTGCACTCCTGTCCCTGGCGACCCGATCCGTGGCTTCGTGACGCGCGGCCACGGAGTGAGCGTGCACCGTGCCGACTGCCAGAACGTCATCGCACTGCAGAACGAGCCGGAGCGGTTCATCGATGTCCAGTGGACCGGTCAGTCCGACGCGACGTTCATGGTGCAGATCGAGGTCGAGGCGCTCGACCGCAACCGCCTGCTGAGCGACGTGGTGCGCGTGCTGTCCGACTATCACGTGAACATCCTTGGCGCCCACGTGCAGACTAATCAGGACCGCGTGGCCCTCAACACGTTCACCTTCGAGATGGCCGATCCGTCGCACCTGGGCGCCGTCATCGCGGCGGTCCGCAAGATCGACGGCGTCTACGACGCCCGTCGCCTGACCGGAGCCAAGCGCCGCCCGTACTGACCGGCCGCGACCGCATCGGCCGTCTGGAGCTCCGCCCACCGCAGGGCGTCCGCCACGGCGGTGTCGACGTCCGCGACGGCTCCTCCGGGCGGAGCCACGCCGACGCCGTGGAACACCACGGGAAGCGGACCGGTCCAGTTGCGCACATGCCGGCCCGCCGGGCCACGGGCGTGAATCACCGACGGGGTGTCGGCCTCGCCGTGCGCCCACAGAGCCGCCGCGCCGGTCGCCTGGCATCCCAGCGGCACGCACTGTGCCAGCACGTGACGCCGCACCCGCGGAGCATCGGGAACGTCGCGCGGCAGCGCGACGCCGGGTATCAGCGGCGCGACGATGCCGTCGCGCACGAGCCTGCCGAAGGCGAGGCGGCCCACCTCGGCACGCGTGACGATCCACATGCGCGGCAGTGTGCTACGCCCGCCGCATACCCTGCCGAGCGGCGGCGCGCACCTGTGGACAGCATCGGCCTCAGGCTTGCGTCGCCGTCATCCACCCGGACTACTTAACGACGCCCTCGATCTGCTCGAGCCACGAGCGGCGCGCCGCGAGTGCCTCCTCGGCCTCCTTGATGCGGCGCTTGTCGCCCTTGGCCTCGGCCTTGGCAAGATCGGCCTCGAGTCCGGCGATCGCCGACTGGAGCTGAGCGGCGGCACCGGAGGCACGCCTCTCGATCTCGGGGTTGCGCTGGTTCCAACGGGCGTCCTCGGCGTCGCGCACGGCCTTCTCGACCGCGCCCATGCGCTTGTTGAGACGCGCCACGTCAGCACGGGGAACCATGCCCGCCTCCTCGAAGCGGTCCTGGGCGCCGCGCAGCGCCTGCTTGGCGGCGTTCAAGTCCGTGATGGGGAGAAGCGCCTCCGCCTCCGCGACCGCGGCCTCCTTGGCCTCGACGTTGCCGGCAAGTGCATCGTTCTCGGCCTCGGATGCGGCACGGCGCGCGTCGAAGAACGCGTCCTGCGCGGTCTGGAAACGCTTCCAGAGAGCATCGTCCACGCTCCGGCGACCGCGACCCGAGGTCTTCCACTCGGCCATCAGGTCGCGGAACTCGCGGGCGGTGCGGTCCCAGTCCGTCGACTCCGCGAGGAGCTCGGCCTTGGCGGCGAGTTCCTCCTTGCGTGACGCGACGGTCGAGTTGGCGCGATCCAACTCGGCGAAGTGATGCTTGCGGGCCTTTTCGAACGACGAGCGCGCGGTGGTGAAACGCTTCCACAGCGCCTTCTCGGAGTCCTTGGCAAGGCGGGCGTTGCCGCGCTGAGCGGCCTTCCACTCGTCGAGCAGTGACCGCAGCTCCGCGGTGTCGTTTTTCCAGTGAATCTGTGACTCGGGCTTCGCGGCGATCTCCTCGGCGCGGGCGACGATCCGCTCGCGGTCGGCAAGTGCCGCCTCGCGGGCGACGCGCCGCTCCTCCTGAATGCGCTCACGGATCGCCTCCGCCTCACCGGCCACCACATCGAGCCGCTCGCGCAGCGCTGCGAGGTCGCCCACGGCCTTGGGCTCGGCGACGGACTCGCGCAGCCCCGTCAGGGCATCCTCGATGTCCTTCGGGGAGAGCTCGGCGGACTCGAGCCGGGCGTGGAAGCGCTCGATCGAGGCCTTGAGCTCGAAGTACGCCCTGACGTAGGGCTTGAGGGGGTCGGTGCCCTTGGCGGGTCCGACGACGCGGGTGGCGTCGCCGTCCTTGACCGTGACCTCGTCGGCCTCGACGGCTCCGTGGGTCGCCGCAGCGGCCAGCTCCTCGTCAGACACATCGCTCGCGACGGGCACCCTGGTCGGGTGAGACGCGTGCGCTGCGACGACGGCGGGACTTGGGCTTGCGGGCGGTCCGGGCTTCGGAATCGGCTTGGGCTTGGGGGTGGTCATGACAGGGACACCTCGTTCACGATGACGGACTGTGCCGGGCGTCCGTCGGGCTCGCCTGTGATCGTTCCGGCACTGGCAACGTCCTCCACAATACTCAGACCCTCGGTGACCTGCCCGAACACGGTGTAGCCGCCGGCGGCGTCAGAGGGAATGGTGGAGTCCTGGTAGACCACGAAGAACTGACTGCCCATCGACTCGCCGTCATTGCCCACACGGGCCATGGCGAGCGTGCCGGCTGGGTAGACGTCGTCCTCGGGTGCATTCTCGATGGGGCCGTAGCGGTAGCTGGGGCCGCCACCACCGGTGCCGAGCGGATCGCCACACTGCAGCACGAAGATGCCGGAGGTGACGAGCCGGTGGCACTCGGTCTGGTCGAAGAACCCCTCCTGCGACAGTGCGACGAAGCTGGCGACGGCCTGCGGGGCGGCCTCTCCATCGAGCTCGACCACGATGTCGCCCACGTTGGTGGCGAGCGTCGCCGTCCACGTGCGTCCCTCGGCGAGCGCTGGGTCGGGGGCCTCGCCGGACGTCGACCATCCGATGTCTCCGGAGTCCGTCGTCGCGGTGGACGCGGGACTCGTGGTGGCCGTGGGCTCTGAGGTCGTCTCGGGGGTAGCGGTAGCGCTCGGTGCGGCGACGCCCTCGTCGTCCGATCCGAGCAGGGTGATCAGCACCCACACCACGAGCGCGACGGCGGCCAGCCCAGCGGCGATGAGAGCGCCAATGCGCCAGCGCCGGCGGCTGTTGTGACGGACGGCGTCCCGCTCGGCGTGCTTGCGCTCGAGCGCCTCGCGGCGTCGCTTGTCGCGACTGCGGGCGGCGCTCTTGGAACGCGGGTGCGACATTGCGGCTCCTCATGGACGAGATCGGGGTCGCTGTGCGGCCCCCGGCGCACCATTGTAGGAGGCTTGGAGCGCCGCACGGACCAGCGCCGTCGGGGTGGAACAATGTCCGCATGGCCCGCCTTAGACCCCTGTCCGGATACCCCGAGTGGACGCCGTCCGAGCGCGTCGTCGAGGCACAGCTCATCGAATCGCTGCAAGAGACATTCCGGGTGCATGGATTCGCCGAGATTCAGACCCGGGCGGTCGAGCCGCTCGATCGCCTCGCGGGTTCTTCGGAGGCCGCCAAGGAGATCTACACGCTCGGTCGACTCGGCGGCGAGCCGGACGCCGAGGCCAAGGTGGGGCTGCACTTCGACCTCACCGTGCCATTCGCCCGCTACGTCGAGGAGTTCCAGCACGCGCTGGCCTTCCCCTTCAAGCGCTTCCAGATTCAGAAGGTGTGGCGCGGCGAGCGGCCGCAGGAGGGTCGCTACCGCGAGTTCTACCAGGCTGACATCGACGTCGTCGGGCGCGAGACGCTGCCCGCCCACCTCGAGGTCGAGGTCGCCGTGGTGATGGCACGCGCGCTTGCTGCGCTGCCGATCCCCGCCGTGACCATGCGCGTCAACAACCGCAGGCTCGTCGAGGGCTTCTACCGGGGCGTCGGCGTCGAGGATGTCGCGGGTGCGCTGCGCAGCGTCGACAAGTTGGACAAGATCGGCCCCGACGGGGTGCGGGCGGAGCTCACGGACAAGGGTGTGAGCGCCAGCGCGGCCGATGCTGTCCTCGAGTTGGCGCGCATCAGCGCCTCGGACTCGGGTTTCGTGGGGGCGGTGGAGGATCTGTGGGCCACGACGCCCACGATCTCCGATATTGCAGGGCCCGAGGCGGAGCTGCGCGAGGGCCTGGCCCAGCTGGTGGCGCTGGTCGAAGGCGTCAACGCGGCGGTTCCCGGCACCGCGGCGGCGGACCTGCGGATCGCACGGGGCCTCGACTACTACACGGGGTCCGTGTATGAGACCTTCTTGACGGGTCACGAGGACCTGGGATCGATCTGCTCGGGCGGCCGCTACGACTCGCTCGTCGCTGGCGGCGGTTTCCCAGGAGTGGGCATGTCCATCGGCGTGAGCCGCCTCGTGAGTCGCGTGATCGGGGCCGACCTGGCGAGGGCGTCGCGAGCGGTGCCGTCGGCCGTGCTGGTGGCCGTCACGGACGAGTCGACGCGTGCGGCATCGAACGCGATCGCCGACGCCCTGCGCTCGCGCGGCATCGCGGCCGAGGTCGCACCCGCTGCGGCGAAGTTCGGCAAGCAGATCCAGTACGCGGACCGGCGGGGCATCCCGTTCGTGTGGTTCGCGGACTCGGGCGAGGTCAAGGACATTCGGTCGGGAGACCAGGTGGCTGCGGATGCGTCGAGCTGGGAGCCGCCGGCCGAGGACGCTCGCCCGCGCATCGTGACCGACTGAGCCCCAGCATCGGCCGTCTGTCTCCTCCATCCCTGTCCGGCACTCACTGTCGGTTCTGAGGGCTGGCGCCGTCCTGTCCGGCACTCATGACCGGGCCGTGCCGGACAGGAGCCCGAAACCTGCTGAAAGCGACAAAGAGTGCCGGACAGGTGGGGGAGTGAGGGGGTGAGCGCGACCGCATCGGGCACACGACGCCGCGCCGCTAGACTCGAACCCACGCTTCCCGCCGTAACCCCCGCGCGCCACTCGCGCGCCAGAAAGGCTGACTGTGCTTCGCACCCATCTCGCTGGAGACCTCCGGGCGTCCGACGCCGGCTCGACCGTCACCCTCGCAGGGTGGGTGGGCCGTCGCCGTGATCACGGGGGAGTGGCGTTCATCGATCTGCGCGACGCGTCCGGGTTCGCCCAGGTAGTGATCCGCGAGGAGGTGGCGCACTCCTTACGCAACGAGTACGTCATTCAGGTGACCGGAGAGGTCCGCGACCGCCCCGAGGGCTCCGCGAACCCGAACTTGCCCTCCGGCGAAATCGAGGTCGTGGTCAGCGACGTCACGATCCTGAACGAGTCTGCCCCGCTGCCCATGCCCGTCGACGAGCACGTCACCGTGGGCGAGGAGGCGCGTCTCAAGCACCGCTACATCGATCTGCGCCGCCCGCAGCCGCGCGCCAACATGGTGCTGCGCTCGAAGGCGAATCAGGCGGCCCGCCGCGTTCTCGACAAGCACGACTTCCTCGAGATCGAGACCCCCACCCTGACGCGCTCGACGCCCGAGGGTGCGCGTGACTTCCTGGTGCCCGCACGGCTCGCGCCCGGCTCTTGGTACGCCCTCCCGCAATCGCCTCAGCTGTTCAAGCAGCTGCTGATGGTGGCAGGCATGGAGCGCTACTACCAGATCGCCCGCTGCTATCGGGATGAGGACTTCCGCGCGGACCGCCAGCCGGAGTTCACCCAGCTCGACATCGAGATGAGCTTCGTCGACCAGGACGACGTGATTGAGCTGGGCGAGGAGATCGTCCGCGAGCTGTGGGCACTAGCCGGCCACGAGATCACCACGCCGATCCCGCGCATCACCTTCGCCGATGCGATGGCTCGGTTCGGTTCGGACAAGCCGGACCTGCGGTTCGGGCTTGAGCTCACCGAGCTCACCGAGTACTTCAAGGACACCCCGTTCCGGGTGTTCCAGAACGACTACGTGGGGGCCGTCGTCATGCCGGGCGGCGCCGACCAGCCGCGACGCACGCTCGATGCGTGGCAGGACTGGGCCAAGCAGCGCGGCGCGCGCGGACTCGCGTATGTGCTCATCGGCACCGACGGGGAGCTCACCGGGCCCGTCGCCAAGAACCTCTCGGACGAGGAGCGCGCCGGCCTGGCTGAGGCCGTGGGTGCCGAGCCGGGCGACTGCGTGTTCTTCGCTGCGGGCAAGCCCGGCCCCTCGCGTGCGCTGCTCGGTGCCGCGCGGCTCGAAATCGGCCGCCGTGTGGGTCTCATCGACGAGGACCGCTTCGAGTTCGTGTGGGTCGTGGACGCGCCGCTGTTCAAGCCCGTCGACTCCGACGAGGACGACGATGACGTCGCGGTGGGCTCCGGTGCGTGGACAGCCGTGCACCACGCGTTTACCTCGCCCAAGCCCGAGTACCTGGACAACTTCGACACGTCTCCGGGCGAGGCGCTGGCCTACGCCTACGACATCGTGTGCAACGGCAACGAGATCGGTGGAGGCTCGATCCGTATCCACCGCCAGGACGTGCAGGAGCGCGTGTTCAAGGTGATGGGCATCGGCGAGGAGGAGGCCCAAGAGAAGTTCGGGTTCCTGCTCGAGGCCTTCTCCTTCGGCGCCCCGCCCCACGGCGGCATCGCGTTCGGCTGGGACCGCGTGGTCGCGCTGTTGGCGGGAGCGGACTCGATCCGCGACGTCATCGCCTTCCCCAAGTCCGGCGGCGGCTACGACCCGCTCACCGCTGCGCCCGCGCCCATCACGCCCGAGCAGCGCGCCGAGGCCGGCGTGGACGCCACGCCGGACGCGGACGACGAGGCCGGCGACTCGGCCTAGCGCCTCACGCAGGCAGGGGCTGCGCAGCGGGGGATGCGCAGCCGGCGCGAGAGGTGCCGTCCTGCCGCCGCAGCCCGGCAGGGGAGTCTGTCCGGGCGTGAGATGCTAGAAGGTACGAATATTCGGGGCGTC
Source organism: Demequina ureilytica (assembly GCF_048553575.1). Classification (NCBI taxonomy): domain Bacteria; kingdom Bacillati; phylum Actinomycetota; class Actinomycetes; order Micrococcales; family Demequinaceae; genus Demequina; species Demequina ureilytica. The sequence goes on along the minus strand of NZ_JBLZIE010000003.1, from coordinate 372,555 downwards.
CAAGCTGAAGGGTGGTGCCTCATGCAGATCACCGATGCTCTGTTGGGGAAAGGCTGTCCCTCGATGACGCAAGCCGACCTCGAGGTCGACGTTGTTGCCGGATGTGCTTCCCAGGTCGTGGATCGATGACCGACATACAGGTGAGCACGAGCGTCGACGAGCGCGACCGCCTCAACACCTGTGCGCTCGAGCCGATTCGTCACCCTGGGGCGATCCAGCCGCACGGCGCGTTGCTGAGCGTCGACCTGGACTCGCTCGAGGTGCTCCAGGCGTCCGCCAACTCGATCGACGTGCTCGGCATCTCTGCGGCCGCGCTGGCCGGCACCGACCTCGCTCACCTCGTGGGTGCGGACGTGGTGGACAAGTGCCGCGCAGTCTTGGAGCGTCGGGGACTCGCGTCCAACCCGTTGTCCGCGCGGATCCACGGCAGACGCTTCGACGTCATCGTCCATGAGTCGGATGGCGTGGGAGTCGTCGAATTCGAGCCGGCGATCGAACGCGACCAATCTGCGTCCGCTGTCCACGCGGCGATCCATCGGCTGAGCGGCGCGGGCTCGGTGGCGAACATCTACGCCCAGGCGGCCAGCGAGATCAAGAACCTGACGGGGTTTGACCGAGTGGTCGTGTACAGGTTCCATGCAGACGGGCACGGCGAGGTCGTCGCCGAGGAGGTCCAGGAGGGTCTCGAGCCTTACCTCGGACTGCACTTTCCGGCTTCCGACATCCCCGCTCAGGCGCGTCAGCTGTACATGTCCAAGCTCGTTCGCTTCATCGCGCTTGGCGACGCTCCCCCCGCCGCGATGGTCCCGGTCGAGAACCCGTCGACCGGCAAGCCGCTCGACCTAGGTCACGCGGAGCTGCGCAGCGTCTCGCCTCATCACGTGGAGTTCATGCGGAACATGGGCCAGGTGACCACCATGTCGCTGTCTCTGACCCATGGCGACCAGCTCATCGGCATGATCACCTGCTCGCACGGGTCGGTGCGGCGGGTCCCGTTCGCCCTGCGCGAGGGCTATGCGGTACTGGCTCGACAGGTGTCGATGCAGTTGGCCACGGTCGCCGAGATCGAGCGGCTGACCCGTCTGGATGCGGTCCGCACGGTCCGCGCGCACATCGCGCGCCAGGTGAAGTCGGGGGAGGACCTTGAAGAGGCCCTGATGCACGGCGAGTTCACGCTGCTGGATCTGATCCCCGCGGACGGCGCCACGCTGCACGTCCACGGCGTGTCGACGTCGATTGGCGACGTACCTGAAGCCGCCATCGGCGCCGGATTGTTCGCTGAGTTGTCCTCGGACCACGAGACGATCGTGGTGTCCGACTCGTTGAGCGCGGACCTGCCTCGGCTGCACTCCCTCATGCCGGAGGTCGCGGGCGTGCTGATGGTGCCGTTCGGTGCAGACGGTGACTACCTCGCGTGGTTCCGGCAGGAGACGGTCTCCTCCGTCACGTGGCTGGGAGACCAAAGTTTGGCCAACAGGGCTACGGCGCTGTCGCCTCGCAACTCGTTCGAGACGTGGAGCGAGAGCGTCTCGGGCAAGTCCGAGCCGTGGGACGAGATGGCGCTGCTCGAGGCCGCGGAGATCCGCCACGACCTGGACGCTGCCCTGTTGCGGGCGGCCGAGTCAGAGCTCGCTCGGATCGCCCTCCACGACCCGTTGACCGGACTGCCCAATCGTCGACTCTTGAGCGACCGTCTGCAGCAGGCGTTGGCCCGGCTCGAGCGAGGCACACCGGCGGCGTTGCTGTTTGCGGACCTCGATCGGTTCAAGCAGATCAATGACACTGAGGGCCACGGCGCGGGAGATGCCGTGATCGTGGCCGCCGCGCAGCGAATCCGGGCCGTGACGCGCAGCCAGGACACCGTGGCGCGCATCGGCGGCGACGAGTTCGTCGTGCTGTGTGAGAACGCAGGACCCGACGACGCGGACGCTGCCGCCGACCGCATCGTCGAGGCCTTCGCGGAGCCCCTCGAGGTTGATGGCACGCAGTACACGATCACCACGTCGGTCGGGATAGCGCTCGCCGAGCCGGGCCTGTCGCCAGAGTGCCTGATCCAGGCGGCCGATACGGCGATGTACCGGGCCAAGGACAGCGGGAGAGGCCAGGCGTCGCACTAGTCCAGACGGTTGTGGCCGTGTGCAATAGGTCACGAACCGGACATGCGCCCCGTGTGGCGGCGTTGCGGCGTGTCCGAGGCGCGCTTACAGTCGAGACAAGTAGCCGGGAGGTCCGGTCTAGTGGTGCATGGTCGCGTGAGGGTCGCGTCCGGACACCGCGTCAGCGGAAACTGACCGCGGAAGATGGAGCAGATCAATGGTGTTGCAGCAGATCTCACGGAGATGGGCCGGGCTAGCCGCCGCGGTGTCGATCGCCGCGCTATCGACGTTCGTGGCCGTTCCGGCAAGCGCCGCCGATGCGAGCTCCCCCGAACCGTCGGTCACGCCCACCGCGGACTCCTCGCCAAGCACTGAGCCGTCGACCAGCACTGAGCCGTCGACCAGCACCGACGCTGAGCCCGCGCCCGAGGTCTCTGACGAGCCATCCGCGCCCCCCGCCGAATCGGGCGAGGATGAGTCCTCTGCCTCGACATCCGCCGTCGCGGAGAGCGAGTCAGTCGCCTCAGTGACCTTCGCGGACGAGGGGCTGTCATCCGAGTTCACCGACGAGATCCGCTGGATGGGCGCTGAAGGGATCTCGACGGGCTACCGCGAGAACAGCCGCAACTACTACCGGCCTTTCGGCCTCGTCACCCGTGACGCCATGGCCGCGTTCCTCTACCGCTTCGCGGGAGAGCCGGACTTCCCGTTGCCGAGCAAGCCGACCTTCCCCGACGTGACTCCCGCGAAATCCGAGTTCTACACCGAGATCGAGTGGGCTGCGCACGCCGGCGTCACGCAGGGGTACAGCGACGGCACGTTCAAGCCCACCCGTCCCGTGACACGCGACGCGATGGCCTCCTTCATCTATGGACTCGAGGGCGGCGCCGCCCCGAGCGGCTCGGCTGTCTACGTCGACTCGTCGAAGTCGAGCGAGCACACCAACGCGATCGAGTGGCTCGCCACGAAGGGGATCTCGCAGGGGTGGGTCACCTGGCAGGGCCGCGAGTACAAGCCCTTCGACAACGTCACGCGCGACGCGATGGCGGCGTTCCTGTACCGGCTCGAGCACGGTGCCGATCCCGTTGAGGCCGCCGATCCGGTGCTCGAGGCACAGAAGGATGTGTGGATCACCGCTTCGAAGCTGCACCTGCGTGATGCGCCCACCTGGGACTCGAGCGCCGTGGTCACCGGCGTCAAGCACACGAGGGCCCGGTATCTCGGCGCGCGCGAAGGCGGCTGGATGCAGGTCCGCATGGGCGGCATGATCGCGTGGGCGCCAACCAAGTACCTCACCACCAGCAAGCCGAGCGCGGCCTCGGCGAAGGTGGGTCTCGCGGATTCGAGGGTTGAGTTCCGCGAGCGGCCCACCCTCAGCGCTCCGGTCCTGGCGACCGTGAGCCAGGGGACCCGTGGATACTTCACGGGCGTCTCGAAGGGCAGTTGGAAGTGGGTCACGATCGCGGGCGTTCGCGGGTGGACACCCGCGGCGAACCTCAACACGGTCAAGGCCTACGACGCGGATCCCGTCATGTCCCGCGCCTATTCACAGGTCGGGTACCGGGGCGGGAACCGCACCAACAAGTACAGCGCGTGGTACGGCACCACCAACCCGTACTGCATGGTGTTCGTGATGTGGACGTTCCACCACGCTGGCTTCCCGAACCACGTTCCCCACCGCGGCTTGTACTCCGACTGGGCGCGCGTGCTGCAGCGGTCGGGAGTGCTCGACGAGAACGTGTCCCGCAGCGACCTGAAGCGGGGCCACGTGGCGCTCGTGGACTGGGCGCCGCGTAATGGCCCCACCCACACCGGGATCGTCTCTCGAGTCGACGGCGATTACGTCTGGCTCGTGGAGGGCAACACCACGGACGGCACCGGCGATCCGGGTCGCGGCGTGTTCGAGCGCAAGCGCGCGATCGCGGACATCGACTCGGTGTTCGACCCGGACGACTACGCCAGGAGCATCGGCTACTAGTCACAGGTCGGGCGTGCGGGCGAGTCGGTCGCGCGATCTAGAGTGACAGGCATGGACCTGTTCGAGTCGACCGAGCGCACGGGCACGGGTGTGCCCGAGCCCGGCGCCAATGCACCGCTCGCGGTGCGTATGCGCCCGCGCGTGCTCGACGAGGTGGTGGGTCAGTCCCACCTGCTCACGGACGGGTCGCCGCTGCGCCGTCTGGTCCAGGAGGGCTCGTCGGCGACGTCGGTCATCCTGTGGGGACCACCGGGCACGGGCAAGACCACGCTCGCGTACCTGGTGGCCGGCGCGCGACCCTTCGTCGAGCTGTCGGCGGTCACGGCGGGCGTCAAGGACGTCCGCGCCGTCATCGAGGCCTCGCGCAGGCGCGTCACCACGGGCGAGCGCGAGACGGTGCTGTTCATCGACGAGATCCACCGGTTCACGCGGTCGCAGCAGGACGCGCTGCTCCCTGCGGTCGAGAACCGGTGGGTGACGCTGATCGGTGCCACCACCGAGAACCCGAGCTTCTCGGTCGTCGGTCCGCTGCTGTCGCGATCGTTGCTGGTCACCCTCAAGCCGCTCGCGAGCGAAGACCTGGGCGCGCTGGTGGATCGCGCGGTCGAGGACGAGCGGGGTTTGGGCGGCCGGGTGGTTCTCGCGCCCGAGGCGCGCGAGCACATGCTCCGCGTCGCGGGGGCCGATGCGCGCAAGGCTCTCACTCTTCTCGAATCTGTGGCCGATGCGGCGCTGAGCAGCGGGGGAGACCCGCCCACCATCACCGGTGAGCTGACCGAGCGGGCGATGGATTCGGCGCTGGTCGCCTACGACAAGTCGGGCGACCAGCACTACGACGTGATCAGCGCGTTCATCAAGTCGGTGCGGGGCTCCGACGTCGACGCTTCGCTGCACTATCTGGCGCGGATGATCGTGGCGGGGGAGGACCCCAGGTTCCTGGCGCGCCGGCTCGTGATCCTCGCGTCGGAGGACGTGGGTCTCGCGGACCCCCAGGCCCTCGTGATCGCGCAGGCGGCGGCGGATGCCGTGAGCTTCATCGGCATGCCCGAGGGGCGCATCCCGCTTGCCGAGGCCACGGCCTATCTGGCCACGGCGCCCAAGTCGAACCGGGCCTACGCGGCGATCAACGCGGCGATCGCGGACGTCAAGGCTGGCAAGGCGGGGGTGGTGCCCTCGCACCTCAGGGATGCGCACTATTCGGGCGCCGAGCGACTGGGCCACGGCAAGAACTACGTCTACTCGCACGATGCGCCGGGCGGCGTCGCCAAGCAGGACTACCTCCCCGATTCCTTGCAGGGTGCGCGCTACTACCAGCCCACGGAGTTCGGGTTCGAGCGCACGCTGTCGGAGCGGCTCACCCGGATCCGGGAGAACCTGGGCCGCGGCGAGTAGGCGCCACACCCTCCACGGCCGCACCGCCCAATTGAAAGCGCCGCCGCACTGCACTACCCCACATCGGCCCCTCGCTCTGTTAGTATTGACCAGCCCTCGCGGACGGTTGGCTGCTGTCGCCGCGACCACATCAACGTATGGCAGACGAACACGCTCCGGCGCGTTCAACACCGGCACCAGACTCCAAAGGATCTATTTTGACTTCAGTTCAGCGCGCGCGCCGCCAGGTGCGCCTGTCCCGCGCCTTGGGTCTCGCATTGACCCCCAAGGCCGTCAAGCACTTCGAGAAGCGTCCTTACCCTCCGGGCGAGCACGGCCGCACCGCGCGCCGCAAGGAAAGCGACTACGCGGTCCGTCTGCGTGAGAAGCAGCGCTTGCGCGCCCAGTACGGTCTTCGCGAGAAGCAGATGACTCGCGTCTTCGAGGAGGCCCGCAAGGAGTCCGGTCTGACCGGTGAGGCGTTCGTCGAGCTGCTCGAGATGCGTCTCGACGCGCTCGTGCTGCGCTCCGGCTTCGCCCGCACCATCCTGCAGGCGCGCCAGTCGGTGCTGCACCGCCACATCATGGTCGACGGCAAGATCGTCGACCGTCCGTCGTTCCGCGTGAAGCCGGGCCAGACCATCCAGGTCAAGCCCAAGGCCGTCACGATGGAGCCCTACATGGCAGCTGCCGCCGGTGCACACCGCGACGTGCTCCCCGAGGTGCCCGACTACCTCGACGTCAAGCTCGAGAAGCTGTCGACCGAGCTGGTTCGTCGTCCCAAGCGCGCCGAGGTCCCCGTGACCTGCGAAGTGCAGCTGGTCGTCGAGTTCTACGCTCGCTAAATCAGTGGTGCGGTAACGCGCACTAGGCTTGTTCGCGAGCCGAATGACAACGGCCGCCGGCCCCTGGCACTCGCCAGGGCCCGGCGGCGTTGTTGTATGAGTAAGGGCGGCCGATGCGCCGCCCACCTAGTCTGCGAGTCAGGCTGGCAGGACATGGAGGACAGCATGCGCACCGCGGAGATTCGCAAGCGCTGGATCGACTACTTCGAGACCCATGGGCACCACATTGCGCCCAGCGCCTCGCTGGTGTCGCCTGACCCCAGCCTGCTGTTCACGGTTGCCGGCATGGTGCCCTTCATCCCGTACATCATCGGCACCGAGACGCCGTCGCACCCGCGCATCGCCTCTGTCCAGAAGTGCATCCGCACCAAGGACATCGAGGAGGTGGGCCAGACCACGCGTCACGGCACGTTCTTCCAGATGCTGGGTAACTTCTCCTTTGGCGACTACTTCAAGCGCGGCGCGATCGAGTTCGCGTGGGACCTGCTGACGGGCCCCGAGAGCGAAGGCAAGTACGGCTTCGAGCCGGACCGGTTCTGGGTCACCATCTGGAGCGAGGATGACGAGGCCTACCAGGCGCTCGTCGACGTGGGAGTGAACCCCGCGCACATCGTCAAGCTCACGCGCGAGGAGATCTTCTGGGACACCGGCCAGCCCGGACCCGCCGGCCCCTGCGCGGAGTGGCACTACGACCGCGGCCCTGAGTTCGGCCCCGAGGCCGTGGGCGGCACCGTGGATCCGGGCGGCGACCGCTACCTCGAGATCTGGAACCTGGTCTTCGACCAGTTCCTGCGAGGCCCCGGATCGGGCAAGGACTACCCGCTGATCCGCGAGCTTGACCAGAAGGCGATTGATACCGGCGCCGGACTGGAGCGCATCGCGTACCTCAAGCAGGGCGTGTCCAACATGTACGAGATCGACGAGGTCTTCCCGGTCATCGAGAAGGCCCAAGAGCTCTCGGGGCGCGCGTACAAGACCAACCCCGAAGACGACGTCCGCATGCGCGTGATCGCGGACCACGTCCGCTCCGCCATGATGCTGATGCACGACGGTGTGGTGCCCGGCAACGAGGGCCGCGGCTACGTGCTGCGCCGCCTGCTGCGCCGCACGGTGCGGGCCATGCGCCTGCTCGGCGTCGAGGACCCGTCGCTGACGGTCCTGCTCCAGAGTTCGTACGGCGCCATGAGCGCCTCGTACCCCGAGCTCGCCGACTCCATTGCGCGCATCCAGAGCATCGCGGGCTCCGAGGAGGACGCGTTCCGTCGCACACTCACGTCCGGCACCGCCATTCTGGACACCGCGGTGGCGAAGGCCAAGAGCGCCGGGACGTCGGCGCTTTCGGGCGAGGACGCCTTCCAGCTGCACGACACCTTTGGCTTCCCCATCGACCTGACGCTCGAGATGGCCGCCGAGCAGGGCGTGAGCGTGGACGAGTCCGGCTTCCGCTCGCTCATGGCGGAGCAGCGCGACCGCGCGCGGGCCGATGCGAAGGCCAAGAAGGGCGGCCACGCGGACGTCAGCGTCTACCAGTCGGTAGGGGCGCAGACTCCCACGACCTTCCGGGGCTACGACGAGCTGTCGCTCGTGACGAGCGTCGCCGCCGTCATCAAGGACGGCGTCTCCGTGCCCGTCGCGACCATCGGGGACACGGTAGAAGTGATGCTCGCGCAGACCCCGTTCTATCCCGAGTCGGGTGGCCAGGACGCCGACACGGGCGAGATCCGCGGCGCCAACGCGACGCTGACCGTCATCGACGTGCAGAAGCCCGTCGCGGACGTCATCGTCCACACCGTGACCGTCGACGAGGGAGAGATCGCGGTCGGAGACCAGGTTTCCGCCGAGGTCGACCCGGTCAACCGCCGGCTGGCGTCCAAGGCCCACTCCGCGACCCACCTCATTCACGCGGCCCTGCACGAGGTGCTGGGCGATGAGGCCACGCAGGCTGGCTCGTACAACAAGCCGGGCTACATGCGCCTGGACTTCGCGTGGCGTCAGGGCATCTCGCACAGCGCCCGCGAGGAGATCGAGGGCATCGCCAACCGCGCGATTCGCGAGGAGCTGCCCGTCGGGACGCAGGTGATGAGCCTCGACGAGGCCAAGAGCCTGGGTGCGATGGCGTTGTTCGGCGAGAAGTACGGCGACCGCGTGCGCGTGGTCGAGATCGGTGGCCCGTTCTCGCGCGAGTTGTGTGCGGGCACGCACGTGGATAACTCTTCGCAGATTGGCCTGCTCAGCGTCACCTCTGAGGGCTCCGTGGGCTCCGGCGCGCGTCGCATCGAGGCGCTCGTGGGCGCCGACGCGTTCCAGAACCTTGCGGCCGAGCGCTCGATTGTCAGCGAGCTCAGCACCACGCTGAAGGCGCGTCCCGAGGAACTCAGCGACCGCATCGGCGCGCTGCTGACGCGACTGAGCGAGGCGGAGAAGCAGCTCACCCAGTACCGGCAGCAGGCCATGCAGCAGGTGGCCGGTCAGCTGGTCGCGACCGCCACCGACGTGAACGGCATCCGGCTCGTGGCGCACGAGTCCACCACGGCGGCAGACGGCGACGATCTCCGCACGCTGGTGACGGACGTGCGCGCGCGCTTGGGTGAGTCCGAGCCCACCGTCGTAGCAGCATCGGCCGCCATCAATGGCCGCCCGCAGATCGTGATCGGCACCAACCAGGCCGCCCGCGATGCCGGGGTGCGCGCCGGAGACCTCGTCAAGGCCGCATCGGCCGTTCTTGGAGGCGGGGGCGGCGGCAAGCCGGACCTCGCCCAGGGCGGTGGCCAGGACGCGTCCAAGATTCCCGATGCGCTCGTCGCCGTCCGCGACGCGGTCGCCTCGCGATAGGGGCGGTTCGATAGATGGACAGGGGAGTGAGGTTGGGCGTCGATGTGGGCACCGTTCGCATCGGCGTCGCGGCCTCGGACCCTGACGGCATGATGGCGTTCCCGGTCACCACAGTGACCCGTGGGGACGGCGATGTCGACCAGGTTGCGGCCATCGTGAAGGAGCGCGAGGCGACCCGCGTCTACGTGGGGCTTCCCCGGAAGCTCTCGGGCAAGGACGGCGCAAGCGCGGACTTCGCGCACGAGTTCGCCGGTGCCCTCGCGGAACGCTGCACGGCGGCGGTTCGTTTGGTGGACGAGCGATTCTCCACCGCGACCGCGCAGCACGCCATGCGCCAGGCGGGCAGGAACTCGCGCCAGCAGCGTCAGGTCATCGATCAGGCGGCCGCCGTCGTGATCCTGGAGAGCGCATTGGATATTGAACGACAGGGCAACCTCGATAAGGTGACCTACGAGCCGGACCCTAAGGGGAATGATGACTGACCTGTTCCACCAGCAGACTGAGGCGACCACCACCACGTCGCTCGACCTGCGGCGACTGCAGCGCCAGAAGCGACGCCAGACGCGCCAGAAGTGGACCCTGCTGGTCTCGGCCGTGGCCCTCGTGGTGCTCGCCGTCGGCGGGTCGATCGCCTGGAACTTTTTGGGCAGCTTCGAAACCGAGAGCACTGAGATCGCGGACTACGACGGCCCCGGCCAGGGCGTGGTCGAGGTGGTCGTCGAGCAAGGCGACACCGGCGCGGACATCGCGCAGACCCTGTACGACGCCGGCGTGGTCGCCTCCCCGGAGTCGTTCATCCGCGAGGCGAACGCCAGCCCCGAGGCGGGCAACATCACCCCCGGCTACTACTTCATGCAGCGCGAGATGAAGGCCGAGTTCGCGCTCACCGCCCTGCTGGACCCGGGCAACAAGAACGAGCTCACCATCACGATCCCTGAGGGCCGCCGAGTCGAGGCCTACTTCCAGTCCATCGCCAACCTCACGGACTACTCGGAAGAGGAGATCGAAGAGGTCGCGCAGGACACGGAGGCGCTGGGCTTGCCCGAGCAGGCGGACGGGAACCTCGAGGGATGGCTGTTCCCGGCGACGTACACGTTTACGCCAGACGCTCAGCCCGCAGACATCCTTGCGGAGATGATCGAGACGACTGTCCAGGTGCTGGACCGCAATGGTGTGGCCCCCGAGGATCGCCTCGAGGTGCTCACGGTGGCCTCCATCATCGAGCGCGAGGCGCGTCTCGACGAGGACCGGCCGTTGGTCGCCGGCGTGATCTACAACCGTCTCGAGATCGACATGCGACTCGAGATGGACTCGACGGTGAAGTACATCAGCCCGTCGGACGGCGTGTTCACGTCCGACGAGGAACGGGCCATCGATGACCCGTACAACACGTACCAGTACACCGGCCTGCCTCCCGGCCCGATCGCCGCGCCCGGCGAGGCTGCCATCGCGGCTGCCGCCGATCCGGCGCAGCACGACTACCTGTTCTTCGTGACGGTCAACACCAACACCGGCGAGACCCGGTATGCGGAGGACTTCGCCGAGCACCAGGAGAACGTCGCGGTGCTGCGTGAATGGGCCCAGGAGCAGGCCGCCGCCTCCGAGGACGGGGAAGGTGCCACGGACTAGCGAGGCGCGCCGTGCCGGCGTGCTCGGTCATCCGATCGAGCACTCACTGTCCCCGGTGCTGCACCGCGCCGCGTACGACGCCCTGGGCCTGGAGTGGGAGTACGACGCCCACGACGTGACCGAGGAGTCGCTGCCGGCGTTCATCGACGCGTTGACCGGCGAATGGGCGGGCCTGTCGCTCACCATGCCGCTCAAGGTCGCGGCGCTGCCGCTCGTGGACTTCATCGAGCCCATGGCCAAGCTCGTGGGCGCCATCAACACCGTGCTCGTGCAGCCCGTCGCCGAGGGCCGCCAGCTGGTGGGAGCCAACACCGACGTGCACGGCATCGTGGCCGCCCTGCGCGAGGGCGGCGTCCAGCAGGCCGATGCGGGGGTCGTCGTGGGCGGGGGAGCGACGGCCACCTCGGCGCTGGCAGCGCTCGGCCGACTGGGCGTGACAAAGCCCATCGTCGTGGTCCGGTCGCGGGCGCGCGCCGGCGCGTTGATGCGCGCGGCCACCAAGATGGGCGTGGAGCCGCGGTTCGTCTCCTTCGAGGACGCGCCGCACTACCTGGCGCGCGCCAGCGCGGTCGTCTCCACGGTCCCGGCCGATGCGGGTGCAGGCTTGGCGACATCGCTCACCGAGTCAACGGTTTTGGACGGCGCGGTTCTGCTCGATGCCGTGTACTCGCCGTTGGACACACCCCTCGGATTGTCCTGGGAGCGGGCGGGCGGAACCTTCGTCCGCGGCACCCGGATGCTGCTTCACCAGGCCGGCGAGCAGGTGCGGCTGATGACCGGCCGGGAGGCTCCGCTGGCATCGATGTCAGCAGCCTTGGATCAGGTGGTCTAGCAGCCTCGACCCGCCCTGAGTGATATGTGTAACACGGATATGCCCTCACGCCCTTGCCGATGTTAGTTTGCGCACAGCGCATCATCCGCTGAGGGATCTGAGGGAGTTTCGTGAAGCAGCTTGGAGCGATCCTGCTCGAAGAGGGCGTCCTGACTGAAGAACAGTTGCTGGACGGCATCGACGAGCAGCAGGCACGCGGCCAGTCGCTTGGCCGCACCCTTGTTGAGCTCGGCATGATCTCTGAGGGTCAGCTCGTGCGCGCGCTGGCCAACCAAGTGGGCATGGACTTCGTCGAGCTCGGCGAGGTGGCGGTGGACCGCGCGGCCGTGGCGATGGTGCCGGCCGCCGTGTGCCGCCGCCACAACGCCCTGCCGATCGGCATCGACGATGGTGTGCTGCGCGTCGCGATGTCCAACCCCGGCAACGTGGTCGCGGTCGACGACTTCCGCACCATCACCGGCATGTCCGTCACCCCCGTGGTCGCGGCGCACGACGACGTGCTTGGCGCGATCGACCGCTACTGCCGGTCGGACGCCGAGCTCGAGGACCTCCAGGAGGAGCTGTCCGAGGGCGAAGTCAACCTCGACGAAGAGAACCTGAGCGGTGCGTCCGAGGACGACGCCCCCATCGTGCGGTTCGTAAACCTGCTCATCAGCCAGGCCGTGCAGGACCGCGCCTCTGACATCCACATCGAGCCGACGGAGAAGGACCTGCGTGTCCGCTACCGGATCGACGGCGTGCTCCACGAGATGCAGCACGCGTCGAAGGCCATCGCCAACGGCGTGACCAGCCGCCTGAAGATCATGTCCGACATCGACATCGCCGAGCGCCGCAAGCCTCAGGACGGCCGCCTGTCCGTGAACCACCAGGGCCGCAAGATCGACCTGCGTGTGGCGACCCTGCCCACGGTGTGGGGCGAGAAGGTCGTCATGCGTATTCTCGACAACTCGACGGCGACGCTCGACCTCGAGGACCTTGGCATCCGTGAGAAGAACTACGAGGCTTACTCGCGGACGTTCCGCAAGCCCTACGGCATGATTCTGGTCACGGGGCCCACCGGCTCGGGTAAGTCCACCACGCTGTACGCGACGCTCAACCAGATCACCCGCCCGGAGATCAACGTCATCACGGTCGAGGACCCGGTCGAGTACCGGATCCCGGGCATCAACCAGGTGCAGGTGAACCCCAAGGCCGGGCTGACGTTCGCCTCAGCCCTGCGGTCCATCCTGCGTGCGGACCCGGACGTGGTGCTCGTCGGTGAGATCCGCGACCACGAGACGGCGCAGATCGCCATCGAGGCCGCGCTCACCGGTCACCTCGTGCTCTCGACCCTGCACACCAACGACGCTCCCTCCGCGCTGACCCGACTCGTCGAGATGGGCATCGAGCCCTTCCTCGTCGGCTCTGCGATCGACTGCGTGGTGGCGCAGCGGCTCGCGCGCCGCCTGTGCGGCAACTGCGCGGTCGAGTATCAGATGGATGAGGCGGAGATCCCGACGAGCGTCGAGTGGGTGCCCGGCACCCCGCCGCCTGTGGTTTACCGTCCAGAGGGTTGCCAGCGCTGCTCCAACACCGGCTACCGCGGCCGCTTGGCGCTGCACGAGGTCATGGTGGTGGACGAAGACATCGAGCGGCTCGCCGTCGCACGCGCGTCCTCTGCCGAGATCAACCGCACGGCACGTGCCCGCGGCATGGAGAGCCTGCTGATGGACGGGTGGGCCAAGGTGCTCGACGGCACCACCTCAGTTGAGGAGTTGCTTCGTGTTGTTAAGTAACGGAGCTTCGCTTGAGTTCACGGGTATTCGCGCCGATATGGCTGGTACGTCAGAAAGCCGGCGCCTTGGCGTCCGGTATGAGGGGAAGTGAAGATGACGTCGTTCATGCCTGAGGACACGCCGCCGCAGCAGCCGCAGCGGCCGAGCGCCTCGCCGGCGAGCCCGCCGCAGGCGACGCCTTCTGCCGCCTCACGTCCTCCCCAGGGCCCGGGCACGCCGGCGCGCCCGCCGGCCATGCCGCAGAACCCCGCTGTACCTCAGAACCTCGCCGTGCCCCAGAACCACTTTGACGAGGCGCTGCCGAGCGCGCGCACGGCGCCGCCTCTTGCGCCGCCGCATCGTCCCGTGTCGGGACAGGTCCCCGTATCGGGTGGTCCGCAGCCGCAGGCTGCGCCTCCCATGCAACCTGGACAGCCAGGACAGCCACCCGTGCAGCGCCAGCCGGCGCCCCAGGGTGGACCGACCCCGCAGCGCCAGCCCATGAGCCCAGGCCAGCCGATGAGCCCAGGACAACAGCCTCCGCAGCGTCCCCGATCGGCACCGCCCGCAGCACCTGGGTCACCGCGCCAGAGCCAGCCCGCAGGCTCGGGCCGCATCGGCATGAGCCAAGAGGCGCACGAGAACGACCTGGACATCTCTGCGGCCCTCCGCGGCATGCTCAAGGTCGGCGCCTCGGACCTCCACGTGACCACCGGCGCTCCGCCGATGGTGCGCGTCGACGGCAGCCTTACGCCGCTCGAGGGCTTCCCCAAGTTGATGAAGGACGACCTTCAGCGTTCGCTCTACCAGATCCTCACCCAGGCCCAGCGGGAGAAGTTCGAGGAGGAACTCGAACTCGACTTCTCCTACGCGCTGGTGGGAGAGGCGCGGTTCCGCGTCAACATCTACAAGCAGCGAGAGTCCGTCGGCGCCGCCTTCCGCGTGATCCCTTACGAGATCAAGCCACTCGAGGCGTTGGGCATCCCGCAGGCGGTCTCGAACTTCGCGACTTTGTCGCGTGGCCTGGTGCTGGTGACGGGACCCACGGGATCCGGCAAGTCGACCACGCTGGCTTCGCTGGTCGACCTCGCGAACCGCTCGCGCAGCGACCACATCATGACGGTCGAGGACCCCATCGAGTTCCTTCACCGTCACAAGCGCAGCCTGGTGAATCAGCGCGAGGTCGGGTCCGACACCAAGTCATTCCAGCGCGCGCTCAAGCACGTGCTGCGACAGGACCCTGACATCATCCTTATTGGTGAGATGCGCGACCTGGAGACTATCCAGGTAGCTCTCACCGCAGCGGAGACCGGCCACCTTGTGTTCGCCACGCTCCACACCCAGGACGCGGCGCAGACCATTGACCGCGTGATCGACGTGTTCCCCTCGGAGCAGCAGGGTCAGATCCGTACGCAGCTGGCCACGGCGATCCAGGGAGTGCTGTGCCAGACGCTGCTCCCGCGCGCGGGCACACCGGGGCGCGCCGTGGCCGTAGAGGTGCTGGTCGCCACCCCGGGCATTCGCAACCTGATCCGTGAAGGCAAGACGCACCAGATTCACACGGCCATGCAGGCCGGCGCCTCGCTGGGCATGCAGTCGATGGACCAGCACCTCGCCAAGCTCGTCAAGGACGGGACGGTGGAGTACGAGGATGCAGTCGAGATGTGCCACTCCCTTGAGGAATTCAACCGACTCTGTGGGCGCGCCGCCCCCGAGCGACGCTAGGAGAACGCAGCGATGGCCACCGCGACCAAGCAGTTCGAGTTCACCGCCCGGGACACCCAGGGCAAGGAGCACAAGGCAACCATGGAGGCGCCGTCGAGTTCCGCCGTGGCTAGCCGCCTTCGCGAGAAGGGTCTCACACCGCTATCTGTGAGTGAGTCTGGAGGCAAGGGCCTCAACGCGGAACTCAGCATTCCCGGCCTGGGGGAGAAGATCACCCTCAAGGACATCGCGATCCTGTCGCGTCAGCTCGCAACAATGATCTCGGCTGGCCTGTCGCTTCTGCGCGCGCTGTCGATTCTTGCGGAGCAGACGGAAAGCAAGCCCCTGCAAAAGGTCGTCGCGGAGGTCCGTGGGGACGTCGAGACCGGCCAATCTTTCTCCCGGGCGCTGAGCCGTCACCCGCGAACCTTCCCACCCATCATGATCAATATGGTGAAGGCTGGAGAGGTGGGTGGATTCCTCGACGAAGTGCTGGTCTCCATTGCGCAGAATTTCGAGAACGAGGTCAAGCTCCGCGGCAAGATTAAGTCGGCCATGACATATCCCGTCGTAGTGTTCTTCATTGCGATCCTTGCGACTGCGGCCATGCTGATCTTCATCGTTCCGGTGTTCGCCGAGATGTTTGACGGTTTGGGCGGGGAGCTCCCATTCGCCACTCAGATGTTGGTCTACATGTCGGACATCCTCAAGGTGGGGGTTGTCCCGATCGTCATTGGCATCATCGCCTTCTCCGTGTGGTGGGGAAAAAATAAGCACAAGGAGCACGTTCGGAGGAAGTATCAGCCCGCTACGTTGAAAGCTCCAGTATTCGGGCAGCTCGTCCAGAAGATTGCGGTCGCTCGATTCTCTCGTAACTTCGGGTCGATGATTCGCTCGGGCGTACCGATTCTTCAGGCACTTGACATCGTGGGCCAGGCCTCAGGAAACATCGTCATCGAGGACGCTACTCGAGCCGTGTCGCAGTCGGTGCGCAAGGGAGAGTCTCTTGCGCGGCCGTTGGCACAGCACGCGGTGTTCCCACCCATGGTCGTGCAGATGATCGCGGTGGGCGAGGACACGGGCGCGTTGGACGAAATGTTGGACAAGATTGCTGATTTCTACGATCAAGAAGTGGAATCCACCACAGAGCAATTGACCTCACTCATTGAGCCGATCATGATCGCAGTGCTGGGGGGCATGATCGGTGCAATGGTAATTGCACTCTATATGCCGATCTTCAAGGTTTTCGACATGATCGGATAAACTGCCATTCCGCGACAATTCTATAGATGTGGCCGCGCGCCCGGGCGATTGCCGGGCTACCAAGTCTTGGGCGCGACCCTGACCGTGAGACGCCCGTCACACGGTAGCGAAGAAGAAAAACAATAACCGAAAGGCATCACCATGATTGCTCGTATCCAGAAGCGACTCGAGGAGCGCGAGAACGAGGGCGGCTTCACCCTCGTCGAGCTGCTTGTCGTCATTATCATCATCGGCATCCTTGCCGCGATTGCGATCCCGCTGTACCTGAACCAGCAGGCCAAGGCCAAGGACTCAGCACTTCAGTCTGACCTGAAGAACGCCCAGATCGCCGTGGCGACAGAACTTGTCGAGAACCCGGGCGTGAGCCCTGTCAACATCGCTGACTTCAACGAGTCGCCCGATGTCTCCATCGACGATGAAGTTACGATCACCAACGAAACGTTCGAACTGTGCGGCTCGGTGACCGGCGGCGACGTCGGCGCCTACTGCATCGATCAGGACGGGAACCTCGACGAGGACACCACGACCACCCCGGCCACCTAGACCCTCTGGCACGTTGCGGTGTGGGGCCTGCGCTAATGTGCGGGCCCCACACCCCCAGATGGGCAGGCAGCAGGGTTAGAACTAGGCTGAGACAACGAGGGGCGGTGAGCGGCATGCAAGGTCAGCGAGACGACGCAGGGTTTGGTCTCACCGAGATAATGATCTCGATGCTTGTACTAGCCGTCCTGTTGCTTGCTATTTTGTCGCTTCTGATCCGCGCGGTGGAGACGGTGGCCGCCAATGCCACGCGCGCCACGGCGACCGAGCTTGCGACAGAGCGAATCGAACAAGCGCGCTCGGCAGCGGTCACCGGGGATTGTGCCGTGATGGCTAGCGTGGTGGAACCCGCGTCAAGCACGACGGACGGGCGTGGAGTGTCCTTGCAGGTGACTGGCGACCTTGAGAATTGTGCTCAGTCCGGTGATCCTCACGAGCAGCCACGATTGGCAAGAGTGACGGTTGAGGTCACCACGACGCAACCGGGCTATCCAGATCCCGTCGTGGAAATCGCCAGCGATGTCTTCGTGAAGTTTGAGCCATGAGGAAGAATTTCCGCGAGGCCCGCGGGGGCCAAGAAACTGGCTTGACACTCGTCGAGCTCATCGTGTATTCGCTATTGCTGATCGTGATCATGGGAATAGCTGCGACCGTGTTCATCCAGATGCTGACTGTACAACGTGATGTCCGTGCGATCACCGACGCGAACAACACCGCTCAGCTCACGTTTCGAGAGCTCGAGCGTGACCTCCGGAACGCTCACTGGGCAGTAGTGGATCATGGTGGCCGTTTATTGGTGATGCAGACACGGATCGCCACGGCCTCGGGTGACACTTCTACATTGTGTACCGGCTTCTACTATGACGCGGATTCGGATGCGCTTCGCAGGACTGCCAGGCCCGACAGTAACCAGACAGCCCCTGTGCTTGCTGCCGTAGACACTTCCTCACTGGACGCATTGGCGAGTTCGTGGGAGATCGTGCGTGACGGAGTCGGTCAGGTTGGAGGCAGCCCGGTATTCGGTCCCGTGGATCAAGAGATTGTCGCTCCGTCCTATGTGTCGATCCATATGGACGCTGAGACGTTAGAGGGACGTTCGCCGATCGAGTTTCAGAAGTCCGTGGCGCTTAGGCCTCAGGGCAGCACGGTAGTGGGGTGCGACTAGTGAGGAGCATGGAGATGTACGCGTGGACGAACAGCGTCCGTCGGCACAAGAGTGGTCCTCGCGATGAGGGCGCGGCCATGGTGACAGTGTTGGGAATCATGCTGGTAGGGGCTGTGGTCATGACCACCGTGGCTTCTGTGACGATGTTCAATACGGGCAAGACTCTCGAAACCAGAGTTGACATGCGTGCTCGCGCAAGTGCGGACGCGGGAATCGACATAGTTCTGGGCCAGCTCGAGGGCCGCACCTACCGACAGCTTTCGGGTGTCTGTGGCGGCACCTACGTCATCAACAACGATGATGTCGCCGTCACAACGACCTACACCGTTGACCGTGGCGGTGTAACGATGGAAGTCGGTTGTCCGGTCGACGGTGATCTGGCTCTGAAGCTCGCGGTGGAGTCAACTGCAACGACGGCCCCCATTCTCTTGGGTGAGGAGGGCGGCGTATCCAAGACGGTAGGAGCGATCCTATTGCCGACGCCACCGGAGGTGTTTCTCGATAAGGCCATCTTCTCTGAGGGCAACACCTGGATCACGAACAACTCACAGCTCGAGCACAGTGGGGCTCTGGACGAGGATGGGAATCCGATCCCTGACGCAAATGTGTACTCCAATGGCGGCATCACGTGCGAGACGCAGGCCGGGGCGGCCGGCTCGATTTACGCTGCACACGGGGACGTTGTGATCGAGAACACATGCATCGTGGATAGCTCGGTTTGGGCGTCCGGCAAGGTGTCGGTGAGTTCTCAGGCGGTGATCCACGGCGATGTCTATGCCGCATCTAACGCAAACGGCGCAAACGCGTCGGACAACGGGATCTTCATGACGCAGTCCACGGCCCGTATCGATGGCGCCGCACTTACGAACGGTGGGGTCTACTCCGAAGGCCGGATATCACAAGGCGGCGGGATTGCTGGTTCAATACTCGCTCGGACCGGTGACATAAAGTTGCTGAATCAGGCTGAAATTGGGGGCAGCGCCTACGCAGGGGGCGACATCCTGCTCAACAAGAGCGAGATTGGCCAAGACGCGTACACGGTTACCGGCGACATTACGGGAAGTGGCGGATCAAATCGCATTGATGGTGATGCACGAGCGGGAGGAACCGTGGACCCGGGCATCTCTGTCGGGGGAGGACCACCGCTGTCTGATACACCCACGAGCGCTCCAGGTACGCCGTCACCGGCGGATGTGTTCCCTCCAGCGGTGGGGTATCCAGGTGGTATTCAGCCCCCGCCGCGTGAACAAATGCCGATGCTGACCATGAACGCCGAAGACATCAGCAGATGGGAGGGCGCGGGTTGGACTGTCGAACCGCTCAATGGGGTGTGTTCGGCTGATCAGGTCGAGGATGTGATCGAGAACGGTTCGTGGACCACGCATGGCCGCCTGCTCATCTTCGAGGGTTGCGGTGGTCAGGTGAGTTACGGTCAGAAGGAACTTGTGCTGCCGGGCAATCTAGCGCTCGTATCAGAGACGGGGTTCACGGCCGGGGCGGGCTTGTTCTTTCGGTCGGACACTCCGGGTACATCTCGCGACGTGTTCTGGATCGTCCCCTCAGACTCTCCAAACGTCTCGTGGCAACCGACGGGTTCTCAGTTGACGCCCGTGTGTTCCTCACCTGCGCCGGACATCTCGATCGACAAGTTCAAGATGTACGACGTCAACTTGATGGCGTATACACCGTGCCGCTTCAACTGGAACACGGGTCTCGACAACAACTCCGACCCGTGGACCGGGCAGATCTACGCGGGAGACGTCAATATTCACAACTCGTTCAACCTCAAGATGAATCAGATGCCCGTGCCGTCATTGGTGACCGCAGACCCGGACCTCGACGACGCAGCCAGTATGCGTTTGTCCGAGCGCTACGACCTGCACGGCTGACGCGAGGATGGATTCGGTTCTAGCGCTTTTCGTAGCGCTGGTTGGCCTTGCGGTGGGCTCCTTTGCGAACGTGGTGATCTATCGCGTACCGCGCGGCGAATCTGTCGTGTCGCCGCCGAGCGAGTGCCCGGCGTGTGGAGCACGTGTGCGCGCCAGACACAATGTGCCCGTATTCGGTTGGCTGTGGTTGCGCGGTCAGTGTGCCGACTGCGGGGCGCCCATCAGCGGGCGCTATCCCGTGATCGAAGCGGCGACGGCGATAGTGTTCGGAGTGATCGGCGCGGTGGTGGGTCTGGCATGGGTACTGCCGTTGTTGCTGGTGCTTGCCTTCTTCACCATCGTGTTGAGTGCAGTGGACTTCGAGACACGGCGTCTGCCGGACCGTATCCTCGCGCCTTTCGCAATCTTGTCGTTGGCGAGTATTGCTGCCGTGGTCATCGGCGCGGGCGACGCTTGGACTCTATCGCGCGCCGCAATCGGGGCGGGAGCGTTCGGCCTTTTCTACCTGGTCGCCTTCCTTGCATATCCGAAGGGAATGGGTTTTGGGGACGTCAAGCTAGCTCCAGTGCTTGGGGCGATTCTCGGGACATTCGGCTGGGAGCAACTCGCGGTAGGTGGCTTCGCCGCCTTCTTTTGGGGCTCAGTTGTCGGTATTGCTGCGATGGCCCTGCAGCGCCGCAGACACGGAGTGTCAATTCCGTTCGGCCCCTGGATGTTCTTGGGGGCGTGGACGGGCGTGGTGGTCGGAGAGCCGGTAGCCCGCTGGTACCTAAACGTGGTGGGTCTCACATGAGGCTTGAGCAAAGTGGAACGCGTGCCGATAGGCCACGTGGACGAATGAGGGAGGTGGGACCGTGGCCACAAGATCGATAGCGATCGATGTAGGTGCAACAACTGTGCGCGTCGCCGAGGTTGAGATGCGTGGGGGGAGCGACCCAAGGGACGGTTCCACGCTGACTGCCTATGCTGAACGACCCATTCCGGTAGGAGTGGTGCGCGACGGCGCGATCGAGGAGCCGGGTACCTTCGCATCCGTGGTCAAGGAGGCTGTGAACGCGGCCAAGGTCAGCGCGAAGAAGGCGACCATTGCGGTCGGTCACCCGAGCGTGGTGGTGCGTGAGGTCGACGTGCCGGCCCAGTCCATCGACAAGGTGCGGGAATCCCTGGCTTTCCACGTTCAAGACTCTCTGCCGATGTCGATTGATGACGCTTTGCTCGACTTCTACCCGACCCAGGACCTTGAGGGACAGGGGGGCCCGATGCTGCGGGGACTGCTGGTGGCATCACCGCGCGAACTCGTGCGTGGTGTCATCGCTGCGATGGAGGGAACCGGTGTGGGGCTTTCGCACGTGGACCACTCCGCATTCGCACTGTGGCGTTCTGGTTGCCGCGGGGAACTAATGAACGCCAACGTCGCGCTCGTTGACGTCGGTGCCGCTTCCACCAAGGTCGTTATATCCCAGCAAGGTCGCCCGCGCTTGGTGCGCGTGCTACCGCAAGGGGGCCTCGATGCCACGAAGGCGATCTCGAGTGCATTCAAGGGCACATCCGTGGACGCCGAGGCGCTGAAGCGCCAGATCGGAATGAACACCAACGTGAGCCCCGAGCAGCGCCCAGTCGCCGATGCTGTCGCGCACGTCATGGGCCCGCTGGTTGACTCCATTCGCAATACCCTCGTGTACTTCGCGAGCTCGAATCCGGGTGCCGGCGCCGAGAGGATAGTGCTCACCGGTGGCGGTGCGTACCTCAGTGGTTTCGGACAGGCGCTCTCGAGCGCGACACGGCTGCCGGTGATGATAGGCGACCCCTTTGCGGGGGCCGCGATCGGCAAGAAGGTTGACGCCGCGAGCGTGACAGGACGAGAGGCGGAACTTGCCACCGTGGTCGGGCTCGCGATGGGAGGTGCGTCGTGAACGAAACCGCCAAGAAGGTCGGGAGCCCCGGGCTACCGCAGGTAAATCTGCTGCCTCGTGAGTTCGCCGAGAAGCGGCAGATGCGGGCCGTTCAGTTCACTGCGCTGTTTGCGGTATTGATCGCTATCGCCTTAATAGTCGCCGGCTATGTTCTGGCATTGGGCGCCAAGCAGATGGCTCAGAACGATCTGGAGGATACCCGGCGCGAACAGACACTTGCGCTTGAGGATAGAGACTCGAAGGTGTCTGTGTACTCCGAGTACGTGTTGCGAGAGCAGCAGGAGTACGCGTTGGCTCAGGTTGCTGTCGGCGAGATGGACTACGAGCAACTGGCCGCCGCCGTGCTGGCCACTCACAACAACGAGACCAGTTTTGACAGCATCACCATAAACGGGCCCAGCGCCCTTGGAATGGGCTCAACTCAGGAGGGGTTCTACGGTGGCGGCGTCGGTGCGTTGAACTTCGTCGCGCGTGCCGAGTCGTATGCCGATGCGACGGCGCTGATCGCGCGTCTCGAGGAGGTGCCGGGAATCGCGAAGGTCCGAGGTTCGATCGAGCAATACTCCGCTGATGGCGCCGTATCGTTCTGGCAGTTGGAGGGCGAGGGGCTCGTCACTGACCTACGCCTAACGGGCCGCCTGGTTCCTAGCGACGGAATAACGGGGGTCGATGCCTTCAGCGTAGCGGCCGACAGCGCCGCAGAAGAGGAGCCGAATACTACACCTTCGCCGGAGCCGACACCAGTACCGACCGAAGAAGCTGGGGAGGGCTGACATGTTGAGTTCCAAGTACGCTCCGATTGTCGCCATCACGATTGTCCTGATTCTTATCCTGGCGGCGTTGGGATGGTTCCTAGCGATCAAGCCCCAGGTCGACGACACTGGCGCGATCGGCCAGGAGGCCGACGAGGTTCGTACAAACATCGACATGATCGAACAGTCGTCGGCGAGCATCGACAACTATGCGAACGAGCTCGAGGATGCACCGGTTGTCACCGAGGCGATCGCGTTGAACGCACCTAATGTGTGGGACATGGCCGGTTTCCGGCTACGGCTTGACGATGCTGTGAATGACTCGGGTGTCGGAATCACAGCTTTCGAACAAGCGCCGATCGTCGAGATCGACGGGTGGGAGCAGGATTCTGCAGCGCTGCCGTCGGCGCAGGTGGCGTCGCTCTTCCAGGTGGGGCCAATTCACACTGGCGACGAAGAAGAGTACTCACCGGTGGTGACCCAGTCGGGAGAATCGGGCCCTGTCGCGTCAGGCATTGTCGGAGTTCCTCTCTCGATCGAGGTGGTAGGTGCGCCGTCAGAGATGCTTGAGTTCTTCACTCTGATGTCTCAGCCCGACGACGCCTTGTTCCAGGTGTTTGGTGCGGAGTTGCTGGCTCGGCAGTCCGATTCGGCACCGATCGAGGGTGTCTCCGATCCTGACGACGGAGACGTCACTCTTGCGGTGAGCGGATACGCCTATATGCTCAACCCCGATGCCACGATCGTGGACGAGGAGCAACTTGAGCCGGCCAGTCTGGGCAGCGGCTCCCCATTCGAGGAGATCGCTGGCTCGGGTGGCGGCGGCGACGGCGGCGAGTAGTCGACCCCTACTGACGATGGGGGCCGGGCTTGACGACCGGCCCCATCGACGTCTCGCTAAGTGTGAGGGTCGGCCGTGCTACCTCTGGCAGAATGAACGCCATGCTCAGATGGCTCACTGCAGGCGAATCGCACGGACCGGCTCTGGTCGGCACACTCGAGGGTTTGCCGGCGGGGGTGGAGTTCACCAGCGCTGATGTTCAGGACGCGCTGGCGCGACGCCGCCTCGGCTACGGGCGAGGCGCGCGCATGTCGTTCGAGAAGGACCAGGTGTCGCTGTTGGGTGGCGTCCGCCACGGCGTCTCGCAGGGCGGCCCCGTCGCGATCCAGGTGGGCAACACGGAGTGGCCCAAGTGGGAGACGGTGATGAGCCCGGACCCCGTGGACCCGAGCGAGCTCACCGGCGCCCGCGCCGCCGCGCTCACCCGGCCCCGTCCGGGACACGCCGACCTGGTGGGCATGACCAAGTACGACTTCGACGACGCGCGACCGGTACTCGAGCGCGCATCGGCCCGTGAGACCGCCGCGCGCGTCGCGCTGGGACTGGTCGCCGAGAAGTTTCTTGATCAGGCCGCTGGCATCAAGCTCGTCGCTCACACCACCCAGGTGGGCCCGATCAGTGTTCCGGAGGACGCCCCGCTGCCCCCGGCCGACGCGACTCCGCAGCTCGACGAGGACCCCATTCGCTGCTTCCACGCGGAGACCTCGGCGCGCATGGTCGCCGAGATCGACCAGTGCCAGAGCGACGGCGACACCCTCGGCGGCGTGGTGGAGGTCGTGGCCTACGGCGTCCCCGTGGGACTCGGCAGCCACGTCCACTGGGACCGGCGGCTCGACTCTCGCCTCGCGGGAGCGCTCATGGGCATTCAGGCCATCAAAGGCGTCGAGGTAGGCGACGGCTTCCGCACGGCGGCACGCCGCGGATCCCAGGCCCACGACGAGATCGAGTACAGCGACGGCGGCGTCACCCGCCGCACCAACCGCGCTGGCGGGCTTGAGGGCGGCATGACCAATGGCGAGCCGCTGCGCGTCAGCGCCGCGATGAAGCCCATCAGCACCGTGCCGCGCGCGCTCGACACGATCGACACCGAGTCCGGCGAGGCCGCCAAGGCCATCCACCAGCGCAGCGACGTGTGCGCGGTCGCACCCGCGGCAGTAGTTGCGCAGGCGATGGTAGCGCTGACTCTGGCCGATGCGCTGCTCGAGAAGTTCGGCGGCGACTCCGTGGGCGAGGTGCGCCGCAACATCGAGAGCTACCAGGCCGCGATCCCCGAGCACCTGCGGTGATGACTTCTCCGCGAATAGTCCTCATCGGCCCGCCCGGGTCGGGCAAGTCCTCGGTGGGTAAGCGGCTGGGCCGCACCCTCGGGATTGCTTGGCGGGATACTGATGTGGACGTGGCGGAGCGGGCGGGCAAGTCCATCCCCGACATCTTCTTCGATGACGGCGAGGCCGCGTTCCGCGCATTCGAGAAAGAAGCCGTGGCCACAGCCCTCGCGGAACACGACGGCGTGCTGTCCCTGGGCGGTGGTGCGGTTCTCGACCCCGACACCCAGGAACTCCTCGAGTCCCACGCGGCTAGCGGCGCTCAGATCGTCTTCCTCGACGTGTCTCTGGCGAAGGCAGCACCGCGGGTAGGCCTCAACCGCGCGCGCCCGTTGCTCAACAGCAACCCGCGGCAGCAGTGGAAGGCGCTCATGGAGGCGCGCCGTCCCATTTATGAGCGACTGGCCACGGCGACGGTCCTGACCGACGAGCTGAACCCCGACCACGTCGCCCGCGCCATCGCCGAGCTGGAGGACCACCGTTGACCGCAGTCATTACCGTCGCCACCTCCGCACCGTATGACGTCACGGTGGGTCGCGGGCTGCTGCCGTCCGCCGTCGACGCGCTGCCCGGCACCGCTTCCCGCGTGCTTATCGTTCACTCAGCACCGCTGCGGGCCAAGGCCGACGAACTGCGGGGCCTCGTCGAGGCAAGTGGACGCACCCCGGTGCTCGCCGAGGTGCCCGATGCCGAGGAGGGCAAAACCGCCGAGGTCGCCGCGTTCTGCTGGCGGGTGCTCGGGAGTTCCGACTTCACACGCTCCGACGTGGTGATGGGCCTGGGCGGGGGAGCGGTGACCGACCTCGCGGGCTTCGTGGCCGCGACCTGGCTGCGCGGCGTAGCCGTGGTGCAGATCCCCACGACGGTGCTCGCGATGGTCGACGCAGCGGTGGGCGGCAAGACTGGCATCAACACCACCGAGGGCAAGAACCTTGTGGGCTCGTTCCACGAGCCGACGGCCGTGTGGTGCGACACCGACTTCTTGCAGACACTGCCCGCGAATGACCGCGTGGCGGGCCTCGCCGAGGTGGTCAAGGGTGGCTTCATCCGCGACACCGAGATCCTCGACATCGTCGAGCGGGAGACCGCAGCGCTGATCGCGCCCGAGCTCGACGAGCATGCAATGACGGTGCTCGAGGAGCTCATCGCACGGAAAATCGGGGTCAAGGCTGACGTGGTGGCGGCGGACCTCAAGGAATCGCACCTGCGGGAGATTCTGAACTACGGCCACACTTTCGGGCACGCCATCGAGTACACGGAGCGCTACCAGTGGCGTCACGGTGCCGCGGTGTCGGTGGGCATGGTGTTCGTCGCAGAACTCGCGCGTCTCGCGGGCAAGCTCGACGACGAGGCCGTGGACCGGCACCGCAGCATCCTCACCGGGCTCGGGCTGCCGGTGACGTATCCCGGCAACCGGTGGGACGCGCTGCTCACGGCGATGAAGCGTGACAAGAAGACCCGCGGTGACATGCTGCGGTTCGTGATCCTCCAGGGCATCGGCAACCCTGTCCGACTCGAAGGCCCCGATCCGGCGCTGTTGGCCGGGGCCTACGACGCCATCGGCCGTTGACGTAGCGGGCATCGCTACGCTGTGACCATGACGACCGTCCTGATCGCCAACGGCCCCAACCTCTCCCGGCTCGGCACGCGCGAGCCCGAGAAGTACGGCACCACCACGCACGACGAGTTGGCCGCGCTGTGCATGCAGTGGGGGAGCGAACTGGGGCTCGAGGCCGTGGTGCGTCAGAGCGACGACGAGGCCACGATGGTGGGCTGGATGCACGAGGCCGTCGATAGCGGCTGGTCCGTCGTCCTCAACCCCGCCGCCTTCACCCATTACTCGTACGCGCTGCGCGACGCCTGTGCGCTCCTGTCCTCAGCGGGCCTGGCGCTCGTCGAGGTGCACCTCACCAACCCGCACGCGCGCGAGGACTTCCGGCAGACGTCGGTGATCTCTGGGGTGGCGACCGGCACCATCGCGGGGTTCGGCACCGACTCGTACCGGCTGGGCCTCGAGGCCATCGCCGCAAGAGTGCACTAGAGGCGACTGGGCTAGAATCGTCGACGGCCTCCGCGCTCGGCGCGGAAACGTACACAGACGACGCACCGAACTTAAGGACAACCCGTGGCGACCTCGAACGACATCAAGAACGGCTCCGTGCTGAACCTCGACGGCAACCTCTGGACGATCATCGACTTCCAGCACGTGAAGCCCGGCAAGGGTGGCGCGTTCGTGCGCACCAAGATGAAGAACGTGATGACCGGCAAGACCGTCGACAAGACCTTCAACGCCGGCACCAAGGTCGAGTTCGAGACCGTGGACCGCCGTGAGATGCAGTACCTCTACAGCGACGGCACCGGATACGTGTTCATGGATCCCGACACGTTCGACCAGGTCACGGTCAGTGAGACGGTCATGGGCGAGGCGACCGACTACCTGCTCGAGAGCCAGAAGGCGACCATCGGCTCGCACAACGGCAACCCCATCTTCCTTGAGCTGCCCGCATCGGTGGTGCTCGAAGTCACTTACACCGAACCCGGCCTCCAGGGCGACCGTTCCTCCGGCGGCACCAAGCCCGCCACGCTCGAGACCGGCAAAGAGATCCAGGTCCCGCTGTTCCTGGAGCAGGGCACCAAGGTCAAGGTCAACACGAGCTCGGGCGATTACCTCGGTCGCGTGAACGACTAGTGTCAGCCCGCACCAAGGCCCGCAAGCGCGCCCTCGACGTCCTGTTCGAGGCCGAGCAGCGCGGCATGAACGTCGGCGACGCACTCACCGCGAGGCTCATGGAGTCCGGTCGCGAGACCCCGCTGCCCGACTACTCTGCGGAGATCGTGCGCGGCGTGGTGTCGCGCTGGCGCGAGCTCGAGTCCATCATCTCGGACGCGAGCCCCGACTGGCCCATGAAGCGCATGCCGTCCGTGGACCGCAACCTGCTGCGCATCGCCGCATGGGAGATCCTCAGCAACGACGACGTCTCGGTGGCGGTGGCGATCGATGAGGCCGTCGAGTTGGCGCGCGACCTCAGCACCGATGACTCTCCGCGGTTCATCAACGGCGTGCTGGGGCGCATCGCGCGCGAGGCACCAGCTATCAGCACCGCCCCAACCGCAGCTGCCGAGACAGCCGAGCCCGCCGAATCTACTATGGAGATGGACGGAGACGACGCTCCGGAGGGAGACGACCCACGGTGACCCAGGACCGCGAAGAGCCCGAATCCGGCGAGCCCGAATCCGGACAGGCGACGCAGACCCCTTCCCAGCACAGCGCCTTCATGGAGCCTGCGGGAGATCTCAGCATCCGAGTGGGCCGCAAGCAGATCGATGTCGAGCGCCGCTGGGAAGCGGTCTCGATTCTCAACGACATCATGACCGGCCTGTGGTTCCTCACGGGCTCGATCCTGAACGTCCTGGACGTCGGCGACGACTTGCCGCTGTACTTCTACTTGGCGGGATCCTCGCAGCTGCTGGCACGTGCGTTCTTTCGACTGGAACGGCGGATCCACGCCAGCGGCGGACATAACCGGTCTCGTCCACGCATGTATAGGCCCGACGTCGACAACTGACGTTCCGGGCCCTCCGCGCTGGGGTAGGCTTTCCACCACTGTCACCATCCTTTAATGACCGTCCAGAGAGGCGGGGAAGGAGGTCGCCAGATGACTGGGACCGTTCTAGGCGCCCCCGACATCGGCCGGGCCCTCACGCGCATCGCCCACGAGATCCTCGAACGTAACGAGGGTCACGAATCCTTGGTGTTGCTGGGCATTCCCACGCGCGGAGTGCCGCTCGCGCACAGGCTCGCCGAGCGCATCGGCGATGTGGAGCTTGGGTTCGATGCCGCCGCCCGCACGGGCGCGCTCGACATCACCATGTATCGGGACGATCTCCACCGCCAGCCCACGCGTCCCATCGGCGAGACCACGCTCCCGCCCGAGGGGATCGACGACCGCACTGTGGTGCTGGTCGACGACGTCTTCCACACCGGCCGCACCATCCGCGCTGCCCTGGACGCCGTGAAGGACCTGGGACGCCCCCGCGCGGTCCAACTCGCGGTGCTGGTGGACCGCGGCCACCGCGAACTCCCGATCCGCGCCGACTTCGTGGGCAAGAACCTGCCGACGTCCAAGTCCGAGCGCGTGCACGTCCACCTCAGCGAGATCGACGAGACCGACGAGGTGCTGATCTCCGGATCGAGCCGCACGGGAGCGGGGGAGACCGCGTGAGGCACCTGCTCGGCACCGGCTCCATGTCCCGCGAGGAGGCCATTCAGATCCTCGACACCTCCGCCCAGATGGCCGCGACGCAGGAGCGCGAGATGCGCAAGCTCCCCACGCTGCGCGGCAAGACGGTGGTCAACCTGTTCTTCGAGGACTCCACGCGCACGCGCATCAGCTTCGAGGCCGCCGCCAAGCGCCTCAGCGCGGACGTCATCAACTTCTCCGCCAAGGGCTCGAGCCTGTCCAAGGGCGAGTCGCTCAAGGACACCGCGCTGACTCTGCAGGCCATGGGGGCCGATGCTGTGGTGATCCGGCATTGGGCGTCCGGCGCTGCGGAGCGGCTCGCGCACTCGGGATGGATGCACGGCCCCGTCTTGAACGCCGGCGACGGCACGCATCAGCACCCCACGCAGGCGCTGCTCGACACCTTCACCATGCGCCGCCACCTCGTCCCGGATCCTGCGGGCAAGGCGCTCGACGGGCTCACCGTGGCGATCGTGGGCGACATCCTGCACTCCCGCGTGGCGGGCTCCAACATCCCGCTGCTGAAGACTCTGGGCGCGAACGTCGTGGTGGTCGCCCCGCCCACGCTGTTGCCCTACGGCATGACGGAGCGTGAAGACATCTCCGTGCACTACACGCTCGACGATGCGCTGGACCACCACGAGATCGACGCCATCATGATGCTGCGCGTCCAGCGTGAGAGAATGACCGGCGGAGGATCGGGGTTCTTCCCGAGCCCCGAGGAGTACACCAGGCTCTTTGGTCTCGATGGGGACCGGCTGCGGCGCATGCCGGACCACGCGATCGTGCTGCACCCGGGACCGATGAACCGGGGTCTGGAGATCTCCGCGGAGGCTGCAGACTCGCCCCAATCGGTCATCATCGAACAGGTCAGCAACGGCGTCGCCGTGCGCATGGCCTCCCTGTATCTGCTGCTTGCCGGAGAGGAGGCGCACCAGTGACTGCTCGTGCGCACGTGATCGAGAACGTGTCCCTCTATGGCGACACCACCGCGGACCTGGTCCTCGCCGGCGGCGTCATCGCCTCATTGTCTGCGGCCGATGCGCCCGCTGGTGCGGTGCGAATCGACGGTTCGGGCCTGGTGGCCCTTCCCGGTTTGGTTGACCTGCACACGCACCTGCGCGAGCCCGGCCGCGAGGACGCGGAGACCATCGCCACCGGGTCGCGCTCGGCGGCCATCGGCGGCTTCACCGCCGTGCACGCCATGGCGAACACCACCCCCACGGCGGACACCGCCGGAGTGGTCGAGCAGGTGTGGAGCCGCGGCCGCGAGGTGGGCCTCGTGGACGTGTACCCCGTGGGGGCCGTCACCGTGGGCCTGGGCGGCACCCAGCTGTCCGAGATGGCCGCGATGGCGAACAGCCGCGCGCGAGTGCGGGTGTTCTCCGACGACGGCAAGTGCGTGCACGATCCGCTGCTGATGCGCCGCGCCCTCGAGTACGTGAAGACCTTCGGGGGAGTGGTGGCGCAGCACGCACAGGATCCACGCCTCACCGAAGGTTCACAGATGAACGAGGGCCTGGTCTCCGCGGAGCTGGGGCTCGCCGGCTGGCCGTCGGTCGCCGAGGAGTCGATCATCGCGCGCGACGTGCTGCTCGCGGGCCACGTGGGCTCGCGCGTGCACATCTGCCACCTGTCGACCGCGGGTTCCGTCGAGATCATCCGGTGGGCGAAGGTCCGCGGCATCGACGTCACCGCCGAGGTCATGCCGCACCACCTGCTGCTCACCGACGAGAGCGCGCGCTCCTACGACCCGCGCTTCAAGGTCAACCCGCCGCTGCGCACCCAGCAGGACGTGGATGCACTGCGGGCCGGCCTCGCGGACGGCACTATCGACATCGTCGCCACCGACCACGCCCCGCACCCGGACGAGGACAAGGACTGCGAGTGGGGCGCCGCCGCGATGGGCATGATCGGGCTGGAGACCGCGCTGGGTATCGTCCAGAAGACCATGGTCGACACCGGTGCGCTGTCCTGGCGCGATGTTGCCCGCGTGCTGAGCGAAACCCCAGCGCGCATCGGCCGCGATGAGGACGCCCACGGGCGCCCGCTCGCCCCGGGCGAGCCCGCGAACGTCACGTTGGTGGATCCCGCGGCCGCATGGACCGTGAACCCCGCTGCGACCGCGAGCCGGTCCAACAACTCCCCGTTCGGTGGCATCGAGCTGCCCGGCCGCGCCGTCGCCACGTTCTTGCGCGGCACGCCCACACACTTCGATGCACGACTGACCCAGCACGACACCGCGCCATCGAACAGCACTGAAGGAGCCCCCGCGTGACCCGCATCCCTGCGATCCTCGTCCTCGAGGATGGCCGCACGTTCGAGGGCGCCGCGTACGGCGCTCTTGGCCAGACCCTGGGCGAGATCGTCTTCAACACCGGCATGACCGGCTACCAGGAGACGCTGACGGACCCGAGCTACCACCGCCAGATCGTGGTGATGACGGCGCCGCACATCGGCAACACCGGCGTGAACGACGAGGACAACGAGTCCCGTCAGATCTGGGTCGCGGGCTACGTGGTGCGTGACCCCTCTCGCATGTCCTCCAACTGGCGCGCCCAGCGCACTCTCGACGACGACCTCGAGGCGCAGGGAATCGTCGGCATCTCCGGCATCGACACCCGGCAGCTCACGCGGATCCTGCGCGAGGGCGTGATGCGCGCCGGGATCTTCTCCGGCGACGCGCTCGCTCCCGGCGGTGCTCGCGTGGACATCGCCGAGCTGGTGGAGCGCGTGCGAGCCGGCGACCAGATGACGGGAGCCCACCTCGCGGACGAGGTCACCATCCCCGACGAATACGTGGTGGAGCCGCCCGAGGGCGTCGAGACCATCGCGAACGTGGTCGCAGTGGACCTGGGCATCAAGGCCATGACTCCCGAGATGATGGCTCAGCGCGGCATCCGCGTCACCGTGGTGCCGTCCACCTGGACCGCGGATCAGGTGCTCGCCAAGCAGCCAGACGGAGTCTTCTTCTCGAATGGCCCGGGCGACCCGGCCGCCGCGGAGCGCGCCGTCGGCGTGTTGCGCACGGTCCTGGACGCCAAGGTGCCGTTCTTCGGCATCTGCTTTGGCAACCAGATCCTGGGCCGCGCGCTCGGTTATGGCACCTACAAGCTGCCGTTCGGCCACCGCGGCATCAACCAGCCCGTGATGGACCGCACCACCGGTCGCGTCGAGATCTCGGCGCACAACCACGGCTTCGCGGTCGATGCGCCGCTGGACGGCGAATCCGTGTCGCCAGCGGGATACGGGCTGGTCAAGGTCTCGCACGTGTGCCTCAACGACAACGTGGTCGAGGGCCTCGAGTGCCTCGACATCCCCGCCTTCTCGGTGCAGTACCACCCCGAGGCCGCCGCGGGCCCGCACGATGCCGCGCACCTCTTCGACCGTTTCATCTCCGTCATGAAGGGAGCGCGCTAGCGATGCCCAAGCGCGAAGACATCCGTTCCGTGCTGGTCATCGGTTCAGGACCCATCGTCATCGGTCAGGCCTGCGAGTTCGACTACTCGGGCACGCAGGCGTGCCGCGTCCTCAAGGCGGAGGGTGTGCGGGTGGTGCTGTTGAACTCCAACCCGGCCACCATCATGACCGACCCCGAGTTCGCGGACGCCACCTACGTGGAGCCCATCACGACCGAGGTGATCGAGGCGATCATCGAGAAGGAGCGCCCCGACGCGCTGCTGCCCACGCTGGGCGGCCAGACCGCGCTCAATGCGGCGATCGACGCTCACGCCGCTGGCGTGCTCGATAAGTACGGAGTGGAGCTCATCGGCGCCAACCTCGAGGCGATCAACCTGGGGGAGAACCGTGAGCTGTTCAAGGGAGTGGTGGAGCGCTGCGGCGCCGAGTCCGCGAAGTCGCGGATCTGCCACACCATGGACGAGTGCCTCGCGGCGGCTGAGGAGCTCAACTACCCCGTCGTGGTGCGCCCGTCGTTCACCATGGGCGGCCTGGGCTCCGGCTTCGCGTACACGCCCGAGGACCTGCGCCGCATCGCCGGTGCCGGGCTCCACTATTCGCCCACCACCGAGGTGCTCCTCGAGGAGTCGATCCTCGGATGGAAGGAGTTCGAGCTCGAGCTCATGCGCGACAAGCACGACAACGTCGTGGTGGTGTGCTCGATCGAGAACGTGGACCCCGTGGGCGTCCACACCGGCGACTCCGTCACGGTGGCGCCCGCGCTCACGCTGACCGACCGCGAGTACCAGCACATGCGCGACGTCGGCATCGCGATCATCCGCGAGGTGGGCGTCGACACGGGCGGCTGCAACGTGCAGTTCGCGGTTGAGCCCGAGACCGGCCGGCTCATCGTCATCGAGATGAACCCGCGCGTGTCGCGGTCCTCGGCGCTGGCCTCCAAGGCCACGGGATTCCCGATCGCCAAGATCGCCGCGAAGCTTGCCCTGGGCTACACGCTCGACGAGATCCCCAACGACATCACCGGCTCGACCCCCGCGAGCTTCGAGCCGACCCTCGACTACATCGTGGTGAAGGTGCCGCGTTTCGCGTTCGAGAAGTTCCCGGCCGCGGACCCGGTGCTCACCACCACCATGAAGTCGGTGGGCGAGGCCATGAGCATCGGCCGCAGCTTCACGGAGGCGCTGGGCAAGGCGCTGCGGTCCATCGACAAGCAGAGCTCGAACTTCCACTGGAACGGCGACTTCCCCTCGGGAGACGAGGTCGACGAGCTGCTTGAGGCGATCCGTGTTCCTACCGAGAAGCGGTTCATCCAGGTGCAGCAGCTGCTGCGCGCGGTGCGTGCCGGCCACTGCGACCTGGAGCAGGTCTACCAGGCCTGCCGGATCGACCGCTGGTTCCTGGACCAGATGCTGCTCATGAACGAGGTCGCCCACGAGGTCGCCCACGCGCCAGAGCTCACCGAGGGCGTGCTGCGCGACGCCAAGCGCCACGGGCTTGCGGACACTCAGATCGCCTCGTTGCGCGGTCTCACCGTGGAGGACGTGTTCTCCGCGCGGGCCGAGCTGGGTGTGCAGCCCGTGTTCAAAACCGTGGACACGTGCGCCGCCGAGTTCGAGGCGCGCACGCCGTATCACTACAGCTCCTACGACTCCGAGGACGAGGTGTCACCGCGCGAGCGCGAGGCCGTGATCATCCTGGGGTCGGGCCCCAACCGGATCGGCCAGGGCATCGAGTTCGACTACTCATGCGTGCACGCAGCGCTGAGCCTCAAGGGCGAGTACGAGACGGTGATGGTCAACTGCAACCCGGAGACGGTCTCGACGGACTACGACACCGCAAACCGGCTGTACTTCGAGCCGCTCACGTTCGAGGACGTGATGGCCGTGTACGAGGCGGAGAAGGCGGCCGGCCCCATCAAGGGCATGATCGTCCAGCTGGGCGGGCAGACCCCGCTCAGCCTCGCGCAGCGCCTGGCCGATGCGGGCGTGCCCATTCTCGGAACGTCACCCGAGGCCATCGACAATGCGGAGGACCGCTCGGCCTTTGGCCGCGTGCTCGACGCGGCCCAGCTCCCCGCGCCTGCCTACGGCACGGCGCACGGCATCGAGCAGGCCATCGAGATCGCCGAGCGGATCGGCTATCCGGTGCTCGCACGCCCGTCGTATGTGCTGGGCGGGCGCGGCATGGAGATCGTCTTCGACCGCGCTCAGCTGGAGGACTACGGCACCCGCATGGCGGACGTGGGAGACCACGCCAGCGACGCGCCGCTGCTCATCGACAAGTTCCTTGACGATGCGATCGAGATCGACGTCGATGCACTGTTCGACGGCGAGGAGCTCTACCTCGGCGGCGTGATGGAGCACATCGAGGAGGCCGGGATCCACTCGGGAGACTCCGCGTGCGTGCTGCCACCGGTGACGCTGTCGCTCGACGAGCTCGACCGCATTCGACGCTCGACGGAGGCGCTGGCCCGCGGCATCGGTGTGCACGGGCTCATGAACGTTCAGTACGCGCTCGTCTCGAACGTGCTCTACGTGCTCGAGGCGAATCCGCGCGCAAGCCGCACCGTGCCCTTCGTGGCGAAGGCGACCGGGGTGCCCCTCGCATCGGCCGCCGCCCTGATCATGACTGGCGCGACCATCGCGGAACTGAAGAGGGACGGCGTGCTGCCTGAGAAGGATGCGGCGCACATCGACTTGACGCAGCGGATCGCGGTCAAGGAGGCGGTGCTGCCGTTCAAGCGGTTCCGTACCGCCCACGGCCTGATCGTGGACTCGGTGCTGGGCCCCGAGATGCGCTCGACCGGCGAGGTGATGGGCTTCGACGCCACATTCCCGCTGGCCTTCGCGAAGTCGCAGGCGGCGGCCTTTGGCGGGCTGCCCACCGAGGGCAAGGCGTTCGTGTCCGTCGCGGACCGGGACAAGCGCTCGATCGTGTTCCCAGTGGCGCGGCTGCACCAACTGGGCTTCGAGATCCTCGCGACCGCCGGCACCGCGCAGGTGCTGGGGCGTCACGGCATCCCCACCACGGTGGTGCGCAAGTACTCGCAGGGCCGCGGTCCTGACGGCGAGCCCACAATCGTGGACCTCGTCAACGAGGGTCTTGTCCCGCTCGTCATCAATACCCCGTCGGGCCAGGGTGCGCGCGCGGACGGATACGAGATCCGCGCCGCTGCGACCGCAGCCGATGCCGCGATCGTCACCACCACGCAGCAGCTCGCCGCGGCGGTGCTGGCGATCGAGGCGCTGCGGTTGGGACCCTTCGACGTCCTCAGCCTCCAAGATGCCGCGGGAGACCGTGCGCGAAACGTCATCGCAGGTAGCATGGCCTAGAAGTGCAAAATGGCGTAGAGGTGCGGTTCGTACGGGAGGAACATCACATGCGGTTCGGGTACAGGCTCGCCGGCGAGATGGAACGGCTGGGCCCGCTGTGCGTGGGAATCGACCCGCACCCCGAGTTGCTCGACGCCTGGGGCCTCGACGATGCTCCCGAGGGCCTGGCCGCATTCGGACGGACCGTGGTGGAGGCCGCCGCAGGCACCGCGGCCGCCGTGAAGCCGAACATCGCCTTCTTCGAACGCCACGGAGCGCGTGGCATCGCCGCGCTCGAGGACGTGCTCTCGGCCGCTCGCGAGCACCAGTTGCTCACCATCGTGGACGCCAAGCGGGGCGACATCGGCTCGACGATGCAGGGCTACGCGGACGCTTTTCTCCGTCTCGGCGCGCCCCTCGAGTGCGACGCGCTGACGGTTTCGCCTTACCTGGGCTTCGGGGCGCTTGAGCCCGCGCTGTCCCTCGCCGCGGAACACGGCAAAGGAATCTTCGTGCTGGCGCTGACCTCGAATCCCGAGGGCGCCTCCGTCCAGCACGCGCGCGCAGTCGACGGCGAGTCGGTCGCCGGGGCGATGGTGCGCGAGGCCGCTGTGCGCAACGTGGGCGCGGAGCCCATGGGAGATGTGGGGCTCGTCGTCGGTGCGACGGTGGGTTCGGCGATGTCGGAGCTCGGCATCGACCTCGATGGGCTGAATGGCCCGATTCTGGCGCCCGGGGTGGGCGCACAGGGTGCGGGACTTGCAAATGTCGCGGAAACCTTCGGGAACGCGTCACCGCTGGTACTCGTCAATCAATCCAGAGGGGTCCTCTCGGCGGGCCCCTTCGAACAGAAGCTGCGCGGCGCCATCCAGGCAGCCGCCGGAGCAGCCCATGACGCGTTGAGGGCGTGAGCCTGAGCGCGAGGAAGGAGTGGTCGTGGCAACACCTGAACTATCAGAAGAGCAGCGTGCGGCGGCCCTCGTGAAGGCAACCGCAGTGCGCAGCGCACGGCGCGTCTTCAAGGAGGAACTGGCCCGTGGAGAGATGACTCTCCAGGAGGCCATCGACCGCGCGAAGGCCGACGAGGCCCTTGCCGGAATCAGGGTGCGGGATCTGCTCCAGTGCCTCCCGGGCATCGGGCCCAAGCGCGCGGAGACGGCCATGGAGGACATCGGGATATCGCAGGCCCGCCGCATCCGTGGTCTCGGCACACACCAGATCGACGCCCTCGTCGAACGCGAGCATCGGTGACACGACTCGTCGTGCTGGCGGGCCCCACTGCCGTCGGCAAGGGCACGCTGGTGCGGGCGTTGCGGGAGCGGAGCCCCGACATCTGGGTCTCCGTCTCCGCAACCACCCGGCCCGCCCGGCCGGGCGAGGTCGACGGTGAGCACTACCACTTCGTGTCCGAGACCGAGTTCTCGGGCATGATCGAGCGCGGAGACCTGCTGGAGTGGGCGACCGTGCACGGCAAGCATCGGTACGGGACACCGCGCGGCCCGGTGGAGGAGCACCTGGCGGCGGACGTTCCGTCGCTGCTCGAGATCGACCTGCAGGGCGCGCGGCAGGTCCGCCGTGCGATGCCGGAGGCTCTCTACGTCTTCATCGAGCCGCCGTCGATGGAGGAGTTGGTGCGCCGGCTCGTCGGCCGCGGCACCGAGGACGACCTGGAGCGTGAGCGACGACTGCTGACGGCCAAGATCGAGATGGCGGCGTCCAAGGAGTTCGACGTCATCATCATTAACGACGACCTCGACATCGCCGTAACCCAGCTCGAGGCGCTGGTGCTAGCCGCGGGCTGAGCCCCGTCGGCACGCATGCACGGTAGACTCGATTCCGGACTTTCCCGTTAATCAATATTTTGGAGTGATCGTGGCCGGAACTGTGGCACAGCCCGAGGGCATCACCAACCCGCCCATCGACGAGCTGCTCGAGAAGGTGGACTCCAAGTACGCCCTGGTGATCTACAGCTCCAAGCGCGCTCGTCAGATCAACGCCTACTACGAGGCACTGGGCGAGGGCCACTTCGAGAACGTGGGCCCGCTCGTCGAGGCCGATTCGACGGACAAGCCGCTCTCCGTGGCGCTGCGCGAGATCAACGCCGGCACGCTGCTGGAGCTCGGCCGCAGCGAAGCCACCGAGTAACTCTCCGGGCGAGTAGCAGCACACCGATGCGCGTCCTCCTGGGCGTGACCGGCGGGATCGCGGCCTACAAGGTCGCGCTCGTGCTGCGTCGCCTGGTTGAGGACGGCCACTCGGTTCGGGTGGCACCCACCGCCGCTTCGCTCAACTTCGTGGGCAGAGCGACGTGGGAGGCGCTGTCGGGACACCCGGCGCCCACCGAGACGTTCGAGGACGTCCCATCGGTGGCGCATGTGCGCCTGGGACAGAACGCCGACGTGGTGCTGGTCGCACCTGCGACCGCCGACTTCCTCTCGCAGATGGCCGCCGGTGCGGCCCGCGACTTGCTGGGAAATGCGCTGCTCGCGACGGAGGCGCCCGTTGTGGTCGCGCCCGCCATGCACACCGAGATGTGGAACGACCCCGCGACGCGGGCCAATGTCGCTCTGCTGCGGTCGCGCGGGGTGCACGTCATCGAGCCGGCTGTGGGACGGCTGACTGGGCCGGACTCCGGACCGGGGCGGCTGCCCGAGCCTGACGACCTCGTGTCGGCGCTGTACTCGGTCGCTCGCGGCGAGGGGCTGTCGCTGACTGATGCGTCCTTGCCGTGGGGCGACCTCGTGGGGCGCCGGGTGGTCGTGACCGCCGGGGGCACGCGCGAACCTATCGATGCAGTGCGCTACCTCGGCAATCACTCGTCGGGCCTGCAGGGCTTCGCAATCGCAGAGGCCGCACGCGAGCGTGGGGCTACGGTCACGGTGATTGCCGCCAACGTGACGCTCCCGTTGGGCGAGGGGATCTCGCGAGTGGACGTCTCGACCGCTGAGGAATTGGCGCGCGTGGTAGCCGAGCTCGCCCCGACGGCCGACGCAGTGGTGATGGCAGCAGCGGTCGCGGACTTCCGTCCGACATCGACCTCCGCAACCAAGCTGAAGAAGGACGGCTCCGCCGGGCTCACGCTCGAGCTGGTGCAGACTCCCGATGTGCTGGCCGAACTCGTCGCATCGCGTCCGCCCGGGCAGGTCGTGGTGGGCTTTGCCGCCGAGACCGGCGACGATGCCGGCTCGGTGCTCGAGCACGGCGCGGCCAAGGCCCGGCGCAAGGGTGCGGACCTGCTGGTGGTGAACGAGGTGGGGGACGGTCGCGGGTTCGGCACCGTCGAGAATTCCGTGACTCTCCTGGACTCCTCCGGGACGCCCGTGGGTGAGGCGAGCGGGTCCAAGCTCACGGTCGCTGGCGCGGTGCTGGATGCTGTGGTGGAACGGCTCTCTTCTTCATCGTGATGCTTCGTCGTCCCTGCTAGTTCGCTTGTGAGGTCCATGTCAGACCCTGGTGTTTGACTGTAGGTATGGCTGATGAGGTGGCTGTTCTCGAGGCAGCGGACGTGGAGCGGGTGAGCGCGGTGGTGCGCGGGCTCGCGGCTCGTCCTGTGGCGGGGCAGTCGAAGGATCAACTTCTTGAGCTCAATGCTGCGGTAGCCACCTTGGAGCGTCTCGTCGGTGCGATGGGCGCCCGATGCGCGGGAGAGATCGCGCGGTTGTCGTCGCCAGATCTGCCCGGGGGCGGGCTCGCACGGCGCGAGGGTCAGGGCAACGCTCCCACGCTGCTGTCGAATGTCAGTGGCGGCTCGGTCGCGGGAGCAAAGCGAGCCATCACCGCAGGCGACGCCTTCACGCCCAAGCCGCCGGCGGCAGGTGCGCCGGTTCAGTCCCGAGCCCAGCCGAAGTATCCGGTGGTCGCCGCCGCGTCGGTGGCGGGGGAGTTGTCGGTGGATGCCGCGAGCCTGATCGTCGGTGGGTTGAACAAGCTTGCCGACCGTGTCGAGCCGGATGCGTTGGTGGCGCTTGAGGAGCGTCTGGTGTCGCGAGCGAAGTCGATGGCTGCGCATGAGGTGCGGAAGATGGTCGCTCGTGCTGTGGCCCCTGCCGACCGTTCCGGTCAAGAGCAGCGTGAGCGTGAGAACCACAAGGCGCGGTTTCTGTGGTGGAAGCAGGATCACGAGGACAACGTGGTGGTCCATGGGCAGATGGATGCGGTGACGGCGGCGCCGATCATCAACGTGTTGGAGCAGATGACCACGCGGGATGTGCGCAACAAGGGTCGCAGTGATGATCCTGATGCGGACACCCGAACTGTGGGTCAGATGCGGGCTGATGCGTTGTTCGAGCTGGCGCGGCACGCTTTGGGATGCACGCGGACGGAGAAGTCGGGGGTGCGGACCACGATCGTGGTGCGGATGGGGTTGTCGGATCTGATGCGCGGTGAGGGACTGCGCAGTATTGATGGGATCGAGCAGCCTGTGTCGGTGGGTCAGTTGCGCCGGTTGTCGGGGGATGCGGGCATCATTCCGCAGGTCCTGGGTGGTGATAGTGAGATCTTGGATCAGGGGGTGCGGGAGCGGTTCTTCACTGATGAGCAGCGCATCGCGTTGCTGCACCGGGATGGTGGGTGCGCGAAGTGTCATGCGCCACCGGAGCATTGCGAGGCCCATCACATTCGGTGGTGGCAGCACGGCGGCCTGACGGACCTATCGAACGGGGTGATGCTCTGCACGAGGTGTCATCACGATATTCACAATCAGGGCTGGGAGATCGTCGCGACATCGTCGTCGGTGTCGTTCATCCCACCGCCGAGCATCGATCCGGGGAGAACTCCGTCCCCCGGCGGGTCCGCGGCACTGGATGTCGACGTGCCCATTACGCCGCCCGAGGACTGGTGGCCGGACGTGACCCCTGAAGACGAAGCCATGGTTCGCGAGTGGGTGCGCGAGGACGCCGCGTGGAAGGTGGCTCATGGAGGCAGCGCCGATGACCCGTCGTTCGCGGCGATAGGGTTGAGCGCGTGAAGAATCTACGACTGTTCACCTCGGAATCCGTGACCGAGGGCCACCCGGACAAGATCTGTGACCAGGTCTCCGACGCGATCCTCGACGAGATGCTCCGCCAGGACCCGTACTCGCGCGTGGCCGTGGAGACCATGGTGACCACTGGCCTCGTGCACGTGGCGGGCGAGGTAACCACCGAGGCGTACGTGGACATCCCCGGCACGATCCGCGAGGTCGTGACGGGCATCGGCTACACCTCCTCATCGTCCGGCTTCGACGGTGACTCGTGCGGCATCTCCGTGTCGATCGGCGAGCAGAGCCCGGACATCTGGCAGGGCGTCGGCAGAGCTACCGACTCGGACAACGCTGAGCTTGGCGCGGGCGACCAGGGACTCATGTTCGGCTATGCATGCCGCGATACCCCCGAGCTCATGCCGCTGCCCATCGCGATCGCGCATCGGCTGACCCAGCGCCTCGCACACGTCCGCCGGGAGAACCTCGTCGAGGGCCTGCGTCCCGACGGCAAGGCGCAGGTGACCATCGGCTACGACGGCGACATCGCCCGCACCGTGGACACCGTCGTCGTCTCCACCCAGCACGCCGAGGGCATGGACATGACGGATCTGCGCGCTGCGGTCGAGGCCGAAGTGATCTCGCCCGTGCTGGCCGGCTTCGAGCTCGATGCGACGGGCCACCGCTCGCTCATCAACCCCACCGGCAAGTTCGAGATCGGTGGTCCCAAGGGCGACGCCGGCCTCACGGGCCGCAAAGTGATCGTGGACACGTACGGCGGCATGGCGCGCCACGGTGGTGGCGCGTTCTCCGGCAAGGACCCCTCGAAGGTCGATCGTTCCGCGACCTACGCCATGCGCTGGGTCGCGAAGAACGTCGTCGCTGCTGGCCTTGCGGATCGTTGCGAGGTGCAGGTCGCCTACGCGATCGGCACCGCGAGCCCCGTGGGCCTATACGTCGAGACCTTCGGCACCGAGACCGTCGCGCCCGAGCGCATCGTGAAGGCGATCCGGGAGGTCTTCGACCTCCGCCCGACCGCCATCATCGACGCGCTCGACCTGCGTCGACCCATCTACCGTCAGACTGCCGCCTACGGCCACTTCGGCCGCGAGCTCCCAGACTTCACGTGGGAGCGCACGGACAGGGCGCACGCGCTCGCCGAGTTGTGTCGATGAACAGCTGTGTGAATGAACAGTGGTGTGAGTGAACGTGTGCGCGTGAAGAACCCCTCGGTCGCCTCCGTGCGGCTCGACAGCCCTCTCCCGCACCTCGACCGCCCCTTCGACTACTCGATACCCGAGTCGCTCGCAGAGGTGATCGCGGTCGGCTCGCGCGTGCGCGTGCCTTTCGCGGGCAGGCTCGTGAGCGCGGTCGTCACCAGGCTCGCGCGCACGTCCTCGTTCAGCGGCGACCTGAGCGCTGTCCGCAGCGCGAGCGCGATTCCCAGCTATACGCCCGCGGCGTTGGGCCTGGCCGAGCGGATCGCGCGCCGGTACGGCGGATCGCTGTGGGACGTACTGAGGCTCATGGCGCCGCCGCGGGCCGCCTCCGTCGAGAAGCGAGAATGGGCCGACCCGCCCGAGTCGCTCACCTACGCGTACGGGGCTGCCGCCAAGCGCGCGACGGCCGCGCCTCTCGCGGTGATGGGGGAGCGCGTGGTGTGGGAGGCGCTTCCCGACGACGAGCCTCGCACGACGGTCGCCTCGGCTCGCCTGATCGCCACTGCTGCGGCCACCGCAGTGACGGGAGCCACCGCCATCGTCGTCGCGCCCGATGCGCGCGCCGTCGCAGCGCTGCTCGCGGAATGCGAGCGCCTGGGACTTGCGCGTTGGACCGCGCGCTCAGGGGGCACCGTCGCCGTCCTCGACCACGACGACGGCCCGGCCGTGAGATTCGGCAGCTACATCGCCGCCATGAGAGGCCACGCCCGGATCGTCATCGGCACCCGCCCTGTGGCGATGCAACCCGTGCCGAAACTTGGCGTGATCGCCGTGTGGGACGAGGCGAACGGTGGCCTGGAGGACATGCACGCCCCGTATCCCCACGCCCGCACCGTCGCGTCGATGCGCGCGGAGGACGGCGCCGGCATGGTGTTGGGCGGCTACGCCTTGAGCGCTGATTCCGTCGCGCTCGTGGAGCACGGCTGGGCGCGTCTCGAGGCACCCTCGCGCGACGAGGTGCGCGCCCGCGTGCCCGCCGTGGACGTCCTGACCGCCGAGAGGAGGGACGCGGAAGGCGGCGCCGGCTGGCACTGGATGCCAGGCAGCGTCTGGCGCGCCGTACGGAAGGCCGTCGCCGAGGGCCCCGTCGCGATCGTCGTGCCCCGCGCGGGCTACGTCCGTGCCGCCGCCTGCGCCCGGTGCGAGCATTGGGCCGAATGCCGCGAGTGCGGCTCGCTCCTCGGGCTGCCGAGCCACGACGCGGAGCCCGTCTGCCTGGATCACGCGCACCCCCAGACCGACTGGCACTGCCCCGAATGCCAGGGCTCGGCGCTCAAGCATGTGCGTCAGGGCGCCGACCGCATCGCGGAGCAACTCGCCCGCATGCTGGGTGAGGTACCGCTCACCGTCTCGACCGCATCGGCCGGAGTGGTGGACGACCACACGGTGACCGAGGGTGTGGTGCTCGCGACCCCCGGCGCCATCCCCGCCGTGGACGGCGGCTACCGGCACCTCGTCGTGACCGACGCCGGTGTGCCTGCTGGTACCGGCCTCGGCGGCGAGCTCAAGGCGATCCGTTGGTGGCTGGGTGCCGCGGCACTCGTGCGGAGCCGTCACCAGGCGGGTGCCGTGACGATCGTGGGAGACATCCCGCCCGCGGTGAGCCGCGCGCTGTCCACGTGGTCGCCCGCGCAGGCGGCCCTCGACGAGTACCGCGAGCGCAGCGCCCTCGGGCTGCCGCCGCACAGGCGATACGTCACCTTGCAGGGGGAGCGCGACCTCGTGGACGAGGCGCTGCTGCGGGCCGGCGCCGTCGACGACTTCTCGGGGGCCACCACGGTCATCGACATGCCCGATGGCGCCGGGGTACTCGTGCCCCGGTCACGCGGTCAGGATGTGGTCGACGCCGTCCGTGAGGTTCAGCGGGAGGCGTCGAAGGTCAAGCGCGAGCTCCGCGTGCGGGTCGACGGGCCACTCGAGCTGCCGCGCTGAGAAGGTGTGCTTCAGCCTTCGCGCTGAGCCAGCCCACTCGAGCTGCCGCGCTGAGGTGGCCTGGTGAGTCGGCCTGGTGAGTCGGCCTGGTGAGTCGGCCTGGTGAGTTGGCCTGCTCGAGCCCGTCCGCCTGCGCCCCGGCTGGGCTGGGCCAACGGCAACCGGCGCCCGCGCCGATCTGGTCCGCTCGAGCTGCCGCGCGGACCCCACGAGGGCTCTGGGCAGTCGCAGGCGAGCCGAGTGCGCCGCCCTACGATGGATGCATGCGTCTGCTCTTCGCCGGAACCCCCGACATCGCCGTGCCCAGCCTCGCGGCCCTCGCCGAGCGGCATGAGATCGTCGCCGTCATCACCCAGCCGGACGCCCGCGGCAAGCGCGGCCGCGACCTCCACCCCTCCCCGGTCAAGGCCTACGCCGAGGAGCAGGGCTGGACCGTGCTCACTCCCCAGCGTGCCTCCGACCCAGAATTCATCGCGCGGGTCGCGGAACTGGACGCCGATGCTGCCGCCGTGGTCGCGTATGGCCAGATTCTGCGCCCCGACTTGTTGGCAGCGACCCGGCTTGGGTGGGTCAACCTGCACTTCTCCCTGCTGCCCGCGTGGCGCGGCGCTGCCCCCGTCCAGCGCTCCATCATGGCGGGCGACGAGATCACCGGCGCGAGCGCCTTCCTCCTCGATGCGGGCATGGACACGGGCCCCGTGATCGGCACCATGTCGGAGCGCATCCGCGCCAACGACACCACGGGCAGCCTGTTGGAACGCCTGGCTCACGCCGGGGCGCCCCTGCTGGTCCAGGCGATCGAGGCGCTCGGCGCCGGCGACGCCGCCCCCATCGCGCAGGCCGAGGACGGGGTGAGCCACGCCGCCAAGCTGAGCCGGGACGATGCCTACGTGCGCTGGGATCGACCCGCTCATGTGGTGGACCGCCAGATCCGTGGCTGCACTCCCGCACCGGGCGCGTGGACCACGCTGCCCGACGGCTCGACCATGAAGCTCGGGCCCGTCCGCGCGCGCACTGATCTGTCGGCGACGGTGCCCGGCCAGATCGCTGCCCACGACGGCGCGGTGACGGTCGGTACGGGCGGTCACCCCGTCGCCCTGAGC
Source organism: Demequina ureilytica (assembly GCF_048553575.1). NCBI lineage: Bacteria > Bacillati > Actinomycetota > Actinomycetes > Micrococcales > Demequinaceae > Demequina > Demequina ureilytica. Next base: position 327,642 of record NZ_JBLZIE010000003.1, on the reverse strand, counting down.
TGGGTGCAGCCCGCCGGCAAGGGGCAGGTCGACGCCGCAGCCTGGTGGCGGGGCGCAAGGCTGACCGAGCCCGCCCTGCTGGGTGACGCATGAGCGCCGCGCGCGACGTTGCGTACCGCTGCGTGATGGCGGTCACCGACGACGATGCCTACGCGAACCTGGTGATGCCCGGGCTGATCGATCAAGCCCGTCTCGACGGCCGCGACGCCGCCTTCGCGACCGAGCTGGCCTACGGTGCCCTGCGCATGCGGGGGCTGTATGACGCGATCATTGGCAAGGCTTCGAAGCGCGATCCCGAGTCCCTCGACCCCGAGGTGAGGGCAGCGTTGTGGATCGGGGCGCACCAGGTGCTCGCCATGCGCGTCCCTCCTCACGCTGCAGTCTCCGAGACCGTCGACACAGTGCGCCGCGAGCGCGGCCAGGGCGCAGCGAAATTTGCGAACGCCATCATGCGCCGCGTCACTGAGAAGACGGCCGATGCCTGGGTGGCCGTGGTCGCGCCCGGCACCTCGCGCTCGTCCAGGGCGGTGCGGTACTCGCACCCCGAGTGGGTGGTCGCGGAGCTCGAGCGGTCTCTCGCCGCGGACGGCCGCGCTGGCGAGATCGACGCGCTGCTCGAGGCCGACAACACCGCCGCGCGCGTCACGCTCGCCGCCCGACCAGGGCTGGCGGACCGCGACGACCTGGCCAGCGAGACCGGCGGCGAGCCGGGCCTCCTGTCGCCGTGGGCCGTCGGATTGCCGTCGGGGCGACCTGGCGACGTGGAGGCGGTCGCCGACGGCCGCGCCGCGGTGCAGGACGAGGGCAGCCAGGTGGCCGCCGGCGCGCTCGTCGCGGCCCGCGACCTCGCAGCCGGAGAGCGCTGGCTCGACCTGTGCGCCGGTCCCGGTGGCAAGGCTGCGCTCCTAGGCGCGATCGCCGCCGAGGCCGGGAGCCACCTGGACGCGCTCGAGCTGCACCCCCATCGAGCCGAACTCGTACGAAGGTCCGTCCGCGCTGTGCCCGGGCGCGCGGTCAGCGTGCACGTGGGCGACGCCCGCGAGTGGGGAGAGGCGGGTGCCTACCAGCGCATCGTGCTCGATGCCCCTTGCTCGGGAATCGGCGCCCTGAGGCGCCGCCCCGAGTCGCGTTGGCGCCGCAGCCCCGAGGACCTGACCGAGCTCGCGACTCTGCAGCGCGAGCTGCTCGCGAGCGCCGAGCGGCTCCTGGCCCCCGGCGGAGTCCTCGCGTACATCACCTGCTCGCCGGTACTCTCCGAGACCCGCGAGGTGGTCGCGGATTCCGCGCTTCGGCAGATCGATGCACGCGAGGCCGTCGCGTCCCTGACCGGCACCGCCGTGACCGACTGGGGGGCCGGGCCACACGTCCAGATGTGGCCTCACGCCCATGGCACGGACGCGATGTTCGTGGCGTTGCTCGAGCGCCCGGCGTGAGGGCGCCACCCGAACCGCCGACCGCACCGCGCGTGCTCGCGACGCTGCGGCGCTAGGCTCGAGCCATGGGCATTCAGATCTCTCCGTCCATCCTGGCCGCCGACTTCGCGAACCTGGAGCGTGACATCGCCTCGGTCGCGAACGCCGACTGGCTGCACGTGGATGTCATGGACGCGCACTTCGTCCCGAACCTCACTCTGGGCCTGCCGGTGCTCGAGCGCATCGCACAGGTGTCGCCCATGCCCATCGACGCGCACTTGATGATCGACGACCCCGACCGCTGGGCGCCGAAGTATGCGGAGGCGGGCGCGACCTCGGTGACGTTCCACTACGAGGCCGCCAAGGACCCCGTGGCCATCGCCAAAAACTTGCGTGCCCTGGGCGCGCGCGCATCGGTCGCGCTCAAGCCCGGCACCGACGTCGACGTCGTCATCGATCAGCTGCGCGAATTCGACATGGTGCTGGTGATGACCGTCGAGCCCGGCTTCGGCGGCCAGTCCTTCATGCCCGAGACGCTGCCCAAGTTCCAGGCGTTGCGCGCGGCTGCCGAGGCCGCAGGGCACGAGCTGTGGCTGCAGTCAGACGGAGGAGTGTCGCGGGACACCATCGAGGACATCGCCGCTGCCGGCTGCGACGTGTTCGTGGCCGGCTCCGCAGTGTTCGGCGCCGACGACCGCCAGGCGGAGATCTCCGCCCTGCGCAAGCTCGCCGCCGACGCGCGGCCCACATGAGCGACGATCCCGCCCCCGTCACCGTCGCTCAGGCGATGGACCGCGCCGTCGCCCTCGCGTCCCTGGGACCCGCCTACGGACCCAACCCGCGCGTCGGCTGCGTGATCCTTGACGCTCACGGCGCCGTGCTGGCCGAAGGGTGGCACCGCGGTGCCGGCACCGCTCACGCGGAGGTCGCCGCCATCGCCGATGCCGCGGACCGGGGGATCGACGTCCGCGGAGGCACGGCCGTGGTCACCCTGGAGCCCTGTGCCCACACCGGGCGCACGGGACCGTGTGTGGACGCGCTCACAGAGGCCGGAATCGCCGCCGTCTCGTACGCCGTCGCCGATCCAGGCCGGGCGTCCGGCGGGGGAGCAGAGGTGCTCGCGTCGCGAGGCATCCCCGCGACGCTCGCTCCGCACTCGGCAGCCACGGCGCTCACGCACCGGTGGCTCACCGCCATGCGGCTCGGACGCCCATACGTCATCGCGAAGTGGGCCTCAACCCTCGACGGCCGGATGGCCGCGGCCGATGGCAGCGCATTCTGGATCACGGGGCCCGAGGCCCGCGACCACGCGCACGGCGTGCGTGCCGAGGTCGACGCGATCGCCGTCGGCACCGGGACCGTGCTCGCGGACGATCCGCAGCTGTCCGCGCGGCCCGCTGGGACGGAGGCGGAGCATCAGCCGCTGCGTGTCGTGCTCGGCCGCACCGCCACCCTCGGCAGCAAGGTGTGGCGAGACGAACACGCCCTCGCCGTGGAGTCCCACGATCCGCGTGTCGCTCTCGCCACTCTCTGGGCCCTCGAGGTCCGCACCCTGGTGGTCGAGGGCGGCCACACCGTGCTGTCAGCTTTCCTGCGCTCCGGCCTCGTGGACGAGATCCACGCGTACATTGCGCCCGCCCTGCTGGGCGCGGGACCCAGCGTGGTGGAGGACCTGGGAATCGGAACGATGGCGGACGCGTTGAGGGGGCATCACGTGAATTTTCAACCATTGGGTGCGGATATCCTTGTGTCCGCCCATCTCTCGAGAGGAATCTGATGTTCACCGGCATTGTGGAGGCCGTCGGCACCGTGGTGGACGTCGTCGATGAGGGCACGCGCTCACGCATGACGATCGAGTCCTCGGGCTTCGGCTCCGACCTGCAGCACGGCGAGTCCATCGCGGTCGACGGCGTGTGCCTCACCGTGGCGGAACAGAGCGCGGGCACCGGCCAGACCGGCGTGTGGCTCGCAGACGTCATGCGAGTCACCCGCGACACCACCACGCTCGGGGACATCGTCCCCGGCCGCCAAGTCAACCTCGAGCGCGCGCTGCGCGCGGACGGCCGCCTGGGCGGCCACATTATGCAAGGCCACGTCGACGGCTCCGCGGAGCTGATCACGCGCGACTCGCAGGCCGAGTGGGACGACTTCACGTTCGCGCTGCCCGCCGAGCTGGTGCGGTACGTGGTGCCCAAGGGCTCGATCGCGCTCAACGGCGTGTCGCTGACAGTCGCGGCGCTGGATGGCAATCGCGCCACCGTGTCGCTCATCCCCACGACTCTTGCGGACACCACGTTGGGCGACGTGGTCGTCGGCGACCGCGTGAACGTCGAGGTGGACGTGATGGGCAAGTACGTCGAGTCGATGCTGGCGGCGCGCTCATGACCGAGGACGTCGTCACCCTGGTGGACCGCGCACTTGCGGACCTGCGCGCCGGCAAGCCCGTCCTGGTCGCCGATTCGCGCCACCGTGAGAACGAGGCGGACTTCATCATGTCCGCGCAGACCACCACCGTGGAGTGGGTGGCCTGGGGCATCCGCCACTCGAGCGGCTATCTGTGCGCGCCCATGCCCGGGCCCCGGGCAGACGCGCTGAACCTGCCGCTGATGGTCCCCAACAGCCAGGACCCGCGCCGCACCGCCTACACCGTCTCCGTCGATGCCGCCGTGGGCGTGACCACCGGGATCTCCGCCGCGGACCGCCACCGCACGCTCCAGGTGCTGGCGGACCCCGGCACGCGCACCGACGACGTCATCCGTCCCGGCCACGTGCTGCCGCTGCGGGCCGTCGCCGGGGGAGTGCTGCACCGCCCCGGGCACACCGAGGCCGCGGTGGACCTGTGCCGCCTCGCGGGACTCGAGCCGGTGGGAGTGATCGCGGAACTGGTGAACGACGACGGCACCATGATGCGCACCGGGGACGCGACCGAGGTCGCCGAGCACGAGAACCTCGTCTTCATGACCATCGCGGACCTCATCGAGTACCGCCGTCTGAAGGACGACCAGCCGCCGCCCATCGAGCCCGCACCCCACCGTGTCACCGCATCGGGCGATGCGCGCTTGCCCACCCGCCACGGCGTGGTCACGGTCAAGGCGTACCGCGATGCCCGCACCGGCGACGAGCACGTGGCGCTGACGGCACCCGTGCCGCCGGGGATGCTGCCGTTCGTGCGCGTGCACTCGGAGTGCCTCACGGGAGACGCCTTCGGGTCCCAGCGGTGCGACTGCGGTCCCCAGCTGGACGCCGCGATCGAGCGAGTGGCCAACGAGGGCGGCGCCGTCGTCTACCTGCGCGGTCACGAGGGGCGCGGCATCGGCATCCTGGGCAAGATCCAGGCGTACGCCCTGCAGGACCAGGGCCGCGACACGGTCGACGCCAACACTGATCTTGGCTTCCCGGTGGATCGCCGCGAGTACGGCGCGGCCGCCGCGATCCTGCAGGACCTGGGGCTCGACGAGGTGCGGCTCATGACCAACAATCCCGCGAAGGTCGAGGCCATGCGCGCCTCGGGCATCAACGTCGCGGAGCGCATTCCGCACCACTTCGGGGAGCACCCCGAGAACGCGGCGTATCTGCGCACCAAGATCGAGCGCATGGGACACCTGTTGGGAGACAACGCATGAGCGGCGACGGCGCACCAGAGATTCAGGTGGACGGCAAGGGCATGACGGTCGAGATCGTCGCGAGCCTGTGGCACACGGACGTCATGGACGGGCTGGTCGCGGGCGCCGTGCGTGCCGCCGAGGCGAGCGGGGCGGCCCATCGCCTCACACGCGTTGCCGGAGCGTTCGAACTCACCGTGGTGGCCGAGGCACTCGCGCGCCGGGGTGCCGACGCCGTCGTGGCGCTCGGCGTCGTCGTCAAGGGCGAGACTCCCCACTTCGAGTTCGTGTGCGAGTCGGTCACGATGGGTCTCACCGAGGTGGCGCGCGCCAACGCCGTGCCCGTGGGGTTCGGGGTTCTCACGGTCGACGAGGTGCAGCACGCCCTCGACCGTGCGGGACTCGAGGGTTCCAAGGAGGACAAGGGCGCCGAGGCCGTCGAGGCGGCCCTCTCGACCGCGCTGATCCTGCGCGGGCTTGCGTAGCCCCCGCGCATCGGCCGTCCCTCGGGGCTCGACGCGGCGCGCCTGCCCTAGGCTGTTCACGTGAAAACCTTCGAAGACTTGTACGAGGAGCTAGCCGCGCGCGCTGAGGAGCGCCCCGAGGGCTCCGGCACCGTCGCGCTACTGGACAAGGGCGTGCACGCCATCGGCAAGAAGCTCGTCGAGGAGGCCGCGGAGTCCTGGATGGCTGCGGAGTTCCAGTCCGACGAGGAGACCGCCGAGGAGATCTCTCAGCTGCTGTACCACGCGCAGGTGATGATGGTCGCGAAGGGCCTCACTCCCGCCGACATCTACCGCTACCTGTAACGACCACCAGAACTCAAGGAGAGTCGTGCTCCGCATCGCCGTCCCCAACAAGGGATCCCTGTCCGACCCCGCCGCGCAGCTGCTGCGCGAGGCGGGCTATAAGCAGCGCCGCGACCCCCGCGAGCTCGTGCTCGTGGACGCGCGCAACGAGGTCGAGTTCTTCTTCCTGCGCCCTCGCGACGTCGCCGTGTACGTGGGCTCCGGCACGGTGCACGCGGGCATCACGGGCCGCGACCTGCTGCTGGACTCGGGCGCTCCCGCGACCGAGCACCTCGAGCTCGGGTTCGGCGGCTCGACCTTCCGCTACGCGGCTCCGGCCGATGCGGTCGCGAGCGTCGAGGACATCGCGGGCAAGCGGGTGGCGACCAGCTATCCGCGCCTGGTCAAGCACCACCTGAAGTCCTTCGGAGTCGAGGCAGACGTGGTGCGCCTCGACGGCGCCGTCGAATCCTCGGTGCGGCTCGGCGTCGCCGACGTGGTCGCCGACGTGGTGTCCACCGGCACGACCCTCAAGGCAGCGGGTCTCGAGATCTTCGGCGAGCCGATCCTCAAGTCCGAGGCCATCCTCATCAAGGGGCCGGACGTCTCTGACGACGAGCTCGCGGTGCTGACCGGGCGCCTGCGCGGCGTGCTGATGGCTCGCCAGTTCGTGCTGGTCGACTACGACGTGCCGAACGAGCGCCTGGACGCGGCGGTGGACGTCACCCCCGGCTTCGAGGCCCCCACCGTGACCCCGCTGCACGGCAAGGACTGGCACGCGGTCCGCGTGATGGTGCCGCGCTCGGAGATGAACCAGATCATGGACCGGCTGTATGCCGCCGGCGCGAGGGCCATCCTCACCACCGAGCTGTTGGCGGTGCGGGTGTAGATGTCCGAGATCTCCGCTGAGCAGCGCCGGCTCAACCTCATGCTCGCCCTGAGCGCGACCCGCCGACGCCTCACGCGGGAGGAGATCCGGGCCCGCGTGGACGGATACGAGCCCGCGCCGAGGGGAGCCTCGGCCGAGGAGCGCGACCGTGCGGACGTCTCGTTCCAGCGCATGTTCGAGCGCGACAAGGATGAGCTGCGCCCCATGGGCCTGCCGCTGCGTACCGTCACGGATCCGCTGCATCAGGACGACCTCGGCTACCGCATCGACGGCGACGCCTCGCTGCCGGACCTCGACCTGACGGTTCAGGATGCCGCGATCCTCGCGCTGGCCGTCGAGTACTGGCAGGGCGCGTCGCTGGCCGAGGACGCCCGCATGGGCTACGCCAAGGTGGTCTCCGCAATCGAGCACGGCGATTCCGATGCGCTCCCGTACGGCGGCATGTCCACCTCCGCGGGCCACGACGCGACGGCCGCGCTGGCCGAGGCGATCGTCGACCGCCAGGCCGTGCGATTCGATTACGCGTCCGCGAGCTCCGAGACCGCGCGGCGCACTGTCCAGCCATGGGGCATCGTGATGCGCTCCGGCGTCGAGTACCTGGTGGGCTTCGACCTCGACCGCAAGGCACAGCGCACGTTCCGGGTGGGCCGCATTGCCGGTCGAGTCCGCACGACGGGGGACATCGAGGCGTTCGAGCGGCCTGCCACGCTTCCGTTGGGCGATCTTGACGACAACGCGGCCACGCTGCCCGCAGTCATTGCGCTGCGTCCGGAGACGGGCCACGGCCTGCGCCGTCGTGGGGAGCCTGTGGTGGGCGACTCCGTCGACCCGGCGGCCGCAGACGGTTGGGACCTGGTGCGCGTGCCGTACCGGCACGAGGACCTGCTGCGCTCCGAGATCCTGTCGTTGCACGGCGCGGCCCGTGTGGTCGAGCCCGAGTCGCTGCGCGAGTCAGTGCTGGCGCACGCGCGCGCCGCGGTGGAGGTGGCCCGTGGCTGACACGTCGCGCGACAGGCTGGTTCGGCTGCTGGGGCTCATCGCCTATCTCGAGGCCCACGGCTCGACTGAGTTCGCGGTGCTTGCCGAGCACTTCGGCGTGAGCGCCGCGCGCATCGAACGAGACCTGTGGGCGCTTACCACCAGCGGAATCCCGCCCTACCTGCCCGACGAGTGCATCGAGTTCGACTTCGATCACCTCGACTCCGGGATCGCGACCCTCGTGGCGTCGCAGGGCGCCTCGCAGGTGAAGCTCTCCGCCCGCGAGACGGTGGCTCTCATCGGCGCCCTCGCCACCCTGGTCGCCGCCGGCACCGCCCCCGCGGGTGCGCACGACGTGCTGGCCAGGCTGCGCGAGGCGTACGGCGGCGGGGAGCCGGTGCGCGTGCTCGACGGAGCCCCTGAGGCCGATGCGGCCGTCACCTCCACGATCGAGCGCGGCATCGCCGAGGGTCGCGCGGTGAGCCTCGACTACATCGACGCTCAGGATCGCCGCAGCGTCCGCGTGATCGAGCCGCACCGGCTGGTGGCGATCGACGGCGTGGGGTACGTGGAGTGCTTCTGCCTCAAGGCGGACGACCATCGCACGCTGCGGCTCGGGCGCATCGCCTCCGCGAGCCTCACCGACGTGATGCTGACGCACCCGCCGAGCGAGGAAAAGGGCTTCTCGCTCGTCCCACAGTTCGAGGCGACCGTGGTCTTGCGGCGCGGCGCGCGCTGGGCCTTCGAGGACCTCGCCGGGGTGGAGATCGAGGACGATGGAGAGACCGCCACCGCGCGGTTCGGCGTCGCGGACGTCGACTGGGCCGCGGGCCGGCTTCTCTCGGTGGCCCCCGATCTCGTGAGTGTCGAACCTGGGACGTTGCGCGAGGCGGTGGCGACCCACGCTCATGCCGTGGTGACGGCGCACTCCGTCTAGACTGGACCATCTGAACAACCGTGGTGTCCGCACCCGACACAGGAGGCATTCATGGGTCCCCGCGAGATCATCATCATCGCGCTGGTCGTCGTCTTGCTGTTCGGCGCCCCCAAGCTCCCGGAGCTGGCGCGCAGCATCGGCAAGTCGATGCGGATTCTCAAGGACGAGACCCGGTCGCTGACGGACGACGACAAGTCGGCCACCGCGCAGTCCGACACCACCGCGCAGTCCGACACGCCAGTGCAGAACACGACCGCATCGACCACCAACACGGTGTCGCAGGCCAACGCCGCGCCCAAGGCTGACGCCGAGCAGGCGCAGCAGCGCGGCGAGGCGCCCCTGCCTGAGAGCACCGTCGACATCCCTGACGACGACGGGCGTGGCGCGCGCTAGAGCGCGTAGGCGGGATGCCCGTGCGCGCATGCCGCTCAGCGCGCATCTGAAGGAGTTCCGCAACCGCCTGATCCTGGCCGTCCTCGGTGCGGCCGCCGGCGCGATCGCGGGCTGGTTCTTCTACGAACCCGTCTTCGAGGCGCTCCAGCAGCCCGTGCTTGACGTCGCGGTGCGTGACGACGCCGCGGTGGCGGTGAACTTCTCTGGCATTGCGACCGCGCTGGACATCCGGATCAAGGTGTCGCTGTTCCTGGGTGTCGTCGTCTCCGCTCCGTGGTGGCTGTATCAGTTGTGGGCATTTGTCGCCCCGGGGCTGCGGGCAGGAGAGAAGCGCTACACGTTCGGCTTCCTGGGCGCCGCCATCCCGCTGTTCTTCGGCGGCGTCGCGCTTGCGTGGTGGGTCTACCCCCGGGCCGTCGAGATTCTCATCGGGTTTACTCCCGAGAGCGCCACGAACTGGCTCGAAGCGCAGATGTTCGTCTCTTTCGCCACGCGCCTGGTGCTTGTGTTCGGGATCGCGTTCGTGCTCCCCGTCGTGATGGTCGCCCTCACCTGGGCTCGCGTGGTCAGGGCGCGCACGTGGCTCAAGGGCTGGCGCTGGGCGGTGCTCCTCATCTTCGTCGCGTCGGCGGTGCTCACCCCCACCCCGGACATCGTCACGATGATGTTCATGGCGGTGCCGATGTGCCTGCTCTACTTCGGCGCCGTGGGCGTGGGTCTGCTCCGCGAGCGGTCCGCCGCCAAGAAGGAGGCCCGACGGGCGGCGCTGACGGATGACGTCGACGTGTCATGAGCCCGCGCGAACCATGACCACTGTCGGCGTGATCTCCAACCCGACGGCGGGTTCGGGCAGGGGAGCGAAGTCCGCTGCGCAGACGCTGGCGCTGTTGGCGGCGGGCCGCCACCGGGTGCGCGACCTGTCGATGGGCACGTGGTCGGCATCGCTCGACCACGCACGTGAGAGCCAAGGTGACCTCGACGCCCTGGTGGTCGTGGGTGGCGACGGCATGGCTCATCTCGGAGTCCAAGCGTGTGCCGAGACCGAGCTGCCGCTGGGCATCGTGGCGGCGGGCTCGGGCAACGACGCGGCCATGTCGCTCGGCCTGCCTGTGCACGATGTCCCCGCTGCCGTAGCCGCGATCGAGCGGGGCCTCGAGGGCGATGTGGTCCGGGTCGACCTGGGCCGTGTCGACGGCGAGGGCGTGGCGGAGAGCGGGCGCCGGCGGTACTTCGCGGCCGTGCTGTCGGCGGGCATCGACGCCGCGATCGCCTCGTACGCGAACCGGATGACGTTCCCGCGCGGCCCCGCTAAGTACAAGCTCGCGACCTTCCACGAGCTGCCGCGGTTCAGGCCCTACGGGGTCAGCCTCGAGGTGGACGGCGAGCGATGGGAGCAGCAGTGCACCCTCGTCGCCGTGGCCAACGGTCCCGTGTTCGGCGGCGGTCTGGTCATCTCGCCCGAGTCGTCCCATTCCGACGGGCTGCTCGAGCTGGTGATCGCGGATCCCATGGGCGCCACGGCCATCGCGAGGCTGTTTCCCAAGCTCAGAGACGGCTCTCACCTGAGCGACCCGCGCGTCCGCGTGGTCCGCGGTCGCCACATCCGGATAGGCCCCGCCTCCCAGGATGGAGGCGCTGGCGGCGCTGACTGGCCGCACCACGGCCCCGCGCGCGACCAGCCGAGCGCTCAGCGCGACCCCGCCCGCGCATCGGCCGCCCAGGGCGCCCCGCTCCCACCCGCCTTCGCGGACGGCGAGCTGATCGGTCCAGCGCCCCTCGAGGTGCACACGGTCCCCGCAGCATTGCGGGTGCTCGGCGGCAGGGCAGATAGCCTGAGGGCATGAGTTCTCCAGCGGAGCGCTTCGCCGCCGCGAAGGCTCGGTCCCGCCACCGTGACCTGACCGACTTCGAAGAGAGCCTGGCCTTCCCGCTCGACGACTTCCAGCGCGAGGCCTGCCAGGCCGTGGCCGACGGGCACTCGGTGCTGGTCGCGGCCCCCACCGGGGCAGGCAAGACCGTCGTGGGCGAGTACGCCGTGCGCCACGCGTTCGAGCGCGGCGAGAAGTCCTTCTACACCACGCCCATCAAGGCGCTCAGCAACCAGAAGTTCCTGGAGCTCAAGGGCGTCTACGGGGAAGCAAACGTCGGACTGCTCACCGGCGACACCTCGATCAACTCCGAGGCACAGGTGGTCGTGATGACCACCGAGGTGCTGCGCAACATGATCTACGCCGACTCGCGCACGTTGGACACCCTCGGCGTCGTAGTCCTCGACGAGGTCCACTACCTCGCCGACCGCTACCGAGGCTCGGTGTGGGAGGAGGTCATCGTCCACCTGGCGGCCCGCACCGCGATCGTCTCGCTGTCGGCGACGGTGTCCAACGCCGAAGAGTTCGGCGCGTGGCTCACCGAGGTGCGCGGCGACACCCGCGTGATCGTGTCCGAGCGCCGCCCCGTGCCGCTGTGGCCGCACGTGCTGGTGCGCGAGGGCATCTTCGACCTCTACGCGCCCGGCGTGGACCCCCTGGCGCCGGGCCCCAACCCCCGGCTCAACCCGGAACTCGAGGCGATCTCCAAGCGCCAGCGCCACGAGTCGCAGGGCTATCGCGGCCCTCAGCGGCCCTCGCGTGGCGGCGGGCGGCCCCAGGGACGCCGCGCGCCGCCCCGCTTCGCGGTGGTCGATGTCATGGATCGCAACGGACTGCTCCCTGCGATCGTGTTCGTGTTCTCGCGTGCCGGCTGCGAGGACGCCGTCGATCAGGTGCGCGGCGCCGGCATGGCGCTCACCACGGACGAGGAGCGCGCCGAGATCGCAAGGATCGTCGACGAGCGCTGCGAGGGGCTGCCGACGGAGGACCTGGCCGCGCTCGGCTATCTGCGCTGGCGAGACAACCTGGAGGCGGGCATTGCGGCTCACCATGCCGGCATGATCCCGCTGTTCAAGGAGGTCGTCGAGACGCTGTTCCTGGCCGGCCTCATCAAGGTGGTCTACGCCACCGAGACCCTCGCCCTCGGGATCAACATGCCCGCCCGGTCCGTCGTGCTCGAGAAGCTCACGAAGTGGAACGGCGAGTCACATCAGGACCTCACGGCGGGGGAGTACACGCAGCTCACGGGGCGTGCCGGCAGGCGGGGCATCGACATCGAGGGCCATGCCGTCGTGGTCGAGCACCCAGGATTCGATGCGGCCCAGCTGGGCAGGCTCGCGTCCAAGCGCACCTACCCGCTCATCAGCTCGTTCCAGCCCTCCTACAACATGACCATCAACTTGGTGGGCCAGTCCGGGGTGCAGCAGGCACGTGAGCTGCTCGAGCTGTCGTTCGCGCAGTACCAGGCCGATCAGTCAGTCGTGGGCAAGGCCCGCAAGGCGCGCGAGCTCGACCAGGCGATCGAAGGGCTGCGCGAGGCGACCGCGTGCGACAAGGGCGACTTCATGGAGTACGCGGCGCTGCGAGAGCGCCTGAACCGACTGCAGAAGGGCGCCTCCAAGGCCGTGTCCCGTAGGCGGCGAGAGGCGACCGCCTCGATGCTCGCGGGCCTGTCGCGCGGCGACGTGGTGCGGATCGGGGGCGGCAAGCGTGCGGGACTCGCCGTGGTGGTGCGTCCCGACGACGACGAGGCCGCCCCGCGCCCCACCGTGGTGTCCACCCTCGGCCGCTCCTTCAGGCTCGCGGTGGCCGATCTGCACCACGGCCTCGAGCACGTGGGAAGCGTCAAGGTCCCGGCCAAGTTCGACGATCGCGACCCACGTCAGCGCAAGGAGATGGCGCAGGTCGTGGAGTCCGCGAAGAACACCTTCGAGACCCCGTCGAGCCGGCGCGAGCGCGGCGCGTCCGGCGAGGAGCAACAGATCATCCAGCTGCGCAGGGAGCTCCAGTCGCACCCCTGCCACAACTGCCCGGACCGCGAGCAGCACGCGCGCTGGGCCGAGCGGCACTTTCGCGCCAAGCGCGACCGCGACCGCGTGGTGGGCGAGATCTCCCGTGCCACGGGTTCGATCGCGCGCGTGTTCGACAAGCGCTGCGACGTGCTGCGAGAGCTCGGCTACCTCGAGGGCAAGGGCGAGGACACGACGGTCACCGCCGCAGGCACGAGCCTCCGGACCCTGTACTCCGAGAACGACCTGGTGATGGCGGAGTGCCTGCGCTCGGGCGCGTGGGACCAGCTGTACCCGCCGGCCCTCGCGGCCACCGTCTCGTCCCTGCTGTACCGCGGGCGGCACGAGGACGAGACGCGCACCCCGCGCGTCCCCGGAGGTTCCAGGGGTGTCCTGGGACACGTGCTCGCGGACACCCAGCGAATCTGGTCCGTCATCGACGACCTGCAGACCGAGCGGGGGCTCCCCGAGTTGCCCGCGCCTCACTGGGGAATCGTGGGCCCCATCCACGGCTGGGCGCAGGGCAAGGGCCTGGACCAGGTCCTGCAGGACACCGACATCGCCCCCGGAGACATGGTGCGCTGGTGCAAGCAGGTGATCGACGTGCTCGACCAGGTCGCCCAGTCGGCGCCGTCATCGGTGCTGCGCGGCCGTGCACGCACCGCCATCGACGCCATGCGGCGCGGCGTAGTCGCCTACTGAGCGGTTCCCGCGCGAACGCGTCCGGTGCGCCGATGCGCCAGGGGGTGTCCGCGCGAGCCTAGGCTGGGTACGTGCACGGAATAGCCCTTCGCCTCAGCCTCGCGGCACTGGGCGGTCTCGCCCTCGCCGCATCCTTCCCCGACCTGGGGCTATGGCCGCTGGCCTACGTGTCACTGGGCGTGCTGTGGCTCAGCCTCGCCCGTGCGAACGCATGGGGAGGCTTCTTCTACGGCTGGGTGTTCGGCACCGTCTTCATGCTCCCTCACGTGTGGTGGGCCCACGAGGCGGTGGGCCCGGTGCCGTGGGTAGCGCTGTCCGTCGCGTCCGGGGCCTTCTACGGACTGTTCGGCGCCGGGTGGGTGCACGTGCACCGGTCGGGAGTGACCCGCGCGAACCCGTGGATCGGCGTGCTGGCGTTCGCGCTGCTGTGGACCGGCATGGAGGGCCTCAGGTCCATGGTGCCGTTCGGCGGGTTCCCCTGGGGCCGTGTCGCGTTCTCGCAGCTCGACTCCACGGTCTCGAACCTCGCGTGGATAGGCGGCGCACCGCTCACCACGTTCGCTGCGGCACTCGCGGGCGCGCTGCTGGGCGCCGCAGCCGAGTCTATGTTCAAGCGACGCCTCATCGTCGCCGTCGCGGCACCGCTGGCCGCCGTCGCGGTGGTCGGCAGTGGCTTGTTCGTGCCGCTGGACGGCCAGGCCACGACAGGCACGCTGCGCGTAGGCGTGGTCCAGGGCAATGTGCCGAACGCCGGTCTGGACGCGTTCGCGCAGGCTCGTGAAGTGACGCGCAACCACCGCGACGGGACGCTGGCCCTCATGGAGGATGTTCCTGGCACGCTCGACCTGCTGCTGTGGCCCGAGAACTCCTCGGACTACGACCCGCGCACCGATGAGGAGTCCAACGCGCTGGTGACGGAGGCAGCTCAGGCTGCGGGGGCCCCGTTGCTGCTCGGCACCAACGACTACTCGCCGCCCGAAGGCCGCTACAACTCGATGCTGCTGTGGTCCACGGGCGGCGTCGTCATCGACGAGTACTCGAAGCAGCGCCCCGCGCCGTTCGCCGAGTACATCCCCATTCGCGACATCGCCCGGAAGTTCTCACCTGAGGTCGACCGCGTGCGACACGACGTGCTCGCCGGCGAGGGCGCCGCCACCATTGGCCTGCCGGTCCCGGAGATGGGCCGCACCGTGACGCTCGGCACCGTCATCTGCTTCGAGGTGGCCTACGACCGGATCGTGGCCGACGCGGTGGCAGACGGCGCCGAGGTGCTGCTGGTCCCCACGAACAACGCCTCCTTCGGAGACACCGCCGAGTCCACCCAACAGCTCGCGATGTCCCGCTTGCGCGCGATCGAGACGGGCCGCGCCACGATCCAGGCGTCGACCGTGGGTGTGAGCGCCGTCATCGATCCGCGCGGCCGGGTTCTCGAGGAGACCGGCCTGTTCACGGCGGAGCAGATGTATGCGGAGCTGCCGCTGCGCGACGGCATCACCCCAGCAGTGCGATTCCGCCTGCTGTGGGCGTGGGTACCGCTGCTCGCGGCACTCGCCCTGGTGGGCACCGCCATCACGCGCAGGCTCGGCCAGAGGTACGAATGGTGAGCACGCTCGTCATCATCCCCACCTACAACGAGCGCGAGTCATTGCCCCACCAGGTGGACGGCGTGCGCGAGCAGGCCGCGGAGGTTGACATCCTGGTCGTCGACGACGCGTCGCCCGACGGGACGGGCGAATGGGCCGATGCGCGGGCAGCGCGGGATCCTCAGGTGCACGTGCTGCACAGAATGGGCAAGCAAGGGCTCGGGGCCGCGTACCGTGCGGGCTTCGCGTGGGGGCTGGAGCGCGGGTACGACGTGCTCGTGGAGATGGACGCCGACGGTTCTCATCGCGCCGAGGACCTCGCGCGCGTGCTTGACGCGCCAGGGGAGTGGGACCTCGCGATCGGATCCCGCTGGGTGCCGGGCGGCGCGGTCGAGAACTGGCCCGCACATCGCCGCCTGCTCTCCATCGGAGCCAACACCTATGTCCGCTGGATGCTCGCTATCCCCGTGCGTGACGCGACGGCGGGATTTCGCGCCTACCGCGCATCGGCCCTCCGGGGGCTCGAGATGGAAGCGGTCGAATCGCAGGGCTACTGCTTCCAGGTCGACATGGCGTGGAGGGTGCTGAGCAACGGCGGCACCGTCGTCGAGGTGCCCATCGTGTTCGTCGAGCGCGAGCACGGAACCTCGAAGATGTCGGGGGAGATCATTCGTGAGGCGCTGGTGAAGGTGACTGCCTGGGGAATGAAAGAACGCGCGGCACAAGTGCGTCGCGCGTTCTCCAGACGGAGGTGACTCCGGTCAGCCGATGCGGCCTGCCCGCAGCAACTCGAGGCGCTCGTCGAGGAGCTCTTCGAGCTCGGGGATCGAGCGGCGCTCGAGAAGCATGTCCCAGTGGCTGCGAGCCACCTTCTGGTCCTTGACCTCCGACCGGTCGCCGTCGCGGAGCAGAGCGAGCGCTCCACAGTGGCACTCCCACGAGAGCGGGACATCCGCCTCAGTGGAGAAGGGGAATGTGAGAATATGCCCGTTGGGGCAGTCGTAGTGAACGTCCTTGCGGTCAGCGAGTTCTGCGTTCGCCGGAGTCTCCATGCTCTGGGTCCCCAGTCGCATGCCGCGCAATGCTCGATCAGCCATGTCAGCCTCCCTCTCCTCGCAGGCGGTGGGTGGTGCCTGCGGGGTAGGAACGTCCCCGGAGCGAGCTATGTTCCCTGAGGCACCTTCCCGGTAGTGGGAAGAGCTGACTGCGGGGCGAGCGCACCCACGGCGAGCACGGCGATCCCGGCCCCGAGAAGCTGCGCGGCAATGAAGGGCAGCGCTGAGACGGGCGCGATACCAGCGAACGTGTCGGACCACATTCGACCCACGGTGATCGCCGGATTGGCGAAGCTCGTCGAGCTGGTGAAGTAGTAGGCCGCTGCGATGTAGGCACCCACCGCGGGAGCGACGATGGCGGCGCGACCCGCGCGCACCAGCATGAAGATCACGGACACGAGGCCCGCCGTGGCGACGACCTCGGCCAGCAGGCGCCCGGCATCGGCCCGTTCGGTGGTCGAGATGGACACGGGTGCCAGATCGAACATCAGGTTGGCGAGGACAGCTCCCGCCGAGCATCCCGCGATCTGAACGACGATGTAGAGGCCCGTCTCGTGGACGCTCCGGTCCTCGGGCTTCAGGACCCGCTCGGCTAGCGACACCACCGGATTGAAGTGGGCTCCACTGACAGGTCCGATGACCGCGATCAGGACGGCGAGCGCCAGGCCAGTTGCGTACGAGTTCTGCAGCAGCTGTAGCCCGACGTCATCGGGACTCAGGTTGGCCGCCATGATGCCGGAGCCAATCACCGCTGCGGCAAGTCCCGCGGATCCCAGGAATTCTCCCAGCAGCTTGCGGGCGCGCTGAGTCACTTGACGAGGTCCGCCAGCAGTGCCTCGACACGAGCGCGGATGTCGTCGCGGATCGGTCGCACTGCATCGACGCCCTGGCCGGCAGGGTCCTCGAGCTTCCAGTCCTCATACCGCTTGCCCGGGTAGTACGGGCAGGCATCGCCGCATCCCATCGTGATGACCGCATCGGACGCCTGGACGTCCTCGGGCCTCAGGATCTTCGGCTGCGCGGCGCGAATGTCGATGCCCTCCTCGAGCATCGCCTCGACCGCCGCAGGGTTGATCTGGTCGGCGGGCATGGAGCCGGCCGAGCGGACCTCGACGCGCCCCTCGCTCAGGTGAGTCATGTATCCGGCGGCCATCTGGGAACGGCCGGCGTTGTGGACGCACACGAAGATGACGGAGGGCTTTGTTTCGCTCATGGTTCCAGGCTGGACCAAGCATCGATGGAAGTCAATATCGACAGATGTCGATGAGGTGAACTATCGTCGGTCTCATGACAGTAGGCGAGAATCTGCTTGGTGACAGGGTCTGCATCCCCGGCTCGGCGCTCACCGTGCCGGACGAGGACCTGGACCCGCTCGCCGCCCGACTCAAGGTGCTCGGCGATCCCACGCGCATCCGAATCGTGCAGATCCTGGCCGCCAACGGATCCGTGTGCGCTTGTGATCTCGAAGGACCATTGGGTCTCAGTCAGCCCACCGTCTCTCATCACCTCCGTCAACTCACCGAGGCGGGCCTCACCGTCCGCGAGAAGCGGGGCACCTGGGCCTTCTTCCGGTTGGCCGATGCGCAGGTCACGGGCCTCGCGGCCGCCATCGGGGGCCTCGCGGCACCGTCCTAGTCGCCTTCCCGGGCGCCGGCCGCCGTGAGCGGTGCGGTCGGCTCGGCTGAACGGGAAGGGTCGTGACCCGGCTGGAGCGGCGGGCGGCTCGGACTGCGCGCGACGAAAGAATGCGAAAGGGCACGCGAGAACCCGTGAATACGGGGCTCAAGCGGGAGCGTGCGCACGGAGCCATCTCAGCGCGTCGGGAAGGGCCTGGATGGCCGACACGTGTCCGTCGCCCTCGCGCTCCCACAACTGCGCGCCGATCCTCTTGGCCATCCACCGACCGTGGTCCACGGGGACGATGCCGTCCGCCGTGCCGTGAATGAGCAGGGTCGGAGCGACGATGGCGTCGAGGTCCACGCCCCACTCATGCACGTACGCGAGGTCGTCGTCGACGGCGCCGTCCAGGTCCTCAGGGGTGAAGGCGCCGGCAATGTCTCCCAGCCAGCTCCAGGGCCCCTCGAGAGCCTCGAGGTCGCTGGCACTGAACTCGGGGTCGTATCCCTCGGCCTCGGCGTCGCGGCGGGCCTGCTCGCCGCGCTCGGCCGCACGGAGCACACGACGCCCCGAGGGGATCATGCCTTCGTACCAGTCCAGTCCGTCCGCGTCTCTCGGTGCCAGGCCGGAGCCGATCACCACGCCGACCACGCGTGGATCGGCGGCGGCGCAGGCCAGCGCGTGCGGACCCCCGCCGGAGTAGCCCATGACGGCGTACTGCGTGATGCCGAGCTCGTCCGCGATGTCCGAGACATCGGTGGCGGCGTGCGCGATCCGTCTGCCCGCGAGGCGATCCGAGGCGCCGTAGCCCGGACGGTCATGGCCGATCAGGCGCAGTCCCAGCTCATCGGCCAGCGGGAGCAGCGGGCGCGGCGGCACTCCCATGCCCGGGGTGCCGTGATGCCAGAACAACGCCAATGGCATCTCAGAGCCGAAGCTGCCCGCGTCGCGCACGCACAGTCGCCGACCATCCGACGCCGTGACGATACGCGTACCGTCGCCCATGTTCGGAGCCTAGCGAACGGGGCGGCGACGTGCTTGGCGGGCACACGCTTGCCCGCTTGGCGTGCATTCTCAGTCGGTACCTGCGTTGCTCGGTACCGGCGCGTCCGGTGTGCATCGGTGTCGCGAGATGAATCGTCGACCGGCGGCCGACGAGGTTGTACCAGGCGTTCTACCCGGCGTTGTGCTCAATGTGTTGCGCCCCCAAGCCGTTGGGCCGGTGCGATCGGAGCGGTCCATCCAGCGCGTTTTCGCCAGACAACTTACGATCGAAGAGACACTGCGGGCCCATCGGGCTCGCCTCGCCTGGAGACCGAGGAGAGTGCGAAATGAGCAAGTTGGCGTTGTTGATCGTCGGGGGAGCGGGCTATCTGCTCGGTTCCCGAGCCGGCCGCGAACACTACGAGAAGTTCACGGAGCAAGCGCAGCGGTTCATGCAGGATCCGCGCGTGCAGAAGGGCGCCGAACAGGCGAAGAGGACGGTCAAGCGCAAGGCCGACGAGGTCGCCGACGGCGGCGAGACCCGTGACACCGTGGGCGGAGGCACGACCACCGGAACGACGGCTGGTGCCCCGTGACCGCGACCCGTGGGCGGCCCGTGGAGCCACAGGACATGTCGACGCCCCAACTCGTGAGCCAGGCGCTCGAGGACATCACCTCGCTAGTCCGGGACGAGATGGCGCTCGCGCGCACGGAGATCCAAGAGGCCGTGCGCAGCGCCGCGCTGGGTGCCGGGCTGTTCAGCGCTGCTGGCATCGCGGCGCTGTACGGCGGCGGTGCCCTGGTGGCAGCAGCCATCGCCGGCCTCGCAGTGGTCATCGCCCCCTGGCTCTCCGCGCTCATCATCGCTGTCCTGCTGTTCGCGATTGCCGGCGTGGCGGCGCTGCTGGGCAAGAAGAAGGTCGCGGCGGCCAAGCCCCCGGTCGACACGACGACGTCCAACGTCGAGCGCGACATCGACACGGTGAAGGGGGTTCGCTCATGACCGCACACCTCCGCCACGACGAGTCTGCGCAGCCGGACGACCGCAGTGCGGACGAGATCGAGCGCGACCTCGCCGCCACGCGGGAGCGCCTCGGGGGAACGTTGGATGCGCTCAACACGAAGCTCGAGGTCAAGTCCCGCGCACGGGCGCGGATCCGGGAAGCAGTTGAGTTCTCGCAGCGGCGCGCGAGGGTCCTCCTCGACGAGCGCGGACGGGAGCTCGCCCTCGCCGGTGGCGCGGCGGCACTTGCCGCCGTGACAATCGTCGTGAGCCGAGGGCGCCGCTCATGAGCCCCGAGAACGGTCGGCCTCGTGAGAATCACGAGCCACCCGCTCCTGACGACGAGACTCGCGACCGCGCGCACGAGGCGCCCGACGAGAAGCACGATCCCGATTCGCCGACCGACCTGACCAAGCGCTCATGGACCTATGTCCTGCGCAAGACGGTGCGCGAGTTCGGCAAGGACCAGTGCACCGACATCGCGGCCGCGCTGACCTTCTTCGCCGTCCTGGCCATGTTCCCCGCGCTGATCGCGCTGCTATCGATCATCGGGCTGGTGGGGGAGAGCCAGCAGACGGTCGACACCTTGGTGGGCATCCTTGAGACACTGGGCGGCGGATCGGTCGCAGACACTCTGGAGCCCGTGCTCAACGATCTTGCGAATTCCGGTTCGGCGGGCGTCGCGCTGATCGCCGGTCTCGCAGCCGCACTGTGGTCCGCCTCCGCCTACACGAGCGCATTCGCCCGGGCGATGAACCGCATCTATCAAGTCGACGAGGGCCGGCCGTTCTGGAAGTTCCGTCCCCTCATGATCCTGCTGACCGCGGTGCTGCTGCTGATGGCTGCGGTCGTCCTGATCGGGCTCGTGCTCAGTGGGCCGGTGGCGCAGGCCGTGGGGGACTCGATCGGGCTCAGTTCGACGGTGATGTCCGTTTGGTCCATCGCCAAGTGGCCAGTGATCCTGCTGGTCGTTGCGATCATGGTGGCGCTGCTGTACTGGGCGACTCCCAATCTCAAGCAGCCCAAGTTCCGCTGGCTCAGCATCGGCGCCGCGACGGCGATCCTCGTATGGATCTTGGCCTCTGCAGGATTCGGCTTCTACATCGCGAACTTCTCCAACTACGAGCAGACCTACGGGGCTCTGGCGGGGGTGATCGTCTTCCTGCTGTGGGTGTGGCTGACCAACGTGGCGCTGTTGTTCGGGGCCGAGCTCGATGCCGAGCTCGAACGGGGACGTGAGTTGCAGTCCGGCATCGCGGCGGAGGAGAGGATTCAGCTGCCGCCACGCGACACCAAGAAGTCCGAGAAGGATGCCAAGAAGCGGCAGCAGGACGTCGACGACGGACGCGCGATCCGCCTTGCGCATGGCAAAGAGGACGCCGAGGACTCGTCTGGCGCCACCGACAGGACACCCGAGAAGGAGCGGTGATGAACAATCACAAGAATTCGGGCAGCACCTCAGCCAAGGCCCTCTTCTGGCCCGTGGGGGTGGTCGGCAGCCTCGTCGCCGGCGTCATTGCAGGCAAAGTGTTTGATCAGGTGTGGAAGAAGGCGTCCCCCGGTGACGAGAAGGAGCCCCCTGGCGCACTGGAGAGCGACTACCCAGTGAAGGAGATCGTCCTCGCGGCTGCGTTGCAGGGTGCCATCTTCGCCGTCGTGCGCACCGTCGTGTCGCGCGGCGGCGCAAGGCTGTTCGAGCGAGCCACGGGGGAGTGGCCCGGCAACTGAGACAGTGCGCGCATCTGGCACCGCCCGCGGCCCCGCGTCGCCTCACGGACACGCCCGGTCGCTTGGTGGTCACAGCGGGTGACGGGCGCGCGGTGGTGCCCACGGCACGCCGGCGCCGGCGCGCACGGGGCTGAGAGCGGACCCGCGGCGCGCCCCGGGAATCTGGCTCCACAGAACTGATCCGACGATGACGGCGCCGCCGAGCCCCTGCAGCCACGTGAGCGACTGTCCGAGCACGAGCCAGCCCAGCGCAGCTGCCATCAACGGCGCGAGAAACGTCAGGACGCTCACCTGGGAGGCGGGCAGCGCCAAGATGCCGCGGAACCACAGAAGGTAGGCCACCACCGCGCCGGGGCCGGCCAGCCACGCGAAGCCGGCGAGGTGAGCGGTCGTGACGCCGGCCGGCAGTCCCTCGATGACGATCATGGGCGGCACCAACACGAGTCCTCCCCACACCAGCTGCCAGCCCGTGAAGCTGAGCAGGCCCACGGGCCGGCCCCAGCGCTTGGTCAGGATCACCCCGAGCGCCGTCGAGGTGCCCGCCAGGAGGCCGGCTGTCACCCCGATCGCGTCGAAGGCGGCTCCTGGCGTCAGCACGAGCATGCCGACCCCGACGAGGCCGATGCCGGCCGCGAGCCATGTGCGTGGCCGGTGAGGCTCGCGGAGCACCACCACTGCGAGGACGGCGACGATCAGTGGGTGAACGGCGCCGAGGGTCGCGGAGACTCCACCAGGAAGCCGGTAGGCGGAGACGAATAGCAGAGCGAAGAACGCGCCGATGTTGAGGGTGCCGAGCACGGCAGATCGCCACCACCAGTCACCGCGGGGGAGTGTGCGAGTGAGGGCGACGATCACCAGTCCGGCTGGCAGAGCGCGCGCGGCTGCGGCGAGCAGCGGGCGATCGGCGGGCAGCAGCTCCGTCGTCGTCAGGTAGGTGGTGCCCCATAGCAGCGGGGCGATGGCGGTAGCAACGATGATGCGTCTGCGGTTCATGGCGGACTCCTGTATCTTGATATCAAGATATATAACTAAGTCTTGATATCAAAATATTCCGGAGGCGGGCATGGACGCGGTCGAGTACTTCATGAGCCAGTGGGCGAAGGAGCGCCCAGATCTTGATGTGACGCCGATGGCGACCATCGGGAGACTGTCGCGCATGGCGGCGCTGATCCAGAGCCGCCTGGACGCGGTGTTTGGCGAGCACGACCTGCAGTCTTGGGAGTTCGACGTGCTGGCGTCGCTGCGTCGCTCGGGCGAACCGTACTCATTGACGGCCGGTGAGCTGGACCGCACGATGATGATCACGTCCGGCACGACGACCCATCGCATCACGCGGCTCGAGGCACGCGGCTTCGTGGAGCGTTTGCGCGACGATGAGGACCGGCGTGTGGTGCACGTGAGGCTCACCGACCAAGGACGTGCTGCCTGCGACGCGGTTCACGGCGCCCACATGGACAACGAGCGCGCCATTCTGGAACGCATGAGCGACAGCGATCGCGACAAGCTCACCGAGGGTCTCGTCGCACTGGCCGAGGCGCTCGGCGATGCGCCGCCCGCGCCGCCACGGCGTTGAAGTGACGCCGCAAGCGGGCGTTGATCCGGCATGAGAACCATCGGTCGACAGACACGGCGCGCCGGCTTGATGTGGGCGCATCAAGGGCTCCGCCTTGAGTGGCTAGCCTTCTCTCCATAACGCCGATAATGCACATTATGTTACTTAGTCCTCACGTCGGTCGGTTCGCGCCTCATCCGTACCGGTTGTGCTCTCTCCCAGACAAGTACGAGAAGCAACGTGTGTGCCTCGCCCCTCGTCACCACTTACGTCCATAGAAGACCGCAACAGGTCCCGCGCGGCGTGACTTTTGGTTGAGCCGCATCGCAAGTATGGTGGTGTTCGTCCCAGATCGATGCTCGGCCGACGAACGTCTGAGCATTGCCTGAGGGACCGCATGGCGGCCTGAGTGCCTCGAAGGACGTGCCACCGCGTGGCAGAGACCAAAACTGGAGTGTAATGATGCACCGATACGATGGCGGAGCCAACGATTCCGCTGAGCCTGACGACGCGGGGACCCCCTCGCCTGTCCCCTTCCAGAAGTCGACGGGCCGCGTGGGTCTATGGCTGGTAGGGGCTCGCGGATCCGTCGCGACCACAGCCACGCTCGGTCTCGCCGCCATTGCGGGAGGACACACCACTGCCACAGGCTGCGTCACCGCCAGCGGTCCCCTGGCCGATGCCCCGCTGCCCGGCTTCGACGAGATCGTCGTCGGCGGCCACGACGTGACTGACGTGTCGATGGTGACCCGAGCGGAGACCCTGGTCCACGACGGCATGGTCAACTCGCACGTCATGGAGGCGACCCGAGGCGCCATTGCGCGCGCCGATGCAGAGGTCCGTCCTGGCTACACGACGATGCTTCCCGCCGGTATGCCCCCAGAGTCGCAACAGGCCGCGGCCGAACGGCTTGCCAAGGACATGTCAAGCTTTCGCGACGCCCACCAACTCGACCACGTGGTCGTCGTGGACCTCACCTCCACCGAGGCAGTTCCCGAACCCGCCCCGGAGTTCTTCGACGACGCCGCGCTGCGCACAGCGCTGGCCGATCCGGCCAGGAAGGTGCTGCCTCCCAGCTCCGTCACCGCCTACGCCGCCATCTTGGCGCGCGCGCCGTACGCCTGCTTCACGCCCTCGGCGGGGATGAATCTTCCCGTCCTGATGGAGTGGGCCACCGAGGCCGGGATCCCGGTCGCCGGCCAGGACGGCAAGACCGGCCAGACGTGGCTGCGCACCGTCCTCGCTCCCGCATTCGCGGCGCGGGGCTTGAAGGTACTGTCGTGGGCAGGCGCGAACCTGCTCGGCGGTGGCGACGGAGCGACCCTTGCCGACCCCGTGACCGTGCAGAGCAAGCTGGCCTCCAAGACCCGGGGCCTTCAGTCCCTCACGGGCAGCGACGTCACTCCCCTGCACATCGACAACGTGCCGGACCTCGGAAACACCAAGATCGCCTGGGACCACGTGCACGTCGAAGGGTTCCTCGGCTCGCGGCTGACGTTGCAGACCACCTGGTCCGCATATGACTCCATGCTCGCCGCTCCCATGGTGCTTGACCTCGCTCGGCTGCTGTCCCTCGCAGCGCGTTCGGGACACGCTGGCCCGGTGTCGGCACTGGGCTTCTTCTTCAAGGACCCGTGGAGCAGCGACACCCATGACTTCGCGGGACAAACACGTGAACTCGCCGAATGGGTCGAGGAGGCCTCCCGGCGGGTCGAGTCGAACGCTCAGCACTCGTGAACGCTGCTCGCCCCGGGTGGAACGACTACGTGGAGCTAGTTCGTGCGCCCGCCATCCTGTCCGTGCTGGGAGACACCCTCGCGGGAAGCGCGGCCAGCCAGCAGCCAGTCGCCGGCCGCCGAGCGCTCCTCCCCCTCGCGTCAGCCTGCCTCTACGCGGGTGGCATGGCGCTGAACGACTACGCGGACCGCGACTTGGATGCCCGCGAGCGGCCCGAGCGTCCGATCCCGTCCGGGCGCATCTCCGCCCGCCACGCTTTGACAGTCGCCACGGGCCTCACGGGGGCGGGTCTTGCGATCGCGGCACTCGCCGGGGGCCCGCGCGCCTTGGCCGTGGCAGTGCCGCTTGCCGGGTGCATCTGGACCTATGACACGGTCGCGAAGGAGCACGCGAGCGGACCTCTGGTCATGGCAGCGTGCCGTGGGCTGGACGTGCTCATGGGAGCCGGAGTCGGCCACCTGCGACCAGCGCTGGCGCCCGCCGCAGGAATCGCGGCACACACGGCCGCCCTGACCCTGGTGTCGCGCGGAGAGGTTCATGGCACGACGCCGGCCACTGCCTCAGGTGCAGCCACAGTGACGTCCGTCGGAGCACTCGCCGTTCTGGCGGGTGGAGTGCGTGCCCCCGTGGGACGCGCGGTGACGACTGCAGTCGCGAGCATCGCATACGTCCTCACCTGCCTTCCCGACCAGGTCGCTGCTGCGCGTGAGCCCACCGGGCCGCGGGCGCGCAACGCGACCCGCCAGGGCATCCGCGCGATGGTGCCACTGCAGGCCGCATGGGCCGCACGTGGCGGCAGCGTCGGCAGCGCCGCATTCCTGGCGGGGGTAGAGATTGCCGGACGAGTGCTCCGCAGCCGAGCACGCCGGAAGGTGAGCGAGACATGACCGCTCCCCCGTTCGCACTGGGCTACGGCACCAATGGCTTCACCGATCACCCCCTCGACACGACGTTGGACGTGCTGGAGAACGAGGGCTACGGCGCCGTCGCGTTGACCTTGGGCTATCCCCACCTCGACCCCTTCGAGGCGGGCTGGCAGGAACGGGTCGAACGGTTGCGCGACCGGCTCGACGGCATGCACGGCGGTGCCGGCATGGACGTGGTGATCGAGACCGGCACCCGGTTCCTGCTGGATCCGTACCGGAAGCACCGACCCACGCTGGTCGACGTCGAGGCGGAGCCGCGGATCGCATACATGGAGCGAGCGATCGAGATCGCCGGCCTCGTGGGGGCCCGGTGCGTCTCCTTCTTCTCCGGGGTGCTGCCGCAGGCGCTGTCGCGAGAGCAAGGCGCCGCTCTTCTCGAGGCACGCCTGCCTGCGCTCATCGAGCACGCGCATGAGCACGACGTCGCGCTGAGCCTCGAGCCCGAGCCAGGAATGCTCGTCGAGACAGTGGGCGACGCGCTCGAAGTGCTGACAGCGCTCGGCACGCCGCCCGGGCTCGGGATCACCGTCGACGTGGGTCACTGCCTGGTGGTCGAGCCCGCCGGAGTGGTAGGCGCTCTCGAGGCGGCGGCACCGCACCTTATGAACGTCCAGCTCGACGATATGCCTCACACTCATCACGAGCACCGCCCCTTCGGCGACGGCGAGATCGACCTGCCGCTCGTGATGCGCACGCTCGCGCACATCAACTTTTCCGGCATCGCCGCCGTCGAACTTCCCCGGCACTCCTTCGACGCCCCGGGGCTCGCACGGCGCAGCATGGGCGCGCTGCGAGCAGCGTGGGACAAACGAGACCTCACGGAAGGGCGACGATGACGGAGACCAGCAGCGGCGAGCAGTGGCTCGCACAGACCGAGCAAGACGTCCTCCGTGACCCGGCTACCGTCACGCCCGCCTTCGCGCTGGCCGGACGAAAGGTCGGCCGGGGCCCGAGCGACCCTGAAACGGACCCGCATGGCGTGGTCTACGGGGGCGTCGAGGACCATGCCCGCGCACGGCTCGTGTGCGCTCTCCTCGAGGCCTCCGTCACGGCCGCCGCACCGGTGCTGGCGGAACTCTTCCACCAGGGGGACAGCGCCGAGCGCCGAGGCGTGCTGCGAGGCCTCGACGCCGCCGTCCTGAAGGACCTCGAGCTGCCGGAAGAGGTCGTGACCCTCGGAGTGGAGCTCGTGGGCGAAGCGCTACGCGCCAACGAGCAAGACCTCGTAGCGGCCGCAGTCGGACCCTTCGCTGCCGCTCACTTGGACCAGCACTCCTGGCGCCACGCGGTGCTGAAACTTGTGTTCATGGAGGTCAGCCTGGATGCCGTCGCGCAGCTCGAGAGCCGCCGCGACGCAGAACTCGCGCGGATGGCGGAGGACTTCGCCGCCGAGCGACGCGCTGCCGGACGGCCGGTACCCGATGACGTGTTCCGCCTCACCCCCGAAGGGAGCGCTTGATGCGCATCTTTGACCCGCACATTCACATGACCAGCCGCACCACGGACGACTACGAGGCGATGTACGCCGCTGGCGTGCGTGCGCTGGTGGAACCCGCGTTCTGGCTGGGGCAGCCGCGCACCAACGTGGGCGCGTTCCTCGACTACTTCGACAGTCTGCTGGGTTGGGAGCGGTTCCGCGCGGCGCAGTTCGGCATTCGCCACCACGCCACCATCGCGCTGAACCCCAAGGAGGCGAACGACCCGCGCTGCCGCGACGTGTTGGGCGAGATCCCCCGCTACCTGTTGAAGGACGGCGTGGTCGCCGTCGGCGAGGTGGGATACGACTCGATGACGCCCGAGGAAGACGAGGTTTTCGCTCAGCAGCTGCAGATGGCGCTTGACGCCGAGTTGCCCGTCCTGGTCCACACCCCGCACCGCGACAAACTCGCGGGCACTCGGCGCACCCTGGATGTGGTGCGGGAGTCGGGCGTCCCCGCGCACATGGTGCTCGTCGACCACCTCAACGAGACCAACGTCGAGCTCGTACGCGAGGCCGGCGCATGGGCGGGATTCTCCATCTACCCAGACACCAAGATGGATCCCGACCGCATGGTGGCGATCCTCTCCGAATACGGCCTGGATCGCATGATCGTGAACTCGGCAGCGGATTGGGGCCGCTCGGACCCCCTCAAGACCCTCGCGACGGGCAACGCGATGCTCGCCGCCGGCTTCAGCGACGACGACGTCGACCGCGTGCTGTGGCGCAACCCCGTCGAGTTCTACGCGCAGTCGAACAACCTCATGCTCGAGCCCGTCCCCGGCTTCCTCCCGGGCGAACCGCCGGCCCCCGGCGTGGAGTTCGAGGGTTCGTCCGTCCTTCGCGGGCCGCGGAAGTAGGCGTTCGTGCTGCTGTCGTACTGCACGAACGTTCACCCGGCCGAGGACCTGGACGGCGTGATCGATCAGTTGGTGACCTACGCGGTTCCCGTCCGGGAATCAGCCGGCCTCGAGGTCCTCGGCGTCGGACTGTGGATGCCCGCTGTGTTGGCGCATCGGCTCGACGCCAGCGCCGAGGATCGAGACAGACTGCGCGCGGTGCTCGCCGAGCACCGGCTGCAGGTGCACACCCTCAATGCCTTTCCCTACGGGGGCTTTCACCGCGACGTCGTCAAACTGGACGTCTACACGCCGACCTGGGCCGAGCCCGAGCGGCTCGACTACACCCTGGCCTGTGCGCGCGTGCTGGCGGATCTGCTTCCCGATGGGGTCGATGGCTCGATCTCCACGCTTCCGCTTGGCTGGCGGACCTCGTGGACGACCGCGGACGACGCTGCCGCCCAACGCGCGTTCGCGAGTCTGAGCCGCGAGTTGAAGCAGCTGGAGGATGTCACCGGACGCGTGGTGAGGATCGCGATCGAACCCGAGCCGGGGTGCATTCTCGACGACGTCGAAGACGTAGTCACGTGGCTCGAAAGCCGCATCGGCGTCGCTCAAGACGACGGCGCACACCGGATCGATCCAGCCTTCATCGGCGTGTGCCTGGACACCTGCCACCTCGCCGTGTCCTTCGCAGATCAGCGCGCGGGGACCGGCGCGACGGTGCGCCGCATCACCGACGCGGGTCTGCGCGTCGTGAAGGTGCAGGCCTCGGCGGCGCTGCACATCGCCGATCCGGGCACCGGAGCAGCCCGTCGTGCCATCGAGGCATTCGCGGAGACTCGGTACGTGCACCAGGTGCGGGAGCTCACCCCCGCCGGCGAGGTGCTGAAGAGCGACGATCTTCCCCAGGCGCTGGGCGGGGCCCGCTCCCCTACCGATCCGCGGCTGCACGGCGAACCTCTGCCCGCACAGGGGCCGTGGCGCGTCCACTTCCACGTGCCACTGCATCACGAGCCCGCCGCTCCGCTCGCGGCGACGACGGACGTGCTCCGCGACGCGGTGGCGACCGTCCGCGCCGCGCCTCGCGGCGACGAGGCTCACCTCGATGTGGAGACGTACACCTGGGCCGTCCTGCCAGAGGCCGCAGAATCGTTGGCCGACGGCATCGCGGCCGAACTGCGGTGGGCCCGCAGCAATCTGCTCGAAGAGCCCAAGGAGATCACCTCATGAGACCCGTCCTGCTTCTCGACGTCGTCGGACTGACGGCCGATGCGCTTGCCCACATGCCACGGCTGTCCCGCCTCGCGGCCGGAGGCTGGAGCAGCGAGCTCGCGACGGTGCTGCCCGCCGTGACGTGCAGCGTGCAGTCCACGATGCTCACGGGAGCGGCGCCAGCAAGCCACGGAATCGTGGGTAATGGCTGGTACTTCCGAGAGCTCGGCGACGTGTACCTGTGGCGCCAGCACAACAAGTTGGTGTCCGGAGAGAAGCTCTGGGAGAGTGCCCGTGCGCTCCACCCTGGGTACACCGCAGCCAACGTGTGCTGGTGGTACGCGATGGGCATGACCACCGACGCCACCGTCACGCCCCGGCCGATCTACCACGCGGACGGTCGCAAGTCGCCGGATGCCTACGTGCGGCCGCCTGAGCTTCACGATGAGCTCGTCGCCCACGTGGGCGAGTTCCCCCTGTTCACCTACTGGGGTCCCACGGCGTCGATCGCCTCGTCTCAGTGGATCGTGGCTGCTACGCAGCACATTATCCGCACCCAGTCCCCCAATCTCACGATGGCCTACGTGCCCCATCTGGATTACGACCTGCAGCGGTACGGACCCACGTCGCCGCAGGCGCGTGTCGCGGCAAGCGAGCTCGACCGCGCTCTCACTCCCCTGCTGGACGAGTGCGAGGAGCGCGGCATCACCGTGCTCGCGGTGTCCGAGTACGGGATCGCAGACGCGTCCCAGCCAGTGCACGTGAACCGGGCGTTGCGTGATGCCGGACTGCTCGAGGTCTACGTTCAAGACGGCAAGGAACAGCTCGACCCGTGGACCTCCCGTGCCTTCGCGGTCGCCGATCACCAGGTGGCGCACGTCTACCTTGGCCAACCCCACGACGATGCCCTGCGACGACGCGTGAGCGCACTCCTGCAGGGGCTGCCCGGTGTGGACGAGGTGCTGGATCGTGAGGCGCAGGCGCGTTACGGCCTCGACCACGAGCGAGCGGGCGACCTGGTGGTGGTGGCCGAACCCGGCGCGTGGTTCACGTACTACTTCTGGAACGACGACGACCGCGCCCCCGAGTACGCGCGCGGGGTCGACATCCATCGCAAGCCCGGATACGACCCTGCGGAGCTGTTCTTCGACCCAGCGGACCGGTGGGCGAAGGCCAAGGCCGGCGGGAATCTGGTGCGCAAGAAGGCGGGGCTGCGCTACGCGATGAGCACGGTGCCTTTGGACGCGTCATGGGTGCGAGGCACGCACGGACGGCTACCCACTTCGTCGGCGGACACCCCGCTGGTGCTGTGCTCAGACACAGACGTGCCGGCTTCCGTGGCCGGTCTCGTGGCGTCCGATCGGGCGCAGGTCCCCGCGGCGGCGATCAAGAACCTCGTCCTGGAGCTCCAGGGCATCGGCGACTAGGTCATCGAGAGAGCCGCTGCGGCGACGGGTGCAGCGCCACGCTCCGCGCGGTCGGCTCAGACCGCTGCCACCATGCGAAGCTGGGTGCCGACGCGCTGCGCCCACTCGCGGATCTCCTCGAAGTCGCGGAAGTCGCCCTTGGGCGGGTTGAGGGCCCGAATGATGGCCTTCTCCCCCACGTTCAGGCGGTCCCATTGCAGGCAGCCTGGGAAGCGCACGTGCTCGTTGGCGGCCACGTCGCGCGCCAGCGCCTCGGCCTCGTCGAGCGGCTGCCCCGGGCGGATCACCGTCTCCATGCCCACGGAGAACATGTAGACCTCGCGCTCGTGGAGGTCGATCACGTGGTTGCGGACCAGCTCGGCGGCGTCGCGGCGCCACATGCCTCCGTAGACGGCGCTGCCGACCACGACCGCGTCGTAGAAGTGCACGCCCAGGACGTCACAGGCGTCCTGGAAGTCCACCTCGAAACCGAGCGCGACGAGTTCATCGGCGACGACACGGCCCACCTCACGGGTGGAACCGTACTTTGAACCGGTGGTGACGAGAACCTTCATGACGACCTCCTGACTGGGTGACACTAGTCTGAGCCCGTGCATCGGCCATTGACAGGGACCTATGTCCCCAGGCCAGAGGGCCTACACCACCGGTCGGGCCTGGGCCCCGCCGCTACTCGACGACGAGGATCAGGTCTCCACCGGTCAGCGTCTCGTTGCCGTCGACCGCGATGCGCTTCACCGTGCCAGCCACCGGCGTGGTGATGGCCGATTCCATCTTCATCGCCTCGATCAGCGCGACGGTCTGCCCCGCCGCCACCTCGTCGCCCTCGTCGACCGTCACCGCGACGGCACCGGAGAACGGCGAACCGATCTGGCCTGGCTTGGCGCCGTCGGCCTTCTCGCGCTGAACGACGTCGACGGACGCGGCCTCGTCACGCACCTGAACGGGGCGGATCGAACCGTTGTACGTGAAGATGGCGGTGCGCTCGCCGTGATCATCCGGCTCGCCGAGAGCCTCGAGCGAGACGATCATCCGCACGCCCTTCTCGAGCTCGATGTTCACCTCTTCGCCGCTGCCGACCGTGAGTCCGTACAGGTAGTGGAACGTGTCGATCACGGAGATGTCTCCGTAGTTGTCGATCGCCACATCGAAGTCGTCCGCAGGTCCGGGGAACAGCAGGTGGTTGAGCGCACGCCTGCGCACGTGACCGGGCTGTGCGAGCTTCTCCCGGTCCTCATCGGACAGCGGCGCAAGCTCGCGGGACGCGGAACGCCCCTCGAGTGCCTTGGTGCGGAAGGGCTCGGGCCAGCCGCCGGGCGGGTCGCCGAGCTCGCCCTGCAGGAAGCCAATGACGGAGTCCGGCAGGTCGTACTTGTCCGGGTTCTGTTCGAAGTCATCGGGGTCGGCGCCCTTGGCCACCAGGTGCAGGGCGAGGTCGCCGACGACCTTGGACGTGGGCGTCACCTTGATGAGGCGGCCCAAGATCCGGTCCGCCGCGGCGTAGGTGTCCTCGATCTGCTCGAACCGGTCCGCAAGCCCCAAGGAGATCGCCTGCTGGCGCAGGTTGGACAGCTGCCCGCCGGGAATCTCGTGGCGGTAGACGCGGCCCGTCGGCCCCGGCAACCCTGACTCGAACGGCGCGTAGAGCTTACGCACGGCCTCCCAATACGGCTCGAGGTCCTGCGCGGCGGCGAGCGACACGCCGGTGTCGCGGGAGGTGTGCTCGAGAGCCGCGACCAGCGCGCTCATGGGCGGCTGTGATGTGGTGCCGGCCATCGCCGCGCTGGCGACGTCCACCGCGTCCACGCCGGCCTCAGCGGCGGCCAGCAGCGTGCCGATCTGGCCCCCAGCGGTGTCGTGCGTGTGCAGGTGAACCGGCAGGTCGAACCGCTCGCGCAGGGCGGACACGAGGGTGAACGCGGCCGCCGGACGGAGCAGGCCCGCCATGTCCTTGAGAGCGAGGATGTGAGCCCCCGCCTCGACCAGCTGGTCCGCCAGCTTGAGGTAGTAGTCGAGCGTGTACAGATCCTCGTCCGGAGAGATCATGTTGCCGGTGTAGCACAGCGTCGCCTCAGCCACGGAGGTGCCAGTGGCACGCACCGCCTCGATCGCGGGCCGCATCTGCTCAACGTCGTTGAGCGCATCGAAGATGCGGAAGATGTCGATGCCCGTCTCCGTGGCCTCCTCGACGAACGCCTGAGCGACCTCGTCCGGGTACGGCGTGTATCCCACCGTGTTGCGCCCGCGCAGCAGCATCTGCAGCGCGACGTTGGGCACCTCCTCACGAAGGTTCGCGAGCCGTAGCCACGGGTCCTCCGAGAGGAACCGCATCGCGACGTCGTACGTCGCCCCGCCCCAGCACTCGATCGACAGCAGCTCGGGAGTCATGCGCGACACGTGGCCGGCAGCCTTCAGCAGGTCGTAGGTGCGCACGCGGGTCGCCAGCAGCGACTGGTGCGCGTCTCGCATGGTCGTGTCGGTGAGTCCGAGCCGGGTTGCCTGGCGCAGATCGCGCGCAAAGCCCTCCGGGCCCAGCTCCAGTAGCCGCTGACGGCTCCCGGGGGGCGGCTCGGCGTCGAGGTCAAGCTTGGGGAGCTTGACGGCGGGATGCAGAGCGATCTCCGCAGGCGGGCCGTTGGGGCGGTTGACCGTCTGGTAGCCCAAGAAGCTCAGGAGCTTGGTCGAGCGCTCCTGGCTCTCCGGCACCTCGAGCAGGTGCGGGCGCTGATCGATGAACGAGGTCGTGACTCCCCCGGCCCGGAAGTCCGGGTCGTCGATCACGGCGCGCAGGAACCGGATGTTCGAGGTCACGCCGCGAATACGGAACTCGGCGAGGGCGCGCGAGGCCCGGCGGGTGGCGGTCTCGAAATCGTGACCGCGGCACGTGAGCTTGACCAGCATGGAGTCGAAGTGGCCGGTGACGGAGTTGCCGGCCATGCCGGTCGCGCCGTCGAGGCGCACGCCGGCGCCGCCCGGGGATCGGTAGGCGACGATGCGGCCCGTGTCGGGCAGGAATCCGTTGGTGGGGTCCTCGGTGGTGATGCGCGTCTGGACCGCGAACCCGTTGGTGCGCACGTCCTCCTGGCGAATCCCGATCTGCTCGAGGGTCTCGCCCGATGCGATGCGCATCTGCGCGCTCACGATGTCGAGGTCGGTGACCTCCTCGGTCACCGTGTGCTCGACCTGGATGCGCGGGTTCATCTCAATGAACACGTGCTGACCGGCGCGCTCGCCCTCGGTCTCGAGCAGGAACTCGACGGTGCCGGCGTTGACGTAGCCGAGCGACTCGGCGAACTTGACCGCGTCGCGGCAGAGCGCCTCCCGGACCGCGGGGTCGAGGTTGGGCGCCGGTGCGATCTCGACCACCTTCTGGTGGCGACGCTGCACCGAGCAGTCGCGCTCGTACAGGTGGACGATGTTGCCCTCGTTGTCCGCAAGGATCTGGACCTCGATGTGGCGCGGTCCAAGCACGGCCTGCTCCAGGAACACCGTGGAATCGCCAAAGGCGTTGTCGGCCTCGCGCATGGCTGCGGCAAGCGCATCGGGCAGTGCTTCTCGCTTTTCGACGCGGCGCATCCCCCGGCCGCCGCCGCCCGCGACGGCCTTGACGAAGATCGGGAAGCCGATCGCGTCGGCCGCGGCGATGAGCTCTTCCTTGTTCTTGGAGGGCTCAGAGGAGTTCAGCACCGGTACGTCGGCGGCCTTGGCGGCCTTGAGCGCCGCAACCTTGTCGCCCGCCTGCGCGAGGACCTCGGGAGGCGGGCCGATGAACGTCACGCCCTCCTGCTCGCAGCGGCGCGCGAGCTCGACGTTCTCCGAGAGAAAACCGTAGCCGGGGTAGATGGCGTCCGAACCGGAGTGCTTGGCGATCCGGATCATCTCGTCGATGTCGAGGTATGCCTTGACCGGGTGACCCTCTTCGCCGATCTCGTATGCCTCGTCCGCCTTGACGCGGTGCTCGGACATCCGGTCCTCGTGCGGGAACACGGCGACGGTCTTGGCGCCCAGCTCGTAGGCGGCGCGGAAGGCGCGCACGGCGATCTCTGCCCGGTTGGCGACGAGGACCTTGGAAAACATTGAATTCCCTTCGACGGTGGCTTTATCTTGCCAGGTTTGCGGGTGCGCGTCAGCCGGCCGCCGATGCGGCGCGAGTGCGGTGGAGTCAGCTCGCTGTCGAGCGCTTGGCGCGGCGGTCCGCCAGTTCGTCCGCCTGCGAGGTGGCCGATGCGGGCGCGTCACCCCGGTCGGCGGGGAGGGAGGACAGTGAGCCTTCGAGCTCGCGCCACACCTTGCCAAGTGCGATGCCGAACACACCCTGTCCGCCCTGCACGAGGTCGATGACCTCGTCATCTGACGTGCATTCATAGACGGAGGCACCGTCGGACATGAGGGTGATGCGGGACAGGTCATCGACGCCGCGCTCGCGCAGTGCCGAGACGGCCGAACGGATCTGCTGCAGCGACACGCCCGAGTCGAGGAGCCGCTTCACCACGCGCAAGACGAGGATGTCGCGGAAGCCGTAGAGGCGTTGGGTGCCCGATCCCGTGGCCGCCTTGACGCTGGGCTCGACCAGACCCGTGCGGGCCCAGTAGTCCAGTTGACGGTAGGTGATGCCCGCCGCCTTGCAGGCGGTCGGTCCGCGGTAGCCCGTGTTCTCGTCGAGGTGCGTCAGGCCGTCGTCGAACAGGATCCCTTGGTCGGACACTGAGGTCAGGCCGGGGCCTTCCTGCTCTGCCATCGCTTCTCCTCGCGCTCGATCCCTGCCACCACGGTAGGGCGGCGGCCCCGCCCGGTCAACGACATCGCCGCTGCGCCGGTGGCGTGTCGCCTGTTGATTGACTATCGGTCGATCAGCTCGTGCACACAAGCGCTGAACAAGGCGACAGCTGCATCCGATCGCACGCTCACCAGCGCATCGGCCGCAGCGTCGTCGCCCCTGCCCCGATCAGGGGCGGCGGACCCTGCGATGAGCTCCGCCTCGCGCCCAGCAGCGCGCACGAGGGCCTTGAGCGACCGTGCGTCTCCCCCGGCGCCCAGGTAGGCGCCGCCCGCGACCACTAACGGCACACATGCCCGCTCAAACCTGCCCGGGACCCGTTGCTGCACGACGCCTTCAGCCTCGAGCGTCGCCACCACCGAAGAATCCACCCCGGCGGCCTGGGCCAGCTCGGCGTGCGTCACGTAGGTCTCCGTCTCCTCGACCGCGTGCGGCGTCACGGCGAGGTGCATGCGGCCACAATCGAGAGAGTCGAGGGTGTCGGCGATCACGCTCAGCGGACGGAAGTGGTCGCGCTGCTCCCGCAGCACGAACCGGAGGCGTTCGAGGTCCGCTGGCGAATATTGCCGGTAGCCGGCTGCGGTCCGGTCTGGAGAGACCAGGCCGTTGTTGTCGAGATAGCGCAGCTTTGAGGGCGTGAGAGCGGGAAACTCGTGACAGAGCTGTTGCAGGACGTCGCTCACCCGCAGCATCGGCTCCTGAGAGAGCGCGTGCGGCCAGCGTCCCACAGCCGCGTCGGGCGTCGGGACCTGCTCCGCCGGGTCGAACGCCTGCTCGCCGCGGGACGCGGCGTGCACGGCCCTGAGCGCGGACATCTAGGTCAGCGGGCCGTTCCCGGATAGAAACTCATCCGGTACTTGCCGATCTGCACCTCGTCGCCGTCGTGAAGCTCGACCTCGGTCACAGGCTCCCGGTTGACGTAGGTGCCATTCAGCGATCCGGCGTCCTTCACGTAAAACTTCTTGCCGTCGCGGATGAACTGCACGTGCTCGCGGCTCACGGTCACATCGTCCAGGAAGATATCTCCGGACACCGACCGCCCTGCGGTCGTGACGTCGACGTCCAGCAGGAAGCGCGCGCCCTGGTTGGGGCCGTGATGCACGATCAGCAGAGCGCAGTCCTCGTCGAGGGCGTCCACAGCCGTCTGATCTTGCGGCGACAGGCGGTGAGGCGAGTGCTCATCCACCGGTACCTGCGCGTCGAGCGACATCGTGCGCTCAACCGGGCTCTCGTCATATGTCATGGCGCCCCCTTTCTCACGTTGGTCGACTCCCTCATCCTAGGTGGTCCGGTGGCGTCCCGGCGGACGCGCGCGCGGCGCTTTGCCGAGCCCGCATCGCGACGTCACGCACATAGGCGACGCCGGAGATCCAATAGAGTCCAGCAGCTGCGGACGCGCCGATGATCGCCGCGACGTGGACGCCCTCCCATCGTCCGAAGGCGAAGAACGCGACCGGCAGGCACACGTACAACGCCGCCGTAGCGGCCTTGCCGGTGAACGTCACCTTCGGATACGAGACGTGACGGGCATGACCCACCAGCACGACGGCGGCGACCAACGCGTCGCGGGCCAGCAGGATCACCACCAGCCACCACGGCACCGCTCCGCGAAGAGCGAGGGCGATGACCACCACAATGGTCAACAGCCTGTCGGCGGCGGGATCGAGCAGACGACCAAGAGTCGTGACCTGTTGCCACCGGCGCGCGAGGTATCCGTCGAGGAAGTCGCTGACCCCCGCTGCCAGCAGGGCCGCGACCGCCCACATGTCGTAGCTCACGACGAGCAGCCAGCCGAAGACTCCGATGAGTCCGATCCGCACCATCGAGATGACGTTGGGGACCGTCCACACCGCACCGCTCACCGGGGTGGGCCGACCGTCAGCCGTCGCGTCTGGCAACTTCCTGCTCTCAAGATCGCGAGGCTGGTCCACGCACGGGAGTCTACTTGGAGTCTTCCTCCGCAGGAATGACCTTGTCTACGGTCTCAGTCGCGATGCGCGTGGCCTCGTCGTCGGAAGCGCCGCGCGCGAGCTCCCTCGCCCTGATCTGCTCGAAGCGGTAGTGACGGCTCTCCGAGGGCTTCTGATCGGCCATGGTCGTCTCCCTTCAGACTCGGTGGTGTGCGTGCGTTACCAGCGTAGTTCGTCGCGACCTGGAGTGCTCGGTGGGGGGTGCCTCCTCACCGCGAGAGGGCCTTCTCCAACTCTTCCTTCGACATCTTCGAGCGCCCGTCGATGCCCTGGCGCTTGGCCTCTCCATACAGCTGCTTCTTGGTCCGGCCCCCTGGGCCCGAATGCGACCGCTTGCCTCCGCGCTCCGAACTCGACATGTCATCCGTCGAGGACTTCGAGGATTGCTCGGACTCCCCCGACCTCGCGCGCTCCTTGTTCACGGTGCGCGCGGCGATCTCCTCGGCCCGGTCCTCGGACCTGCCGGCGTCCAACTCGGAGTCCTTGACGTGCTCGTACTGGCGCTCGCGCTTGTCGCTCCATTGCTTCGGTGTCATGGCTCCTCCTGAGGTCTGGTCATTGCCGCAAGGGTCACTCACGTCAACCCGAGCCCCACCTCAGTTCTTCCATGCCCGAGCTCTGCGGCGATGCGCTCGGCGGGGTCGAAGGGCGTCCCGTAGCGGTGCAGAGTGAGCGACACGGCTTGCTCCCGCAGGAACGGCATCAGCTCGAGCTGGGCTGCCGACGTCACCGGCAAATCAAAGACCGCCACGTCCGCGTGCCCCCGCCATACGTCCTCCACCTCTCCGACGCATCTCACGCGCGACAGCCCGCGCTCGCGCATCGCTGCGAGGGCGGCCGTTGCGGTCTCGAGGTGGAGCTGCACCCCAGCAGCACCCAGGGCCTCGGCGATTCGCGACGGAAGCTCCTCGGCGACGCTGACGTGGCCGAGCGCGCCTGCGCGCACCATGGCGGCGCACGTCCGGGTCAAATCCTCCTCGCGAGCGCCGTCCCATCGGATCAGGACGGGGAGGGGGACGTAGCGCAACACGTTGGCCTCGCAGGCGAGGGCCGTCGGGTCGTGTCCCACCGCGAACCGCTCTCGCCATTCCCGATGATCGGCCTCAGCCGCGGCGCGCACCCACTCAGCCTCTCCTGCGGCCACTAGTCGCTCCACAGCGGGCTCGAGCGCGGTGTGACCCTCGGACGCGCCCGCCAGGTCGGCTCGCTCCCACCCGGTGAGCGTCGCAACGTAGTGAGGTCCCCCCGCCTTGACGGTGGGGCCCACCACCGAGCGCTTCCACCCTCCGAAGGGCTGACGCTGAACGATGGCTCCGGTCGTGCCCTTGTTGACGTACAGGTTGCCCGCCTCGACAGTGTCGATCCAGGTGCGGATCTCTGACTCGTCCAGCGTGTGGATGCCGGACGTCAGCCCGTAGTCGACAGCGTTGACCAATGCGATGGCGTGATCGAGGTCGCGTGCTCGGACGATTCCGAGCACGGGCCCAAAGCACTCGACCCGGTGCATGAAGGAGTCGGGAGCGACCCACCCGCGCACGCCGGGGGTCCACAGTCCGTCGGCGAGCCGCTGCGGCTCGACCCACCACGTCTCGTCACCGTCGAGGCGGGTGAGGCCGCGCTCCAGCTTCCCGCTCGGCTCCGCGATGACCGGGCCCATCTGCGTGGCGGGGTCGGTGGCGGGCCCCACGCGTAGCGAGCGCACGGCGTCGCGCAGCTGCCGGTGGAATCGAGGCGAGTCCGCAACCGAGCCCACGAGCACGGCGAGCGACGCCGCGGAGCACTTCTGGCCGGCGTGCCCGAACGCGGACGCCACGAGGTCCCGCACCGCGAGATCCAGGTCGGCGCTTGGCGTGATCACCATCGCGTTCTTGCCCGAGGTCTCGGCATGCAGGTGCAAGGAGGGCCTCGCGTCGAGAAACCCCTGCGCCGTCTCAAAGGCACCGGTGAGGATCACCTGGTCGACTCGTGGATCCCTAATGAGGGCGTGGCCCAGCTTCTTCGGGTCCAGGTCGATCAGCCGCACGAGGTCCTGAGGGACGCCTGCGCCGTGGAGGATGTCGACGACGACCGCGCTGCAGCGACGAGCCTCCTCCGCCGGCTTGAGGAGCACCGCGGAACCGGCGGCGAGCGCCGCCAGGGTCGAGCCGGCAGGGATCGCCACGGGGAAGTTCCACGGCGGCGTCACGACGGTCAGCGCACGCGGGACCGGGACGGCCCCGACCACCTCGTGGAGGCGCAGAGCGCTGTCGGCATAGTAGCGAGCGAAGTCGATCGCCTCCGACACCTCGGGATCGGACTGGTCAAGCGTCTTGCCGGCCTCGGAGGCCATCACCTCGATCAGCTCGTCCCTGCGCCGCTCGAGCTCGTCGGCGATGCGATGGAGCATCGCTGACCGTTGGGCACCGGTGGTAAGGCCCCACCTCTGTCCCCCGTCGCGCACCTCGCCGATGCTTCGAGCCAGTGATTCGGCATCGTCCACACGAGCGGCGGCGACGGCGTCCGCACCGACGCGTCGCTCGGCTGCGCGCGCCAGAGCACGCTCCCCGCGCGTTCGGGACGAGCCGAGTGCCGGGTCGGTGTCGACCGCGTTGCGGAACTCCCGGTTCGCCGACGGCGGCCGTGCCGCATCCCGGTGAGAGCGCGAGGGCGCTGGCCCCGTGGCGAGTGCGCACGCATGGCGGAACGCGCGCTCCTCACGTTCGAAGTCCTCCGGGGTGTGCGCGAGCGTGGGAAGTCGCGAGAGGAAGTTCTGGGGGTTCGCCACCTCCTCGAGCCGGCGCACGAGGTACGCCAGCGCGACGTCGAAGTCTGCGGGGTCGACCACGGGGGTGTAGAGCCGCAACTGGCCCACGTCGCGCGCGACGGCCCTTGAGACGGGCTCGCCCATGCCGAGGAGCATCTCGAACTGGACGGCATCCGCGACTCCACGTCGGCACGCGAGGTCCCATGCGTGCGCGACGTCGAAGAGATTGTGCCCGGCGACGCCCACCTTGAGGCTCTGTGACGACTCGACGGTGAGTGCGGCCGAGAGGAGGCGCTTGTAGTGCGCATCGGTCTCCGTCTTGGATCCCCATGGCGCGAGCGACCAGCCGCGCAGCTCTGACTCGACCCGCTCCATCGACAGGTTCGCGCCCTTGACGATCCGTACGCGCAGCGGCGCTCCCCCCGCGTCCACCCGCGATGCGGCCAGGCGCTGCACGCGAGCCAACGCCGCGCTGGACTCGGGCAGATAGGCCTGAAGCACGATGCCGGCTGACAGGTCGAGCAGGCTCGGTTCCCGCATCAGCCGCTCGAACACGGCGAGTGTGACCTCGAGGTCCCGGTACTCCTCCATGTCCAAGTTGATGAAGGTGCCGTTGGCGTCGCGCGCCGCTGCGTAGAGCGGCAGCAGCGTCGCGGTGATCTCCTCCACGGCCCCGTCGACATCCCACGGGGAATGGGGCGCGGTCACTGCTGAGACCTTGATCGACACGTAGTCCACGTCAGGGTGCTCGATCAGCCCCTGGAGCCGCTCAACCCGGCGGCTCGCCTCCTCACGGCCGAGCACCGCTTCCCCCAACAGGTTCACGTTCAGCTCCGCGCCGTCGGAGCGCAGCCGTTGCAGGGACCGCGACAGTCGTCGCGGGCGGGCGTCCACCACGAGGTGGCCGACGAGGCCACGCACGAACCGACGCGCGATCGCGACGGTGAGGCGCGGAGCGATCCGCGAGGCCAGCGCACCCGCGCGCGAGAGCCAGGCGAGCCCGGCGGGGAGGTGAGCGTGCGCATCGGCCGATGCGCGTCTGAGGGCCGCGGCGGAGACCAGGGGGTCCTCGGGCCGGACCAGACCGTCGACGACCTCGGTGAGATAGCGCAGCCCTCCCTCCGAGCGGAGTGCGTACCCCATGACCCGCGCTCCAAGGCGTGGTCGCGCAGTCTCGGAGGCGTCCAGCCAGCGGCGCACCTGCTGGACGGCGCGGTCGGCGTCGGTGGGGACAGAGGTCAGGGCGGGGACGGCCATGGCCTCAGTGTGCGCTGGGGTAATCGTTCAGGTCTATCCAGGTTTATTGAAGACTATGGTGAAGCTGTGCTGAACTGATGCCATGCTCAGCATTCACCGCCTGCGGACCCTGCGCGCCTTCGCGATCCGCGGCACCGTCGCCGGCGCGGCTGACAGCCTCGGATACACGGCCTCCGCGGTCTCCCAGCAGCTCTCGGCGCTCGAGATGGAGACGGGAGCGCGGCTGCTACGCAAGTCGGGACGCAGGCTGGTGCTCACCCCGGCAGGCCAGCGTCTCGTCGCTGCCGCGGACGCCGTTCTCGATGCCGTCGAGGCTGCGGAGTCGGATCTGCGTGCGACCCACGACGAGCCGGCCGGGTCCGTGCGCGCCGCGATGTTCCAATCGGCCGCGCTCGCGCTCTTGCCCAGCGCTCTCGCCCACTTGCGCGAGTCCGCCCCGAGGGTGCGACTCCAAGTGACGCAGAGCGAACCCGCCCAGGCACTCGAGGACACCTGGGCACGCGAGTACGACATCGTCATCGCGGAGGAGTATCCGCACCATTCGGCCCCGCACTATCCCGGCCTTCGCCGCGAGACCCTCGTCCGGGACGAGATCTCATTGGCCGCACGCGACGACGGGAGCAAGGGAGACCCGGAGACGACCGCGCTTGCCGGTCATCGGGACAGCGCGTGGGTCATGGAGCCGCGGGGTACGGCATCGCGACACTTCGCGGAGCAGGTGTGCAGGCTCGAGGGGTTCGAGCCCGACGTTCGCTACGAGACCGCGGACCTGCAGGCCCACATCGCTCTGGTCGCTGCGGGCGAGGCAGTATCGCTGCTGCCGGGACTCATGTGGATGACCGCCCCTGCCGGCATCGCGCGCTTGCCCCTGCCGGGCGCGCCCCGGCGCACGGTCTTCGCCGCGATGAGGGCGACCACCACCGTGGATCCCGCCGTGACGGCCGTCCTCAGCGCTCTGCGCCTGGCGGCCGTTCCCCTCGGTGAGTGGTGACGTCGTCCGGCTGAGCCCGCGCCACGAATTCGGGCCCGTTCACCAGCAGCGCAGCACCCGCCACCGCTGCGGGCATGAACAGCGCGGCACCCAAGGGGATGAGGAACAGCACGAACACCGCCGCCCCGAAGCCCACCACGCGCGGTCGGTGCTGGCGCAGCACGGCACGCCGCGCGGCTAGCGACACGTGGCCGCGACGGGCGAGCGGATACGCAGTGAGCTCGAGCGCCAGGAACCAGCCCCCGATGGTCGCGCCCAGCACGAAGGCGGTGATGCCGCCGATGACGGGGATCAGCCCCACCAGGAACAGGCCGGCGGCGAACGGAAGGGTCAGCGCGGCGAGCCTCACTGCCTCGCCCACGCTTCGCAGCAGTGCGCGTGCCCACTGCTCGTCGGGTTCCGCGCCGGTGAAGCCGTGGCGCTCATCCACGGCCCGGCCGATGCGCTCGAAGAACGGTTGGCCGATGGTGAGGGTGACAGCGGTGAACGCGTACACCGCGACCAGCACGCTGGCGGCCACCACGGCGAGCGCCGCGACGATCTGCAGCGCGCCATGCGCCGCGCCGTCCTCCGACACCACGAGGGCTGCAAGCCAGCTCGACCATTCGGCGATCTGCAGAGCGATGGCGATTGCCGCCCCGC
Organism: Demequina ureilytica; assembly: GCF_048553575.1. Taxonomy (NCBI): domain Bacteria; kingdom Bacillati; phylum Actinomycetota; class Actinomycetes; order Micrococcales; family Demequinaceae; genus Demequina; species Demequina ureilytica. The sequence continues at coordinate 284,544 of NZ_JBLZIE010000003.1, read as the reverse complement.
CGAACAGCACCGCGGTGATCGCGCCCGGCAGCAGACCCCATGCCATGAGCCGCGGCGACGTGCTCCAGGTGCGGAGCCCGCGCCACGCGGTAGCCGCCCCGAAAGCCGCCTCACGCACAGGTCTGATCCGTGGGGACGGCGTGCGCGGTGCCATGTGGCGATGCTAGCGGTCCCGCCATGGCTATCCTGGCCCAATCCCGAGCCCTCCTACTCCCCGGCTGTGAGACACCCTTGACCGATCTGCTCCTGCGCAAGGCCCGGCTCTTGGGCCGCGACGCACTCGTCGACATCGCCATCCGCGACGGCATCGTGACGAGCATCGGTGCCGCCGCACCGTCGGTCCCGGCAAGGACCACAGCCGAGGTGCTCGACCTCGAGGGCAGGTGGGTCGCGCCGGGGCTGTGGGACCACCATGTGCATTTCACGCAGTGGGCAATCGTGCGGCGCAGGCTCGACCTGTCGGCGGCTCGCAGCGCCGCAGCCGCGGCTCACATCATCGCTGCCCGCATGGTCGCGGAGATCGAGATGTACGAGCCCATCATCGGCTACGGGTATCGCGACGCGATGTGGGATGACGAGCCGACCGCAGAGGTGCTCGACCAGGTCGCGCCCCATCGTCCCGTGGTGGTGCTGTCGGGCGACATGCACGCGTGCTGGGTGAACACCGCGGCACGGGACCGCTACGGCCTTCCCGATGCGGGGGTGCTCCGCGAGGACGATGCGTTCGCGCTGCAGATGCGGCTCGAGAAGGCGGCACCTGGTGACGAGGACCTCGCGATCAGCGAGGCGGCGGTCGCCGCGGCGTCGCGAGGAGTGGTCGGGATAGTCGACCTCGAGATGGCGCACAATCTCGCGGGCTGGACCGAGCGCATGACGCGGGGGCTGCACGCGCTGCGCGTGCACTCCGGGTTCTATCCCGCTGAGCTCGCCGAGCGCATCGAGGCGGGATGGCGCAGCGGTGACGAGGTGCCGGGCACCGCGGGGCTGCTCACCATCGGCCCGCTCAAGATCATCACCGACGGCTCGCTGAACACGCGAACCGCGTACTGCCACGACACGTATCCCGGGCGCGACACCCGCGGCGTGCTCACGGTCTCACCCGAGCAGTCGGAACGCCTGCTGAACCAGGCCGTCGAGCACGGGTTCACGGCGGCCGTGCACGCCATCGGCGACGCCGCTGTCACTCACGCGCTCGACTCGTTCGAGCGCACGGGCGCTACGGGCACCATCGAGCACGCTCAGCTCGTGCGACACGAGGATCTGCCGCGGTTCGGCGCGCTCGGCGTCTCGGCATCGGTGCAGCCTGAGCACCTCTGGGACGACCGTGACCCCACCGAACGGATTTGGCCCGACCGTGCCGACCGCGCGTTCCCGCTGGCCGCGCTCCGGGACGCGGGAGCACACCTCGTGCTCGGCTCCGACGCCCCCGTCGCCCCGCTGGACCCGTGGCGCGCGATCGCCGCTGCCGTGCATCGAAGCGCGGATGAGCGCGAGCCGTGGCACCCCGAGCACTCGCTCACCCGCGAACAGGCGCTGGTGGCCTCCGCAGGTGCGCTTCGCGTGTCTGAGGGAGCAGCGGCGGACCTGGTGGTGCTCGAGGCCGATCCGCTCCACTGCGTCGCCTCCGCGCTGGTGCGCATGCCCGTGGCCGCCACCCTCGTCGCAGGACGCTTCACCCACCGCACGCTGTAGCGCGCGGCGGGGTCTGACATCAGAAAGGTCCTCGCGTCAGAGAAGCGTCGCGCTCTCGAGAGAGATGTGAACACCGGCCAGCGCCTGCGAGACCGGGCAGCCGTCCTTGGCCTCTTCGGCGATCTCGCTGAACTTCAGCTGGTCGATCCCAGGAACCCGGGCACTCACGGTGATGACTGAGCTCCTGACTCCCTCGCCGGGCACGAACGTGACCACCGCGCTGGCCTCGATCTGCTCGGGCGGCGAGCCGATTTCGCTCAGCGCGTTCGACAGCGCCATCGAGTAGCACGAGGCGTGGGCTGCGGCGAGCAGTTCCTCCGGAGTGGTGGTCGACTCCGAGCCTTCGGCGCGCGCCTTCCAGTCGACCGCGAGAGTCGCGGCGCCGGTGGCGAGCGTGGTCGTTCCCGACCCGTCCGCGAGCGATCCGTTCCATACCGTCGATGCCTTGCTGTGCACTGCCATGTTGTTCCCTCTCTGTCGGTTCGAGCGCGGTACGCGCCCGCTCCCGCCAGTCAAGCACGGGCGAGCGGTCGCCGCGCGCCAGATAGGCGCGCGCCCGCCCTCGGCCGGCGGAAGGCGCAGGTCACCTAGCCGCGGAACCAGACTCGACCCGCGCATCGGCCGGTCCCGCCGTGGTGCCGTGCGGGGGCACCCCGCCACGCGTGGCCGCCCAGCCGAGAGCCGCGCACAGCACGCCCGGGACGCACAGCACGAGGCCCAACCAGGATGGCGCGAGGTAACCCCACCCTGCGGCGATCACGATCCCGCCGAGGAACGCGCCCAGCGCGTTCCCCATGTTCAACGCGGAGTGGTTGAGCGCGGCCGCCATCGTCTGGCTGTCGCCGGCGACGTCCATGAGCCGTGTCTGAATGGCGGGTGACAGCGCCGCGGCTGCACCACCGACCAGGAACAGACCAAGGAGCAGTCCTGCCAACGAGCCGGCCCCCGCGATGAGCACGAGCAGCGCTACGACGAAGACGCCGAAGAGCTGGAAGACAGCGCGCAGCGCACCGCGGTCCGCCAGCCTGCCGCCCACGAAGTTGCCGGCCGTCATGCCCAGGCCGAGCACCACGAGCGCGATCGGCACCATCGACTCGCTCGTCCCCGTGATCTCCGTGGCGAGCGGTGACACATAGCTGTAGACGGCGAAGAAGCCACCGAAGCCGAGAGCACCGGTGAGCAGCGCGAACCAGACCGCCGGGCGCCCGAACGCGCCGAGCTCGCGGCGCATGGTGGCGGTGGGGTCTCCGGGTGAGCGAGGCACGAAAGCGACGATGGCGACCGTGCTGAGCGCGAACAGCGCCGCGACCGCAAGGTAGGCGACCCGCCATCCCGTCTGCTGGCCCAGGTACGTGATCGTGGGCACGCCGATCACGTTGGCGATGGTCAGACCGGCGAGCACGAAGGCGACTGCCTGACCGCGCTTTCCGGGCCCCATGAGACGCGCGGCGACCAAGGCGGCGATGCCGAAGTAGGCGCCGTGCGGAAGGCCCGCGACGAAGCGCGCGGCGACGACTGTCTCGAACGTCGGCGCGAGCGCCGAGGTGACCGTGCCGAAGGTGAAGGCGGCCGCGAGCACCGTCAGCACGGTCTTGCGCGGATAGCGCGCGACGACCGCCGCGATCGTGGGAGCTCCGGCAACAACCCCCGCCGCGTACGCGGTGATGATCCAGCCCGCGCGGCCGATGGCCTGCTCAGGGCTGGCGTCCCACAGTGCGGGCTCCAAGTCTCGGGCCATGTCGGGCAGCAGGCCCATTGCCACGAACTCGGTGGTGCCTATCCCGAATCCACCGAGGGCGAGCGCGAACAGCGCGAGCCGGGTCCGTGCGGGCGTGGTGGTAGTCATGTGGCTCACCGATCGGTGTCAGGTCAAGGGGGCGTGCTCACCCTTGAGCACGCCCAGCATAGATCCGTGTGCGAACCGCAACTTCCCGCGTCCCGCGATACTGGGAGGCATGGAGATCCTCACTGCCGTCCGCTCCCCTGGGTGGGACGATTCGTCACGTCCGGTCAAGACCGTGGCTCTGCTGCTGCACGGATTCGGCTCGAACGAGCACGATCTGCCCGGGCTCGCCCCGTGGCTGCCGCCGGGCATGCCGTGGGTGTCTCCCCGCGCCCCCTTGGCGATGCAGGGCATGGGCTATGCGTGGTTCCCACTGTCCTTGCCTGAGCCGCCCGGTCCGGAGCACATCGACGAGGCCACTGCGGCCCTGTGGGCCTGGATCGACGCCGACCTCGGTCCCGAGACGCTCGTCGTGCCGGTGGGGTTCTCCCAGGGCGGCCTCATGGCAACGCAGCTGCTGCGCACCCGGCCCGATCGGGTGGCAGCGACCGTGGTGCTCGCCGGATTCGTCGCCGGCACCGCCCAACCGGCCGATGCGCTTCTGGCCGAGCGCCTGCCGCCGGTGTTCTGGGGTCGGGGCGACGCGGACGAGGTGATACCGCGAGAAGCCGTGAGCGGCGCGGCGGACTTCCTGCCGCACCACACCTCGCTCACCGCGAGGGTGTACGCCGGTCTGGCGCATTCAGTCGATGAGCGGGTGATGAGCGACGTGCGCGGCTTCCTCGAGCAGGTCGAGCGCTCCCCGTCGGATCACTGACGGGTGGAGTCGACGGCATCCAGCCCATCCAGCAGGCCCCACAGCCAGCGCGCCCCGTGCACGGACGCACCCGCCCGCTGAGCACGAGAGCGCAAGCCCGCGTCGCTCGTCACCACCACCGGGCTAGTCCCCTCAAGGGCGAGCGCCTCGACCCTGGTCACGATCGCTTCGTCCCCGGAGCCTTCCGCATCGATCACGCATACGCCGCCCAGCGCGTCCGTGCCGCGGGCCTGCCCCTCGACCACGAGGTCGATGGCCGGGTGCCACCGCAGGCCGTCGAGCCCCAAGGCAGGAGCTGGCACACCTGCGCCGTCGAGATACTCGAGTCGCCGCAGGAGCCGCTCCGAGGCTGCCTTGCGGTCGCGCCACCAGCCGTCGGGAACGGCGCCGACCACATTCGCCGCGTCGACCACCAGTTGAGGCCTGGTGCCCAGGCTGCGACGCAGCGCGGGCCACGAGCCCGCGAAGGCCGGGTGGAGCGGAAGGGAGTCGACCTCCTCCGGCGCCACCCACCTGAGCTCAAGGCTCTCGGCGTCCCCCGCCACCGCCTCGAACGGCTGGACCACGTCAACCAGCAGCGTTGTGTACGTCCATACTTCGCGGTCCGCGAGCCAGACGGCGCGGGTACGGACCGCGTGCCGGGGCACTCCCGCCTCTTCGAGCGCCTCGCGCAGCGCGCCGTTCTCGGCGCTCTCACCCTGGTGGAGGGCTCCACCGGGTATCCCCCAGGTGCCGCCGTGGTGACTCCACTCGGCGCGGTGCTGCAGCAAGACTCCGCGGGCGTCGTCCACGGCGAGCACTCCCGCTGCACCAAACCGTCCCCAGTACCGCTCCCCGGCGGGCCCCTCGACCCACGCGTCTCCCGGGTCGCGCTCGCTCCCGAGCGGCGGTGGCGTCGCTCGCGAGTGGCGTTCGGGGCACATGACACGAGCCTGCCACAGCGGCGGGCTGTCGCGACGAACTCTGCCTCACCGAGCCAAAGGCGCCGCCACGGAGTGCGCCATGCCCGGCAGACCGCAAGACGGGCGCGTCACATTCACACATCGGTCAAGACCGGGTAAAGTCTTGAGTGTGAGCAAAGTGGCCGCCGTCTCCCTCGCCCGCCTGGGCGCTGCGGTCGTGATCGCAGCCGCACTGGGCGTTCAAGCGTGGGCGGATCTCAGTTACGGCACCTTCACCTGGGCTCAGCTGCCCGGCTACTTCACCCCTCTCGCGGCCCTCGCTGCAGTCGTGGCGCTGGTCGCCGCAGCGGTTGCGGGAGCGGATGAGCCTCGATGGGTGGCACTGCTGCGAGTGAACGCCGCCACCTACGGCGTAGTCACCGGAGCGGTGTACTGGTACATGCTCGCCGGCGTCGCGACCCCGGTCTATCCCTGGGCGAACATGGTGCTGCACGGCGGCGCGGGCGCGGTGCTGGTCGCTGACTGGCTGCTGGTGGGCAAGCCCGTGAGGCTGCCGCTACGGACGCTGTGGACTGTGCTGGTCGTACCGGCGGGGTGGATTGCCTACCTCATGGTGCGCGCGACCGCAGACGGGTGGGTGCCCTACCCCTTCCTCGACCCGTCGCAGGGCATCGCCTCGGTAGCGATCACGGTCGCCGCGATCGCCGGCACGGGCCTCCTGGTGGCCGCGGTGCTGCATTCAGCGACCGGGCTGAGGCTGCTCAGGCTCGCTCACCCGCCCCGGACCGGCACCCTCTCGGTGAAGGCGCCGCGACGCTGATGGCGCACCGTGGAACCCCAGCGGGCATCCGCACGTTCAGGGGGTGTCGCATCTTCTCTCGATGCTGGGACGCGCGCTCGTCAGCGAGCCGCCCCGCGGCGTGGAACACCGACTGGCAGCCTTGCCGGCGGCATTGACGAGTCGCACGCGACATTGTGACCCCGTGGCCGCGCGCTGATGGCGCACCGCCCCGGGGTCGCGTGCTGTGCACAGAGAGTTCTGGTCACGGCTGCGTCCCTGTACTGATCCTTGGTGACTTCCCCCATGCCCTTTGCCTTTCGCCCCACCCGCGCCATCGCGGGGGCCATCGCCCTCGGCTGCTTCGGCGCTGGACTTGTCGGCGCATATAGCGCTCACGATGTCGACACCCGACTCGCCGTCGACGATGCCCGTGACGCCGCTCAAGCCCTCGAGGTCAAGCGCGAGGCCTTGGAGTCTTCACTGACTGAGGCACACAGCGCCCTGCACGAGGCCGATGCCGTTGCCGACGAGGAGAGGGTCGCCGCAGCCGCGCGCGCTCTCAGCGACGCCACCCAGGCCGCGACGGAGAAGGCCGCGCTCAGTGGAGTGCACGTGACGGTGGCGCCCGTCGACCCGGAGGAGATCGCGGCGGTCACGCCGGACGACTTCTCCCCCGCTCCTGCTGACGATGATGGTGCCGAGGCGGTCACCAAGGACGTCGCTCCGGAAAGCACTGAGACTGAGGACGAGGGGGCACCGGCACCGATCGATCCGTCGGGCACGCCGTCCCCGAGCCCGTCCGCGAGCCCGGCGGACGACTCTCCTCATCCCCTGGCGCCCGCGGGTGACCTTGTGGAGCTCGTCGAAGACGCCGAGGTCGCGCGGGTCCTGGCGGGCCAGACCGAGAGCGCCGACGAGGCGCGCGAGGCCGCCGACAGGCTGGAGCGGGCGACGGAGACTCTCGACGATGCCCTGGAGAGTGTGACCGGTGGGGCGACCGCCCTGACCGAGGCGGCCATCGAGGCCGGGCACGCCGACACGCTCGTACTCCTGGACAGCTCGGTGGAGAATGCGGATGCGGTGACGGCTTCTGCGCTCGACACCCTCGCGTCAGTGGAGGACCGCGTCGACGACGACTCCCGTCTGACCCAGGCAGAGGACGCCATCACTGAGCTCACGAGCACATCTGCGCGGGCCGCCCTGGTGGATAGGGACCGCCCGCTGCGCGTCATCCAAGCGCTGGACCGAGTGGTAGCCGCACGGGCGGCCTTCGATGAGGCAATGGAGGCGCTCCAGGCGACCCACGAAGCCTGGGTCGACACGGAGAATACCGCGATCGACGCCCGCAACGACCAGTTGAAGGGGGACCACAAGGCGGAGGTGGCAGACGCCAAGAAGGCGCACGTTCAGGCGAACCGCGACGCCGCTGCGGCCCGCTCCAAGGGCTGGACCGGTTCGCCCGTGGGTGTGATGGGATCCAACGGCGTTCTTGCGCTCGACAGCCTGTGCGACATCGGCTTCTTGCCCGGCCACCGCTTGCAGTGCGACGCCGCCCGATCTCTCGAGGAGGCCGACGCCGCGTATTTCGCGCAGCACGGCCGGCACCTCAACGTGACGGATTCCTACCGCTCGTACGGCGTGCAGGTCCGCACCCGTGCGATCAAGCCGGCCACGGCAGCGCGGCCGGGCACGTCCAATCATGGCTGGGGCATGGCTGTGGATCTCGATGTACCGTCCGCCGCATGGCTCCGGGCCCACGGTGAGGACTTCGGCTGGGTGCATCCCGAATGGGCACGTCCCGGTGGGAGCAAGCCCGAGTCGTGGCACCTCGAGTACGTCGCGACCGACGTCGGCGCCTTCGAGGCACCGCCTGCTCCCGAGCTCGAGAAGCGCATCATGAGCGTCTTCGAGGAAGACAAGACCCCTCGTGAGTGACGCATCCGCGCCCGCGGCAAGGACCTCATCGGCCGTCCGCCAGGCGCGCTCGTCCAGTCACGACCGCCAGACGGCACTACCGTAGACCTATGCCTTCTGACTCGACCCCGAATGACGACACGACTCCCAACGACCTCACACCGACCGATGCCACCCCCGCGGACACCGCCGCGACGACCGAGCCGGCGACCCCGGATCGCCTGACCTTCGCCGACCTGGGTCTTGGGCCCACGGTCCTGAAGGCCCTGAGCGCCGTGGGCTACGAGGAGCCCAGCGCGATCCAGGCCGCGACCATCCCCACGCTGCTGGACGGTCGCGACGTCGTCGGACTCGCCCAAACGGGAACTGGCAAGACCGCCGCTTTTGCGCTTCCCATCCTCGAGCGGCTCGACACCTCGAAGAAGAAGCCGCAGGCGCTCGTGCTGGCCCCGACCCGTGAGCTCGCGCTCCAGGTGTGCGAGGCCTTCGAGACGTATGCCGGACACAGCAAGTCCATGCACATCCTGCCCGTCTACGGCGGCCAGGGCTACGGCGTGCAGCTCTCGGCACTGCGCCGCGGCGTCCACATCGTGGTCGGCACGCCCGGCCGCATCATGGACCACCTCGACAAGGGCACGCTCGACCTGTCGGAGCTCGCATTCCTGGTGCTCGACGAGGCCGACGAGATGCTCAAGATGGGCTTCGCCGAGGACGTCGAGACCATTCTCGCCAAGACCCCTGCCGATAAGCAGGTCGCGATGTTCTCCGCGACCATGCCGCCCCAGATCCGCCGCCTGAGCGCGAAGTACCTGCGCGATCCGGAGGAGATCTCGGTCAAGAAGAAGACCACCACGTCGACCAACCTCACGCAGCGCTACCTGATCGTGTCCTACCCGCAGAAGGTGGATGCCCTCACGCGGATCCTCGAGGTCGAGAATTTCGAGGCGATGATCGTCTTCACGCGCACCAAGAACGAGACGGAGACGCTCGCGGAGAAGCTCCGTGCCCGCGGTTACGCAGCGGCCGCCATCAGCGGCGACGTGGTCCAGGCCCAGCGCGAGCGGACGGTCAAGCAACTGAAGGACGGAAAGCTCGACATCCTCGTTGCCACTGACGTTGCGGCGCGCGGCCTCGACGTGGACCGCATCTCGCACGTGATCAACTACGACCTGCCGATCGACACCGAGTCCTACGTGCACCGCGTGGGCCGCACCGGCCGTGCGGGACGCACTGGGGATGCCATCAGCTTTGTCACCCCGCGAGAGCGTCGCACCCTGGGCGCGATCGAGCGGGCCACGCGCCAGCCGCTCACGCAGATGCACCTGCCGAGCGTGGACGACGTCAACGCCACCCGCCTCACTCGTTTCGACGAGGCCATCACCGAGGCGCTCGGGATGACCGAGCGCGTGGACCGTTTCCGCGACATCATCGCCCACTACGTCGAGCACCACAATGTGCCCGAGACTGACGTCGCGGCCGCCCTTGCCGTGGTGGCCCAAGGCGACACCCCGCTGCTCCTCGATCCCGCGGCCGAGCCCAAGCGCGAAGAGTTCCGCGGAGGTAAGGACGGTGCGGCTCGCCCCGATCGCGGCGAGCGCAATCGCCGCGGCACCTCGGGTCCGCTTGCGACGTATCGCATCGCGGTCGGCAAGCGTCACAAGGTGGAGCCCCGGCAGATCGTCGGCGCCATTGCCAACGAGGGCGGCCTCAACCGGGACGACTTTGGCCAGATCCGCATCTTCCCCAACTTCTCGCTGGTCGACCTGCCGGCCGAGCTGTCTCCAGAGTCCTTGCGCAAGCTCGAGCGCACCCGCATCAGTGGGATCCTGATCGAGCTCAAGGCGGACGGCGGCGCCCCGGGCGGTCGCAAGTCTGCACCGAGGAGCCAGGGCGGTTCGCGTGACGACCGGCCGCCGCGCGCGCCGCGCCACTGATCGACAGTTCGGGCCCCGGCTAGCCCTGTCGCTTCGTTGGCGGCTCGCATCCACGCGACTGCCATCAAGGCGGCGGCTGGGCACGAGGAAGGCGAGTGCTGGCGCTCGTCGATTGCGGTCGCGTCCCTGACGGCCGATGCGGGGTACTGATCTGCTCCTCAGTCACCGCGATTCAGTCATGCAGGTGGGCGGCCGAGGCCTACGCTTCCGCGCCCGCGCGCAAGGGTCCCACCTTGGCGAGGTAGCACCGCCCGCACAGAGACTCGTACTCGGCGTGCTGGCCGTCGATCGCGACCTGCGCGCCGTGGCTCACGAACCCACCGCCCACGATGCGGGCGTTGAAGATCGCCTTGGACCCGCACCGGCAGATGGTCTTGAGCTCCTCGATCGAGTGTGCGATCTCGAGCAACCGGAGAGAGCCGGGAAAGGATCGCGTCGTGAAGTCTCCACGCAGCCCATAGCAAAGCACCGGAACTCCCCCGGTGACGGCGATCGTGAAGGCCTCGTCGACCTGAGCGGGGGTGAGGAACTGAGCCTCGTCGATGAAGATCGCGTCGATCTCGGACAACGGCGCATGGGCCAGGACCGCGGCCTCGAGCGACTCGCTGTCGTTCAATAGCACGTCGACGGGGCGCTGGACGCCGATTCGCGACGAGACGGCGCGACCGGCCTTGGTATCGACGCCCGGCTTCACGATCACCGGGCGCTGATCGCGCTCCTCGTAGTTGTACGCGGCCGTCAGCAGCAGTGCGGACTTAGACGAGTTCATCGCCCCGTATCGGAAGTACAGCTTGGCCACGTGAGTCTCCGTCGTCGTCTGTGCCGGACCGAGCGCGATGGCCAGGTCGTGTCGTTGGGCGACACGCTACCCGCAGGCACCCACGTCCTGAGCGCGCCTCACGCGTGCGAGCGCAGAATCGACGTCATCTTTTTGCCGCGCGCGACCTCGTCCACGAGCTTGTCCATCCAGCGGATCTGCTGCATGAGCGGGTCCTCGATCTCCTCGACGCGGACGCCGCAGATCACGCCCGTGATCAGGTCTGCTGACGGGTTCATGGCGGGAGCCTCGGCGAAGAAGGTCCGGAGATCCACCCCGGAGTCGATCGCCCGGTCCAGGCCGGACTGGTCATACCCGGTCAGCCACGTGATCACCTGGTCCAGCTCGGCCTTCGCGTGGCCCTTGCGCTCGACCTTCGTCACATAGAGCGGATAGATGCTCGCAAAGCTCATGCGGAAGATGCGGTGTTCGGCCATGCCAGCCCTCCTCTCGCCCCTTCGAGGGTATCTGTGGCTTCGCCTTCGCGCAGCGCACGCTCGAGCGAGCCCCGGTAGAGAGCCCTACTGTTGACGCGTGAGCACCGACGATGCCGCTGAGCGGGACCGAGCCACTTTGCTGTGGCTGCCGGTCGGGGCAGACGGGCACGTAGTGATCCACACCAGCGCGTGGTGGGAGCGGTGGCGGGCCGCTGTCGAACGACGCTCGCCTGCTCCCCTGTTTCATGCCGCTATGGAGCTTCGTCTGGCCGGAGTGCCCGCCGTGATCGAGATGGCGCCCGCATGGGGAGCGGGTTCGGGAGACCGAGGCGTCCTGGCGACGGGGCCGGTGGGACTCGGCTGGCTGGGGCGATCGCGCTTCTTCCGCTACGAGGTGCGCTGTTGGGCCTACGGGGCCATTCCCGATCGGGCCTGGGCGGTGGGAGAGCCGATCGTCCTGACCAGCGACGCCGGGACCATCACGCGCATGCTGACTTCTGTCGGCTCCGTGCCGACCCTGACCTGGGGTCGGCCCGTGCCCGGGGCAGGAGACATGTGGAACTCCAACTCGCTGATCTCCTGGGTGATCGGCAGCGCGGGTCTGCGGACCGATCGCGAGCCGCCCGATGGCGGTCGTGCACCCGGGTGGGCGGCCGGCGCGCACCTCGTGCGCCACCCCTGACGGTTGTGGCGTAGGGGCTAGCGCTGGGAGCGCCCGCCCACCACCGCGTGCACCAGCGGGGCGGCCGATGCGATCATCAGGATGGTGCCGAGTCCCGGCTCCTCGGGACGCACCAGGGCGCCACCCACGAGAAGGCCGCCGAACAGCAGCGCGGACACGGCCCGGCGCACGGTGCGTTCGAGACGGGCCACGGCGCTCTCGAGCTTGGGGGCGGTGAACGGCAAAGTGCCGTCCTCCGCGCGCGTCAGGACCGTGTCGATGCGCTTGGGTAGGCGCCAGGCGAGCGCGAGCACCTCGAGCCCTTCACGCGCGAAGTCGCCGGCGAACTTGCCGCCCTCGGCGCGCAGTAGCGTCTGTGCATACGGCTCGACGGAGTCCCACAGGTTGTAGGCGGGGTTGAGCGCGCTGCACACGCCCGAGGTGAGGGACACCGCTCGCATCACCAGCAGGAAGTCCTCGGGCAGCTGGAAGGGCAGGGTGAGGATCACGTCGCTGAACTCGACAGCGAAGTCCCTGAACTGCTTGGGATCGAGCTCACGCAGCTCGGCGAAGCCCATGCCCCCGAAGCGCTCGAAGACGTGACTCATCACCCGCTCAAGCTCCACCGTGTCTGCGTTGGGGAGCAGCACGCCGGCCTCGTCCATGGCGGCAACCATCCCCTTGCCGTCCCGGGACGCGGCCGCGATGATCAACGCCCGCAGGGATCCCCTCAGGTTCGGCGGGACGCGGCCCATCATCCCGAAGTCCACGAAGGTGAGTCGCCAGGCGGGTCCGTCGCCCGCATCGGCGCTCGGGGCGATGAACAGGTTGCCCGGATGCGGGTCGGCGTGGAAGAAGCTGTGCATGAAGAGCTGGTCGAACATCACCTCTGCGAAGACGGGCGCGACTTCGACGGGGTCGATCCCCGCGGCCCTGAGGGCGGCATGATCGGTGATCTTGATCCCGGTGACGTCCTCCAGCGTCAGGACCCGCCGGGTTGTCCGCTCCCACACCACGTCGGGAACGCGAATGCGGGGATCGTCGGCGAAGTTGTCGGCGAACTGCTCCGCGCTCTGACCCTCGTGGAGGTAGTCGATCTCTTCCAGGCTGACCTCGCCGAACTCCTCGACCAGCGCGGGCATGTCCACCCGAGTGTTCACTAGCCGCACTCGGCTCAGCCAGCGGCCCACGCGCCGCAGCGCCGCGAGGTCCACGGCGACGATCGCGCCGATCCCGGGACGCTGGACCTTGATGACCACGTCGTCGAAGCCCGCATCCTCCGCGTCGCGCGCCATCAGGCGGGCGCGGTGCGCCTGGCCGAGGGACGCCGACGCCAACGGCGCCTCCTCGACGTGCTCGAAGACCCGGTCGAGCGGGACGCCGAGCTCCTGTTCAGCGAGAGCGCGGATCGCCGAGAACGGCACCGGCGGCACCTCGTCCTGCAGATCCTCGAGCTCCTTGGTGATCTCTGGCGGCAGCACGTCCAGACGCGAGGACATGAACTGGCCGAGCTTGATCATTAGGCCGCCGAGTTCGACTGCGAGCACACGGAAACGGCGCGCGAACCTCTTCATGCGTTTAGTGCGCGTGCGCTCCGCGATCCGGGCCAGGCCGATCGTGGGCAGGAAGATCTCGTACCACCACGTCACCATGAGGTTCCACGCGGCAAAGCGCAGAATCCTGCGGTAGCGCGCGCGGTCGAGTACGTCGTCGGGCATCAGCTCTCCTTGATCCCGACGGAACGACGGCAACCCCGTCAGTCCTGCGCGAGGATCGAGTAGATCTTACGGCGTGCCTGCTGGAGGACCTCGATCGCTTCGTCCTGCTGCGCGTGAGTGCTGGTGCGTGCCACCTGCGACACCGCCTGCGCGAGGTCGAGGCCGGCCTTGGACACCTTGCCGAAGCGGCTGTCCTCGCAATCGGACTTCTCCTGCCACGGGGCCGATGCGGCGGCTGCGGCGGCCTCCACCTGGCCGGCCTCGGTCAACGAGTAGGTCTTGCGGTCCTGGCTGGTCTCGGCGTGGACCACGCCCTCGTCGGCGAGAAGCTGCAGCGTGGGGTACACGGAGCCCGCGCTGGGCTTCCACCGGCCGCCGGTGCGCTCCGAGATCTCGCGGATGATCTGGTAGCCGTGCATGGGCTTCTCGGTGAGCAGCGCGAGGACTGCGGCGCGCACGTCACCGCGCCCCATCCGGGTGCCCACCGTCTTCTCGACGGACGAGCGCATCTGCTCCATCGCGTCCCACATGGCGTCTGCTGCCTGGCCTGGGTTGAAACTGGAGCGAGTGTGGCGGGTAGATCCGGTCATGGTGACCTCCTGAATCGGGGAATCGCGAACGATAGCGAACGATATATCGTTATCTTGACACGGGCGCTCCCCTTGTGCAAGCGAAATCCCCGCGTCCCGAGCTCCCCTACTTCGTGGCGTCCCTGGCAAGATCCTCGCGCATGGTGCGCACTAGCATCTCGAGCTTCGTGGTGGTGCTCACCGGCGGGGTGCCCTCCGCGGGCGCCAGCCCGCGAAGCTCCGGGGACAGGGATGCCAACGCCCGTGCGGCGCGCGCCCGGGCCTCGCTCAGCGAACCCTCGGCCTCCACGCGCTTGCCGTCGACCATCACGCGCCGCAGCAACGGCCGCCCCGCATGGCCGGTCTCGTGCTCCAGGCCCATGGTGTCGCCCGCCAGCGTCCCTCCGTGCTCGTCGCGCCATACCTGCTTGCGCCCCGGCAACGTAGACTTGTCGGCGGACAGCTTCACCACCGGGCGCCCGTCGTACTCGACGAGCTTGTAGACAGCGCTGAGCGACGGCGCGTCCGCGCTGACACCCATCTGCGTGCCCACGCCGAACGAGTCGATCGGAGCGCCAGCCTGGAGCAGCTCCGCGATACGGTGCTCGTCGAGATCGCCGCTGGCGATGATGCGCACGTCCTCCAGGCCGCCCTCATCCAGGATCTCCCTCACGCGCATCGACAGCGCCCGCAGGTCACCGGAGTCGAGCCTCACGCCCGCGACGCGGACACCTTCGTCCGCGAGCTCGTGAGCCACGCCGACCGCCCTGCGCGCTCCCTCGACCGTGTCGTAGGTGTCGATCAGCAGCACGGCAGAGGACGGGAAATCGCGCGCGAAGCGACGGAACGCCTCGCGCTCGTCATCGAACGCCATCACGTACGAGTGCGCCATCGTGCCACTGAGCGGGATCCCATAGACCTTGCCCGCGAGCACGTTGCTAGTGGCCGCTGCGCCAGACAGATACGCGGCTCGCGCGCCTCGCACTGCTGCGCTCGGCCCATGCGCGCGCCGCGAGGCGAAGTCCACGAAGTCCCGCCCGCCGCAGGCCAGCGCCACCCGCGCTGCCTTGGAGGCGATGCCGGTCTGGTGCGACACCGTGGTCAGCAACGCCGTCTCGACGACCTGGGCCTCGATGAGCGGTGCCGTGACCCGCAGCAGCGGCTCACCCGGGAAGCACACCTCGCCCTCTGGGATGGCCCAAACCTCGCCAGTGAAGCGCATCGCGCTCAGGTGCCGCAGGAACGCCTCCTCGAAGATGCCAAGCGAGCGCAGGTAGCCGACGTCGCTGTCAGTGAAGCGCAGCTGCTCTAGGTAGGCGAGCGCATCGGCCAGCCCGGCCGCCACCAGAAAGCGACGCTCCGGGGGGAGGTTGCGCACGAACAGATCGAACGTGGCGGTCTGCTCCATCGACTGCGACAGGTAGCTCGCGGCCATGGTGAGCTCGTACTGGTCCGTCAGCAGAGCGCTCGCCGCAGATCCCTCGAGCAAGGACCCCTGCAGCGGGCTGTCACTCAAGATGGCCACCGGCCTCGGCAATCTCGGCCAGCGCGTTGTCGCCCGCAGCCGCGTCCACGGCCGCCACCGCCTTCTTAACCACCGTGGTGGAGTAGCCGAGCCGTACGGCATCCAGAGCCGTGGCACGCACGCAGTAGTCGGTGGCGAGGCCCACGACGACGACGCTCGTGACGCCGATGCTCTTCAGGTGCTCATCGAGCTGGGTCGCAGAGGACTCACCGGTCCCCGCGTCACGCTCGCTGAACCCCGAGTAGCCGTCCTCACGACCGGCACCCTTGAGCACCTCGAACGCGCCGTCCACGAGCTCGAGGTCCGGATGGTAGGCCGCCCCGGGCGTGCCCTGCACGCAGTGCACGGGCCACACTCCGCCGTCCTTCTCGAAGTGAGGCGTGGACTCAGGGTGCCAGTCGCGCGTGTAGACCACCGGCGCACCCGCGTCGAGCGCCTGGGCGATCTCGCTGTTGGCTGCGATCACGACGTCCTCACCCCCGGCCACCGAGAGCGATCCGTCAGGGGAGGCGAAGTCGTGCTGGACGTCGACGACGATCAGCGCGGTCGTCGGATCGTATTGAGCCATAGGGCGGTCCTTTCGATCGTTGGATCGTGCCGTATGCCTCCACCATAGGTCGCCAGTCCCTGACCGAGAGGCGCAGACCGGCGCACCGGCCGAGCGCGGATCACTGTGGCACCATGACTGGGACGACTCGATGACGAGTCCTGAGGAGTGAACGTGGACCAGCCCATCCGGTTCGAGACCCGAGCAGGCATCGCGCACCTCACCTTCGCGCGCCCCGAGAGGCTCAACGCCTTCGACTTCGAGATGGGCAGGCTGTACCGGGATGCGTGCCTTGCGGCCGTCTCCTCCCCCGACACCCGTGCGATCCTCATCACCGCGGAAGGCCCCTCCTTCTGTGCGGGAGGCGACGTACTCGCCATGGCGGGGGCCGGCGTGGACGGTTCGCAGGTCACCGACGGCGCACAGGTCATCCATGAGGGGATGGCCGCGCTCACGACGTCCGCCATCCCCGTCGTGATCGTCGCGCGCGGAGCCGTTGCGGGCGGAGGAATCGGGCTCATGCTCGCAGGCGACTACGTGATCGCGGGCGAGGACCTCCGAATCGCCGGCAGGTATGCCGAACTCGGCCTGACGCCCGACCTGGGCGTCAGCACCTTGCTCGCGCGAGCGGTGGGTGAGCGCCGCGCCCTGACGATGCTGCTCACCTCGCGCGAGCTCGATGCTGAGACGGCGCACGACTGGGGAGCCGTCGACGAGGTGACCCCGGATCCCGAGGCACGGGGCAAGGAGGTCGCCCAAGCGTGGACTGCGGGGGCTGCGGACGCTCTGGGCCAGGCAAAGCGGCTGGTGCGCGCCAGCGCGCATCGACCTTTCTCCGAGAGCCTGGAAGACGAGGCCGCCAGCATCGGCCGAGCCTTCGACAGTGAGGAGGCCCGCGGCCGCATTGCCGCCTTCGCGGCAGCCAGCGCGCACCGCGGGGGCAAGTCATGACCGCGCGCACCCTCGCAAGCACCACGATCCTGATGTCGGGAGGCAGCAGGGGCATCGGCCTCGCGATCGCCCTGCGTGCCGCGCGCGACGGCGCCAACGTCGCGATGCTTGCCAAGACCGACTCCCCTCACCCCAAGCTCGCGGGCACCGTGCACACCGCCGCGGATGCGGTCCGGGCCGCGGGTGGTCAGGCACTAGCCGTCGTGGGAGACGTGCGCAGCGACGAGGACATCGCCCGTGCAGTGGAGCAGACGGTCGACGCCTTCGGCGGGATCGACATCGTGGTAAACAACGCGAGCGTGATCGATCTGTCCAGGACCCGGACGCTGAACGCCAAGAGCTACGACCTCATGCAGGACGTCAACGTGCGGGGAACCCTGATGCTGTCTCGGGCGGCGATGCCGCACCTGGTCCGCTCCGACAATCCGCACGTCCTATCGCTGTCTCCCCCACTGAACCTGAGCCCGCGATGGCTCGGCGCACACACGGGCTACACCCTCTCCAAGTACGGGATGACGATCGTGACGCTGGGGCTCGCGGCGGAGCTCGCCAAAGCCGGGGTGGCGGCGAACACCCTGTGGCCGCGCACGACGATCGCCACTGCGGCGATTCAGAACCTTGCGGGCGGCGACGCGCTCATGCGGCGCAGCCGCACCCCTGACATCTACGCCGACGCCGCGTACGAGGTGATCACGTCGCCGTCGCGGGAGCTGACAGGCCAGAGCCTGATTGTCGAGGACGTCCTCGAGTCCGCAGGCGTCACCGACCTCTCGGGTTACGCCGCGGTGCCGGGTACGCCTGACGCCGACCTGTACCCCGACGTGTTCCTCGACTGACCCTGCTGACACCAGCGCCGCACTCCCCCTCGGCCTCGTCTCGCGCAATTGCCAGAGCGAACTACACTTAAGGGACTCGTGAGCACCGGCTCCGGGTAACGCTGAGGGGCGAACTGATGCAGAAGGACGACCAATGGTCGACTCCGCCGGAGCTCGACCAATCCAAGCGCGAGCGCGCGACGGCCGTTGACACCCTGGACTTCCTCGACGAGCGCGAGGACGAGAGCGCGCTCGACGCGCTCTCCGTGCCCCCTCGCGTGGGTGACGCGCCGGCCGCTCCGAGCGCGCCGGCCCGCAGGCGCCGTCGGCAATGGGGTGCCGAGCGGCCGCGGCCGCCGCTCCCCGCCATCGAGAAGCCCGCCAGCACCGCGGCTACCTGGATGGGCGGCTTCGCCATCGTGGCGACCGTCGTCGCGTTCACTGCGTACCTCTTCTTGACGATCATCTCGCAGGTCATCGACAACGGCATCCGAGACAGCTCCTACGCGGGCCAGTCGCTCGCGTACCTCATCGTCATGGGCTTCCTGATCTTCTCCACCTTCTCGTACCTGCTGGCGAGACAGGGGGCCCTGTACCGCTCGCGCGGCCACGTGCGGACCCCGCGCGCCGAGATCGACGCCTTCATGGCGCTCACGCGCCCGTCCCTGACCGCGCTGGTACCTTCCTATGCGGAAGACCCGGGCGTCGTGCGCGCCACCGTTCTCTCCGCCGCGCTGCAGGAGTATCCCCGGCTGCGCGTCGTGCTGCTCCTGGATGACCCGCCGAACCCCACGGACCCCGCGGCCGCCGC
Organism: Demequina ureilytica; assembly: GCF_048553575.1. Taxonomy (NCBI): domain Bacteria; kingdom Bacillati; phylum Actinomycetota; class Actinomycetes; order Micrococcales; family Demequinaceae; genus Demequina; species Demequina ureilytica. Next base: position 265,870 of record NZ_JBLZIE010000003.1, on the reverse strand, counting down.
AAGCCTGGACGCCTGTCGGGCTGTCCCGGGCGAGCTCCAAGAGCTCCTGAACGGCCCCTGGCAGCGTTTTCAGGAGTCCCTGGACCGCTACGAGGCCGCGGCGCTCGAGGACACCGCCGGGACTGCCGAGAACGTCCGTGCGCTCGCCCTGGACTATCAGTGGGCTGCGGCATGGCTGCGAGAGCAGCAGGACGCCACTCCGCGAACTTCCAACGCTGATGACTTCCTCGCCGACGAGGTGCTGGGAGGCCTGGCGCTCGGACTCGAGAGCACCTCGCAAGCACTGTTCACCGCGCTGGACGAGGGTGCTGCGATTCCCGCGGAGCGCCTCAGTCAGCTGTGCCGACGGCTCGTGTGGACCTTCGATGCCAGGATCACCTCGTTCGAGCGCAAGACTTATGCGAACTTGCCGCACGATGCCAACAAGGCGATGAACCTCAATGCCTACATGGGCCTGATGGGACGTCGGGTCCGGCGGGTCGAGACTCAGTCGGGCTCGATGCTCCGCTTCACCGACGCCGATGCCGAGGACGGCATCCTCGTCCCCGATAGCGACTATGTCCTCACCCTCGACGCCGACAGTGTGCTGCTGCGCGAGTACTGCCTGCGGCTGGTGCACCACCTCGAGATGCCCGGGAACGAGCGAGTCGGCGTGATTCAGACGCCCTACTCCGCGTTCAGGGGAGCGCCCACGCGTCTCGAGCGCATCGCCGCCGCCACCACCGACATCCAGCACATCCTTCACCAGGGGCTGACCTACTTCGATGCCACCTTCTGGGTCGGAGCGAACGCCGTCATCCGCAAGGCCGCCCTGAACGACATCGTCGAGGTCTCGTTCGTGGGCGGGCAGGAGGTCCGCCGCTATGTGCAGGACCGCACGGTCATCGAGGACACGGAGTCGAGCATCGACCTGGTCGCGCACGGCTGGACGCTCTACAACTATCCCGAGCGCCTGAGCTACAGCGCGACGCCGCCCGACTTCGGCTCCCTGTCCGTTCAGCGTGCACGCTGGGCCAACGGAGGGCTGCTCATCGCACCCAAGTTCAGGCGCCTCATCAAGAGTCGCCGCAAGGAAGGTCAGCGCGTGCGCCGCGCCTCGATCATCCTGCGCATGAACTACATGGCGTCCATCTCCTGGGCGAGCCTCGGTCTCGTGTTCCTGCTGACCTTCCCGTTCGACGACAGGTTGCTCAGCCCGGTCATCATTGCCGCCGCGCTGCCGTACTTCCTCGCGATGTCATACGACTTCCACCGTCTCGGCTACAAGCGGACCGACATCTTCCGCGTGTACGCGTTCAATCTGATCCTGCTGCCCGTCAACCTCGCCGGAACCTTCAAGTCGCTGCAGCAGGCCGCTGCAAAGTCGAAGATCGCGTTCGCGAGGACTCCCAAGGTCGCGAATCGCACCGCGGCACCGGCGCTGTACATCCTCGCGGCCTACGCCATCGCGGTGTTCTCGTTCTACACGCTGGCCAACGACATCAGGGCCGAGAACTGGAGTCATGCAGCCTTCGCGACATTTAACGGGGTCCTGACCACGTACGCCATCGGGGCGTTCATCGGCTTCCGCAACTCGATCGCGGACATGATTCTCGGCGCCATCCACTGGGTGCAGGTGCCCCGCAAGCCCAAGAAGTCCGCCACGGACTCGCGTCCTGCGGTACCCGACTGGGAGTCGGTCCTGTACTTCGGTCCGGACCACGACTCCGCCGCGGACAGCCCGCCACCCGTTGCCGTCACCACTACGGCGCCGGCGCGTCACGGTGATACCCGCTCACGCCACCGCACCTCGTGAACCAGGAAGAACCGATGACCACGCTGAAGCCTGCCCGCACCCCACGTCGTACCCGAATATCGGTGCTTCGGCTGGCCGTTCTGCTGATCACCACTGGAGCCGTCGGCTGGTTCGGGTTCCATGCAGTGTCCGCCGTCGCCTTGGGCCCCATTAAGCCCGGCCCCTCGACGTTCAGCGCATACGTTGACGTCACGGCCACCCCGGGTCATACCTTCGAGACGCCCGAGGGACCGGCACAGTCGGACGTCACGCTGTCGTTCATCGTCTCGGGCACTCAGGATCCCTGCGTGCCCACCTGGGGCACGTACTACACGCTCGATGGCGCCGCCGCCGACCTGGAGCTTGATCGTCGCATCCAGCAGCTGAGGGGTGTGGGCGGCGACATCCGCGTCTCGTTCGGAGGCCAGGCCAACACCGAGCTCGCGGTGGGCTGTACGGACCCCGACCTCCTGCTCGACGCATACCGGTCCGTCGTCGAGCGGTACGACCTGACCACGATCGACCTGGACATCGAAGGTGGGGCGCTCGATGACGCCGCGAGCATCGCGCGCCGTGCCACTGCTATCGCTGCGCTGCAGGCCGAGCGCGGTGCCGACGCAGAGCTGGCCGTATGGGTCACGCTGCCAGTCGCGCCGAGTGGCCTGACCGCCGCAGGTGAGCAGGTCGTCGCCCAGATGCTGGCCGCAGGCGTTGACCTCACCGGCGTGAATGGTATGACGATGAACCTCGGAGTTCCCACGACCGGCGCCGCGCCGCAGTCCCAGGCAGTCGTGCAGTCCGCGACCGCCATCCACGAGCAGGTCTCCGCCCTTTACGCGCAGACGGGCGTCACGCTGAGCGAGGTCGACGCCTGGGGAAAGGTGGGCGTGACGCCCATGATTGGGCAGAACGACATCGCAACGGAGCGCTTCACGTTGGACGATGCCGCGGTGATCAACCAGTTCGCCCGTGACAACGGAGTAGGGCTGGTATCGATGTGGTCGCTCAACCGCGACAGCACCTGCACTGCACCCCTGCCCTCCGTGCTGACCGTGGTGCAGACCTCATGCAGCGGCGTCGAGCAGGCGGGACAGTCGTTTGCAGACGCCTTGGCGGCAGACCTCCCGAACAAGGTCGGCCGGTCGACTCCTGGTGGAACACCCTCAGCGGCGCCGACGACGGACACGGCACCGGACAGCCCCGACGTCATCGACGACCCAGAGAAGAGCCCCTATCCGATCTGGGACCCGTTGGGCACCTATCCCACGGAAAGCAAGATCGTGTGGCGCAAGCAGGTGTACGAGGCGAGGTTTTGGACGAGCGGCGTCGCACCCGACAGCGTGATCGCCAACGCTGCGGACTCCCCGTGGAAGCTCCTTGGCCCAGTCCTACCCGGCGACACCCCCGCCCCCCTGCCCACGCTTCCCGAGGGAAGCTACCCGCAGTGGGACCCCGAAGAGGTCTACACAGCGGGCTCCCGGGTGCAACTCGACCTCGTCCCGTACGAGGCCAAGTGGTGGACGCAGGGCGCAGAGCCTGGCGTCCCCGTCGAAGGCGGATCGCCGTGGGTGCTCGTGATGCCGGTCGGCTGATTTAGCTGATCGCAGCAGCCAGTACGTGCCGTTGCGGGAGATCATGCACATACTCGATGTAGCGACCTTCGAGATCTGCACGATTTGTGCGATGCGGGTGAGTCATCCGCAGTCTTAGCGTCGGCTCATGGACGTTTCGCTGCTGGCAGGATCGGTGTCGACCGCGCTCTTCGCGGCCGCCAACGCTCCCATGCTCGCCAAGGCGCTGCGCACGCGTGACCTGTCGTCCTACAGCCTCCCGGCGCTGGTGGTGTCGAACGCGGGCAACGTCATCCACACCGTGTACGTGATGTCGCTGCCGGTGGGGCCCATCTGGGTGCTGCACGGCTTCTACCTGGTCTCGATGGCTGTGATGGTGACGCTCTACATCAGGCAGGCCAGAGCCGTGTCTCCCGTGTCCAGCGCACGGGGATCCGTCGGCGATACCATGAAGGATGCCTGCCACGCCGGCCTCGACTGCCCGCGCCCACGCGGCGTACGCGCGGCGGGATTGGGTCACGGCCGCGAGCGAGTTCCAGAGTTCGGCCGCCGCCAGTGAACTGACGGCTGATGACGTCGTGGCATGGAGCCGTACGGCGTGGTGGTTGGGGCACCCTCAGGAGGCGTCGACCCTCGCCGAACGGGCCTACGGGCGGTTGCTCGATGCAGGCCGCGACGACGACGCGATCGCGACCGCCCTGCGCATCACCCTGGTGCGAGCGACGCGCGGGGACGTCACGGTGGCGGCAGCATGGATGCGCCGCGCCCGGAGTCTGCTCCGCGATCGGCCGGATGGGCCTTTGCACGCCTACCTCGCGTACGTCGAGGCGTCCTTGGGAATGGCGACGGATGGCGGCCAGTGGTCGCGTGCCACCGTGGCAAGGCTGGCCCAGCTGCGCGAGAGTGTCGCAACCCCTGATGTGCGCGTGTTGAGCCAGGTCGTCTCGGGGATGGCCACAGTCGCCGCCGGGGACGTCGAACGCGGATTCGAGCTGCTTGACGAAGCCATGCTCGGAGTATTGACAGAGGAGCTCGATCCTGAGTGGGGCGGGGATGTCCTGTGCACGACCATCCACGCGTGCCACCAGCTCGCCGACCTGCAGCGCATGAGCGACTGGACCCGGTCGGCAGAGGAGTGGGCGGCACGGCTGGGCTCGGACGCGGTCTACGCGGGCGTCTGCCGCGTGCACAGGCTCGAGCTGCGCTCGATCGAAGGCGACTGGCCGAGCATCCAAGATGAGCTGGTGCGCGAGTGCACCGTACTGGAGACCAGCAACATGTGGGTCGCGGGCGAGGGCTGGTATCAGCTCGGAGAGCTCAAGCGCCTGCAAGGGCAGGCCGCGGGTGCGCGCGAGGCCTACGCTCGGGCACGCTCGTGCGGGATCGACCCCGTACCAGGAGAGGCACTGCTGACGCTCGAGGAGGAGACGCCAGCACGCGCACTGTCAATGGTGCGCTATGCGCTTGAGGGCCGCAGCCCACTTGAGCGCGTCAGGCTCCTGCGACCGGGTGCGGAGATTGCCCTCGCCGCGGGCGAGCCTGCTACCGCGCACGCGTGGGGCAAGGAGCTTCGTGCCGCCGCGAGTCGCTGGGGGAGCCCCGGATTCACGGCGTGGGCCGACGGCGCGGACGGCATGCTCGCCCTGCGGGACGGCCGCATCGATGCGGCCGTCAAGGCGCTCTCCTCGGCCGCGGACTACCACCGCGCCCACCGGGAGCGGTGCGAGCACGCGCGAACGCTCGCCTGGCTCGCTGCCGCGCACGAGTCCGCTGGTGACGCGGAGGCCGCCGAACACGTGCGAAGGCTGGCCTCGCAGCTGTTCGAGCAGTTGGGCGCGTGCGCGCGGTTGGCCGTGGATGTCGGTGGGGCACCCGACATCGGGCCCCTGACCGCTCGCGAGGCCGAGGTGCTCGCCGCCGTGGCCGACGGCGACTCGAACCGAGACGTCGCCCGGCGTCTGTACATCAGCGACAAGACCGTCGGCCGGCATCTCGCCAATATCTACGTGAAGCTCGACGTGGGCTCGCGGACCGCAGCCGCTGCCTGGTGGCGTGACCGGACGGGAGCTCGCGCCCGCCAATGACCTGCATCGAACGATGCAGAGGGGCAGCGCGGTTTGCACGGTTCGGCCGATGTGACGCACCAACCCGTCGACGTAGCGTGCCACCACGTTCACTTCGACAGGAGATCCCGATGACTTCCACCACCGCCACCTACGCCGCCGACTCCCTCACAGCGGAGGAGTTCGGCGACCGCGTGCTTTCCGCGACTCTTGGCTGGGTCGAGACCATGTCGATTCATCTGGGCGATCAGCTCGGCTGGTACGACGCACTGGCCTCTCACCACGCACTGACGGCGGGAGAGCTTGCCGCCGCCACGTCCGCGTCAGCGCGCTACGCCCATGAATGGCTCGAGCAGCAGGCCGCCTACGGCATCTTGACCGTCGTCGGGCCGGACGACGAACGCGGCCAACGCCGCTATGCGCTGCCCCCGGGTGCGGCTGAGGTGCTCACCGACCGCGAGAGCCAGGGATACCTCGCGCCGATGGCCAGCATGCTCGCTGCGGCGGCCGCCCAGATGCCTGCTCTCGTCGATGCTTGCCGTACCGGCTCAGGAGTCAGCTGGGCGCAGTTCGGGGACCACGCGTGGCAGTCCCAGGCCGCGCTCAACCGGCCGTGGCTGAGGGAGATGCCGACCGTCTTCGCCCGTCACCCGCGGCTGCACGAGATTCTCTCGCGTCCGGGCGCCCGGATCGCCGACGTGGGCACGGGGGCAGGGTGGTCCGCGATCGCGCTGGCAAAGGCCTACCCCGGCCTCGTGGTGGAGGGCTTCGATGTCGATGCGCCATCGATCGAGGCCGCACGAGCACAGGCCGACCGCTCGGGCGTCGCTGACCGAGTCACCTTCCATCTCGAGGATGCCGCGAGGCTGACGGAGCACGGGTCGTTCGACGGCGTGGTCGCTTTCGAGTGCATCCATGACATGCCTGACCCAGAAGGGGTGCTTGAGGCCATGGGTCGCGCAGTGACTCCCGACGGCTTCGTGGTGGTGATGGACGAGGCGGTGGCCGACGAGTTCGCGGTCGACGCCGGGCCCGCAGATCGCTTGATGTACGGCTTCAGCCTCTTCATCTGCCTCCCCGACGGCCTTTCGCACGAGCCGAGCGCCGCGACGGGTACGGTCATGCGGCCGTCGACGCTGAGGCGCTACGCGACCGCGGCGGGATTCGCTGACGTCGCGGTCATCGAAGACGACTTCGGGTTCTTCCGCTTCTATGAGCTCCTGTCCTAGCGCAGCTCCGCGCCCCGAACCAGTGAGGCACTCGGGCTAGGGGCGTTCCTCCGCGAACCTCAAGAGGAACGCGGCCATCGCGTCGCGGGTGGTCTCATTGAACGGGCGGAACTCAGTGCCCGTCGACGTTGCCCAACCGTTGGTGATGCCGGTGTCCTCCAACCACGTGATCTCGGTGTAGAACTCCGTGTTCGTGGACGTGATGTCCACGAACGGAGAGTTCACCGGGTCCACCCAGGTGGGCTCGTCCGCGAGGCGGTACAAGAACGCCGCCATCGCATCACGAGTAATCGGCTCGAACGGACGGAACTCCTGACCTGCGTTGGTGTCCCAGCCCTCGGAGATACCCTCCTGGGCCAGCCACACAATCGCCTCGTAGTGCTCGGATGAGTCGTCCGCATCCAAGAACGGAGACTGAGCCGGTAACGTCACATCCGGCGAACCGGCGTAGCGGTACAGGAACGTCGCCATCGCATCACGCGTGATCTTGTTGAAGGGACGGAACTGGGTTTCACCATCGACAACCCAGCCCTGCGTGATACCCCGATCCGCCAGCCACATGATCGAGTCGTAATGCTCCAGCGACTCGTCGACATCGGCGAACTCCACCGGAGCCGGCTCGGACACCGTCACCGTGAACGACGTCGTGATCGACGCATCCTCCGTCGACGTCACCGACACCATCACCGTGGCAGCCACCGACGAATCAAAGCCCGACACCGTGAACTCGTCGGCAGTGATCACCTCAGTGGTCGAATCAGTCCACGTTCCCGTGACCTCCAGACCATCCAGATCCAGATCGTCACCCACCACATACTCCGACTTGGACGGCAACTGCGTCACCGCAATCGACTCCAGCTCGGTTGGCAGCGGGAAGCCCTGCGACCCCGGTCCACGGCCCCATAACGAGACGCCGTGGTCGTTCTGCAAGGTGACCGCGGTCGCCCAGGTCTCGAGATCCGGGTCCCACACCGGCACAAAGTGGCCCGAGTAGGACTCACCGTCGAGAGTGAGCGTGGCGACCGTGTCTGCGTCGAGCGTCCACGAGCCGGTGATGGCGCCTGTGATGTCCCCGTCGGCCTCGAATACCACCGCCGAAGGCGTCGCCGGCTCGGCCGTGATGTCCTTGCCCATGTTGACAAGCTGCCAATCCCCCGCGATGTCGGATTCGGGCAGCGGTCCAGCCGTCTCGCCGCCAAAGCGCAGCGGTGACACGACCGGCCAGCCATCCTGGGTCATCCACATCTGGTGTGCACGCACGTTGTGGGCGCCGCCTCGGTCGGGGAAGCGGGTGTGAAAGACCAGGAAGGACTCGCCCGTGTCCGGATTGTCGTACCAGGAGTTGTGGCCGGGTGAGACGTAGCCGTCTCCGAGCCCAGCGCTGGCGTCCTCTGGATCGCTCAACCAGCGGTGCCCGCCCATCAGCTTCACTCCGTAGGGCTCATATGCCTCGTCGTCGAAGAGCACTCCCGGAGTGCCCCTGACAGCCGACATGTCGTTGCCCTCGGCGTCGACATAGGGGCCGTCGGGCTTGGCGGAGCGCATGACCCGCACGTCGTAGCCGCCGTCCGGCTCAAGCCCGCCGAAGGACAGAAACATGTAGTAGTACCCGGTGCCCTCGTCGTAGCGGATGCTCGGGCCCTCGATGCGCGAGTGGTCGCCGCCGATGAGGTGCGTGCCCCACCCTTGGTCCGTGACGGGCTTGCCAGTCGACTCGTCCATCTCGAGGATGAAGATGCCACCCGAGTACGAGCCGTAGACCATCCAGAGGTCGCCCTCGGCATCGTAGAAGACGTCAGGGTCGACGGTGTTGGGGTCGACCGACGCGTCGAAGTCCTCCCCCGGGATCTGCTGGGGCTCGCCGGGGCGCTGACCGGAGCGCAAGAAGACTCCCGTGTCCTCGTAGGGACCCTCGACGGCATCGGCGACCGCGACGCCCATCGCTGCACGCGGCTGATCGAGGCGGCCCACGTTGTAATACATGTAGAACCGTCCGTCGCCCAGCTCGATCACGTCGGTGGCCCACAGAGTGTCGCTTTCCACCCATGCGAACGCGTCAGCGAGCTCGGTGTCGACGTCCTCGAATAGCGAGTTGTCTCGTGTGATGCCGAGGTCCACGGTGTGCTGCTCCCAGTGAACGAGGTCCGTGGTTCGCGCGGACGCCGCGTGCGAGCCGAACACCCAGATGTCCTCCCCCGACGTCACGATCGACGGGTCATGCACGGATACCTCGGAGAACTCGGGGGGATCGAGTTCCGAGGAAGGCTCGGCAGCGGACGCCGCCGAGCCCGCGGCGAGGATGAACGTTAACATTCCGGCAACCGCCAGTAGCGGGATCTTGTGAGCCGGCACGGCCACTCCTGTTCGACGTTGGACAGTGAGAGAGCCTCGACATCTCGCACGGGCTCGCACCGTCACGTTACCTCAAGAGCGACTGTGAGGCGCGAGTCAGGGCGATTGTGGCCGCAGGTGGGACTGCCGAGCTCGCTGCCAGAGCCCGGCGCTCGCCTCCTCAGCGGCCTCCGAGTGGGTTTGCTGCCAGTTCTTCCCACCGCGAGCGAAGGTGGCAAGCACCGCACTTGGCACCTGACTCTCGGCGATCGGTGCCTGAAGCCACGTGCACGGCCTGACGTGCACCAGGTCGGCATTTGTCGCCCCTTCACTTGCGTCGTAGCGCCATTCGCCCCCGAGCCGGCCCAGCCAGAACAGCCCCTCGACGTCACGCGTCCACACGTACGCCCCCGTCGGCACGTCGGCGAAACGACGCAGCCGGCGTGCCACGCGATCGTCGTACTGGGTGTGCGCGCGCTCAAGCGCCTCGTCGAGGCTGATGGGTGCATCGGCGAGCACTCCCCCGAGCCCGCACACCCCTTCGGACAACGCCCGCTCGACCGCGACTCCGTCGGGGACCCGGCCGTCTCGAGAGCGCATCGGCGCGCGATAGACGCCCGGCGAACTTGTTGGCATAACTGCTGCAACCGCCCGCAGGGCGCAGGACTTCCCGCTGGATCCGGCAAGCGGTGCCGAACAACTCCAGTGTGATGTTCGCGAAATACCGTGACAACCTGTGGCGTTTCACCCACATCGTCGACGAGACCCGTCGGCGCCGTAGCGCAAGAAACCGTGACCCAAGGATCGGAGCCCTCCTTGTCCCTCACCGCCGTCGCACCTGGTGCGGTCCGTCGTCCATTCACTGACCGCGGGCCGCTGAGCGATGCCGTCCAGCGGCACCTCGTCGACGCGTCGACGGGCACGGATCACACTGAACTTGCGCGCCGCGTGGTGGCTGAGTCGCCCGATGTCATCCGCGACGAGGACATCCACCTTGCACTGTTCGCGCTTTACGCCTCCGCATACGGGTCGATCGGCGCGTTCTCGCCGTCGCATGAGTGGGACCCTCAACTAATTGCGACGAGGATGGTCCTCGAGAGCGCCTTTGAGAGCGCACTGCGGCGAGCCATCACCATGCCAGACCTCCCGTCCCCCGATCAAGACGCCGTGTCACGAGCGCTCTTTGCGCTCACCAAGCCCCAACCCGGGCCGAGCCTGTCCCGGCACCTTGCCAAGAAGGCCACGGCGGAGCAGGCGCGCGAGTTCTTCGTCCAGCGGTCGGTATACACGTTGCGCGAGGCGGATCCCCACTCGTGGGCGATTCCGCGTCTGCACGGCCGTGCGAAGGCGGCGCTCGTCGAGATCCAGGCTGACGAGTACGGAGGCGGCCGCGCAGATGACATGCATTCCGCCCTGTTCGCCGTCGCGATGCGGGGGATGGGGCTTGATGACTCGTACGGTGGATTCGTGGACCACGTGCCGGCCCTGACGCTGGCGTCCCACAACATGATGTCGATGTTCGGGCTCAACCGGCGCCTGGTAGGCGCCATCGTCGGCCACCTCACGGCCTTTGAGATGACGTCCTCGATTCCCAGCCGCTTGTACGCGGATGGTCTGAGGCGGCTCGGCTACGGCGCCGAGGTCACTGACTACTTCGACGTCCACGTCGAAGCCGATGCAGTGCACGAGCAGATTGCCGGACGAGATCTGGCGGGCGCCCTCGCCGAGGACCGTCCCGAGCTGCTGGAGGACATCATGTTCGGCGCCGCCGCATGCCTGGCGGTGGACGGCTGGGTCGAGCAGCACATCATGGAGGCGTGGTCCCGCGGGCAGTCGTCGCTCCGGGCAGGAACGGTGCTGTGAGGGAGGAGCGTCCGACTATCACCGCCTATCCGGACGGCCCGCTGCTGCTGCGGGGAGACGTCGAGATCCTGACAGCCGATGGCGAGCCGATCGAGCGCAACCGGCCCACGGTGGCGCTGTGTAGGTGCGGACTGTCTGCGATCAAGCCCTTCTGCGACGGCACCCACAAGCTTTCCAACTTCCGCACCGACGACTAGCGGATTCCGGCATCCGGTGACGTCAGCGACATTTCGCGTGCCGCAAGGAGGTGAGCCGCCCTTGCGGATCTCCCTTCTCGACCGGTCGCGCACGCGCGCGGGCGAGAGCGATGCCCAGGCAATCGCCACTACTGTCGAGCGCGCGATCCGGGCTGACTCGCTGGGCTTCCACCGGTTCTGGACCGCAGAGCACCACGCTGTTCCAGGAATCGCCAGCGCGGCCCCCACGGTTCTGGCATCGACCATCGCCGCCCGCACTCAGCGCATCCGCGTGGGCACGGGAGGCGTGATGGTGCCCAACCACAGCCCGCTGGTGATCGCCGAACAGGCACTGCTTCTCGAAGCCCTGTACCCGGGACGGATCGACCTCGGCCTCGGCGGCTCGCTCGGATTCACCGCGCCGGTACGACGCGCGTTGGGCCGCACGGGGCTCGACGACGGCGAATATCCCTCCCAAGTCGAGGAACTACGGGACTACTTGACAGGCCGCGCCGGCGTCACGGTGAGGCCAAGCGTGCCTCCCCCGCCGATGTACCTGCTCGCGATCCGAGATGGGTTGTCATTGGCCGCGCGACTGGGCCTGCCCGCGGTCATCGGCGGCCCTGTGGTGAACGATGCTGCGGCGATCGACGGCTATCTCCACCACTTCCGTCCTAGTGCAGAGCTTGCCGCGCCCTACCTGATCGTGAACGTCGACATCTCTGTCGCGGACTCCCCTGAGCGCGCGCAAGACGTGCTGCTACCCGAGGCCTGGGCCTTCGCGGACTCACGCGATGTCGGTGAGTTCCGGGCGTTGCGTCCCGTCGAGGAGGTCACACGTCTCCTCGCAGACGAACGTCGCCCGAAGAAGGTGGACGCGGTGCGGTCCTGGCTCGCCGCCGCCATCAGCGGCACTCCCGTGCAGGTCGCCGCTTCTCTCGCGGAGTTGCTCGAGCGGACCGGTGGCTCGGAGATACTCGCAAACGTCAGCGCGTTCGACCGGAAGGACGTCACCCGAACCGATGAGTTTCTGGCGTCGCTTCACTCCTGACCACCCGCCCGTCGCGGTCAACTGTTGACAGCACGCCCATCCGGGAGGACCTTGCGCAGCAGCGGCAGCAGTTCATCGCCATCGTCGCCGCGGATGAGCGGGACCCCGTCCACATCTTCCACGTCCTCGCCCACGCGCTTGAGGCCGGCCCGGCGCAGGACGATCGCCGCCACGCGACCGGGATGGCGTTTCGCCGCGGCACTGTACAGCTCGGGGTCGTGCTCGCCGTCGTCGCCCACGAGCACCCAGGTCGCGTGAGGGAGGTCCTCCATCAACCGCGCGATCGACGTCTCCTTGTGGAGCTTCCCATCGCGGAACCAGCGGGTGGGCGTGATTCCCCAGTCGGTCATCAGCAGCGCGCCTGCAGGAAACCTCTGCAACTCGAGGAAATGCGTCACGGCACCCACGAAGTTCCACGGCCCATTGCTCACGTACACGAGCGCCGGGTCGGGCTGATCACCCACGGCGCTGCGCACCAGTTCAGGCATCCCGGGCACGGACTGCCTCGAGCCGCTGGTACCCCGCAGCGTGCGCCATGCGGCGCGGAAAGGATGCGCGAGGCCCGTCACCCAAGCGGTGTCGTCGATATCGCAGATCACTCCGCGGACCGGCTCGGGGCTGACGGAGTGGACGATCGCGGGGACCGGCTCACGGCCCACGAGTTCCAGCTGCGCTATCGCCGGGCCCGACGGAAGTGGGGTCTCGAGCGAGATGCGCTCGTCGACGATCCCGGCATCATCGCTCGTCGCGATGATCGTGGTCTCCCCCAACGTGATCTGGACGTCTGTGCGAGGGCGCTCCAGTGTGAGCAGGTGTCTCCATCCGCGCATCCCGCGGCGCACGTCCAGATCGAACGACGGCGGCGCCAGTACCAGCCGCCCGAGCACGCGGGCGGTGTCGCCACTGGAGTAGCCCGAGAACGGGAGCACCGCGGGAGTCCACCCGCGGCGCACGGCGCGACGAGAGAGCCAATCGCGCACGCTCGTCTCAGCGCGATACGCCGCAGAGTTCGCTTTGCGGCTCAGACGACTCCTGGACTTGCTGGAGGAGGACATTGGTACACGCTATGCGCCCACGGCGCCCCGCACCGCATCGGAGCCGCGGCTGACTCCACCAGATGGCGCAGCGGAGCGATCGCGGTGGAGGTCGGTAGAATCCTCCAAGTGTCTGAACCCCAATCCCCCGCCGCGACGCCGTCGAGTATCGACCCCCACGACCTCGCGACCACGCTGCGCGTGCTGGGGATGCTGAGCGAGCTTGACGAGTCCGATCCCGACTTCACGACGGTGCGCAACGCTGCGGGCGGCATGATCAAGTCGGTCAAGCAGGCCCGCCGACGTGAGCGGCGCGCGGCGATCTTCACGGCCGACTCCGCCGTCGTGGCGGCCACTGCAACCGGTGCTCCCGACCGCATCGACGACGAGACGAGGGGGCTCACCCTCGCCGCACGGACCGCTGCTCCCGTCGCCGGGACCTTTGCCAAGCCGCGGCCCTGCTACATCTGCAAGCAGAAGTACTCCACGGTCGACGCGTTTTATCACCAACTGTGCCCCGAGTGCGCGGACACCAACCACGGCAAGCGCCACACGCGCGCCGACCTGCGGGGACGTCGAGCGCTCCTCACGGGCGGTCGCGCCAAGATCGGAATGCACATCGCGCTGCGGCTACTCCGCGACGGCGCAGATCTCACCATCACGACCCGCTTCCCGCGTGACGCCGTCCGCCGATTTGCGGCGATGGAGGACGCCGGCGAGTGGCTCCACCGATTGACCGTCGTGGGGATTGACCTCCGCGATCCCTCGCAGGTGGTGGCATTGGCCGACTCCGTCGCTGCCGCCGGACCGCTCGACATCCTCATCAACAATGCGGCGCAGACCGTGCGCCGCTCCCCCGGCGCTTACGCCCCGCTAGTCGCCGCCGAATCGGCGCCGGTGGCGGAGGACCTGTGGCCGGACGGGCGCGGGCCAACCCTGTTGACCTTGGGCCGCACGAGCGACGAGCACCCGCTTGGCATCGAGTCGTCGGTCGCTGCTCATCCACTGCTCGCCTCGGTGGAGCTGGGCGAGAGTCCGGCGGCAGCCGCCCAGCGGCTGACGGCTGATGCCCTTGCACCGGGATCCTCGTCGCTCGCGAGGCTCGCGGACGGCAGCGCCATCGATGCCGGCGGACTGGTGCCTGACCACCACGACACCAACTCCTGGATTCAGGGCGTGGGCGACGTCGACCCGCGCGAGCTCCTCGAGGTGCAGTTGTGCAACTCCACCGCGCCCTTCATCCTCATCAACCGCTTGCGACCGCACCTGGCGGCCGCGGCTGCCGCCGAACCCGACCGTCGCGCCTACGTCGTCAATGTGTCAGCGATGGAGGGGGTGTTCTCGCGCGGGTACAAGGGCCCCGGTCACCCCCACACCAACATGGCCAAGGCTGCGCTCAACATGCTGACGCGCACGAGCGCGCGCGAGATGTTCGAGACGGACCGCATCCTCATGACCAGCATCGACACGGGCTGGATCACGGATGAGCGCCCACACCCCACCAAGGTGCGGTTGGCCGAGGAGGGTTTCCATGCGCCACTAGATCTCGTCGACGGTGCCGCGCGGGTCTACGACCCTGTCGTGCGCGGCGAGCAGGGTGAGGACCTGTTCGGGGTGTTCCTCAAGGACTACGCGCCGTCCGGCTGGTGATCCGGCTCGCCGGGAGGCTGCGGGGCAGACTTCGTTCCGGTGCGGGTGAGGAGTCACTTCCGGTGCGGGTGAGGAGTCACTCAGACTTGTTGCCGTGATCGTCGAGGTCGGGCTCCGACCGCAGCGCATCCGCGACCTCTTCCTCCGGACGTGGTGCGACCGTCTGGTCGTCCTCGAGCTCGGGGGTGTCGTGGTCGTCGCGACTGGGAACCCGCTCGTGAGAGGCGTGTTCGTGATCGAGGGGCATAGTGAGTCCTTTGGTCGGTGATCTCCACAGCGTAAGTGCTGCCACGGTTGCGCCGCTCCGTGCTCGTGAGACTGTGTGCAAACGAAGAGGTCGGGAATGGGTAGAGCGCAGCCAAGGTTTCCCACACCACATACGCCTGTCTCACGGCACGCGAGACAGGAGAAAAGGCGATGACCCACGAGCCAGACCCGCTGCTCGACCACCCGCCCCTGAGCACACCCTTCGGTTCCGAAGTGGAGCTCCGGGCCTTCCCCGACGGCGATGGCGAGACACCGCTGGTCCTCGTGCTCGGAGCGTCCGGGTACATCGGTGGACGGCTCGTTCCTCGCCTTCTCCAAGGGGGATACCGGGTACGCACCCTCTCGCGCTCCGCCGCCCGCATCGCCGCGATGCCGTGGGGTGACGATGTGGAAGTGGTCGAGGGCGACGCAGCCGACGCTGAAGCCATGGATCGCGCCATGGCCGACGTCGACACCGTTTACGTTCTGGTCCATTCGATGTCGAGTGGCAAGGACTACGGACGCCTGGACCGCGCGATCGCCATCAACGTGGCCCTGCACGGTGCCGCACACAAGGTCGCTCGGTTCATCTATCTGAGCGGGCTGCACCCGGACCACGTCGAGCTCTCGCCGCACCTCGCCTCCCGCAAGGAAGTGGGTGACATTCTGCTCGCATCCGCGGTTCCGACCGTGGTGCTCGAGGCTGGGGTGGTGATCGGCGCAGGCTCCGCATCGTTCGAGATGATCCGTCACCTCACGGAGGTGCTCCCCTACATGCCTGCGCCGCGATGGGTGCGAAATTCCATCCAACCCATCGCTGTCAGGGACGTGCTCTACTACCTGCTCGCAGCCGCTCGCGTCGAGGAAAGCACCAACGGGACCTACGACATCGGCGGTCCGGACGTCATGCTGTACTCAGAGATGATGAACGGCTACGCCGCCGAGGCGGGGCTGCCGCAACGACGCATTACGGCGCTGCCCGTGCTCACCCCCGGCCTCGCGTCGCATTGGGTCGGACTTGTCACCCCCGTGCCGCGCCAGATCGCCCGGCCTCTGGTGGAGTCACTGCTGCACTCGTGCGTGATCGAGGACGACGCCATTGATGACCTGATCCCGCCGCCACCGGAGGGGCTCACCGGCTACCGCGAAGCAGTGCGCTGGGCGCTCGGCCGCATGGAACTCGATCAGGTCGAGACCAGCTGGGTGGATGCGCGAGTGACAGGGGCCCCCAGCGACCCCATGCCGAGCGACCCTGACTGGACCGGGCGGACGGTGTTCGAGGACTCGCGACGCAAGGAATCCGGCGCGGATCCGGCGGCGGTCTGGAAGGTCATCTCGCAAGTGGGCGGTGCTACCGGTTGGTATTCCGCCTCCGTGCTCTGGGCGACACGCGGGCTAATCGACCGGTTGTCTGGCGGCGTGGGTCAGCGTCGCGGGCGCCGCAGCATCGGGACCGTCAAGGTGGGGGATGCGATCGACGTCTGGCGCGTGGAGCGCGTCGACCCCGGCCGGTTGCTGCGCCTGCGGGCGGAGATGCGCGTTCCGGGCGCTGCGTGGCTCGAGCTCGGGGTGAACGCCACCGACGAGGGCTCCGAGTATTGGCAGCGCGCCGTCTTCTTCCCTCGAGGGCTGACTGGGCGCCTGTACTGGCTGTCGATGCTGCCGTTCCATGGGCTGATCTTCAGCGGAATGGTGAACCGAATCGTCGCGATCGCAGAAGGCGAGGCTGACGAAGAAGCGGTCGCAGTGGCCACGTAGATCGTCAGGGAGCAGGCTGACAGGATGTGAACCTGCCTCGCCCTGTGTCACGGTGTCAAGACTGAGCTGAGCGACGCGGCGGATTCGGGCGTGGCGGCACCGGTTTCGCGGCAACGATGTTCTCCAACGGAATGCGCTCGACGCCACGAACTCCTTTGACGACGACCGTGTGCTCGTCAACGCTGAGTAGCTCTCCTAGCGCATCGGTTGCTTGTCCCGTCGAGATCAAGTAGCGAACGACCACACGCGCGCCGGGCGCAGGCAGAGCGATCTGGCCCTTCTCTTGTCTAGGCTCGGTCATGACCTCATCCTCGCAGCCGCCGCGTAGTCCGGGAACGTCCATGGCGCGCGGCTAGGCTTTCATCATGATCGGAACTGACCGGGGAGCGCTGGCCACAAGCGTCATCTCCTACGGATGCAGCAGCGCGCTGCAAGCGTGGCTCTCTGACGATCAATGGATCCCGTGAGCGTGGTGCTCGATGGGCTGCGGCGTTGGCCTGATGTCGAAGCGCCCGGACTCGTTGCCGTCGATGCCGCCGACCGCTTGATTCTGGACGAATCCGCCGCCCTGCGTGCTGACGCGGATGCGGGCTCAATCGCGGTGATTGGCGACGCTTTCGGGGCATTGACCCTCGGGGCGGCAGCCGCGGGAGCGACCGGCATCAGGACGCATCTCGATGCGCTGAACGGCGAGCGTGCCCTCGCCGCCAACGCCGAGCGCGCCGGTCTTGAGGGAAGCTACCGTCCGTTCACGCTAGACCCGGATCTCGTGCGCGGAGCACGAGTCGTCCTGCTGCGACTACCGCGGTCCCTCGCCGGGCTGCTAGACATCGCCGGACTAGTGGCCGCGCACGCAGATCCAGGCGTGGTCATCGTCGCAGGCGGCCGGCTTAAGCACATGTCGCTGTCGATGAACGACGTGCTGAGGGAGTTCTTTGGGCGGCTAGACGTGACCCCCGCGCGGCAGAAGTCGCGTGTGCTCGTGGCGCGCGAGCCACACGATGGTCGCGATCCAGAGCCGGCCGCAGCGCACGTCGAGGGTCTCGAGGTCCGGGCATTCGGTGGCGTGTTCGCAGGACCGCGCCTGGACATCGGCACTCGGTTGCTGCTGGAGAGCCTCCCCTCGGAGCTGAGAGGCGGGACGGCGGATGATCCTTTCATTGACCTGGCGTGCGGAACGGGAATCGTCGGGGCATGGCTCGCGACGCGGCATCCTCATGCTCACGTTTACGCGTGCGACCAGTCGGCCATCGCGGTCAAGTCTGCACACGCGACGATGCTCGCCAACGGCATCGATAGCCGTGTGGAAGTGGTCCGCGACGACGGAGTTGCCGCCAGGCCTGCTAGCAGCGCATCTCTCATCGCGTTGAACCCGCCGTTTCACTCAGGCGCGGCCGTGACCGATCTGCTCGCGCCCAGACTGTTCGCCGATGCGGGCCGGGTTCTGCGCCCCGGAGGACAGCTCTGGAGCGTGTGGAACTCGGCGTTGAAGTATCGACCGCTGCTGGAGAAGGCGGTGGGGCCTACCCAGCAAGTCGCACGCAACGCCAAGTTCACTGTCACAGTCTCGACACGTCGCTGACTAGAGACGGGCGACACGGATCCCGAGCTCTCGTCTGTTCTAGGCGCCACCCGCAACGCCGAACGTTGCACTGAACCGTCCCCGGTGTGATCACCGGGGCGTCGTGGGCGTCGCGGCTGAGGATCCGCCAGCACTCGGGGGCGCATCGGCCCGATGACGAGAGACGGAACCCGGCAGACACGCGTTCAGCGGCCGGCAGGGTCCCGCGCCGTTACTCGGTCGCGCGCCCCGCAGAGGTCGCCGCAGGCACCTCCACCAAGCGTCCTGTCGTGACGTCGTAGATGTATCCGTACACCGCGATACGGTCGGGCACCAGCGGGTGTGCCTTGATCCTCGCGACGTCGTCAGCCACGCTCGATGCCTGATCCGAGATGGTGAGCCAGTCGATGTAGTTCGCCTCCGCGGAGCCAGGACCAGAGCCGACGTCGTGGAAGCCCTCTTCGCCGAGCGCTGCCGTCTCGAGGCTACTCGCCAACAACCCTCGCATGACGTCGTCGGTGAAGAACTCCATCCCGCAGTTCGTGTGGTGAATCACGAACCACTCTCGTGTCCCGAGAAGCTTGTACGAGATGACGAGCGATCGGATCGCATCGTCCGACGCACGCCCTCCGGCGTTCCGGATGACGTGCGCATCGCCCTCGGCCAAGCCTGCGTACTTGGCTGGATCGAGCCGTGCATCCATGCAAGTCAGGATCGCGAATCCTCGCGCGGGCGGAAGAGCAAGACTGCCCTTCTCGCCAAAGTTCTTTGCATAGTCGTCGTTCGCCTTGAGTACTTCATCAAGCACAGCCATGTCAACTCCTCTGAGGTCGAGAGCGGACGCTCCGATCTGTCAACGCTATGTCGGCTGCAAACAGTCCACAACTAGGTGCCCCAGGTGCACGGGGCCTGAGGGAGGCGTCCTTCGGTTTGCCTGGCAGCTCCGAGCCCAACCTGCTGCGCACCGTCACCGGCGACTTCGCCACCACCGACCGCGAGGCACGCCAACTCCTTGCCGCCGTGCTCGCTCGAGTCCCCACCGCCTGGACCCGTGGCGCCGGACTCCACCGTTGTGGCGGAGCTTTGTCACGCTCCACTTCACGAAAGGAACCCCCATCATGTCCGCCGGTTCGTCCCCGCAGTGAATACACGCTGACATCACCCCTGAGGGCCCCCGTCTCGCTTCGGCGAGGCGGGGCCACGGGAACGTCTCGTGTGCTCTGGGCTCGTACGTCACGACATCGCCGCATCTGCCGCGGTGCCGGCGGATCAGGGATAGTCGGGCGCCCACGGGAGCCCGAACTGCTCCTCAAGCGTCGCCACCCCGCGGTCGTGCATGTGGCTGGCCAGCCCGATGCCGACATAGCGCAGATGCCAGGGCTCATAGCGGTAGCCCGTGATATGACTCTGACCCTCCGGGTAGCGGATGATGAACCCGTACTCGTGCCCGTTCGCAGCGATCCAGCGGCCCGCTGCCGTGTCCCCGAAGCACGCGCTCAGGCTGCATCCGTCCGCTGCGACGTCCACGGCCCACCCCGTCTGATGCTCGGAGTGCGCGGGCCTGGCGCTGAACGTCTCAGCCGCCTCGACACCGTGTTGCTCGGCGTAGTCCTCGAACAGGTCCGCCTGGTACGAATGCGATCGATAGGAGGACACCACCCAGAATGAGGCCCCGTCGCTCTCCGCAGCGCTGTGCATCGCGGCCAGCTGGCGCACGGTCTCCTCGCGCAGGCGGTCATCGGACCCCCCGGGCACGCCCTGCACCGTCACGAGGTCAGGTGGCGAGTAGTGACTGGGACTCAGCGGTCTGCGTTTGTTCACGACGACCAGCACCGAGTACGGGTCGTACGTCATGTGCCACACCTCCCGGTCCGGATCCCACGTCGTCGGTGGTGCGTACTCCGGTGCTTGGTAGTCGGACGGCCCATAGCCCCGGAACAGGAACGCCGCTGTCGCCTCTCGCGAAGTGCCTTGGTACGGGCGGAACGTCCCGTCGGGCCAGCCCGTCGTCAAGCCGGCACTGCGCAGCCACGTGATCTCCTTATAGAACGGGGCGTCGCGAGGGACATCGCTGAACACCGAGGTGCGGGGTGCATCATGCGGCGGACGGCCCTCGTACCGATACAGAAACGCGGCCATGGCGTCGCGAGTGATGTGCGTGTCCGGGCGGAAGGTGCCGTCCGACCACCCGGTGGTGATCCCCTCTCGCCACATCCAGACGATCTCGCGATAGAACTGGTGGCTCGGCGAGAGATCCCGGAACGGCGGATCGGCCGGCTCAGAGACATCCGGCCGTCCTTCGAGCCGGTACAGGAAGGCTGCGAATGCCGCTCGCGACACGTACCGTCCGGGCCGGAAGCTGTCATCGGCGAAGCCTGTCGTGATGCCCTCCTGGGAGAACCAGGAGATCTCACGGTAGAAGAGGTGGTCCCCAGTAACGTCGCGGAACCCTTCTGTGGCCGCACCCGCAGACGTCGCCGCCACCGGAATACTCAGGAGCACCGCCAAGACGGCGCCGATCGAGACGCGGGTCGCTCGTGTCCATCGAAGCATCGTCAGGGACCTCCCTAAAGTCGAGGCTGTGTCGATCTCCCACGCTACTAAGAGACAGCTACCCTTTGCGAGTCGAGTGCTCGAGCTCCGGGACGAAGTCCACTCCCGTCTCGTCGCGCTGCACGAGATCGTCGCGCACCGGTGGCCTGACCTTGGTGGTCTTGCCGCGACGCTTGCGCTGGATGATGGACGTGATCGCCTGGCGGTGGCCTCGTCTTCGAGCGTCACCGACACGGGTCGGTGGGTTGGCTCAGGGTCGGCGCTCAACGTGTCCGATGTCGATCTCACGCCTACGGGCTGCGGAACACGGCAGTCAACATCGCCCTCGCTGTAGGAGCTGATGTGAAGCTCGTCCAGCGGCACCGCGAGCAGTCTCAAGCAAGCGCCCCCACGGCGAATGTCCCCAGAATGTCCCCAGAGGCCGACAACGCAGATACGACAAAGGGCCTCCCCCACACACGGTGGGAAAGGCCCTTTACCAGTCACTTCACGGTCGGGCTGACAGGATTTGAACCTGCGACCCCTTGACCCCCAGTCAAGTGCGCTACCAAGCTGCGCCACAGCCCGTGACAGCCTGATAATCGTACCGGATGCCCGGCGGTGGTCCGCACCAGGCCCAATCCCCGCGCGCCAGGCGCGCGCCGTGCGCAGGCGGGCGACCGCATCGGCTCTCCTCTGAGGGCGAACGCCAGCGGTTGCGCGACGCAGCGCACCAGGGCTCAATGGTGACTGGCTGAGGACCGCATCCACCGAGAAGAGCACCGCGATGTCCCCACTCGCCCACGCCCCCGCCGACGAATGGGCGGAGCACATCTTCGCCTCAGCCCTAGGCGCCATCGACACCCTCGCCATTCACATCGGCGACCGCCTGGGCTGGTACCGCGCCCTCGTGGACGCCGGACCGATGACCGCCGACGAGCTCGCCGAGCGCATCGATACATCCGCGCGCTACGCGCGCGAGTGGCTGGAGCAGCAGGCCACCTCCGGCTTCCTCACGGCCTCGTCCGGCGAGCCGATGCGGTTCACCCTTCCCCCGGGAGCGGCCGAGGCGCTGACGGACGAACGTTCAGTCGCGTTCATCTCGCCTCTGGCCCGCATGCTTGCCGGATCCGCCGTGCAAATGCCTGCGCTCCTCGAGGCGTACCGCACGGGCGGCGGGGTGAGCTGGGATCAGCTGGGCGACGATGCGCGCTGGTCCCAGGCCGACATGAACCGCCCGTGGTTTGACACCATGCTGGCCGGGGCGCTGGAGAGTGCAACCGAGGTCCACGAGCTGCTGGCCCGCCCTGGTGCCCGGATCGTCGACGTGGGGTGTGGTGCCGGCTGGTCCGCGATTGCCCTCGCCCACGCATACCCGCAGGCCACAGTGGTCGGCGTGGACATCGACGCGCCATCCATCGACATGGCTCGCGCGAACGCCCAAGGCACCGGGGTCGAGAACCGCGTCACCTTCCACGTGGGCGACGCCAGCACGCTCTCCGGATCATTCGATGCGGCCTTCGTCTTCGAGGCGGTGCACGACATGGCGCGTCCCATCGACGTGCTCGGAGCGATCCGAGCCTCCGTGGTGCCGCATGGCGCCGTCGTGATCATGGACGAGGGCGTGGGCGACGCGCCCGTGACTGTGGGCGACGAGGTCGAACGGCTGATGTACGGGTTCAGCCTGTTCGTGTGCCTGCCCGACGGGCTCTCGTCGCAGCCTTCCGCGGGCACCGGCACCGTGATGCGGCCATCCACGCTGCGCGGCTACGCGAGCGCCGCAGGATTCAGCGACATGACGGTGCTCCCGATCGAGGGCTTCTCGCTCTTCCGGTTCTACCGGCTGCACCACTGACGGACTGTTCGCTATCCGAAGTAGCGTCCCGGCCGGTGGTTGATCGCGAGCACCAGGTTCAGCAGCACCGCACCCAGGACGGAGAACAGCAGGATCAACGGCTCCACGAGAGCGAGCGACGCCGACACCACCACGATGTCGAGCGCGCCCTGCACGTATCCCGCGCGGATGCCGCGGCGCTCCTGCAGGTACGCGGCGAGAATCCCGAACCCGCCCGCCGAAGCGCCATGGCGGAAGATCATGATCATGCCCACGCCGATGGCGAGCCCCGCGAAGATCGCCGCGTACAGCGGTGCAATCTCGCTCACGTCCAGATACTGTCCGTGCACCCACGTGAACGCCGAGACGAGGGTGACGGTGAGGAGCGTCTTGAGGGTGAACGTCCAGCCCATGCGGCGCACCGCGAGCCAGTAGAACGGCAAGTTCACCACGAAGAACAGCAGACCGAACTGGACGCCAGTCCAGTAGCCGCCCAGAATTGCGACGCCGGCCAGACCCCCCGAGACGCCGCCGATCTGCTCGAGCAGGAAGAGCCCAAACGACATCAGGAAGGCTCCGCTGGGAAGCGCCAGGGCGTCCTCCCACAGGGCGTGACGTTCTGCGATGGGCGGGTCGACCACTGACATGTGTCCCTCTTAGATCCTGGTCCGGTCGCGGGCCTTAGCAGCGGCTGCAGCGATCAGCACACGGTCGCCCTCGTCGGGCAGCCCGCCCGTCGCGCGCTGTTCCGCCCGCTCCGATGCTGACCTGAGAACCGAGGCGTCGTGGGGACCGGCGATAGCAACGAGGTCGCCCAGCAGGCGCTGCACACGCAGCCCCACCTCGACAATTCCCGCCCCGTCGCGGGCCAGCGGACGCAGCGCGTCCTCGATGAGGTCCTCGAGGCTCACTGTGGGCACCCGGAGGGTGGGGTGCGTCACGTCGTCATCAGGTTCCGCCATGAGCAGGTCTGTCATCACCCGCTGGATGGCGTTGAGCGCCTCGATCGCCGTGCCCGGGTCGTTGGTCGATGGCGACAACGCGCGGCTGCCGATCTCCGAGAGCGCGACGAGACCGAGGCGCGGGTCCTGCTCGAACGTGCGGTGCTTCTCGACGCGGAAGGCGTCGCGTATCGCAGCCACCGTGTCGTCATCCGCGAACCCCTCCACGTAGGCAAGTGGCGTCCCTAGCCCTACGGTGACGCCGGGGAGTGCGTCGACGTGCACAACGACCCCGGCACCTTCCGCGGCCTGCGCCAGTGCCGCCACGGCGATGCCAGTGACGCAGCCGGGTTGCTGCGCCCTGATGGCGCGGGCGCTGGCCGGCACGTCCGTCGCGGGAGCGCCCCCGAGCGTCGGAGCGGCGGCGTACGCGCACACGGTCTCGTGCGCCGACTTCTCCACGCGATCAAGCACGTCTGCCATTCGACCGAAGTTCTGAAGATGGTGGATCCATCGCACCAACGTGGCCACCACGATCACGATGACCACCAGCGTGCCCAGGAACAGCAGCGTGCGGCCCTTCTCGCCGTAGTAACTCGTGGACAGCGCGACGATGCCGACGATCGCGTACACGAACGAGCCCAAGAAGCTTGCGAGCGCGTTCTGGGACGTATTGTCTGCCAGCAGCAACTGCGTGGCGCGCGGGGTGGTCTGGGCGGCCGCGCTCGAGTAGGCGGAGATCATCACCGTGAGCGAGAAGGTCGTCACTGCGAGCATCGAAGACGCGAGAATCTGCAGGATCGTCGCCACCGAATCCTGGCCGAAGTCGAGTGCCCACGCATCGGGCAGCGCGGGCCCGAGGAATCGACCGAGCAAGGAAACCGTCAAGGCGAGCGCGGCAAACAGCGCGAGCCGAAACCAGATGCGCTGGGCCAACCGTGCGATGAACGTGCGCCATCCGCTGGTCTGCATTGTCGCTCCCTCTGTTCCTTCTCGATAGTGCCGTGTGCGGGCCACTGGCGTCCGCATCGGCGCGCCTCACACGCGGATGAGGCCCGCTGCGAGCAGTCCGAATGCGACTCCCCACAGCACGATGGAGAGCACCTGCCACCACGTCACCGCCTTGCGCGACGCCCCGAAGCCGACCATCGCTCCCGCGGTGATCTGGCTGGGCAGCATCGTCTGACCCAGGAGTGAAACGCCAGGCACGCCGAACCGGTCGAACATACGGCGCAGCTTCTCGCGACGCGGCGTCAACTGCTCCTCGTCACCCACGGTACGACGCCGCGCGGCGTGCGCCCCGTAAACGAACGCGACCATCGAGACCACGTTGCCCACCACGGCGGCACCGATCGCGATCGCAGGGTGCAAGCCGATCGCCACGCCGATCACGGAGCCGAAGTAGGACTCCACGAACGGGATCGCAGACACGAGCACGATGGCGAACCACTGCGCCCACACGGGGAACGATCCAGCGAACTCCTGAAGGCTCTCAATCACTGCGTGGACTCCTGGCATCCTCGGGGAAAGGGAGTCGCCAGGCTAGCCGATGCGCGGGTACGCCCGATGCGCTGTCACCTCAGTCCTTGAGCAGCGGCGCTCCGAGCCAGGCCTCGGGGATGCCTAAGCCTTCGACCAACGGCAGGGCGTGCGGGCGCAGCTCCCGGCACAGGTCGTTGATCTGAGCGCCGATGGCCTTCGACCTGCCGGCGCTGATGCGGTTGTGCTCCATGAACCACGCGCGGTCGTCGTGGATGGACTTCAGCGCGTAGAGACTGCACAGCCTCTCGAGAACCTCGCGACTCTCTCCTGGCTCAGCAGCCTCCAGCCCGTCGATGAACGCGGACAGGATCCACTCGTCCATGTAGGCGCGCGCCACGAACTGCACGTGGTCGCCGAGCGCGTTGAAGGATTCGAACTCGTCACCCTTGCCCTTGGCAGCCGCCCTCATGCGCATCGCCAGCGATTCGAGTGAGTGGCGCGTGCGCTGTTCGAACATCAGCGCGTGCCACCTGCGGTCCACCAGGGTGGTCTCTTCTGGCCTGCGGCGCACCGCATCGGCGAGCCGGCCGAGCATGATGTTCGCGGAGGTCGCCTCGAGCACCGACTCCCCCGCCACCCGCGCCGTCGCCTGCACCACTCCGCTGCGGTCGAGAGCACCCCACTCCTTGCGGTAGTCCGTGAGGAGAGCCTTGGTGACTAGCTGCATGAGCACCGTGTTGTCGCCCTCGAACGTGGCGAAGATGTCGACGTCACGGCGCAGCTCGACCAGTTGGTTCTCGCTCATGTACCCGGCCCCGCCGCACGCCTCGCGCGCCTCTTGGACGCTGTCGTTCGCGAACCATGTCTGGACCGCCTTGAGCCCGGCTGCGTGAGTCTCGAGGCTGCGCTGGTCCTCCTCGGTGGACTCGTCGTCGCCCTGCACATGCACCAGTGCTTCGATGAGCTGGTTCTGCGCGAATCCCAGCGCGTAGGACCGCGCGATGCGCGGCAGCAGTCGCTTCTGGTGCACCAGGTAGTCGAGCAGCAGCACGCCGTCAGGGCGTCCCGCGGCCGGGAACTGGCGACGGCGCAGCGCGTGCCTGGTCGCGATCGACAATCCGCGCCGCGCCGCGATCCCGCCGCCTCCGCCAACGCACACGCGACCGCGCACGAGCGTGCCCAGCATCGTGAAAAAGCGCCTGTTCTGATTGTCGATGGGCGACACGTAGGCGCCGGACTCGTCCACACCGCCGTAGCGGTTCAGCAGCATGCGCCGCGGCACGCGTACACGGTCGAACCGGATGGTGCCGTTGTCCACACCGAGCAGTCCGCCCTTATGACCGTGGTCGCCCGTCGTGATGCCCGGGAGGTCGACGCCCTCCTCATCCCGCAATGGCACCAGCACCACGTGCACGCCGTGGGACTCGTTCCCTACGACGAGTTGGCCGAAAACGGCCGCCATGGTGCCGTCCTTCGCGGCGTTGCCGATGTACGCCTTCGTGGAGCCAGGCGTGGGTGAGTGCACCTCGAACTCTTGACTGTCCGGCAAGTAGGTGATGGTGGTCTCGAGGCTCGCCACGTCGCTGCCGTGTCCCAACTCCGTCATCGCGAACCCGCCGAGCAGCTTCATGGACGTGATGTCAGGAAGGAACGTCTCGTGGTGCCATTCGGTGCCGAGGTTGGTGACCGCGCCGCCGAACAGACCGAACTGCACTCCCGATTTGATGGTTACCGACAGGTCGCCGTAGGACAGCGTCTCGAAGGTCAGCACCGCCCCGCGGGGGTCGGAGCCCGCGTTGGCGGTCGTGGGCACCCCCGCGCTCCCGAAGCCCTGATCGTTGAGGGACAAGAGACGGTTGAGCGTCCAGTCTCGCGAAGCCTCCACGTCGAGCTCCGGGGCACGCAGCAGGTCTTCGACCGGGAAGGTCGCGCGCATCATGGCGCGGTCCTCAGCGAAGCTACCGTCCAGCGCCGTGCGCAGCTGGGCTCCCAGCGTCGTCAGCTGCTCGGTCTCGGCGTCGCGCGCAGCGCTCGGTGCAGAGGTCCGGGTGGGGCGTTCGGGGTGGGTCAACGTCATTGTCGGTCCTCCATGGGGGTGGCGGTCAGCGCGGACGCGCCGACCCGTGCGGATGCGAAGAAGTCGGAGATGTGTGCCACGACGTGCTCGCGCGGGGGCCGTGGATCGGACGCGATCCAGTGGTCGGCAACAGCCTTGATGAACCCCACGAGCCCGTGACCCCACGTCGGGGCGCTCGAGCCATCGAGACCGCGCTCCGCCAAAGTGGCGGCGATAGCCGCCGAAATCTCCTCGCCGATGAGGCCAGGGAGGCCGCGCACCGGGTCCGCGACCGCATCGGCCGCCGGGGTGGGTGGTGTCATCACGAACCGGTAGATCTCGGGGTCTCGCTCCACCAACCGGAGATACGCATCCGCCATGTCGGATGTGAGCCGCCCTAGGTCGGTGGGGTCGGAGAGGAGGAACGCCGCAGACAGCCCCTCGTGGATGTTCGAGTGCACCTGTTCGACGACCGCGTCGTACAGTCCCGCCCTGTCGCCGAAGTGCCGGTAGATCACCGTCTTGGAGGTGCCCGCGCGCTGCGCGATGGCGTCCATGCCCACCGTGGCGCCGTGCACTCGGATGGCGCGCAGAGCATGGGAGACGAGTTCCTTGCGCCGCGTAGCGCGGTGTTCGTCCCAGCGGGAGTCCCTGCCGTCGATGGCCATAGCGACACCGTACCCGATACTGGGGGTATCTGCTACTGTCGGTATCGGCTAGTTCCTGAAGAGGCACCAACCTTTCCAATGACGGAGGACGCATGACCCACAATGCCGTGGTCGTCGGGGGCAACCGCACCCCATTCGCAAAGGCGGGCGGACCGTTCGCGCAAGCCTCGAACCATGACCTTCTCACCGCAGCCCTTGACGGGCTCGTCGCTCGCTACGGTCTCGCCGGTTCCCGAATCGGCGAGGTCGCCGCGGGCGCGGTGCTCAAGCACCCCAAGGACTTCAACCTGACCCGCGAGGCCGTGCTCAGCTCCGCCTTGGCCCCGGACACTCCTGCGTGCGACCTGCAGCAGGCGTGCGGCACCGGCCTCGAGACCACCGTCTACATCGCGAACAAGATCGCGCTGGGACAGATCGACGTAGGGATATCGGGCGGCACGGACTCGACGTCTGATGCCCCCATCACCGTCTCGGACCCGCTGCGCCGTGCGCTGCTCGCGGCCAGCTCGGCCAAGACCACTCCGCAGCGTCTCAAGGCGCTGTCGCGCATTCGGCCCGCCCACCTCAAGCCATTGGCTCCCAGCGTGAGCGAACCCCGCACCGGTCTGTCGATGGGCGAGCACCAAGCGCTCACCAATGAGCGCTGGGGCATCAGCCGCGAGGACCAGGACGAGATCGCCGCCGCCTCGCATCACAAGCTCGCCGCCGCGTGGGACGAGGGGTTCTTCGACGATCTCGTCACGCCCTACCTGGGCGTCGCCCGCGACGCCATCCTGCGTGCGGACACCTCCGTCGAGAAGCTCGCGAAGTTAAGGCCCGTGTTTGGCGGCTCCGGCGGCACCATGACGGCCGGCAACTCGACCGCGCTCTCGGATGGCGCGGCGACCGCCCTGCTCGCGAGTGAAGACTGGGCCCACGAGCACCACATGCCCGTGTTGGCAAAAGTCGTGGACGCCGAGGTCGCTGCGGTAGACCACCCGGGCGGCGACGACCTCCTGCTGGGCCCAGTGGCCGCCGCAGGTCGCATGCTCGCGCGCCGCGGCCTGACCCTCGACGACTTCGCACTCATCGAGATCCACGAGGCCTTCGCCTCGACCGTCCTGACCACGCTCGAGGCTTGGAAGTCCGACGAGTACTGCCGGTCTTTGGGGCTTGACGGCGCGCTCGGCACGATCGACCTCGGCCGGCTGAATGTCACCGGGTCGTCCCTCGCCGCCGGTCACCCGTTCGCCGCGACCGGGGCCCGCATCGTCCCCACGCTCGCCAAGCTGCTGCACCAGCGCGGGCCCGGTTCCAAGGGACTGATATCCATGTGCGCCGCCGGCGGTCAAGGCGTCGTCGCAATTCTGGAGGCAGTGTGATGGGCGCTCTCGAGAAGGCCTTCTACTCCCCCGCCGGCAAGGCGATCTCCGCCAAGGCCGGCCTCAAGGAGCCGCCGCGACTGCGCCGAGGCCGCACATGGCCCCAGGGATCGATCGTGCTCGCATCTATCGGGGACGGCGGCTTCGGCGGCGGCACCATCGGTGCCGAGGCGCTGACATTGCTGGGGCGGGCCACCGAGTCGCCCGTGGTCGACGACCAACCCGAGACGCCTGCCGGCTATGGCGCGCGCATCGGTGCTCTCGTGGTCGACGCAACGGAGCTCATCTCCATTCCGGGCCTTGAGGAACTCCGCGCCGTACTGAGGCCCGCCGTGCGTGCGATCGAGCCCTCCGGGCGCATCGTCGTGCTGGCGCGGTCCGAGCAGGACGGCTGGGAGGCCAAGGCTGTGACCCGCGCGCTCGACGGCATCAACCGGACCGTGGGCAAGGAGCTACGCAAGGGCGCCACCGCGACCCTCCTGTACGTCGACGCGGACGCCTCGCCAGGCGACCTCGTGTCGACGCTCGGCTTCGTGCTCCAGGGCCGGTCTGCATTCGTGGACGGCCAGGCTTGGCGCGTGAGTGGCGCGAGCCAACCCGCGGACCCTCTCGATGAACGTCCCCTCGCCGGCCGCACCATCGTGGTCACCGGGGCCGCGCGTGGCATTGGAGCGGCCATCGCACGCACCCTCGCCCGTGACGGTGCACGCATCGTCGCCGTCGACATCCCGCCGGCCGGCGAGTCCCTCGCGGCCGTCGCCAACGAGGTGGGCGGCACCGCCCTCCAGCTCGACATCACGGCGGTCGATGCGGGTGCGATCATCGCGGCACACGTCGCGACCCGTGGGGAGAAGATCTACGGGATCGTTCACAACGCGGGCATCACGCGCGACAAGATGCTGGTCAACACGGATGCGCAGCGCTGGGGATCGGTGCTCGACGTCAACCTCGGGGCGCAGATCCGGATGAATGAAGTGCTGCTCGACCCCAAGACCGAGGGCGGGGTGATGGAAGGCGGCCGAATCGTCGGCATCGCCTCGACATCCGGCCTCGCTGGCAACAAGGGGCAGACCAACTACGCGGCGTCCAAGGCCGGAGTGGCGGGGCTGGTGGCAGCCATGGCGCCCGATCTCGCCTCCCGCTCGATCACCGCGAATGCGGTGGCGCCGGGCTTCATCGAGACCGACATGACCGCGCGCATCCCGTTCGTGCAGCGGGAGATCTTCCGTCGCTCCAACTCGCTCAGCCAGGGCGGTCAGCCCGAGGACGTGGCCGAGACCATCGGCTACCTGCTCGACCCCCGGTCGCAAGGGGTATCCGGACAGGTGGTGCGCGTGTGCGGGCAGAACCTGGTGGGCGCCTGATGGCAGCACCCGACCACCAGCGGCCCGTCGAACATCACCGCGTCGTTGAACACCACCGCGTCGTTGAACACCACCGCGTCGTTGAATACCTCAGCGCCCCGCCGGGGATGGGCGGCTCGTTCGCCCGCGCCATGATCCCCAGCCGCGGCGACGAGGCTCACATCCCAGAGCGCGCGGTCACGATTCACGGACAGCGACAGGATCTCGCCAGGCTCGCGGAGTACTCGCGGGTGTGCGGATTCACGCTGCGGGACTCCGTGCCAGCGACGTGGATCCACGTGCTGACATTCCCCCTGCACGTGCACCTGCTGAGCGACAAAGAATCATCTGTGCGGCTCGTGGGCGCGGTCCACGTCTCGAACGACATGACCATGCACCGAGCCGTGGGCGTTGACGAGGTGCTGGACCTCACCGTCCACCTCGAGAACCTTCGCGCACACAAGCGCGGCGCTCTCGTGGACCTCGTCGGCCAGGCGCACGTGGGCGACGAGGTCGTCTGGAGCGGAGTCAGCACGTACCTTTCGAGCAGCGTCACCGTGCCCGGCGAACCTGTCGAACGCGACCGCACCCCGTTCGAGCCGCAAACCCCGCACGGCCTGTGGCGGCTGCCTGCGGACCTAGGCCGCCGCTACCGAAGGGTCTCCAAGGATCCCAATCCCATCCACACCAGCCGTGTCGCGGCGAGGGCCTTCGGGTTCCCGCGGCCCATCATCCACGGGATGTGGACCCATGCTCGTGCCCTGGCGGCGCTCGAGGGGCGGCTCCCGGAGGCGTACTCGGCGCACGTGGACTTCGTGAAACCGATCCTGCTGCCCGGCACCGTGGGCACCAAGTCGGAGACCACCGAACGCGGAATCGACTGCGCGGTGACCTCTCGGGACGGCGCCAAGCCACTGCTGTTGATGTCCGTGACGAACGGCGTGAAGTGAACCTCTGGCTCAGGCTGCTCCGGGTGCGCCTCGCCGCGCAGCGGGGCGAGCGCATCGGGCTGTGGGACACCGCGGTGACGACGTTCCGCGTGGCGCCGACCGATCTCGACACCGTGGGCCACATGAACAACGGCCGCTACCTGACCCTGCTCGACCTGGGACGGCTCGACCTGATGGTCCGCTCGGGCTTCTGGCAGCGCTGCCGTGACCGTGGCTGGTTCCCCATCGTCGCCGGCCAGTCCATCACGTACTTCAAGGACCTCACCCTCGGGCAGTCGTTCGAGATCCATACCCGGGTCGCAGGCGTCGACGATCGCTGGGCGTACCTGGAGCAGACCTTTATGCGTGGCGATGTCGAGCACGCCCGCGCGCTGATTCGCGCCTGCTACGTCGAACGCGGTCGCGGCCGTGTCACCTCCGCTGAGCTCGAAGAGGAACTCGGCGGCTTCCCTCCCCACCTGACCGTGCCCGATTGGGTACGATCCTGGACACATAACTCGGCGGCACGCAGCGCCTGAACCGTCCCCCATCCACTGCGGTCCCCCGACCCATCAGCATCAACGGAGATGAATGATGAACCACATCACCCTTCCCACTCACGACCCCATCGGCGAAGCCGACAGGCCGTGGTTCGCGTTCTACCCCGAGAGCGTGTCTCGCGTCATCGACGCTCCTGCTGAGCGGTCGCTGGGTGAGATGGCGGCGCACGCGGCCCAGCGCTATGGCGACCGGACCGCCTTCTCGAACCTCGGCGGTTCGCTCAGCTTCACCGACGTCGATGAGATCGCCACCCGCATTGCCTCGTACCTGCAGAACGAGCTTGGCCTCAACAAGGGCGACCGCATCGTCCTGCAGATGCCGAACCTGATGCAGTACCCCGTGGCTCTCTACGGCGCGCTGCGGGCCGGGCTGATCGTTGTCAACGCCAACCCCCTCTACACGGCACATGAGCTTGCGGCGGTGGTGAAGGACGCGGAGCCGCGCGCGATCATCGTGCTCGCCAACTTCGCCGACAAGGTGGAGAAGGTGCTGCCCGGCACCACGATCGAACATGTCATCGTCACGCAGGCCGGCGACATGCTCCACCAGCCCAAGCGCAGCATCGTGAATCTGGTCGCCAAGCGCGTGAAGAAGATGGTGCCCGAGTACTCGTTGCCGAACGCGATCGAGTTCCGCGCGCTCCTCACGGGTGATCCCGTCGAGTTCACCGACCCCGGTGTGGACCATGCCGATGTGGCCTTCCTCCAATACACCGGCGGCACCACGGGCGGGACGAAGGCCGCCGTGCTGACTCACTGGAATCTGCTCACCAACCAGGAGCAGTTCATCGGCCAGATCCGCGTCGTGCTGGACGAGGGCGACACCTCCGTGATCGCCGCCCTGCCGCTGTATCACGTGTTCGCTCTCACGGTGAACTGCATCGGGTTCTTCCGGTTCGGCGGGCACAACGTGCTCATCACGAACCCGCGCGACACAGCCGCCTTCATCAAGACCCTCGACGCCGAGAAGCCCGATTGCCTGGTCCTGGTGAGCACCCTCGCCGGTGCACTCATGGAGCGCCCGGAGTTCGCCACACTCGACCTGTCCAACGTGAAGGTCTCCGTCGCCGGCGGTATGGCACTGCGCAGCTCCGTGGGCGAGCGCTGGCGAGAGCTGACCGACTCGGAGATCATCGAGGGTTACGGCCTCACCGAGGCCTCCCCCGTGGTCAGCGTCAACCCTACTCACCTGCCACCCCGCGTGGGGACCATCGGCGTGCCGCTGCCGTCCACAGACGTGAAGATTCTCGCCGAGGACGGCAGCCTCGCCCCTCTCGGCGAGCCTGGGGAGCTCGCGGTCAAGGGCCCGCAGGTGATGCAGGGCTACTGGCGTCAGCCAGAGGCGACCGCGGAGGTCATCACCGACGATGGCTGGCTGCTCACCGGCGACATTGCCACGATGGACGAGGACGGCTACCTGCGCATCGTCGACCGCAAGAAGGAGATCATCGTCGTCTCCGGCTTCAACGTGTACCCGGGCGACCTTGAGGACGCGGCGATGCAGCACCCCAAGGTGCTCGAGGCCGGCGCGATCCCCATCGAGGACGAGCGGGCGGGCGAGGTGCCCAAGCTGTTCGTGGTCCGCCGCGACGAGTCGCTCACCGAGGACGAGCTGATGGTGTTCCTCAAGGATGAGCTCACCGGGTACAAGCGGCCCCGTGCTATCGAGTTCTTGGACGAGCTGCCCAAGACCAACGTGGGCAAGGTGCTGCGCCGCGGGCTCAGGGAGATCGAGGCCGCGAAGAAGAAGTAGCGTGCCCCCTTACTAGCATGGCGGCATGGACGCCCTCGCAGACCGCCTGATGCGCGGCCCGCGGGGGCGTCACTTCTTGATGGGGATGCTCGCGGCTGGGAGTGAGCGCGCTAGCGAGGCGATCTTCCTCGCCTCCCGCGACTTCTCTGACAACTCAGCCTCCTTCGGGTGGGCTGTCGAGGGATCCAGCACCTGGGAGCCGCCCCACGTCACACCCTCACAGGCGGCCGATGCGCTCGCCGCGGTAGCGGCATCGGCACCCCATGTGCGGGGCCTGCTTCGCGCGCTCCGCGAGACGGTCGACGACGCCATGTATTGGCAGGCCCCCGGAGGAGGCGAGGTGCTGGCTTCGCGGCCCGAGCTCGACGAGGTGCTAGCGCGCATGGCGTCGACAATCGCGGGCGCGCCCGCCTCGGCGTGGCTGGACTCTCCACTGAAGCGGGACGACCAGCACCGCGTTCGGTGGCCGAGTACCGAGCACAGCCACGGTGTCCCGCACACCTGGGACACCTCCACTCCCTCCGCCGAAGTGCTCGCCCAGTGGGGAGCCGCGGTGCGCGAGGAAGAGTCCACGGCACGCAAGGAAAGGCCGGCGGATCCGAGCGCCCCCTGGGGCGGGACATGGTGGTCCGTACCGCCACTTCCGCTTGTCACGACCATGCGAGCCCTGGGGGAGCTCGGTCCCGTCGGTCTGCACTTGGTGGAGGACTCGTTCGGCGAAAACGCCGCAGTGACTGTCCGCGTCGCGGTTTCGCCGGGCGCCAGGGTGCTCGAGATCGCGTGCGCGGAAGACTGGGCGGACCTCTGCCGCCGTCACTCAGTCGACGTGACCGCCTCGAGGCGCCATGACTGGTTCCGCTGCACCGGCCGCGCAGGAGACTGGGTCATCCCCGACTGGGAGCAGGTCGCTGCGCAGTACGACGGCGTCCACCTCACCGGCGCCGCCTATCTGGAGGCCTCGCGAGTCCCCATCCGGGTGGACGACGTCCGGGCCAGCGTGATCGCCGGGTGGAATCCCGACACGACCGTCTGGCTGCGCGACGTCACCCGGCCGGAGTACCCGGAGGTCAGATGGGCATGGCCCGACGGCGGCGAGTGGGTACCGGACTGAGGTTAGTCAACACGCCCGTCGAGCACCGGTGCTCTCGGTCGCGGTGTTGGACACCTCTCCCCGAGGGCTGCTCCCCCACCACGGAGGTGGTCAGCTCTCCAGCCCCCTATTGCGACCCAAGCGCGCCAGCACTCCCTGGCGCGCCCTGTCCAGGTCGGCGCCGTCGGAGAACAGCAGGAAGGCCGAGTGGGCGGCCAGCATGAGGGCATCGATCTCGAAAGCAAGCTGTTCGACGTCGGAGGTGGCGTCGATCTCCTCGGCGTCGCGGGCGATTCGCAACTGTTCGACGAGGTCGCGCAAGGCGGCCGCGTTGAGGGCACGAAGCCGGTCTCCGACCGCGCCCTCGTGCCCGCCCAGCTCAGCCGACGTGGCGGCGAAGAAGCAGCCACCGGGGAACACCCGCCGCTCGAGGTAGTCCAGGTAGGCATCGGTCTGTGCGCAGATGCGGCGGACGCCGGCCGGTTGCTCCCGGGCCGGCGCGAGCACCTCGCGCTCGAACACCGCCTCCGCTTCGGCGATAGCGGCGAGTTGCAGCTCCTCCTTCGAGCCGAAGTGGGCGTACAGCCCACTCTTGCTCATCCCCGCGCGAGCAGCGAGGCGTCCAATGGTGAGCCCGCTCAACCCGTCCACGCTGGCGAGCGCCGTCGCGGCGGCGAGGATTGCGCCCCGCGAGCGCTGGCCGTCCGAACGGGTGCCACGAGGCGCAGAAGTCATGTGGACAAACTAGCACGATCGGTCGTACTATTCAGTACACCGACCGATCGTGCTAACTGGGAGGATCAATGACCATGACAACCCGCACCCGCTCGTCTCGGCGGCAGGAAGACGTTCTCGGACGCGGCCCGATCGCGCGCGCCTGGAGCAAGGTCTTCGCCGCGGGCTACGACTCGTTGAACAGTGGTGCCGAAGAGGGCGGCGTCGCTGAGTTGCGCGCGGCCTTGCTCAAGCGCGCCTCGGGACACGTGCTGGAGATCGGCGCGGGCACCGGCACCAACCTGCCCCACTACCCGGCAGGGCTTCGCAGTCTCACTCTCACCGAACCGGACCTGGCCATGCGCAGGCGGCTCGAGAGCCGTCTCGACACTGCGGGCGCTCAGCATCGAGTGCTGCCCGAGCGGGCCGAATCGCTTCCACTTGCCACCGATAGCGTCGACACGGTGGTGTGCACCTACGTCCTCTGCGGTGTCGACCTGCCCGCAGCGTTCGACGAGATCCGTCGTGTGCTCCGCCCGGGCGGCCAGCTCCTCTTCCTCGAGCATGTCCGCTCCCCCGAACCGGGGCTGGCGAAGTGGCAGGACCGGCTCAATCCGCTGTGGAGCGCCGTCGCATGCGGCTGCAACTGCAACCGAATGACCGAGGAGGCCATCACGGCGGCTGGCTTCACCATCACTGACATCGAGCGTGGAGGGGTCCAGGACGAGGTAGCTCTGGTGCGCCCGATCATCTGGGGCAGGGCCGTCTGAGGGAGACCACGATGACGCACACACCCAAGGACCTCGTACGAGAATTCGTGGAGGCGGTCAACACCGACCCGGAACGCGCGGCCGCACTCGTCGGGCCGGGCTTCGTCCGACACAGCGCTGCGGCCGGAGAACCAGGGGTGCGTAGCAGAGAGGATCTGGTCCGCTTCCTCCGATCGGAGCGTGAGACGTTCCCCGATGCTCACGAGACGATTGAAGACGTCGTCGCGGAGGGCGATCGAGTCGCGGTCCGACACCGGTTCACGGGCACGCAGCTCGGTCCCCTGGCCGGGTGGCCACCCACGGGACACCGCATGACCGCTGACTACCTGGCGATCTACCGCATCGCCGACGGGCTCATCGCCGAGGCTTGGGCAGAGTGGGACAACATGGCCGGACTGCGCCAGTTGGGCCACCTCCCCGAGGGGCACCCGCGGTGATGCGGTACTCGCCGCGACGCACCACCGGGGCCTCAGCGGGAAACGAGCGATGCCCTGATCGCTCGGCCGAGTTCAGCGTCCAGCATCGCTCCTGTGGCCGTCATGACCGCGTCGGCACCCGCTGCGCGGTACGTCCGGTAGTCCTCGGCAGTCATGACTCCACCGACACCGACGATTCCGAACTCGTGGCGGCCGGCCTCGCGGTGTCGAGTGAGTCTGCGCACCATGTCCAGGCCCGCCCATCGGATCGAAGTGCCGCACACTCCCGCCGTCTCACGGCCCGGGCCGGGGAGCGCCGGGCGCCCTTCGGCATCCACGAGGCGCGCCGGGAGGGTGTTGATGGCGGCAATGCCGTTGACCAAGGGTCCCACCGCGCGGACCAGGCGGGCCAGCGCATCGTCGTCGCGGAAGTACGCGATCTTGAGCACCAACGGCACATCGCCGATGCGCTCCTTGGCGGCATCGGCGATCGTCGCGACTAGCGGCGTGTCGAAGCACAGCAGCGTGCCCGCGCCTTCGTTCGGGCAGCTGAGGTTGAGCTCGACGGCGCCAGCACCCGTCTCCGAGACCAGCAGCGCTGCTCGCGCATAGTCCGCGACGAGGTCCGCGTCCGACCCATCACGGGTGCCCTGGCATGAGCCGACGAGCACCTGCCCGTCCCTCGCGGCGGCCGCCGCCGCAGCCATGTCGGGCTGCCACTGATCGGGGTCGCATGACGGCACCCCGTACGAGTTCGAGATGCTGGTGGCCGTCTCGAAGTCGCCATCGGCTACGAGGGTGACGCCTGAGTTCGCTGCGAGGTCGCCCGGCACGCGCACCGCGAGCGTGTTGGGGAACGGGTGGGCTGGCACCGCACGCGTGCGGACCGTCTTGTAGACGTTGACGTCGAAACCGTGCCGGAACGCGCCCGCGCAATGGCGGGCGGTGGGCAGCGGGCCCGCGGCCACGCCGAACGGACGGTGGACCGGGTGTCTCATGAATGCCTCGCGTGGCTCCGAGCCAGGTTCCGAGAACTCTTGCTGCACCGCGAACGCCCCGAACGGGCCGCACTCCACGTTGTCCTCGTAGGTGCGCAAGGGGTCGAACCACCAGTCCATGCCCCGACGCTAGGCCCGCCGTCCGCCTCTCCCCCGTGACCTCAGGCCCGGGTGACCGCGGGCGCGACCCCAGCACGCGCATCGGCCGCCAGCCGTGACCGACGGACCGGACGAACTGAGCCGGCACGTGCCGTGCAAGCGGGAAGCCGCGTGAGGCCGCTCAGTTCAACCGGCCGCTCGGTTTCGGGACTCCCACGGAACCGCCCGTCCGGCGGCCACTGACGCCCGCGCATCGAGCACGCGCTGGTTGGTGGATCCCCGAAAGGCCAGCGACAGATCGCGCCGCGCGTGGTCGTACGGCCCATCGACGAGCACGTCCACGTGGCCCAGCAACTCGCGCTTGTCGACGCTGTCGAGGAGGATCTGCTCTAACGTGTAGCCGCTCCAGGCCCACACGTCCTTGGTCGGCAGCTCCGCACGCATGCGACGCACCACCGCGAGGCACACGGCGGTGTTGAGGAAGGGCTCGCCGCCCAGCAGCGACAGGCCCTGGATCGCCGGGTGCGCAAGATCCCTGAGGATCCTGTCCTCAAACTCGCGGGAGTACGGCTCTCCACGCCGAAAGCTCCACGCGGCCTCGTTGAAGCACCCCTCGCACTTGAACAGACACCCCGCGACATAGAGGCTGCAGCGCACTCCTTCGCCATCCACGAACTGGAACGGCTTGTAGTCCGCCACGTAGTCGTGACTCACCTTGCTCGCGACCCACGTGCGGGGAATTGGCGTCCGGTGCATGTCCGATCAGCGCTCCGGCTCGACCATTCGGTCGACGAGGGCGGGCGCGACCCTGGTATCCCCCGGCAGGTGCTTGACGCGTGCCGCGATCTCCTCATGGCGCCCGTGCACCATGGGGCGCTGCTGCGGATTGCCCAGGTAGCCGCAGGTGCGCTTGACGACGTCGCACAGCCGCGGGTCGTCGTTGCTGCACGACGGGCACTCGAATCCCGTCGCCGTGGGCTCGAAGTCGCCCGCGTAGCCGCACTCGTAGCAGCGATCAATGGGCGTGTTGGTGCCCAGGTAGCCGATGCGGTCGTACGCGTAGTCCCACACCGCCTCGAGAGCGCGGGGGTTCTGCTGGAGCACCGGGTACTCGCAGTAATGGATGAATCCGCCGGACGTGAGCGGGGCGTACACGGACTCGAAGTCGAGCTTCTGGAATGGGGTGGGGGCCTTTCGCACGTCGTAGTGGAACGAGTTCGTGTAGTAGTCCTTGTCCGTGATGTCGGCCACCGAGCCGAATCGCTCCTTGTCGAGCCGGCAGAACCGGTCCGTGAGGCTTTCCGACGGGGTCGAGTAGACGCTCACGTGGTAGCCGGACTCCGCCTTCCACGCCGTCGCGCTCTCCCCGAGGCGGCGCAGCACCGCCAGCGTCAGCTCCTTCGCGTCAGGGTTTGCCTCCCATTGACCGCCGTAGAACGCGGTCGCCACCTCGTACAGGCCGATGTACCCCAGCGACACGGTCGCACGCCCGCCGCGGAACAGCGAGTCGACCTCGTCGCCAGGTCCGAGCCGCTTGCCGAACGCGCCGTGGACGTAGAGGATCGGCGCATTGCCGGGAACTGCCTCCTTGCAGCGCGCGATGCGGTAGTTCAGCGCGTCCCGCACGGTCTCCAGGCGCTCGTCCAGAAGCCGCCAGAACGTCTCCTGGTCCCCCTCGGACTCGAGCGCGATCCGCGGCAGGTTCAGTGTCACCACACCGAGGTTCATGCGACCGTCGACGCTGTCGTTGCCCTCCTCGTCGCTCCAGCCCTGCAGGAAGGAGCGGCACCCCATGGGCGCCTTGAAGGATCCGGTGAGCTCGACGATCTTGTCGTAGCTCAGCATGTCGGGGTACATCCGCTTCGTGGCGCACTCGATGGCGAGCTGTTTGATGTCGTAGTTCCGATCCCCCTCGGCGAGGTTCAGGCCACGCTTGACGGTGAACAACAACTTGGGGAAGATCGCGGTGCGCTGCTCGCGTCCCAGCCCACGGATGCGGATCTGCAGGATCGCGCGCTGGATCTCGCGCTCGTACCACCCGGTTCCCAGGCCGAACCCGACTGACGTGAACGGCGTCTGACCGTTGGAGGTGAACAGCGTGTTGATCTCGTACTCGAGACTCTGCATCGCGTCGTAGATGTCCTTGCGGGTCTTCTCCTGCGCGTACTCGGCACGCGCGTCCGGGTCCGTGATCCAGCGCTCGGCGTCCACCTCGTGCTTGGCGCGGTTGAGCGCAGCATAGGGAGCGAGCAGCTCGTCAATACGGTCAACCGTGCACCCTCCGTACTGGCTTGAGGACACGTTTGCGATGATCTGGGAGATCTGCGCCGTAGCCGTCTGGATCGACCGCGGCGGATCCACCTGAGCGTTGCCGATGCGAAACCCGGTGGACAGCATGCCGCGGAAGTCGATCAGGCAGCAGTTGGTCATCGGCGAATACGGGTGGTAGTCGAGGTCGTGGTAGTGGATGTCGCCCTTCTGGTGAGCGTTCGCGACGTGGTGCGGCAGCATGCGCAGCCCCACGGCCTTGCCGACCATTCCGGCGGTGAGGTCGCGCTGAGTGTTGTACACGTCCGCGTCCTTGTTCGCGTTCTCGTGGACGACAGAGGACTCCTTGTCGAGCAGCCTGGTGATCGAATGGTTGAGGTCCGTGGACTCAGACCGGGCAAGGTCACGCTCCACGCGGTAGTCGATGTAGGCCCGCGCCACCGCCCGCTCCCCCGCATCAAGCAGCTCGTGCTCCACCACAGCCTGGATCTCGTAGATCTTCACGCGCGGGTCGTGACGAAGCGACAGCTCGGCCACGATCCGCGTCACGAGCGAGTCGACGGTGCGCTGGTGTTCGGCGCTCACGTCCCCGTGCACGGCCGCGAACGCCTTAGTGAGCGCGCCGCCGATACGGCGCTCGTCGAACGGCAACGTGCGCCCGTCTCGCTTGACGACCTCGAGAGTGGGCGCGGACCGGCCCTGGGGGTCAGTCACGGGGGTCAGGCGGTCGTTCTCGATGATGCTCATGAGGTTCTCCATCGTCCGTCGGCAACTCTTCGACCACTACATCTTGTGGTTTTGAGCGTGACGCCACACTAGATCTCGTGTTGACGGCAGCCTGGGCCCTAGGTCCCAGGCCCTGCTCGGAACCCACCGCGACACGCCTAGGCTGGAGACATGCGGACAGTGCTGCTCACCGGCTTCGCGCCCTTCTCCTCCGCCCACGTCAATCCGTCGTGGGAGGCCGCGCGGAGCGTGGCGGACCAGTGGAGTGGAGCCGCGACAGTTGTCGCAGAACAGCTGCCCGTCGAGTTCGGCGGCGCCGGCGATGCGCTCCAGGCCGCCGTCGACAGGTTCAGCCCCGACATCGTGATTGCGCTCGGCGTCGCAGAGGGTCGCCGCGCCTTCACCCCCGAGCGGGTCGCAATCAACATCGACGATGCGCGCATCCCCGACAACGCGGGCGCCCAGCCGATCGACGTGCCGATCATCGCGGACGCGCCCGCCGGGCTGTTCTCGACCCTCCCGGTGAAGACGATCGTGCGCGCCGTGCGCGCCGCGGGGATACCGAGCGAGCTCTCGAACAGCGCGGGCACCTACGTGTGCAACCACGTCTTCTTCCGCCTTCTCCATGCCCTCGCCGGGACCGATGCGCGGGGCGGGTTCATCCACGTGCCGGCCACCGCGCAGATGCGCGTGGAGCACACGGGTCCCACGCTCGAGCAGTCCGCGATCACGGCAGGGGTTCACATCGCCGTCGAGACGGCACTGGCGCACACGACCGATGCGGTGGTCACCGAGGGCACAGTCCATTGACGCCGCGACACACCGACGTGGTGGTGGTCGGTGCGGGGCAGGCGGGTCTGTCTGTCGCCTTTCACCTGCGTCGCCGCGGACTCGCGAGCCCGGACTCTGTCACGGTTCTCGACCGTGGTCCTTCCTCGGGAGGCGCATGGCAGCACCGGTGGGAGGCACTGCGGCTCGGCGACGCCCACCGTGTCCACGACCTGCCCGGCATGGACGAGGTCGGGATCAGCTTCGACACTGCGCCGCGGGACCGCCCTGCGCGGGACGTGGTCTCCGACTACTACCGCGAGTACGAACGGCACTTCGGCATCAATGTGCTGCGGCCCGTCGACGTGGAAGCCGTCAGGCGGCTGCCGGATGGGCGGCTGCAGGTCTCGGGCGCGGGGCTCGATGCCCCGCTGAGCGCCGCCGTCGTCGTCGGCGCAGTCGGGACCTGGGGGTCACCGCGCGAGCCGGACGTGCCTGGTGCGGACCTCTTCCGGGGCACGCAGATCACGACGGCGCAGTATCGCTCGGCCGATGACTTCGCGGGCCTGCGAGTCGCCGTCGTCGGCGGCGGCACCTCCGCAATCGGATTCGTGCGCGAGCTCGCCGATGTGGGGGCCGAGCCGTTCTGGTTCACGCGCCGGCCAGTCACCTTCCTCGAGGCCTCAGCCACCTTGGGAGAGGACCTAGGGCGAGAGTCGGTGCGGCTGCAGGATGAGGCGGCCCGCGCCGGTCGCGAGCTCCCCAGCATCGTGTCCACGACCGGAATCCCCCTGACGCCGCGGATCCGCCGGCTTCGTGAACGCGGGCTGCTCGACAGACGGCCCATGTTCGTGCGCATGATCTCCGACGGCGTCGTCGAGCAGGACGGCCGAACCCTGCCGGTCGACGCGATCATCTGGGCGCTCGGGTTTCGCGCGGAGCTGTCTCCGTTCGCGCCGTTGGGCGTGGACGCGCGCTCCGGGGTGGAGGTCGACCGCGGTTATGCCGTTCACGTCCCGGGTCTGTTCCTCGCCGGCTACGGGCCGCAGGCCTCGACCGTCAGCGCCAATCGCGGTGCGCGCCGCATCGCGAAGGACGTCACGGCCTATCTCGGCGACGGCGAGTGGCCGCCGACCCAACCGAGACGGGTGCCGGCCGGCGCCTAGGTCATCTCGCCGTCGTAGCTGATGACCCGGTCACGACCTGCATCCTTCGCACGATAGAGCGCGAGGTCCGCTCGTTCGTACACTGCGCTCACCGAGCCGCCTTCATCCATGCCGGCGAGCCCAAAGCTCACCGTGGGAAGACCGAAGTCGAATGCGGCGGAGCGCTCCGCGAACGCCTCGCTCAGCGCGTCGAGGCGCGCCACTGCGGCCGCCTGATCCTCGCCGATGAGGAGGAGTCCGAACTCCTCGCCGCCCAGCCGGCCGGCGAGTTCCTCGGGACCGAGCGCCTCTCTGAGGGCGGCCGCGAACGCCACGAGCGCCCTGTCGCCGGCAGCGTGGCCGTGAATGTCGTTGACGGCCTTGAAGTGGTCAAGATCCGCAATGACGAGGAAGGCGCCCACACCCGCGGAGGCGGCCAGCTCGAGCGCCCGTTCGGAGCGCAGCCTGAACTCGGTGCGGCCGAGCAGCCCGGTCAGATCGTCCTCCATGGCGCGGCGGCGCAGGTCCTGCGTCTGCTGATCCCAGCCCACGGCCGAGACGCTGAATGTCACGGCCACCAGGCACACCAGCAGTATCCCTGTGGTGGGGGCAGTGCCGACGACCGCGCTAAACATGGGATCCTCGGGACCCAGCACGTAGTAGAGGACCGCTCGCACCACGTAGAACGCACCGAGGGCGCTCGACGCGATCGCACTGACCAGCAGCGCCACGACGGCCTCACCGTTGAGCTCGTAGGTAGAGCGCGACGCGCGTGCCCTCCACGCGAGCCACATCTCAGCCGACGCCGCCACGAACATGGCTCCCATGTATGAGAACAGCACGCCGTTGCCTGCCCAGATGTTCTGGCCTGGGTCTTGCAGGAAGGTGGGCACCAGGATCGCGACGGGGACAACCCCCAGCACCCACAGGGGCAGACCGCGGCCCCGACGCAACGAGCGCGTGGCGAACCAGACGCAGGTCACTCCGATGACTGAGAGCACGTTCGATACGGGATTGGCCACGATCTGGAAGGCGCTGCCATTGAACAGCAGCAGCGAGGTCGAGGATCCCGCGCACAGCAGCGAGACAGTCCACCATCCCGAGAAGCTCGACCGCGTGGGCCGGTACACCCCCAGGTAGAAGAGGATCAGCACCGTCAGCGAGACGCCGCCCAGCGCGATCCTCATCGTGTCGTTGTCTAGCACTGGGCCAACCTACCGTTCCGTAAGTATTGGTTGGAACACCACGTGACCTAGTTCACGTCGAGGGCGCGCTGGCGCGCCGCGGACCACGGGCATAGCGTTGACTCGTGGCCGACAATGCGACGCAGCCCACCGACAGCGACGTGGAGGCATTCCTCCGCGGAATCGAGCATGCGGGCCGCCGCGAGGATGGGCTCCGACTGCTGGCGCTCATGACCGAGGTCACGGGTGACACCGCGACCATGTGGGGATCGAGCATCGTGGGATTCGGTTCCTACCACTACGTCTACGACAGCGGCCGCGAGGGGGACTGGATGCGGGTGGGGTTCTCACCGCGCAAGACACAGCTGTCGCTCTACGGGCTCAAGGACAGGGCCGAGTCAGCGCCCATCCTTGCTCGTCTAGGACCGCACAAGGTGGGCGCTGGCTGCGTCTACATCTCACGACTGGACGCCATTGATGAGGGCGCCCTTCGAGAGCTCGTCCGGCTTGCCTATGACCGCGACCCCGCGCCGGGCTAGCGACGCTTGCGCTTCTCGCGAACCCGTACCGAGATCTGGATGGGTGATCCCTCGAATCCGAAGTTCTCGCGCAGTCGGCGCTCGATGAAGCGCCGATAAGTGGGCTCGAGGAATCCGGACGAGAAAATCACGAACCGCGGCGGTCTGTTCGAGGCCTGCGTTGCGAACAGGATCTTGGGCTGCTTGCCGGAGCGCACCGGGTGCGGGTGCTCCGCCACCA
This sequence comes from Demequina ureilytica, assembly GCF_048553575.1. Classification (NCBI taxonomy): domain Bacteria; kingdom Bacillati; phylum Actinomycetota; class Actinomycetes; order Micrococcales; family Demequinaceae; genus Demequina; species Demequina ureilytica. The sequence goes on along the minus strand of NZ_JBLZIE010000003.1, from coordinate 221,167 downwards.
GCTCGCCGAGGAACGAGTTGAGCTTGCCCGTCGAGATCCGCTGATCCCAGCTGGACAGCGCCAGGTCGATCGCAGGCACGAGCCGGTTGGTGTGCCACGCCGTCTTCGCGGAGAGGTTGACGCGCGGGGCCCATGACAGCTGCACCAGGTCCTGTTCGATGGACCGCTCGAGCAGGAACCGCTCGTCCTCGCCCACGAGGTCCCACTTGTTGAACACCAGCACGAGTGCACGCCCGGAGTCCAAGACCTGGCCGATGACGCGGCTGTCCTGGTCCGTGAGTGGGACCGACGCGTCGAGCAGCACGAGGACGACCTCTGCACGCTCGATCGCGGTCGCGGTGCGCAGGGACGCGTAGAAGTCCGCGCCCTTGGTCATGTGCACGCGTCGGCGGATGCCGGCGGTGTCCACGAGAGTCCATGCGCGACCCGCGATATCGACTCGCTCGTCGACGGGGTCGCGCGTGGTGCCGGCAACCTCGTCGACGACCACCCGGTTCTCGCCGGCGAGCTGATTGAGCAGCGAGCTCTTGCCGACATTGGGCCGTCCTACCAGGGCGATGCGCCGCGGCGCATCGGGATCGATGTCGACCTGCGGCATCTCAGTCGGGAGCGCGGCGACGGCGGCGTCCAGGAGGTCACCTGTGCCGCGACCATGGAGCGCGCTCACCGGATAGGGCTCACCGAGTCCGAGGCTCCACAGCGAGGCAGCCTCGAGCTCTCCCTGCGGGCCGTCCACCTTGTTCGCGGCGAGCACGACCGGTTTGCCGGAGCGACGCAGCAGCTTCACGACCTTCTCGTCCGAGGCGGTCGGACCCACCTTGGAGTCGACGACGAACATGACCGCATCGGCCATCTCGACGGCCACCTCGGCCTGCTGCGCCACGGACAGGTCGAGGCCCGTCACCTTGGCCTCCCAGCCCCCGGTGTCCATCAGCATGAAGTCCGTTCCCGCCCACTCCGCGGGGTAAAGCACGCGGTCGCGCGTCACCCCGGGCTTGTCCTCGACCACTGCGAGACGCTTGCCGAGGATGCGGTTCACGAGGGTGGACTTGCCCACGTTCGGACGGCCGATGACGGCCAGCGTGGGCAGCGCCCGCTCGGTGAGCGGTTCCTCGCCACCGGCAAGCGCGGCCAGGTCCTCGGGGCTCAGCTCGTAGTCCTCGAGGCCGGCTCGCAGCGCCGCCTCGCGCACCTCGTCGAGGCTCTCCTCCGGATCCGACGTCACCGGCATGGGGGGCGGCACCTCGCCCAGCCCTGGGTACTCCTGCTCGTCGCTCATGCGTTCTCCTCGATGCTTGCGGTGTTCCGGCCCCCATCATCCCCCGGCAGCCGGAGGTTCGTGTCCGCCAACGCGGCCTCGACCTGGGCCCGGAGCGCGGCGGCGACTGCCTGCTGTGCCCATTCCTGGCGGCGCCTGCCCTTGAGATCCGCGGGCGGGTCCAGCGTCACAGGGGCCCCGAACGCCGCCAGGATGCGGCGCCGCGGCCGCGGCCACACTCCCACCGGCTCGCCCGTGCGACGGGTGCCGATTAGCGCGGTGGGCACGATGACTGCCCCGGAACGCAGCGCGAGCCATGCCGCCCCGCCGTGGACGGCATCGGCCGTTCCCGCCCCGCGCGTGCCCTCGGGGAACATGCCGACGACCCCTCCTGCGCGGAGCACGCCAAGTCCTTGGGCCAGCGCGGTGCGACCTGATCCTTCGACACGGATCTGGCCCGCTGCCTTCAGGATCGGGCCGAGAACGCCGCGGAACATGTGGGATCCGATGAGGAAGTGGGACGGCCGCGGGACGACGCCATGGAGCACGGGACCGTCGATGAAGCCAGTGTGGTTGGCCACCACGATCGCCGCACCACTGCGGGGCACGTGAGCGCGGCCTCGCACCTCGGTGGCCCACAGCCCGCGTGCGAGAGCGCGGCCCACCCACCGCGACCAACGCGGACCCCAGGCCGAAGGCGCACGCGTGTCGCTCATCGCGCCTCGTCGACAGTGCATGGCGCCGTCACAACGCCGCCTCGTGCGCGAGCTGCATGACGGCCCGCACTGCCTCCTCGATCGTCAGGTCAGACGTGTCGAGGGTGTGGACGCCGTCGGACGCCTCGTGGAAGCTGACCACCGCCGAGTCGCGGCGATCGCGGCCGAGCACCGCGTCACGGACTGTCGCGAGGTCAGCGCCCTCGCCCGAGCGGCGTGCGACACGAACCTCGTCGTCAGCCGTCATGAGCACGCGGACGTCCGCATCGGGTGCGATGACGGTGGTGATGTCACGTCCCTCGACGCACACGCCCTTGCCCTTCGACATGCCGCCGTCGCGCTCCATGCGAATCACCTCGCGCTGCATCTCCTGCAGGATGGGCCGGGCCTCAAGGTTGGTGGCCACTTTCGACACGGTGAGGGCGACGGTATCGGTGCGGATCTGCCGCGACACGTCCTCACCGTCGAGCATCACCCGGGGGTTGCGCGGGTCGAGCACGAGCTCGGCGTTCATGGTGGCGACGATGGCGGCGACGTCGCTGGTCACCGCGAAGTCCACTCCCTCGGTGAGGCACGCCAGAGTCGCGACGCGGTATGTCGCCCCGGTGTCGAAGTAGGCCAGGCCGAGCCGCAAGGCGACCTCGCGGGACACGGTGGACTTGCCGGTGCCCGCAGGCCCGTCGATGGCGATGACGATTCCGGTCATGAGGCGGCGATCTCCCAATGGTGTGCGATGAGTGCCTGCGACAGCTCCTCGGCTCGTCCTGGCAGCACGTGCAGGGTGGTGAGGCCGACGGGCTGGCGAGGCGAGTGCTCGATCGTGATGTCCTCGACGTTGACGCCCACGGACTCGACGTCGGAAAGCAGTCGCAGGAGCTGCCCCGGCTGGTCGGGAACGACCACGGTGACGGGAATCCACTCGCGCTTGGCGCCGCCGTGCTTGCCGGGAATGCGCGCCACCTCCACGCGACCGCGTTCGATGAGATCGGTCAGTGCCTCTCCCACATCGTCCGAGTCCCGCACATCCTCGAGGTCGCCGATGATGTGGCTGATCGTGGCGATGAGCGCGTGACGATTCAGGCGGGCAATGTCGGCCCACATTCGGGGATCCGAGGCCGCGATGCGCGTGACGTCCCGCAGCCCCTGACCTGCGAGGGCAACGTCGTCAGGTCCCAGCGTCCCCAGCGCCGCCGCGACCGCGGAGGCCGCGACCTGGGGTGCGTGCGAGACGCGCGCCACCGCCTCGTCGTGCGCGACGGCGTCCATGGTGACCAGGTCGCACTGGAGGGCGTGTGGCACCCGCGACACGAGCTCGACGGCGTGCGCGGTGGCCCCGTTGGCGCACAGCACCCAGGGACGGGCCTTGAACAGGTCTCCCTGCGCCGCGATGGCGCCCGAGATCTCGCGCCCCGCCATCGGGTGCGAGCCCACGTACCGGTCGCCGTGACCGGTGGCGTGAGCCGCCTCAGCGATCGGGGCCTTGACGCTCGCGACGTCGGTGACCGCGGCGAGCGGCCAGCGCTCCAGCGCCTGGGCGACGATGGCGGCCGAAAGCGCGGGGGGCACAGCCACGATGATCAGTTCTGGCGCCGTGTCGCCGAGCGGGCTGCCCGCTCCGATCGCGTGCGCGAGGGCCTGCGCCTCGCGGTCGACGTCCTCGATCGTCACCGTCCAGCCCTCGGCACTGAGGCCGATGCCGATCGATGCGCCGATGAGCCCGGCGCCGATGACGTGGGTGCGCGGCTGCGTGCCCTCCATGGCTACTGGGCCAGGTCTCGCCGGAGACTCACAGCGTCGTGCAGGTACACGTGGGTGATCTCCTCGCGGGAGCGTGGGGACTCGGCGTGAATCATCACGCGCACGACGAGCGGGAGCGCGCCGGGGACGGCCATCTCCTGCGCGCACATCAGCGGTACCGCCCCGAACCCGAGCTCGCGCGCGGCGGCCGCGGGAAAGTCGCTGACGATGTCGGGCGTGCACGTGAAGATGACCGACACGATGTCGTCGGTCTCAAGCGTATTGGCGGACACCACGGCCTCGATGAGCTCCTGTGTGCGCTCGTGCAGGTGATCGCGCTCGTCGCGCTCGAGCGTGGTCGCTCCACGGATGGCTTTCAGAGGCATGCGCACCATCGTATCGGGCCCTGGCCCGGGCTCAGAGCCCGGCTACCTTCATGAGCGCCCCGACCTCCTCGCGGCCCAGCCGGCGGACCTGGCCGGGCTGCAGAGTCCCGAGAGTGATGGGCCCAAAATCGGTACGTACGAGGTCGATCACGGGATGCCCGGCCTTGTCGAGCATGCGGCGGACGATCCGGTTGCGGCCCTCGTGCAGCTCCACCTTCACCAACGACTCCCCGTCCCGAGCGTCGAGGATCGTGCACGCGCTGACGCGCACGGGCCCATCGTCGAGGTCGACGCCCGCGCGCAGCACGGTGCACAGACTCTTCGCCACCCTTCCCTCCACCTTTGCCACGTACACCTTCGGCACGCCGTGAGACGGGTGGGCGAGCCGGTTCGCGAGCTCGCCATCGTTCGTCAGCAACAGCACGCCCGTGGTCTCGGCATCGAGCCTGCCCACATGGAACAGCCGCTCGTCGAACTCCGCCACGAACTCGTCCAGAGAACGGCGCCCTTGGGGATCGCTCATGGTCGAGACCACCCCGGCGGGCTTGTTGAGCACCACGACGATCTTGGAGTCGTCGACGCTGATGCGCTGACCCTTGACCTCGATCGACACCTCATCCGGGTTCACGCGCACGCCCAGCTGGTCGACGACCTCGCCGTTGACCTTGACCTCCCCGCGCTCGATGAGGATCTCGCACTTACGTCGCGAACCGACGCCCGCGGCTGCCAGCACCTTCTGCAGTCGTACCCCTTCGGGCCGGTGCACCTCGAGCTCTTCCATCAGCGACCCTCTCCATCTATGTCTGCCAGATCCGGCAGGTACGGTGCGAGCTCGGGCAGCTCGTCCAGTGACGACAGCCCGAGCCGCTCGAGGAACTCCGTGGTGGTGCCGTACTGCACCGCGCCACCGACTTCGCCCACCTCAGTCACCAGGGAACGCGCGCTCAGCGTCTTCATGACCGAGTCGACGCTCACGCCGCGCACCTGCGAGATCTGTCCGCGGGTGACGGGCTGACGGTACGCGACCACGGCGAGCGTCTCGAGCGCCGCCTGAGACAGCCGTGCGGACTGGCCCTCCACGATGAAGGTGCCCACCGCGTCGGCGTAGAGCCGGGAGGAGTAGATGCGCCAGCGTCCGTCGACCTCGCGCAACTCGAATCCCCGCGGCGCGTCCGGATTGGCATACTCCTCCCGCAGTGCGTGGAGGACCGCGACCGCCCGATCAAGGGGCACGTCGACCGCAGCGGCGAGATCTGCCGCCTCCACGGGCTCGTCGACCACCATGAGGATCGCCTCGAGGGCCCCCCTCGTGTGCACATCAGTCATCGGTTCGCGTCCCTTGTCTCACGTCGTCGTGTTCTCTGCGCCGGTCTGACCATTGTGCGCGCCTTCGTCGAACTCGTCCGAGACCTCGATCTCCACGTCGCCGTCACCACCGGTCCAGCGGACCGTGAGCTCCCCGAGCGACCGCGCCTGCTCGAACGCGACCACCGCCTCCTTGAAGAGCTCCAGCAAGGCCAGGAACCGGGCCACGACCACGTTGACGTGGTCCGCGTCGTGCACGAGCGCCCTGAACGTCACGGCGCGCTCACGCTGAAGCCTGCTGGTCATGAGCGCTGCCTGCTCCCTGACGCTCACCGCCGGCGCGTGCAGATGGGCGATGCTCACGCCAGCGGGCTCGGGCTTGGGCTGGAGCGCGTGGGCCGCGAGCCTCGCGAGGTCGTCTGCCGTGATCGACCACACCAGCTCGGGCAGCAGCATTGCGAAGTGTGGCTCGAGCGTGACATCTCTGGGCATGCGCCGGGGCGCGAGTAGCAGCTCGCCGAACGTGCCCGCGACCTGCTTGAAGGCGCGATACTGCAGCAGCCTCGCGAACAGCAGGTCGCGTGCCTCCAGAAGCTCGAGGTCCTCGGCGTCTTCCACCTGACCTTGAGGCAGCAGACGAGCCGCCTTGAGGTCGAGCAGTGTGGCTGCGACCACCAGGAACTCACTTGCCTGCGACAGATCCCATTCCGTCTCGTAGGCGGCCATCGCCGCGAGGAACTCGTCGGTCACTCGCGCGAGCGCGACATCTGTGATCTCCATGTCGTGCTTGGAGATCAGGGACAGCAGCAGGTCGAACGGTCCCTCGAAGTTGTCGAGGTGCACCGAGAAGGCCGGGCGCGGCTCCGCCGCGGGTGCCTCGGGGACGGTCACGGTCAGGCCGTCGCGGTCACGCCGCGACGCCCCCGGCGACGAGCTCGCGCGCCAGGGCGCGATACTGCTCCGCTCCGGTGTGCTTGGGGGCGAACGTGGTGATGGGCTCGGAGGCGACGGTAGCGTCGGGGAACTTCACCGTGCGGTGGATCATGGTCTCGGTGACTTTCTTGCCGAACCGCTCCCTCACACGTTCCACGACCTCTTGAGCGTGCAGGGTCCGACCGTCGTACATGGTGGGGATGATCGAGTCGACCGTGAGCCGCGGGTTGAGCCGGTCCTGGACCTTGTCGATGGTCTCGACCAGCAGCGCCACTCCGCGCATCGCGAAGTACTCGCATGCAAGCGGGATGATCACGCCGTGCGCCGCGACCAACGCGTTGACGGTCAGTAGCCCCAGAGACGGCTGGCAGTCGATGAGCACCACGTCGTAGTCGTCGAGGACCGGCCGCAACCCGCGAGCGAGAGTCGACTCGCGCGCCACCTCGCCCACCAGCTGCACCTCCGCCGCGGATAGGTCGATGTTCGCGGGCACCAGGTCGAGGCCCTCGACGCCCGTCGTGCGGATAATGTCGTGGATGCTCACGGAGTCGCGCATCAGCAGGTCATAGACAGTGGTGTCGAGCTCGTTGGGGTTCACCCCAAGGCCGGCCGATGCGGCGCCCTGCGGGTCGAAGTCGACCACGAGCACCTTGCGACCGTACTCGGCGAGGGCCGCGGCCAGGTTCACCGTGGTCGTCGTCTTGCCCACGCCACCCTTCTGATTGCACAGGGCGATCACTCGGGCCGGGCCGTGCCCACGCAGAGGGGTCGGTTCGGGGAAGTCGGTCACGCCGCCCACACTACCGAACGCCGACCAGCCAGATCAGCGGGCACGCGGGTGCGTCGCGGCATAGACCTCGCGCAGCGCATCCTGAGTGACCGCCGTGTAGATCTGGGTGGTGGTCACCGACGCGTGACCCAGCAGCTCCTGGACCACGCGCACGTCCGCTCCCCCCGACAGCAGGTGGGTCGCGAACGAATGCCGCAGCGTGTGCGGGGACACGTCGTCGATGCCCGCTCTCCCCGCGGCGACCTTGAGGATGGCCCAGGCGCTCTGACGCGACAAGCGCGATCCGCGCGTGTTGAGGAATAGCGCTGCGGTGCCCCGGCCTGACTGTGCGAGCGCGGAGCGAGCGCGCACGAGGTAGGCGTCGAGCGCATCGGCCGCGTAGGCCCCGATGGGCACCACTCGCTCCTTGCGCCCCTTGCCCCGCAGCAGCACCGCCTGCTCCCCCGGGGTTAGCGCGACGTCGTCGACGTCGAGCCCGATCGCCTCCGAGATGCGCGCCCCCGAGGCATAAACCAGCTCGAGCAGGGCCCGGTCGCGCACGGGCGCGATCCCATCGCCGGCGCCGGCCTGGTCGAGGATGCGGGCGACCTCGTCGGTGGAGATCGCCTTGGGCAGACGCTTGGGAACCGACCGCGGCCTCACGTCAAGCGAAGGGTCGTCGCGAGTCCACCCCTCGGCCACCGCGAAGCGGTGCCATCCGCGCACCGCTACGACGGTGCGCGAGGCCGATGCGGGGGCGAGGGCGCGCCCGCCGTCCGCCCCGGTGCCGATCGCCTCCGCAAAAGCCGCGACGTCGGCCCCCGTGGCATCGGCGAGTTCGGAGTGCCCGCGCTCGCTCAGGAAGGACGCGTAGCGGCCAATGTCCCGACGGTACGCCGCGACGGTGTGAGCGCTCAGGCCCCGCTCGACGGTGACGTGGGCGAGGTACGCCTCACGCTCGTCCGCGAGCATGCTCAGGCCTGCAGGACGGTCAGCGCATCGGGGAGGAAGGGATCGACCAGCACCGCCGCGAACACGAGGCTCAGATAGGTGATGGAATCGCGGAACAGCCGCATTTCGCGCAACTTCGTCTCCCCGCGCTCCGACCGCTGGTAGAGCCGGATGCACCCGCCGACGAACCAGGCTCCGGCACCGGCCGCGATGACCAGGTACACCCAGGTCATCCCGGCGACCGGCACGAGCGCCAGAGTGACCGCCACCATCACTACTGCGTAGGCGATCATCTCGGTCGCCACGCGACGAGTCGAGGCCACCACAGGAAGCATGGGGACCTCGGCGTTGGCGTAGTCCCGCCGGAACCGCATCGACAGCGGCCAGTAGTGAGGCGGGGTCCAGAAGAAGATCACCGCGAACAGCAACACCGGCGCCCACGACAAGGTCTCGGTCACCGCGGCCCATCCGATCAGCACCGGCATGCAGCCCGCCATCCCGCCCCACACGATGTTCTGCGAAGTGCGGCGCTTGAGGATCAGCGTGTAGCCCACGACGTAGCCCAGGATCGCCAGAACCGCGAGCAGCGTCGCCAGCGGGGACTGGACCACGAGCAGGAACCAGGCGGTGGCGGCAACGCTCAGTACCCAAGCGAAGATCAGCCCGGCCCGCGGGCTGATGGCGCCGGTGACGAGGGGGCGATTCTGCGTGCGCTTCATGACCGCGTCGATGTCTCGATCGATGTAGCTGTTGAAGACGTTCGCGCCGCCTGCGGCCAGCGCGCCGCCCACGAGGGTCGCAAGCACGAGCCCCCAGGACGGCCAGCCGTCGGCCGCGAGCACCATGGTCGGAATGGTCGTGACCAGTAGCAGCTCGATGATCCGCGGCTTGGTCAGCGCCACATAGGCCTTGAGCCGGCGGGTGGCGAGGAGCCAGCGCGGCACGGCGGGCGCCGGCACCTCGTCGGTCACGGAGGCGGCTGAGGACATGGCGTCCATCCTACCCGCGTGAGAGCTCGTGCGACCCCTCGGCCGGGCCTCGGGCGCCGTGGTGCATGACGCCGACGTGAACGGCCGCTCACACGCCCGCAGACGGTGCCGTGAGGTCCCGCTCACCGTGCCCGCAGACGCACCGCGCCCGCTAGGCTGGCGGGGAGAACCTTCACACGAGCCTTTGGGAGAAATCTGTGACCGTCAATTGGACCGACGCTGACCGCCGCGCCGTCGACACCCTCCGCGTCCTTGCCGCCGATGCCGTCGAGAAGGTCGGCAACGGCCACCCCGGCACTGCGATGTCGCTCGCCCCGGCCGCCTATCTGCTGTATCAGAACGTGATGCGCCACGACCCGTCCGACTCGCGCTGGCTGGGCCGCGACCGGTTCGTGCTGTCAGCGGGACACTCGTCGCTGACTCAGTACCTGCAGCTCTTCGCGAGCGGGTATGACCTCAACCTCGACGACATCAAGGCGCTGCGGACATGGGGTTCGCGCACCCCGGGACACCCGGAGTACCACCACACCGATGGCGTCGAGACCACGACCGGCCCGCTGGGCCAGGGCGTCGCGACCGCCGTCGGCATGGCCATGGCGGCCCGCCGCGAGCGTGGCCTGCTCGACCCGAACGCCGCACCCGGTGAGAGCCCGTTCGACCACCACATCTACGTCATCGCCTCCGATGGCGACCTGCAGGAGGGCGTCACCTCCGAGGCGTCCTCGCTCGCGGGCACGCAGGAGCTCGGCAATCTCATCTTGATCTGGGACGACAACAACATCTCGATCGAGGACGACACCGACGTCGCGTTCACCGAGGACGTCGTCGCCCGCTACGCGGCCTACGGGTGGGACACCCACCACGTGCAGTGGAAGAAGCCCGGCGCCGAGTACGTCGAGGACATCGATGCTCTGGCGGACGCCCTGGCCGCCGCGAAGGCGGAGACCGGCAAGCCGTCCTTCATCGCCCTCAGCACCATCATCGGCTGGCCCTCGCCCAACAAGCAGGACACGGGGGGCATCCACGGCTCGAAGCTCGGTGGCGACGAGGTCAAGGCGCTCAAGGAGGTGCTCGGCTTCGATCCCGAGAAGACTTTCGAGGTCGAGCCCGAGGTCCTCGAGCACGCACTCAAGGTGCGTGAGCGCGGCCAGCAGGCTCACTCCGACTGGAACGCCGACTTTGCCCGCTGGGAGGCGGAGAACCCGGAGAACGCCGCGCTCCTCGAGCGCTTCAACTCGGAGCAGCTGCCCGAGGGCTGGACGGACGCGCTGCCCGTTTTCGAGGCGGGCAAGTCGCTCGCCACCCGGGCCGCCTCCGGCGAGGTGCTCAGCGCTCTCGCCCCGGTGCTGCCAGAGCTGTGGGGCGGCTCGGCCGACCTCGCCGGCTCCAACAACACCACCATGGCGGGCGAGCCCTCGTTCCTGCCCGAGCGCCGTTCCACGGAGAAGTTCACGGGAAACATCTACGGCCGCACGCTGCACTTCGGCATTCGCGAGCACGCCATGGGCGCGATCCTCAACGGCATCGCGCTGCACGGACCGACCCGCGCCTACGGCGGCACCTTCCTCACCTTCTCCGACTACATGCGCCCCGCGGTGCGCCTGGGCTCGCTCATGAAGGCGCCGAGCATCTTCGTGTGGACGCACGACAGCATCGGGCTGGGCGAGGACGGCCCTACCCACCAGCCGATCGAGCACCTCGCGGCGCTGCGGGCCATTCCCGGCCTCGCCGTGGTCCGGCCCGCCGATGCGAACGAGACCTCCTACGCCTGGCGCGGGATCCTCGAACGCGTCGAAGGCCCCGCCGGGATCATTCTGACCCGACAGGGCGTGCCGACGTTCGACCGCAGCACCCTTGGCAGCGCCGAGGGTGTGCTGAAGGGCGGCTACGTCCTCGCAGACACGGAGGGCACCCCCGACGTGGTGCTGATCGGCACCGGTTCCGAGGTTCAGCACGCGATGGGCGCGAAGGAGCTGCTGGCGAAGGACGGCATCCACGCCCGTGTCGTGTCGATGCCCTGCCTTGAGTGGTTCGAGAAGCAGGACGAGGAGTACCGCGAGTCGGTGCTTCCCTCGGCAGTCAAGGCACGTGTAGCCGTCGAGGCGGGCATCGCGCTGTCGTGGCACGGCATCGTCGGCGACGCCGGGCGCATCGTGTCCATCGAGGACTACGGCGCCTCCGCCGACGCGAACCTGCTGTTCGAGAAGTTCGGCTTCACGGCCGAGAACGTCGCGGCTCACGCACGCGAGTCTCTCACCGCCGCCAAGTGATCGCGTGGGGCGGACGGGCGATGAAGGTCGCCCGTCCGCCCCTGAGTACTGAACTGAAGGGCCTTCTCACGTGAACAACCCCCTGCGTGATCCCCGGGATCGCAGGCTTCCCCGCATCGCCGGCTCCTGTGGCCTCGTGATGTTCGGCGTCACCGGTGACCTGGCGCGCAAGAAGCTGATACCTGCTGTCTACGACCTCGCCAACCGCGGCCTGCTGCCCCCGGCCTTCGCCCTCACCGGCTTCGCCCGGCGCGACTGGGAGCGGCAGGACTTCGAGGAGGTCGTCTACAACTCCGTGCGCGAGCACGCGCGCACCCCGTTCCGAGACGAGACGTGGAAACAGCTCGCCGAGGGCATCCGGTTCGTGCAGGGCACGTTCGACGACCCAGAGGCGTTCCAGGAACTGCGCCGCACCGTCGAAGAGCTTGACGAGCGGCGCGGGACCGGCGGCAATCACGCGTTCTACCTGTCGATTCCGCCCTCGGCCTTCCCCAAGGTGCTCACCCAACTGCGCGACTCAGGCTTGTCCGACCCCCGCGAGGGTGCGTGGCGCCGAGTCGTCATCGAGAAGCCCTTCGGACACGATCTGGAGTCGGCCAACGAGCTGGACGCCGTCGTCTCCGAGGTCTTCCCTCCGGACTCGGTGTTCCGCATCGATCACTATCTGGGCAAGGAGACGGTGCAGAACCTGCTGGCGCTGCGATTCGCGAACCAGCTGTTCGAGCCCATCTGGAACAGTCAGTTCATCGACCACGTGCAGATCACGATGGCCGAGGACATCGGCATCGGCTCCCGCGCGGGCTACTACGACGGCATCGGTCAAGCGCGCGACGTCATCCAGAACCACCTGCTCCAGCTCTTCGCCCTCACCGCGATGGAGGAGCCGGCGACCTTCGACGCCAACGACCTTCGTGACGAGAAGGAGAAGGTGCTGCGTGCCGCCAAGCTGCCGGCGGACCTCAGCGCCAACACCGCTCGCGGCCAGTACGCGGCGGGGTGGCGCGGCGGCGAGCAGGTCGGCGGCTATCTCGACGAGGACGGCATCGACCCCGCCTCCATCACCGAGACCTATGCCGCGATTCGCCTCGACGTTCCTAATCGACGTTGGGCTGGCACGCCGTTCTACTTGCGGGCGGGCAAGCGGCTCGGCCGGCGCGTCACGGAGATCGCGTTGGTCTTCAAGAAGGCGCCGAGCCCCTACTTCCAGGAGATCGAAGGCGTCGAGGTCGGCAACAACGCGCTCGTGATCCGGGTGCAGCCCGACGAGGGCGTGACGCTCCGGTTCGGATCCAAGGTGCCCGGCACGCAGATGGAGGTCCGTGATGTCACTATGGACTTCGCGTACGGAAACTCTTTCGTGGAGTCCTCGCCAGAGGCGTACGAGCGACTGATCCTCGACGTCCTGCTCGGCGACCCGCCGCTGTTCCCTCGTCACGAGGAGGTTGCGCTGTCCTGGAAGCTCCTGGACCCGATCACGTCGCACTGGGAGCACGAGGGCCAGCCCGAGCAGTACCGCTCGGGGACCTGGGGACCGGCGAGCGCGGATGCGATGCTCGCCAAGGATGGCCGAGTGTGGAGGCGCCCATGATCATCGACATGCCCCGGACGACGACGTCCGAGATCAACAAGCAGCTCGTGAAGGCGCGCAAGGACTTTGGCGTCATCACGCTCGGACGGGTGATGACCCTGGTCATCGACGCGACGACGGCCGACGTGGAGTCCGCGATCGAGACTGCCAACGTCGCGTCGCGTGAGCACCCGTGCCGCATCATCGTGTTCTCGCCGGAAGAATGCGGCGACGACTGCTTGAACGCCGAGCTGAGGATGGGCGGCGACGCCGGCGCCTCGGAGGTCGTGGTTCTCCGCCCCTCGGGAGAGCAGGTCGCGCACGCGGACACGCTCGTCACACCCCTCTTGCTTCCCGACGCGCCCATCGTCGCGTGGTGGCCCGCCACCGTCCCGGAGGCGGCAGCCAGCTCGGGCATCGGTCGCATGGCGGCACGGCGCATCACCGACACCAAGGGCGAAGATGCGCCGGGCGACGTGCTCGTGAGGCTCGCCGAGTCGTACCAGCCGGGCGACACCGACCTGGCCTGGACGCGCGTGACCCGTTGGAGGGCGCTGCTCGCAGCAGCCCTCGAGCAGGTCGGAGACCGCGAGGTCACCAAGGCGCGCCTGCACGGCGACACCGGCAGCCCCTCGATCCTGCTGCTGGGAGCCTGGCTGCAGCACGCACTCGGATGCGAGTTCGAGGCCACCTACTCGGATCAGGTGCGTGGCCTTCAGTCGATCGTCCTCGAGACCCCATCAGGAGACATCAGCATTCAGCGCCCCGACGGGCACAACGCGACGCTGAGCCAGCCCAGCCAGCCCGATCACACGATCGCGCTGCCGGCGCGCACGCTCGGCGACTGCCTGTCCGAGGAGCTGCGTCGCCTCGACGACGACCCCGTCTACGGCGAGGCGCTTGCGCAGTACGCTCGGCTGCGGAGCGAGTCGTGACGGCCCGGGAGGTCATCGTCTACGCGGACGCCGAGGCGGTGGCTGACGCCACCGCGGCGCGCGTGCTGCTGACGATCGGCGACACCCTCGCTCACCGCGACCGCGTCGATGTGGTCGTGACCGGAGGCACCGTAGGGATCGCGACTCTCGCCGCCGCCGCCGCGTCTCCCCTCGCGACGGCGATCGACTGGACCGACGTGCATGTCTGGTGGGGCGACGAGCGGTTCGTGCGCGCAGGTGACCCCGATCGCAACGAGGGACAGGCGCAGTCCGCGTTGCTGGCCTCGCTGCCGCTGCCAGAGGAGAACATCCACCGCATGGGGGCGGAGGGCGACTTCGCGTCAGCCGACGACGCCGCCCGGGCGTACGCCCGCGAATATGCCGATGCGGGCTTCCCCGCCTTCGACGTGCTCATGCTCGGGCTCGGCCCCGACGGCCACGTCGCTTCGCTGTTCCCCGGACATCCTGGCTACGCGGACACGAGCTCACCCGTGATCGCGGTGCACGATTCTCCCAAGCCCCCGCCCACCCGCGTGTCGCTGTCACTCGACACGATCAACGCCGCGCGCGAGGTGTGGGTGATCGCCGCGGGTGCGGCGAAGGCCGATGTCGTCGCCCGCTGCGTGCATGGCGACCTCGAACTGCCCGGAGCCGCGGTCAGCGGCTCGGAACGCACGCTGTGGCTGATCGATGCCGCTGCGGCGACCCGTATCTGAGCAGTCCGCGCGGCGTCAGAGCTTGGACTTGACCGTCTCCACGATGGTCGTGATGTCGTAATCGTCGGGCTTCGAGTAGATGACGTCGCCATCTGCGCGGAAGGTGAACACGCCCTTCTCGCCCGGCTTGAGCGTCACGCCCGCGAGGCCTTGACCGAAGGTGCTGAGCAGGGTTCGCTGAGCGTCCATCGCGCGGTCCAGATAGCCGCAGGGAACGCAGTACTCGATCTCGATCTGCATGGTTCTCCTCATCTCGGTGACAGACGTTCGTCCGCTAGCAACGACGCTACCCCGTGCGTGCGCCTTCCCCGACCGGACGATGCGCGCGTCCACAACGCACGAGACCGCCCGGCCCTCGCGGGCCCGGGCGGTCTCGGATGCAGCAGCTCTTGGCGTCAGTCCGCGACCGCCACGCGGCGGGACCGGAGCACGTCGAGTGCCTCCGCGAGCAGGGCCTCGCCCTCCTCCTCGGAGCGCCGCTCCTTGACGTACGCGAGGTGCGTCTTGAACGGCTCGTTGCGGATGGGCTCTGGGGGGTTCTCGGCGTCGAGTCCCGCGGGGAAGCCACACTTGGGGCAGTCCCACTCCAGCGGAATCTCCGGCGCCTCGCCCTCGTCACCCATCGCGAAGCTCGGTGCCGTCACGTGACCACGGGCGCAGTAATAATGCACCATCTGCCGAGGTGCGGACTCGCCGCGCTCCTCTTCGCCCAGCGGTCCTGCTCCTACTCGCGACCCACGGATCGCACTTCCACCTGCCATGATTCCCCCTCGGAATTGGCGTTGACTAGATCGAGAACCGGGTGATCAGACCCAGCAGAACGACGATCATGCCCCACACGACCGCAAGGACCCATGTGATGCGGGAAAGGTTACGCTCGCCGACCGCAGAGGACTGCACTCCCGAGGCGAAGCCGCCGCCGAACATGTCGGTGATGCCGCCACCGCGCCCACGGTGAATCAGCACCAGGCCGATCAGGACGAAGCTGATGATCACCAGCAGCACCCACAGCGAGGTCTCGAGAATCTCCACAGCTCTCCTTCAAATCCGAGTCGAACGCCTATCAGGATACGCGACGACTCGCTCGGTATGGACCGGTTACAGGCCCACTTGGTGTGAACGGAAGCGCGCGATCTTCGCGAACTCCTCAGGATCGAGGCTCGCGCCACCGACCAGGCCGCCATCGACGTCCTTCTCGGCCATGAGCTGAGCGATCGATCCCGACTTCACCGACCCACCGTAGAGCACACGCACGCCATCCGCGAGCTCCGCGTCGTAAAGCTCGGCGAGACGGCCGCGAATTGCAGCGCAGACCTCCTGCGCATCGGCCGGGGTCGCGACCTCACCAGTGCCGATGGCCCACACGGGCTCATAGGCGATGACAACGTCCTTGGCCTTGTCGGCAGGCAGTCCGGCGAGCGCGCCATCAAGCTGCGACAGCGTGTACTCGACCTGACGACCCTCCTTGCGCACATCGAGGCCCTCACCCATGCAGACGATCGGCACGATGCCGTTGTCAAAGGCCGCAGCGGTCTTCGCCGCGACGACCTCGTCCGTCTCGCCGTGGTACTCGCGACGCTCCGAGTGACCCACCGCGACGTACGAGACTCCCAGCTTCGCGAGCTGCGAGCCGGCAACCTCACCGGTGTAGGCGCCCGACGCGTGCTGCGAGATGTCCTGGGCGCCGTACTTGATCTCGAGCTGGTCGGCATCCACCAGCGTCTGCACGGAGCGGATCGACGTGAACGATGCGAGCACCGCCACCTCCACGTCGGCGAAGTCGTGCTTGGCATCGCGCAACAGCCATGCGAGCTTCTGGACGGTGTGCGTGGCCTCGAGGTGATCGAGGTTGAGCTTCCAGTTTCCAGCGATCAGCGGGGTACGTGCCATGGGTCAGTCCTCCAGAACGGCGAGGCCCGGCAGGACCTTGCCTTCGAGCAGTTCGAGCGACGCGCCGCCGCCCGTAGAAATGTGGCTGAAGCCGTCCTCGTCGAAGCCGAGCCGGCGCACGGCCGCGGCCGAGTCGCCGCCGCCCACGACCGAGAACCCACCCGAGTCGATCATGGCCTGTGCGACCGCCTTGGTGCCGCCCGCGAAGGCGTCGAACTCGAACACCCCCATGGGGCCGTTCCAGACGATCGTCTTGGCGTCGGCGATCTTCGCCGCAAAGGCCTGTGAGGCCACTGGGCCGATGTCGAGACCGATCCACCCGTCGGGGATCTGGTCCGCGGGAACGCCCTTGTGCTCGGCGTCGGCCGCGAAGGCCGTGGCGATCTCGATGTCCTCGGGCAGCACGATCTCGACCCCCGATTCCTCGGCGGTCTTGAGGTAGCCCTTGACGGCTTCGATCTGGTCCTCCTCGAGCAACGAGTTACCCACGGAGTGGCCCTTGGCCGCGAGGAACGTGAACACCATGCCGCCGCCGATCAGCAGGCGATCCGCCTTGCCGAGCAGGTTCGCGATGACGCCCAGCTTGTCCGAGACCTTCGACCCGCCCAACACCACCACATACGGGCGCTCGGGGTTGGTCGTTGCGCGCGACAGCGACTCGACCTCGTTCTCGACTAGCGTGCCGGCAGCCGAGGGCAGCTTCTTGGCGATGTCGTACACCGACGCCTGCTTGCGGTGGACGACGCCGAAGCCGTCGGAGACGAACACGTCAGCGAGGGCGGCCAGCTCGGAAGCGAGCGCCTCACGTTCCGCGTCGTCCTTGGACGTCTCGCGAGCGTCGAAGCGCACGTTCTCGAGCATGGCGACCTGGCCAGGCTCCAGCGCCTCGACGGTGGCGGCCGCCGATGCGCCCACGACGTCGTCAGCCAGCGTCACGGGCTGGTCGAGCAGCTCGGCGAGCCGCGCGGCGGCGGGGGCCAGCGAGTACTGAGGGTTGGGCTCACCGGCCGGTCGGCCCAGGTGAGCCATCACGATCACGGCCGCACCAGCGTCAAGGAGGGCACGAATGGTGGCCACCGACGCGCGCACGCGGCCGTCATCCGTGATGGTGGTGCCGTCGAGCGGCACGTTGAGGTCGGAGCGCACCAGCACCTTCTTGCCAGTGAGGTCGCCCAGGCTATGAATCGTCTTCATCACAGTGTCCTTAATGGTCCAGACATGACGACGTCCGCGCACGCAGTGCGTGCGCGGACGTCGTCATGATCTCGGGATGGTTCAGAGCTTGTCGCCGACGAAGACCGTGAGGTCCACGAGGCGGTTCGAGTAGCCCCACTCGTTGTCGTACCAGGAGACGACCTTGACCTGGTCGCCGATCACCTTGGTGAGGCCCGAGTCGAAGATCGACGATGCCGGGTCCGTCTCGATGTCCTTCGACACGATCGGGTCCGCGGTGTAAGTGAGGAAGCCCTTCATGGCGCCCTCGGAGGCCTTCTTGACGATCTCGTTGATCTCCTCGACGGAGGTCTCACGCGAGGCGGTGAAGGTGAGGTCGGTGGCGGAGCCGGTGGGAACCGGCACGCGCAGCGCGTACCCGTCCAGCTTGCCCTTGAGCTCGGGAAGCACGAGCGCCACGGCCTTGGCCGCACCGGTCGACGTCGGCACGATGTTCAGTGCGGCGGCGCGGGCACGGCGCAGGTCCGAGTGAGGGGCGTCCTGCAGGTTCTGGTCGGCCGTGTAGGCGTGAATGGTCGTCATCAGGCCCTTCTCGATGCCGATGCCGTCGTTCAGCGCCTTCGCGAGCGGCGCGAGGCAGTTGGTCGTGCACGAGGCGTTCGAGATGATGTGGTGCGAGGCCGGGTCGTAGTCCTCGTGGTTCACGCCCATCACGAAGGTCGCGTCCTCGTTCTTGGCCGGGGCCGAGATGATGACCTTCTTGGCACCGGCGTCGATGTGAGCCTTCGCCTTGGTGGCATCCGTGAAGAAGCCGGTCGACTCGATGACGACGTCCGCGCCGAGCTCGGCCCACTTGAGGTTGGCGGGGTCGCGCTCCTTGGAAGCGGCGAACGTGTGGCCGTCGACCGTGATGCTGTCCTCGGTGAACGACACGTCCTTGCCCAGGCGGCCCAGGATGGAGTCGTACTTGAGGAGGTGCGCGAGCGTCGCGTTGTCGGTGAGGTCGTTGATCCCCACCACCTCGATGTCCGCGCCCGATGCGATCGCTGCGCGGAAGAAGTTGCGTCCGATGCGGCCGAAGCCGTTGATGCCGACCTTGATGGTCACTGTTGATCTCCTCGACTTGCGCCGGTCAACACCGGCGCGATTGTGTATGGATTCAGGTGCGCACCTCAGCGTGCGCGGGGAGCCCGTATGGAACAGGCCACTCATGCCAGCCTACTACCTCGGCACTGCCCCTCGCACGGTACGAAAGTCCTGCAAACTTCACTCGAGTTCGAGCAGGTCCTGGCTGATGCCGGCCTCCGTGTCGGGGATTCCCAGCTCCTCCGCGCGCTTGTCCGCGGTCGCGAGGAGGCGTCGGATGCGGCCCGCCACTGCGTCCTTGGTGAGCTGCGGGGAGGCGAGCTTGCCGAGCTCCTCGAGCGACGCGTCCCGGTTGGCAAGGCGAAGGCGGCCCGCCTCCTGGAGGTGATCCGGCACCTCGTCTCCAAGGATCTCGAATGCCCGATGCACGCGTGCGCCGGCGGCGACGGCCGCCTGAGCGCTCCTCCGCAGGTTGGCGTCGTCGAAGTTCGCAAGACGGTTCGCGGTACCGCGCACCTCTCGCCGCGTGCGCTTGTTCTCCCACTCGAGAACAGAGTCGTGAGCCCCAAGCCGGGTCAGCAGCTGCGAGATCGCCTCGCCGTCGCGAATGACCACGCGATCGATCCCTCGCACCTCGCGGGACTTCGCGCTCACTCCGAGCCGGCGGGCGGCACCCACCAGCGCGAGAGCGGCCTCGGGGCCGGGCGACGTGACCTCGAGGGCTGACGACCGTCCGGGCTCGGTGAGCGAGCCGTGGGCGAGAAAGGCGCCACGCCAGGCGGCGACCGTGTCCTCGATCGATCCCCCGACCACCTGCGGGGGCAGCCCGCGTACGGGACGGCCACGGTGATCCAGCAGGCCGGTCTGGCGCGCAAGCGACTCGCCCTCCTTGACCACGCGGACCACGTACCGATTGCCCTTCTTGAGCCCGCCGCCCGACACCACGATGATCTCGCTCGTGAGCCCGTAGACCTCGTGGATGAAGCCGCGCAGCCTGCGCGCGGCGATCGCAGTGTCCAGCTCGGCCTCGATCACGATCCGGCCGGACACGATGTGCAGCCCGCCCGCGAATCTCAGCGTCGTCGCCACCTCTGCCTTGCGGGCCGACGTCTTCTCGACGGCGACGCGCGCGAGCTCGTCCTTCACCTGGGAGGTCAATGCCATGGCGCTATCCTGCCACTCCTCGCTCAGACGCGCGGACCGCAAGTCCCAGTCCGGCAGCGATGGCAGAGAGCTGCTGGCGGAGCACGTCGACGTCATGCGCGGGTGCTCCGCCGCCGTCGCGCAGAGGCGCGGTCACCAGGTTCGCATCCCACCGGTCCACGGCCTCAACCAGGCCCGCCTCGTCGCAGTGCTCGGCGTCCACCAAAACCGTGCCCGGGACGAACCCGGGCGCCATGCGCTGCAGCGCGCGGACATCGTCGGCGCGGCTCGTGCCCGCGGTCTCCTCGTCGTCGTGACCGACATTCAGTACCAGCACGCTGCGGTCGCCCGCTCGCTCGAGCGCCTCGCCCACCGGCTGCACCATGAAATGGGTGAGCACAGAGGTGTACCAGCTGCCCGGACCAAGCACCACCATGTCGGCCTCGTCGATGGCCTCGACCGTCTGGCGTGGCACGCGCGGACTGGCAGGAGACAGGCGCAGCTCCTCAATCGCGCCGTCGGCAGTCGCCACGGCCGCCTGGCCCACCACGGTGCGGCTCTCCGACGCGCCGCGCACCAGGGCGGATACCTCGAGCGGCTCATCGGACAGCGGCAGCACCCGACCGTGCGCCTGCAGCAGCCGCGCCACCCACTCGAGACCATCCACCACGTCTCCGTCGCGGCCCCATAGCGCGGCGATCAGCAGGTTCCCGAGCGCGTGACCGTCCAGGGGTCCGTCCGTGGCGAATCGCCACTGGAGGACGTCTCGCCACGTGCGGCCCCATTCGTTGTCCGCGCACAAGGCGCTCAGTGCCATCCGCAGATCCCCTGGCGGCACGATCCCGAGTTCCGAGCGCAGCCTGCCCGACGAACCGCCGTCGTCGGCGACGGTCACGATCGCCGTCAGCTCGGGCGTGAGACCACGCAGAGCGGTGAGCGTGGCGTACAGTCCGTGCCCGCCGCCCAACGCGACGATGCGTGCATCACCCGTCATGGAAGGGGCCGGTCTCGGTGTGTGGTGCGGACGTGGTGACCGCGTTCACGCAACGCTGAGCCGAGCGCCTCTGCGATGGCGACGGATCGGTGCCTGCCCCCGGTGCAGCCGACCGCGATGGTCACCGAGTGCTTGTCGTGAGCGCGGTAGTGCTGCAGCGCGCCGTGAACCACCGCGGCGTATCCGTCAATGAACTCCCTGGCCCCCTCCGAGCCCAGCACGTGGTCGCGCACGGGCGCGTCGAGCCCCGTGAGCGGGCGCAGGTCCGGCAGCCAATGCGGATTGTCGAGGAACCTCACGTCAGCGACGAAGTCCGCGTCGGCTGGCAACCCGTTCTTGAAGCCGAAGGACAGCACGTTCACGTGAAGCGACGGCATCTCGTCGGCGACCTCGGAGGTGATGACGTCGCGCAGCTGGTGCACGTTCAGCGCAGAGGTGTCGATCACCAGATCTGCGCGGTCACGGACCGCAGCGACCTTCTCACGCTCGCGCGCGATCCCCTCCAATAGGGTGCCCTCCCCTTGCAACGGGTGGGGACGGCGCGCCTCCTCGAATCGGCGCACCAGCGAGGCGTCCGACGCCTCGAGGAAGAGCATCCGCACGGGCACGCCCTGGGTCTCCAGTTCGTCGACCACCGGGTCGAGGTCCTGGAAGAACTCGCCCCCGCGCACATCGACGACCGCCGCGAGCCGCCGCTGCGCGTCGCCCGCGACGTGCGCCGAGACCAGTCCAGAGAGCAGATGCGGTGGCAGGTTGTCGACCACGTACCAGCCGAGGTCCGCGAGCACCGCAGCAGCCTTCGTCCGACCGGCCCCTGACATGCCGGTCAGCACGAGCAGTTCGGGAACGCTGTCCGGCCGATTGAAGGCCGGGCGTGGAATCCCGGATGGGTAGGTGACTGCGGGGACCTCGTCGCTCATGCGTCCAGCATGCCATCGCGGCCACGGATCGCGGCATGAATCGTTGCGGCGGTGCGAGCGCCGATCCCTGGGACAAGCGCGATCTGCTCCACGGACGCCTCCCGGACCTTGGCGAGCGACCCGAAGTACCTGATCAGCGACGCCGCGCGCGTGGGACCGACGCCGGGGACGTCATCGAGCGCGGACGCCTTCATGGCCTTCCCGCGCCGACTCCGGTGACGGGTGATGGCGAAGCGGTGCGCCTCATCCCTCAGCCGCTGCAGCAGGAACAGCGATTCGGAGCCACGCGGCATGATGACCGGGAACTGCTCCCCCGGCACCCACACCTCCTCGAGCCGCTTCGCGAGGCCCACCACGGTGATCTCCTGGAGGCCCAGCGCATCGAGAGCGTCCCGCGCCACGTTGACCTGCGGCAGCCCGCCGTCGACGAGCACGAGCTGCGGCGGGTAGGCGAAGCGAGCCGTGTCGCGCTCCTCCGGCGGCAGCTGCGACTCCTCCAAGAACCGCTTGAAGCGCCGCGTCAGCACCTCGTGCATCGCTGCCGTGTCGTCGGTGCCATCCGCGATCGAGAACTGCCGGTACTCCGCCTTGCGCGGAAGCCCGTCCTCGAACACCACCATGGAGCCCACCTGGTTGGTGCCGCCCGTGTGCGAGATGTCGTAGCACTCGATGCGCAACGGCGCGACGGTCATGCCGATCGACTCCTGCAGCTCCTGCAGGGCCGCGGACCGGGTCGTGAGGTCCGAGGCCCGTCGGAGCCGGTGCTGCTCGAGCACCTGGCGGGCGTTCTGGTGTCCGGTCTGGGCGAGCTCTGCCTTCTTGCCGCGCGCAGGCACCCGGATCGACACCGCCGCCCCGCGGATGCCCCGCAGCCACGCGCGCAGCGCCTCCGCACCGTCCGGCATGTCGGGCACCAGCACCTCGACCGGCACCTCCTCCTGGTCGGCGGCCGCGTACGCCTCCTGGATCAGCTGAGCCACCATGCCCGGCACTCCGAGCGGCTCGGGTTTGTCGACCACCCAGCCCCGTTCACCGGTGATGCGGCCGTCGCGCACGTGGAACACGTGGGCCGCGGCCTCCATCTCGTCGTCCAGCAGGCTGAAGATATCGGCGTCCGTCCCGGGCGCGAGCACGACGGCGTTGCGGTCCAGCACATCGCGCAGGGCCCGGAGACGGTCGCGCGCCCGCGCCGCCGCCTCGAAGTCCTCTCGCTCCGCCGCATCGGTCATGCCGCGGGTGAGGTCGCGGATCAGGCCCTTCGCGTCCCCGCCGAGCACCGCGCACACGCGCTCGGCGAGCTCACGGTGGTCCTCCTCCGAGATGCGCCCCACGCACGGGGCCGAGCACTTGTCGATGTAGCCGAGCAGGCACGGCCTGCCCTGGCGCTCCGCCTTGCGGAACACGCCCGGGGAGCACGTGCGAACGGGCAGTGCCGTCAGCAGGGTGTCGACCGTGTCGCGGATCGCCCACGCCCGCGCGTAGGGGCCGAAGTACCGCACCCCTTGCTTGCGCTCTCCACGCATCACCTGCATGCGCGGGTACTTCTCGTTGAGGGTGACGGCCAGGTACGGGTAGGACTTGTCGTCCTTGAACCGGACGTTGAAGCGCGGGTCGTACTGCTTGATCCAGGTGTGCTCGAGGATCAGCGCCTCGACCTCGTTGCGCACCACCGTCCACTCGACCGATGCGGCGGTGGTCACCATGGAGCGGGTGCGGGGGTGGAGACCGCTGAGGGACTGGAAGTAGTTGGCGAGGCGTGCGCGCAGGTTGTTGGCCTTGCCGACGTACACGACCCGCCCGTGAGGGTCGCGGAACCGGTATACGCCCGGATCTGAGGGAATCGAGCCTGGCGCGGGGCGGTAGTCCGCGGGATCTGTCACGCTCGCCAGCCTACGCGGATGCCTTGAGCCCCACGATCTCCTTGAGGAAGCGGCCGGTGTGGCTCGCCTCGACGTCGGCGATCTCTTCGGGGGTCCCCTCGGCCACCACGAGTCCTCCCCCGGAACCGCCCTCCGGCCCCATGTCGATCACCCAGTCTGCCGACTTGATGACGTCGAGGTTGTGCTCGATGACGATGACCGTGTTGCCCTTGTCCACGAGGTCCTGGAGCACGCCGAGCAGCTTGCTCACATCCTCGAAGTGCAGTCCCGTGGTCGGCTCGTCCAGGACGTAAATGGTGCGACCTGTCGAGCGGCGCTGAAGCTCGGAAGCGAGCTTGACGCGCTGCGCCTCGCCTCCCGACAGGGTGGGCGCCGGCTGGCCCAGGCGAACGTAGCCGAGCCCCACGTCGACGAGCGTCCGCAGGTGTCGCGAGATGGTCGGGATGGCCTCGAAGAAGTCAGCCGCCTGCTCGATCGGCATGTCCAGGACATCGGCCACGGTCTTGCCCTTGAAGTGGACCTCGAGCGTCTCGCGGTTGTAGCGGGCGCCCCTGCACACCTCGCATGGCACGTACACATCGGGCAGGAAGTTCATCTCGATCTTGAGCGTGCCGTCTCCCGAGCATGATTCGCACCGGCCACCCTTGACGTTGAACGAGAACCGGCCCGGACCGTACCCACGCACCTTCGCCTCGTTCGTCTCGGCGAACAGCTTGCGCACCTTGTCCCAGACCCCCGTGTAGGTGGCGGGGTTGGAGCGCGGCGTGCGGCCGATGGGCCCTTGGTCCACGTGGACGATCTTGTCCAAGAGGTCGGTGCCGGTGATCCGCGTGTGACGGCCCGCGACCTGCCGCGCGCCGTTGAGAGTGTTTGCGAGCGACGTGTACAGGATGGAGTTCACGAGCGTCGACTTGCCCGATCCCGACACGCCCGTGACCGCCGTCAGGACGCCGAGCGGGAAGGTGACGTCGATCCCCTGCAGGTTGTGCTCGCGGGCCCCCACCACGGTCAGGCTCTTGTCCGGCATCCGCTCGCGGCGAGTGAGCGGCATCTCGATGCGTCGACGGCCCGTGATGTACGCGCCTGTGATCGACTCCTGGTTCTCCAGCAGCTCGGCATAGGTGCCCGAGTGGACCACCTCTCCCCCGTGCTCGCCGGCACCGGGGCCGATGTCCACGATCCAGTCCGCAGCGCGGATGGTGTCCTCGTCGTGCTCGACGACGATGAGAGTGTTGCCGAGGTCGCGCAGCCGCGTGAGGGTGTCGATGAGCCGGCGATTGTCGCGTTGATGCAGACCGATGCTCGGCTCGTCGAGCACATACAGCACTCCCACGAGGCCACTGCCGATCTGGGTCGCGAGCCGAATGCGCTGCGCCTCGCCCCCGGACAACGTGCCGGCCGCGCGGGACAGCGTCAGGTAGTCGAGGCCCACGTCGAGCAGGAACCCGAGCCGAGCGTCGATCTCCTTGAGCACCTGCACCGCGATCTGGCGACCGCGCTCATCGAGTTCCGCGGTCAGCAGGAAGTCGCGCGCAGCGGCGATCGACATCTCGCACACCTGAGCGATCGAATGGTCGCCAATGGTGACCGCCAGCACCTCGGGCTTGAGGCGGGCGCCCTTGCACACCGGGCACGGGACCTCGCGCATGTAGGACTCATACTTCTCTCGCGACCACTCCGACTCGGTCTGCGAGTGCAGGCGTTCGAGCCAGGTGACGACGCCCTCGAATCCCGTGGTGTACTGCCGCTCCCGACCGAACCGGTTGCGGAACTTGACGTGGACCTCGTAGTCGTTGCCGTGCAGGACCGCGTCCTGCACCTTCGTGGGCAGGTCCTCCCACGGCGTCTCCATCGAGAAGTCCAGATCCTGCGAAAGCGCAGTCATCATGCGCCCGAAGTACTCCGACGAGGTCGAGGTGCTCGACCACGGGGCGACGGCTCCTTCTCGTAGGCTCATCGCCGGATCGGGCACGATCAGGTCCGCGTCGACCTCGAGGCGCACGCCGATGCCGGTGCACTCGGGGCACGCGCCATACGGCGCATTGAAGGAGAAGGTACGCGGCTCGATCTCCTCGAGAGCGAGCACGTGGTCGTTGGGGCACGCGCGCTTCTCGCTGTAGCGACGCGGGTCCATGTCGCCGTCCACGGGGTCGATCAGGACCAGTCCCTCAGCGATGCGCAGCGCGGTCTCCACTGAGTCCGTGAGGCGCTGGCGCACGCCATCACGCGCGACGAGCCGGTCGACGACCACCTCGATCGTGTGCTTGAGCTTCTTCTCGAGCTGAGGGACGTCAGTGAGCTGAACGGTCTCGCCGTCGACGCGCGCACGTGCGAAGCCCTGCTGCTGGAGCTCTTCGAACAGGTCCGCGTACTCGCCCTTGCGGCCGCGCACGACGGGGGCGAGCACCTGATACCGCGTGCCTTCGGGGAGGGCGAGCACGGAGTCGACGATCTGCTGCGGCGTCTGCGCCTGGATGAGCTCGCCGCACACCGGACAATGGGGAGTGCCGACCCGGGCGAACAGCAGCCGGAGGTAGTCGTACACCTCCGTGATCGTGCCCACCGTCGAGCGGGGGTTGCGGTTAGTCGACTTCTGATCGATCGACACCGCGGGCGACAGCCCTTCGATGAAGTCCACATCGGGCTTGTCCATCTGTCCCAGGAACTGGCGCGCGTACGCGGACAGCGACTCGACGTAGCGTCGCTGCCCCTCCGCGAAGATCGTGTCGAAGGCCAGCGAGGACTTGCCGGAACCCGAGAGGCCGCTGAAGACGATCAGCGAGTCCCGGGGCAGGTCGATGTCGACGCCTTTGAGGTTGTGTTCGCGCGCTCCGCGCACCATAAGTCGGTCATTCACACGGCAATGCTACGTGCAATCGGGTTCGAACGCATGTTCGATCCGGCCGTGTCGGCTCGTCGAGGCTGGCAGGATGTGCAGCATGGCTACTTGGACGATCGAATACACATACGACGAGCGTGCCGATGCGCGCGACCTGCATCGCCCTGCGCACCGCGAGTACCTCGCCGGACTGGCGGACGAGGGGACGATGCTCGCCTATGGTCGCTACGACGACGAGGGTGCGCCCGGTGCCCTGCTGGTGTGCGAGGCGGAGAGCGTCGACGACGTCGAGTCGATCGTCGCGGGCGACCCGTTCGTCGCGGCAGCGCTCGTGCCGGTGCACCGGATCAGGCGCTGGCCCGCGACGTGGGCCAAGGCGCTCGGGTCGCGACTCGAGGCCTGACCGGCCCCGCGCTCCTGCGCGACGGCACGGCGGGGGTGGTGCTTGCGCGCCCACCCCTCGCCCGCTGCCGGGCCTGCGCGACTACTGAGGTCGCTCCTCAGGCTTGAGGCTCTCGCCGTGCTCCTCGGCCTCGATCTCGGCCTCGAGCTTGTCCGCGTTGCGGGTGGCGACCACGCTCGCGACGGTCGAGATGGTGAGGATCACCACGATGACGGTGAGCGACAGCCCGGTGGAGATCTCCGGCACCGTGAGGCCCTCACCATCGTTGATGAACGGCAAGTTGTTCTCGTGCAGCGCGTGCAGCACGAGCTTGACGCCGATGAATCCCAAGATCGCGGCCAGGCCGTAGTGCAGGTACACGAGCCGCTGGAGCAGCCCCTCGACCAGGAAGTAGAGCTGGCGCAGCCCCAGCAGGGCGAAGGCGTTCGCCGTGAACACGATGAACGGATCCTGCGTCAGCCCAAAGATCGCGGGGATCGAGTCAAGCGCGAACAGCACGTCGGTCGAACCGATGGCCACCATCACGAGCAGCATGGGGGTCACCATGCGCTTGCCCGCCTCGCGCACCACGGTCTTGCCCTCGCGGTACCCGTCCGTCACCGGGAAGAACCGGCGGACGAGCCGCACCATGCGGCCCTCCTCGTAGTCCGGGTGTCCCGCGTCGTCCTCGCTCTCACGGGCAAGGTTCCACGCGGTGTAGATGAGGAACGCACCGAACACGTAGAAGAGCGCCGAGAACGCGTCGAGGGCTGCGGCGCCCGCGGCGATGAAGATGGCACGAAGGACGAGCGCGATCGCGATCCCCACAAGCAGCACGCGCGAGCGGTACTTGGGCGGTACGGCGAACCGCGACATGATCACGAGGAACACGAACAGGTTGTCGACCGACAGCGACTTCTCGGTGACGTAGCCCGCGAAGTACTCAACCGTGGGGAACTCGGGGTGCCACAGATGAAGGGCGAATCCGAACGCTACCGCGATCGCGATGTAGAAGATCGACCAGGTCGCGGCCTCGCGAAAGCTCGGCTCGTGCGGCTTGCGAATGACAACGGCGAAGTCGAAGACGAACAGCGCGATGATGAGCGCGATGGTCGCGGTCCACACATAGGGGTCAGTCACCGGGTCATCCTACGGTGCGCTCAGCCCGCGTCGAGCATCTGGCGCAGCTCCTTCTTGAGCTCCGCGATCTCGTCTCGCAGACGTGCCGCGATCTCGAACTTGAGCTCCGATGCCGCGGTCCGCATCTGGGCTGAGAGGTCCTCGATGAGCTGGGACAGTTCGTCCGACGGTCGGCCCGCCATCGCGGTCCCGCCTTCACGCTTCGCGCCGCCCGTCACACGCTGGGCACGCTCGAGCGTCTCGACCGTGTCCGCCTCCTCGCGGGCCAGCATCTCAGTGATGTCGCCGATCCGCTTGCGCAGCGGCGTGGGGTCGATGCCGTGCTCGGTGTTGTAGGCCACTTGCTTCTCGCGGCGGCGGTCCGTCTCGTCGATGGCAGCGGCCATCGAGTCCGTGATCCGGTCCGCGTACATGTGGACCTCTCCCGACACGTTGCGGGCCGCGCGGCCGATGGTCTGGATCAGCGAGGTCCCGGACCGCAGGAAGCCCTCCTTGTCGGCGTCGAGAATCGACACCAGCGACACCTCGGGCAGGTCGAGCCCCTCCCGCAACAGGTTGATACCGACGAGAACGTCGAAACGGCCCATACGCAGCTCCCGCAACAGCTCGACCCGGCGCAGCGTGTCCACGTCCGAGTGGAGATACTCCACCCGCACGTCGCGGTCGGAGAGGAACTCCGTGAGATCCTCGGCCATCTTCTTGGTGAGGGTCGTGACGAGGACGCGCTCGTTCCTCTCCACTCGCAGCCGAATCTGCTCGAGCAGATCGTCGATCTGCCCTTCCGTGGGCTTGACGACGATCTTGGGGTCCACCAAGCCCGTAGGACGAATGATCTGCTCGACCGCGCCGTCTGCGCGCTGCAGCTCGTACTGGCCCGGGGTCGCGGACAGGTACACGGTCTGGCCGACGCGTTCCTGGAATTCGCTCCACTTGAGCGGGCGGTTGTCGAGCGCAGAAGGCAGCCGAAACCCGTGCTCCACTAGCGTCCGCTTGCGCGACGCATCGCCCTCGTACATCGCGCCGATCTGCGGCACGGTCACATGCGACTCGTCGATCACGAGCAGGAAGTCATCGGGAAAGTAGTCCAGCAGGGTGTGGGGCGGGGTGCCGGTGGCGCGCTGCTCAATGTGACGCGAATAGTTCTCGATCCCCGAGCAGGTGCCGACGGAGCGCATCATCTCCAGGTCGAACGTGGTGCGCATCTTGAGCCGCTGAGCCTCCAGCAATTTGTTCTGACGCTCGAGCTCCTCGAGCCGCTCGCCGAGCTCGAGCTCGATGGTCGAGATCGCGGCATTCATCCGCTGCTCACTCGCCACGTAGTGGGACGCCGGGAAGATGTGCACCTGGCTCCGGCGCTCGACCACCTCACCTGTCAGCGGATGAAGGGTGTAGACCGCCTCGATCTCGTCGCCGAACAGCTCGATCCGAATGGCGAGCTCTTCGTACACGGGGATGATCTCCACGGTGTCTCCCCGGACCCGGAACGTGCCGCGCGTGAAGGCGAGATCGTTGCGCGAGTACTGCATCTGCACGAACTCCCTCAGGAGGGTGTCGCGGTCGACGGTGTCCCCCACCGAGAGGAACACCATGCCCTGGATGTACTCCTCGGGCGTGCCGAGACCGTAGATGCAGGACACCGAGGACACCACGACCACGTCGCGTCGCGTGAGCAGCGAGTTGGTCGCGGAGTACCGCAACCTCTCGACCTCCTCATTGATGGACGAGTCCTTCTCGATGAAGGTGTCAGTCTGCGGCACGTACGCCTCGGGCTGGTAGTAGTCGTAGTAGCTCACGAAGTACTCGACGGCGTTGTTCGGGAGCAGCTCCCGGAACTCGGTCGCGAGCTGTGCGGCGAGAGTCTTGTTATGGGCCATCACCAGTGTGGGACGCTGCAACCGCTCGACGAGCCAGGCCGTCGTCGCCGACTTGCCGGTTCCCGTTGCGCCCAGCAGGACCACGTTCTCCTCGCCGGCCTGCACGCGGCGCGCCAGCTCGTCGATGGCCTTCGGCTGGTCGCCCGAGGGCTTGAAGTCAGATACGACACGGAAGGGCGCCTGAGAGCGCCGCAGATCTGTGGTCATGGTGACTACGGTACGCGCAGGCTCTGACGCTGGCGGTCTCAGGTGCCGGTCGGCACGCTCATGGCCCAGAACTCGTCGACCTGTTGCCGAAGGTGCTCGGGCGTCCCATTGCCGTCGAGCACCGCATCGGCGACCGCCGCACGCTCGGCGTCGGTGGCCTGGGACGCTACCCGCGCCCGCGCATCGGCCTCGGGCATTCCCCGCGCCGCCATCAGGCGCTGGACCCTGCGCTCCTCGTCGGCGGCGATGGTCACCACGAGATCGAAGTCCGCCGAGCCCTGCCCGCTCTCCACCAGCAGCGGGATGTCATGGACCACGACGTCGGCACGATCGGCCCGCGCGCGGCGGTCCGCCGCCCTCGACATCGCGAACACGTAAGGATGGACGATCTCGTCGAGTTGCTGCCTGGCCGAGGGGTCGTGGAAGACGATCGCCGCGACGGCGGCGCGATCCAGCTCGCCGTCGTGAACGGCACGATCGCCGAAGGCACGCACGATCTCGACCAGCGCGGCAGAGCCCGGGGCCACGGCTCGTCTCGCCAGGTCATCGTGGTCGACCACCGTCGCGCCCAGCTCACCGAAGCGCGCGGAGGCGGTCGACTTGCCTGCGGCGATGCCGCCCGTGAGTCCGATCCGGATCATGGCGAGAGTCTCGCACTCGCAGGAGCCGCGCGCCAATCGCCACGGCCCCGGACATGCAACAGGGCCGCGATCCTCATCGGATCGCGGCCCTGTCGAAGCGGTGCTAGTTGCCCGTCAGCTTCTCACGGAGTGCCGCGAGGCGCTCGTCAGAAGCAAGGGTGCCGGCGTCGGCCGGCTCCTCGTGCGAGGTGTACGACGGACCGGCATCGGCCTTCGGGCTGCGCTTGCGCGCTGCCGCGGCCGCGGGTGCCGGGGTCGACTCGGCCTCGACGGCCTGCTCCTCCTGCTTGGTGACGAACTGCTTGTGAGCTTCCCAGCGCTCGTGCGCCTTCGCGTACTCGGCCTCCCAGGCCTCGCGCTGCTCGTCGAAGCCCTCTTGCCACTCCTGCGTTTCGGAGTCGAAGCCCTCGGGGTACTTGTAGTTGCCCTTGTCGTCGTACTCGGCCGTCATGCCGTACAGCGCGGGGTCGAAGTCCTCGCCGTTCGGGTCGACGCCCTCGTTCGCCTGCTTGATCGACAGGGAGATGCGGCGACGCTCGAGGTCGATGTCGATGATCTTGACGAAGACCTCCTCGTCCGCCTGCACGACCTGCTCGGGCAGGTCGACGTGACGCACTGCGAGCTCGGAGATGTGCACCAGGCCCTCGATACCCTCGAACACGCGCACGAATGCGCCGAACGGGACGAGCTTGGTGACCTTTCCGGGCACGATCTGGCCGATCGCGTGGGTGCGGGCGTAGACCTCCCACGGGTCCTCCTGGGTCGCCTTGAGCGACAGGGAGACACGCTCGCGGTCCATGTCGATGTCGAGAACCTCGACCTCGACCTCCTGGCCCACGGAGACGACCTCGTTCGGGTGGTCGATGTGCTTCCACGACAGCTCGGAGACGTGCACCAGCCCGTCCACGCCGCCCAGGTCGACGAACGCACCGAAGTTGACGATCGACGACACGGTGCCCTTGCGAACCTGGCCAGGCTGCAGCGCGGTCAGGAAGCTCGAGCGCACCTCGGACTGAGTCTGCTCGAGGAAGGCACGGCGCGACAGGACCACATTGTTGCGGTTCTTGTCGAGCTCGATGATCTTCGCCTCGATCTGCTGACCGATGTACGGGGCAAGGTCGCGGACGCGGCGCATCTCCACCAGCGACGCGGGCAGGAACCCGCGCAAGCCGATGTCCACGATGAGGCCACCCTTGACGACCTCGATCACCGAACCGGTGACGACGCCGTCCTCTTCCTTGAGCTTCTCGATCGAGCCCCAGGCGCGTTCGTACTGCGCGCGCTTCTTGGACAGGATGAGGCGACCTTCCTTGTCCTCCTTCTGGAGAACAAGAGCCTCGACGGTGTCGCCGACGGACACGACGTCGTCGGGGTTCGCGTCGTGGCGAATCGACAGCTCGCGGACGGGGATGACGCCTTCGGTCTTGTAGCCGATGTCGAGGAGCACCTCGTCACGGTCGACCTTGACGATGGTGCCTTCGACGAGGTCTCCGTCGTCGAAATTCTTGATGGTCGCGTCGATGGCGGCGAGGAAGTCTTCGCTCGAGCCGATGTCGTTGAACGCGATGGCGGTGGACTCGGGGGTGGATACGGACATGTAGGGGATAGCTCCGTTGGACGGTGGATGTGTGGGAATCTTCATCAATCGGTTCCCGTTCGCACAAGGCGCACGAGACCAACGATCATCCTACCCTGCGTGACCCCGCGAGCACAAAGCCCCGCGCGCATCGGCCCCGGAAGATGCGGAAGGCCGCTCAGTCCAGTTCGTCGCGGATGCTCTGGATGATGTCCGTCGTGGACACCTCCGCCGTGCGCGGCAGGTACACGACCTCGCACAACTCGGAGAAGTGGTCGAACTTGCCTGCCCAGTCGTCGCCCATCACCAGCACATCGGCTCGGTGCTCCCGGATGTAGTCGCCCTTGAGCTCGAGCGACTCCTCGACGAAGACCTCGTGCACACAGGCGAGGGACGCCACGATCGCGAGTCGATGCTCTTCGCGGTACACCGGGTAGCGACCCTTCTTCGAGAAGTTCAACGCGTCCGAGGACACGCCCACCGTCAGGTGATCGCCGAGCTCGGCGGCGCGCAGCAGCACATTCACATGTCCGATGTGGAACAGGTCGAACGTTCCGAATGTGAGCACCCGCGTCATGCGCTCAGGCTATCGGTTCGAATTCACCGATCGTTCACCTCTATACTTCCGGCGTGATCGGCAGACGGGTAGTGCGAGCAGCGCGACGTGCACGGCACTTCGCCGCCCGGGCGGTGAGGGGCATCCAGGATCGAACCGTGGGCCGCTGGTTCTACATGCGGCTCCCCCTCGATCCGAGCCTCGTGGCCTACACCGCCCTATGGCACCGGGCCCCGCGAGGAAACCCTCTCGCGATCTTTCGCAAGCAGCTCGAGCTGGCTCCCCACCTACGCGGCGTGTGGATCGTGCGCAAGCAGGACCTTCACCTGATGCCGGAGGGCATCGACTACGTGACCCCCCGCACCCTCGCGTACCTCCGCCTGATCGCCACGGCAACGGTCTTCGTGGACGACGCCAACCCTCATTGGAGCCTGCCCGCGCGCGAGGGGCAGCGCTACGTGCAGACGCATCACGGCACGGCCCTGAAGTACATGGGCGCCGACCGGCACTACTCGGGCAAGCGCCCGTCAGATGCGACCGTCGTCACGATGCACCGGCGGTCCCAGCGGTGGACCCACAGCCTCTCCACGAGCCCGTATCTCACGGAGGTGTGGCAGCGCGCCTACCAGAACGAGTGCCTTCAACTCGAGGTGGGGTTCCCGCGCAATGATCGGCTGATCGCTGCCACCGATACCGACCGCGCCGCGGCGCGCGCCAAGCTGGGGCTGGAGCCGCACGAGATCGCGGTGCTGTACATGCCCACGTGGCGCACACGTCGCCGCCCGCGCGAGGAGGACTTCGACCTCGATGACTTCGCCGGGTCGCTGCCCCCGGGGCACCGCCTGCTCGTGCGCGATCACTACTACCACGACCGTCGCGGACGCTCAGGGATGCCTGACCAGGTGCTCGACGTCTCGACCGGTTGGGAGGTCGAGGAGCTCTATCTCGCCTCGGACCTGCTTCTCACCGACTATTCCTCAGCGATGTTCGACTACGCGCTGCTCGACAAGCCCATCGTCCTGCTATGTGAGGACTGGGACGACTACCGCTGGTCCCGCGGGGCGTACTTCGACATCACGGCCGATGCGCCCGGTCCGGTGGCCATGACCGCGAGCGAGCTCGTAGGCGTCATCGCATCGCGGGAGTACGCATCGCCCACCCATGAGCGGCGGCGTGCCTCGTTCCGCGAGCGGTTCGCCACCTACGAGGACGGGCGAGCGTCTGAGACGGTGGTTCGGGTGGTGCTGCTCGGAGAGGACGCGGCGAGGTTCACGAATCGCGGTCGGCACGAGTCTCGTCCTGCGGGGTGGACGACTCACCCGCCGGTGTCCCACCCCGAGGATCCATCGATCGAGGAGCGTCTCGCCCCCATCGGCATGCCGCGGCCCTCTCCCGCGATCGCGACGCCTGCGCTCCAGGTCGAGGAAGACGACGAGCCGTCAGCGCCGTCAGCACCGTCGGTGGCCTCGGCGCCTTCGCCCGGCCTGAACTGACGGTGGCAGTGGCTGGCGTGGCCGATCGCATTGCCGACACCCACTGAGGCCTAGAGGCCCCACGCGGTCTGGAGGAGCTCCTCGGGCACGTACTTGGTCTTGCCAGCCATGACGGAGAAGTCCGTCATCTCGATCCTCTCGCCCCGCAGCGCCGTGTAGGTGCCGTACTCGTGTGCGGCGACCGCGTCGATCGCGGCGACGCCGAACCGGGTGGCGAGCAGCCGGTCTGCTGCCGTGGGAACCCCGCCGCGCTGGACATAGCCGAGCACTGTCAGACGGCAAGGGAAGCCCGTGACCCGCTCGATCGCTCGCGTCACCTGCGCCCCGACCTGGCCGGCAATGGGGTTGCCTTTGAGGTCCAGCGTGTCCGCCGCGTCCCAGGCGCTGCCCTCGGCGGGCACCGCGCCCTCCGCGACCGCCACAATGGAGAAGTCCTTGTAGCGATGCCGGTGGCGAATCTTCTTGCCGATGGTCTCGATGTCGAACGGTGACTCGGGGGCGAGAATGATGTCCGCGCCGCCGGCGATGCCCGCCGTGACTGCGATCCATCCACAGTGCCGCCCCATCAGCTCGACAACCATGACGCGGTTGTGCGATTCGGCGGTCGAGTGCAGCCGGTCGATCGCCTCGGTCGCGATCGAGACGGCGGTGTCGAAGCCGATCGAGGCGTCGGTGCCGACCACGTCGTTGTCGATGGTCTTGGGGATCCCGACGACGGGCACGCCCGACTTGTGGACCTTCGACGCGGCCTTGAGCGTGCCATCGCCGCCGATGCAGATGAGAGCGTCGAGCTTCTCGTCCTCGACGGTCTGGTGCACCGCCTCGATCCCGCCCTCAACCTTGTGGGGGTGGCTTCGCGCGGTTCCCAGCATGGTGCCGCCGTGCACCAAGATTCCGCTGACGTCCTCCTTGGTGAGGGGCACAGCCTCGCCGTTGATCACGCCTTCCCAGCCGTTGCGGAATCCCACGATGGACATTCCGTGCTCGGCGGTGCCGCGCTTGACGACGGCCCGGATCGCTGCGTTGAGGCCGGGGCAGTCCCCGCCTCCGGTCAGAATTCCTACGCGCATGTTCTCCAGCCTTGATCTTTTCGTGAAGCGTGGACCGTCATGAAGCCTAGTGGCCGGCCGCGCGCCAGTCGGACCCTCTTCCGACGTTCACGTCGAGCGGTACCGAGAGGTCTCCGGCGGCGTGCATCTGCTCGGTCAGTATCGCCTCAACCGCGTCTTGCTCTCCCTCGGCGACCTCGACCACGAGCTCATCGTGCACCTGCAATAGCTGGCGGGACGCAAGACCTTGGTCCTCGAACGCCTTGTCGACCCCCAGCATCGCCTTCTTGATGAGGTCGGCCGCGCTGCCCTGGATGGGCGCGTTGAGCGCCACCCGCTCCGCGATGTCGCGGCGCTGACGGTTCGTCGAGGTGAGGTCCGGGATGTAGCGGCGCCTGCCCATGATCGTCTCGGTGTAGCCCACGTCCCGGGCCTGGTCGACGACGGTGCGCAGGTAATCGCGCACTCCCCCGAACCGCGCGAAGTAGTCGTCCATCATCGATTGCGCCTCGCTCACCGGCACCGAGAGCTGGCGGGCGAGACCGAACGACGACAGCCCGTAGGCAAGGCCGTAGCTCATGGCCTTGACCTTCGAGCGCATCTCGGGGCTGACGTCCGCGGGGTCGACGCCGAACACCCGCGCGCCGACGAACCGGTGCAGGTCCTCCCCTGCACGGAACGCCTCGATCAGCCCTTCGTCGCCGCTCAGGTGGGCCATAATGCGCATCTCGATCTGGCTGTAGTCCGCAGTGAGCAGCGTCTCGTAGCCGTCGCCGACGACGAACGCCTCCCGGATTCGGTGGCCCTCCTCCGTCCGGATCGGGATGTTCTGCAGGTTCGGGTCCTTGGAACTGAGCCTTCCCGTAGACGCGACCACCTGCGAGAAGGTCGTGTGGATGCGGCCGTCCTCTCGCACGGCCTGGGCGAGCGTCTCGATGATCTGGCCGAGCTTCGCGGCGTCCCGATGCGCGAGCAACGCCTCCAGGAAAGGGTGTGGGCTCTTCGCCTGCAGGTCGGCGAGGGACGAGGCGTCGGTCGAGTACCCGGTCTTGATCTTCTTCGTCTTGGGCATGCCGAGGCGCTCGAACAGCACCTCCTGCAGCTGCTTGGGCGAGCCGAGGTTCACCTCGCCTCCGATGGACTCGTAGGCCTGTGCGGCCGCCAGCTCCGCACGCAGGCGGGCCCCGTCGGCGCGATCCGTGAGCCGTTCGCGATCGACGGCGATGCCGGCGTGCTCCATGCGCGCAAGCACCCCGATGAGGGGGATCTCGAGCTCGCGATAGAGAAGCGTCATCCCCCGGCGGTCGATCTCGGCGTCGAGCTCCGCACCCAGTCGCGCGACGTGCGCGGCCGTCGTGCCGGCCGCGTGGGCCGCCGAGGCGTCCAGGCCCAGGTCGAGCTCGTCGCCCGACGTCCCTCCGGTCGCCGTCACACCGAGGTAGCGCTGCAGCACCGAGGCCAGGTCGAAGCCCCGCTGATCCGCGTTGACGAGGAACGCGCCCACCTGCGTGTCGCCCGCGACGCCGCCGAGGCGGATGCCCCGCGCCATCAGCGCGTGCCACGCGTCCTTCGCCCCGTGGAGGGTCTTGGCGGTGCCGTCTCCCTCAAGCCACGACCGCAGCAAGCTCTCGTCCGCTGCGCTCAACGCAGTGAGGTCGATGCCCCACGCCTGGCCCTCGGCGGACACGCCGATCGCCCACGCGTCGGCATCGGCTCCCGTACGACCCTCGACGTGAACCGCAACCGGGCCCGTCAGAGCAGTCACCGCAGCCACGGCACCATCGGTCACCACCTCGACCTCGGCGGGCTGCTCGGGCACGTCCGCCTCAGCAACCGAGTCGGCGTTCGCGAGAGGCAGCAGGCGGTCGCGCAGCGTGCGGAACTGGAGAGCGTCACACACTTGATGCACGGCTGCGGCATCGGCACCGTGGTACTCGAGCTCCGCCACGGTCAGGGGAACCTCGAGATCGGTCAGCAGGTGATTGAGCTCCCGGTTGAGACGCACCTGATCGAGGTGATCGCGCAGGCTCTGGCCCGCCTTGCCCGGGACGTCATCCGCGTTGTCGAGGATCCCCTGCAACCCGCCGTACACGCCGATCCATTTGGACGCGGTCTTGGGGCCCACGCCCGGCACGCCGGGAAGGTTGTCGCTGGTCTCCCCGACCAGCGCAGCCAGGTCCGGGTACTGATCTGACCGCACGCCGTACTTGTCGACCACCGCATCGGGCGTGAAGTGAACCAGATCGGACACGCCCTTGCGCGGGTAGAGCACAGTGACGTCGTCGGTGACCAGTTGCAGCGTGTCGCGATCTCCAGACACCACCAGCACTCGCATGCCGGACTCTCGGCCCAATTGTGCGTAGGTGGCGAGAAGGTCATCCGCCTCGTAGTTGTCCTTGTCGACGGCCGCGACACCGAGCGCATCCAGCACCTCGCGAATGAGCGGCACCTGCGGCTCGAATTCGGGTGGAGTGGCGTCACGAGTGCCCTTGTACGAGGGAAGACGCTCGGTCCGGAAGGTCCCGCCCGGAAGATCGAATGCCACTGCGACGTGCGTGGGCGCGTGGTCCCTCATGAGGGTCGCAAGCATCGAGGCGAAGCCGTAGACGGCGTTCGTCGGAACCCCGGTCGAGGTGGCGAAGTTCTCGACAGGAAGGGCGAAGAAGGCCCGGAATGCCATCGAGAATCCGTCAATCAGCAGCAGTGTCGGTCGGTTCTTCTCGCTCACTGTGCCAACCTATCCCCTATGACTGACAACGACGACGTGTCATTCGGTGCCGTCCTGGACGGCACTCTCATGGAGCGCATGGGCATCATCGTCGACTCCGTGACCGCCGAGCGGGCCGAGGGAACCATGCCGGTCGCGGGAAACACCCAGCCTTACGGGCTGCTGCACGGCGGGGCCTCCGCAGTCCTCGCCGAGACGCTCGGTTCGTTCGCTGCCATGGCCCACGCGGCGCCTGGCGGGGTCGCCGTCGGGATCGAGCTCAGCATCAGTCACCATCGCTCGGCAAGGGAGGGGATCGTGCGCGGCGTGGCGCTCCCCTTGCACCGAGGCCGTACCATCGCGACCTACGAGATAGTGATCACGGACGAATCGGGCAGATCTGTCGCAACGGCGCGACTTACCTGCTCCATTCGTCAACCAGCCGCCACATAGCGGAAACATGCATGGCGTATGTTGATGGAATCCTGACGAGGAGGGGATCCTTGACGAAAAGTATCGACCGACGCGCGATTGTTCGCGCGCTGATCGTGTTCGTCCTGGCAGTTGCCGCTTTCTCCGCACTTTCGGCCCTCGGCTCCACAGCCGCAGCGGCGGAGGTCTCGGACGTTGCCACCGCGGTGGCGCCGGCCGGTGCGGGAAGTGTGGAAACGGTCACGGCAGACGCGTTGCTCGACGACGAGACATCGGATGAAGGTGGGCCCACCGGGGACCGTGTCGCTCAGAACATCTTCAATGGCGTGGTGTTCGGGCTCATCCTTGCGCTCGCCTCGGTGGGGCTGTCACTGATCTACGGAACCACCGGGCTGAGCAACTTCGCCCATGGTGAGCAGGTATCGCTGGGAGCGATGCTCGCGTACTTCTTCTCGACGCAGCAGCCCGTCTCGGTCCCGTTGATCCCGATCGAGTTCGTGATCGGCTGGCCACTGTGGCTGGCGGCGATAGCCGCGATCATCGTCGCGGGCTTCACGGGCTGGCTGCAGGACAAGTTCATGTGGGCCAAGCTCCGTAAGCGCGGCGTCAAGACCGTCCAGCAGATGATCGTGTCGATCGGTTTCTCGCTCGCTCTGCTGAACTTCCTCCAGTGGTGGATCGGCCCGGATCGTCTGCGGGTCTCGACTGCGATCGAGGACCGGAACCAGATCGGCCCGATCCGGCTCGGCAACGTCACCGCAATGTCCATCGCCATCGCGATCATCGTGCTCCTCGCAGTCGCGTACTTCCTGCTGCGCACCCGACTGGGGCGCGCCACCCGCGCCGTGTCCGACAACCCGTCGCTCGCTGCGGCATCGGGAATCAAGGTCGACGGCATCATTCGACTGGTGTGGATCATGGCAACCAGCCTCGCCGCCCTCGGCGGCATCCTGATGGCGCTCTACGACTCGGGTACCAAGTTCGACATCGGCGCACGGCTGCTGCTGCTCATGTTCGCTGCGGTGACCCTCGGTGGGCTCGGCCAACCGTTCGGCGCCCTCGTGGGATCTCTCGTGATCGGCGTCGTCGTGGAGACGTCGACACTCTGGCTCGGCCCCGACCTCAAGTACGCGACCGCGCTCGCAATTCTCATCCTGGTGCTGCTGGTGAGACCGCAAGGAATACTAGGACGAGCGGAAAGGGTGGGCTAGCTCATGGACATACTGATTAGTGTGCTGCGCGAGGCGATCGCGCCTACGACTGCGGCCTTCGCCCTCGCGGCCATCGGCCTCAACTTCCACTTCGGCATGACCGGCCTGCTCAACATGGGTCAAGCGGGCTTCATGCTGCTCGGCATGTACGGCTACGCCATCACGGTGCGCGAGGGCGGTCCCATCTGGCTGGGGGTGCTCGTCGCGCTCGCCTCCGCCGTGGTATTCGGCGTGCTCCTCGGCTGGCCCACGCTGAAGTTGCGCGGGGACTACTTGGCCATCGTCACGATCGCGGCCGCCGAGATGATCCGATATCTGGGACGCTCACAGAATCTCAACTCGCTGACCGGAGCATCCTCGGGAATTCGCGGCAACGACTTCAAGGGGTCCTTCGAGATGCTGTCCCCCTTCCCCGACCGCATGGTCGAGCTGGGGCCCATCGCGCTGCACGGCACCCGCTCCACCAGCTGGTGGCTGACGGTCGTCGGGTGGACAGTCGTCGCGCTCATGACGCTGATGTTCTGGCGCCTCTCGCGCTCTCCGTGGGGCCGCGTGCTCAAGGGCATCCGCGAAGACGAGGACGCCGTCCGGTCCCTCGGCAAGAGCGTGTACTCGTACAAGATGCAGGCGCTGGTGATCGGCGGTGCGATGGGCGCACTCGCGGGGATCATCTGGGCGCTCAGCGCGTCGGTCCAACCCGACTCCATGGGCAGGCCCACCACATTCTGGATCTGGACCCTGCTCTTGCTGGGCGGAGCGGCCACGGTATTCGGCCCCATCCTCGGCGCGATCCTGTTCTGGGGCGCGTTGGTGCTGGTCCGCGGCCTTGCGAGCCTGTTGATCCCGGACACCGTCCTCAACACCCAGCAGCTCGAGCCGTTCTCGCTCACGCTCGTGGGAGTGACGCTGATGTGCTTGGTGATCTTCAGACCCCAGGGAGTGCTGGGAGACAAGAGGGAGTTGGCCTTCCATGACTGACGACGTGTTCTCACAGGTACCGAGCGAGCCCGGTGCGCCCAAGCCCGATCCGATCGTGATCGCCGACAAGGTGCATCGGCACTTTGGAGGGCTCACGGCGGTCGACGTGGACCACTTCGAGGTCCAGCGCGGCACGATCACCGCGCTGATCGGCCCCAACGGCGCGGGAAAGTCGACCTTCTTCAACCTGCTCACCGGGTTCGACAAGCCCCAGACCGGCGACTGGCTGTTCAACGGCAAATCGCTCAAGGGCGTCTCCCCCGCCAAGGTCGCCCAGGCCGGCAAGGTACGCACCTTTCAGCTCACCAAGGCGCTCAGCCGTATGACCGTGATCGAGAACATGCGACTCGGGGCCACCGGGCAGCGCGGAGAGAACTTCTTCATGGCCTTCGTGCCCGCGCTGTGGCGTCAGCGTGAAGAGGAAATCACCGAGAAGGCGCACGTGCTCCTCAAGCGCTTCAAGCTCTACGAGAAGAAGGATGAGTTCGCTGGCTCCCTGTCAGGGGGCCAGCGCAAACTGCTTGAGATGGCACGGGCACTGATGTCCGATCCCGAGATGGTGATGCTGGACGAGCCCATGGCAGGCGTGAACCCGGCGCTCACCGAGTCTCTCCTCGATCACATCGTGCAGCTCAAGCACGAGGGCGTCACCGTGCTGTTCGTCGAGCACGACATGCACATGGTGCGCCGCATCTCCGACTGGGTGGTGGTGATGGCCCAGGGCCAGATCATCGCCGAGGGCCCGCCTGAGTCCGTGATGCAGAACAAGCAGGTCCAGGAGGCCTACCTGGGCGCGCACATGGACGAGGACCTCTCCGAGCTGCCGGCCGACGACGTGACGACCAAGGAGAAGTCCGAATGACCGAGACTGCACCGCTGCTCATCGCCGACGACATCATTGCCGGGTACGTCCCCGGCGTCGACATCCTCAACGGTTGCTCGATGACGGTCGCCGAGGGCGAGCTGATCGGCATCATCGGCCCCAACGGCGCCGGTAAGTCGACCTTCCTCAAGGCCCTCTTCGGACTCGTGGGCATCACGTCTGGCACGGTCACACTCGGAGGCGAGAGCATCGTCAACAAGCGCGCGGACGAGCTCGTGCGCATGGGTGTGGGCTTCGTGCCGCAGTCTGACAACGTGTTTCCCTCACTCACGATCCGCGAGAACCTCGAGATGGGCGCGTTCCAACTGCGCAAGGGCTTCAAGGCCCAGTACGAACGAGTCATGGACCTGTTCCCTGATCTCGCCTCCCGAGACCAGCAGCGTGCGGGTTCGCTCTCCGGTGGTGAACGCCAGATGGTCGCCATGGCGCGGGCGCTCATGATGGACCCCAAGGTGCTGTTGCTCGACGAGCCGTCCGCTGGCCTGTCCCCGGTGCGCCAGGACGAGACGTTCGTGCGTACGCGCGAAATCAACAAGTCGGGCGTCACCGTCATCATGGTCGAGCAGAACGCGCGGCGTTGTCTGCAGATCTGCGACCGCGGCTACGTGCTCGACCAG
Organism: Demequina ureilytica; assembly: GCF_048553575.1. NCBI lineage: Bacteria > Bacillati > Actinomycetota > Actinomycetes > Micrococcales > Demequinaceae > Demequina > Demequina ureilytica. Next base: position 178,964 of record NZ_JBLZIE010000003.1, on the reverse strand, counting down.
GGCACCTCCGCGTACACCGCAACGGGCCAGGAGCTCCTTAAGGACCCCAAGGTCATCGAGCTGTACCTGGGCACGCTGGGCGCTTAAAGCTCCCCCAGTCCCCCGCTTCAGGACCCCGTCAGCGCATCGCTGGCGGGGTCTCTTGCGTATATGCCGCCGATGCCCGGGCTGGCTCAGTGCCCCGGTTCACCTGTGTCCCTTCCCTGAGCGAACTTCACGTATCAGAGTGGCACACGTACGTGACGAAGGAGCGCGAACGGGGCCCGCGCATCGGCCCTCCCCACACGCGAAGAGGGCTCCCGGCCGAAGCCGGAAGCCCTCTCGCTGTGAGGTGTGACAGTTAAGGCTTACGCCTCACCGGCCACCGACTCCACCCAGGTCTGGACGTTGTCGTCGCCGTACTCGTAGACGCCGATGAAGGCGCTCGAGGGGTCGTTGTCCTCGTTGAACGGACCGACACCGGACACCGCCTGGTAGTTGATGTCCTCGCCGGCCTCGATGAGGTCAGCGCACTCGACCCATCCGGTGCACTCCGTGCCACCGTCAGCGCCCGAGACCGCAGCCATGTTGTCCGCAATGGTCTGACCGTCGCCGGCCCCACCCTTGAGCGCCGCGAGAGCGGCGAGCATGGTCGCGTCGTACGACTCTGCGCCATAGGCGTAGGAGTCGAGCGGCGAACCGTTGACCTCGTCGAGCAGAGCCTTGAAGTCATCGCTGGGCTCGGCGCCGGGGATGGTGCCCTTGGCACCGGTCATGGTGCCCTCTTCGAAGTCCGCAGAGTAGTCCGCGGTGTTGCCGTCCGTCAGGTAGATCTGGTCGGCAGGGTAGCCCGCACCCACCAGGGCGGGGATGATCGACTTGGTCTGGTCGAACGCGATCACGAGCACGCCGTCGGGGTCCGTGGCCAGCACGTCCTGGACGATGGACTCGAAGTTCGCGGCGTCGGTCTGGAACTCGTCGCCCGACGCACCGTACGTCAGAGTGGCGCCGGCCTCCTCGATCGCAGGCTGCACGACGTCGCGAAGCGAGGTCGCGTAGTCGTCGGCCATGGGCATGATGGCCAGGTTCTCGACGCCGTCATCCAGAATCAGGTTGGCAAGTGCGTCGCCCTGCACGGTGTCCGGCGGAGCCGTCCGGAAGAACAGCGGCGAGTAGCCCGAAAGTGAGGTCGCGGTGTTCGCCGGTGAGATCTGCGCGATCCCCGCAGCAGTGATGTCATCGATCACGTTCAGCGTCACAGCGGAGGAAGCCGCTCCGACGATAGCCCCGACCTCTTCGGCCGTGAGCTCCGAGACGGACTGAGAGGCGATCTGGGGGTTGTCGGTGTCGGAGGAGTCGGTGTGGATGATCTCCACGTCCTGGTCCCACACGCCGCCGGCCTCATTGATCTCCTGCTGCGCGAGATCGACGCCTGCGACCTCGGGCGGGCCGAGGAAGGCGAGGCTACCGGTCAACGGCAGGAGCGAGCCGATCTTCAGGGCTTCGCCGGAACCTCCGGTGTCGCCGCCGCCGTCAGTCGCGGTCGTCTCAGTCTCAGAATCGCTTGCGCAGGCCGCAAGGGCCAGTGAGGCGGCGGCAGCAAATGCCGCGCCCCGCGCGATGGTGTTCCATCGAGCCATGTTGTGTTCCCTCCACACTGGCGGAAGTCCGCCAGAAGATCCCACCAGGGACGGTCCCTGGCGGCATTAACCTCACGGTAGCGTCAGGACGTTTCAGATGTGGGTCCCATGCATCACGATTTTGTGACCTAAGGGGATTGAGGGGCCAGGTATTCGGCTTGCGGCGCGGGCGCCACGCGCTATTCGTGCGCGACGGGCCGAATGCGAGGGTGAGCCGCGAGGCTGCTAAGACCGCGCAGTTGCTAAGACTTGGCGTCGCCCATCTGGTCGATGACCGCCTCTGCCACCTCGCGCATGGTCAGGCGCCGGTCCATCGAGGTCTTCTGGATCCACCGGAAGGCCTCGGGCTCGTTGAGCCTCATCTTCTCCATGAGCAGGCCCTTGGCGCGCTCGACCTTCTTGCGTGTGTCCATGCGCTCGTTGATGTCTGCGATCTCGGACTCGAGCGCCCGGATCTCCACGAAGCGCGAGGCCGCGATCTCCACTGCCGGGAGCAGATCCGCGGGGGTGAAGGGCTTGACGACGTAGGCCATCGCGCCGGCATCCCGTGCACGTTCGACGAGCTCGGTCTGGCTGAAGGCGGTGAGCAGCACGACGGGGGCGAGACGCTCGGCGGCGATCTTCTCCGCTGCAGTGATGCCGTCCATGACGGGCATCTTGATGTCCATGACGACCACGTCGGGCTGGTGCTCGACGGCGAGGGCTACCGCCTCCTCACCGTTCGCAGCCTCCCCCACGACGTCGTATCCGCCCTCCGTGAGGGTCTCGACGATGTCCATGCGGATCAGCGCCTCGTCTTCTGCGACGACGGCGCGGCGCTTCTTTGCCTGCGCCTCGGGCTGGTCTGTGGGGTCGTTGGTCTCAGTCACGGTGCCCAGCCTAATATCTGCGGAGGCCATTGACCCAACCGGCGCGTCGAACAGGTGTGAAAGCGTGCGCGCACACGCCGCTGGCACGCATGCGCCGCGCCAGGCGCTAGCCTGTTATCCGCTGGCCCCGATAGCCCAACCGGCAGAGGCATACGGCTCAAACCCGTACCAGTGTGGGTTCGAATCCCACTCGGGGCACGCTCCTGGAATTCACGACCGCCGTGCGCGGTTCTCCCCATCGAAAGCCGCCGCCGCGGCGCACTCGATCCGAAGGAGCAGCCATGACCACACCGCAGCCCGCGATGGACCCCTCCTCGTCCGAGGCCGACGAGGTTCAGTTGTCCCACGCTCGTGCACAGGGAGACGCCTATCGGCGCGCCGTCCAGCACATGGCGCAGGAGGTGGCCGACGACGGCGGCATGCAGGACGTGGGCGGCTACTCGATCGCATACGCCCTCGAGGAGGCGGAGGGCATGTACCACCTCGCGGAGGGCGTCCTCGAGTGGCGCAACCCGGAGGAGGAGAACCTCCACGTCGAGATTGCGGTCATGGATGCGGCCGACGGCCGGTTCGTGCCGGGGCTGGATGTCGAGATCGACCTGATCGCTCCCGACGGCTCGGTCGTGGGGCCGGTGACATTGCCGATGCTCTGGCACCCGATGATCTCCCACTACGGGGCAAACGTGACCGTGCCTGCCGACGGGAAGTACGACCTGCGGGTGCGCGTGGGCGCGGCACCGTTCATGCGTCACGATGAGATCAACGGCCGTCGCTTCGCCGATCCCGTCGAGACGACCTTCTCGGGAGTCAGTGTCGAGCGCGACAGCGAGCCGGTCGATCCTCCGACGTGACGCACGCCCCCGCGACTGTTCAGGCAGTACGTGCCGCGAGCAGTTCTCGAACGCGCGACGCAGTAGGGACACGGCCGGCGATGACCACCACGTCGTCCACGACCAGCCCCGGCGTGGTCATCACGCCATAGCTGGCGATGGCGGCATAGTCCGTGACCTTCTCGACCTCGGCGGTTAGGCCCAGGTCCGCGATCGCTTCACGTGTGACTCGCTCAAGCGCGACGCAGTTGCGGCATCCTGGGCCGAGGATTTTGATGTTCATGATGACCTCCGTGGGGTGAGTGGATCCGGGTGTACGCGGCACGCCGCTAGAAGACGGCGTTGAAGAGGAAGCCGACGATCATGATGCCCGCGGCGACGGTCCCGAAGAAGAGCCCCAGGAGCGGCCCCTTCAGCACGCGCCTCAGCAGAATGAACTCCGGGATCGACAGCGCGACGGTGCCCATCATGAAGGCCATCACGGTGCCGGTGGCCATGCCCTTGGCCCAGAGAGCCTCAGCGATCGGGATGACGCCGGCGGCGTTCGAGTACAGCGGGATTCCGACGAGCGTCGCGACCACGACGGCGAGGGGGTTGTTCGGGCCGGCGTACGTGGCGAAGAACTCCGTGGGCACCCAGCCGTGCACCGCGGCACCGACCGCGACGCCGACGATCACCCACTTCCACACGCGTCCGACGATGTCGCGCGTCTCCTCCCAAGCGGCCCCCACGCGTTCGGCGAGACTCGGCCGATGACCGTCAAGCCCCAGCGCCGCGACCGGAGCGGCGAACACGAAGTCCTCGACCCACCGCTCCAGGCTCATGCGGGAGAAGATCCAGCCGGCGGCCATAGCGAGCCCGAGACCAGCGGTGACGTATGCGCCAGTCACCTGCCAACCGAACATGTCCGCGAGCATCACGACCGCCACCTCGTTGACAAGTGGTGAGGCGATCAGAAACGCGAACGTCACCCCGAGCGGCACGCCGGCAGCGACAAACCCGATGAAGAGGGGGATCGACGAGCACGAACAGAAAGGCGTCGCGGCGCCGAGCACAGCCGCCATTCCCAAGGACAGCACGAGCGGCTTGCCCTCAAGGAAGCTCCGGACGCGCTCGGGCCGCAGGGTCGTCCGCAGCAGGCCGATCACGAAGATCATGCCGACGAGCAGGAGCAGGATCTTCGCCGTGTCGTAGAGCAGGAAGTGCACTGCGCCGACGACCGGCTGGCGCAGGTCGAGGCCGAGCCACTCCCCCAACATCACGTCCCACGCAACCTCGTTGACCGCGAACAGGACCGCCCACAGGGCAGCCAGGCCCGCGAGCACCAGAATGAGTCTTAGCGTCGCACCACGAGTGCCGCTGAGGAGTCCGGATCCGGCGCTCATGAACCGGCCCTGCTGTCGTTGCCCGGCAGCGAAGCGACCAGGCGTTCGAAGGTGTCCGGGCACACCGCATAGTCGACCCACCGGCCGCGCCGCGTGGCCGTCACGAGCCGGGCCTCTCGGAGCACCTTGAGGTGGTAGCTCATGAGGTTGCCAGCGACCGGCACAAGTTCCTGCAGTTCGCACACGCATCGCGGTCCATTCGACAGCACGTCGAGGACCGTCCACCTGACGGGGTCCGCAGCGGCCACGAGCACACTCACGCGCTCCTCCGCATCGCACTCCCATACCTCAGTGCGCGTTGATGCAGCCATATTTGAACTGTAGGACCCGCATCGAGGTCGCTTGCGGGACCTAGGTCGGTGGGCGGCAGTCGGCCCGGCCGGCCAGGTCGAAACGTGAGTGACGCGTCATACTGCAAGGATGAACGACACACGCCAGCCCACCGCAGCCCGCCACATCGCGCTCGTCGCGCACGACAACAAGAAGCCCGAGCTGCTCGAGTGGGCGAGCTTCAACGCGGGCTCGCTCAAGAAGCACCACCTCTACGCCACCGGCACTACGGGAAACATGCTCGAGCACGAGCTCGGCATGCGTGTTCACCGCTTCCTCTCCGGCCCCGTCGGGGGTGACCAGCAGATCGGCGCGCGCATCGCCGAGGGCGGCATCGACATGCTGATCTTCTTTTGGGACCCGCTGGAGTCCCAGCCGCACGACCCCGACGTGCGCGCGCTGCTACGACTGTGCACGGTGTGGAACATCCCGATGGCCAGCAACGTCGCCACCGCCGACTTCCTGATCTCCTCTCCCCTGTTCCACGAGGAGTACGAACGCGCCGTGCCCCCGTTCGGTCCCCGCGACTACACCGAGCTCTCCGGCAAGGACTGACCGCCGCCGAACGCACTGCGGCCCGCTCTCCTGGGGAGAGCGGGCCGCAGTCGCATCGGGATGCTGAGTGCTACTTGCGCACCTGGCCGACCTTGTGCACGAAGATCGAGTTGGTGGTTCCGGGAGTTCCGACGGGCGTGCCGGACACGACAACCACGTAGTCCCCGTCGCTGGCCATGTCGTTGTCCTTGAGGTGGCTGTCCACAAGGTTGACCATCTCGTCCGTCGACTCCACGCGCTTGACGAGCTCCGCGTTCACTCCCCACGTGAGGGCCAGACGCTTCTGCGTCTTGGGGTCAGGGGTGAAGGCGAGCATCGGGACGCTCGGACGCAAGCGCGCCATCCGCAGCGCCGAGTCCCCGGACTGCGTGAAGGTGACGATGTACTTGATGTCGAGCACGTCGGCGATCTCTGCCGCCGCGTGGGTCACGGCGCCACCGCGGGTCTTGGGCGTGGTGAGGAACGGTGCGATCCTCGTGAAGCCCTTCTCCTCGGTGTTCTTGACGATCCGCGCCATGGTCTCGACCGTGACGATCGGGAACTCGCCCACGGACGTCTCGCCCGACAGCATCACCGCGTCGGTGCCGTCAAGGATGGCGTTCGCGCAGTCGGAGGTCTCGGCGCGGGTCGGCACCGGGGAGTGAGTCATGGACTCGAGCACCTGAGTGGCGACGATGACCGGCTTGGCGTGCGCACGGCACAGCTCGATCGCGCGCTTCTGGACCAGTGGGACATCCTCGAGCGGCAGCTCCACTCCGAGGTCTCCGCGCGCCACCATGATGCCGTCGAAGGCATCGACGATCTCCTCGAGGTTGTCGACGGCCTGCGGCTTCTCGACCTTGGCGATCACCGGCACCGTGATGCCCACCTCGGACATGATGCGGGCGACGTCGTCGTAGTCCTTTGCCGAGCGGACGAACGACAGCGCGATGAAGTCGGCGCCGAGCTTGAGGCCCCAGCGCAGGTCGTCCTCGTCCTTCTCGGACAGCGCCGGGACAGAGACCGCGACGCCGGGCAGGTTGATGCCCTTGTTGTTCGAGACGGGGCCCGGAACCACCACAGTGGTGACCACGTCGGTGTCGGTGACCTCCGTGACCTCGAGGCGGACCTTGCCGTCGTCGATCAGCAGCGAGTCACCGACCGAGCAGTCGGCGGGAAGGCCTTCGAACGTGGTGCTGCAGATGTCCTTGGTGCCCTCGACGTCGCGCGTCGTGATGGTGAACGTGTCACCGACCGCAAGGTCGTGGGGGCCGTCGGAGAAGCGACCGAGGCGGATCTTCGGGCCCTGCAGGTCGACGAGCACGGCGACGTTGCGTCCCGCCTCCTCCGCGGCCTGGCGCACGTTCTCGTACACCTGCTCGTGCTCTCCGGCGCTGCCGTGAGAGCGGTTGATCCGGGCAACATCCATGCCCGCGCCCACCAAGAGGCGCATGTCCTCGATGGCGGACGTCGCGGGTCCAATGGTGCAGACGATCTTCGCGTTTCGCATGTTCTCCAACCTCATAGTTCCTTAGGCCCGAATGGCGGCGGAGTGCGCCGTCACCGGAGCAGGGAGCTCGGTGCTCCCCAGCAGGTATTGATCGATCTCGGCGGCGGCCGCGCGGCCCTCGGCTATCGCCCACACCACTAGCGAGGCACCGCGCCCCGCGTCGCCAGCGACGAACACGCCGTCAACATTCGTGGCGTAGTCGTCGCCTCGCTGGATCGCGCCACGGTCAGTGGTCGCGACCCCGCCCTGTGCAGACAGCTCTGAGGTCTCGGGACCCGTGAATCCCATCGCGATCAGCACCAGGTCGGCTGGAATGTCGCGCTCGGTGCCGGCGACGGGCGTGCGCGAACCGTCCGGGTTGTACTGGGTCTCGGCCACCTTCAGCGCGGTGACGTGCCCGCCCTCCCCGACGAACTCCACCGTCGACGCGAGGTACTCGCGCGCCCCGCCTTCCTCGTGGCTCGAGGACACCTCGAACACCCGCGGGTCGGTGGGCCATGGCTCGTTGTCGGAACGCGTCTCCGGCGGCCTCTTGCCGATCGCGAGCGTCGTCACCGATGCCGCGCCCTGGCGCAGGGCGGTGCCGATGCAGTCGGAGCCAGTGTCGCCGCCCCCGATGACGATGACGTGCTTGCCCTCGGCGTGAATCTGCCCGGGCACCTCGTCTCCGGCCGCCGCCTGGTTGCCCTGGTGCAGGTAAGGCATTGCGTAGTGGATGCCGTCGAGGTCGCGACCGGGGATCGGCAGGTCGCGCGGCTTGGGGGCGCCGGTCGCCACGAGCACGGCATCGTAACGGGCGCGAAGCTCGTCCCAAGCGATGTCGGTGCCGATCGCGGTGTTCGTGCGGAAACGGGTGCCCTCCGCCTCCATCTGGGCGATGCGCCGGTCGATGTGCAGCTTGTCCAACTTGAAGTCCGGGACGCCGTACCGCAGCAGACCGCCCAGGCGATCGTCCTTCTCGTACACGCGCACCGTGTGTCCGGCCCTGGTGAGCTGCTGGGCCGCGGCCAGTCCGCCCGGTCCCGAGCCGACCACCGCAATGGTCTTGCCCGTCTGGCGCTGAGGCACGATCGGTGCGACGTTGCCGTCCTCAAAGGCGTGGTCGATGATCTCGACCTCGATGTTCTTGATCGTCACGGCCGGCTGGTTGATGCCCAGCACGCACGACGTCTCGCACGGAGCGGGACAGATGCGCCCCGTGAACTCCGGGAAGTTGTTCGTCGCGTGGAGACGATCGATCGCGTCCTTCCAGTGCCCGTCGCGTACCAGGTCGTTCCACTCAGGAATCAGGTTGCCCAGGGGGCAGCCCTGGTGACAGAACGGGATGCCGCAGTCCATGCACCTCGACGCCTGACGGCGCAGGGTCGGTTCGTCGCGCGTGAGGTCGTCACGCACTTCCTTCCAGTCGAGCAGGCGCACTGGGACCGGCCGGGATGCCGGCAGCTCCCTCTCACGTACCTTCAGGAATCCGCGCGGATCAGCCACTGGTCACCTCCAAGAATTCGGCCCATGCACCCGGGGCGCGCAGGTCACCACCACTGGCCTCGAGCTCGACGAGCGCGTCACGCACCCGAGCGTACTGAGCCGGCAGCACGCGTGTGAACCGCGGCGCGTACTCGTCCCAATGGGCCAGGATGTCGCGGGCCCGGGGCGACTCCGTCAGCTCGAGGTGCCGCTCGATCAAGGTCCGGACGATCGTCTGGTCCTCGGCGTCGAGCTCGCTCAACGTCAGCTCACCCGAGGCCAGCGCCTGGCGGTTCACCCGCTCCGGCCGCAGGTCGAGCGCATAGGCCGTGCCCCCGGACATTCCCGCACCGAGGTTGCGGCCGGTCCGACCGAGGATCACGGCGGTGCCGCCGGTCATGTACTCCAGAGCATGGTCACCCACGCCTGCGACGACCGCGGTCGCTCCCGAGTTGCGCACGAGGAAGCGCTCGCCCACTTGACCGCGGAGGAAGATCTCGCCGCTGGTGGCGCCATAGCCGATCACGTTGCCTGCAATGACGTCCTTCGAGTCGTCCATCATCGACTCGCGGTGCGGGCGGACGATGACACGGCCACCTGACAAACCCTTGCCGACGTAGTCGTTGGCGTCGCCGAGGAGGCGCAGCGTGATCCCCTTGGGCAGGAACGCTCCGAACGACTGACCCGCCGAGCCGGAGAACGTGATGTCGATCGTGTCGTCCGGGAGGCCGGCGGCACGGTAGCGCTTGGTGACCTCGTGACCGAGCATGGTGCCGACGGTGCGGTTCACGTTGCGGATCGGCAGTTCGATCTCCACCGGCTCCCCCCGCTCGAGGGCGGGAGCGGCAAGCTCGATGAGCTGTCGGTCCAGCGCAGCCTCCAGTCCGTGATTCTGGGTCGTGGAGCTCGTGATGGCGCGGCCCGGCTCGGGCAGCGCAAGCACCGGCGACAGGTCAAGGCCCTTGGCCTTCCAGTGATCAATCGCGGCTCGAGTGTCGAGAGCCTCGACGTGGCCGACGGCCTCCGCGATGGTCCTGAATCCGAGCGCGGCGAGGTGCTCGCGCACCTGCTCCGCGATGAACTCGAAGAACGTCACCACGTGATCGGCCTGACCGGTGAACCGCGAACGCAGCTCTGGGTTCTGAGTCGCGACGCCCACGGGGCAGGTGTCAAGGTGGCACACACGCATCATGATGCAGCCCTCGACGACCAGTGGAGCGGTGGCGAAGCCGAACTCCTCGGCTCCCAGCAGCGCGGCGACCACGACGTCGCGGCCAGTCTTCATCTGGCCGTCGACCTGCACCACGATCCGGTCGCGCAGGTCGTTGAGCACCAGCGTCTGCTGCGTGTCCGCCAGCCCGATCTCCCACGGCGCACCTGCGTGCTTGAGGGAGTTCAGCGGGCTCGCTCCAGTGCCGCCGTCCTGGCCGGAGATCAGCACTACGTCGGACTTGCACTTGGCGACTCCGGCGGCGATGGTTCCGACACCGACCTCCGACACCAGCTTGGTGTGGATGCGTGCCTGCGGGTTGGCGTTCTTCAGATCGTGGATGAGCTGCTTGAGGTCCTCGATCGAGTAGATGTCGTGGTGCGGCGGCGGGGAGATGAGTCCCACGCCTGGCGTCGAATGCCTGGTCTCCGCCACCCAGGGGTAGACCTTCGTCCCTGGGAGCTGCCCGCCCTCGCCTGGCTTGGCGCCCTGGGCAAGCTTGATCTGGATGTCGTCCGCATTCACCAGATACTCGCTGGTCACACCGAAACGGCCCGAGGCCACCTGCTTGATGGCGCTGCGGCGCTCCGGGTCGTACAGGCGGTCGGCGGACTCGCCGCCCTCGCCCGTGTTGGACCGCCCACCAAGGCGGTTCATCGCGATCGCCAGCGTCTCGTGCGCCTCAGCCGAGATCGACCCGTAGGACATCGCCCCCGTGTTGAAGCGCTTGACGATGTCGCTGACAGGCTCCACCTCGTCGATGGGAATCGAGGGGCGGTCGGAGGCAAACTCGAACAGGCCGCGCAGCGTCATGAGGCGCTTGGACTGATCGTCCACGCGATCGGTGTACTTGCGGAACACGTCGTACTTGCGGGTGCGAGTCGCGTGCTGGAGCGTGAAGACCGTGTGCGGGTCGAACAGGTGGGCCTCGCCGTCGCGCCGCCATTGGTAGTCGCCGCCGGTGTTGAGGCGCCGGTGCGGAGGCAGCTCTCCCGAAGGCGGGTAGGCGTCGGCGTGTCTGCGCGCCACCTCCTCGGCGATCACATCGATCCCTGCCCCATCGATCTGGCTGGGAGTGCCCACAAAGTGCCGGTTGACGAGAGCGCGGGCCAAGCCCACGGCCTCGAACACCTGAGCACCGCGATACGACGCGATAGTGGAGATGCCCATCTTCGACATGATCTTCAGCACGCCCTTGCCGAGCGCCTTGATGAGGTTCGAGACCGCATCGGCCGGGGCGGTGTCGCCGAGGTAGCCGCGGCGCGCGAGGTCCTCGACGGTCTCCATGGCGAGATACGGGTTGACGGCCGCGCCGCCGTACCCAATGAGCAGGGCGACGTGATGGACCTCCCGCACGTCCCCCGCCTCCACGACGAGCGAGGCGCGGGTACGAGTGTGATTGCGCACCAAGTGGTGGTGCACCGCCGAGGTCAACAGCAGCGACGGGATGGGGGCGAAGTCCTGGTTCGAGTCGCGGTCGGACAGCACGATGAACGAGACGCCGTCGGCGATCGCAGTGTCGACCTCGTCGAAGATGTCAGCGAGACGGCGCTCGAGGGCTTCGTGGCCGGCCGCCACGCGGTACAGGCCGCGGATGCGCCGCGACGAGAACACGCCCTCAAGGCGAGGGTCGGCGTCGATGTGGAGGATCTTCGCGAGCTCGTCGTTGTCGATGACCGGAAACTCGAGGAGGACCTTGCGGGCGTGCTCGGGCGTCGCTTCCAGCAGGTTCGGCTCGGGGCCGATCGCACCGCCGATGGCCGTGACAATCTCCTCGCGGATCGAGTCCAGCGGCGGGTTCGTCACTTGCGCGAACATCTGCGTGAAGTAGTCGAACAGCAGCCGGGGCCGGTCCGACAGCACGGCGATCGGGGTGTCCGAACCCATGGCGCCGATGGGCTCGAGGCCGTTGACGGACATCGGCGTCAGCAGCCGCTTGAGCTCTTCCTCGGTGTATCCGAAGGCGCGCTGGCGGCGCTTCACCGAAGCGCGGGAGTGCACCACATGCTCGCGGTCCGGCACATCGGCGAGCCGCACGGCGTTGTCGCTCACCCACTGCTCATAGGGGTGCTCGGCGGCCAGCTGGGACTTGATCTCCTCGTCCTCGATGATGCGTCCCGCGGCGGTGTCGACCAGCAGCATGCGACCCGGCTGCAGGCGCCCCTTGCGGACCACCTTCGCAGGGTCGATGTCCAGCAGACCAGCCTCGGAACCGGCCACCACGAGCCCGTCGTCGGTGACCCAGAAGCGGCCTGGGCGCAGACCATTGCGGTCGAGGGTGGCACCGATCAGGGTGCCATCCGTGAAGTGCAGCGCGGCGGGGCCGTCCCACGGCTCCATCAAGGCCGAGTGGTACTCGTAGAAGCCCCGCCTGTCGGGGGCCATCTCGTCGTTGTTCTGCCATGCCTCAGGCATCATCATCAGCACTGCATGCGGCATCGAGCGCCCACCGAGGTGGAGGAGCTCAAGCACCTCGTCGAACGACGCGGTGTCCGATGAGGACGGCGAACAGACCGGCTTGAGATGGGCCATGTCACCCAGCAGCTCGGAGCTCATCGTGCCCTCACGAGCCGTGATCCAGTTGCGGTTGCCCTGCACGGTGTTGATCTCGCCATTGTGGGCGATGCCCCGGAGCGGCTGCGCGAGCGACCAGGACGGGAACGTGTTGGTCGAAAAGCGCGAGTGCACGAGCGCGAGCTGCGAGGTGAACAGCTCGTGCGTCACATCGGGGAAGACCTCTTCGAGCTGGTACGTGGTGAGCATGCCCTTGTAGGTGAGGGTGCGGCTCGAGAGCGAGGCGAAGAACGGTCCGCCCGCCTTCTCCGCCCTCTTGCGCACGCGATATGCGCGGCGGTCGAGCTCGATGCCGTCGAGGCCATCGGCGGCGAGGAACACCTGCCGGAACACTGGCATCGCCGCCCGTGCGGACGGTCCGAGCGGCTCGGGGTTCGCCGGCACGTCACGCCAGCCGAGCACCGTCACGGCCTCGGCACGTGCCGCGTCCTCGAACGCGTGCACCTCAGCATCCTCGTCTCCAGGGGTGAGGAAGGCGATGCCCACCGCGTACGTGCCCTCTGCGGGGAGGTCGAAGTCGACGACCGAGCGCAGGAACTGGTCCGGGATCTGCGTGAGCAGACCGGCACCGTCGCCCGTCTCGATCTCGGCACCCACTGCGCCGCGGTGCTCGAGGTTCTTCAGAGCCGTGAGGCCTGCGTCCACGATGTCGCGGCCGGGCGTGCCACGCAGCGTCGCCACGAAGGCGACGCCGCACGCATCGTGCTCGTACGCGGGGTCGTAGAGCCCGTGATTGGGCTGGGTGACGCGGGTCTTCGCGGCCATCACACCGTCCTTTGCCGTCGTCGGCACAGGCCGAGGACTTGATCGTTTGCGGGGCGCCGTCGGCCCGGGGAACACACGGGAGAACAGCCTACCGCGAACATGGTCGAGGTAAAGAATCGCCTATGACTTCCCCTGGCTTGTGGCCGGGTCGTCGTGCTCAGGCTCGTCGGCCGGGTGGGCCGTCGCGTCGGTCGAGTCGGTGGGATCGTCATCGGCCGCCGCTAGCCGGTTTCGGGGAACTCGGTGCTCCGCGTCGGGCTGGCGCCTGCCGAGGATCATGAACATGGCGACGGCGAGAGCGAGCACGGCGATCGACACCCACACGTTGATGCGCAGCCCGCCGACCGTCACCGCGGTGTCGATGCGCACCAGCTCGATCCACAGCCTGCCGCTCACGTACACCATCACGTAGAGCCAGAACGTACGCCCGCCTCGCAGGTCGAAGCGGCGGTCGAGCCAGATGATCAGTGCGGCCCCCACCAGGTTCCACACCATCTCGTACAGGAACGTCGGGTGGAATGTCGCGAACTCCGCGTAGCCCTCGGGCCGGAACGCCGGGTCGACCTCCAAGGCCCACGGCAGCGTCGACGGGCTGCCGAACAGCTCCTGGTTGAGGTAGTTTCCCAGCCGCCCGATGGCCTGCGCGATCAGCACTGCGGGAGCCGCCGCATCGGCGAAGGCCGTGAAGGACACGCCGTGCCTACGGGCGCCGATGAAGGCGCCGAGCGCGCCCAGCGCGACCGCGCCCCAGATGCCAAGACCGCCGTTCCAGATCTCGAGCGCCGCCCAGGGGTCACCCCCCTCCCCGAAGTACGGGCCGGGCGTGGAAATCACGTGGTAGAGACGCCCGCCGACGATTCCGAACGGGATCGCCCACAGGACGATGTCGCCCACCTTGTCGCCGTCGCCGCCCCGCTCGACCCACCGCCGGGTGGTGAGCCACACTGCGACGAAGATCCCCGCGAGGATGCATAGCGCGTACGCGTGGATCGTCACCGGTCCGAGGCTGAAGGTCTGCAGGCCGTCGGGCGGCGCCGGGATGAAGCGGGGCGTCATCGCGCGCTCCTCACTCCCTCAGCGAGCTCCGCTGCCTTGATGCGTAGCGCAGCGATTCCGGCCTCCGGATCGGTGTTCTCTGTGAGGCACCGCAGCAGCGCAGTTCCCACGATCACACCTTCCGCGAACTGGGCGACCTCCGCCGCCTGCTCGGGTGTCGAGACGCCAAGGCCCACACACACCCGCTCAGCGCCGGCCTCGCGCGCCTGCGCGACCACGCGAGCGGCCTGCTCTCCAACCGATGCGCGCACTCCGGTGACGCCCATGAGCGACGTCGCGTAGACAAAGCCGCGGGACGCCCCCACGGTCATGTGCATGCGTTCCCGCGTCGTCGACGGCGCCACCAGGAAGATCGTGTCCAGGTCCTGCTGTCGTGCCGCCGCGATCCACTCCTCACCGACGTCGGGCGTGAGGTCCGGCGTGATCGCACCCACACCGCCTGCCGCCACGAGATCCGCGGCGAACCGCTCGAGCCCGTACTGGAGCATGGGGTTGAAGTAGGACATCACCACGGCGGGTGCTCCCGCATCGGAGATGGCGCGGACCGCTGTGAAGGCATCGCTGACGCGCACGCCGCGCTCGAGTGCCTGCGCGACGGCGAGCTGGATCACAGGGCCGTCGAGGACCGGATCTGAGTAGGGCGGGCCCACCTCGACAATGTCGACACCGGACTCGACCATGGCGACCATCGCGCGAATAGACGTGTCGACGTCCGGGTAGCCCACGGGGAGATAGCCGATCAGCGCGGCTCGACCCTCGGCCTTGATCTCGTCGAGGCGGTCGGTGAGGGCGCTCACTCGCCCTCTCCCGGCAGCATCTCGAACCACCGTGCCGCCTGTTCGACGTCCTTGTCGCCGCGACCGGAGAGGTTGACGAGCAGTGTCGCGTCAGGGCCCAGCTCCTTGCCGAGTTTCATGGCGCCGTACAGGGCGTGCGCGGACTCGATGGCCGGCATGATCCCCTCCGTGCGGCTGAGCAGCCGGAAGGCGTCCATCGCCTGGGCGTCGGTGACGGGCCAGTACTCGGCCCGGCCCAGGTCCGCGAGCCACGAGTGCTGCGGGCCCACGCCGGGGTAGTCGAGCCCCGCGGAGATCGAATGCGAGGGGTTCGTCTGGCCGTCCTCGTTCTGAAGGATGTATGACTTCGAGCCGTGGAGCACCCCGGGCCGACCACCGGTGATGGTGGACGCATGCCTGCTGGTCTCGACGCCGTCACCGGCAGCCTCGCAGCCGATCAGCCGCACACTCTCGTCGTCCAAGAAGGCGTCGAACGCGCCAATGGCGTTGGAGCCGCCGCCCACGCAGGCGAGGACCGCATCGGGCAGGCCGCCGCGCTCCAGCATCTGCGCGCGTGCCTCGACGCCGATGATGCGCTGGAAGTCGCGCACCATGGCGGGGAACGGGTGCGGGCCGGCCGCCGTGCCGAAGACGTAGTTGGTGGTCTGAACGTTGGCGACCCAGTCGCGGAACGCCTCGTTGATGGCGTCGCGCAAGGTGCGAGTACCGGTGGTCACCGGAATCACCTCGGCGCCGAGCAGGCGCATGCGCGCGACGTTGAGCGCCTGGCGCTCCGTGTCCTCCTCGCCCATGTAGACCACGCACTCGAGATCCATGAGCGCGGCCGCGGTGGCGGTCGCCACGCCGTGCTGCCCCGCGCCGGTCTCCGCGATCACTCGCGTCTTGCCGATCCGCTTGGTCAGCAGCGCCTGGCCCAGGACGTTGTTGATCTTGTGCGAGCCCGTGTGATTCAGGTCCTCGCGCTTGAGGAGCACCGTCGCGCCGCCGGCGTGGCGGGCAAATCGCGGGACCTCGGTGATGATCGACGGCCGGCCCGTGTAGTCACGCGCGAGGCGGGTGAGCTCCTCGGTGAACTGGGGATTGATGCGCGCCTTCTCGTAGGCGTCCGTCAACTCGTCGAGCGCCGCGGTCAGCGCCTCGGGGACGTACCTCCCGCCGAAGTCGCCGAAGAAGGGGCCGGGCGCCGACTGGAGAGACGGGTTCACGGACGCACCGCTCGTAGCGCGGGGTGTGCGCCTGCGGCGACCATCTCGGCCACGGCGGTGCGCGGGTCCTTGTCCTTGACGAGCGCCTCGCCCACCAGGACCGCGTCGGCTCCCATGCGGGCGTACTCGACGACGTCGTGCCCGTCGCGGATGCCGGACTCCGCCACCCGGACGATCCCCTCGGGGATCGACGGCGCGAGTCGCGCGAAGGTGTGACGATCGACCTCGAGGGTCTTCAGGTTGCGGGCGTTGACGCCGATGACGCGGGCCCCGGCGTCGACTGCCCGTGCAAGCTCGACCTCGTCGTGCACCTCGACCAGCGCGCACATGCCGAGAGAGTGTGCGCGCTCGACGAGGCTCTCGAGAGCCATCTGGTCGAGTGCGGCGACGATCAGCAGCACCAGGTCGGCGCCGTGTGCGCGGGCCTCCCACACCTGGTAGGGCGTGACGATGAAGTCCTTGCGAAGAATGGGGATGTCGACCTTGGAGCGCACCGCGTCAAGGTCGGCGAGGGAACCGCCGAAGCGGCGCTGCTCGGTGAGCACCGAGATCACGGTCGCTCCCCCAGCCTCGTACTCGGTCGCCAGCGACGCGGGGTCGGTGATGGCGGCGAGATCTCCCTTCGAGGGGCTCGATCGCTTGACCTCTGCGATCACGGAGACCTCGTCGGAAGCAAGCAGTGCGCGCGCGTCGATCGCACACGGAAGGCGCGCGGCACGTTCCTTCAATTGGTCCATGGGTGTGGCTGACTCTCGCTGCGCGAGATCCTCCCTCACGCCTGCGACGATGCTCTCCAGCACGCTCATTCGCTGCCCCCTTTCCGTCGCCCCCATGCTACCGCCGGGCACGCCGTCCGAGGACCGCACGCCTAGAAGATGAAAAGGACCAGCCACTTCCACAACAGCGAGTTAAGCACTCCGACAATGCCCGTCACTAACCCAGCGATCGCGGCACCACGGCCCACGGGCACCATTCCATGCCGCTCCAGCTCTGCGGCTCGCTTGATGCCGAGGCTTGAGAAGACAATCGCCAGAATCGCTGGGATGAAGAACGTATTGATGAGCACCGAGATAATCCCGAGAACTAGTCCCGCCGTAGCCTTGCCGTTCGCCGCACCGCCGCCGCTATCCCGCGCATAGGGGGCGGGCGCCTGGTATGGGACCGGCGCAGAGTATGGAGCTGGGGCCGCTGGCGGTACATCGTCCCGATTGTTGAAACCTTCGCTCACTGCTACCAGCCCCTCACAGACGTTCGGGACGTCCGCTTAACGCCCTCGCGGGATTGACGTTAGCAGGCCCTCTAAGGTGCGAGGTATGGCTCGAGAACCGGGATGTTGCGCACGATCCAGAAGATGAAGAGCAGTGCGGGCAGGCCAACGGCCAGCCAGATCGGGACTGACGGCGCGGGCCTCCCGCGCCAGGCGGCGCGTATCCAGGCCACTAGCAGCGCTATGCCCAGGGGGATGATGAGCAGCACGACGACGGGGTTCATCCCGAGGGCGGCTGCGGCGTCGCCGCGCGCCAGCTCGTGGACGGCGCGCAGCCCCCCGCACCCCGGGCACCAGTGCCCCGAGCTTGCGAGAAAGATGCAGGACGGGAAGAAGCCGCGCTGGTAGGGATCCGCCAGCGCGGTGTACGCCGTGGCGGACGCGAGAACGGCCAGGGTGATGCCCGGTGCCATCATGCGCCGAGCCGCAGAGCTCTTTGCCGGCACCTGCACCACCCTGGCCGCCGTCATCGTGGAGTCGGTCAGAAGTTGGAGGTGGTCGACCAGTCGTACGACCCGGTCGCGATCAGGATGCCCCACACGATGGCACCAAGCACCGACAGCACTGTGGCGATGATCCCGAGGATGAAGCCCACCTGTCCCAGGTTGCCGTTGGTCGCAAGACCCTGCGCCTGCGCCTTCTTGGAGTTGTTGCCGACGATGATTGCCGGGATGCCTGTGAACAGCCCGCAGCACAGGATGCCGACGATGCCGAGCACGAGCGAGATGGTGCCGAGGTTGTTCTTCGACTCGTTGCCGCCTGCGCCCGGGGGCGGCGGCTGCGATGCCGAGGGCGGCGGGGGTGGGGGAACGTCCGTCATTCTCTTCTCCTTTGGACAGCGCGATCGAGGAAGACGACCGCTACTTCAATGGCTGGCCATGGCCGAGGGCGCGCAGCGCCGCACCGGCGGCGAGCGCGACGACTGCAAGGCCTACACCCACCCATACCACTGGCCAGATGGGGAACGCGATCCCTACCGCCGCCACGAGAGCCGCGACGATGAGCCCGATGTTCGTGGTCCATCCCGCAACGGTCTTGCCGTGGTTGGCGTAGGCCTCCTCGGGGAGGTTCTCCGGGGCGATCTCAATGCTCGACATACCTTCTCCTTGCCAGTCGTGGAGCCAGTCTAGCCACGGGCTGCGGCGCGCAGTCGCGAGGCGAGCGCGATGGCCCTCATCATCGCTGCGGCCTTGTCCTTGGTCTCTTGGTCCTCGCTCGCCGGCACCGAGTCGGCCACGACCCCCGCGCCGGCCTGCACGTGTGCGATGCCCGACTCGATGAGCGCTGTCCGGATGGCGATCGCCATGTCCATGTCGCCCGCGAAGTCGAAGTAGCCCACTGCACCACCGTAGAACGCGCGCCGCGCCGGCTCGATCTCGTCGATGAGCGCGATCGCGCGCGGCTTGGGCGCTCCCGACAGCGTGCCGGCGGGGAACGTCGCGGCGAACACGTCGACCGGACCGTATCCCGCCTCGAGCTCTCCCTCCACGGTCGAGCAGATGTGCATGATGTGGGAGTAGCGGTTGACGCGCATGAACTGAGCGACCTCCACCGACGTCGGCTCACATACCTTCACAAGATCGTTGCGCGCGAGGTCGACCAGCATCACGTGCTCGGCGCGTTCCTTAGGATCGGCGAGCAGGTCCTCCTCGAGGCGGCGGTCCTCGTCCGCGGTCTGCCCCCGTCGACGGGAACCGGCGATGGGGAACGTCGAGACGCGGCCGCGATGGACTGCGACCAGTGATTCCGGGCTCGCGCCGACGACGGCGAACTCCCGGCCGGCATCGTCCTGCAGCTCGAAGTAGTACATGTACGGGCTGGGGTTCAGCGTGCGCAGGACGCGATACACGTCGAGCGCCGAGGCGTCGCAGCCGACGTCGAACCGCTGCGCCGGCACCATCTGGAACACCTCGCCGTCGCGGATAGCCTCCTTTGCGAACTCGACCATCCGCTCGTACTCTCCCGGGCCGCTGCGGTGACTCACGCTCGGGTCAGGCACGTTACCGGCCAGCACCGAAACCTCGCCGGCGGGGGCGTCGACGAGGGCGCGCTCCATGGCGTCGAGGCGCGCCAGCGAATCAGCGTAGGCCTGCTCGATCCCCGCCTCCTGCGCGTTGGCGTTCACGGCATTCGCGATCAGCCACACCGAACCGTCGTGGTGATCGATCGCGGCGACGTCGGTCGCGAGCAGCAGATGAGCATCGGGCACATCGATGTCACGGGGCGCCTTCTGCGGCAACGTCGGCTCCCACTGGCGCACGATGTCCCACCCGAGCACACCCACGAGCCCGCCGGTCAGCGGCGGAAGCCCCGGGATCGGCTCGGAGCGCAGCTCGCTCAGTGCCGCACGGATGACGTCGAGAGGGGCGCCGTCGACGAGGCCCACGGGCACGTCACCGGACCACCGCGCCTCGTCGCCGTCGACGGTCAGCGCCGCGCGGGAGTGCACCCCGACGAACGAGTACCGGCCGCGGGTCCCGTCCGGCTCGGCGGATTCGAGAATGAAGGTGTTGGGCCGGCCACCAGCAAGCGCGCGGTACACCGCGACCGGGGTGAGGCCGTCCGCGAGCACGCGGCGCACGACGGGCACGACTCGGTGTGTGGCGCCGAGCTCGACGAACTCGTCCAGGCTGGGCCACGTCTGACCCCACTCGACGCGCACGGGATCGCTCACGCCGACCCCCCATCCACAGCCAGCAGGTCGCCACCTGCGTCAAAGCAGCGGGTCGCGCCGGTGTGACAGGCGGGACCCTCCTGGGTGACGGTCACGAGCAGCGCATCGCCGTCGCAATCGATCTCGACGCGGTGCACCAGCTGGATGTGGCCCGAGGTGTCGCCCTTGCGCCACAGTTCGCCGCGCGAGCGGCTCCAGTACACGGCGCGCCCGGTCGTGAGGGTCTCGTGAAGAGCGTCATCGTTCATCCAGGCGACCATGAGCACGTCGCGTGTCGAGCGCTCCTGGACGACGGCGCACACGAGCCCGTCGTCGGTGCGCTTCAAGCGCTCGGCAATGGCGGCATCGAGAGGCATGGCGCCCATCCTTCCAGATCAGCACGCTCGTACCGTCCCGAACATCGTGGCGTCGGAAACTCCCGCGCTCGGCCCGCCTGGGCCGCTGCTGTCCGGGTGTCGCGGCCAAGAGTGTTCGGCACGGTCAGGGCCAGGCGGCCGATGCGGGGGTTCAGTCGCGCGTCTGCGACACCCAGGCGGCGTGAAGGCCGGCATAGATGCCGCCCGCCTCGACGAGCTCGCGGTGCGGCCCGACCTCGACCAGCTCGCCTTGCTCCATGACCGCCACGACGTCTGCGCGCTCGGCCGTCGACAGCCGGTGAGCGATCACCACGGCGGTACGCCCCTGCATCAGCCCCTCGAGAGCGCGGGAGATGCGCACCTCCGTGGCAGGGTCGACCGCGCTCGTGGCTTCGTCGAGGATCAGCAGATCGGGGTCCCGCAGGTAGGCGCGAGCGATCGACACCAGTTGGCGCTCACCCGCGCTGAGCAGCTCGCCGCGCGGTCCCACGGGCGTGTCGAGGCCATGAGGCAGTCCGTCGACCCACGCATCGAGGCCGAGCGACTCGAACGCGGCCAGGGCACGGCGCTCGAGGTCGCTCTCGTTTGCCTCCGGAAGCGCGTAGGCCAGGTTCGAGCGAACCGTGCCGTCGAACAGGAACCCCTCTTGCGGCACGACGGCCACAGACCGCCGCAACGACTGCATCGGCACCTCGCGGAGGTCCACGCCACCCACGCGCACCACGCCGTCCGTGGGATCGAAGAACCGGGACATGAGCCGCGCCAGGGATGTCTTGCCCGAGCCCGTCTGGCCGACGAGAGCGATGCGCCGCCCGGCGGGTACCGCGAGGTCGACGCCCTTGAGCACCTCGGGGCCGTCGGAGTACGTCAGCCGCACGCCTTCGACCGACAGATCGCCGTGACCGTGAGGGATGGGGGTGCCGTTCTCGCCCGGGTCGGCGACCGTGACCTCCTGGTCGACGAGCTCGAGCACGCGCTTCCAGCCGACCACCGCCCGCTGCATCTCGGCGAGCATCTCGATGATCCACATGAGCGGTCCCGCGAACATGTAGACCAGGAAGGCGAAGGCCACCACGGTGCCGACAGAGATGGAGCCATCGATCGCCATTATGGTGCCACCGATGAGCGCCAGCCCGGTCGCGAGCGACTGACCCACCACGGTCGAGGAGAAGTTCGCGGAGGCCAGGATCGAGGCCTTGCGCTCCGCCGCCAGGATGTCGTCGATCTCTCCGTGCAGCTGGTCGCGCATGCGCTGCTGAACGCCGTACGAGCGGATGGTGGCGACACCGACGATCTGCTCCGACGTGCGTCCCATCAGGTCGGCCATCTTGGAGCGCACCACCTGGAAGGCACGTCGCACCCGCGGCTGGATCCACATGAGCGACCCGACCATGGGGAGGAATGCCACCAGGACCAGCAGCGACAGCTGCCACGAGTACGCAAGCATCACGACGAAGACCACGGACGCCTCGAGCGCGGAGATGATCATGGCGGCGCCGGTCCACTGCATGAGGTCGCGCATCGTCTCGACGTCGCCCGTCACGCGGGACACGTATCGGCCGCGCTGCTCCTCGTTCTGAGTCAGCACCGACAGCTCGTGGACCTTGCCGAAGGCGCGGATCCGCAACGTCGCGAGCCCCTTTTCGGCGGCCGTGACCATGCGCACGCGCACCTGCCAAGCGAGCACCGCGGCGATGACCAGCACCACCGCTCCCCCGGAGGCGTACATCACCACGGTGTCGACGTCCACGCCTGCGTCGGCAAGCAGCCCCTCGTCCGTCACGCGCTGTGTCAGGAAGGGAACGGCGGCGCGGCCCATGGCGGCGAAGGTCGCGAGCACCAGGGTGACCACGAGCCCTGCGCGGAACTCCGGGCTCACCTGCAGCCCGCGCCGGAACATCTGCATGACGCTCGAGTCCTCGGTCATCCCACGTACTCCGCATCCTCGTCGGCCTGACGCTTCGAGTCCTCCTCGTACGCCATCACCAGCTCTCGGTAGCCCGGGTCGCGCGAGATCAGTTCCAGGTGCGTTCCTGCGTCCACGACTCGTCCGGCATCGACGTGCACCACGTGGTCGGCGAGCAGGATCGACGCGAGCCGATAGGCGATGATCAGCACCGTGGGTCCGGCGCCGTCGGCGCTCAGGCCCCGCAGGATCTGCTGCTCGACGCGCGGGTCGACCGCAGACGTCGCATCGTCGAGCACGAGCACGCGCGGATGACGCACGAGGGCGCGGGCGAGAGCGAGCCGCTGGCGCTGACCGCCGGACAGATTCATGCCGCGTTCAGCGAGCCGCGCATCCAGTCCCGCGTGCTCGCCGGAGCCGAGGATCTCCATCACGTCCATGACGTTGGCGCGGCGCAGGGCGTCCCACACCTGCTCGTCCGAGTAGGGCTCGCCGAGCGTGACGTTATCGCGCACTGTCCCCGCGAACACGAAGGCCGTCTGGGGCGCCAGGGCGACATGCTCGCCGAGAGCCTCGATCGTGCCGATGTCAACCTGGTCGAGAGTCACCGTGCCGGTGATGGGTCGCGCAAGGCGCGACGCGGCGAGCGCGACTGTGGACTTTCCGGAGCCCGTAGCACCCACCAAGGCAGTCACGGTCCCCGGTCTCAGGTCGAGCGACACGTCGCGCAGGATGACCGCCAGGTTGCCGTCGCCGTCGTCCGCACCGATGTCGGCGGTGTCGAACCGCATCTGGCCGGCACCCTCCTTCGCAAGCGGACGGTCGCCGGGATCGTCGACCTCTGTCGCAGCCTGGGCGATCTCCCCCACGCGCCGGAACGCGACCAGCGCCTGCGGCATCTGACCGAGCACCCAGCCCAGCCCCCGGATCGGCACGGCCATGAGGGTTACCAGATAGATCGCGGAGACGACGTTCCCGACGGATACGGCTCCCGCCTCCGCACGGTAGGCGCCCACGATCATCAGGGCGACGGAGCCGAGGGGCACGATGAGGTCCATGAGCGGCTCGAACCACGCGCTCGTGCGCCCCACCTTGATGTCGGCGTCCTGGAGCCCGCGCGCGGCGGCCGCGAACCGCTCGGTCTCGCGCTGCTCGGCACCCAGTGCCTTCACGACCGTGCCGCCCTCGAAGCTCTCGTGGGCGATCGTCGACACGTCCGCGCGCAGCGTCTGTCCGAGGTCCCAGCGGGGCGTGATGACCTTCTCGTAAGCGATGTTGATCGCGAAGATGACCGGGACGACAGCGAGGCCGGTGACCGCGAGCCAGGGGTCCATGCGCCACATCGAGTAGCCGGCGGCGAACATCATCACGAACGACCCGACGGTGAAGGCGAACGGGTGCAGCGTATTGGTCGCGCTCTCCGAGTCGGAGGACATGGCCGAGAGCATGCGACCGGACGGATTCGCCCGGTGCCAACCGAGAGGCAGGCTGGCGAGGGCATCAGCCACCACGCGCCGGTGGCGCGCGCCCACTCCGGCGACAGCGATCCCCTGCACCCCGCGCCGCAGCCCGACGAGCACCGCGTTGACGATGCCGATCCCCAAGAACACGGCGCCCGCGAGAGCGATCGCCTCGACAGGATCCTGCGTGATCTCGCCCCACGGACCTCCGATCGGATCACCGGCGACGCCGGGAACCACGATCTCGTCCGTGATCTGGCCCAGCAGGGTGCCGAAGGCGACGGTCAGCAGCGAGAACAGCGCCGCGGTCGTGACGGCGAAGGCGAAACGGCGCGGCTCGGTGCGCACAGCATGCCGCAGGAGTTGCAGCGCCTTGCGGTTGAAGGTTCCCGAGAGCCGGTAGTCGGCCGCGTGACGGCTCGAGGGCGTCACCTCACCTCGATCCCGGCGTCGCGCATGGCGGCCTTCACCTCAGCGATCGACAGCGTGCCGAAGTGAAAGACACTGGCGGCCAGCACCGCATCGGCACCCGCGAGAGCGGCCTCGACGAAGTGCGCTGCCGTACCGGCGCCGCCGGAGGCGATGAGAGGAACGGACACCACGGCCCGAACCTGACGGATCATGTCGAGGTCAAAGCCCGAGGTGGTGCCATCTGCGTCCATGGAGTTGAGCAGAATCTCGCCGGCGCCGAGCTCGGCACCCCGGCGAGCCCAGTCGACCGCGTCGATGCCGGTGCCTTGCCTGCCGCCGTGGGTGGTGACCTCGAAGCCCGACGGGGTCGTGGCCTCGCCCTGGCATCGACGCGCATCCACGGACAGCACCAACACCTGGCTGCCGAACCGCTCGGCGATCTCGAACACGAGCTCCGGACGGGCGATGGCGGCGGTGTTCACGCCGACCTTGTCCGCGCCCGCGCGCAGCAGCCGGTCGACGTCCTCAGTCGAGCGCACTCCCCCGCCGACCGTCAGCGGCACGAACACCTGGTCGGCGGTCCGGCCGACGACGTCGAGCGTCGTGTCGCGGTTCGCGGAGGACGCGGTGACGTCGAGGAACGTGACCTCGTCGGCTCCGGCAGCCCCGTAGGCGCGCGCCAGCTCGACTGGGTCGCCGGCGTCGCGCAGATCGACGAAGTTGATGCCCTTGACCACTCGTCCCGCGTCGACGTCCAGGCATGGGATGACGCGCACTGAGGTGCTCACAGATCCTCCGGATTCCATACGTCGAGGATGTCCACGACGACGATCATGCTGCCGCGCTCCGGGTAGCCGAGTTCGGGGGGCACCACCATGAGCACGCGCGAGCGCGCCGTCTGGTCGAGCAACCCCTGTTGGAGACCGGGCACGGCGGACACCTGGTCCATCTCGAGCAGCAGCGGCTCGCGCTCGCTCTCCCACGACGTGTCGAAGACGTCGCCGGCCTCCCACTGCTCGTCGGAATCGGCCGGACTCGGATCGTGGTGCACCATCGTGTAGTTGACGAGCACCAGCGAGTTGGAGCGCACCTGGGTGCCGCCGCCATTGATCAGCGTCGCGACCTCGAGATCGGAGCGGGGCTCGCGGTCCGGGTCCACGGTAACCACGGGCTCGTCGTCGACGCCGAGGCTCACCGTGGGCATGCCCTCGACGGGTTGCTGGACCTCGCCCTGCGCGCTCGTCGGCAGCACGTCCACCACGAGCGCCACGGGCTCGCGTGCGTCGGCGCCATCGCCGGGGGGCGACACCGCGAGCACGCGGCCGCCCACGTTCACCGTCTGGAGCACCTCATAGATGCCTTCCCCGACGATCTCGGGTGCCATCAGGAAGGACTCGGGCAGGCCATCGAAGGTGTTCATGACCACGGAGCCGTCCACGAGCGACTCGCCGTAGATGTCGAGCAGCAGCGGCTGGCCGTCGACGAGCGGTTCGCCCTCGCCCTCCCACAGCACCTCGGTCTGCTCTTCCACGTACGTCTGGTCCTGTGTGAACTCGATGTCGGGCGCGAGCGTCTCCGACTGCACCACCGTCACCTGGGAGATGTCGCCCGAGGCCGACGGGCTCGCGTCAGCCTCGTCCTCCGTCGCGGAGCACGCCGCGAGCGAGATCGCGAGGGCGCACGCCCCTGCGGTCATGGCCGACGAGCGCATGGTGGGCCCCTTTCAGGACGAGGTGGGAGGACATCATTCTACGGGCGCGGAGGCGGTGTTCAGCGCCTCGAGGAGAACGTCGACGCGCTCGTCCGTGTTCCGGAACGGGTCCTTCAGCAGCACGGTGCTCTTCGCGCCGCCCGCGATCTTGAGGTGGACCCAGTCCACCGTGAAGTCCTGCCGCGCGGCGAGAGCCGCCGTCACGAATTGGCCCCGCAGGTGCGCGCGCGTGGTCTCGGGCGCCACCGTCTTGGCTCGCTCGATACGCGCGTCGTCCACCACGGTCTGCGCGAGGCCGTCGCGCACCAGCCGTGGGAACAGCCCCCGCTCCGGCGAGACGTCATGGTAAGCAAGCTCGAGACGGGCCAGGCGCGGGTCGTCCCACGGGCACGCGAGCCGGTCGCGATAGCGTTCCAGCAGTCGCCACTTGATCGCCCAGTCGATCTCGGTGTCCACGAGCGACGGCTCCTGGTCGCGAACCGCTCGGATGCCGCGCTCCCACAGGTCGAGGATCTGGTCCACCTCGTCCGTCTGCGTGATGATCGCGCCGAGCTGGGATCGGACGGCATCGAGGTACTCCTGCTGGACCTGAGCCGCGGTGAGCCGGCGACCGTCCGCGAGCTCGACGGTCGCAACGCCGCTCAGGTCGTGGGCCACGTCGCGGATCGCCTGCATCTCATTGGCGAGCGTGAGATCTGGCAGGCGGACGTGCGCCTCCATGAGCCTCAGCAGCAGGTCCGTGGAGCCCATCTTCAGCAGGGTCGTCGTCTCGGACATGGACGAGTCGCCGACGATCACGTGCATGCGTCGGTACAGCTCGGCGTTCGCGTGGGGCTCGTCGCGCGTGTTGATCATGGGCCGGGACCGGGTGGTCGCCGAGCTCATGCCCTCCCACATGTGGTCGGCTCGCGGCGAGAAGCTGTACCCCGCTCCCGACTGCCGGCGAGTGATCGCCCCCGCGCCCGTGACGATCTGCCGCGTCACCAGGAACGGCAGCAGCGCCGATGCGAACGCGCGGAAGTCCGCGCGTCGCCTCACCAGGTAGTTCTCGTGGCATCCGTACGAGTTCCCGGCGGAATCGGTGTTGTTCTTGTACAGGTGGATCGTGCCTTCGACGCCGGCCTCCGCGAGACGGCGCTCGCCCTCCGCGACGAGGTCGTGCACGATCCTCTCGCCCGCCTTGTCGGAGGCGATCAGGTCGGTCAATGAGTCGCACTCCGCCGTCGCGTACTCGGGATGCGCTCCCACGTCGATGTACAGGCGCGACGCGTTGGGCAGAAAGACGTTCGACGAGCGCCCCCACTTCACCACGGAGTGGAAAAGGTGACCGGCGACCTCTTCCGGGGTGACAGCGCGGGCATTGGGCGCGTCCAGATGGAGACCGAACTCCGTCTCGAGTCCGAAGATGCGGCGCTCGGCAGCGACCTCGAGCGGCGGGGGAACCTCGGCCGAGACTCCGTCAGGGAACGCGACCGCGGCTACTGCCCGCCCTTCTGCACGAACGACCGGACGAACTCCTCCGCGTTGGTCTGCAGCGACCCGTCGATCTCGTCGAGCAGGCTGTCGACCGCATCGGTGCTCTCCGCCTTGGCGGGTGCGGACGGCGGCGCTGGCTCAGGGGCGTCGTCCTCGTAGGGCTGTCCGGAGGCGTGTGTCTGAGGCATGACTCGATCCTATCCCCGCGCGAGCTCGTCGAGCATGGGGTGGGTGGCGGCGAACGGATCGTCGAGGTGGAGAACCTCGAGCTTGCCGTGAGCGGTCTCTCGATCGAGCACCACCGACGCCCAGCCGGCCGCATCGACCAGGTGGGGATACTTGCCGACGAAGGCCCCGCGCACCGCCGCGCGCGTGGAACTCGGGGGCGTGCGCATCGCCCTCTCCACCTCGGCGTCGTCCGTCACTCGCGTCGCAGCGCCGGCGGCGGTCAGCCGCGACGCCCACCCGTCGCCGAGCCTGCTCCATTGCACGTCCAGCGCGGCGAGCCGCGCATCCGACCACGGCATCGGCACTGCGATCCCCTGCTCGTCGAGTCGTGTGTGCTTGTCTCGAAGCCGGCCGAGCAGCTGCAGCTTCGCGACCCACTCGACATCGTGCGCGGCCTCGAAGATGTCGCGGCCCAGCGCGTCGAGCACGTCCTCCCAGCGGGCGATGACCTGCGCCTCATCCGCATC
Source organism: Demequina ureilytica (assembly GCF_048553575.1). Lineage (NCBI taxonomy): Bacteria > Bacillati > Actinomycetota > Actinomycetes > Micrococcales > Demequinaceae > Demequina > Demequina ureilytica. The sequence continues at coordinate 150,860 of NZ_JBLZIE010000003.1, read as the reverse complement.
CGACACGTAGTCGCGGCAGATCTCCAGCAGTGCGCGCTGCATCTCCAACGCAGTGGCTGACTCTCCTGACGCGAGCGGAAGCGGGGTGCGCAGCGACAGGTCGCGGGAGACGGTGCGCACTGCGGCCACCGGCTCGGACAGCACCAGCGCCTCCAGCCTCTCGTCGTCCGCCTCGATGGCGGACAGCACCAGCGATGTGGAGCCGATCTTGAGGTAGACGGGCACGTCGAAGCAGTTCGCGTCCCCGACGATCACGTGGAGACGGCGCCAGCGACGGCGGTCGGCGTGGGGCTCGTCGCGGGTGTTGACGATGGGCCGACGCAACGTGGTCTCGAGACCGATCTCGGTCTCGATGTAATCCGCTCGCTGCGAGATCTGGAAGCCGGGCTCCTCGCCCCGCTGGCCTATCCCGACGCGCCCGGCGCCCACGACGATGGGGCGCGTCACCAGGTGACTCGTGATGAGCTCTGCGAGGCGCGAGAAGTCGACATCCCGGCGGACCAGGAAGTTCTCGTGCGTGCCATAGCTCGCGCCCTTGCCGTCCACGTTGTTCTTGTACAGCGCGACGGCGGAGTCCTCCTCCTGCGCGTACCGCGCGGCTGCGGCCAGCGCGATCGCGTCGCCCGCACGGTCCCACACCACGGCCTCGCGCGCGGAGGCGACCTCGGGTCCCGAGTATTCGGGGTGGGCGTGATCGACATAGAAGCGGGCACCGTTACCGAGCACCGCGTTGAGGTGGGCGGGATCCTCCCAGGAGCCGCGGCGCCGCCGCAACGACACGAGTCCGTGCTGGGGGTTCCACTCGTGGGCGTCGGTGAGCATGTCCGCGCCAGCGGTCGCACGTTCGCGCCGGTGGCCCCGCTGGTCCTGGAGCGGGTCCTCGCCGCCGTAGTCCCATGGTGCGCTACGTCCATCGGCCCATAGCCGGCACGCGTCGACCAGCCGCGAGGACAGCAGAATCGGATTCGCCTGGTCCCGCGCAGGATCGACGATCCCGTACTCGGTCTCCAGCCCTGCGATGCGCACGCTCAGCCCTCGCGGAGCGAGCTCGAGGCCACAGCCTTGGCCTCCGCCAACTCCTGCTCGCACGCCTCGTCGACGTGGCTCGCGGAGATGCCGCGCTCGCCTCCGGCGATCACCGACTTGATCGCCCGGGTCTTGGCGCGGTCCACCGCGTTGCGCACGAGCGCGCCCGACATGTATTTGCCGTTGGACGGGTCCGCGTACAGGCGGTCCACGCCGCGCTCGATGAGGTCCGCGACGGCCCGCTCGCGGTCGCCGCCCACGGCGTCCAGCGCGGAGCCCGCCAGGGGCAGGCTCGTGGTGAGGTACTTCGAGAAGATGTCTCGTGCCGACGCGGCGTCGGGCCGGTTGATCTCGATCTTCACGTCGAGCCGGCCGGGGCGCAGGATGGCGGGATCGAGCATGTCCTCCCGGTTGGACGCCCCGATGACGATGACGTTGCCGAGCTGCTCGATGCCGTCGAGCTCGGTCAGCAGCTGGGGGACGATCGTGGTCTCCATATCCGAGCTGACACCCGAACCGCGCGAGCGGAACAGCGCCTCCATCTCATCGAAGAACACCACCACCGGCGATCCCTCGGAGGCCTTCGCACGTGCGCGCTCGAAGATGGTGCGGATGTACCGCTCGGTCTCGCCCACGTACTTGTTCAGCAACTCGGGCCCCTTGACCGACAGGAAGTACGAGCGGTCGGCGCCCACGGCATCGGCGAGCGAGTGGGCGACCGCCTTCGCGATCAGCGTCTTGCCACAGCCCGGTGGGCCGTACAGCAGCAGCCCGCGAGGCGGGGTGAGCGCGTGCTCGCGGTACAAGTCGGGGTGTCGCAACGGCAACTCGATGGCGTCGCGGATGCGCTCAATCTGTGCGGCCAGGCCGCCGATCGCCCCAAAGTCGACGTCGGGCACCTCCTCGAGCAGCAGCGCCTCGACTCCCGTGCGCTCGACTCGTTCCGTCGCGAAGCCCGTGCGCGGGTCGATGATGACGGTGTCGCCCTCATGAAGACGCTCGTACGCGTCGCCGCCGACGAGCACCACGATGCGCTCGTCCTCGCCGCGCGCCACGACCAGCACCCTCTCGTCGTCGAGCACCTCGCGCACGATGGCGCCCTGGCCGGAGCGCTCGGGCTCGGCGACCCCCACCACCACGCTCATGGCGTTGAGCAGCACCTCGTCGCCCGACTCAAGGTTGGGTCCGACCTCGGGCAGCATCGCAACGCGCATGCGGCGCCCGTTGCTGACGACGTCCGCGAGGGTGCCTTCGCGCTTCACGAACGTCGCGAAGGTGTGGGGCGGCTGCTGGGCCTCGGCGAGCTTGTCGCGCATCTCGCCGAGCGACTCCCGCGCGGCCTCCAGCAGCCGTTGCAGCTCGGTGTTGCGCGCCTGCAGCGCGGCGATCTTGTCCTGGCCCTCAGCCACCATCAGCGACCTCCGTCCTCAGCGCCAGTGCCGGAATCCGCCACTGTGTTGTTGTCAACGACTGTGGTGTGCTCAACAACCGTGCCGCCCGCGATATTCTCGTCGGCGCTCGGGCCGACTCCCATTTCGACATCGCGGGTGCGCTCGGCGTCGCGACGCACGCGACGCACCTTCTTGTCGCTCACCGACCGCTCGCCCAGCTCTTCCGGCGTCCAGTCCGCGTCGGTCGGGTACGCGCCCTTCGACGGGCGGCGCGTGCGCACCGGCGCCGTCTGGCCCGGCGCGAGCCGGCGGGAGGTGATCAGGAACCCCGTGTGCCCGATCATGCGGTGATCGGGACGGACGGCCAGTCCCTCGAGGTGCCACGTGCGCACCATCGACTCCCACGCCTGCGGCTCGGTATAACCGCCGTGGGAGCGCAGCTCCTCGGCGACCCGTGACAACTGAGTGGCGGTCGCGACGTAGGCGAGGAAGACGCCGCCCGGCGCGAGCGCATCGGCCGCCGCCTCGAGGTTCTCCCAGGGCGCGAGCATGTCCAGGACCACGCGATCGACCGTGCCGGGTTCCACCTCGCGCACGCGGTCGGCGAAGTCGCCGATCTCGAGGGTCCAGGCGGGGTGAGGGCCATGGAAGTGGCTCTCGACGTTGGCGCGGGCAATGTCGGCGAAGTCCTCTCGCCGCTCGACGGAGATGAGCCGTCCGCTGTCGCCCACCGCTCGCAGCAGCGACATCGTGAGCGCTCCGGAGCCGACCCCCGCCTCGACGACGGTCGCGCCAGGGTAGATGTCGGCCATCTGGATGATCTGGCCCGAGTCCTTGGGATAGATCACGGCCGCGCCCCGCGGCATCGACATCACGAAGTCGCTCAGCAGCGGCCGCAGCACGAGGTAGTCGTACCCCGCCGTGTTGGTGACCACCACGCCCTCGGGGCGGCCGATGATCTCATCGTGCGCGAACTGACCGCGGTGGGTGTGGAAGGTCTTTCCTGCCTCCAGCACGATCGTGTGGTGGCGACCCTTCGCGTCGGTGAGCTGGATGCGGTCGCCGGCGCTGAGCGGGCCACGGCGCGCGGCGGCACCGGCAGGAGGGGTGGGGGTGGTCATGCCTCCCAGTCTACGGCGCGCTACTGGAGCGCCTTCATGACGTCGCCCAGTCGCACCACGCCCACGATTCGGCCGTCTTGCGCGACGGTCCACACGTCGGTGCGGCCCCACCACTCACGCAGCGCCAACTCGAGATCGGCCCCCGTGAGAGAGGCGGGAACGGCCGCACCGCGCGGCAGCGGCATGGTGACGCTCTGCATGCTCGCGGAGGGCCACTGCTCAGCCGGGACGGCGTCCGTCAGGGCGACCGGGAAGTGACCGGCGGGGACTCCGTCCGCAGTGAGCACCACCACCTCCTGCGCGCCCGCTGCGTCGGCCTGCTGGCGCGCCGACTCTACAGTGGCGTTGAACCTCACCGGGACAGCGGGCACCATCAGGGTGCCTGCGGTCACGCCCTCCCGGCGGCCGAGCACCTCGGCGGTGCGCAGAGCGCCCGACGCGGCGGGCCACAGGATCGCGAAGATCAGTCCCGCCCAGAGGAGCTCGAACAGCTGGGGTGAGCGTCCCTGCGCGAGCGGATAGCCGAGCACGACAAGCACCACAGCGATGGCGATCACGCGTCCCGCCCACGCCGCGATCCTGACGCCGCGGTATCGGTCGCCGGTGACAGCCCAGACGATCGCCTCCAGCACGCGGCCCCCGTCCATCGGGATGCCGGGCAGGGCGTTGAACGCCGCGAGGATCAGGTTGGCGTAGACCAGGTAGCGGACGATCCCCGCGACGGTCAGATCGCCGGCGAGCAGCGAGAACAGCGTGATGTCGAGGGCGCCCGAGGCGAGCGCGAGGCCGCCGAGCGCTGCGAGTAGCACGTTCGCGACGGGGCCAGCGAGCGCCGTGACCCCGCTGACCATGGGCGTCATCCCTCGCGCGTCGAAGGTCGTGTGCCCGCCCCACAGGGTCAGCACCACCTCGTGCACCTGGCGTCCGAAAGCGCGCGCCGCCGCTGCGTGAGCGATCTCGTGCACCAGCACCGACGCGAACAGCAGCAGCGCCAGCACCAGCCCGACCGTGAAGGTGCGTCGGTCCAGGTCTCCCCCGCCATTGGTGGCGAACAGGAACGCCAGTAGCACCAGCATGAGCAGCGTGGAAGGCTGGACGATGACCCGGCCGCCGAAGACGCGGCCAAGGGACAGGCCCCGGGTGGGGGTCGGGGCATTGGTCATGGGGTCCACGGTAGTTGGTCGCCGCAGCGGCGGGAGCACCAGGCGGCACCACCATGAGGGAGTCCGACATCCGGTGTCTGCGACCCCGCCTACCCTGGGGGACATGGCCTCCGCACCCGGGATCTCGCCCTCGCGCGCATCCGACTTCCGCCAATGCCCGTTGATGTTCCGCCTGCGCGTGGTCGACCGCATCCCCGAGCCCCCGTCGCCCGCCGCGACGCTCGGCACCCTCGTCCATTCGGTCCTCGAGGATCTCTTCGATCTGCCTGCGGCGGGACGCACGCCTAGCGCCGCAACTGCCATGGTCGAGCCCGAGTGGCGCGCGATGCTCGCCCAGGACCCCGATCTCGCGCAACTGCACGCGGACGTCACCGCCGAGCGCATCTGGCTGGACGACGCCCGGGAGCGCGTGGAGCGCTACTTCATGCTGGAGAACCCGCAGCGCCTCGAGCCCGCAGCACGCGAGGAGTACGTCGAGTTCCAGCTTGAAGACGGACCGTCGCTGCGCGGAGTGATCGACCGGGTGGACGTTGCTCCCGATGGCTCGATCCGCATCGTGGACTACAAGTCAGGAAAGGCACCTCGTCCGCAGTACGGACAGGCTGCGAAGTTCCAGATGCGGTTCTACGCGCTCCTGGTCGAGCGGCTCCGAGGACGACGACCTGCCCTGCTGCAGCTGTTGTACCTCCGCGACGGGGGCACCATCGTGATGCATCCCACCGCGCAGGACCTGGAGATGATCGAGAACGAGATTCGCGACCTGTGGAACGCCATCCTTCACGCTGCCCGCGCCGGCGACTTCCGGCCGACTCCCTCGAAACTGTGCGGCTGGTGCAGTTTTCAGGCGCTGTGCCCGGAGTTCGGCGGCGTGACTCCCCCGCTCGCGTCGGCAGCCGTCGAGCGCGCCTTCGGCGTCGCGCCCGGCGAGGCTCAGTCGCCTGCGGTGAGCTCGTCGATCTGACGTCCCGCGGCGATCTCGCGTAGCAACGGCACGTCGACCCTGTCCAGCGATCTCACGCGTGACAGCCCGGGGCGGGGCTCCACGGGGACCAGTCGCTCCACTCCGATGGTGCGTGCCCCCGAGGCGAGCGCGGAGCCGATGCCCGCGGGCGAGTCCTCGATGGCGACGCAGCGAGCGGCGTCAACACCGAGCAGCGTCGCCGCGGTGAGGTAGGCCTCCGGGTCGGGCTTGCCGCGGGCGACCTGGTCCCCGGTCACCACCGCCGCGAAGGCGTCAGGAACCTGGGCGAGGAAGGCGTCGGCGAGCCGCGCGTAGGACATCGTCACCAGCGCGCACGGGATGCCCGCCGCCAGCACCTGCTCGAGCAGCAGCCGCGCATCGGCCTGCCAGGGAACGTGGCCGCGCACGCTCTCTGCAACTGCTCCCACGAGGGTCGCTGCGATGTCGTCGATCTCGAGCGCAACGCCCCGGTCCCGCAGGATCCGGGCGCTTTCGACGATGGGGCGACCCACCAGCGAGAGCCCGTCCTCGTGCGTCCACTCGACGGCGAAGCGGTCAGCCAGCGCGGTCTCCGCGCCGATCCAGGCGGGCTCGGAATCGATGAGCGTGCCGTCCATGTCCCACAGGACTGCGGCCGGCAGGGGCGTATGTGCATTCACGTGGCATGAGTCTAGGCTGGCGGGATGATGGAAATGGACCAGACCGACTCGGCCATACCTGCCGACGAGACCGTCATGGTCGCCGCGTTCGAGGGATGGAACGATGCCGGCTCGTCCGCATCTGCGGCCCTCGACCACATCGCACAGACCTGGGGCTCCGCCGAGCACACCACCCTCGATCCCGAGGACTACCACGACTTCCAGGTCGCACGTCCGTCTATCGCGAGGCTGCCGTCGGGTGACCGGGTGGTGTCGTGGCCTGGCACGATCGTGTCGACCACTCCCGGTCCACCGGAGCAGGCGGCACGAGTGGTGCTGGCACGCGGGATCGAGCCTTCGATGCGGTGGAGGACCTTCTGCGCCGAGGTCCTCGACGCCGCGGAGGACCTCGGCGTCACGACGCTCGTCACGTGCGGCGCCCTCCTGCTGGACGTCCCCCACACACGACCGTTGCCGACCTTCGTCACCAGCGACGACGACTCCGCGCGGGCGCGCTATGGGCTCGAGGCATCCGAGTACGAGGGCCCCACCGGCATCGTCGGAGTGCTGGGACACGAGGCCCAGCTGCGGGGCATCACCGTGCTGAGCGTCTGGGTGGGGGTGCCTCACTACATCGCGCACCCGCCGAGCCCCAAGGCGACCGTGACCCTGCTCGGCCAGCTCGAGCGCCTGCTCGGGGCGCCGATCGACCTGGGCGACCTCCCCGACGAGGCCGAGGCGTGGCAGCGCGGCGCCGACGAGCTCACGGAGGACGACGAGGAGATCGCCGCCCACGTGGAGCAGCTCGAGTCGCTCATGGACGAGACGAGCCTGCCCGAGGCGTCCGGAGAGGCGATCGCCGAGGAGTTCGAGAAGTTCCTGCGCCGCCGCGACGGCGGCGGGCCCAAGCGCCCCGACTGACGGCCGTCCCGACTGACGGCGCCGCGCGACTCCTGCCGCTACGCGACCGCGGGGATCACGCCTGCGGCGAGCAGCACCACGATCCCGATGGACAGCGCGATGCGGTACCAGACGAACCCCCAGTAGGTGTGGTGCGAGATGATCCTCAGGAACCACACGATCACGACGTAGCCGACGGCGAAGGCGACCACTGCGGCGATGACGGTGTTCGCGATCCCCGGGCCGCCGACGGCGGTGAGCTCATCGGAGTTGGAGAACAGCTGGAAGAGCCCGGAGCCCAGCACCGCAGGAATCGCCAACAGGAACGAGTATCTTGCGGCGGCCTCTCTGGTGAGCCCGAGCAGCAGCCCCATCGAGATCGTGCCACCGGAGCGTGACACGCCGGGAACGAGGGCCATGGCCTGCGCGAAGCCGAGCAGGATCGCATCCTTGCCCTTGAGCTCCGTGAGCTCGCGACGCTTGGCGCCGATCTTGTCGGCGAAGCCCAGCACGAGCGCGAAGATCGCGAGCCCGGCGGCGGTGAGATAGAGGTGACGCAGCTCGTTCTCGATGTAGTCCTGAAACACGAGGCCGAGCACCACGATGGGGATGGTGCCCACGATGATCCACCACCCCAAGCGGGCATCGGCGCTGTGTGCCCCCAGCCGGGCAGCCCGGTCGCTCCCGTCCTTGCCCGCGAGCGCGCGGCCCCAGGAGGCGAGGATCCGCACGATGTCCTTCCAGAAGTACAGCAGTACCGCGGCCTCGGTGCCGATCTGGATGATCGCGGTGAACGCTGCGCCCGGGTCGCCGCCGCTCGGAAGCAGGGGTCCGACCACACGCACATGGGCACTCGAGGAGATTGGCAGGAACTCTGTCAGTCCTTGCACCAGTCCGAGCACGACAGCTTCCCACCAGTTCATGACGGCAAGGCTAGCGTCAGCGCGTCGCGCCCACGGACCCACAGCGTCGACGGGTAGCGTCGCGTGCATGCAGCGCAGACGGGTCGGCACGAGTGGTCTGACGGTGTCGTCGCTGGGCCTTGGCACCATGACCTGGAGCCGCGACACCGGCCCGGACGAGGCCGGCGCGCAGCTCGATGCCTTCCTCGACGCCGGTGGCACCCTGCTGGACACCGCCGCGTCCTACGCGGGCGGCGGCGCCGAGTCGCTGATCGGCACCATGCTCGGCGGCACGATCTCCCGCTCCGACGTGCAGATCTGCACCAAGGCGGGCATCCGACGCACCGCCGATGGCGGCGTCATCGACGCGTCACGCGACACGCTGCTCGACACCCTCGACGCGTCGCTCACCCGCATGGGAACGGACCACGTGGACCTGTGGCTCGTGCACGCCTACGATCCGGTGGCCCCCGTCGAGGAGACGCTGCACGCACTCGAGATCGCAGTGAACTCCGGGCGCGCGCGGTACGTGGGCGTCTCGAACTACCCCGGCTGGGCGACAGCGCAGATCTCTGCGCTCGCCACGCGGCCCGCCGTCACCGCCACCCAGGTCGAGTACTCGCTGCTCCAGCGGGGCGTCGAGCGCGAGGTCCTTCCTGCTGCGGAGGCGCTGGGAATGGGCGCGCTCGCCTGGTCCCCGCTCGGCAGGGGTGTCCTGACGGGCAAGTATCGCGAGGCGATCCCGGCCGATTCACGGGCCGCGTCGGAGCACCTGGCGGGGTTCGTCTCGCCTTACCTGGACGACCGGGCCGCGGGAATCGTCGACGCGCTGGCGACGGCCGCTCAAGGGCTGGATGAGCCACCGCTGGCCGTCGCTCTCGCGTGGGTCCTGGGTCGCTCCGGCATCAGCTCGGCGATCGTCGGGGCGCGCACCGCCGCGCAGCTCATGCCCTCGCTCGCCGCATCGGCGCTCGACCTGCCCCCCACCATCGCGGATGCGCTCGACGAGATCTCCGCCCCCGGCATCGGCTACCCCGAGCGCAGGTAGCGAGATGGCGAGACCGTGCGCGCAGCTCTATCGCAGGTCGAACTCGTCGATGTCGTCATCCATGTCGTCATCGTCCTCGACGGCGTGGGGGTCGAGCGGATCGTCTTCTTCGGCAGTGCTCTGCGTCGGCTCGTCGTCCTCGTCGTCCTCGTCGTCCTCGTCGTACTCGTCGTCGCCGTCCGCGTCGTCGAGCACGATCGGCAGGGTCTCCCCGTACTCCGAATCGAGCTTGTCCTCGTACCGCTCGAACTCCGTGGCGACCGCCTCGTACGCGTCGTCCACCGCAGCGTCCGCGTCGCCTCGCCTCATGGCAACCGCCTCGAGGTGCTCCTCGAGGGCAGCGACCAGCCGCCTCAATGCCTCGGTTGCTTCTGCGCTCATGGTCATGACGGTACTCGCGGATCGTATTCAATGGGAGAGATGATGAAGGAAATCGCCACCGACTCCGCCCACGTGGTCACACCCTCACGCGGTCGAGCCCCGGGCTCGACTCGCCTCGAGTGGCGCGTGATCGACATTCCGCGCGACATGTCGCGCTCGGACACCCGCTCGATGCTCACGGACAAGGCCGAGCACGGCCGGTGGGAGCTGGCCCGCTCCCAGGTCCTCTACGGCGGGGCGCGCCGAGTGTGGCTGCGCCGTCGCGTGATGCGCGTGCAGCGCACCGACGCCGCCTAACCCTGTCCGGCACTCATTGTCGCCTCTGGGCGCTCTGAGCCCCCTGTCCGGCTCTGGTTGTCCCGTGCCGCCGTTCAGCAGTCGCGCAGGAACCGCTCCAGCACCCGCGTGCCGAAGTGCAGGCTGTCGACCGGGATCCTCTCGTCGATCCCGTGGAACAGGGACGGGAAGTCGAGGTCCGGCGGGAGCTGCAGCGGGGCGAAGCCGTAGCCGGTGATCCCCAGCGCGGCAAGGTGCTTGTTGTCCGTTCCACCCATCAGCGAGTACGGCAACACCGGAGCGCCGGGGTCCTCCGCCCCGAGCGCGGCGATCATCTTGTCCACGAGGGCTCCTTCGAAGGGAACCTCCAGGCTGCGCTCGGTGATGTAGGGCTCGACCTTGACGTGGGTCCCAGCGAGCTCCTCGATCTGGCGCAGCGCCTGCTCCTGCTGGCCGTGTAGATAACGGCTGTCGACGTAGCCCACGGCGGTGTCGGGGATCACATTCGTCTTGTACCCGGCCTCGAGCATCGTCGGGTTCGACGTGTTGCGCACCGAGGCCTCGATCATGGGAGCCATCGCGCCGAGGCCGGCGACTAGCCGGCCAATGCACTCAGGAGTGGGCTCGTACTCGATCTCCAACAGCTCGGCGACCCCTTGGAGGAGCCGCTCCGCGGTGGGAGTCAGCTCGACGGGCCACTCATGTGCGCCGATGCGGGACAGCGCGCCCGCGAGATGCGCCACCGCGTTGTCGCGGTGCACCAGCGATCCGTGTCCCTGCTTACCGTGGGAGATCAGCTTGAGCCACTGGATGCCCTTCTCCGCCGTCTGGATCAGGTACGCGCGCCGGCCGTTGACGTAGGCGCTGAACCCGCCGACCTCGCTGATCGCCTCGGTGGCGCCCCGGAAGTCCTCGGGGTGGTTGGCGACCATCCACTTCGCGCCGTAAGCGCCGCCGTGCTCCTCGTCAGCAAAGAAGGCGAGCACGATGTCGCGGGACGGCTTGGCCCCTGCATGGATCATGCTGGCGACCGACGCGAGGATCATCGCGTCCATGTTCTTCATGTCGACGGCGCCGCGGCCGTAGATCATGCCGTCCCGAATCTCCGCAGCGAAGGGGTCCACCGACCAGTCCTCGGCGAACGCGGGCACGACATCGAGGTGGCCGTGGACCACCAGTGCGTCGCGGTCGGGGTCCGACCCCTCCCACAGGCAGGTCACGCTCGCGCGTCCCGGCGCGGACTCCCGGATCACGGGGTCGAGCCCGAGGTCCGTCAGGAACGCCGCGACGTACTCTGCGGCGACGCGCTCCCCTGGACCCGGCTCATCCCCGTAGTTCGACGTATCGATGCGGATGAGGTCTTGGCAGATCTGGACGACGTCAACGGGTGTGGTCATGCACTCAGGCTAGTGCCCCGACATGGCGGCGCCTCCGGTCCGTGTACACGGACCGGAGGGCGTGCCAGGGCCTGCGTCAGCCCGCAGACAACAAACCACCACCGGGACCGATCAGCAGACCCACGACGAGGAGGATCGCCCCCCACAAGAAGTCCTTCTGAACGATGCGCACGATGCCAACGATTATGAGAATGACTCCGATGATCCAGAGAATGGTGCTCAACATGATGGTCTCCTTTGGTTCATGTCATCAGTGCTTCTGACATAGGGCTCAACAGCGCCGTCTGTCCTGGTTATTCCAGTCTTGTTACTCATTCGTGATCTTCCACGCAACTATCACCTCGCATCGAACAGCTCCGCCAGGGGATCCTCGCCGGCCGATGCGCGCTCGAGGGCGGCACCCATCTCGAGCTGGTCGAGCGAGTCGGTGAGTTCGTCCCAGGTGCGCGGGACGGCGACGGTTGGGCGCAGGCGCCCACGCAACGAGAACGGCGCCACTGTCGTCTTGGAGCCGTTGTTCTGGCTCCAGTCGACCAGCACCTTTCCGACCCTCGAGTCCTTGCGCAGGTTCGCCGTCACGAGGTCGTCGTGGTCGTCCTGCAGACGCACAGCGAGCCGATGCGCCAGATCGTTGGCACCGTCCACGTCGAGAGTGCCGTCCAGCGGGGCGTACAGGTGGATGCCCTTCGACCCGCTCGTCACGGGGACGCTGGACAGGCCTTCCGCGTCAAGGACCTCACGCGCCCACCTCGCCACCGCCACACACGCCGCGAGGTCTGCGCCCTCGCCTGGATCGAGGTCGAGCACCAGGCGGTCCGGAGGCTCGTGGCGACCCCCGGCGCGGAATCGCCACTGCGGGACGTGGAACTCGAGCGCGCCGCGCTGCGCGAACCACACCAGCGACGCGGCGTCGTCGAGGATCGGGTAGCGACTGGTGTGGTCCTGATGACGAATCGCGTAGCTCCGGATCCAGGACGGTGCGTCATCGTCGAGGTTCTTGTGGAAGAACGAGTCGCCGGGCGCTTCGGCCGTGCCCACGCCCTGCATCCAGCGCTTGCGCGTGGCCGCACGATCCCGCGTGTACCGGGTCAGCGCTGGCGCAACGGCCTCGACGTAGTCGATCACCTCACCCTTGCTCGTGCCCGTGGCGGGATACACCACGCGGTCCAGGCTGGTCAGCCGGATGCGATGGCCGTCGATGGTGCGGCTCGTGTCGCTCATCTCCTCATGGTGCGGCGGCTTCGCGGGTGCTGCAACATGTCGGGTGCAAACTTCTCCCGACAGCGCACCGCCGCCCGCGCGACTCCTGCTCGTGTTGAGCGGGACGCGCGGGCGGCGAGTGTCAGCTGAGGAGGTCGGGGACCTCCGCGTCACCATGAGGTGAGGTTGACGCCGTCATGCCGTCAAGTGAAGAGGCTGACGCCTCCAGGTCCGACGAGCAGGGCGACGACGATGAGCACGGCGCCCATGACGAAGTCACGCTGGATCAATCGGACGATACCGATGATTCCGATGATGACTGCGGCGATCCACAGGATGGTGTCCCACATGGCGTGGCCTCCTCTTGTTTCATTCCATTACTGCTTCTGGCGCCATCGACAACCGCGAGTCATCCCTGGACATTCCCCTGTCGTGACCATTCTGTGACAATCTGCGCGGGGTCGGGCGGCGCGGTGGACCTCCACGCGGTGGCTGCGGCAACGGAGAATGTCGGCATGGCGCAGCCCGGCTGCGGCGTCGCGTCTGCGGGAGGGAACGATAAAGGGCCGGGAGCGAAAACGCTCCCGGCCCCGATGGTGTCCGGAAGGGGACTTGAACCCCTACGCCCTAATACGGGCACTAGCACCTCAAGCTAGCGCGTCTGCCATTTCCGCCACCCGGACAGGGTGTCTGAAGTGCCTCATCGGCTCTTCAGCGCGACGGCAATCGTAGCATGGGGCGCACGGCCGGTTGAATCCGCTCGGAGGCGCCTCGCGCCCGTACCAGCGGCCCCGTTTACTGAAAGTCCCTGCTTTTGGCGGGCACCTTCAGGGACAGCGGTGAGATGTGCTCGGCGACCATGTTGGTGGCGCCGTCCGCCCTCTCGATGCGGCCGCGGATCACCAGCGCCGCAGACCGCCGCGCCACCGCCTGGAATCGCCGCCACACGCCCACCGAGCAGACGACGTTGAGGAAGCCGGTCTCGTCCTCGAGCGAGATGAAAGTCACTCCCTTGGCCGTGCCGGGGCGCTGCCGGTGGGTCACGACGCCCGCGACGGTGACGCGCCGCTCCGCCTCGTGACCGAGCACGCCCGCCACGGTGAGCACCCCCTGCTCGGTGAGGCCGTCGCGCACGAACACCGTCGGGTAGCTGTCGGTGGAGACCCCGGAGGCCCACACGTCCGCGACGGCCTCCTCGACCGCGCTCATCCCCGGCAGCATGGGCGCGGCGACGTCGGTCGACAGGTCCGGCAGCGTGTCGGGTCCCTCGCGTGCCAGCGCGCCCGAGGCCCACAGCCCCTCGCGCCGCGTCACGCCCAGCGACTCTAGGGCACCCGCGGTGGCGAGCGCCTCCCACTGAGCGGTGGTGAGCCCCTTCTCGGGAGCCAGCCCCGACTCTCCCTTCACTCCCGAGGGCCGCACCCGTACGCGCCGCGCCATGTCGGTCACGGAGGCGAAGGGTCTGGCCGCGCGCGCATCGACGATCGCCTGCGCGGCATCCTCTCCGAGACCGCGCACGGCCGCGAGCCCCATGCGCACCGCTAGGGTGCGGTCCACGCGAGTCAACACCGACATGTCTGGCCGCGCCTCGTCCGGCGTCTCGAACGGCTCGTCGAGCCGCTCGACCTGAGCGAGGACCTCCGAGCGGCTCACGCAGGGGCGCAGCACCACCTGGCCGTGCCTGCGCGCATCGGCCGTGAGCGACTGCGGGCTGTAGAAGCCCATCGGCTGCGCCGCGAGCAGCCCCGCATAGAAGGCGGCGGGCTTGTGAACCTTGAGCCAGCTCGACGCGTACACGAGGTACGCGAACGAGTACGAATGCGACTCCGGGAAGCCGAAGTCGGCGAACGCCTTGAGCTTGTCAAAGATCTGATCGGCGACGTCCGCCGTGATGCCGCGTTCGTGTGCGCCCACCATGAAGCGTGCACGTATCGCCTCCATGCGCTCCGGTGATCGCTTGGAGCCCATCGCACGTCGCAACTGGTCCGCGAGGGCACCGTCGAAGCCCGCACAGTCCATCGCCATCTGCATCAGTTGCTCCTGGAACAGTGGCACCCCGAGCGTCTTGCCCAGCGACTTCTCCAGCAGCGGGTGCAGGAACGTGACCGGCTCGCGCCCACGCGCGCGGTTGATGTACGGGTGGACCGAACCGCCCTGGATGGGCCCGGGGCGGATCAACGCGACCTCGATCACGATGTCGTAGAAGCGGCGCGGTCGCAGCCGCGGCAGGGTCGCCATCTGCGCACGCGACTCCACCTGGAACACCCCCACCGTGTCCGCCGCACACAGCAGGTCGTACACCTCCGGGTCCTCTTGCGGCAGGGAGTGCAGTCCGATCTCCTGGGATTCAACATCGCGCACGAACCCGAATGCGTACCGCAGCGCCGAGAGCATGCCCAGCCCCAGCAGGTCGAACTTCACGAGCCCCGCATCGGCGCAGTCGTCCTTGTCCCACTGCAGCACCGTGCGACCCGGCATGCGCGCCCACTCCACCGGGCACACGTCGATGACGGGCCGATCGCACAGCACCATGCCGCCCGGGTGGATGCCGAGGTGACGCGGCAGGCGCATGAACCGGTCTGCCAGGTCGAGCACCGGCTCCGGGATGTGGTCGAGGTCGTGCGTGGGCGGCGGCTCGGGCCAGGTGGCGTCCCGCTGCTTGGCGGCCCACTCCTCTTGTTTCTCGGCCGGCACGCGCAGCGAGCCCCACCGGTCGATGCTCTTGGACCACGCGTCTTGCTGACCCACGTCGAAGCCGAGCGCCTTGGCGGCGTCGCGCACGGCCGAACGCGGCCGGTACTGGATGACGTTCGCGACCATCGCGGCGTTGATGCGGCCGAATCGCTGGAACACGTACTGGATCACCTCTTCGCGGCGATCCGACTCGATGTCGACGTCGATGTCGGGCGGACCGTCCCGCTCGGGGGCGAGGAACCTCTCGAACAGCAGCCCGTGAGTGACGGCGTCGACAGCGGTCACGCCGAGCGCGAAGCACACCGCGGAGTTCGCGGCGGATCCCCGCCCCTGGCACAGAATGTCCTGGTCGCGGCAGAAGCTCACGATGTCGTGGACGATCAGAAAGTAACCGGGGAAGTCGAGCGCCTCGATCACGTTGAGCTCGTGCTCAATCTGCTTCCACGCTCCCGGCACGCGCTCGTCGCGGGGAGAGCCGTAGCGGGAATGAGCGCCGCGGAGCACCAACTCGCGCAGCCACGAAGCCTCGGTGTGGCCCTCCGGCACCGGGTACGGGGGCAAGTTGGGCGCCACCAGGTTCAGGTCGAAGGCGCATTCGGCTGCCAGGCGCGCGGCCGTCGTCACGGCCTGGGGATGGCGCCGATGCCGGTGCAGCATTTCGGCCGCGGAACGCAGGTGCCCTCCCGCACCTCCTGGCAACCACCCGTCCATGTCGTCCAGCGAGGACCGTGCCCGCACCGAGGCGAGTGCGGCCGCGAGGTCCGCGTCCCGCGGCCTCGCGTAGTGCGCGTTGGAGGTCGCCACGAGCGGCAGCGAGGCGTCGAAGGCCAGGTCCGCAAGGGCTGCGTTGCGCTCCGAGTCGAACGGGTCACCGGTGTCCGTGAGCTCGACCGCCACGTTGTCGCGGCCAAACAACGCGGTGAGCCGGTCGAGCTCGCGCCGCGCCGCGGAGAACCCCGCGGGAGTGATACCGCCGGACAGTGCGTTCGCCCCCGCGACTCCCATCCCGGACAGTGCGCGCCGCACGGTTCCCTTGCGACAGCCGGTGAGGATCAGGAACTGTCCCGCACCCGTCTCCGCCAGGTCCTCGAGCGTGTAGCGCGCTTGTCCCTTCTCCCCTGTAGCCAGGTGAGCCATGCCGATGGCGTGTGACAGCCGCGAGTAGCCCTCCGGCCCGCGCGCCAAGGCCAACAGGTGGCTGCCGCGCGGGTCGGGAACCCCGGTGGGCGGGTCCAGCACGGGAGGGCCGCCGGGGGTCTCGGGCGCACCCATGTGCAGCTCGGCCCCGAACACGGTGGGCAGGTCGATCGCGCGTGCGGCGTTCGCGAATCTCACGGCGCCGTAGAGCCCGTCATGGTCGGTGATCGCGAGCGCGCTGAGGCCCAGCCGCCCGGCCTCGGCGGCCATCTCCTCGGGGTGGCTCGCTCCGTCCAGGAAGCTGAAGGCGCTGTGGGCGTGCAGCTCGGCGTACTCGACACAGTCAGTCATAGACCGCCTCCAGCACCCACGCGCCGGCGGTGAAGGAGGCCAGCACGGCCTGCCCCGGACTCCCGTCGGGGCGCCGCAGCGCGATCTGCAGGCACGCGCGGCGCGAGGCGTCCTGGGACCACCACCGCTCGACCACGGGCCACGGGCCCGCCCACGCCTCGACCGGCTGTGCGAGCCCCCACGACGGCCCATTCTCTCCACGGCCCACGTGACCGGAGGACGGGTGACGACGGGCCGCGGCCGCGCGCTCGTCCCGCGGGTCCACCTGCAGGCGCACCCACGTGGGGGGCGCGCTCATCGCGAGCCGGCGGTCGATCCGCACCGGCGCTCCCCCGGCGTCCAGCACCTGCAGGGGTTCCGGCACGGGCAGCACGGTCGCGGGCGCAGGGTCGGGGATGCGCCCCGGCCACGGATGCTCGATGCGGCGGGAGGGCGCCGCCTCCTGACCCCACGGCAGCGCGAGCACCCGGTCCCGCGGAGACCTGCCGCCCTGCTCGCGCACGGCGAGCACGGCATCGGCCCCCAGCAGGGACTGCACCCGCTCGAGGGTGCGCTGGGCGCGCGAGTCCGCGCCCGACACGCCTCCCCACAGGTACGCCTGCTCGCTGCCGAGCGGCACCACGTCCTCGGCCGTCAGGCCCAACGACGTCAGCGGGGCGGGCTCGGGCCCTGTCGAGGTGCCCGACAGCCACCCTTCGAGCTGCCACCGCACGCGGTCCGTCATGTGCTGGGAGAACGCGCCCGACCGCGAGCCCACATCGGTGCGCCACACCCGCTCGAGCGTGTCGCCGCGCTCGGTGGTCGCCGAGATGCGCACCTTGCCGCACCTGACTCCCGCCTCGAGCAGTGCAGCGTCGAGCTGCTGGGCCACGTGGCCGGCGACGAGGGCGAGCTGCTCCACGCGCTGCGCCGGTTCCTCGAACGTGTAGGAGACGGCGATGTCCTCCTCGGAGCGGCGCAGCACCGGCGGGCGCACGTCTTCCCCGCGTCCGATGCGGTGGGCCCACATCCCCACCGGCCCGAACCTTGCGAGCACGTCGCCGGCCGGCAGCGACGTGAAGTCGGACAGCGACGTGAGGCCGAGCCGCACCAGCACCCCCACGAGGTCCTCGACTTGTTCGCGCTGACGCCGCTCCATGGCGGCCAGCGGCAGCACTCCCACGGGGGCGTCGGCCAGATAGTCCCGCGACGTGCCGGGCGGCACCAGGGTGGACGTACGCGCGGCCAGGATGGCGGCGAGTAGCCCGTCCGCAGCACCCACGGCGCTCTCGCAGCCCGCGAGCTCGGCCACGGAGTTCACCAACGCCTCCGCGAGCGCTGCCTCGGAGCCGTGAAAGCGGGCGGCGCCGTCGGCCGGAATCATCAGCAGCCCCGGGCGCGAGATCTCCACACCGGACACCACGTCCTCGGCCGCCGCCGCGACGGTCTCGAACACGCGCGAGTCCCTGCCCTCGTCGTGAGGCAGGATCACCAGGTCGGGGCACGCCCGCTGCGCGAGCCGCTTGGCGCTCCCGCGCCTGACCCCAGCCGCCCGCGCCGCCGCCGAGACCGCCATCATGCCGCGCCCGTGCAGCACCGCTGCCGGGACATCGGCGCCGACTCCCGCCTGGGACATCGCGGCGACCACCGGCCAGTCCGGCACCCACAACACCGCCCGACGCACTGTTGCCACCGGACCAGACTGAGCGGACGATGCGGACCCAACCCGCGCATCGGCCCGCGAGGCGCCGTCGCCTGCCGCTCGCCGCGACGCCAGCTCGCTCATGCGACCTCCCCGCTTGTATTGACGCGGTCGACATCCACGCGGGCACCAGGCCGCGCGAACCGCAGCCCGGGGGCGGCGTCGAGGGTGAGCCGCACGCGCCGCACGGCCCCCTGCCGGCGGCCACCGACCGCGACGGTGAGCTCGCGTTCGATGAGCCTGCCGTCGCCCGCGCCCAACCCGTCCCACGAGGAGCGCTCGACCGTCAGCGTCACGTGCGCGCCCGGCCACTCGCCTGCTGCGACGATCAGTCCGCCGCGCTCCTTGGTCCGCGAGGCCAGCCGGCGGCGATCGGCGTCGGACAGCGCGAGCCGCTCGCCGAGCAGCACCACGTCCATGCCGTCCACACACGCCCCGACGGCCTGCGCCGCCTGCGCGCCGGGATGAGGGATCAGGGCGAACCTCTCGAGCGCGATGCCGCGACGGGCGGCCGCCACCACGCCCACCGTGGGCATGCCGATAGCCGCGGTCCACGACCCGGCCGCCGAGGCATCGGCCGCGAGCATGAGCATGAGGGAGGTGGCGCCGGTCACGGAGATCACCTGCCCGCGCCCGAGTCCCTCCGGCAGCAGCGACTCGAGTTCGGGGGCAAGCGGCAGCACCGGCCGATCCTCTGCGGGCCGTCCCGCGCCGATGCGCGTCTCGACGCCCTTGAGCGCCGCACGCGCGCGGCTCAGCCGCTGCTGCTGTGAGGCATCTGGGTCAGTCGGGGTGGACATGGCGCTCCTGCGATCACTGCGAGAAGTCCTCGCGTTCGAACATATGTTCGATTATCGCATTCAACGCCGACATCGGTGCCGCGTCAATCTGAGAGGCCGAGCCTCAGCCCTCAGTGCGCAGCGCCCACAGCGCGACGGCCGATGCGGCAGCCACGTTGAGCGAGTCCACTCCCCCGGCCATGGGGATGGTAATGACCGCATCGGCCGCCTGCAGGGCCGCGCGCGACAGCCCATCACCCTCGGCGCCCATCACGATGGCGACCCGCTCATGCCTGTGGGCCGCGAACTCGTCCAGGCCCACCGCATCGGCCGTGAGTGCCAGCGCCGCAGTCACGAACCCCCATTGCCGCAACTCGTCCAACGCGCCCGGCCAGTGGACGGCCCTGGTCCACGGCACCTGGAAGACGGTGCCCATCGAGACCTTGACGCTGCGGCGATACAGCGGGTCAGCGCACGTGGGCGCCACCACGATCGCATCCGCGCCGATGCCGGCCGCCGAGCGGAAGATTGCGCCCACGTTCGTGTGGTCGACGATCCCCTCGAGCACGACGATGCGGCGGGCGTCGCGGGCGATCTCCTCCAGCGACGGCAGTGTGGGGCGCTCCATCGCGGCCAGGGCGCCGCGGTGCACCTGGTAACCGGTGACGGACTCCATCACCGACTCGGGGGCGACGTGCACGGGAGCGTCGATGCCGGCGGCCTCGAGTGCCTTCGTGATTCCCTCCAGCCAGCGCTCGCTGGTGAGCACGGAACGCGGCCGATGCCCGGCGGCCAGGGCGCGCTCGATCACTTTGGCGCCCTCGGCCATGTACAGACCGAGCTCGGGCTCGATGCGCCGGCGCAGCGCCACGTCGGTCAGTCCCCGGTAGTCGTCGAGACGCGGGTCGGCGGGGTCGGTGATCACGGGTCCATCATCCCCGACACTCGGCCCCCGTCCGGCGCTCAGTGTCGCCTACGGAACAGCAAAGCGTCCTGTCCGGCACACATCGACCATGAGTGCCGGACAGGACGCTCGGACCGCCGCTAGGCGACCATGAGTGCCGGACAGGAAGGTGGGGCTAGTTCTGGCCGCGTTCGGCGTCCGGGTTGAACGGACGGCCCGAGGTGGTGCCGGCCTCGGTGGCGTCGGACGTGGCGTCCGCCACCTCCTGCTTGGCCAGGCGCAGCGCCTCGGCGGGATCTGCGAGCGCGGAGGTGATCTTGGACTTGCGGTCCTTCCCACGCTCGTGGTCGCGCTCGAGAGGCTGCGCAGCCTCCTCGGCGCCGAAGGCCGCCGAGATCGACTTGAGCGCGCCGGTGAACTCGGTGGGCACGAACCACACCTTGTTCGACTCGTTCTTGGCGATCTCGGGAAGCATCTGCAGGTACTGGTACGCCAGCAGTTTCGAGTCGGCGTCGCCCTCGTGGATGGCGTCGAAGACCTGGAGGATCGCGCGCGCCTCACCCTCGGCCGTGAGGATCGCGGCCTGCGCGTCACCTTCGGCCTTCAGGATCGCCGACTGCTTCTGTCCCTCGGCAGTCAGGATCTGCGACTGCTTGACACCCTCGGCAGTCAGGATCGCGGCGCGACGGTCACGCTCGGCACGCATCTGCTTCTCCATCGAGTCCTTGACGGATACCGGCGGGTCGATGGCCTTGAGCTCGACACGGCCCACGCGGATGCCCCACTTGCCGGTCGCCTCGTCCAGCACGCTGCGCAACTGGCCGTTGATCTGGTCGCGGCTGGTCAGCGTCTGCTCGAGGTCCATGGTGCCGATGACGTTACGGATCGTGGTCACGGTGAGTTGCTGCATGCCGACGATGTAGTTGGCGATCTCGTAGACCGCGGCGCGGGCGTCCGTGACCTGGAAATAGATGACGGTGTCGATCTCGACGACGAGGTTGTCCGAGGTGATGACGGACTGCGGGGGGAAGGAGACCACCTGCTCGCGCATGTCGACCTTCTGACGAACCTGGTCGACGAACGGCACCAGCAGATGCATGCCCGCCTGCAGGGTGCGCGCGTAGCGCCCGAGACGTTCGACCACCCGGGTCTCCGCCTGGGGGACGATCTGGATCGCGCGCGCGATCGCCGTGATGGCGAAGATGACGAGGACGATCGCCGCGGCGGCGATCGCAATCTGGACTGGATCCATGGCTAGTTCTCCTTCTCGGGCGCGACGATGGCCGTCGCTCCCTTGATTTCGAGCACGACGACCTCGGCCCCCTCGGGGATCACTGGCGCATCGTCCTGGGTACGCGCGGACCACACCTCACCTGCCAGCTTGACGCGGCCCGCGAACTCGGTGATCTCGTCAAGCGTGCGGCCCGCAGCACCTGCGAGAGCGGCCGCATTGGTCTCGATAACCGCGCCCCTGGCGCGGATCGACTTCAGCAGGTACGGACGCAGAGCGAACAGCAACAGCGCGGAAACCGCGCACGCGATGATCACGCACACCCACCACGGCAGGCCCAGCAACGCGGCTGCACCGCCGGCGATCGCTCCGCCCGCAAGCATCGCGAATGTCAGATCGAGAGTGAACACCTCGACGATGCCCAGCACCATCGCGCCCACGAACCACCATAGAGAATCCACGATCTACCTCCTACTTGCGAAACTAACAAAGTCGTCTCGCGGGCGGCATCGTCCTCACGGATGAAAATGTCCGAGGTCCCCGTCGGCGAGTTCGGCGGTCAGCCGCGCTGGCAGTTCAACCGCGCTGGCAGTTCAACCGCGCTGGCAGTTCAACCGCGCTGGCAGTTCAACCGCGCTGGCAGTTCAACCACGCTGGTCTTTCAACCGCGCCGTGCGGTCCAGCGACCCTCGTAGGCGTGCAGACGCACCGGCATCCCGTACGCCTCGGTGAGGTTCGCGGACGACAGAGTGTCGCGCAGAGGTCCGCTGGCCACCACCGCGCCGTCGCGCAGCAGCATCGCGTGGGTGAAGTTCGTGGGGACCTCCTCGACGTGGTGGGTCACCATCACCATCGCGGGAGATCTGTGGTCCCCCGCGAGCTCGGAGAGCGCCGCAAGCAGCTCCTCTCGGCCGGCGAGGTCGAGCCCTGCGGCGGGCTCGTCGAGCAGCAGCAGTTCGGGGTCTGTCATGAGCGCGCGGCCGATCTGCACTCGCTTGCGCTCACCCTCGGACAGCGTCCAGAACTCCCGTTCCGCAAAACCGCTCATCCCGAACGCCGCGAGCAGCGCATCGGCCCGCTCCACATCGATCGGGTCGTACTCCTCGCGCCAGCGGCCTGTGACGCCGTGTGCTGCGGTCATCACCACGTCTCGCACCGTCTCGTCGTCCGGGATGCGGTCCGCGAGCGCCGCGCTCGACAGCCCCACGCGCGTGCGCAGGTCCTGCGTGTCGGCCTCGCCCAGCAGCTCGCCCAGCACGCGCACGGCACCCTCGGTGGGGTGCATGCGGGCAGCCGCGATGGTCACCAGCGACGTCTTGCCCGCGCCGTTGGGCCCGAGCACGACCCAGCGCTCGTCCGCGTTCACCGTCCAGTCGATGTGGGACAGGATGGCGTTGCCGTCGCGGCGCAGGCTCACACCCTCGAGAGTCAGCACCTCAGTCATGTCTCGACCCTATCCGAGGATGTCCTTGTACAGCGCCAGCGTGCGCTCCCCGATGGTGTCCCACGAGAAGTGCTCGGCGGCCCTCGCGCGCCCCGCCGCTCCCATGCGTCGAGCACGGTCGGTGTCGGAGACCATGTCCGCGAGCGCAGCGGACAGGTCGTCGATGAAGGCCTCGGGGTCGGTGGGAGTGCCGGTGCCGTCCTGGACCTGGTCGATGGGCACCAGAGTGCCGGTCTCGCCGGGCACGACCACCTCGGGGATGCCGCCGGTGGCGGTCGCCACCACGGGCAGCCCCACCGCCATCGCCTCGAGGTTCACGATGCCGAGCGGCTCGTACACGCTGGGGCAGGCGAAGGCCGTGCAGGCGTCGAGCACCGCGACCAGCTGCGGGCGCGGCAGGTGCTCCTCGATCCAGATCACGCCGTCGCGGCGCTCCGAGAGCTTGGACACGAGACCCGAGACCTCGGCGGCGATGTCCTTGGTGTCGGGCGCGCCGGCGCACAGCACGATCTGCACCTCCGGCGGCAGCTGCTCGACGGCACGCAGGAAGTGCGGCAGCCCCTTCTGGCGGGTGATGCGGCCCACGAACACCACGGCGGGGCGGGACCTATCGATGCCAAAGCGCTGCACCACCTCGTCGGCGGCCGCGCGCTCCTCGTCGCTCGAAGGCGCCGCCCACGCGTCCACGTCGATGCCGTTGTGGATGACCTGGACCTTGTCCGGATCGATGTTCGGGTAGCAGCGCAAGATGTCCTCGCGCATGCCGCCGGAGACGGCGATCACCGCATCGGCACCCTCGTACGCCGTCTGCTCGATCCAGGAGGACACCCGGTATCCGCCGCCCAACTGCTCGGCCTTCCACGGGCGCAACGGCTCGAGCGAGTGGGCGCTGAGGATGTGCGGAATTCCGTGCAGCTTCGCCGCCAGGTGCCCGGCCATGTTCGCGTACCAGGTGTGCGAGTGCACGAGGTCGGCGCCCTCGCAGTCCTTCGCCATCGGCAGGTTGTGCGCGAGCACGTCGAGCGCCGAGTCGCCGACACCCCCGCCCAGCGCCTCGTACCCGGTGACGTGCGGCTCATCGCGCGATCCGTCGAAGGCGCGCACCTCGACGTCGATGTGCTCGCGCAGCACGGCGGCCAACTCGGTGACGTGCACGCCGGCGCCGCCGTAGATGTGGGGAGGGTATTCACGGGTGAGGATGTCTGCTCGCATGAGTCCACGGTAGTCGGGGTGTCGCCGACGCGCCGCCCCACGCCGACACGATCTGGCGTTTATGCTGGACATATGTCAGCGCCGAAAGTACTTGCCATCGTCCTCGCCGGGGGTGAGGGCAAGCGGTTGATGCCCCTCACCGCGGCTCGCGCCAAGCCTGCAGTGCCGTTCGGCGGCACGTACCGGCTTGTCGACTTCGCATTGTCCAACCTGGTCAACTCGCGATACCTGCACATCGTCGTGCTCACTCAGTACAAGTCGCACTCCATGGACCGCCACATCGCCCGCACGTGGCGGATGTCGCCGCTGCTCGGCAACTACGTGGCTCCGGTGCCTGCGCAGCAGCGTCGCGGCAAGCACTGGTACCTCGGCAGCGCCGATGCGATCTATCAGACGGTCAACATCATCGAGGACGAGCAGCCCGACATTGTCGTGATCGTCGGCGCGGACCACGTGTACCGCATGGACTTCTCGCAGATGGTCGACAAGCACATCGAGACGGGCGCGGACTTCTCCGTGGCGGGCATCCGCCAGCCCAAGGACATGTCCGACCAGTTCGGCGTGATCGACATCGATAAGAACAACCCCGGCATGATCAAGGCCTTCCTCGAGAAGCCCACGGACCCCGATGGCCTGCCAGACTCCCCGAACGAGATCCTCGCGTCGATGGGCAACTACGTCGCCTCGGTCGGTCCGCTGCTCGAGGCGTTGAAGGCGGATGCCGAGAACGAGGACTCGAAGCACGACATGGGCGGCGACATCGTCCCCTACTTCGTCAACAAGGGCACGTGCGGGTTCTACGACTTCGTCGAGAACGACGTGCCGGGCTCGACCGACCGCGATCGCGACTACTGGCGCGACGTGGGAACGGTCGACTCGTACTACGACGCACACATGGACCTCATCGCGGTCATGCCGATCTTCAATGTGTACAACCACGAGTGGCCGCTGCACCAGGGACTCATCACCGAGCCTCCGGCCAAGTTCATCCACTCCGAGGAAGGCCGGCTCGGCCACGCCGCCGATTCGGTGGTCTCCCCCGGCGTGATCGTGTCGGGCGCGACGGTCACCGGCTCCGTGCTGTCCCCAGGTGTGCGCCTGCACTCGTGGTCCACGGTGTCGGACTCGGTGCTGCTGGACCACGTGATCGTGAACCGGCACGCCCAGGTGCACCGCGCGATCCTGGACAAGAACGTCATCGTCGAGGAAGGCGCCCGGGTCGGCATCGATCGTCAGGCCGACATCGAGCGCGGCTACACCGTGACCGAGACGGGCATCACCGTCGTGGCCAAGGGCACCGTGATCAAGGCGTGACGGTGACCGCATGACGGGTCGGCTCATCGTCCTGGACGTCGACTCCACTCTCATCACTGCCGAGGTCATCGAGCTCATCGCCAAGCGCGCGGGCACGGAGGCCGAGGTCGCTGCCGTCACCGATGCCGCCATGCGGGGAGAGATCGACTTCGCCGAGTCGCTGCGCCAGCGCGTCGCGACCCTTGAGGGCATCCCCGACACGGTCTTCGCCGAGGTCCTTGACGAGGTGCGTCTCACGCCGGGCGCCGAGAACCTAGTGACGACTCTTCAGCGCGAGGGCTGGACCACCGCGCTCGTGTCCGGCGGGTTCGTCGAGGTGGTCGCGCCGCTCGCGGCACGCCTGGGCATCGAGAGGTTCCGCGCCAACAGCCTGGAGGTGGCCGATGCGCGGCTCACCGGGCGCACGACAGGCCCGGTCATCGACCGGGCGGCCAAGGCCGACGCGCTGCGCGAGTTCTGCGCCGAGCTCGGGATCACGCCGGCCGATGCGGTCGCGGTGGGAGACGGTGCGAACGACCTCGACATGATGGCGGCGGCGGGGCTCGGCATCGCGTTCAACGCCAAGCCCGTGGTGCAAGCCCAGGCGGACGTCGCCATTAACGCCGAGCGCCTTGACGCCGTCCTTGAGGTGCTCGACTCCAGTTCGCCGCGCTAGCGGTCAGTCCCGCGGAGGCTGCCAGCCCCCTTCGACCCGGATCGCACCCAGGATCCGGCGGCTGATGTCGCCCAGATGGCGGGTCTGGGCTTTGGTGAGCGGGTCGAACACCACCTGCTGGACAAGCTCGACATGACCCGGTGCCGCGGCCTCCACGGTCCGAGCACCTGAATCGGTCAGGAACGCGAGCGTGAAGCGACCGTCGGCCGGATCCGGCTCGCGCCTCATCCACCCCTTCGCCTCGAGCCTGGTGGCTGCCCGCGACAAGCGCGAGAGAGAGCTGTTCGAATACTGTGCGAGCGTGCTCATCCGCAGCCGTCGCTCGTCCTCGGCTCGCAGTGCGTAGAGGATCCCGTACTCGAAGTGGGTTAGACCAGCATCGTGCTGCAACTGCGCGTCGAGAGCGGCTGGCAGCCATTCCAGCATGGTCGCGACGGCGGCCCACGTCTCGAGATCGTCGTCGCCGAGCGACGCCATGCTGGGGTTGTCGGACATGGCAGCAGACTACGCGAGTCTCACGCTCTCACCCTCCCGGTTGACTTGACGAGTCAAGTCAACGCACCTACTGTTCACTTGATCAGTCAAGTCATGCCCGTGCCAACCACGGGACCGAAGAGCGGAGCAGCAAGCATGGACATGCGCCTCGATCACAGCAGGGCTTTCATCAGCGGGTCGACCCAAGGGATCGGCTTCGCCATCGCGGCCGGACTCGCGGCCGAAGGCGCCGAGGTGATCCTCAACGGACGGGACGCCGCACGCGTGGACGCGGCGGCCGCGCGGCTGCGCGCAGCAGTGCCGGGCGCCGTGGTCAGCGCGCTGCCCGCAGATCTCTCGGTGGCGAGCCAGGTCGGGTCGCTGCTGCGCGACCTGGGCGAGATCGACATCTTGGTGAACAACGTCGGCGAGTTCGAGGTGAAGGAGTTCGCGGACGTGTCCGATTCCGACTGGGCGCAATACGTCGAGGTGAACGTGATGAGCGGGGTACGGCTGTCGCGCCACAGTCTGCCCCGCATGCTCTCCCGCGGTACCGGTCGCATCATCTTCATCAGCAGCGAGTCCGGCGTCGACGTGCCGGCGAACATGATCCACTACGGCGCAACCAAGGCGGCCGTCGTCGCGCTCAGCAATGGATTGGCCAAACTCACGCGCGGTACCGACGTCACGGTCAACACGATCCTGGGCGGCCCCACCTACTCTGCGGGTGTGGCGTCCACGGTCCGGCAGATCGCGGAGTCCCAGGGCGTTTCCGAGAAGACGCTGAAGGGAACGCTGATCGCCGGCAGCCGGACGTCGCTCCTCGAGAGGTTCATCGATCCAGAAGAGATTGCGGCCCTCGCCGTCTACCTCGCGAGCCCCGTCTCGTCGGCCACCAACGGTGCCGCATTGCGCGCCGATGGCGGCGTGCTCACGACGGCGACCTAGCGGGTCGCGCGCGGGGATGCGGCGGGAATGGGCGCGGTCAGACGTCCCGGCCAGAGAGCACCACGGTGAGGCGCGCCTTGCGCGAGCCGAGCTCCGCCCACGTGCCGTCGAACTCGAGCACGGCGGCGGTGCCGGTGGGCAGCCCATGCGCGATGCGCTTAAGTGCGGTCGTGTCGGACCCGTGGCCCGCGAGGAAGGCGCACGCCGCCGATGACGTGGGCTCGTGGCCCACGAGGATCGCGGTGTCCACTCCCTCGATCGATCTCACGATCTCCACGAGGCCGTCGGTATCCGTCTCGTACAACCCGTCGACCGAGCGGCTCTCGCACTTGGGGAGGGCGCCGGACATCAGCTTCCAGGTCTGCTGTGTGCGGGTCGCGGGAGACACCAGCGCGAGCTCGGGCGTGATGCCTGCCGCGGAGATCTCCTCGCCAAGCTTGGTGGACGCCTTGCGGCCGATCAGGGCCAGCGTGCGGTCCATGTCCTGAAGGCCGGGCGCGGGAGCCTCAGCCTTGGCATGTCGGGCAATGATCAAAGTGGGCATGTCTCTACTGTCCCATCGCGTGGACGCCGCCGTCGACGTGGATCATCTCGCCGGTGGTGGCGGGGAACCAGTCGCTCAGCAGCGCGGTGACGGCGCGGGCCGTCGGCTCGGTGGCCTCGGAGTCCCAGCCGAGGGGCGCGCGGTCGGACCACACGCCCTCCATCTGGTCGAATCCGGGGATGTTGCGGGCGGCCGTGGTCTTGAGGGGGCCCGCCGAGACGAGATTGCAGCGGATGCCCTGCGGGCCCAGGTCGCGCGCGAGGTAGCGGCTCACGGCTTCGAAGGAGGCCTTCGCGACGCCCATCCAGTCATAGACGGGCCACGCGAAGCGGCCGTCGAAAGTGAGGCCCACGATTGAACCGCCCTGGGTCATCAGGGGCAGCGCGGCCTGCGCGAGCGCCTTGAGGGAGTATGCAGAGATGTGCATGGCAGTGGCCACGTCCTCCCACTCCCCCGACATGAAGTTCCCGCCCATGACGGACTGCGGCGCGAAGCCGATCGAGTGCACCACGCCATCCAGGTGCGGCACGTGCTCGCGCACCTGGTCCGCGAGCGATGCGAGGTGTTCGGGATCGGTGACGTCGAGCTCCACGACCTGCGCCGTCACCGGCAACCGGCGGCCCATCGCCTGCGTGATCTTGAGGGTGCGGCCCATCCCGGACAGGACCACGGTCGCGCCCTGGTCCTGGCACAGCCGTGCCACCTCGAACGCGATCGAGCCCTCAGTGAGGACGCCGGTCACCAGAATGTTCTTGCCGTCGAGCATGCCCATGTATGTGTTGCCTCCTGGGCATGAAGCCTAGCGGCTGAGCGCCGCCCAGCGTGGCACGGGTCGACGGTCCCACTCGCGCGTCCCACCAGTCGCTAGATTATGCGCGGGCCGCACGCCGGCGCGCCACGCCACCCGAGGAGAGACGATGACCCTGATGTCCTGGACCCTGCACGGCGACGGCCGCTCCATCGCCGCTGACGGCGCTGTGCGCCCTCGCGAGCGACTCACGTGGCCTCGCACCATCGGCATCGGCGCGCAGCACGTGCTCGCGATGTTCGGCTCGACCTTCATCGTGCCCGTGCTCACCGGATTTCCTCCCACCGCGACGATCTTCTTCTCCGCCGTGGGCACGGTGATCTTCCTGCTCATCACCGGGAACCGGCTGCCCTCGTACGTGGGGTCCAGCTTCGCGTTCATTGCGCCCATCACCGCAGCCATGGGCGCGGGCGGCATGGGCGTCGCGCTCGGCGGGCTCGTGATGACGGGCCTGCTGCTTGCTGCGGTGGGCGTGGTGGTGCATGTGGCGGGCACCCGGTGGATCGAGCTGACAATGCCCCCGGTGGTGACCGGTGCGATCGTCATGTTGATCGGACTCAACCTCGCGCCGGCCGCGTGGGGCATGGTGCAGGCCTCGGTGGGCACCGCGCTCGTCTCGGGTCTCGCGGTGGTACTCATCACCGTGCTGTTCACGGGCATCCTCGGCCGGCTGTCGATCCTGCTGGGAACGGCGGTCGGTGGCGTGGTCGCGGCGCTGCGGGGCGAGTACGACCTGTCAACCGTCGGCGAGGCGTCGTGGGTGGGTCTGCCCGACTTCCACACGCCGCAGTTCGACATCTCGGTGCTGGCGATGTTCGTGCCCGTGCTGTTCGTGCTGATCGCCGAGAACATCGGTCACGTGAAGTCGGTGTCGGCGATGACCGGGGACGACCTGGACCCGGTCACCGGCCGCGCGCTGCTCGCCGACGGCGTCGCCACGACCATCGCGGGCCTGGGCGGCGGCTCGGGGACCACCACGTATGCCGAGAACATCGGCGTGATGGCTGCCACCCGGGTGTACTCGACGGCGGCGTACTGGTTCGCCGCGCTCTTCGCGCTGCTGCTCAGCCTGTCGCCCAAGTTCGGGGCCCTGATCGCCGCCACCCCGCCAGGTGTGCTCGGCGGCCTCGCGACGGTCCTGTTCGGCATGATCGCCGTGCTCGGCGCGCGGATCTGGGCCCAAGGAGCCGTGGACTTCGGCAATCCGGTGAACCTGATGCCCGCGGGGGTGGCGATCGTCATCGGCGCCGCCGACTACACGGTGACGGCCGGCGACATGACGTTCGGCGGGATCGTGCTGGGGACTGCCGCGGCGCTCGTCACGTATCACCTCATGGCCGGCGTCACCCGCTGGCGCCACGCCAATCAGGCCGTGGCCTCCCCCGCTTACGTCGCGGGGGACGAGGCTGCGGGCGCGCCCGACGAGGAGACCGTGCCGACCGTCTGATGCACAGCCGTCAGTGGCCCATCCCCAGTCCGCCGTCGACCGGGATCACGGCCCCCGACACGTAGCCCGCGCCGTCCGAGGCGAGGTACAGCGCCGCCGCGGCCACGTCCTCGGTGGTGCCGAACCGCTTGGCGGGGATGTTCGCCTCGTACTGCTTGACAGTGGCCTCGCCCAGCTCGTCGGTCATGTCGGTAGCGATGAATCCGGGTGCGATGACGTTCGCGGTGATGCCGCGCGAACCGACCTCGCGGGTGATGGACCGCGCCATGCCGACGAGCGCGGACTTCGAGGCCGAGTAATTGACCTGTCCTGGGTTGCCCATAAGGCCCACCACGGAGCCGACGAGCACGATCCGCCCGAACCGCTGGCGCACCATCGACTGAGTGGCGCGGCGCACGCACCGGAAGGTACCGGTGAGGTTCGTGTTCAGGACTGCCTCGAAGTCCTCGTCGGACATCCGCATGAGCAGGCCGTCGCGCGTGATGCCGGCGTTCGCGACCAGCACCTCGACGCGGCCGTGACGTTCCTCGAGCGCGTCGAACGCGGCGTTGACGGCGTCCGTGTCGGTGATGTCGGCCTTCTCGCCGTCCACGCCGTCGGGCAGCTCGCCGCTGCGGTGGATCGAGCTCACCGTATAGCCGGCGGAGACGAAGGATTCGGCGATCGCGCGGCCGATGCCGCGGTTCGCCCCGGTCACAAGCACGTGTCGAGTCATGTGCGCCACGGTAGCGCGAATGGCCGCGCGGGCGAGGCACCAGAAGGCGTGCCGGTGGCGGCTAGCATCGTGTGGTGTCCTCCGCCCGCCGCCCGAGTGTGCTGCGCATCGCCCTCACGATGGCGATCGCGCTGGCCGTCTCCGCCGTCGCAGTCCTGCTCGGCATGTGGCAGTACGGGCGGCACGTCGAGCGGGCCGATGCGGTCGCGGACTTCGAGGCGTCCGCGCACCTCGATCCGGTGCCCGTGGGCGAAGTGGTTCCGGCCGACGCGACGATGCTGGCCGAGAGCGCGGCTTCTCCGGATGGCGCCGCTCTTCCCGACGGCGCACAGTGGCGGATGGTGACCGCGACGGGCACCTTCGACGCGGAGTCGCTGACCGTGCTGCGCACCCGCCCGGTCAACAGCATTCCCGCGTGGCAGTACCTCGCGTGGCTCGACACCGACGACGGACAGTCTTTCCTGGTCGACCTGGGGTGGATCCGCCAGCCGCAGTCCACCGAGGATCCTGCGGTGCCGGCGCTCGACGCAGACGAGCGGGTCACCGTTACCGCGGTCCTGCGCGAGTGGGAGCCCGACGACGGCAAGGGCGCCGGCGACAGCATCACGCGCATCACGCCGGAGCAGCTGCCAGAGCCTGCGGGAGATCCGATACCCGGCTACGGCATGCTGCGCGAGATCTGCGGCGACGAAGGATGCGCAGAGACCCCCGTCGGCGAGCCTGTGCCGCTGCCGAACCTGTCCGTTGGCC
This sequence comes from Demequina ureilytica, assembly GCF_048553575.1. NCBI lineage: Bacteria > Bacillati > Actinomycetota > Actinomycetes > Micrococcales > Demequinaceae > Demequina > Demequina ureilytica. The sequence continues at coordinate 119,368 of NZ_JBLZIE010000003.1, read as the reverse complement.
CGCACCTGTCCTACGCGTGGCAGTGGTGGCTGTTCGCCGCGATGGCGCCTGTGGGCGGGGTGCTGCTGTTGCGCAGAGACCGGCAGGTGGCGGGCGCTCACCCCGCCGTCGGCGAGGCGGCTCCCGGCCCCCCTGCGCACCACGACACCGGGCCTGACGACACCGGGCACGACGAGACTGGGCAACCCGAGCCAGCCCGCGCATCGGCCGGGCGGCGGCGTCGCCGCAAGGCGCCGTCAGACGAAGAGATCGAGGACGCGCTGTAGCGCGTGCCGGTCAGGCCAGCGCGATCAGGTCGCGGTAGGAGTCGTTCCAGAGGTCCTCGTCCGCGTCGGGAAGCAGCAGCACGCGCTCGGGCTCGAGCGCCTCCGCGGCGCCCTCGTCGTGCGTCACCAGCACCACGGCGCCCTCGTACGAGTTCAGCGCATTGAGGATCTCGGCGCGAGAGGCCGGGTCCAAGTTGTTGGTGGGCTCGTCGAGCAGCAGCACGTTCGCCTGGCTGACCACGAGCGTCGCAAGCGCGAGCCGGGTCTTCTCGCCGCCGGACAGCACGCGCGCCGGCTTGTCCGCGTCGTCGCCGCTGAACAGGAAGGAGCCGAGCACCTTGCGCACCTCGGTCTCGCCGAGGTCGGGAGCGGCGTGGGCCATGTTCTGGCCCACGGTCGCGTCCATGTCGAGCATGTCGTGCTCCTGCGCGTAGTACCCGAGCTTGAGCCCGTGGCCGGCCTCGATGTACCCAGTGTCCGGGGTCTCGACGCCGCTCAGCAGGCGCAGCAGCGTGGTCTTGCCGGCACCGTTCAGGCCCAGCACGACCACCTTGGACCCACGGTCGATCGCGAGTTCCACGTCGGTAAAGACCTCGAGAGACCCGTAGTACTTCGACAGCTCGTACGCACGCAACGGCGTCTTGCCGCACGGCGCGGGCGTGGGGAAGCGCAGCGATGCGACCTTCTCGCTCTGGCGCGTGTCCGCGGTGTCGGAGAGCAGCCGCTCGGCACGCTTGGCCATGTTCTGTGCGGCGACGGCCTTGGAGGCCTTGGCACGCATCTTGTCCGCCTGCGCGAGCAGCTCCCCCGCCTTCTTCTCCGCGTTGCGGCGCTCGCGGTGGCGGCGCTTCTCGTCGTCCTCGCGCTGCTGGAGGTAGAGGTCCCACCCCATGGCGTACTGCTCGAGCACGCCGCGGTTGGCGTCCATGTGGAACACCTTGTTGACGGTCGCGCGCACCAGGGACACGTCGTGAGAGATCACGATCAATCCGCCGGAGTACTGGACCAGGAAGTCACGCAGCCACGCGATGGAGTCCGCATCGAGGTGGTTGGTGGGCTCGTCCAGCAGCAGGGTCTCGGCGCCGGAGAACAGCACCCGGGCGAGTTCGACGCGGCGGCGCTGGCCACCGGACAGGACGCCCACCTCCTGAGCGAGCACGCGGTCGTCCAGCCCCAGGTTGGCGGCGATGCGGGAGGCCTCGGCCTCGGCCGCATATCCGCCTGCGGCGCGGAACCGCTCCTCCAGCTGGGGATAGCGCTCCATCGCCTTGTCGCGCACGGCGTCGTCCTCGCTCGCCATGGCCTGCTCGCCCGCGCGCATCTTGCCCGCGATGCCGGCCAGGTCGCGCGCAGCGAGGATCCGGTCCATCGCGAGCTGCTCGAGGTCCCCGGTGCGCGGGTCCTGTGGCAGGTAGCCGATGAGCCCCTTGGTGACGACCTTGCCCGACGACGGCAGGTCCTCCCCCGCGAGGATCTTGGTCAGCGTGGTCTTTCCGGCTCCGTTACGTCCCACCAGGCCGATGCGGTCGCCGGCGTTCACGTGGAACGACGTGGGGTGCAGCAGCACCCTTGCGCCGATGCGCATCTCGAGTTCCTGGGCGGCGATCAACGAACGTTCCTCCGAGTGGTGTCGTGAATGTTGTGGGGTTTCCACAGAGATTCTGCACACGGCCAGACACGAGTGTCCTCGCCAGTAGCGTGTGCGCTTGGAAACCATTGTCCCAGAGGAGGGGAACCTCATGCACCGCCACCTGAACGGCCCGACCATCGCGCTGGTCGCAGTCTTCGCCGCGTTCATCGCGGCGTCCACCGCGGTGCCCGAGGTCACCCTCGCATTCGGCGTACCGCTGTCGCTGCAGACCTTCGCGGTGGTGCTCGCGGCGCTGTCGCTCGGCCCGTGGCGCGCGGCAGCGGCGATGTCGCTGTACCTCGTCGTGGGACTGGCCGGCGCGCCCATCTTCGCCAACTTCCGATCAGGCCCGAGCGTGTTCGCAGGCCCCACGGGTGGATACCTGATCGGCATGCTGGCCGCGGCCATCGTCGTCGGGGCCTTGGTGACGTGGCGCCGCCGCCGCGGTCCCCTCACGTTCCTCGCGCTTCTTGGACCCGGGCTCGTGTCGATACCGGTCATCTACGCGGTGGGTGTCCCGTGGCTCGCTGCACGCACCGGGCTGCCCGTCCTGCCGCCTGCGGGCTGCGACAACCTCTGGACCGTCTCGGAGGGATGCGCGAACGCGCTGACGGTGGGCGTGGTGCCGTTCCTGCCCGGAGACCTCGTCAAGGTGCTGCTCGCGGCGCTCGCGGCGGCCGTCATCCACCGGGCCTACCCTCAGCTGATGCCCGCCCCCGCACTCCGGACCGGCTCCGTGACGCGCGAAACGCCCGCGACCGCTTAGCCTTGACGCATGATCGAATTCAAGGGGGCGGCGGTTGTCGCGCCCGATTCCGGTGTGCCCATCCTCGCGCCGACGAGTCTGACGCTCACTGAGCAGCACATCTCCATCGTCGGCGCCAACGGCGGCGGCAAGTCCACACTCGTGCGGCTCATCAACGGACTCGTCCTGCCGTCGGAGGGCTCGGTGGAGGTCGAGGGGCTCGACGTCGCCAAGGACGGGCCCCGCGTGCGCCGCATGGTCGGGTTCCTGTTCACCGACCCTTCCGCGCAGCTGATCATGCCCACGGCCATCGAGGACGTGATGCTGTCGCTACGGCGCACCATCAAGGACAAGCACGAGCGCACCGCCGCCGCTCTGGCCGCTCTCGAGGAGATCGGCCTGGGAGACCGTGCCGACGTGTCCGTCAGCGCGCTGTCAGGCGGCCAGCGTCAGCTGCTCGCGATGGCCGGGGTGCTCGCGGTCACTCCGCGGGTGCTGGTCGCCGACGAGCCGACGACGCTGCTTGACCTGCGCTGGCGCGCGCACATCGGGTCGCTGCTGCGATCGCTGCCGGTGCAGCTCATCGAGGTCACCCACGACCTCGACTCCGCCGCACGCGCCGAACGGACGCTCGTCATCGACGACGGTGCCGTGGCGTTCGACGGCTCCCCCGTGGACGCCGTCGCGTACTACCGCGACCTGATGTTCGGCCGTGTGCGGAGGGACTCCGCGTGATCACGATGCTCGGCCTGTACCGGCCGCGCCGCACGCCTCTCCACTCAGCACCGGCGTGGTTCAAGGTGCTGATGCTCGTCGCGCTCGCGATCGTCACCATCGCCATCGGCGACCCGGTGACGTCGGTGGGCATCATGTGCGCGTGTGTGCTGCTCCTCATCAGCACCGAGCCGCCGGCACGCGCCACGGTGCTCGCGCTGGTCGGCACGGTCGTCGTCGCCGCACTGAGCTCGGCGCTTCACCTGTGGCGTGGCGACTTCACGCGCGCGATCGACATCTCCGCGGACCTGATCGGCATCGTCGCACTCGCGCTTGCCGTGACCAGCTCCACATCGATGGAGGCCATGCTCGACTTCGTGTCATGGGCGGCCAGACCCATTCGGTTCCTGCTGCCGCCGGAGACCCTGGGACTGATGTTCGCGCTCATGTTGCGGGCGCTGCCGGAGGTGGCGCGGATGTATCTCGAGTCCCGCCAGGCCGCGCGTGCGCGCGGGCTCGATCGGTCTATCCGAGCGGTCGTGTTTCCCACCACCACCCGCACGGTGGGCTTCTCTCTCCAGCTCGGGCAGGCCCTGCACGCACGAGGGATCGGCGAGGAGGCGCGGGAGTCCCGCCGCACGCGCAAGGACAGGCGAGCCAGGCGCAAGAACCGCGCCAGCGCATCGGCCGCCGAGGAGCTGTCGAGCCAAGAGGCCTTCGACCTGCTGTCGTCCTCCGCGGACGACAGCGCACACACCAAGGGCCCCGCGCGTACGTGACGCGCAGGGCCCGAGGGCTGTGTGGCTTGCTTAGACGTTGAAGCCGAGAGCGCGGAGCTGCTCGCGGCCGTCGTCGGTGATCTTGTCGGGGCCCCACGGCGGCATCCACACCCAGTTGATGCGGAACCCGTCGACGATTCCTTCGAGAGCCTGTCCGGTCTGGTCCTCGAGCACATCTGTCAGCGGGCAGGCCGCGGAGGTGAGCGTCATGTCGATGACGGCGTGCTGGTTCTCGTCTAGCGAGACGCCGTACACGAGCCCCAAGTCGACGACGTTGATCCCCAGCTCGGGATCGATCACGTCGCGCATGGCCTCTTCGACGTCCGCCGCGTTCGCGGGAGTCTTGGTCTCGGTCATGATTCGTCCTTTCGTGCCTGGATCACAGCGTCCTTGAACGCCATCCATCCCAGCATGGCGCACTTGATGCGTGCCGGATACTTGCCCACTCCGACGAACGCCGTGGCGTCGCCGAGGAGGTCTTCCTTGGTCTCGTCCAGAGGCTCGCCTTTGGACTGCATGAGCTCCCGGAAGGCGTCCATCGTGATGTCGGCCTCGGCCAGGGACTCGCCCTCGACGAGCTCGTGCAGCACGGAGACGGACGCCTGGGAGATCGAGCAGCCCTGACCCTCCCACGACAGCGACGAGATGCGGTCGCCGTCGAGTCCTACGCGCAGGCGGATCTCGTCGCCACAGGTGGTGTTGACCTGGTGGGACTCCCCCGTGGCCGGCAGGTCGAGGTCCACGAGCCCGCGGCCGTGAGGCGCCCGGGCGTGATCCATGATGACCTGCTGGTACATCTGCTCCAGTCCGCTGGAGCCGCTGGTGGTGCTCATGCTCTCACTCCAAAGAATGCAGGGACGGTCGCGAGTGCCTCGACAAAGGCACGGGCGTCGTCCGGGGTCGTGTAGACATGCGCGCTTGCGCGGGTCGAGCCCGTGAGGCCGAACCGCCGGTGCAGCGGCTGACCGCAGTGGTGCCCCACGCGGACCGCGATGCCGGAATCGTCCAGCACCTGGCCCACGTCGTGAGTGTGCACGCCGTCGACCGCGACGGCGGCCACGGCGATGACGTCGCGGACATCCGGCTCGCCGACGGGCCCGAGCAGGCGCACGCCGGGGATCTCGGCGACTCCACCGCGAAGGATGGTCGCGATCTCGCGCTCGTGAGCCTCGACTTTGTCCATCCCGATGTTCATCAGGTACCGGGCCGCGGCCCCCATGCCGACCGCCTGGGCGACGGGCTGGGTGCCGGCCTCGAAGCGCATCGGCGCCTCGAGCCACGTGGTCTGCTCCATGTGGACGGTCTTCACCGCCCCGCCGCCGAAGATGCTCGGTGGCAGGGCATCGAGCAGCTCCTTGCGGCCGTACAGCGCGCCGATGCCGGTGGGACCGAGCATCTTGTGCGCGCTCAACGCCATGAAGTCCACGTCGAGCGCCGCGACGTCCACGGGGATGTGCGGCACGGACTGGCAGGCGTCGAGCACCGTGAGAGCACCCACGGACTTGGCGCGCGCCACCAATGCGGAGACCGGCGAGATGACGCCCGTGATGTTGGAGACGTGGGTGAACGCGAGCACCTTGGTGCGCTCGTTCACCACCTCGTCCAACTCATCGAGGATCATTCGGCCGTCGTCGTCGACCGGGATCCATCTGAGCGTCGCGCCGGTGCGGGTCGCGAGAGCCTGCCACGGCACGAGGTTGGCGTGGTGCTCGGTCTCGGTGACGCAGATCTCGTCGCCGGGCCCGATGCGGAAGCGCTCGGCCTCCGAGCCCCCGATGCCGGCGGAGGCGTTGCCGATCCCGCTGGCGACCAGGTTAAGCGCGGCGGTGGCGTTCTCCGCCCACACGATCTCGTCATGTGCGGCGCCCACGAGGGTCGCCACGTCGGCGCGTGCCGCCTCGAACAGGCCGGTGGCCTCCTCCGCGAGCAGGTGCGCACCGCGCTGGACGGCGGCGTTGTGGTTCTCGTAGAACTCCCGTTCGGCGTCGAGCACCACGCGCGGCTTCTGCGACGTCGCTCCCGAATCCAGGTACACGAGCGGCTTCCCGTTCCTGACCGTGCGGGTCAGGAGCGGGAAGTCCTCGCGAAGATCGGGCAGCAGCATGGCGGTCAGTCCTTAGGCGCTCGCCAGGAACCGGTCGTAGCCCTCGGCCTCGAGCTGTTCGGCGAGCTCGGGGCCGCCCTCCTCGGCGATGCGTCCGTTCACGAACACGTGCACGAAGTCGGGCTTGATGTAACGCAGGATCCGGGTGTAGTGCGTGATCATCATGACGCCCAGGCCGGTGCTCTCCTTGACGCGGTTCACACCCTCGGACACGATCCGCAACGCATCCACGTCCAGGCCGGAGTCAGTCTCGTCGAGGATCGCGATCTTGGGCTGCAGGAGCTCCATCTGGAGGATCTCGTGGCGCTTCTTCTCGCCGCCGGAGAACCCTTCGTTGACGTTGCGCTCGGCGAACGCGGGGTCCATGCGCAGCGCCTCCATGGAGGACTTCACGTCCTTGACCCAGTGGCGCAGCTTGGGGGCCTCGCCGTCGAGCGCGGTCTTGGCGGTGCGCAGGAAGTTCGACACCGAGACGCCGGGGACCTCGACCGGGTACTGCATCGCGAGGAACAGCCCGGCCTTGGCGCGCTCGTCGACGCTCATGTCGAGCACGTTCTCGCCGTCGAGAAGGACTTCGCCCTCGGTGATCTGGTACTTGGGGTGACCTGCGACCGAGTAGGCCAGCGTGGACTTGCCGGAGCCGTTGGGGCCCATGATGGCGTGGGTCTCACCGGAGTTGATGGTGAGGTTCACGCCCTTGAGGATCTCCGTGGTGCCCTCAGGGGTGTCCACGCTCACGTGGAGGTTCTTGATTTCCAGGGTGCTCATGATTCTCCGAATCTTTAAGAAGTCAGGGGGTTGTCGACGTCGACGAGCACTCGCTCGCCGTCGATGCGGACGGGGTACGTCGGTACGGGCTCGACTGCGGGCAGCTCATCCGGCACGCCCGTGCGGAGGTCGAACCTGCTGCCATGCGCCCAGCACTCGACGTGAGTGCCGTCGACATCGCCCTCGCCGAGCGGCACCTCGCCATGCGTGCACATGCCGCCGATGGCGTAGTAGTCGCCGTCGCTGGACCGCGCAATGGCCACCGGCGTGTCCGTGCCGTCAGCGAGGGTGAGCTCGGTCTGCAGGGCAGCGCCCGGCTCAAGGGACGTGACGTCGCACGCGTACTGCTCAGCCATGCGAGTCCTCCGAGAGCTCCTCGTTGACGTGCTCGAGCTCGAGCTCGATCGCCTTCATGAGGCCCTCCTCGACCTCGGGAACGCCGATCTCCTGCACGAGGTCCGCGAAGAAGCCGCGCACCACGAGCTTGCGGGCGAGGTCCTCAGAGATGCCGCGCGAGCGCAGGTAGAACATTTGCTCGTCGTCGAAACGGCCGGTCGCGGACGCGTGTCCTGCTCCCGCGATCTCGCCGGTCTCGATCTCGAGGTTCGGCACCGAGTCGGCACGCGCGCCGTCGGAGAGCACCAGGTTGCGGTTGAGCTCGTAGGTGTCGGTGCCCTCGGCCTCCTTGCGGATCAGCACATCGCCGATCCACACGGTGCGAGCCGTGGCTCCCGCGAGCGCACCCTTGTAGGTGACGCGCGAGGTGCAGCGCGGCACCGCGTGATCGACGAACAGCTGGTGCTCCTGGTGCTGGCCGGAGTCGGCGAAGTAGAGGCCGAACAGGTCCACCCGGGCACCCTCGCCGGCGAATGCCACCGAGGTGTTGAGGCGAACGACCTTGCCGCCCAGAGTGACGACCGATCCGCGCAAGCGCGAGTCACGCCCGAGCCGGGCGACGACCTCTCCGGCGTGGACCGCATCGGCCTCCCACATCTGGAGCAGGACCAACTTGAGCCCCGCGTTGGCGGCCAGATCCACCGAGACGAACTCGGAGTACGTCGCCGAGCCCTTGCGCTCGATGACGACCGCGGCCTCGGAGTTGGTGCCGGCCTCGACCAGCAGATGGCCGCGAGCGTCGGCGCCGTGCCCGGTCACCGTGATGGTGATGGGCTTGTCCACGATGGTGCCCGGCGCGATCGCCAGCACCTTCGCGCCACCGGAGTGGGCAGCGGCGACGGCCGATGCGCGGTCGCCCGGGGCGCGGACGGAGCGCTCACGTGCGCTTGCCGCGTCCAGGTCGGTCAGCGTGACGCCTTCGGGGAGGTCGGGGACATCCCAGTCCAGCGTGCCGCCGGCCTCGACGTCCGCGAGGACGGGTGCGAGGTCACGGACGGCGGAGAACCGCCAGTCCTCCTCGCGCCCGGTCGGCATCGCGAACGCGTCCACGTCGAAGGACGTGGGGCGGTCCGCACGCGACGCGTCGGGCACGGAGGCGGCGAGGCCGTGCGTGTGCGCGGCGTCAGTGGTGGCTTGGGTGTGATCGGTGACGGTCAACCGACGGATCCTTCCATCTGCAGTTCAATGAGGCGGTTCAGTTCGAGCGCGTACTCCATCGGCAGCTCGCGCGCGATGGGCTCGACGAACCCGCGCACGATCATGGCCATGGCCTCGGTCTCGGTCATGCCTCGGGACATCAAGTAGAACAACTGGTCCTCGGACACCTTGGACACGGATGCCTCGTGGCCCATGCTGACGTCGTCCTCGCGCACGTCCACGTAGGGATACGTGTCCGAGCGACTGATCTGGTCGACGAGCAACGCGTCGCACAGCACATTGGACTTGGAGCCCTTGGCGCCCTCGAGCACCTGGACGAGACCGCGGTAACTGGTGCGACCGCCGCCGCGCGCCACCGACTTGGAGACGATCGAGCTCGAGGTGTTGGGGGCCGCGTGCACCATCTTGGCGCCCGCGTCCTGGTGCTGGCCCTCGCCGGCGAAGGCGATCGACAGCGTCTCGCCGCGAGCGTGCTCGCCGAGCAGCCAGATCGCCGGGTACTTCATGGTGACCTTCGAGCCGATGTTGCCGTCGACCCATTCCATGGTGGCGCCCTCAGCGGCCGTGGCGCGCTTGGTGACGAGGTTGTACACGTTGTTCGACCAGTTCTGGATGGTCGTGTAGCGCACGCGTGCGTTCTTCTTCACAATGATCTCGACGACTGCGGAGTGCAGCGAGTCGGACGTGTAGATCGGCGCGGTGCAGCCCTCGACGTAGTGCACGTACGAGCCCTCGTCCGCGATGATCAGCGTCCGCTCGAACTGGCCCATGTTCTCCGTGTTGATGCGGAAGTAGGCCTGTAGCGGGATGTCGACGTGCACGCCCGGGGGGACGTACACGAAGGATCCGCCGGACCACACGGCCGTGTTGAGCGCGGCGAACTTGTTGTCGCCAGCGGGGATCACGGTGCCGAAGTACTGCTCGAAGAGCTCAGGGTGCTCCTTGAGCGCAGTGTCGGTGTCCATGAAGATGACGCCCTTTTCCTCCAGGTCCTCGCGGATCTGGTGGTAGACGACCTCGGACTCGTACTGCGCGGCGACGCCGGAGACCAGGCGCTGCTTCTCGGCCTCGGGGATGCCGAGCTTGTCGTACGTGCGCTTGATGTCGTCGGGCAGGTCCTCCCAGCTGGTGGCCTGCTTCTCGGTCGAGCGCACAAAGTACTTGATGTTGTCGAAGTGGATGCCGGAGAGGTCGGAGCCCCAGTGCGGCATCGGCTTCTTGCCGAACAGCTTGTAGCCCTTGAGACGCTGGTTCAGCATCCATTCGGGTTCGTCCTTCAGCGCCGAGATGTTGCGCACGACGTCATCAGAGATGCCGCGAGCCGCGATCGCGCCGGCGGCGTCCGAGTCGTGCCATCCGAACTCGTACGAACCGATCGAGTCGATGATCTCCTCGTCGGTCTGCGTGGGGGCCTTGTCGGTGGGAGTGCTCATTGTCATCCTTCCTTGACCGCCGCTGCTGCGACGGGGATGGTTGTGGTGCACACGTGGGCGCCGCCTGCCAGGGTGGACAGGCGCTGGACGTGGACGTCGAGAACGCGGGAGAAGACGCGGGTTTCGGCCTCGCACCACTCCGGTGCCTCCTCGGCGATGGACTGGATGGGGCAGTGCCCCTGGCACAGCTGGACGGTGTAGCCGCCGGGGCCGGGCCGCACGGAGGTGGCGAAGCCCCTTTCGGCGAGTGCGCCCGAGAGCGCGGCGACACGCTCGGACATCGGCGCTCCGGCGGGGACGGCGGCCGAGAGCGCGAGCTCGAGTTCGGCCGACTTGGCCGCGACGAACTCATCGAGTTGGCCGTGCTCGCGCATGAAGCCCATGGCGTCGACCGCGACCGAGGTGTACGCCGTCGCAAGCGACTGCTGGCCCTCGGTGGTGGCGACGTAGGACTTGGCCGGTCGTCCGCGACCGCGAACATGCGTGCCCGCAGGCTCGTGCTCCTCGATCAGTCCGGACTCGGAGAGCGCGCCAAGGTGCCGTCGCACCCCAGCCGAGGTCACGCCGAGCTCGACCGCGAGGGTCGAGGCGGTGATGGGACCGGCGGTGGCGATCAGGCCCAGAACACGGTCCCGGGTGGTGTCGTTGCCCAAGTGTCACTCCTTCCGTCCAGTGAACAGTTTCGTTGCCGAAATAGTTCCCCGCAAGCAAGGGATACCTAACTTGGGTGTTGCGTAATTCCCCAGAGTTGGTCACTTCGACGCCTGTCAGCGCCGTTCTCGCCGTACCTTGGTCACCTCTGACGAGGGGCGCGAGCGTGGCAAGGCCGCCCGGGAGCGCGATCTAGGATGGTTTCGTGCTCACCCGCCTCCTCGACTTCGTCGCGCGGCACGGTCGCGGCTTCACGATCGCGAACGTGATAGCCCAGGCAGGCATCATCGTCACCGGCGGTGTGGTGCGCCTTACCGGATCAGGACTGGGATGCTCGACGTGGCCGCACTGCGAGCCGGGCCGATTCACCCCCGAGTTCTACGCCGAGAACTGGCTCCATCCCGCCGTCGAGTTCGGCAATCGGCTACTCACCTTCGTGCTGGTGATCGTGGCCCTCGGCGTCGCGATCGCTGTGTGGCGCAACCGTCCGGACCTCAAGTGGCTGGGTCTCGTGCCCGGGATCGGCGTGATCATCCAGGCCGTCGTGGGCGGCATCACTGTGCTGGTCGACCTGCACCCGCTGGTGGTCGCCCCGCACCTGCTGCTGTCCGCCCTGCTGGTCTGGTACTCGGTGTGGCTGGCCCTGCAGTACCGACGCGCCCCCCGGCGCGACGGACGGCCGATGCGGTGGCCGCTTCGCGTGTCCTCTCTCCTTCTCGTGGTGCTGCTCATCCTCGGCGCCCTCACCACGGGTGCGGGGCCGCACTCCGGAGATGCCGACGCGACCGAGCGGCTCGCTCTCGATCCCGCCTTGATCGCGCGGGCCCACGCACTTGCGGTGTGGGCGTTCGTCGCCGTACTCGCGTGGATCATCTGGCGGGTGCGGCACGACCGGTCTGAAGGTGATCGGGACGAGGTTCGCCGCGCGTGGGTCGCTCTCCTGGCAGTCACTCTCGCCCAAGGCATCATCGGGTATGCGCAGTACTTCACCGGACTGCCGGAGGTGCTCGTCGGGCTTCACCTCGTGGGAGTGGGCGCGCTCACCGCTGCTCATTCCGCGGCACACTACAAACTCAGCTCGCGCCGTTCGCCCGTCGCTCCCGGCTAGGTACCACTCAGCGCTGACGACACGTCACCGCTGCAGGCGGGTCGCCTCCGGACGCGTCCAGGGCGCATCGGCCACGCGCAACGTCGCGAAGCCGTCGCGACGCGCGCGATCCGCGCTCAGCAAGCCTGCTACCGCCGACGAGGAACGAATGCGGCCATCCATGACGGCCTCGACCGCATCGTCCACAGGCACCCAGGCGCCGATCATGTCGCGTTCCTCGTCGCGGCGCTCGTGACGGTCCGCCTCCGCGACGGACGCGATGCCGCGGGCGAGGAACACCCGCACCGTCTCGGAGCTGGAGCCGCCGGACGGGCAGTAGTCCACAAGCGTGTGCCACTGGTCCGCGGTGAGGTCCGCCTCCTCGTGCAGTTCGCGACGCGCGGCATCGACCGGGGCCTCGCCGCCCACGTCGAGCAGTCCCGCAGGCGGCTCCCAGCACTCGGCGCCCACAGGATGGCGGTACTGACGCACCAGGTACACACGGTCCTGGTCGTCGAGCGCGATGATCACCACAGCGCCGGTGTGGCGCAGGTAGTCGCGCGTGACGACCCCGGACTCGCCGAGGTCAACCTCGTCGCTCGCGACATCCCACACGTGCCCCTGGAAGCGCTCGTGGGTGGCGAGAACGGGGCGCGATCCGGGAACGTCCGCGAGAGTATCCGCCATCAGGCGGACGCGGGCGCAGGCTCGGTGGCCACGGAGGACGCCGCCTCCCGGGCCGTGAGCACGGCGCCGATGAGCCCGGCGAACAGCGGGTGCGCCTTCGTGGGGCGTGACAGGAACTCGGGGTGAGCCTGAGTGGAGATGTAGTACGGGTGCGTCTCGCGCGGCAACTCGACGAACTCGACGAGCTCGCGGTCGGGAGACTCCCCCGACACCACCAGGCCCGCGTCCTCGAGTTGCTGGCGGTAGGCGTTGTTGACCTCGTAGCGGTGGCGGTGGCGCTCGCCGACCGCAGTGGTGCCGTACGTCTCGGCGGCCACTGAGCCGCCCTTGAGCACGGCCTGGTACTCGCCCAGCCGCATCGTGCCGCCCATGTCGCCCGCGCCGTCGAGGAACTCGTGCTGCTCCTCCATGGTCGCCACCACAGGGTGCGGGGTGCCGGGATCGAACTCGGAGCTCGAGGCGCCCTCGAGACCCAACACGTTGCGGGCGTACTCCATGACCATGGTCTGGAGCCCCAAGCAGATGCCGAGCGTCGGCACGCGGTTCTCGCGGGCCCAGCGCAGCGCGCCGATCTTGCCGTCCACGCCACGCACGCCGAATCCTCCTGGCACCAGCACGGCGTCCACGCCGCCCAGCTGCTTCTCGGCGCCCTCGGGCGTCTGGCACATGTCGGAGGCGACCCAGCGGATGCTCACCTTGGCGTTGTGGTGGAAGCCACCGGCGCGCAGCGCTTCCCCCACGGACAGGTACGCATCCGGAAGATCGATGTACTTGCCGACCAGCGCGACCTCGACCTCGTGCGCGGGGCGGTGCACGCGGTCCAGGACCTTCTGCCACGCTCCCCACTCGACGTCGTGGAAGGGCAGGTTGAGGCGGCGCACCACGTATGCGTCGAGCCCCTCGGAGTGCAGCACGCGCGGGATGTCGTAGATGCTGGGCGCGTCCTTGGCGGTGACCACCGCCTCGTTCTCGACGTCGCACATGAGCGCAATCTTGTTCTTCATCGCCTGAGGGATCTCGCGATCCGCGCGGCACACGATCGCATCGGGCTGGATACCGATCGAGCGCAACTGCGCCACCGAGTGCTGAGTGGGCTTGGTCTTGAGCTCGCCCGCAGGGCCGATGTACGGCACCAGCGACACGTGCAGGAAGAACACGTTGTCGCGGCCGACGTCATGGCGGATCTGGCGCGCTGCCTCGAGGAACGGCTGCGACTCGATGTCGCCCACCGTGCCGCCGACCTCGGTGATGATGACGTCGCACTCGGGGCCGGCCTGATCGCGCATGCGGCGCTTGATCTCATCGGTGATGTGCGGGATGACCTGGACGGTGTCGCCCAGGTACTCGCCGCGCCGCTCCTTGGCGATCACCTGCGAGTACACCTGTCCGGTGGTCACGTTGGAGCTGGCGGACAGCTTCACGTCCAGGAATCGCTCGTAGTGACCGATGTCCAGGTCGGTCTCGGCACCGTCGTCGGTGACGAAGACCTCGCCGTGCTGGAAGGGGTTCATGGTGCCCGGATCCACATTGAGATAGGGATCGAGCTTCTGCATCGTGACGCGCAGTCCGCGCGAACGCAAGAGGCGCCCCAAGGACGATGCAGTAAGGCCTTTGCCGAGGGAGGACACTACGCCTCCCGTGACAAAGATGTGACGGGTGACATGGTCCGTGCCGGACGAGAATCGCGTTCGCTCCACGGGCTTCAACACTAACAGCGATTCGCGGCGCGTGAGCCGCGACGCAGCCGACGAGTCATCGATCGGTCACGGCTGAGGCCTCGGAACGAGCGTGCGCCCCTCCCCCGGTCCGTAGTGATCCACGGTGCCGGCGAAGGCCTGCGCCACCGCGAGCGGCACGGTGATCTGACCGTACTGGTCGGTGCCCTCGACCACAGTCGCCACGACAGCCGATGCGTCCGGAGAGTTTTGCACCGCGCTCGGCAGGTCCCCGGGAGCGTCGGGCCCAGAGGCCACCGCCACTCCTGGCGTGTACTCGGCGAGGATCACGGCGGTCGCGGCAAGAGCGCCCGACAGCTCGGCGCGCGCATCCTCGTCCGAGGCTCCCGGGCCGGCGACGAACACATAGGACTCGATGGGCTCGGTGGCGGTGCCGGAGACCAGGTCGGCCTCCACCAGCAGGTCCAGCAGCAGCGCGGAGCGCTCCGCGGCGTTGGCGGGGTCGGGGAAGTCGGTGTCGGCGAGGTCTGCCTCGGTGGATCCCGGCGGCAGCAGCCCCGGCATCAGCGCCTGTGCGAGGGCGTGCGACAGCACCGCCGACGGCGACGACTCCGCGTCGACTCCCACCACGTTGGGCGCCATGGTGGACGCGAGCGACGAGCGGAACGCAGTCTGATCAGGGTCCGCCCATGCCTCCTCGATCACGATCTCTCCCGCCACGGTCGCGCCCGCCTGCACCAGGCGATCGCGGACGCCGGCGCCATCCTCCGGGGCGGGCTGCGCGACCTCGACTGTCGCGACGGAGACCCCCGTGAGCGTGTCCGACAACAGCGCCGGTGCGGCCTCATCGGCGAACTGCTGGGCCGTGGTGGTCTGCGCCATGGCGGCGTCCGCATCCGCGCGCGCCGATTCTGCCTCTTGCTCCAGGCTGGCGATCTGATCGGACAGGTCGCCCACGAGCGCGTCCCGCATCGGCCCGGATCCCAGCACGACTCCCACCGCGAGAGCGAGGAACACCGCGATGAGTGACACCACGTGGTAGCGGAAATCCTTCATCATGCGCCTCCGATCCATGCGGTGGCCGTCGACCACAAGTCTTCGGCCCAGGCCCGCCCGGCGGGCGTCGACCCGACGGCCGCGGCGAGCGCGAGCAGCCCCGAGACGACGAGCAGCACCAGCGTCAGCGGCGAGTAGCGGTGCCGGTACACCTGTGCGAGCGCCGGCGCGTCGACGATGCTAGTGCCGGCTTGCAACCTCGCGAGGAACGTGCCGGAGGCGTCGGCCTGGGAAGTATCCAGGTAGTCCTGCAGTGAGGACTCGACCCCCACCGTGACGATCACGGATGCTCCCTGGTTGTGCGCCAGCAGGATCGCGAGCGCCGTCGAGGACAGCGCCGAGTCCGACACCGAGTGGGCGAGGCCCAGCGCATCGATGCGGGCCTGTCCGGAGGCGCCCCCCCGCGGCTCGTGCAGCAGCACGCGGTCCGCGGAGCGCAGGGCATCGTCCCCGACTCCGTCGACGTCGCCGATGATGAGGTGGGGTGCCGATGCCAGCTCGAGGGTCGCATCGGCCGCATGCCCCACCGCGATGAGGATGGGGCGATGGTCGCGGATGTAGCGCCGAATCGAGGCGATCTGCTCGCGGTGGCGGTAGCCGGGAGCGACGACCACGACGTGACGCCCCTCGAGGTCCAGGCCGACGTCGGGAAGGCCGGCGCCGTCGAGGATCGTGTCCGCCTCGCGCTCCACGTGATCCATCGCATTCGCGGTGAAGGTCGCGAGCTGAACCCGCATGCCCTCGGTCGCGTCCTGCATGGCGTCCGCGAGGACATCCGCGGTCACCTCGCGACCCTCGGCGATGACGGTGCCGTCGACCAGCACCTGCGAGCCCGATACGGTAGCGCCCGCACCGTCCTTGGCGCCGAGGATGGCACCGCCGACTTCGTCGATCAGCGGGATGCCCGCCTCGAGCAGGACGCGCGGGCCGCCCGTCGGGTATCGGCCGGAGATCGACGCTTTGACGTCGACGACGGCCGCTGGGCGGCGCGCCGCGATCTCCTCGGCGGACTGCTGATCGAGGTCGAGAATGTCGATGACGGCGACATCGCCCGGGCGCAGGCGTCGAAGCAGCGTTCTCACGCTGGGTTCGATGCGCAGTGCGCCGGTGACGGTGCCGTCGTCCGCGTGCGTGGTGCGGTCGGAGCGACTCATGCCGTCATCGTGCCACGGCGGAGCCCTCCAACAGCTCAAGCGCATGG
Source organism: Demequina ureilytica (assembly GCF_048553575.1). Lineage (NCBI taxonomy): Bacteria > Bacillati > Actinomycetota > Actinomycetes > Micrococcales > Demequinaceae > Demequina > Demequina ureilytica. The sequence continues at coordinate 103,017 of NZ_JBLZIE010000003.1, read as the reverse complement.
GCGCGTGCAGTCGTCGAGTCCTCTTGTCCCGACAGCAGCCGCGCGACCTCCTGCACCCGTGCCTCGCCGTCGACGGCACCCACCTGAGCGCGCGTCACCGCACCGTCGGTGGCCTTGGCGACCACGACATGGGTGTCGGCGAAGGCCGCCACCTGGGCGAGGTGGGTCACGACGATGACCTGGTGCGTGCGTGCGAGCTCGGCGAGTCGGTTGCCGACGGCCACTGCTGCCTTGCCTCCCACCCCGGCGTCGACCTCGTCGAAGATGAACGTGCGGCTCGCGTGCTCAGGGCCGCTCGCAGCGCCGCTGTCCGCGCCTGCGAGCGATACCTCGATGGCGAGCATGATGCGCGACAGCTCGCCCCCGCTAGCGGCCTCGGCCACCGGCCGATGCGGGGCGCCAGGGTGCGAGGCGAGGGTCATGGTCACCGCGTCGGCGCCGTGAGCGGTCGGCTCGATGCGCTCGACCTGAACAGCTAGATCGGCATCGGGCATCGCGAGGCGGGACAGCTCTTCGCGCACTGCGGCAGCGAGGCGGCTGCCGGCGCCGGCGCGGACCTCGTGCAGGGCCTGCGCGGCCGTCTCGAGGGCGGCGCGGGTGCGGGCCTCGTCGTCGCGCCGCTCCGCGAGGGTCTCGTCCCAGGCGTCGTCCTGCGCCACCCGCGGACGGGCGTCCTCGGCGTACTCGAGCACCGCGTCGACGTCCGGCACGCCGATGCGGCGCATGAGCGTCGCGAGGTCGGAACGGCGCTGGTTGATGTCGTCCAGACGCCCGGGGTCGGCGTCGAGCCGGTCCAGGTACGACGCGAGCTCGCCTGCGACGTCGGTCGCGCCGTACGAGAACTCGGCGAGGCGCTCCTCGAGCGCCGCAAGGGTGACGTCGTGGCGAGCGGCGTCCGCGAGCGCGCGGCGCGCGGCCTCCAGGACCGCCACGACGGTCACCTCGTCGTCACCTGCGATGGCGGCGTGCGCGGCTGCCGTCCCGGTGCGCACCGCCTCAGCGTTCTCGAGCACCTGCGCCTCGGCTACCAGCGCCTCGTCCTCACCTCGCTGTGGAGCGAGCTCGTCGATTGCGGCCAGATCGTCCCGCAGGCGAGCCACCTCCGCCCGCTCGGCGTCCGCGCCCTCCTGCATGCGGTGCAGGGCGTCGGCGGCGGCAATCCACGCGTCCCATGCGTGCGCGTAGTCGCGACGCGCGGACATCACCTCGCTGCTCCCATAGGCGTCCAGCGTGTCCCGTTGGCGCGCCGCCGACCGCAGGCGCACCTGATCCGACTGCCCGTGGACGGTCACCAGCTCTGCGGCCACCTCGGCCAGCAGGCTCTGGGGCACCGTGCGCGCGCCCATCACCGACCGAGAGCGCGTGGTCGCGCCCACGGTGCGTGCCACCACTACCGAGCCGTCGTCGTCGACCGCGACCCCCGCATCGGCGAGGCGCTCGGCCAGCGGCCCCGCTGCCGGCACGTCGATGACGGCCTCGGCGACGGCAGCCTCCGCGCCGGTGCGCACCGTGGCGGGCACGGTCTTCGCACCCAGGATCAGGCCCAGCCCGGTGAGCACCATGGTCTTGCCCGCGCCGGTTTCGCCCGTGACGCATGTGAGTCCAGGGCCGAACTCGAGCCGCGCGGATTCGATCACCCCGAGGTCGGCGATGGTCAGTTCATGGAGCACGGATCAACCGTCCTCATCGGGACCGCTGGCACGGAGCGGTGCCGATCCGGGCGTGGTCTCGTCGCGCACCGACCACGTCTGTCCGTTGATCTCGCGCCCGATCGGCTTGGGATGCGAACGCTCACCGCGCCAGCCGTCCGTGGGCAGCGAGAACTTGCGGACGAGCCGCGAGGTGAAGGGAGCATCGGACATGCGTGCGAGCTTGACGGTGTGATCGCCCCGCCGGATGTCCACCACGCAGCCGCGGTCCACCGGGATGCTGCGCGCCCCGTCGAGCACCACCTGGCCGGAGGACTCGGAGCCGGGCACGACCTGGATGGCGAACGACGACGACGGGCCCACCACCAGCGGTCGCGCGAACAGTGCGTGCGCTGCGAGAGGCACGAGCAGCAGCGCGTCCACGTCTGGCCACAGCACGGGGCCACCGGCGGAGAACGCGTGAGCGGTCGAGCCGGTGGCGGTGGCGACCACCAGACCGTCGCAGCCGAAGCTCGACAGCGGCTCGCCGTCGACGGCAAGCATGACCTCCAGGGTGCGCAGCCGGTTCGCGCGCTCGAGCGTGGCCTCGTTCAGCGCCCAGCCGTGCTCCTCGGTGCCATCGGGCCCCGTGACCATCACGCTGAGAGTGCGGCGCTCCTCGACGGTGTAGTCGCCCGCAGCGAGCCTTTGAGCAGCGGACGCGACGTCCTCCCGCTCAAGTTCGGCGAGGAACCCCACGCGACCGAGGTTGACGCCGAGCAGCGGGATGTCTGTGCCGTGCGTCTGGCGCGCGGCGTGCAGCATAGTGCCGTCGCCGCCGAGCACGATCGCCGCCTCGATGGGAGGCGACACCCCGGGTGTGAAGTCGGTGCAGGACTCGATGCCCGCGTCCGCGAGCACGCGCGCCACCTCGTCTCCGGCCTCGAGAGTCTCAGGCCGGTGCGGGTTCGCGACGATCAGGATCCTGCGGGTCATGCTTCTCCCTTCACCTCGCGTGCGATGGCCCCCTCAAGGGTCTCGCCCTCGAGTACGGGACGCGTGTGCGCGTCATCGTGCCTAGCCTGCCAGAGGTACGAGCCCCAGACGAAGAACTCCACGTTGCCTTGCGGGCCCGGCAGCGTGCTGCGCGCCACGCGGTGAACGGTGAGGCCCGCATCTGCCATCGCCTGGGCGACACCCCGGACGGCCGATGCGCGGGCAGCCGGGTCTGTCACGACCCCTCGCGCGCTTAGGCGTCCGCGGCCCACCTCGAACTGCGGCTTGACCATGAGCACATGATCCGCTCCCGGGCCGGCGAAGTCGACGAGCGCGGGGATCACCAGCGGAAGCGGGATGAAGGACAGGTCCGCGACCACCAGGTCGACCCCGGCTCCGGTGGACGAAGCATCGAGATCGCGCACATTGACGCCCTCCCGGACGCTCACCCGCGGTTCAGCGGCGATGCTGGGCGCGAGCTGGCCGTGGCCGACATCGACGGCGAGCACGTGTGCGGCGCCGCGCTCGAGCAGCACCTGGGTGAAGCCACCCGTGGACGCGCCCGCGTCGAGGGCCCGCTTGCCCTCGACCACGAGACCGTGCCGCGCGCACTCGTCGAGCGCGCCGATCAGCTTGTGAGCGGCCCGCGAGACGTAGTGGCCCGCGTCGGGCGCGACGGCGAGCCGGGATTCTTCGTGGACGGGCTGGGCGGGCTTCACCGCGACGGTGCCGTCGACCGTGACCGCGCCCGCGGCGATCAGCTCTTGAGCGTGAGAGCGGGACCGTGCCAGCCCGCGCGCATGCAGCGCACGGTCTAAGCGCATGGGTGTCCTACTGCGCTGATGGCGTAGCTGTCTCTACTGCTCTTCGCGCATGCGCGTGGACAGCGAGTCCTGGATCTTGTCGAAGAACTCGGCCTGCTTGTCGAGGTCGTCGGGAAGCTCCGTGACGGCGGCGAGCGCCTCGCGGACCTCGGCGGGGTACTTCACCTCGCCCAGGGGCTCGCGCTGGTCTTTGAGTTCACCCATGATGGGAGCGTACCTCCACGCCGGGAGTCACCTCAACCCTCAGATCACGGCCCTCATCCGCCGCGGCCCAGGCGGCGGCGCAGGCGGCGCGAGCGCCGTCGAGGCCATCTGGGCCGGCATCCGCCTCGTCGACTCGGAGCTCTCCCGCCGCGGCCCAAGCGGTCGCGCCGCGCACGCGCCAGCGGTCACCATCGCGCTCAGGCGCAGGGTGCGGGACCGCAAGCGCGGACAGGTCCCGGCCGAGGAACGACGGCCGCTCCGTAGCCGGCGCCAGAATCGCCTCGCGCACGCCATCCACCCCGGTGAGCACGAGCAGCCCGGGGAAGCCCGCGGCGCGGGCGCCCTTGAGGTCGGTGTCAAGCCGGTCACCGATCACAATGGGACGTTCGGCGTCGGCCTTCGCTGCTGCGAGGCGGAACATCGCGGGCTCGGGCTTGCCGGCTCCCGGCGGCTCCACGCCCGTCGCGGTGACCACCACGTTGACCAGCGCGCCGTTGCCCGGCGCCACCCCGCGGTCGTTGGGAATGGTCAGGTCCTTGTTCGAAGCGAAGAACCGAGCGCCCCCGCGGATCGCGTACGACGCCTCGGCGAGCTCGCGCCAGGAGACATCGGGCGAGAAGCCCTGCACCACCGCATCGGGCACCGGATCGGCCGAATCCACGATTTCGTAGCCCGCTTCGGTGACCGCAGTGCGCAGTCCGGCGCCACCCACCACGTAGACGGTGGAGCCTTCGGTGAGGCTCTCCAACATGAGGGCAGCGACGGCCTGCGCGGCGGTCATTACCTCGGATGCGCTGGCGGGCATGCCCAGCTCGGTCAGGTGATCGGCCACGGTCTGAGGCTCACGGGATGCGTTGTTGGTCACGAACACGACTCGCATGCCCGCCTCACGGGCGGCTGCCAGGCCGGGCGGCGCGGACTCGATCGCATGGGGGCCGCGGTACGTCACCCCGTCGAGGTCCACCAGGGCCGCATCGAAGGCGCTCGAGAGTGCGGTCGCGGAGCCGAGCAGGCTAGATTCGCTCATCAGGACTTCCCCGTCGTGTCGTCATCCTTGCTGTCATCATCGTTGGCGTCCCCTGCGTCGACGGGCTCGGGAAGCTCCGCCACGTCGTAGACGGTCACATCGAACTCGATCTCGCCGTCCTCGTCCACGGTCGCGAGACCGGCCTCGAGCGCATCCGCGTCAGCGTCCCGGCCGAGAGCGCGCAACACGGGCACCGTCGCCTCATTCACGCGGGTGCGCAGGTCGTCGTCGGTGGTGGTGATGCGCCGGAGCGCCACCAGTGCCGCCTCGACGTCGCCGAGATCCAGCCGCGCACCGGCGGCCACGATCTCGAGCTCCGCGCGTGCGTGCTCCGAGAGCGCGGCGGCGTCGTCGCTCCGTGCGAGGTCGATCGCACGCTCGGGCCGGCCGAGTCCTCGCTCGCAGTCCGCCATCAGCGGCAGGTACTCGTGAGAACCGTTGAGCCGGCGCACGGTGCGGAGCTCTCGGAGCGCCTCTGTGTAGCGACCGGTGGCATAAGCGGCGAGCGCGTTGGCCTCGCGTACGACGTCGACCCGTCCCCCGCGCTGAAGCGCGACCTGCGCGTGCCGGTAGGCGAGCTCGGGGTCGACCTCGATCAACGCCCCGGCCATGATCAGGTGACGGCCCACGTCCTCGGCGTTGTCCTTGCTGAGCGTGCGCAGTCGCTGCCGAACCTCGCGGTCCAGCTGACCAAACTCGATCTCGTCGGGAATCTCGGGCGCCTCCACGACGGGCCGCTGCATGGAACGGTCACCGCGACGCGAACCGCCCTCATCTCGCTCCGACCTTCGGTCGTCTCGACGGACAGCGTCCCTGCTCCCCGAGCCACCGCCGGCAGCACCGTACGAGGGGCGGTCGCCCCTGTCGGGACGTCCTCGAGCATCGGGACGGGCACGGGAGTCGCCCCGAACCTGCGATGCAGGCCGCCCACGTGAGTCAGAGGAGCCTCGCGAAAAGCGGTCGCCGGAGCGCCCGTCCGTTCGAGGAGAGTCAGGACGGCCGTAGCGGCTCGAGCCGCCTGTGCCGGCGTCGCGCTTCGGGGCCGTCCCCCGCGAACGCGAGTCACGCGATGGTGTGCCACCGCCGCCGTCGCTGCGTGGAGAACGGTCTGATCGATCGGGCCGTGCGCCGCCTGCCGAACGAGGCGGACGGTCGTCCCGTGAAGGCCGGCTGCCGCGCTCGGGGCGGTCACCGCGGGAATCGCCGCGCTGGCGGTCGGCACTGTCGCCTCGCGGAGGCCGGCCCTCGCTGTCACGACTGGGCCGGCCTGTGCCTCCGCCTGACCGCGACGCGTCGCGGTCGTCTCCCGAGCGTCCGCGTGCGGGCGCGCCAAAGCCGCCGCGTGCGGAATCACCCGCGCCGCGGCGAGGTCCACCGATGGCTGGTGGTCGTGTGGGTCCGCTCTTGCGAGGGGACTTGCGCTCCGAGCTCGATGGCGTGCCTTCGCCAGAGCCTCCGGGGCGCTGCTCGTCGTCTCCGCTGTCGTCGTGTCGATGAGACATGACTCTCCGATCCCTTCAAAGGGCTGTTGCTGGTGAACATTCTCACAGAAATGACGAAGGGCCGCCCAGCATTGGGCGGCCCTTCGTAGAAAGAATGTCCCGCTGCGACCTACTCTCCCACACCCTCACGAGTGCAGTACCATCGGCGCTGAGAGGCTTAGCTTCCGGGTTCGGAATGGAGCCGGGCGTTTCCCTCTCGCTATGACAGCGGAAACTCTATTGAGATATCAGTTACCCGACCGTATCTCGGGAACCGCATAGTGGACGCATAGCACATTGAAAAAAGTCAAGTTATCGGCCTATTAGTACCGGTCAGCTTCAAGAGTCTTTAGTCCTCTCTTCCACATCCGGCCTATCAACCCAGTGGTCTACTGGGGGCCTCTCGAGACGAATCTCATGGAAATCTCATCTTGAGACCGGCTTCCCGCTTAGATGCTTTCAGCGGTTATCCGTTCCGAACGTAGCCAACCAGCCATGCTCCTGGCGGAACAACTGGCACACCAGAGGTTCGTCCAACCCGGTCCTCTCGTACTAGGGTCAGATTCTCTCAAATTTCCTGCGCGCGCAGCGGATAGGGACCGAACTGTCTCACGACGTTCTAAACCCAGCTCGCGTACCGCTTTAATGGGCGAACAGCCCAACCCTTGGGACCAACTCCAGCCCCAGGATGCGACGAGCCGACATCGAGGTGCCAAACCATGCCGTCGATATGGACTCTTGGGCAGGATCAGCCTGTTATCCCCGGGGTACCTTTTATCCGTTGAGCGCTGGCGCTTCCACATGCCACCAGCGGGTCACTAGTCCCGACTTTCGTCCCTGCTCGACCTGTCAGTCTCACAGTCAAGCTCCCTTGTACACTTGCACTCGCCACCTGATTGCCAACCAGGCTGAGGGAACCTTTGGGCGCCTCCGTTACTCTTTGGGAGGCAACCGCCCCAGTTAAACTACCCACCAGGCACTGTCCCTGATCCGGATTACGGACCGAAGTTAGATATCCAGAGTGATCAGAGTGGTATTTCAACAATGACTCCACCAATACTGGCGTATTGGCTTCAAAGTCTCCCACCTATCCTACACAAACCACACCGAATACCAATACCAAGCTATAGTAAAGGTCCCGGGGTCTTTCCGTCCTGCTGCGCGTAACGAGCATCTTTACTCGTAGTGCAATTTCGCCGAGTTCACGGTTGAGACAGCGGAGAAGTCGTTACGCCATTCGTGCAGGTCGGAACTTACCCGACAAGGAATTTCGCTACCTTAGGATGGTTATAGTTACCACCGCCGTTTACTGGGGCTTAAATTTTGAGCTTCGCCTTGCGGCTAACCCATCCTCTTAACCTTCCAGCACCGGGCAGGCGTCAGTCCGTATACATCGTCTTGCGACTTCGCACGGACCTGTGTTTTTAGTAAACAGTCGCTTCTCCCTGGTCTCTGCGGCCTTCAAACGCTCCGGAAGCAAGTTCCTTCACGCCTCAGGCCCCCCTTCTCCCGAAGTTACGGGGGCATTTTGCCGAGTTCCTTAACCGTGATTCACTCGATCGCCTTAGTATTCTCTACCTGATCACCTGAGTCGGTTTGGGGTACGGGCGGCTAGAACCTCGCGCCGAGGTTTTTCTTGGCAGCATAGGATCACCAGTTTCCCGCTATTGCGGTCACTATCAGCTCTCAGGCTATGTGAGTCGCGGATTTGCCTACGACTCGCCCTACAACCTTGGACGTGGACTACCATCGCCACGCCTGGCTACCTTCCTGCGTCACCCCTGTTAATACGCTTGCTTACTACGGATTTGGGTCGCGCGCTACTCCACCGCTCCCCGAAGGGTTAAGTGGCATCGGGCGCTTAGCATCATCCGCCTCTGCATGGGCGGTTCTTCGCCGGTACGGGAATATCAACCCGTTGTCCATCGACTACGCCTGTCGGCCTCGCCTTAGGTCCCGACTTACCCAGGGCGGATTAACCTGGCCCTGGAACCCTTGATCATTCGGCGGACGGGTTTCTCACCCGTCTTTCGCTACTCATGCCTGCATTCTCACTCGTGTGGCGTCCACCGCTGGGTCACCCCGCGACTTCACTCGCCACACGACGCTCCCCTACCCATCCACACGCTTGGATCCGAAGATCAGGCAATGTGTGAATGACACAACTTCGGCGGTGTACTTGAGCCCCGCTACATTGTCGGCGCGGAATCACTTGACCAGTGAGCTATTACGCACTCTTTAAAGGGTGGCTGCTTCTAAGCCAACCTCCTGGTTGTCTGTGCAACTCCACATCCTTTCCCACTTAGCACACGCTTAGGGGCCTTAGTTGGTGTTCTGGGCTGTTTCCCTCTCGACTATGAAGCTTATCCCCCACAGTCTCACTGCTGCGCTCTCACTTACCGGCATTCGGAGTTTGGCTGACGTCAGTAACCTGGTGAGGCCCATTAGCCATCCAGTAGCTCTACCTCCGGTAAGAAACACGCAACGCTGCACCTAAATGCATTTCGGGGAGAACCAGCTATCACGAAGTTTGATTGGCCTTTCACCCCTATCCACAGCTCATCCCCTCGGTTTTCAACCCAAGTGGGTTCGGTCCTCCACGCGGTCTTACCCGCGCTTCAACCTGGCCATGGATAGATCACTTCGCTTCGGGTCTAGAGCACGCGACTCAGACGCCCTATTCGGACTCGCTTTCGCTACGGCTGCCCCTCACGGGTTAACCTTGCCACGTACCACTAACTCGCAGGCTCATTCTTCAAAAGGCACGCTGTCACCCCTGCTAGGGAGGCTCCAACGGATTGTAAGCACACGGTTTCAGGTACTATTTCACTCCCCTCTCGGGGTACTTTTCACCTTTCCCTCACGGTACTGTTCCGCTATCGGTCAGTGGGTAGTATTTAGGCTTACAGAGTGGTCTCTGCGGATTCACACGGGATTTCTCGGGCCCCGTGCTACTTGGGATGACTCTCAGGAGTCCGTGCAATTTCGTCTACGGGGGTCACACCCTCTGTGCCGGGCCTTTCAATGCCCTTCGACTATTACACGGATTTTTGACTCCTTGAAAGAGCGGTAGCTCTCTCCAAAAGGTCCCACAACCCCGCCAACGCAACGCCTACCGGCTATCACACGCTGACGGTTTGGCCTTTTCCGCTTTCGCTCGCCACTACTCACGGAATATCTCTTCCTGTCGGTACTGAGATGTTTCACTTCCCGACGTTCCCTCCACTCGCCCTATGTGTTCAGGCGAGGGTCACTGGACATGACTCCAGCGGGGTTTCCCCATTCGGACATCCTCGGATCAAAGCTTGTTTGCCAGCTCCCCGAGGCTTATCGCAGGCTACAACGTCCTTCTTCGGCTCCCACTGCCAAGGCATCCACCATGTGCTCTTAAAAACTTGACTACAGAAATCAAAGATGCTCGCGTCCACTATGCAGTTCTCAAGGTGCGGGCGGGCCCACCTACCACTGGCGCCTGCCCCGCATAGCGAGGTGGTTCATCCAGATCCGGTGGTCCGTCCAGCCGGCCTTGCGGCCAGCCTGAGGTGAGCTTTCGCCCGATCCCTCAGGACCCAACAGTGTGCCATGCAGCGACTTCCTTCTCACTCACGCGTTCCAGCCCTAGAGCGTACTTGGTGAGTGGTCTATCCATCACTGCCACGTCGATGTTCCATCCATGAGCTCTCGCCGTTCTACGTATGAGAACGAAACGAGATTTGGACGCTCCGAAGAGCGCCAAGTGCTCCTTAGAAAGGAGGTGATCCAGCCGCACCTTCCGGTACGGCTACCTTGTTACGACTTAGTCCCAATCGCCAATCCCACCTTAGACGTCTCCCTCCCGAGGGTTAGGCCGACGTCTTCGGGTGTTACCGACTTTCGTGACTTGACGGGCGGTGTGTACAAGGCCCGGGAACGTATTCACCGCAGCGTTGCTGATCTGCGATTACTAGCGACTCCAACTTCATGAGGTCGAGTTGCAGACCTCAATCCGAACTGAGACCGGCTTTTTGGGATTCGCTCCACCTTACGGTATCGCAGCCCATTGTACCGGCCATTGTAGCATGCGTGAAGCCCAAGACATAAGGGGCATGATGATTTGACGTCATCCCCACCTTCCTCCGAGTTGACCCCGGCAGTCTCCTATGAGTCCCCACCATTACGTGCTGGCAACATAGGACGAGGGTTGCGCTCGTTGCGGGACTTAACCCAACATCTCACGACACGAGCTGACGACAACCATGCACCACCTGTATACCCCCCCGAAGGACTCCCTATCTCTAGGGATAAAGGGTATATGTCAAGCCTTGGTAAGGTTCTTCGCGTTGCATCGAATTAATCCGCATGCTCCGCCGCTTGTGCGGGCCCCCGTCAATTCCTTTGAGTTTTAGCCTTGCGGCCGTACTCCCCAGGCGGGGCACTTAATGCGTTAGCTGCGACGCGGAACTCATGGAAAGAGCCCCACATCTAGTGCCCACCGTTTACGGCATGGACTACCAGGGTATCTAATCCTGTTCGCTCCCCATGCTTTCGCTCCTCAGCGTCAGTAGTGGCCCAGAGACCTGCCTTCGCCATTGGTGTTCCTCCTGATATCTGCGCATTCCACCGCTACACCAGGAATTCCAGTCTCCCCTACCACACTCTAGTCTGCCCGTACCCACTGCAGTCCCGAGGTTGAGCCTCGGGATTTCACAGCAGACGCGACAAACCGCCTACGAGCTCTTTACGCCCAATAATTCCGGACAACGCTTGCGCCCTACGTATTACCGCGGCTGCTGGCACGTAGTTAGCCGGCGCTTCTTCTGTAGGTACCGTCACTTTCGCTTCTTCCCTACTGAAAGGGGTTTACAACCCGAAGGCCTTCATCCCCCACGCGGCGTCGCTGCATCAGGCTTGCGCCCATTGTGCAATATTCCCCACTGCTGCCTCCCGTAGGAGTCTGGACCGTGTCTCAGTTCCAGTGTGGCCGGTCGCCCTCTCAGGCCGGCTACCCGTCGTCGCCTTGGTGAGCCATTACCTCACCAACAAGCTGATAGGCCGCGAGTCCATCCCAGACCGATAAATCTTTCCAGACGATGACCATGCGATCTCGTCTCGTATCCGGTATTAGCACCGGTTTCCCGATGTTATCCCAGAGTCTGGGGCAGGTTACTCACGTGTTACTCACCCGTTCGCCACTGATCACCCGGAGCAAGCTCCAGGGTCACCGTTCGACTTGCATGTGTTAAGCACGCCGCCAGCGTTCGTCCTGAGCCAGGATCAAACTCTCCGTGAATGTTTATTAGCAATCCGGCAAGCCGGTCTACTTACATAACGAAGTGGTTCCGAAGAACCGTTTAATCTCTAGCTTCGAACAAAATGTCACTGACATTTCGTTGTCTACCAAAGGAATCCTGCATCTCATTGTCAGAGCAAAGCTCTTTCGCCGAGATGCCGGAGTTTTTGGCATCGACTATGTGGCACACTGTTGAGTTCTCAAGGTTCGGACGCGCACCGCTCACAGCTTCTTAGGCTGTGATCCGGGGCAACCCTTATAAGTTACGCGCTTGTTTCCGCTCTGTCAAATCGCTCTGCGAGCGACCGCCATTGTGCGTTTCCTTGCGGCAACTTGATTAAGTTACATGCCTGTCATTAACCTGTCAAATCGCTATTCGCGACTCGCAGTTAACACCGATCAGGCAACTCGGTTAAGTTACTCGGCTGCATTCAGCGTGTCAAATCGCACTCTGTGCGATCTCCACCTGGCTGAACCCATCCGGGCAACCCCGCCAACTTACCCCTTTGCTCTCGGGCTGTCAACTCGCCTTGCCGGCGAACTTCAGCACCCGATCCCGCAGGGGGCTCTCCATCGTACATCACCTTGGTCGCGGTTGCGACCGCGGATCTGTGTGCGATGGGTAGCTGTCCATGGGGCTTCTCGTGGCCTTGTTCAGTCCTCCGAGAAGCGCTTCCGTCGTTGGCAGCGAGTGAAACATTACGGCTGAGTTACGGCCAAGTCAAATCCGTGGCGTGCCGGCGTGTCGACAGCCTCTTGGCAGCGTCATGCCTGGCAAACCACGTACTGGTCGTGAGCGGGCGGGAAGAGTCACGCCTGGACGTGCGCGAGACCGACAGATTTCTTTCCGCGGCGCAGCACGTACCAGCCTCCGGCAAGCGGCGGGTGCTCCCCCACGCGGGCCTCGATCGACGTGACCTTGGCGTTGTTGACGTACGCCCCGCCTTCTTGCACCGCCCTGCGTGCCTCGGACTTCGACCCCACGATGCCGGCTTCGGCCAACGCGTCCACTACAGAGGTGTCAGTTGACACCTCCACAGCCCCGAGCGCATCGGCGCAACCGCGCAGAGTGGTCTCGTCCAGTCCTGCCAGCTCGCCTCTACCGAAGATCGCCTGTGATGCGCGCACGACCGCATCGGTCGCATCGGCCCCGTGCACGAGGGAGGTGACCTCCCAGGCGAGCGTCCGCTGGCCCTCCCGGCGGAACGGCTCGTCCGCGACGGCGCGCTCGAGCCGCTCGATCTCTTCGCGCTCAAGGAACGTGAAGATCTTGAGGAAGCGCGCGACGTCCGCATCTTCCGTGTTGAGCCAGAACTGGTAGAAGGCGTACGGGCTCATCAGATCCGGAGCCAGCCACACCGCTCCGCCCTCGGACTTGCCGAACTTGGTCCCGTCCGCCTTGGTGATGAGCGGGGTCGTCATGGCGTGGACCTGCACGCCGTCGGCCTTGCGAGTGAGCTCGACGCCGCTCAGCAGGTTTCCCCACTGATCGTTTCCCCCCGTCTGGAGGGTGCAGCCGTACCGCCGGTTCAACTGGAGGAAGTCGTGTCCCTGGAGCACCTGGTAACTGAACTCGGTGAAGCTGATGCCTTCGTCGGAGTTCAACCGGCGGGCGACGGTGTCCTTGGCGAGCATCGTGCCCAGCCGGAAGTGCTTGCCCACCTCGCGGAGCAGATCGATCGCAGTGAGCTCGCCGGTCCAATCGAGGTTGTTGACCATCTGGGCCGGGTTATCGCCATCGAAGTCAAGGAACCGGGAGATCTGTGATCGAAGTCGTTCGACGTTCTCCGCCACGGTCTCCTTGGTGTTGAGCACCCGCTCGCCCGACATACGCGGGTCGCCGATCATGCCCGTGGCTCCGCCGATCAGAGGGAGCACCCGGTGGCCCGCGCGCTGCAGGTGGCGCAAGACCACCAGTTGCACCAGGTGTCCGTGGTGGAGGCTGGGCGCCGTCGGGTCGAATCCGCAGTACAGCGTCACGGGGCCGTGGTCCAGGTGGGTGCGTAACTCGTCGAGGCCGGTGGTCTGTGCGACCAGTCCGCGCCAGGCAAGTTCGTCAAGGATGTGCTCAGTCATGGTGCAGCCATTGTGCCAGCCCGAGCGAACGGTCCTGGGGCGCCGTTGCCCCAGGACACGAAAGCGTCGCTGGGCATGCGGAGCGGAATCACGAATCGGCGCTGAGGGGTGGACGTCTTGCGAGGGGTCCTACCGACTCGTGTGTCGCATACCCAGCGACAAGAAAACGCTATCGCCGAAAGTCTGAGAGCTCTCTCAGAGTAGGCGCGGCGTCTCGCGAGAGGTCACGGCTGCAGCGTCCTGTCGCCGTCGATGAGGATGTCCGCGCCCGCGCGAGTGCCTTGACGCGCGAACTCCTCTTGCTCAGCGCGCTGCCACCGGAGCCACTCGTCCCTCATGCCCTCGCCATCACGGGCGAGTCCACGCCGGAGCCTCTCGGCCGGTGACGCCTCCACCCACAGCACGAGGCTCGCAACCTCGCGGGCGCGCCGCATCGCGACGCCGACCCCCTCAACGATGAGCACGTCGGGGCGCGACACCTCTACCTCGCCGGCACGTTGCGCGCGGTGCCAGTCCCACACCCGGAACCTGCCCGCGCCCCCGCGCGCCATGGGTGCCAGGACCTGGTCGATGAGCACGTCGCCCAGAGTGGGCAGGCCATCCCAACCCTCATACATGTCGTCTGCATGGAGGACCTGCACTGGCAGTGGCGCCGCGTCGTCACCGATGCTGGCCTGTCCGAGCACCGGATCGGAACCCAGTGCCTGCCACAGCCGTGCCGCGAGAGTGGTCTTGCCTGAGCCAGCCGGCCCGTCGATCAGCACCACGCGCGTGGGTCCGAGGCGCGGTCCTGCGGCCTGCACACGGTGGGCGATCTCCGCGACGCTGACCACGAGAGGCGGCATCGGTTGCGGTGTCACCCGGCCAGGCTACGGTAGCGGTATGCATCCCAACGTTGCGCGGGTGAAGGCGATCCTTGACGATGCGGGCCTGCACGGGCGCGTACGCGAGCTCACGGAAGGCACGCACACTGCGGCGCAGGCCGCCGCGCTGTTGGGTTGCGAGGTGGGCGCGATCGCGAACTCGCTGATCTTCATGACGGAGAAGGGCCCCATCCTGGTGCTGACGTCCGGCTCCCACCGTGTCGACACCGACGTCGTCGCAGCGGCCATCGGCGTCGAGGCCGTCGGCCGTGCCACTCCTGACCAGGTGCGGCAGGCCACCGGCCAGCCCATCGGTGGCGTCGCGCCGGTCGGACACCCCGCCCCGATCCCCACCTACATCGACGCCGAACTGGCCGAGCACGGCGAGCTGTGGGCAGCCGCCGGCGTGCCCGCAAGCGTCTTCGAGATTTCCTACGCGGACCTCAAGGACCTCACGGACGCCGTCGAGATCGCCGTCGCCGCCGAGGGCTGACGCGCAGGCCGCGCACACCGCGACCTCGCTCCCGGCAGGACGGCACGGGCTCAGCCGAGCGAGACCTGTCTCGCGTCGACTGCGAACTCCGCCAGCGCATCGGCCTCGGGCTGTTCGCACAGGCCGGGGAAGGTGGGCACGGAGATGTGGCCGTCCTCGATCACGTACGGCGTGGTGAGATCGCGAGTGTAGAACCGCGATGAGGCGGAGATGTCACCCGGCAGCGTGAAGCCAGGCAGCCCCGCAAGCGCGGCGTTCGCCCCGCGCGCGAGCCCCGTCTCGAGCATGCCTCCGCACCACACGGCGATGCCCGATGCGCGGGCGACCTCGTGGATGCGGCGCGCCTCGAGATATCCGCCCACCCGCGAGGGCTTGATGTTGATGACGGCGGCGGCGCCCAGATGGATCGCGTCGGCGGCCGAGGCGGCGGAGACCACGGACTCGTCGAGGCACATGGGAGTGGCCATCAGACGTGCGAGCTCGGCGTGCTGGCGCAGGTCGTCCTCCGCGAGAGGCTGCTCGATCAGCAGCAGCTCGAACGCGTCAAGGCGGCGCAGGTGCGGGGCGTCCACGAGCGTGTAGGCGGCGTTGGCGTCCACCTGGAGCGGAATGTCCGGGTGTGCCTCACGCACCGCGCGCACGGGATCGACGTCCCAGCCGGATTGGATCTTGAGCTTGATGCGCTGGTAGCCCTCGTCGACGTACCCCGCGACCACGTCGAGCAGAGCCGGGATCGAGTCCTGGATTCCCACTGACACCCCCGACGGCACCCAGGTGCGCGTGACCCCCAGGTAGTCCGCGAAGCTGGTGCCGGACGCCTTGAGCTGCGCGTCCAGCACCGCAGACTCGAGCGCTGCCTTCGCCATGCGGTGTCCCACCACGGGTTCGAGCAGCTCACCCACGGTCTCCGCGGTGAGCGAGTCGTCGCGCGAGGCCGCGGCGAGGCGCGGCACCAGGAAGCGCTCGATCACGTCGGCCGCCCCGGCCGCGTACTCGTCCGAATACACGGGCTCTGCAAGCGCCCCGCACTCCCCCCATCCCGTGACCTCTCGGCCCGCGACCCGCGCCGATACCTCGACGGTCAGCACAGTCCGCGCCGTCTGGGTGGAGAAGGAGGTCGTGAACGGCGCGACCAGCGGGATGCGCAGCGTGCGCAGGGTGAGGTGGTCGATCTGCATCAGCGGTTCTCCAGGAGGTAGCGGTGGTCGTGGAATCCGGCGACGCTGCGGCCGCCCTCGATCAGCGGTGCGAGTGCTCCGCGGACGGCGCCTCGCCAGCGGGCCGCACCGTGCGGGTCGGCGCGCCGCAGCGCCTCAATGTCGGGCGGCACCGCGACCGACAGGTACTGCGCGCTCGGGTCCGGCACGTGCGGGTGCGGCTGCCCGTCCTCAGCGATGCTGAGCAGGGCCGATGCGCGGGGCTCGGCCTCATCGGCGCTCGCCTGTGCTGCGGCTTCCGGGAGGTCGCGGTCCAGCGGCCAACTCGCGAGCAAGCGGTCACTCCCCTGCCCAGCGTTGACACCGTCAGACATCTGCCCGTAGAAGTCGACGAGGTACTCCGCGATGGCGACGCCGAGCCGGTTGATGTTGAACGAGGCGTTGCGCGACACCAGCGGGTCGAACGTCCACGTGATGCGGGTCAGCCCCCGCTCGAGGCACCAGGCGCGCTGATGCAGCTTGAGCGCGAGACCGATCCCCCGCCTGCCCGCGGCCGGGTCGACGCCGGCCACGTGGGAGTGCAGCGCCTCGCCCAGCGGCGTCGAAAAGTAGCCGACGCAGACCCCGACGAGCCGCTCGCCCTCGAACGCACCCGCGACGTATGCCCCGGTGTGGGCGAGCGCGACCATGAGCGGCGGCTCGATCGTGGCGGTGCCCCAGATCGCTGCCAGCAGGCTTGCGGCGTCCCCCATCTCGGCGGTGGCGAGGGGACGCACGGTGACGCCGGCGCGCGCGGCTGCCGCCTGCGCATCGGCCGACGCGCGGGCCGGGTCGGGCGCTACCGTCACGGTCGGTCCTCATTGCTGCCGTCAAGCAGGTCGGCGATCATCAGCGCGAGCAGCGCGGTCCGGTGCGGGACGTGGGCGACGTCCACGTGCTCGTCGTCCGCGTGTGCCCCTCCGCCCACTCCGCCGAGGCCATCTAGCGTGCGCACGCCCAGGCCCGCGGTCAGGTTGCCGTCGGAGGCACCGCCGACCGAGCACTGCTGCAGGTCCTCGATGCCAGCGGCGGGCGCGAGCCGTAGCGCTACGGCGAACAGGTCCTCGGCCATCTCTAGCTCGAGCGGCGGGCGGTTGACACCGCCGGTGACGCTCAAGCGGGCGCCCTCGATGGCGGGAGCGAGAGCGCGGATCGCCGTGTCGACCCGCTGCTGCTCGGCCGCGGTGGTGGCGCGGACGTCCACGTCGACGCTCGCCTGCGCGGGCACGGTGTTGACGGTCGTCCCGATGGTGCCGCGCGTGGGAGTGACCGTGGTGTCGCCGGCGGCGAGCGCGGCGATCGCCGGGAGCTGATGGGCGAGTTCGAGCCCGGCGTTGATCCCCCGCTCGGGGTCGAGCCCCGCGTGGGCCGCGCGGCCGTGGGCGGTCACGTTGTACAGCGAGACGCCTTTGCGCTCGGTCTTGAGGGCGCCCCCTGGTCCGGAGGCCTCCAGGACCAGCACCGCGTCCGCGTCCCGGGCCTCGTCTTCGAGGAGGGCGCGAGACGTGACCGAACCCACCTCCTCGTCTCCGGTGACGAGCAGCGTGACCCCAGCGACCGCATCGGCCGCCTGGGCAGTGCCGCTGTGCTGTGAAGCGAGCGCCGCGACCGCGTGCGCCGCCTGCACCAGACCGATGGCCATGTCGAAGCAGCCGGGGCCGGTGAGCACGCCGTCGGCGATGCGGGCCGGGTGGGTGTCGAGAGTGCCGTGCGGCCACACGGTGTCGTGGTGTCCCAGCAGCAGCACGCGGGTGGGGCCGCCGAAGCTCCAGCGCAGGTGGGTGACGCCGTCGACGACCATCCGCTCGGGTTCTGCGGGCAGGCCCGCTGCCTCGAATACGGCGCCGAGGACCTGCGTGGTGACGTCCGCGCTGTGTTCGATCGCGTACGTGTCGTTGGACGGGGACTCGCACTCGATGAGGCGCAGCGCATCGTCAAGCATCGCGGGAAGGCGTGCGCGGGCGTCGTCGAGGGCGGTCATCGTGCCCATCCTGCCAGGTGCGCGCCGGCGTGCCCCCGTCCGGCACTCATTGTCGCTTACACGCGGTCGGCGCGTCCTGTCCGGCACGGCCCGACCACCAGTGCCGGACAGCGACTCTCGACGGCCGCTAAACGACCACCAGTGCCGGACACGGGAGGGTGGGCGCAGGTTGTTAGTGAGACGCGGCGGCCCAGGGGCGGAAGTGCTTGACGCGCGCCCGCGCCGCTTTGCCCTGCTCCAGCACGCGAGCGGGGGCGGTGCCACCGGCACCGTCGCGGGCCGCGAGCGAGCCCTCGACCGTCAGCACCTCGAGCACCCGCTCGTTCAGCTGCGGGTGGATGGCGGTCAGTTCCTCGGGAGTCAGCTCGTGCAGCTCCTTGCCGCGCTTTTCACACAGCCGCACGCACGCGCCCGCGACCTCGTGAGCCACGCGGAACGGGACGCCCTGCTTGACCATCCACTCGGCGATATCGGTCGCGAGGGAGAATCCCGCGGGGGCCAGCTCGGCGAGGCGGGCCTCGTGGAAGACCAGGGTGCGGACCATTCCGGAGAACGCGGGCAGCAGCGTCTCAAGTGTCTCCACAGCGTCGAACGCGGGCTCGTGCGTCTCCTGGATGTCGCGGTTGTACGCCAGCGGCAGCCCCTTGAGGGTCGCGAGCAGCCCCGCGAGGTCCCCGATCAGCCGGCCGGCCTTGCCGCGCGCGAGCTCCGCGATGTCCGGGTTCTTCTTCTGCGGCATGATGCTCGAGCCGGTCGAATACGCGTCGTCGAGCCCCACGAAGCCGAACTCGACGGTCGCCCAGGCGATGATCTCTTCGGACAAGCGCGACAGGTCGACACCGATCATGGTGGCCACCCACGAGAACTCCGCGACCACGTCGCGTGATGCGGTCGCGTCGATCGAGTTCTCGCTGGCGCCCACGAAGCCGAGCTCGTTCGCGACATGCTGCGGGTCCAGGCCCAGGGTCGAGCCCGCGAGGGCGCCGGCACCATAAGGCGAGTACGCCGCGCGGGCGTCCCAGTCCGTGAGGCGGTCCACGTCGCGCAGCAGCGGCCACGCATGGGCAAGCAAGTGATGGCCCAGCGTGACTGGCTGGGCGTGCTGGAAGTGCGTGCGGCCCGGCATCGGCGCGTCGAGGTGGCGGTCGGCCTGCTCGAGCAGCGCGTCCACCACGTCGAGCACCCCGGACGCAATGACGCGGGCGTGGCGGCGCAGGTACATGCGCGACAGCGTCGCGATCTGGTCGTTGCGCGACCGACCCGCGCGCAGCTTGCCGCCCAGGTCGGCGCCGATGCGCTCGATCAGGATGCGCTCGAGGGCCCCGTGCACGTCCTCGTCGGACTCGGCGGCGTACACCTTGCCCGCCGCGACGTCGTGACGAAGACCGTCGAGCCCGGCGACCATCCGCTCGGCCTCGTCATCGGTCAGCAGTCCGGCCCGCTGCAGTGCGTGCACGTGCGCGATCGAGCCCCGCAGGTCATCGTCCGCGTAGCGCCAGTCGAAGTGCGTGGACTTCGACAGCGCCGCGAGCGCCTGTGCCGGGCCGTCAGCGAACCGGCCTCCCCACAGGGAGCCCTCGTTCGTGCCGTGATCGCCCGCCGCGCTGGCGGGACCGGACTGCTGATCGGACATGACTATCCCTTCAAGCGCGCCTCGCGCGCGGCGGCCTGCTTGGCAGCCAGGCCGTAGATCTCGATGAAGCCGCGGGCGGCCGACTGGTCGAACGCGTCACCCTCATCGTAGGTGGCCATGTTGAAGTCATACAGCCCCGTGTCCGAGCGGCGCCCGGTGACGGTGGCCCGCCCGCCGTGCAGCACCATGCGGACATCGCCGTTCACGTACTCCTGGGTGTCCTCGACGAACGTGTCGAGGCTCTTCTTGAGGGGCGACGACCACATGCCGTCGTAGACGAGCTCGCTCCAGCGCTGCTCGACGCCGCGCTTGAAGCGCATCTGCTCGCGCTCGAGGGTGACGTTCTCGAGCTCGCGGTGCGCCTCGATCAGCACGATGGCGCCGGGGCACTCGTAGACCTCGCGGGACTTGATGCCCACCAGGCGGTCTTCGACGATGTCGATGCGCCCGATGCCGTGCGCGCCCCCACGACGATTGAGCTGCTCGATGGCCTGCAGCGGCGTCACGTCCTGGCCGTCGATCGCCACGGGGATGCCGCGGGCGAACGTGATGACCAGCTCATCCGGCACCGGCGGGAAGGCCGGATCGTCCGTGTAGCTGTAGACGTCCTTCGTGGGCGCGTTCCAGATGTCCTCGAGGAAGCCCGTCTCGATGGCGCGGCCCCACACGTTCTGGTCGATCGAGAACGGGTTGGACTTGGTGGTCTCGATCGGCAGCTGGTGGCGGCTCGCGTACTCGATGGCCTTGTCGCGGGTCAGCGCGAGGTCACGCACCGGTGCGATGCACTTGAGATCGGGTGCGATCGAGGTGATGCCCACCTCGAAGCGCACCTGGTCGTTGCCCTTGCCGGTGCAGCCGTGGGCGACGGTCGTGGCGCCGAACTTGCGCGCGGCAGCGACGAGGTGCTTCACGATCACCGGTCGGGACAGCCCGCTGACCAGCGGGTACTTGTCCTGGTAGAGGCCGTTCGCCTTGAGCGCCGGCATGCAGTACTCCTCCGCGAACTCGTCGCGGGCGTCGGCCACGTAGGCCTCGACGGCGCCGCAGTCGAGCGCGCGCTGACGGATGACGTCGAGGTCTTCGCCTCCCTGGCCCACGTCCACCGCTACCGCGATGACCTCGGCGCCGGTCGCATCGGCGATCCAGCCGATCGCCACCGACGTGTCCAGCCCGCCCGAATAGGCGAGCACCACCTTGTCGCTCATGTCTGTCCGTTCCTCGTGTGTCGTCGTGTTCTGTCAGATCCTGCTGTGTGCACCGCTCAGGCGGCGGCGCTGGTCTATTGGGACCGCGCGGCTCGTGCTGCGGGCCGTCTAGTGGACGGCCCGTGCCGCGCGATCCAAGAATCGTCGGGCCAGCCTCAGCCCGCCGTCGCTCTCGCGAGAGATCACCATCAGGGTGTCGTCACCCGCCACCGTGCCGACGATGTCGGGATCGTCGTGGCCGTCGATGGCACTGGCCAGGTATTGCGCGGCGCCCGACGGCGTGCGGATCACGGCGAGGTTGGCGGAGCCGTCGGCGCTGAACAGCAGCTCGCCGCACAGTCGCGTGAGGCGCTGATCAGTGCCCTCACCCGCGGACAGCGTGTCCGCGGTCGCATACACGTGGTGGCCGTCGTGGCCGCGCACCTTCACGGCGCCCACGTCGACGAGGTCCCGCGACAGGGTGGCCTGCGTGACCGTGATGCCCTGCACCTCGAGGCGGATCGCGAGCTCGCTCTGGGAGCGGATGGGCTCGGCCTCGATCAGGCGTCGGATGAGCGCCTGCCGCGCGGCCTTGGTCGCCGGGATGGTCTGCGGGGTCATCGGTCCGCCAGCCAGCACAGCAGCGCCTTCTGAGCGTGCAGGCGATACTCGGCCTCGAGCCACACGAGCGACTGCTCGCCGTCGATGACGGACCCCGTGATCTCGTGTCCGCGGTACGCCGGCAGGCAGTGCAGCACATGTGCGCCTGGCGCCGCGAGCTCGAGAGCGCGGTCGTTGATCTGGTAGTCGCCGAACACCTCCATGCGCTCGGCCTTCTGCGCCTCGTCGCCCATCGAGACCCACGTGTCGGTTGCCACCACATCCGCACCGGTCACGGCCTCGTCGAAGTCGGAAGTCACCGTCACCGAGCCGCCGGTCGACGCCGCGATCTCCTCGGCGCGCGCCACCACCGCCTGGTCCGGCAGGTAGGCCTCGGGGGTGCCGATGCGCACATGCATGCCCGCGGTCGCTCCGCCCAGCAGGTACGAGTGCGCCATGTTGTTGGCACCGTCGCCCACGTAGGCGAGGACGAGACCGGGGAGCGCACCCACTCCCCCACGCTCGTCCGCGATAGCGGCGAGGTCGGCAAGGATCTGGCACGGGTGGAACTGGTCGGTGAGCGCGTTCACGACCGGCACGGCGGAGTGGGCGGCCATCTCGTCGAGGCGGTCCTGGCCGTAGGTGCGCCACACGATGGCGCTCACCTGCCGCTCGAGCACCCGGGCGGTGTCCGCGACGGACTCGCCGCGGCCCATGTGAGAGTTCTGCGAGTCGATGACGAGCGGGTAGCCGCCCAACTCCGCGACCCCGGTGGAGAAGGACACTCGCGTGCGGGTCGAGTGCTTGTCGAAGATGATGGCCACGGCCTTGGGGCCCACGAAAGGCTGAACCTTGTAGCGATCGCGGCGAAACTCGAGAGCGAGAGAGAGCACCTCTCGCTGCTCGGCAGGCGTGAGGTCGTCGTCGCGCAGAAAATGCCGGGCCATCAGCGGTCGCCTTCCGGGACGAACGGGTGGAGCGCGGCGTAGCCGGCGAACCAGTCGATGAAGGTATCCGCCTCCGCGGTGGTGAGCGTCAGCGCGGGCACCAGGCGCACGGTGTCGGGCGACGGCGGGTTGACGATGAAGCCTGCGGACAGCGCCGCGAGCACCAGGTCGGGCGCGACCGGCGCCGCGAGGCCGATGCCCAGCAGCAGCCCTTCACCGCGCACCTCGACGACCCCGGGGACCGAACCGAGCCGGTCCTTGAGGTGCTCGCCGAGAACCTTGGCATTTCCGAGCAGTCCCTCGTCCTCGATCGCATGCAGCGTCGCGAGGGCGACGGCCGCGCCCAGCGGGTTGCCGCCGAACGTGGTGCCATGCTCGCCCTTGCCGAGCAGGGTGCCGGCGCGCTCGCCGAACGCAATCACCGCGCCGATCGGGAAGCCTCCGCCCAGGCCCTTCGCAAGGGTCATCACGTCGGGCTGGATGCCGTGAAGCTGGTGCGCGAACCAGGCGCCCGTGCGGGCCACGCCGCACTGCACCTCGTCCAGGATCATCAGCGCGTCCGCGCGGTGTGTGAGGGTGCGAATCAGCGCGAGGTACTCGTGGTCGAGCGGCCGCACGCCAGCCTCGCCCTGGATGGGCTCGGCGATGATTCCCGCGAGATCGTCGCCCGCCGCCGACACCGCGGCGCGCAGCGCATCCGAGTCATTGGCGGGGACGAACACGACACCGCCGGGCATGGGGGCGAACTGCTCGCGGATCGCGGGCTTGTGGGTCATCGCCAGCGCACCCATGGTGCGGCCGTGGAACCCGCCCTCGAGCGCGATGACGGTGCCGCGGCCGGTCTTGCGCATCATCTTGAATGCGGCCTCGTTGGCCTCCGCGCCCGAGTTGGAGAAGAACACCCGCGACCCGGAGGGCGCGTGGGCCAGGCCCAGCAGCCGTTCCGCGAGCGCGATCTGCGGCTCGGTCGCAAAGAAGTTCGAGGTGTGGGCGAGAGTGCCGGCCTGCGTAGTCAGCGCGTTTATCCAGGCGGGGTGGCCGTGGCCCAGCGCGTTGACGGCGATGCCGCCCAGCAGGTCGAGGTACTTGTTGCCGTCGGCGTCCCACACATAGGAGCCTTCGCCGCGCACCAGCGCGCGCAGGGGGGTGCCGTAGGTGCCCATGAGCGAGTGCTCGTAGCGCTGGGTCTCGACGCGGCCCTTCTCGAGGCCGGCCTCGCCGTGGCTGCTCAGTTCACTCATGCGGACCACAGGTCCACGTCGTCGGGCCGCACCATGGTGCCGATGCCGCGCGAGGTGAAGATCTCGGTGAGGATCGAGTGCGGCTCGCGCCCGTCGATGATGTGGGCCTGGGGAACACCGCCGCGCACTGCGCGCAGGCACGCTTCCATCTTGGGCACCATGCCTGCCGCGAGGCTCGGCAGCAGCTTCTCGACGTCGGTCGCGTGGATGCGTCGCACCAACGAGCTCGGGTCGGGCCAGTTCGCGTACAGCCCCTCCACGTCGGTCAGCATGATCAGCTTGCGAGCGCGCAGAGCCACCGCGATGGCGGCCGCTGCGGTGTCAGCGTTCACGTTCAGCACCGTCGTGGGATCGTCGATGTCGGGGGCGACCGTGCTGACCACGGGGATGCGGCCGGCGTGAATGATGTCCTCCACGGCTGCGGGGTTGACCTTCACCACGTCCCCGACCTGGCCCACGTCGACCTTTCTGCCGTCGATCTCGGCGTGGCGGCGCTTGGCCTGCAGCAGCCCGGCGTCCTCGCCGGACAGCCCCACCGCGAGCGGTCCGTGGTCGTTGATCAACCCGACGAGCTCGCGGGACACGGAGCCGGTGAGCACCATGCGCACGACGTCCATGGCCTCGGGCGTGGTCACCCGCAGTCCGCCCTTGAACTCGGACTCGATGCCGAGCTTGTTCAGCATCTCGGAGATCTGCGGCCCGCCGCCGTGGACGACCACGGGGTACAGACCCAGCAGCCGCAGGTGCACCACGTCCTGGGCGAAGGCCCTCTTGAGGGTGTCGTCGATCATGGCGTTGCCGCCGTACTTGATCACCACGGTCGCGCCCTTGAAGGACTCGATCCATGGCATGCCGTCGATGAGGACGCCCACCTTCTGCTGGGGCGTGAGGTCCGGAGTGTCGATGTCGTGGCTCATGAGGAGTATGCGCTGTTCTCGTGGACGTAGTCGTGGGTGAGGTCGTTGGTCCAAACGGTCGCGGTGGCGTCGCCTGCGTGCAGGTCGACGACCACGGTGACCTCGCGGCCGGTCAGGTCGACCAGGTCGCGGTCATCGCCGACTCCTGCCGCCCGGCATACCTGGACGCCGTTGATCGACACATCGATGAGGGTGGGGTCGAAGGGCGCGACGTGTTCGGGGACGGTACCCGCGGCCGAGATCACCCGACCCCAGTTCGGATCCTCGCCGAAGATCGCGGCCTTGAAGAGGTTCGAGCGGGTGATCGCGCGGGCGACCTCCTCGGCTGCCGCCTCCGTGGTCGCGTTCTCGACGGTCACCGCGATGTCGTGGCTCGCGCCCTCGGCATCGGCAACGAGCTGTCGCGACAAGTCAGCGAGCACCTCCGTGAGAGCCGCCTCGAACTGGCTCGGGTCGGGGCTTTGCCCCGCCGCGCCGCTCGCCATGAGCAGCACGGTGTCGTTGGTCGACATGCAGCCGTCGGAGTCGACGCGGTTCAGCGTGCGGGAGACGGCCGATGCGAGGGCCGCCTTCGCGGTAGACGCGTCGATCTTGGCGTCCGTAGTGACGACGCACAGCATGGTCGCCATGCCAGGGGCGAGCATGCCCGCGCCCTTTGCCATGCCCCCAACGGTCCACCCGTCGCGCCCCGCGACGGCCTTCTTGGGCCGCGAGTCCGTGGTCATGATGGCCTCTGCCGCGGCGTCCCCGCCGTCGTGCGAGAGGCCCACGATGGCCGCATCGGCGCCGGTGAGCAGGGTGTCCATCGGGAGGCGCAGGCCGATCAGTCCCGTGGAGCACACGGCGACGTCACCGGCACCCACCTCGCGGCCGGAGGCGCTGAGCGCCTGGGCCACGTGCTCGGCGGTCCGGTGCGTGTCCACGAAGCCCTCGGGCCCGGTGCACGCGTTGGCGCCGCCCGAGTTGAGGATCACGGCGTCTGCGCGGCCGTCCGAGACGACCTCGCGCGACCACGTCACTGGTGCGGCCTCGATGCGGTTCGTGGTGAAGACGCCCGCGGCGACCTTCGACGGCCCCTCGTTGACGACGACGGCCACGTCCTTGGCGCCGGTGGATTTGATGCCAGCGGCGACGCCGAATGCGGCGAAGCCCTGTGCGGCGGTGACGCTCACGGAGCGACTCCCCTCAGTTGAAGTCCGGTGGTCTCTGGCAGGTCGAGAGCGAGATTCATCGACTGCAGCGCCGCGCCCGCGGTGCCCTTCACCAGGTTGTCGATCGCGCTGATGACGATGACGCGGCCGGCCTTCTCGTCGACCGCGACCTGCACCAGACACGTATTGGCGCCCAGCGTCGCGGCGGTGGTGGGCCACTGCCCCTCCGGGAGAAGGTGCACGAAGGGCTCGTCGGCGTAGGCGCTCTCCCACGCGTCCCGCACCTGGTCCGCGCTGATTCCGGCGGCCAGCGGCGCCGTCGTGGTCGCGAGGATGCCGCGCGCCATCGGCACGAGGGTGGGAGTGAAGCTGATTCGAATGTCCTCGCCGCCCGCGGAGCCGAGGTTCTGGACGATCTCGGGAATGTGGCGGTGCGTGCCCCCGACGCCGTAGGCGGAGGCGGCTCCCAGCCCCTCCGAGGCGAGCAGGTTGGTCGCGAGCTTCTTACCCGCGCCCGAGTAGCCGTTGGCGAGCACCGCGACGATGTCGGTGGGGTCGACCACTCCGGCTGCCACGCCGGGCTGAAGCGCGAGCGTGACCGCGGTCACGTTGCAGCCAGGCACCGCGATCCTCTTGACACCCGGAATGCGGTCCCGCTGGTGACCATCGGCGGTGATGAGCTCGGGCATGCCGTAGGGCCACGTACCCGAGTGCTCGCCGCCGTAGTACTCGGCCCACGCTTCCGCGCTCGCGAGTCGGTGGTCGGCACCGCAGTCGATGACGAGGGTCTCGGGAGGAAGTTGGGCCGCGATCGCGCCCGAGGCGCCGTGGGGCAGGGCGAGCACGACCACGTCGTGCCCCGCGAGGGTCTCGGCGCTGGTCTCGACGATGGTGCGATCGGCCAGGTTGCGCAGGTGCGGCTGGTGCACGCCCAGCAGGTCACCCGCGGACGAATGCGCCGTCAGGGCTCCGAACTCGACATCGGGATGCTCGCTGAACACGCGCAGCACCTCGCCGCCCACGTATCCCGATGCTCCGGAGACTGCCACAGAAATTGCCATACGCATAACTATACAACAGGATGAATAGTCACGAGTCGGCGCGCCGGGAGTGGATGCGAGGATGGGCGGCATGAGAGCGATTCAGGCAGACACGACAGGCGGACCCGACGAGCTCCAGGAGGTCGACGTTCCCGACCCCGAGCTCGGACCCGACCAGGTGCTCGTCGACGTCGCAGCGAGCGGCGTCAACTTCATCGACACCTACCAGCGCTCGGGCGTCTACGACGTGAAGCGACCCTTCCGCCCCGGCCTCGAGGGCGCCGGAGTAGTCGTCGAGGTGGGCGCGGACGTCGACTGGGCGGCGCCCGGTGATCGCCTCGCGTGGGCCGGGACGCTCGGCTCGTACGCGGAGCGCGTGGCGCTGTCGCGCCACGACGCCTACCGCGTCCCCGACGGAGTCGAGCTCGACACTGCTGCAGCGCTGATGCTGCAGGGGCTCACCGCCCACTTCCTGAGCGCCTCGTGCTTCCCCCTCGCGCCGGGACACACCGCGCTCGTGCACGCCGGAGCGGGCGGAGTGGGGCTGCTGCTCACCCAACTCGCCGCAGCGCGTGGCGCTCGCGTGATCACCACCGTCTCGCGAGATGACAAGGAGGCGCTGTCACGTGCCGCCGGGGCCTCTGAGGTCATCCGCTACGAGGACTTCACCGACATGTCCGAGGAGCTACCGCGCGCGGTGCGCGGGCTCACAGACGGTGAAGGCGTGGACGTCGTCTACGACGGGGTTGGCGCCGCGACCTTCGACGGCTCGCTCGCGTCTCTTGCTGTGCGCGGCACGCTCGTGCTCTTCGGCGGCGCCTCGGGTCAGGTGCCCCCGTTCGACCTGCAGCGCCTCAACAGCGGAGGCTCGCTGTCGGTGACTCGCCCGTCGATGGTGCACTACCTGCGTACCGATGATGAGCGTTCGTGGCGAGCCGAGGAGCTGTTCTCAGCCGTCTCCCGCGGGGACCTGGACGTGCGCATCGGCGCCACCTATCCGCTTGCGGAGGCCTCCGCAGCGCACCGCGCCCTCGAGGCGCGTGGGACGACCGGCAAGGTGCTGCTACTTCCGTAGTCCCCGGTATGGCGCGCTCCGCCTCCGCGGTCCGCTCACCGCTCACCCTGCCAAGGGCGCATCCACTCGAATGGATGCGAGACATAGTGGGAGTACTCCAGTGCGACACGACCGCCATAGTCGAGCCGGTCGATCGTGCCAAGCAACTCTTCCCAGTCCAGGTCGCCGGTGCCGGGTCCGCCGCGGTCCGGCAGGTCGGCTAGCTGGATGTGACCGATATCCAAGATGTGGCTCTCGAGCAAATCGAGCAAGTCGGCACCTGCTCGTGCGAGATGGAACGCGTCGAACTGGATCATGACCTTGCCGTCAGTCACGTAGTGACGAGCGGCTTCCACCCCCGCGAGCAATTCGTGCACGGTGCGCAGCCCATACGCCGGAACATTTGAAAGCTGTTCGATGAGGACCGTTGCCCCCAAGGGCGCAACGTCCTCGGCGATTTCTGCCGTGCGCCTAGCTGCACGCTCTCGCTGAACCGATTCCGCCTCGTCCGTCGAGTGATTGCCGTGCAGGACGTTGAGGAGTGAGCATCCGGTCTCGGCCAGTAGTCGCCGGGCCACCGGCAGGGAGTCGTCAAGTTCACGCTGGGAATCAGCGCGGCACACAAGCCCACGTTCGCCGCGCGCCATGCCACCTTCATAGAGATTGAGAGACACAAGCGACATACCAGCGACTGCCAACTCCTTGAGGACCTGGTCCTGGTGGCGAAGCGAAGGCGCAGCGTTCGCGAAGGGCCACCACAGTTCGACCTCGGCGAATCCATGATCCGCTGCGGCCTGGAGCTGATCTGCCAGTGCCATGTCGCCGAGGAGGATCGATGTGTTGAGAGTGGTGAATCGATAGGACATAGAGCCTCCTGCTATCGGGCCGTACAAGTCGACGTCGAACTTCCCGGCTGACCGGGCGTTTCTGGTTGACGCGGCACTGTCGGGCTGTCTAAGGTGAGCATATGCAACACTACTGAGCATCGGCTCACAACTCTAACGCAGAATATCGCCGCAGTCATTGCAGACTTGTCTGTCATGACGCCAAGAAAACGATCTGAGGAAAACATGTCGCCAACGGACAAGGGTGTCGGCGAGGACATACTTGTGCGCGCGGCATGGCACTACTACGTAGACGAGATGACGCAAGACGAAATCGCTAAGCAATTCGGTGTGTCAAGGGCGTCTGCTGGTCGACTGCTCGACCGCGCACGGCGGGAAGGAATCGTCTCCTTCACCATCAACTCGCCATATTTGCCAACCTTCCACGTCGGCAGGCAGCTCAAGGAGCAGTTTGGCTTGTCGGACGCAGTCATAGTCCCCGACCTCTCGCACGGACCCCAAGAGCAGACCCAGGTCAATGCGCGAGTCGCGCAGGCTGCTGCACAGTATCTTGCGAACCGACTCAAGCCGGGCTGCGTGCTCGGCATGGGCTGGGGGGAGACCGTCCACCTCAGCTGCGAATACGTGCCCGCTGAGATCCTGCAGAAGGTCAACACCGTGACTCTGACAGGGGGAGTCGACTCGTACGTGGCGACGCTGCGCAACGTGAGGACTTCCCGCGATGCCCAAGTGTCGAACTGGGTCGTGCCAACCCCGATTCTCACCTCTTCGGGCGGCATCGCTGAGGCTCTGCGGGCGGAGGAGGGCGTGAAGTCGGTGCTCGAGCGGGCAAGGGGCGCTGACGTAGCGCTTGTCGGAATCGGGGCAGTCGTGGGCACGCCGACTCTCTCCCAGTTCGGATACACCGACGAGGACGAACTCAAGCGCTACGCAGACCTGGGGATCGTCGGCGACATCCTCAGCGTCTTCTACGACGCAGAAGGAGCAGTTGTCCCCCTCGACTCCTACGAGCGTCGCATCGGCATCGACCTCGAGGACCTCAAAGCCATCCCGACCGTTGTCGGCGTGGCGGGCGGAATGGACAAGCTCGAGGCCATCAAAGGCGCTCTCAACGGCGGCTACCTGGATGTGCTCGTGACCACGGAGAGCGTAGCGAACGCTCTTCTCGACGGCGGCTCACCCGGGCCATGACCACCAAGGCGGGGCATTCGGCTCACGGCTGCATGCTCCGCTGTCAGAAAGGAAGTGCAGCATGCGTACGGCATCCATGGACGACGCGCCCTATCGCTTCGGCGAGTACGGGCCCGGCTACATCATCCGCGGACCTCGCACTGACGTCGGCGTCGTGCGACTTCGCCCGGGCGACGATGCGGTGAATCACTACCACGCGGAGATCGAGGAGACGTTCTACGTGATCGAGGGCGAGGCCACTCTCTGGGTCGACGGGCGCCGATCGTTCAACGTCACGGTGGGCGACGCGTATCAGCTCGAGCCCGGTGAGCAGCACTACTTCGTCAACAACTCGGATGCGGACTTCCGGGCGCTGTTCATCAAGGCCCCCTACGATCCGGACGACGGGGTGCAGGTCGAGTGGACCCCTGGCGACCCCCTTCCTCCCCTGGCGCCCGGGCACCAGAGCGACTGACCTCCACACCACTACTTCATGACGAATCACGAGGAGCAACATGGCTGACCAGGACGGCAACATCAACGCAAAGCAGTTCCACGCCGATGTGGCGCAGGAGAGCGCTGGCTTTCCCATCAAGGGCGGCGCCGGCCTAGATTTCGGCATGCAGCACCGCCTGAGCCGAATCTTCGATCCGGCCGACGGCCGCACGGTGATGCTCGCGTTCGACCACGGCTACTTCCAGGGCCCCACGCGAGGCCTGGAGCGCATCGATCTCACCATCTCCCCGCTCGCCCCACAGGCCGATGCACTCATGGCGACGCGCGGCATCCTGCGGTCGGTCATCCCCTCCACCTCGGACAACGCCCTCGTGGTGCGGGCATCCGGAGGCCCCTCGATCCTGAAGGAGCTCTCGGACGAGCGCATCGCCATGGATATGTCCGATGCGGTCCGCATCGATGCCGCCGCTGTCGCGGTGCAGGTGTTCATCGGCGGCGAGCACGAGACGCAGTCCGTGCACAACATGACGCGCCTGGTCGACCAGGGGCTCGCGAGCGGCATCCCGGTGCTGGGTGTCACTGCTGTCGGCAAGGAGCTCACCCGCGATGCACGGTACCTGGGCCTCGCGACCCGCATGATCGCCGAACTCGGCGCTCAGGTCGTCAAGACCTACTTCTGTGAAGAGGACTTCGAGCAGGTGACCGCTGCATGCCCCGTGCCCGTCGTGATGGCTGGAGGCAAGAAGCTACCGGCTCTCGATGCGCTCACGATGGCGCACCGCGCGATGAGCGCCGGCGCAGCGGGCGTCGACATGGGCCGCAACATCTTCCAGCGCGAGGCTCCGGTGGCAATGATGACCGCAGTCAGGTCCCTCGTGCACGGCGGGCTCTCCCCCGCCGAGGCGCACGAGCAGTACCAGGACCTGTCCGGCGGTGCGACTGACTGATCCGCCGGCGCTCCACGAACCACCGCTGACCACACGAGGAGGAGTGACCATGGTGTCGACGACGAACACGCCGCTCAAACAGTGCGTGGTGGCCTCCCAGAGGCTGGGCTCCGACCCCTTCCTGGTGCTCTACGGCGGCGGCAACAGTTCGGCGAAGGCAGACTCCACAGTCTACGTGAAGGCCTCCGGACACGATATGGGCACGATCACGGCTGAGGGGTTCGCGCCACTTGACCGCGATGCCGTGGTGAGCATGCTCGAGCAGGACCGAATGTCCGACGGCGACCTCGTCGCAGGACTGAGGAAGCTGCTGCTCGACCCGAAGTCTTCCAACCCATCGATCGAGACCCCGCTGCACGCGCTCGTGCCCTATGCGTCCGTGCTCCACACTCATGCCGACGCGATCGTCACCCTCACGAACACGGTGGAGTCCGACCGCCTGATCGAGAGTGTCCTGGGGTCGCGGGTAGCGGTCGTTCCCTACTGCATGCCGGGATTCGCACTCGCGAAGTACGTGCAGAGCATGATCGAGACCGTCAACATCCACGATCTTGAGGGCATCGTCCTCAAGCATCACGGGTTGTTCACGTTCGGCCCGACAGCGGAGGTGGCGCTCGATCGCCACCTCCGCCTGGTCGACCGCGCTTCCGCGTGGATCGCGCGGGCCACCGGGGTGCAATACACCGAGGACCCGGAAGAGCTCACTGTCGACAACGACAGCTCGCAGAGGCTGACAGCCCTCCGGACAAATCTAGACGAGTCCTTCGGCGGAGAGTTCGTCCTCGACGCAGTCACCTCACCGAGCATCGCGGCGTTCGTCGCACGTCCCGACCTCGACGAGATCACCCAGCGGGGGCCCACCACTCTCGAACACGTGATTCGAACCAAGCGCGTACCGCTGGTTGACGGCGACATCACGAGATTTGCTAAACGCTATCGCGCCTACTTCGATCGGCATCGTCCCCGGTACAAGGACCCCCTAGTGATGCTCGAGCCCTACCCTTGTGTCGCCCTTGATCCCGACTTCGGCATCTGCGGCATCGGCCGTACGGCACAGCAGGCTCGCGCCGCTCGCACCATCTACCGGCACACTGCCCGGATCATCGAGGCCGCCGAGTCACTCGGTGGATATCGCAGCATCTCGGAGGCGGACGCGTTCGACATCGAATACTGGGAGCTCGAGCAGGCCAAACTGCGTTGACGGGACAGTGGTGGCTGCGGCCCTACGCGCGCGTGGAGTCCCTCTCGCCCAGATCGGCGATCGCACGCAACACGGCAGAGTCGTCGTCGTTCTCCAGCCCGAGCCGCTCAGCCACCCGGAACAGGTGCTCTGCGGCCGCCGCGACCGGAGTAGCGACGTGAGTCGAGCGGGTCGCATCGCCGACGATGCCCATGTCCTTCACGAAGATGCCGATCGTGCTGAAGACCTCAGGGGTCTCTCCGCGCTCCCATTCGAGCATGCGCCCGCCACGATCAGACAGCATGAACGACCTGGCCGCGCCGGCGCCGAGCGCGTCGAGAACCGCCTGGAGATCCAGGCCTAGAGCGCGTGCAAGAGCCATCGCCTCTGCCGCCGCGGCGATGTGGATGCCGCACAGCAGCTGGTTGACCGTCTTGAGCGCCTGGCCATCGCCGGGCCGCTCACTCACCATGGTGACCGTCGAACCCATCGCCTCCACCGCCGGTCGCGCCGCCTCCCACGCCTGCGGCGACGCCGCGACGAGCACCAACAGGTCGCCGCTTTCGGCACGCACCGGCCCTCCCGAGACGGGAGCGTCGACGAGCTGCAGGCCGTGTTCGTCGAGGCGCGAAGTAAGCTCCCGCACTGCATCCGCGCCCACCGTCGACGTCAACACGATCGGGATTCCCTGCCGAAGGTGAGGCACGATGCCGTCATCCCCGAACATGACCGTCTCGAGTTGAGCCTCATCGCGCACAGCCAGCACTGCGACGTCCGCCGTCGCAGCGCACTGCGCCGCAGTGTCGTAGACCTTGATCCCGTGATCACGGGCCAGTTCCCTTCGAGCAGGGTACGGGTCGAAGCCGGACACCTCGCCATGTCGCCCGAGCGCGGTCGCCATGGGCAGGCCCATGGCGCCAAGCCCGAACACCGCCACCGTGTTGTACTCCGTCATCGTGTCTTCCTCCCTGCGTGTGCGTTCTCAGCGACCGGTGTCGCTCAGCCGAATAGCGTCTCCTTGCCCAGCGGCGGAAGCTCCGCCACCTTGGCGTGGACAGCCGTCACGAGCGAGCGGTCGAGCGGGCCGGCATCCATCGCGGCGAGGGCGTCCTCCACCTGGCTCACGTTGTTCATGCTCACGGCCACCGTGGCCACCGCAGGGTGAGTCACGGCCCACCTCAGCGCCACCGATGTAAGCGAGCCATCCTGGTCGGCGAGCAGGGGCGCGACGGCAGCGAGACGCTCGTACCACCGCGCGTAGCGGTCACTGAGCCGCTTGTCACCTGGCTCAATCGATTGCCGCGGGAAACGGCTGTCGGTGGTCATCCCCTGCGTCAGAGGGCGCAGGCCGATAAGGGACTTCCCGCGTGCCGCAAGGTCGTCGAGCAGGGGCACCATCTCCGGCTCGAGAATGCTGTAGAAGTGCACGACGCTCCCGTACACGTCCTCCTCAATGGCGCTGCGCGCGAAGCCGACGGTGTGGGGGAACGTCGCGACCTCGCCGATTTTCCCGGCCGCCTTCAGCTCGGTCGCGACCTCCTGCACCTGCTCCGCGATCTCTGGCAGCGCCGCGATCCGGCGCGGATCGCCGGCGGCGCTGTACGCCATCTCCTTCGGACAGTGCGGCCCCCGCTGAAGGTGCTGCACCACGGCGATGCGTTCGGTGCTGAGGCTCCGCAGCGCGTTCTCCACCTGCTCCCGGAAGACCTTCGGTTCAAAGTGCGCGTCGTCGTAGTCAGGCGACTCCACCTTGATGATGTGA
Source organism: Demequina ureilytica (assembly GCF_048553575.1). Classification (NCBI taxonomy): domain Bacteria; kingdom Bacillati; phylum Actinomycetota; class Actinomycetes; order Micrococcales; family Demequinaceae; genus Demequina; species Demequina ureilytica. Next base: position 68,852 of record NZ_JBLZIE010000003.1, on the reverse strand, counting down.
TGGAGCTCGCCGCGTCGTGGATGCTTGGCTAGCAGCCCGCATGTCGCGGGATATGTGGGCCAGGAGGAGTTCGAATGGACCACGTTGACGCCGCCCTCAATGGCGGCATGCAGAGCCCTCTCGGCCTCGTTCCAGGTCGCGGCGTCCTCAGGGTCGACATCCAAGCGCATCGTGCCGAACGACAGTCGGGACGCTGAGATCTCTCCATCTGCCAATTCTGCATACTCCATCATTGAATGCGTCCTTTCCGTGTGGTGGCGTCGTGGGGCCGGTCAACCGACCGAGGTGCGTCCGCCATCGATAACGATCTCGCTGCCCGTGAGGTACTGGGCCGCATCGGAGGCGACAAAGCAGATCACCTCGGCGATCTCCTCGGGCCTGCCGAGCCGTCCGGCCGGGCGGTCCTCGAGAGCGGCGGACATCGCGTCGGGGTCGGCTGCGTCCGCGATCAACTTCTCCACCAAGGGTGTCGCGGTGGTGCCAGGGCTGACGGTTACGGCTCTGATCCCGTCACTCGTACACTCAGCCGCAATTGACTTGGTCAACATGTTGAGGCCTCCCTTGGACACGTTGTAGGCAACCTGACCGGGAAACCCGAGCACCCCCGCCTCGCTCGAGACGTTCACGATCACGCCGCCGCTCTGCTTCTTCATCTGGCGCACTGCGGCGCCGCTGAGCAGTACCGCAGCACGCAGGTTGGTCGCGTACACGGCATCCAGCACCTCTGCGGTCACATCCGCCACTGCACCCGGCAGGTTCACGCCCGCATTGTTGACGACCACGTCGATCCGGCCGGTCGCAGCGAGCGTGGCCTGAGCGATCTGTGCCGGCGCGCCCTCATGCGACAGATCCGCGGAGATGAACACACCGCCAGCCGCCGCCTCGAGCTCGGACTGCAGTCGCAGCCCCTCCGTCTCATCACGGCCCACGGCCACGACCCAATACCCTCGACTGGCCAACATGAGGGCCGTCGCTCGGCCGATTCCCTTGGTCGCCCCTGTGACGATCGCCGTTCGTTCATCCATCGCGTGCCCCTCCATCGGTTCGTTGTTCCGCCTCAGCGGTTGTATGCCATGGCGGGACCGCGAAGCATCGAGAACCACACGTCATCGATCTTCTCCCTCATGCCTTCGTCCGGCGCTGGTCCATCAAGAATCTTGATGTTCTCTCGGAGCTGCCCGACGCTCGTCGCACCGAAGAGCACGGCGTCCACGAGGTCCTGGTGACGAACCCATCGCAGGGCGAGCTCGACCGGCGTCCAGCCCGCCTCGTCGGCGATCAGCTTGAGCTTCTCCACTGCTGCGAAGTGCGGCTCGTTCCAGTACGTGTCACGCCACCACGACTTCTCGAACCTGGTGCCGGACCGTTCCTCGGCCAGGTCGTACTTTCCTGACAGCAGCCCCCCTGCCAGGGGGTTGTACACCACGGTGGGAACGCCGAACGTCTCGGCGCATGCGGCGTACTCCTCCTCGAGTCGCCGCGCGATCATGTTGTAGCTCTGCTGAGCGACGATCGGTGCGCGCTTGTCGCCTGAGCGGTGGATGAAGTCCGCGATCTGCCAGGCCGCATAGTTTGACTGGCCGAGGTGACGGAGCTTTCCCTCGTCGATGAGCTCGTGGAGGACGCCGAGCGTCTCGTCGATCGGGGTCGACCAGTCCGGACGGTGCAACATGTACAGGTCGATGTAGTCCGTCTGCAGGCGCGCCAACGACTTGTCGACCTCCTTGCGGATCACGGGCGCTGACAGCGGCCGCTCCCCGCCCTGGCTGCCCGCCTTGGTGGTGATGAGGATCTCGTCGCGGTACGGCTTCACGATCTCGCCGAGGACCTCCTCGGAGCGTCCGCCCACGTAGTGGTTGGACGTGTCAAACATCGTGATGCCCAGCTCTCGCGCAACACCGACAATTTCGGCCGCCGTCGCAGGATCGATCTTCTCGCCGAAGTCCATGGTGCCGAGGATGTACGGCCCGACGTCGAGGTCTGTTCCTTTGAGTATGCGATCGGATGAACTCATGGTGATGACTACTCCTCTTTGAGTGCGCTCTGGTGGTGGACTGACTTGCTACATGGCGGATTGGCCGCCGTCGACCTGCAGGGTCGCGCCAGTGATGAAGGACGCCCGCGGCGACAGGAGAAACGACACGGCCTCCGCGACCTCGGCGGGATCCGCCACTCGGTTCATGGCATGCAGGGCGCGGACCGCCGCCTCAGCGGCAGCGGGGTCCTCCTGGCCCGCGAGGTACTGACGAAACATCTGACCGTCCATTGACCCTGGTCCGACCGCATTGCATCGGATGCCACGTTCGGCGTACTCGACCGCGATCTGGCGCGTGAGCGCGTTCACCGCGCCCTTGGTGGCGGCATATACCGCCTGCCCCGCCATGCCGACGAGCCCGGACACGGAGGAGATGTTCACGATCGCTCCGCCGCTGCCCTGGCGCTCGAACTGCCGCACGGCGTGCTTGCATCCGTAGAAGACCCCCCGTGCGTTGACGTCCTGCACGAGATCCCAATCCTGGGTGGTCACATCCGCGACCGGATCTACTCGGATTACCCCAGCATTGTTGACGATGCCATCGAGGCGGCCGTAGCGCTCGACTGCGACCGCGACGAGCGCTTCAACCTGCGCCTCATCGGTGACATCCACGTGCAGCGTGGATATCGCTCCGCCGTCTGCACGAATCCTCTCCGCGGTCGCGTCCAGCGGCTCCATGTCCCGGCTGGATGCCATCACGGTGGCTCCACGTCGGGCCAGCACACGGGCCGTGGCTTCGCCAAGACCGCGCGAGGCTCCGGTGATCGCCACGACCATTCCATTGAGTTCCTGCATTCCCGCTCCCTCGTGATTCATCAGATCCCCGGCGCTCGCCACATCGGCTCGGTGACTCCCGCTCTCGCGAGCTCGAGCTGAGGCGCGTAGGCGGCTTGCCAGCGCTCGTAGGCGGCGTCGTAGACGTCCTTGTTGCCCGCGTCGGGCTCAACGACCGTCTCCCATTCCGCTACCGCGCTGCCTGCGGTCTTCAAGTCATCGAAGACGCCGACAGCCACGCCCGCACAGACGGCTGCCCCGAGTGCGCTCGCCTCCTTCACGACCGGGATACGCACCGGAACCTGGAGCACGTCTGCGACGATCTGCCGCCACAGTGGGCTCTTCGATGCACCGCTGGCAAACACGATCTCGTCGGAGGCCGTGCCGGTGAAGGATTCGATCACGTCGAGGTTCCCGCGGGTCACGATCGCCGCATTCTCCATCAGTGCTCGGAACAGCACCTGTGGTCCGGAACGATCCACATCCATGTTGAGATTGAGGAACGAAGGTGCCGCGTGGATCCAGTGCCCGTAGTTCATGACGTCGGAGAAGATCGGGATCACGCCATGTGAGCCCGCCGGAACTGTCGCCGCCCCCTCCGTGAGGAGATCGTAGGGGTCGCGCCCCTCGGAGGCGGCACGCGCCTTCTCGGCCGAGCCGAACGCATCGCGGAACCACCGCGCCGCAAGGCCTGGCGTGAACACGATTCCCTCGGCCTGCCACACCCCTGGCACCACGTGGCAGTCCACGCGGATCCGCATCTCCGGATCTGTACGAAGTGAATCGATGTTGACCATCTGCTGCCAGAAGGTGCCGCCCGCGACAGCAGTCTGGCCTGGATCCACCACTCCCAATGCCAGAGCTGCGAGCTGCGCGTCGCCGCCTCCCACAGCGACCGGGGTGCCTTCTGCCAGGCCCGTGGACTCCGCGGCCTTGGCCGTGACGCGGCCCGCCACGCTGCCGGGCGCCTGCACGGGAGGGAAGATGTCGTCGCGGAGCCCGCACAGTCTCGCGATCTCCTGCGACCACTGTCGGTCGGAGAGCGAGAACATGCCGCTGGTGCACGCGTTCGACGGCTCGCTGATAACTTCGCCCGTGAGACGAGTCAGCACCCAGTCGCTCAGCATCTCCACGGCATCGATGCGCTCGTACACATCCGGCAGGTTCTTGGCGAGCCACCGCAGCCGAGGCTGCGCGCTCAGCGCGAACGTCTGGCCGGAAATGGCGTAGGACTCGCTCTCGATGGTCTCTCCCAGATCGCGGAGTTCGGCCACTTCTGCCGATGCCCTGGCGTCGACATTGGCGCATGCCCAGAGCTCGTTCCCCTGAGCATCGAATGCCACGAAACCCTCTCGCATGCTCGACGAGCTCACGGCCGCCACATCGCGGCCCGTCAGCCCGGCCGTCGCGAGAGCCTCGCGAATGCTCTCGCAGACGAGCCCGAAGTTGCGCTCGACATCGAAATCCATCGATCCCGGGAAACGCGGGTCTGGCAGGTGGTGCCATTCGCGGCCGGCCGAGGCGAGCTGCTTCCCCGCGTGGTCGAAGACGACGGCACGGACGCTTCCGGTGCCGGCGTCGATTGCAAGTAGCGCCATTCTCGTCGTTCTCCTCGCTTGTCTTGGTGGCTGTGCGGTGACTGCTCGGTACGCCGTCAGGCGCTAGGGCATGGGGGCCGAATCGCCGTCGGTGCCCACTGAGAAGTAGTCGTACTCGCGCACACCCTCGGTGCGCTGACCGGTCACACCGACCCAGCCGCGACGGCCCACATGCTGTGGTTCCGTCCGCCAGATGTCGTGACGCCACTCGCTGGGCTCCTCCTGACCGTCGGCCCATACGGTGAACCGCACGGCGATGTGGCCCTCCTCGTTGCGCGCCTGGAGTCGCATCCAGTACCACTCGTCAGCTCGCCACGGGAAGTACTCCTCCACGCGGGGCCTGCCGATGCCGTGCGGCCGCGCGGGCCCGCGCTGAGCCTCTTGAGCGGGATCGTAGGTGCCGAAGAACACGGTCTGGCGAAACTCCTGGCGGGGCGCCTCGTGGGGAGCCTCATCCCGGAGGTGCCCCGTGAAGAGCTCGAGCGACACCCCTTCTTCCGTGTCACGTTGCTGCTGGCCCTCCGCCCTGCACAGGATGCCGAACCGGGAGTCGGGGCTGCTGGATCGCAACTTCGTGACGACCTCCACCTCGTCTGCGCCGGGCACCGCGAGCCACTTCCACGCACGTCGGTTGTGCACGCTGATCTCGTGCTGCAGCACCTTCCCGCCGAGGGCCCCATCGCTCTCAGCGATCTCGAAACGCTGTTCGCCGGGAACCCAGGCGTTTGCCCAGTCGTGGGGGGCCTGTCCTACCTCATACTCACCGAAGTCGGTCGAGAACTGAGCCATCTCAGGCCCCCTTCCCGCGACCGGTGCCGGGTGCCGCGATCATTCGACGCCTTCGTTTCCGAACCGACGGTTCTTGTCGAGTCGCTCCTGCCACTCCTCCGGCGGCTCCGCGCCAGTCGAGTCCATCCAGGACGCCACCGGGATGCCTGACCACAGAGCGACGTTGCCCCACGGTGTCCATGCGCCGCTGCGCACGACCCATTTGGCCGAGTTGTCGACGGCGTCGTGGAACCAGTCGTTGGGCATCAGCACGGACTCGGCGTCGGGCAAGATGGCTGTGACTCCGTTCACGATGTTGGGGTTCTGGCCCTCTTCGATGAAGGCGAACTTCTCGACCCACAGCTCTTGTCTGATCGCACGCAGCACGGTGAACATGTCTGGCACGTTCGGGGCGAGAGCGAGGTCGATCGTCCGCTCGTCCCTCTTGAAGGGCATGCCGGCGTCCGTGACGATCATGAGATCGTCGTGACCCATGGTCGCAATCGCGTATGACAGTTTGTCGTGGATGACTCCGCCGCGTTTCATCAGTTCTCCTTCATCGTGAAAATTGTGGTCAGTGGGGTTGCGGACTGATTAGCCGATGACGGCGTCGAGCGCGCTCTTCACGACGTCCATGTCCTCGAGGTATGATCCGCCACTGGCACCCATGCCGCCGACGAGTTCGCCATCGACGATGATCGGGTAGCCGCCGCCGAAGATGGTGACGCGCGAAATCGCCGCGGGGACGCCGTAAAGGTGCGACGGGTTGTCCTTGATCCCCTCGTACCACTCGTGGGTCGGGATCCCCTTCAGCACTGCTGTGTAGGCCTTGTCCTGCGCAACGTCGACGCCGACGAGCGGGCACGCGTCGAGACGCCGGAAGTTCTTGAGCACCCCGCTGACGTCGACGATCGCGATCGAGAAACGGTCTCCGAGCTCATGAGCTCGCGATGTCGCCGCATCCATTAGCTGGTTCGCCAGGTCGTTACTCACGGTCGTGTGCTTGAGAACATTCGTCACGTTCAGACACCTCTCTGTGTCGATTGTGTGGCGCTGCGGGCTGCCCGAACGGCCTCTCTGCCTTCTGGCTGGACGGCGACTGTCGTCACCGATCCGCACCGCCCGATTCTGAGTTTGTAACATTTACTCTACCACTGAGCATCCGCTCACAACAGCCCCGTGGGCCCCTTTTCCTGAGAGATTGCGTCCACCACATCGCTCAGCGACTCAGCCATGCCAACATTGCCGGGAAAGACCACGAGCGTCTGGCCCGGCACCGCTCCCGCTTGCACTCTCCAGGCCGACACCCCTGGAATCACCTGGCCCAACACGACGCCGCGCTCGAGCTCGAGCGCCTGCGTGGCGACGTCGTGAGACGTAATTCCGCCCTTCGCCACCAGGAACCCGACCTCGGCTCGCACCGCACGGGTCATGTCGATCAGGGCGGTCGAGACGATCTTGCCCATCTCAAGGGCCGTCATGCCGGCGGGCGGGTCGATCAATTCGCGAGTCGTGTAGGCCACGGCGTGTCTGCCCGCGTGCACGGCCTGCCGTATCCGCCCGCTCACGCCATCGATCACCCCCGCCCGCGCTTCCGGCCCGCTCAACAGGTCCGCGACGGCGATCTCGATCCCTTCACAGTCAGTACGTGCGACCAGCACGTCGATCTGCGCCGTGGCAAGAGGCACGTGTGAACCGCACACGACGAGCCCGCCATGCTCACGGTGCACATATCCGGCCTCACTGCTCCCCACCGGTCCGCGAGGCTCGATCCCCGCCCGCGCGCGGATGTACGACGCCCCGGTGCGATACACAAACTCCATGCCCGCCGCCTCGGCGATGCCGACCGCCTCCACGAGCGTGTCCAGATCCTCGTAGTCCACGGCATTCACAGCGATCACCCCACCCTCATGGCTGTGGAGAATCCCGGCAACCGCACTCGCCTCGCCGCGTCTCAGATCGTCAAGACCGATGCGCGCGACATCGGCGGCGCGGATGGCGCCACCAGACTTCTCCTCCACCCACGCATCGAGCCGGGATGAGTCGAAACCGAACGACGAGTCCCGGGCATAGGGCGTCTGCCCCACGGGCACGAGCTCATCGCCGTCTCGCACCCAGTGGACGTCATCGATCGTCCAACGGCCGCCCTCCACGAAGCAGGGCACGAGCAGGATCGTCGGATTGAGCCCCGCGCCCGTGGCAATGGCAGCCACGTCCGCGGGAAAGTGGCCGCGCAGGGTCGAGTCGGAGCGACTGGCGAATACGGGGCGTAGCCCCATCCGCTCGCACACTTGTGCAGCCGCACGCGCGATCTCGGTGATCAAGGCCGCCGCCTCCGCCTCGGGCAGCGCGCGCGCGTTCGACAAGAAGAACACCGTCGCGCTCTCTCGCAGCGCTGCCTCGATCACGCTCTCATTGGTGCTGGCGACCACCTGCACGCCATGAACCGCCTGACTGCCCGTGGGGTCGTCATCGATGACGATCAGGCGGTCATTCGGGCCAAGCGGCGGCGCGGACGAGCCACGCTTGCTGCTCGGTGACGCGTGCGAGACGGAGGCCACGGATCGGTGCGCGAGGCGCCCCGTGCTGGATGCGTCGCTGGCCATCCGTCAGTTGTCGCTCTCGGGCACCGGGACGCCTTCGGGGATGAGCCCTTCGGCGCGCAGGTCGCTCCACAGCGCACCGGGGATGTCCATGTCGATCATGCGCACGTTCTCCTCGATCTCCTCCCGAGACTTCACCCCGGTGAGGACGGCTGTAATCGCGGGATGCGCGAGCGGGAACTGAATCGCTGCCGCCATCAGCGGCACGCCGTGACAGTCGCACAACTCGGCGAGGGCCCGGGCGCGCTCGACGAGCTCCGGTGGCGCGGCCTCATAGTTGAACCGTGCGCCTGGTTCCGGCCTCGCAAGCAGACCGCTGTTGTACACGCCGCCGAGCATGATCGCGGTGTTGCTCCTGACGGTCGCCTCGAAAAGGCCGGTGTTCAGCGCAGACTGGTCAAGCAGCGAGTAACGCCCCGCGAGCAGAACCAGGTCGAGGTCTGCCCCGGTCACAAACCTCTCTAACAGCTCCGCCTGATTGATGCCGATGCCGACGCTGCCGATCACGCCTTGCGAACGCAACTCGATCAGCGCCGGGATCGCGCCCTCCATCGCCTCTTCGAAGTAGTCGTCCGGGTCGTGCACGCTGACGTGGTCGATGCGGTCGAGGCCCAGTCTCTCGAGGCTCTCTTCGATGGAGCGGCGGGCTCCGTCGCCCGAGTAGTCGTACTCGACGTTGAGATCCGGAACATTGCGAAAGAAGGGCTCCCCGTCGACGAACTGCTCGTCCTTGGGCGAGGCATCGGCGCGCAGCAGCTTGCCCACCTTTGTCGTCAGTACGAACTCGTCCCGGGGCTTGTCGGCGAGCATTGCGCCCACTCGCCGCTCGGACGTGCCGAATCCGTAGAAGGGAGCCGTGTCGTAAAGCCTCACTCCTAGGCCCCACGCGCGGTCGAGTGCCTGTCGCGCCACGTCTTCGGCGATGGGGGCGAACATGTTCCCCAGGGGTCCGCCTCCGAAGCCGAGCTGTGTCGCTTCAAGGCCAGAACTTCCCAGGGTCACCTTCTGCTGATGCCGATTCATCATCAATCTCCTTTGATCGAACTTTCACGGCTCCGATGCGCCTCACCGGGCCGCCTATGGTCGTTGATCCCCGCGAACATTCAGGTAGATCGCGTACACCGAACTCGTCGCCGTGATGAAGAGTCGGTTCGAGTCCTCCCCGCCGAACACGCAGTTGGACGCGCCTTCCGGGAGCACGATCCGACCGAGCGGGGAACCGTCGGGCTCCATGCACAGCACTCCGCCGCCGGTAGCGACCCACAGATGGTCCGCCTCATCCACGCGAATGCCGTCGCCAAACCGTTCCTCGATGTGGGCAACGATCCGCCCCGACCGCAGCGATGTCCCGTCCTCCACGTCGTATGCACGCACGTCCCGGGGTCCGTCCGGCCGATGGGTCACGCCGCTGTCGGTCACATAGAGAGTCGACTCGTCAACCGAGAACGCCAGCCCATTCGGCTGCTCCATATCGGTTGCCACTGCCGTCACCGAGTGCGAGATCGGGTCCCATCGATAGACGAAACTCCCTTCCTGCTCTCGCAAGGCGCGACGGCCCTCGTAGTCACCGAGGATTCCGTAGTCCGGGTCCGTGAACCACACTGAGCCATCTGACCGGACCACGACGTCGTTCGGAGAGTTGAGCCTCTTACCGTCGTGCTCGTCGGCGATCACGGTGATGGAGCCGTCCCACTCGGTCCGGGTGACACGCCGCCCGCTGTGCTCGCAAGTGACTAGCCTTCCCTCCCGGTCTCGCGTGTTGCCATTGGCGTGATTGCTCTTCTCACGGAACACATCCACGCTGGACGCCTCGGTCCAACGCATGATCCGCTGCCGTGGGATGTCGCTCCACAGCAACTGACGCGAGTCGCGAAAGTACACGGGCCCCTCGAGCCACCGTCCGCCAGTCCACACCCGCTCCACATTCGCGATACCGATTGCGATACGCGTGAAGGCCGCGTCATCTACACGGATGCTCACCGTGACGCAGTCTCCTGCTTCGCAGCCTCCCTGCGCGCAGCCACAGCGTCGAGATCGACCGGGTTACCGGGCTCCTGGAGCAAGCACGCCGCCTGATTCAGACCCTCGCCATCCATCGGGATCAACTGAGGCTCGATCGTGTGGCACTTGTCCATCACGAATGGGCATCGCGTATGGAAGCGGCATCCCGTGGGTGGGTCGGCAGGGTTCGGTACCTCTCCTGCCAGTGGCTCAGGGAAGCCATCCCGTCCGATGCTTGGGACCGAGCGCATGAGTGCGCGTGCGTAGGGGTGCCGCGCCTCAAACCAGATCTGCGCGGGTGTGCCCACCTCCACGATCTTGCCCAAATACATGACCGCGATGCGATCGCAGATCTCGCTGATCACCGCCAAGTCGTGCGAGATGAACAGCAGCCCGATGTCGAGCTCCTTGACGAGCTCAACCAGCAGGTCCGCGATCTGGGCCTGCGCCGAGGCGTCCAGCGACGAGATGGCCTCATCTGCCACCAGGACCTCGGGCTCCGCCGCCAGCGCACGCGCGATGCACGCCCTCTGCTTCTGGCCACCGCTGAACTGGTGGGGATATGCCTCGGCCGCGTTCTCCGGAAGACCCACGAGGTCGAGGAGCTCCTTCACGCGCTCGTCGTAGCGTTCGGCGGGAATGGTCGTCGCGAACCTCAGGGCGTCAGTGACCTGCGCACCGATCGATCGACGGGGATTGAGCGAGGACGCAGGCTCCTGGAAGATCATCTGGAGATTGCGCTGACTCACGGGACGCTTGTGAATGCGGCTGAGGGGAACGACGGTCTCACCGCGGTACCGGATCTCTCCCGCTGCGGGCTTCTCGATGCCCACGACGGCCTTGGCGACTGTGGACTTGCCGCAGCCAGACTCGCCCACGAGCCCCACGATCTCACCGCGAGCGACTTCGAGAGAAACCCCCGCCACAGCCCGGAGCCTGCCCTTGCCCTTGATTCTGTACTCAACCTCGAGGTCTTCGATGGTGAGGACTGCTTCATTTTCGCTCATCGCGCCTCCGCCTTTCTCACGGCCTCCACTGGCACGAAGGGATCGACCAAGCACGCACTCTCCCGGCCCCCTCCTCGATCCTCGAGTGGCGGCACGATCTCCGTGCAGCGATCTTCGGCCCACGGGCACCTCGGGTTGAAGGCGCACCCTGGCGGCCGATTGCGCGGCGTCGCGGGTTCACCCTTGATGGCCTGCATCGACCGGGCCTTACCGCCGTCACGGGAAGGCCCCATCGGCAGCGACGCCACGAGTTGCTGAGTGTAGGGGTGGCGCGGAGCGCGCAGCACGTCCTGTGCGCACCCGGATTCCACGACCCGACCTGCATACATGATGGTGAGGTCGTCGGCCATTGCGTCCATCACACCGAGATCATGGGTGATGATCATGACTCCCAGGTCACGTTCCCGGCACAACCGCTTGATGAGCCGCAGGACCCCCGCCTGGACCGTGACATCCAGTGCCGTGGTGGGCTCGTCGGCGATCAGGACCTTCGGGTCGCCCACGAGCGCCATTGCGATCGCGATGCGCTGTCGCATTCCTCCTGAGAACTGGTGCGGATAGGACTTCATCGCCCGGTCCGCGTCCGGAATACGCACCTCCCGAAGGAGCTCTTTGGCCCTCGAGATGGCCTCGCTTCGGCTCTGGCCGAACCTGATCGCATGCTCGATGAGTTGCTTCCCCACCTGAATCTGGGGATGCAGAGAGTTCAACGGATCCTGGAAGATCATGCTGATCTCGCGCCCGCGAACGTTCTTGAACGATTCGCCGCCATGTCCGATGGCGCGTCCCTCGAGAGCGATGTCACCCTCGTACACGAACTTCTCGCCGAGAATGCCGATCAGGGACTGCGCCGAGATCGACTTCCCGCTGCCGCTCTCCCCGGCCAGGCCGAGCACCTTGCCCGCCTGGATATCGAGGTCGACGCCGTCCACCACCAGTACCGGCTTGCCAGATCCAGCAACCCACACTCGAAGATCTTCTACCTGCAGAACGCTGGTCATCATCATCCCTTCATCTGGCGAGAAACTTGCGGATCGAGCGAGTCGCGGAGTGTGTCGCCGATGAGGTTGAATGCGAGCACCACCGTCAGGATCGCCAGACCGGGGAAGGTCGCCACCCACCACCGATCGAGGATCGCCGCGCCGTCAGACACCATTCGGCCCCACTCGGGGGTGGGCTCCTGGGCACCGAGCCCGAGGAAGGAGAGCGCCGCCAGCAGCAGGATGCGCTGACTGATCTCGATCATTGCCACGACCACGACACTGCCGGTGAGGTTCGGGCCGAAGTCGACGACCAGTGTTCGAGACGAACTTGCACCGAGCAAACGCGACGACGTCACGTAGTCTCGGGAGCGGATCGACAGTACGAGGCTGCGCACGATGCGCGTCATCGGCGGCCACGCCACGATGATGATTGCGATCACGGCATTGCCCAGGCCCGGGCCGATTGCTGCGGCGACCACCATGGCCAACACGATCGACGGCAGTGCGAGGAAGATGTCAGTGGTGCGCATCAGCACCTCATCGATCCACCCACCTGCGTAGGCGGCCACCGCTCCTACGATCAACGCGATCAGCGTCGAGACGATCACGATGATCACGGCGTAGGGCACCGTGATCTGCACGCCCGTGAGCACACGGCTGAAGACGTCGCGGCCGAGCGCATCTGTGCCCATGACATGTTCCCCGCCCGGGGGCAGGAACCGAGCGCTGTCCTGTGCCAGGGGATCGAACGGCACTATCCATGGCGCGAAGACGCCAACGACAAGCCACGCGGCGAGGATGATCACTCCGAAGACTGCAAGCGGCTGCTTCCAGAAGCCTCGCCCGGCGATCCGCACCTGCTTGCTCAAGGTGCGAGCAAGGCGTGCGTCGGTGGGAAGCAACGGTGCCACGGGGGGCGCCTGCTCTGCTGCGCGGCTGTCGGGCCGCTCTGGTGTCAAAGTCATGGCGTCCGCCTTCCTAACTGACCCTGATTCGGGGATCGATCACGCCGTAGAGGATGTCCGTGATGAAACTGATGCCGATGTAGATGACCGCCACGACGAGTCCGACGCCGATCATTCCCGGCATGTCGAGGAACACGGCGCTCTGGAACATCAGCTGCCCGATGCCGGGGAAGTTGAATATCTCCTCGACAAGGACTGCTCCCGCGAGCACCGCCCCGAACATGATCCCCAGCACGGTGACGATGGGCACGAAGGCGGCCCGGAGCACGTGGGCGAATAGCACACGGCTGGACGACAGGCCCTTGGCCTTCGCGGTGCGCACGTAGTCCTCGTTGAGAACCTCAAGCACGGCCGATCTCGTGAACCGGGTGATCAGGGTCATCGTAAAGACCGCGAGGACCGCGCCAGGAATGAGCAAATGCATGAGGGCGTCGGAGAACGTAGCGAGGTCGCCAGCGATCAGCGCATCCACGGTGTACATGCCGGTCACCTGGGGCGGTGGGGCGCTGCCGGGGCCGAGCCGTCCGATCCCCGGGAACACGCCGAGCTTGAAGTTGAACAGGTACAGGGCCAACAGCGCGAGCCAGAACAGTGGTACCGAGATTCCGGTCACGGTGATGACCCGAATGACCTGGTCGCTCAGCTTTCCGCGGCGCAGCGCCGACAGGGTGCCAAGGAAGATGCCGATGATTCCCGAGATCGCTCCGGAGAGCAGGCCCAGTTCGAGCGATGCCGGAATCGCACGCTCCAGATCATCGGCTACTGGGCCCCGGGTGCGCATCGAGATACCGAAGTCTCCCTGGGCGATATTTGCCATGTGGATCCAATACTGCTCAAACATTGGGCGATCAAGACCGAAGCGTTCGATCATCGCCTGGCGCGCGACCGGATCTGCCGCCGCCTCCTCTCCGAGCATCACGGAGATGACGTCGCCAGGCACTAGGCGCGCGGCGAGGAACATGATGGTCGCGACGCCCCAGAGAAGGAACAGCGAGATTCCCAGGCGCTTGACGACGAATAGCCAGAACGAGTTTTGGACACCCATGTAAGTTCAACTTTCGTGGTGGACTGGAACGGTCGGTGAGGGGGCTGATGCCGGCGTGCTGTCGACTGGTGTTGCGCACCTGCCGACAGCACGCCGGCGATTCATCCGTCAGCCAGCTGTCGCCCCTGACAAGGTGGGGATGTCGACTGCCCACAGCGGGTGGTACTCGGTGATCTCCGGGAGATCAGGCTGTGCCACCACGCTCGCGGTACCCACCACAAGAGGGATGAACGGCGACACCTCGTTCATGCACCGCTGCCACTCCTCGTAGAGCGGCGTGGCCTCTTCCATCGTGGGCGAGTTCTGGGCCTCGACGCCGATGGCGGCGCACTCGGTCTGACCCTCGATGGGTTCGTGGACGGCGCCCGCCTGACCCTCGGCCTGCCATCCGCCGCGGTAGTCATCACCCGACTGCGAGGTTCCGCCACTCGGATTCATCGTCCCGACGTAGGTGTACGGGTGTGGCGAGCGCATCGAGTTCGGGACGATGAACACTTCGATCTCGCCGCTGTTGCGCAAATCGGCTACGACGGCATCGGGCTGCTCGAGGATCTCGGCCTCGATGCCGATCTCGGACCACATCTGCGAGATGCGGCTCCCGAACTCGACAGCATTGACGCCGTCGCGGTCGAAGCCCTGCAGCGTGAATGTCACGGACTCACCCTCGAGCCCAGCGTCCTGGATCAGGGATCGCGCGTGCTCGATGTCGTACTCGAGGCAACCCTCATCACCTTCCTGAAGGCCGCTGACCACTGTCGGGATGATGAAGCCGCAGTGCCGCTCAGCGCCTTCTCCGGCCAGCTCTGCGAGCGACTCCCATTCGATCGCGTGCTTGGCCGCCTCGCGGAACGCTGGATTGCTCGTGACGGGAGACACGGACTCGTCGAGGTTGAAGACCAGCACCCAGGCGTTCGTTCCCGGGGAGGTCGCGACTTGGAGGTCGGACTCTCCGATCGAGGCGATCTCCTCCTGGCCGAGATCGGTGACGATGTGCGCCTCTCCGCTCATGATGTTGAGTCGCTGCACGGCTGGGTCCGAGTTGCGGATGACGACCTGCTCGAAGCTCGGGTCCGTACCCCACCACTCGGGGTTCTTGACCATCACCACTTCAGAGCCTGACTCGTAGCGCTCGAGCATGTACGGGCCGCTGCCCACCGAATTCTCGGACAGGAACATTCCCACATCGTCGGTGCCGGAGGCCGCTTCGTCACTCGCACCGCCGTTCTCCTCCATCACTTCGGAGTCGAGCACCGCTGCGTTGGAGCTGGTGAGAATGAATGGCACCGCGGCGTTGGTGGTCTCAGATTCGAAGACAACGGTGTAGTCGCCGTCTGCGCTTACGGTGAGACCGTCCATCAGGTACGACGCGCGGTCACCGATGTTCTTGAGTCGGTTCATCGACCACACCACGTCCTCGGACGTCAGCGCGTTGCCAGTCGAGAATGTGACGTCCTCGCGGAGCTCGAACGTCCATTCGGTGCCGTCGTCGTTCGACGACCACTCCGTCGCGAGCCACGGCTGCGGCTCGGACAGGTCAGCTGTGGGGAATGTCACGAGCGTGTCGTACATGGCACGGAACATCGTGCGGTCGGACGGCGCCGCGGCCCTGTGCGGGTCGATGGCGGCCTCCTGGCCGTCGAACAGCTGGTCGATGATGATCTGATCCTGGCCTGACGAGGCAGCGCCGTTGCCGCCCCCGTTCTCTTCGCCGTTGTCGTCATCGGCGCTGCACCCTGCAGTGACCACCAATGCGGTCACGGCCGCTGCTGCGGCCAAGGGTGTTCTCATTCGGAATCGCATGTCTGTCTTTCCTCTCGTATATCGAGAGCCGCACCGCCGGGTCATCCCCGAGGAGGCCACCTCTCTGTGGACATCTCTTCCATGCGTAAGCGAGCGTCTGGGCAAGTGCTCACACTCTGAACATGCGCTCGCTTGTACTCATAGTGTCTCTCGCCGTGATCACTGTCAAGCCCTCCCGAGCGTCGTTGCCGCAATGTGATCCTGCGCGATACTGCGAGCGGACACCGCCCTTGGTGGTCGCGAAGGGATCCATCTCAACACGAGCGCGCTCCTCGCTTGTGCACCGATGCAGGACGGACCCCTGCTCGTCACACATTCGTGACATGCGCACGGCACAATGTGGGGCATGCAGAATCTCCGGATGCGGGTCATGAGGGAATCGGACATGCCTGCCGTGCTCGCGCTCAACACCGAGGCATCTCCCGCCGTCACCACCCTGAGCGAGGATCAGTTGCGTGCGCTGATCGAGTTCTGCGACGTCTGCCTGGTCGCCCTCAACCGCACGGGCGACGTGATCGCGTTCCTGCTGAGCCTCGGACACGGCCAGTCGTACGAGTCGGAGAACTACCGCTGGTTCGAGGACCGCGGCGTGCGCCACCAGTACATCGACCGGATCGTGGTCAGCGCGAGCGCCCGCGGCACAGGAGTGGGACACGCGATGTACCAGTCGGTGTTCGAGCGCGCCCGCGAACGCGGCGCGACTGAGGTCACGGCCGAGGTCAACCTCGACCCGCCGAATCCGCGGTCGATGGACTTCCACGAGCGGCTGGGCTTTCGGCAGCTCGGCGAACAGACCACCAAGGGCGGCGCCATCAGGGTGGCGCTGTTGTCGAGGCCCGTCGACTGACGCCGTGGTCGCCGGCGCCGGGCCCGTACGATCGGTGACATGCGCATCCTCATCATTGGCGGCACCGGACTGATCTCGTCGGAGCTCGCGGCGCTCGCCGCCGAGCGCGGCGACTCCCTCACGCTCATCAACCGGGGCAACTCCCCCGTCGCCTCGGCCCCGGCCGGGGCCGAGGTGATCCACGCGGACGCCACGGACGCGGGTGCGATGCGGGCAGCGCTGCGCGGGCGGCAACTCCGCGGCGAGCGGTTCGACGCAGTGGTTCAGTGTGTGGCCTTCACTCCCGAGCACGTGGCCGAGGACATCGAGACCTTCGCGCGCCTCACGGACCAGTACGTGCTGATCGCCACGGGTGCCTCCTATCGCACCGTCGAGCGGTTCCAGCTCCTCACCGAGGAGACGGGCCAGGAGAACCTGTACTGGGAGTACGCGCGGCTCAAGCTCGCTGGCGAACAGGTGCTGCGCGCCGCTGAGGGGCTGCCGTGGACGATCGTCCGGCCCGCTCACACGTACGGACCGTCCAAGATTCCTGCCTACACAGGAAACTCTCGGCACCCGTGGACCATCGTCGACCGCATGCGCCGTGGCGCGGACATCGTGATCCCCGGCGACGGCACCTCGCTGTGGACCATCACCCACGCACGCGACGTCGCGGCGGGCATTCTGGGCCTGCTCGGCAGCCCGGACGCGATCGGCACGGCCGTGCACGTCACCTCCGACGAGGCGCTCACCTGGACCGGTCTCTACCGCGAGATCGCGCGGGCGGCGGGCCTCACCGATGAGCAGTTCGAGGCCCAGCGCGTGTCCGTGCCGTCCGACGCGATGGTCGCCGCGGCGCCCTCCCAAGCCGGATCGATCTATGGCGACAAGATGCACTCAGCCGTCTACGACACGTCACGGATCGCGGCACTCGTGCCCGGCTGGCGGGCACGCATCCCGTTCGACGAGGGCGTCGCCGAGGCCGTCGCGTGGTTCGAGGCGGATCCCGAGCGCCAGAGCGTCGACCGAGACGCGAACGCGATGTTCGACCGGCTGGCGGGCATCTACCGGGACGCGCTGCGCCAGTCTGCGGGATAGGCGACTCGGCGCTGCCGCGCCTAGAGCACGCGCTGGAAGGTGAGGACCGCATCGGCCTGCGGCCGTCGTACGCGGCCGATGCGCGCGTACAGTGAGGCCGACACGTCACTCCCTGCAAGGAGGCAGCATGCGCGTCCTGTTCGTCGGCGGCACCGGGTTAATCTCGTCCGCCGCCTCGCCCCTCGCCGTCGAGCGCGGCATCGACCTCACCCTGGCGACACGCGGCCAGTCCGTGCGCGGAGCGATCCCCGAGGGAGTGCGGTCACTCACGGTGGACGCGAGAGACCCGCAGGCGCTGCGCGCCGCGGTACGCGAGGACGTCGCAGCGCGTGGACGGTACGACGCGGTGGTGCAGTGGATTTGCTTCGACACCGATCACCTGCGCCAGGACATTGAGACGTTCACGGGCCTGACCGACCAGTATGTCTTCATCTCCTCCGCGAGTGCCTACGAGACGCCGCCGTCGCACTACGTGATGACGGAGGCGCTGACGCCACTTCACAACCCGTACTGGCAGTACAGCCGCGACAAGGCCGCGTGCGAGGTCCTGCTGCGAGCCGCGGGTTCCAGCGGTGACCTGCCATTCACGATCGTGCGTCCGTCCCACACCTACGGCTACTCCGACATTCCGTTCGGGATCACCTCGTGGTCCCACCCGTGGACGGTCGCGGAGCGGCTGCGCACCGGCCGGTCCGTGCTCGTCCACGGCGACGGCACCTCGTTGTGGACCATCACCGATCACCGCGACTTCGCGGTGGGCCTCATCGGCCTGCTCGGCAACCCCCGCGCCGTCGGCGAGGACTTCCACATCACGGGCGACGACGTGCTGACCTGGAACCAGATTCACGGACACGTCGCCGCGGCGCTGGGCGTGAGCCCCGACGCGCTGGCTGCGCAGTCGGTCCACGTGCCCACCGACCTGCTGGTGAGGTTCGACCGCGACGAGTTCGAGGGGCCACTGTTGGGAGACAAGGCGAACGCGGCGGTGTTCGACACCAGCAAGCTGCGCGCCGTCGTCCCCGACTTCGCGACCCGCCACCGCTTCGCGGACGCGATCCACGAGTCCGTGGCGTGGTTCGAGGCAGATCCCGCGCGACGGAGCGTGGACCACGAGGCGGACGCGCGCTGGGACCGGATCATCGACGCCTACCGCCGGGGCATCGAAGGCGCACTCGATTCCGTTGCCAGCGCGAGCTCCTGAGAGTTGTCTCGTGACAGGTCGTACCCTGGCAGTGTGAGTTTTCTGCACCGTCGCCGCTCCCGGGATGGGGGTACGCCCGCCGTGCGCTCAAGCGTCGGCCCCGCCGACCCGGCATCCGAGAACAAGCTGCTCGACGCAGCAATACGGGCACTTGTCGCCTCCCCAGAGGCCTCGCTCGACGAGATCGCGCGACGCACGAGCACCGACGCGGCCGCGCTCCGGGCACGCTTCCCTACCCGTGACGCCCTGATCGAGCGCATCGTGATGCGCGGGGCGCACCGCATCGCGCGCGGCGCGTTTCTTGAGGATGGCACTCCTGCGGAACAGATCGCCCTGCTGGTCGGACGCCTGTGGGACGACCAGGAGCCGGTCGCTCCGTTCATCACGATGGGCGTGCGCACGCACCTGCGCGTCCCCGTCGAGCAGGCCCTCGCGCCCGCCAGAGGCCTCCTCGCCGATGCGGTGGCCCGCGGCGCCAAGGACGGCACGCTGCGCGCCGACGTCGCGCCGCGCGCCGTCGCCTGGCTGATCGAGCAGTCGATGATGGACTGCCTCGAGGCGCTCGCGCGCGAACTCATGGAGGGTGAGGACGGCCGCGTGTTCGCGATGCGGCAGGCGCTCGCCACGGCCGGGCTGTCATGGAGCGACGCCGCAACAGTCGCCGCCGCGGTGGAGCCGCGACTCTCATGACCATCCCGGACACCAACCCGACGGCGGCCCCATGGGCCGCGCCCACTGGAGGTAGCGATGCGTGCCATCGTCAGCGATGAGGGGCTCCCCCTCGACAACCCGAATGCACTGCGCGACGCGGAGGTCCCGGAGCCTGAGCCGGGCCCCCTCGATGTGCTGATCCGCGTCGAGGCGGTGTCGGTCAACCCCGTCGACGTCAAGAAGCGGCGGTCTCATCAGGCCAGTCGGGGCCCCCTCATCCTGGGCTACGACGGTGCCGGCGTGATCGTGGGCGTGGGCAGCGAGGTCGAGGGACTGGAGCCCGGCGATGAGGTGTGGTGGGCGGGCGACGCCACCCGGCCTGGCGCCAATGCCGATCTGCAGGCCGTCGACCACCGGATCGTGGCCCTGAAGCCCGAAACGGCATCGTTCGCTGACGCAGCCTCACTGCCGCTGACCGCGCTCACCGCGTGGGAGTCGATGTTCGATCACCTGCGCCTAAGCCGCGAGGACGGCGGAACCCTGGTGATCGTGGGAGGCGCCGGCGGCGTGGGTTCTATCCTCACTCAGCTCGCCACTCAGCTGACCGCCCTGCGCGTAATCGCGACGGCATCGCGCCCGGAGTCCAGTGAATGGTGCCTCCGCATGGGCGCGCACGCGGTGGTGGATCACCACGACCTCGTGGAATCCGTGACCGGACTCGCCCCCGACGGGGTCGAGTACGTGTTCTCGTCCTACACCCGCGGCAACGTCGGGGCCTTCGCCAAGGTGATCAAGCCGCTGGGCCACGTGGTGTCGATCGACGGCACCGAGGAGTCGTTGCTGCCCTTGTTCGCCAAGTCAGCGAGCATGCACTGGGAGTACATGTTCACGCGGTCCCGCTACACGACCTGGGACATCGCGGAGCAGTCGCGGATCCTCACCGTCGTCGCCGAACTCGTGGACCGTGGCACGGTGGTGCCCACCGCGACACGGCACATCGAGGACTTCACGGCGAGCGGGATCCGCGAGGCGCATCGCCTGGTCGAGACGACCGCCATGATCGGCAAGGTCGTCGTGCACCGCTGACGCTGCGCACCGCTGACGCTGCGCAGGGGCCGCCCGGGAGCGGGCTCGCTAGCCCTTCGCCATCTGGCCCTTGACGGTGGCGAGCAACTCGTCCCACGAGGCCGCGAACTTGTCAATGCCCTCGTCCTCAAGCTGCAAGGTGACGTCGTCGATGTCGACGCCCGCATCGGCCAGGCGCTCGAAGTCCGCTCGCGCCTGGTCGTACGATCCCCGCACCGTGTCCCACTCGCCTTCCTGAGCCACGCCGTGCTCCGCGAATGCGTCGATCGTCGACTGAGGCATCGTGTTGACGGTTCCGGCCGTGACCAGCTCGTCGACGTACATCGTGTCCGGGTAGGCGTCGTCCTTGACGGACGTCGATGCCCACAGCGGCCGCTGCGGGTGGGCTCCCGCCGCAGCGAGCTTGCTCCAGCGATCAGAGGCGAGCACCTGCTCGTGGTGCTCGAAAGCGAGGCGGGCGTTCGCAATTGCCGCAGTGCCGCGGGCCGGGGAGTCCGGGCCGGCCGCGTCCAGACGGCCGTCCACCTCGGCGTCCACGCGGCTGACGAAGAACGAGGCCACGGAGCCGATACGCGACAGGTCGTGCCCGTTGGCCTGCGCCTGCTCCAGCCCGCTGAGGAACGCCTCGACGACCTCGCGGTAGCGCTGGAGGGAGAAGATCAGCGTCACGTTCACCGAGATGCCAAGAGCGAGCGCCTGGGTGATGGCAGGCAGTCCCTCCGTGGTGCCGGGGATCTTGATCATCACGTTGGGCCGGTCCACGAGCCACCACAGCTGCTTGGCCTCGGCGATGGTGGCATCGGTGTTACGGGCGAACCGCGGGTCCACCTCGATCGAGACGCGGCCGTCGACCCCGTCAGTCGCGTCGTACACCGGTCGCAGCACGTCGCAGGCCTCGCGGACATCGGCCGTGGTGATCATGCGCACCGCCTCGTCGACGTCAACGCCCCGAGCGGCGAGCTCGGCGATCTGGTCGTCGTACTGGTCCGAGCCTGCGACCGCTGCCGCAAAGATCGACGGGTTCGTGGTGACGCCCACGATCGAGTTCTCCTTGACGTCGCGCTCGAGGGTGCCCGAGCGCAGACGCTCACGGGAGAGGTCGTCGAGCCAGATGGACACTCCTGCTGCGGACAGTGCCGAAAGGGATGAGGTCTGCGTGGTCGCCGTCATGCGATGCTCCTTGGTGTCGAGTTGGGGTCGAGGGTGAGCGTCGGTACTCAAGTCTGCCGTCGTCAACGCCCGGCGCCGCCGCAGGCATTCCATGGGCGTCCGCTCGAACGGGCACCGCCCGCCACTCGGGAGCAGACTGATGCTCGATATGCGGCACACGGGAATCCTGCTCGGTCACCTCACGTTAGCGTGAGCACGCCAACCAAGGAGCCTGAGCCTGAATGTCGTGGTCGACCGCAGACCTCCCCTGTCTGTCGCGTGGCGTGGCCGTCGCCGCAGGTGTCACCGGTACTGAGGTTGATCGAAGCGGCACGCGACGCACCTCCAGGGGCGTCCCGCGCCGCCCGCACGTAGTGTGGAGAGCAGTGATGTCCCGACAGTAGAGCCCCGTCCTAGTGAGGAGTGCCATGCCAGGCGCACAGCCCGAGACTATGTCAGATGCCCTCGTGTTCTTCGGCGCGAGCGGAGACCTCGCGCGCAAGTCCATCTTCCCGTCGCTGTACCGGATGGCGAAGGTCGGCGACCTCACCGTTCCCGTGGTGGGCGTCGCGTTTTCACAATGGGAGCTCGAGGACCTCAAGGAGCGGGCGCGGGAGTCCATCGCGGCCGCTCATGGCGGCATCGACGACGAGCAGGCGCTTGACACGCTCCTCGGCCTGCTGCGCTACGTCGACGGCGACTACAACGACCCCGCGACCTTCGAGAGGTTGCGCGAGGAGATCGCTGAGTGCGCCGCGCCCACGCACTACCTGGCCATTCCGCCGTCGCTGTTCGGCACCGTGGTCAAGGGGCTGCAGGCGGTGGGACTGCACGAGAACGGCCGGGTGGTGGTGGAGAAGCCGTTCGGCCGCGACCTCGCCAGCGCCCAGGAGCTCGACCGGGTCATCACCCAGGCATTCGACCAGCCGGCGATCTTCCGCATCGATCACTTCCTCGGAAAAGAGGAGATCATGAATCTCCTCTATTTCAGGTTCGCCAACGCGATGTTCGAGCCGCTGTGGAACCGCACCCACATCGAGTCCATCCAGGTGACTCTTGCCGAGAGTTTTGGCGTCAACGGCCGTGGCGCGTTCTACGAGTCCGCAGGAGCCGTGCGCGACGTCATCCAGAATCACCTGTTCCAGATAGTCGCGCTGCTCACTATGGACGCACCGGCGTACCAGGGATATGGCGCCGTGCAGGCCGCCAAGGTCAATGTCTTCAAGGCGATGCGCCCGATCACCCGCCACGACTACGTGCGCGGTCAGTTCCGTGGCTACCGCGATGAGCCCGATGTTGCGGACAACTCCGACGTCGAGACCTACGCGGCGGTGAAGCTCCACATCGACTCGTGGCGCTGGGCAGGAGTGCCGATCTACCTGCGCACCGGCAAGTCGCTCGCAGCGTCCGCTGGCGAGGTGGTCGTGAACTTCAGGCGCCCCCCGCAAGCGCTCTTCCAGGACGCTCTGGACCCGGACCAGCACCCGAACCGCCTGCGGTTCCGACTGTCACCCTCCAGCGAGATCGCCCTGGGCGTGCGGGTCAAGCGCCCGGGCGAGGAGTTCGTGGGCCACGAGAAGGAGTTGCTGCTGCACACCGAGAGCGATCTGGAGGTGGCGCCGTACGAGAGGCTGCTGACCGACGCGCTGCGTGGCGACAACGCTCTGTTCACTCACGAGGACTCCGTCGAGGCCGCGTGGCGGGTCGTCGAGTCGATCCTCACCGACCACACCCCCGTGATCCCCTACGAGCCCGGCAGCTGGGGCCCGGAGGAGGCCGCCGGGCGGCTCATCGGCCAGGACGGGCCCTGGGTCACGCCACAGGTGGACTGACCCTGACCATCCCCCGGCACTCACCGCACTAGGAGGAGACAACATGACAACGGACACCCCGATGCAGATCGGCATGGTGGGACTCGGACGCATGGGAGCGGGGCTCAGCCGCCGCCTCATGGCAGATGGCCACACCGTGGCTGCTCACGACGTCTCGCCCGAGGCGATTGAGACGCTCGCCGCCGAGGGGGCGGTGCCGGTGCACGAGATCGCAGAGTTCGCCACTGCGCTCGAGGCCCCTCGCGCGGTATGGGTGATGGTGCCCGCGGGCGACATCACGCACTCCGTCATCGACGCCCTGGCAGGCGTCCTCGAGCCGGGCGACACCATCATCGACGGCGGCAACAGCTACTACCGGGATGACCTCGCCCACGCGGCCACGCTCACGGAGTCCGAGATCAACCTCGTCGACTGCGGCACCTCCGGCGGGGTATGGGGACTGGACCGGGGCTTCTGCCTCATGATCGGCGGCGACAAGGAACCCGTCGAGCGGCTCCGGCCGATCTGGGACACCGTCGCTCCGGGCGTTGACGCGGCCCCCCGCACGCCGGGACGGGACGGCGAGCCCGCCAGCGAGGAGCGCGGCTGGCTGCACTGCGGACCGAACGGCGCGGGTCACTTCGTCAAGATGGTGCACAACGGCATCGAGTACGGACTGATGGCTGCCTACGCCGAGGGGTTCAACCTCTTGCGCAATGCCGACGTCGGGACGCCCGAGCGACAGGCGGACGGCCAGGCCGCACCGCTCGCCAATCCGGAGTACTACCAGTACGACATCGACACCGCCGCCGTCTCCGAGGTATGGCGCCGGGGCTCGGTGATTGGTTCGTGGCTACTCGATCTCACCGCCGAGGCACTTCGCAAGGACACCGACCTCGAAGAGTTCTCGGGCCACGTCTCGGACTCGGGTGAGGGCCGGTGGACATCGATCGCCGCGATCGACGAAGGCGTGCCCACGCCGGTGCTCACGACCGCGCTGTATTCGCGCTTTGCTTCGCGCGATCAGGACATCTACGCCGAGAAGGTGCTCTCCGCGATGCGCAAGGGGTTCGGCGGACACGTGGAGCGTCCCACGGGCGAGTAGCAGGTCTGCGCGGGGCCGATGCGGGGGCCGGGTCAGGCGGTGACGCGCGGCTCGAGCGCGGCAAGGAGCCCGGGCTCGTCGGCGACACCAAGGAAGACCTGTCCCCCGCCGCGGAGCGTCAGGACCACGGCCGTGTCGCCGCGGGTGGTGTACGCGACGGTGTGGGGAAGCCGGTGGCTCCACCTCCAGCCCCATCCACCGAAGTCCTTGACCGGGCGGTAGGTGCGGGCCTCCACCGCGGTCACGTCGTCCACCGGATAGGCCTTCTTCACCACGCCCGCGAATGAGACGCGCACGTGAGTGTCGTCCACCGTGATCGTGAGGGGGACGAGCAGCAGTCCCAGCACCACGGCGAGGGTCACCCCGCCCATCCACCACGCTGCGGCGGCGGATTCGTCGGGCCCGCTCCACATCCCGCCCGCACCGAACAGCGCCGCGCACGCCAACGCGGTCGCGACGAGCACCCCGCGGGCGATGGGGTTCTGGTGCGCGTGCTGACGCGAGCGATAGAGGACCACGGCACCAGCCTGCCACCTGTCCCGCCCGCCAACGGCGCTGGCCGCCTCCTCGCCCGTCCGGCCGATGCGCCCGCACCTCGCGCGCTGCCGGCACCTGCACCTGCACTCCCCTAACCCACCAGCCGTCCGCACCGGCAGTCCGCATCGGCCGGCGAAAGCGTGCTCGCGCGACGGAATCTCGACAGGCACACCGGGGTTGTCACTCACGACAGGGGCGCAATGCAGCGATGGCAATGCTCGCGCCACAACCGACACCACCGGAGGCACCCATGTCCTTTGACCAGCTCACGTTCGACAACCCGGTCGAGCGCCACTCCCACCTCAAGGCACAGAAGCAGAAGCAGCCATTGCCGGGCCTGGACCGCGACCTGGAACCGAAGGCCGACCACGGCGAGGAGAGTTATCGCGGCACCGGCCGCCTGAAGGGCCGCAAGGCGCTCATCACCGGCGGCGACTCCGGCATCGGGGCGGCCGTCGCCATCGCCTTCGCGCGCGAAGGTGCGGATGTGGCCATCAACTATCTCGAACCGGAACGCGAGGACGCCGAGCGCATCGGCGGGCTGATCGAGCACGAGGGCGGCAAGGCCGTGCTGATCGCCGGCGACATTCGTCAGCGCGAGTTCTGCCGTCAGCTCGTGGCGACCGCGGTCGACGCGCTGGGCGGCCTCGACATCCTTGTGAACAACGCGGGCCACCAGGTGTTCTTCGAGGACTTCGAGGACCTCACGGACGAGAACCTGGACCGCACCATGAAGACCAACGTGTACGCGATGTTCTGGATCACCCAGGACGCGCTCAAGCACATGGGCCCGGGCTCGACCATCATCAACACGAGCTCCGTGCAGTCCTACAAGCCCTCCCCCGTCATCGTCGACTATGCGACCACCAAGTCCGCGATCGTGGGATTCACCAAGGGCCTTGCGATGCAGCTGGCAGAGAAGGGCATCCGCGTGAACACCGTGGCCCCGGGCCCCGTATGGACGCCGCTGCAGGTGACCGAGGGCCAGCCGCAAGAGAAACTCGAGGGATTCGGCGAGAACACCGCGCTCGGCCGCATGGGCCAGCCCGTGGAGATGGCCCCCGCCTTCGTGTTCCTGGCGTCGCCCGAGTCCAGCTACGTGGTGGGCGAGACCATCAACGTCAACGGCGGTCTGCCGGTTCCCTGACGTCTGAAGTAACCGTCCCGCGCCGGCTCGTGCACGGCGCCCGGCCGCGCCGCCCTCACGGGGCGACGCGGCCGGACACTGTCGCCACGGTGCGGGCTGCGCGGAATCGGCGCAGTGACCGCAGATAGGCGCGGCGGACAAGGCGACTCAGTCGCCTCACCCGGCGCAGCCTCCGCGCTCGAGCGCGGCGCGCCTGTGCGACGAGATCGGCGTGGTCCGCGCGGTGCAGCGCCAAGTGCGCTGCGGGATCTTGGGGTTGCATGATTCACCTCCCCTCGCGTATCGATCTGCGAGGGCTCGCGAGCACGGACGGGGGCGCGCTGATGCGGCCACGAGCGTGCGGAGTGGGGTTCGCCCAGGAGCTGCCGCGGCGAACGCGGCGCTGTGGGCGTGATCACGCCGTCAGGCGTGGGAGTGCGGGACTCATGACGCCCCGTGGTCGGTCTGTGCGCAGTTCCCGTGAACGCGCAGCCGCTCAAGGCTTGCTAGCTCAGGGTCCTACTAGTTCAGGGTCCTACTAGCTCAGAGCGCGTGCGTGGAAGGGAAGCGCACGGGGGCGCGCGACGGTGCGCGCAACGACGATGACCGTCATCATGGCGTTCTCCTTCCTGACGTCAATGACGGCGGGGGCTCGGTGCCTCCCGCTCGCAACCGGGATGACGTTACCCCTCGAAGCGATCCGGGGGAAGGACATTTTGCCGATTCGTGACATTGGTCCGCAGGATCGGTGCGACGAACGCGACGGCGATCGCGATCATCACGCCGGTCCAAGCCAGCGCAGCAAACGTGGAGCCAGCCATGATCAGCCCTGAAGCGCCCCCTCCCGCGGCGCTCGAGGCCGCGATGAAGAAGTCCGCGCGCCCCTGAAGGCGCGCGCGCCGCGCCAAGGGCGGCGCCGTGGAGAGCACCTGCGTGCCCGCGACGATTCCCAGGCTCCAGCCGAGCCCGAGCAGCGCCAGTCCTACCGCGATCGGGACAAGTGACTCCCCGGGAGCGAGCGCCAGCGTGGTCGCCGCCGCGACCAGGGTCGCGCTGGCGGCGACCATGGTCGGCACCACTCCCCATCTGTCGACCACGAGCCCGGACAGGGGCGCCGGGAGATACATAGCCGCCACGTGCAAGGAGATCACTGTCGCCGCTGCGGACAGCGTGTGCCCATGCGCGGTCATGTGGACTGGCGTCATGGTCATCACGCCCACCATCACGGCCTGTGTTCCGACCATGGCGGCGATGGCCCCCACCACCCGCGGCCTCCACCGGTGCTCACCGTCGGCTTCCATGGCCTCGGCGGCAGTCGGTTCCGGCGCGGCGACGCCGGCCGGCCGCGCGCCCAGCCTGAGCGCGAGCAGTAGCGGGTCGGGGCGCAGCCACAGGGCGAGCACGCCCGCGCCCACCGCATACGCGAGCGCTGCCACTGCGAACGGGCCAGTGAGCGCACTCAGCCCCCACGGCTCGACCAGCCCGCCGGAGGCCTCGGCCAGCTGCGGTCCGAGCACGGCACCCGCGGTCGTCGCCACGAGCACGATGGCCGATGCGCGGGCACGCTTGGCGGGCGGCGCCAGGTCCGCGCCGGCATAGCGGGCCTGGAGGTTGGCCGCGGATCCGGCGCCATAGACGAACAGCGCGAGGAACAGCAGCGGCACTGCGTCGATCGCGGCGGCGAGCACAACCCCGGCGGCGCCTACCGCGCCGGCCGCGTAGCCCCATGCCAGGCCCACGCGGCGCCCGCGGCGCTGCGACAGGGCTCCGATGACCACGGCGGCGCCGCCGGAGCCGAGCGCGAAGAGCAGCGCCGGCACTCCGGCAGCCGAGGTCGAGTCGAGCATCTCCGCAGCAAGCAGCGCTCCGACGGTCACCCCAGCTGCCAAGCCGGCACCCGAGAGCACCTGGGCGATGATCAAGGTGCGCAGGACCGCCCGCTGAGCCAAGGCGCGCTCGTCCCCGCCGTGCGGCCGGGCGACCCGCGCATCGGCCGTCACGATGGCGAGACCCGATCAAGAGCGCGCCACTCGAGCACGCCTACCTCCGTCACACGCGCGGTGCGCCCGTGCGCCCGCAGGATCTCCACGGCGTCGTGCGAGAGCGAGCAGAACCGTCCGCGGCAGTACACGACGTACGGGACGTCCTCAGGCAACTCCTGAATGCGATTCTCGAGCTCGGCGACGGGAAGGTTGAGCGCGCCGTCGTAGTGCCCGTGCGCGAACTCCTCCGGCGGCCGGACGTCGAGCACGACCTCGTCGCCAGCGCCCGCGGGCGCCCGGTCCCCGTGGCTCCCGCGCGGGGCGACGACGTCGTACAGCCGCAGCAGGAGCGCCGTGACCCCGTCGCCGGCAAGCGCGTACACGATCGTCGCGCCGTCGCGCCGCGTGGCGACGAGCCCGGCGTCCTTGAGCACCTGGAGGTGGGCCGAGGCGGTGGTCAGCTTGACGCCCGCGAGTTCAGCGAGCTCGCCCACGTTCCTGTCCGCCTGCGCCAGCAGTTCCAGCATCGACACTCGCGTCCCATGAGCGAGGCCCTTGCCCACGCGCGCCACTGCGTCCAGCGCATCGGCCTTCGCGGAAGCCTCTCCGGCATTCCATGGATTCATGGAACGTAGCCTAGCGCGAGGACGGACTCTGCTCAAGGCCAATTGCGCCCCACGGACGGGCCGCCTCGGTGTCCAGTTTCCTGGTGCAGTTCGAGAGAACACGGCCGGCGCGGCGCGGTGAGCCGGCAGTGGTCCCTAGCCGCCCATCGCCGTGATCACGATCAACGCCACGTTGAGGGCGACGATGGCCGTCACCACGAGCCAACCCACAACACGCAGCGGCATTCCGGAGGCATGCTCCCCCATCACGGATCTGTCGCTCGTAAGCCGCACCAGCGGGATGAGCGCGAAGGGAATTCCCAGACTCAGCACCACCTGGCTCAGCACCAGCGCCCAGGTGGGGTCGACCCCGAGAGCGATGACCACGAGCGCGGGCACGAGGGTGATGAGGCGGCGGGTCAGCAGTGGGATGCGCTTATGCAGCAGGCCGCCCATGATCACAGCGCCTGCGTACGCGCCCACTGACGTCGCGGCGAGTCCAGAGGCCAGCAGCCCCACGGCGAAAACCACGCCGATGACGGGGCCGAGGTTGGCCTCGATCGCCGCGTGCGCCCCCGCGATGGTGTCCGTCCCGCTGACGCCGCGTAGCGACGCCGCCGCGAGCAGCAGCATCGCGATGTTCACCGAGCCCGCGATCACCAGCGACCACAGCACGTCGAGCTTGGTGGCGCGCAGCAGCACGGGCAAGCGGTTGCGGGTGGCGCCGGCGCCCGACTCGTTGGCGCGAGAGACGGCAGCGGCGCGGCTGGCGCGCGAGAGGTCCCGAGAGGACGGGTCGGCGACGGGGCGCGGCTCGGCCCTGACGGCGGCGTTGTCCGCACCGGGCTCACCCGGGAGGTGGCGGTCGCGAGCCAGCGCCGAGTGCAGATAGATCGCGTGCGGCATGACGGTGGCGCCCAGCATCGACGCGGCGAGCAGCACCGTGCCCGAGTCACCGAACCGTGGTACCAGGCCGCCGGCGGTCTCGCCCCAGTCCACGGGCGACACGAACAAGCCCGCGAGGAAGCCGATGGCGATGATGGCAAGGAAGCCGATGATCACGAACTCGAACGGCCGCTGCCCCTTGCGCGAGTGGACCGCGAGCAGCACCATCGACACCGCTCCGGTGATGAGCCCTCCCCACACCAAGGGCAGGCCGAACAGCAGGTTCAAGGCGATCGCGCCGCCGATGACCTCGGCCAGGTCGGTGGCGGCCGCGACCACCTCCGCCTGCCCCCAGTACGGCAGCCGGCTACGGGTGCCGAGCCGGGCTCCGAGCAGCTCGGGAAGCGAACGGCCAGTCACGAGGCCGAGCTTGGCGCTCAGGTACTGGATCAGCACGGCCATGGCATTCGACACCACGAGGACCCACACGAGCAGGTAGCCGTACTCGGCGCCCGCAGTGAGGTTGGCGGCGACGTTGCCCGGGTCGACGTATGCGACAGCGGCCACGAAGGCGGGGCCGAGCAGCATCCACAGGCGGTGCTCAGGACGACGCTTGGCGGAGCGCGTGGCCTCCCCCGTGGCCGGCCCCTCGCGACGCGTCGGAGGCGGAAGTTTCGGCATACCGAACAATCTAACACCGCAACTTCGGCATACCGAAACACTTGGTGCCGGCGGGCCGTTCAGCGGAAACGCGCGGCGGGTGCGGCGAGCGCAGCGGGCGCGGCGGGCGCGACCAGCGTGCGAGCTGGCGCAGCGCAGTGTGGGCGGGGCTCGATCAGCGCGGGGCGAGCATCATGATGCCCGCGCCGATGAGGCACAGGCTCGCGCCGGTCCAGTCCCACACGTCGGGCTTGAACCGATCGACCACGATGCCCCACGCGAGCGACCCCGCGACGAAGATGCCGCCATAGGCCGCGAGGATCCGGCCAAAGTGCGGGTCCGGCTGGAACGTGGCGATCACACCGTAGAGCGCCAGCGAGACGACGCCGAGCCCCACGAACACCGCTCCGCGATGTTCACGAATCCCCTGCCACACGAGCCACGCGCCGCCGATCTCGGCGATCGCGGCCGCGATGAACAGGAAGACGACCCGGGCAACATGCATGGGCCAGACGCTACCAGCGGCTCAGTCCTCCAGGAGCGCTTGGTAGAGCGCGTACTCATAGTCGGAATAGGTGCAGAACGTCACCTCGCGGATCGACGGATGCTCCTCGACCGCCGCGCGCACCGCCGTGACCGCCACCTCGGCCGCGCGATCCTGGGGGAAGCCGTACGTGCCCGTCGAGATGCCGGGGAACGCGATGGTCGACAGGCCGTGGCCTGCGGCGAGCGCGATCGAGTTCCGGTAGCAGGCGGCGAGCACCTCGGCCTCGCCGTGGCCGCCGCCGCGCCAGAAGGGACCCACGGTGTGGATCACGTGCGTCGCGGGCAGCTGATATCCGCCCGTCATCTTCGCCTCGCCGGGCTCGCAGCCGCCGAGCTCGCGGCACTCGTCGTGGAGCCCTCGGCCGGCGACACGATGGATCGCGCCGTCCACCCCTGAGCCCCCGAGCAGGGTCTCGTTGGCGGCGTTGACGATGGTGTCCACGGCCAACGTGGTGATGTCGGCCTGGATCACGGTGAGCTCGGTCATGTCCCCAGTCTCACCCGAATCGTGCGGCGCCGCAGGTCGGCCCCAGCAGTCACGGCGCGGGCCGGGCCGTGATGACGCCGGCGTAGGGGCCCGACAGTGCGCCCGGCTCGTCCATGCCCGTGACCCAGATGTCGGAGATCTGACCGTCAAGGTACAGCGCATCGTCCATGCCGAGTTCGTCTCGGAACAGCGTCGCGAAGTCCCACAGGTTGGTCACGCCCCACGACATCGCCAGCGCCACGCTCGAGCCGTCGGGGCTCACCCCGACGCCGGATCTCAGCGCCAGGTTGTCTGACCCCTCCCGGAACTCCGGGTGCACGTCGCCGTCGAGCACGAGAGCGGGCCCCGACTGCGTCGCGTGCACCACGCCGGCCGGCTCGTACTCGGTGCTGTTCACCACGGTCGCCGTGCCGTCGTCGCGGACCGCGAAGACCGCGTTCGGCATGAGGTGGAAGTTGCCGCCGCCCTCTGAGAGGTTCAGCCCTACCTTTTCCTCGCCATCGCTCACCAGCAGGCCGCCGGGCACCACCTCGGGGGTGAAGATGCCGGCGTTGGTCGCCACGGCGACGGATGGGTCGGCTTCGATGACATCCGCGAGCATGGTCCCGCCTGGCTCCCAGTCGACACGCACGTCCCACTCGTCGAGCGGCAGGGTCACCACCAGGTAGTTCCGGCCAGCGTGCTCGACCATCTCGGCGTCCACCATGTCGGCATCCACGATCTCGGAACCACCGGCCGATGCGCCAGTCGAGTCCGGCGTCGGTGACTCCTGCGGTGCGGGCCGGGTGGCGTTGGGCCCCGGCTCTGCGGTCACGGTGACGCGCGGCGTGGCGGGCGAATCGGCGCTGCACGCCGCGAGTGTTAGCGCCATCAGCGCGATCGAGAACGACGCCCCGGCGCGTCGCGCGGACGGCACGGCACCCAAGCCCCGACCGCTCACAGTTCGAGCCGAATCTGTTCGGCATCCAGTTGAGCGAGCGCCGCGGCCAAGGCGGCGGAACTGAACGCACCAATGGCCCGCACGTCTAGAAGCGCCTCGCGTTCGGCTCTGATGAGGGCGATCCTGTGGTCGCGATCCTCGTCCGCGGCGGTAGATTCGGACGAGACGGGGAAGCCCTGGTCATCGGTAGGGCTGACGGTGTCCGGATCGGCTCGGTCGACCTCCTCGGCGGCCCTGCGGCCTCGTGACCTCGCGCGGGTTTCGCGCAGGTGCTGTCGCTCGTCCTCGACGGCGGCGTCGAGCACCTCCCGCAGGCCCGCGGACTCGACCGCAAGCTCCTCGGGGGTGGCGGCGCGCGCGGGCCTGAGTAATTGCAGCATCCACGTCATGGTGCCGCCCTGAATCGCCAGCGAGCCGATGGCCACCAGGTAGGCGATCAGCACCAGCAGCGAGCGGCCGGGCGTGTCGCTCGGCAGTGTCTGGGCCGCGGCGACGGTAACGACGCCGCGCATGCCGGCCCACACCATGACCCCGCCCTCGCGCGGTCCAAGGGGCGAGTGGAGCAGGAGACCGTGGTCCGCGCCGGTCTGTGCGATCCGCTGCTTGACCTCTTCGACGCGTGACTCGTGCGCGATCGCGGGTCGGCCACGGCGCAACCAGCGGGCCGCGCGTCTCGCGGCACCCGCCGCGGGACCGGGCTGTCTCAGCGCCCTGCGCAGCCGGGGACGGAGTTGCTGCGACCGCCGTGCCGCGTACCGCTGGACGACGAGTAGGGGTGCCACGAAGGCCGCACGGGTGACAAGCACGGCGACGAGCACGAGGCCTGCGGCACCGAAGGCGAAGAGCACGCCGAGGTCGTCCTGGCTTACGTCCTCGATAGTGTCGAGGAGTTCGAGCCCCAGGATCAGGTAGATGGCCCCCTCAAGCATGAGCTCAGCGGTGTGCCAGTTCTGCTGATGAGAGCGGCGGACCTGAGGAGAGAGCCGGCGAGCGGCGCCGTTGCCGCTCACGAGGCCCGCCACGACGGCAGCGACGAGGCCGGAGGCGCCCACCGCGTCGGTCGGCAAGGACGCGAGGAACGGCACCGCGAACGAGAACACGGTGGCAGCGGTCACGTCGGTCATGCGCGAACGCACCCACAGGCTGATACGGCCGACGATCCAGCCGATCACCACCGCGAGCACCATCGACACCACGAACTCCACCGCGACAGTCCACAGGCTGACGGCCGATGCGGTCGCGGCCACGGCGGCCCGCAGCAGCACGAGCGCGGCCGCGTCGTTGAAGAGGCTCTCCCCCTCGAGCAGCGCCACCAGCCGCGGCGAGACGCCCTGTCGCTTGACGATCGCCGTCGCCACCGCATCGGTGGGGCTTACGATCGCGCCGAGCGCGAACGCCCAGGGCCAGGACAGGGCCGGGAACATCCAGTAGAAGACCGCGCCCATGAGGACGGTGGTGAGGATCGTGAGCGCCACCGACAGCGCGCCGATGGAGCGGAAGTCGCGCCGGAAGTCGGTGGCAGGCACGGAGACTCCCGCCGCGTACAGCAACGGAGGGAGCACGCCGGCCAGGATGAGCTGCGGGTCGACCGAAATCTCCGGGCCGAAGGGCAGCAGGCTCGCGCCCACGCCCAGAGCGACCAGAACCAAGGGCGAGGCGACCCCCAACCGCGGGCTGAGCACCGTGGTGAAGGCGATCGCGACCAGCGCGACGACGCCGACACCCAAGAGCTCCACGCGCCCATCGTAGGCAACGCCAGTGCCTCCGAACTGCGACGCGGCACCGCACTGCACGGGCGAGATGCTTGCTTGGCCGTCCGTCCGTGCGCGGCACGTACGGGTGCGGTGGATCAGAAGAGCGTGGGCGCCGCCTGGTCCAGCTCGGCGAGGTTGGCCCGTGCTCCGTTCCCACCAGAAATCGGAGAATTCGCGGTGCGCCGCCACTCCCCCTGGTCGTCCCTGGCATCGACGCGCCGAGCCGGGGCCGCCGGTCCGGGCGCAACGCCGGGAGCGGCCGCGACGCCAGCAGACGTCCCCATCGACCCGGTATTGGGGTCCTCGGGGGCGCGCGCGAGGCCGTGCGCCTCGATCAGGGGCTTGATGCGGGCGGCGAGCCAGCGCCGGTACTCCTTGGGCGCGTATGCGCCGTCCCCGAACAGCTCGCGGTACCGCGGGGTCAGGTCCGGCCGGTGTGTGTTGAGCCACCGCGCGTACCACTCCTTGACCCCCGGGCGCAGGTGCAGGGCGGTGTAGGCGACGGAGGTCGCGCCCGCGGCCTTGATGCGCGCAAGGGCGTCATCGAGGTGCTCCTCGGAGTCGGTGAGGAACGGCAGGATCGGCATCATGAACACCGCGACGTCGAATCCGGCCTCGGCTGCGGCCGTCACGGTCGCCAGCCGCGCCTGAGTGGTGGGCGTGCCCGGCTCCATGGACTGCTGGAGCTCGTCGTCCGCGATGGCGATCGACATTGCCAGGTCGACGGGTACCTGAGTCGCCGCCTCGGCCAAGCGAGGCAGGTCCCGGCGCAGCAGCGAGCCCTTGGTGAGGATCGACAGCGGGGTGCCCGACTGCGCGAGAGCGTCGATGATCCCGGGCATGAGCTTGTAGCGGCCCTCGGCGCGCTGGTACGGATCCGTATTGGTGCCGAGCGCCACGTGCTCGCGGGTCCAGGACTTCTTGGCGAGGTCCTTCTTCAGCGCCTCGACGATGTTGATCTTGACGATGAGCTGGTTGTCGAAGTCCTTGCCCTCGTCGAGCTCCAGGTACTTGTGGCTGGGCCGCGCAAAGCAGTACACGCACGCGTGCGAGCAGCCGCGGTAGGGATTGATGGTCCACGTGAACGGGACCGCGGCGGACTGGCCTACTTTGTTGAGCGCGCTCTTCGCGAGCACCTCGTGGAAGACCATCCCCTCGAACTCTGGGGTGCGAACCGAGCGCACCAAGTTACCCATCCGTGCCAACCCGGGAAGCGCATCGGCGCTCTCCGCCGTGACCGCTTGACCGTCCCATCGCATGCCCCCATTCGAACACGTGTTCGAGGAGCCGTCAAAGACCCCACACGCGCGTGTTGCGCGCATACGCCTGGCCTCCCCCGCATCGGCCGCTGGGACGAAGGTCCCTTGACCCAACCTTGACGAACGCCATACTCGAAACAGGGCGACCCCGCGCCGAGAGCACCAACACCGTGAGACCGAATGCTGTGACACCGAATGCCGTGACACCCCCAACCGCGCGAGGAGCCACCATGACCACCGCCACCACCGCCACCGCGCTGAGCGACGTCGCGCTCGCCGATGACGTCCGCCGCGTGCTCGAGACCGCGCGATCCGTCACCGTGCCCGCGACGCGCGCGGAGTTGTACGCCCTCGCGCTCGGACCCGACGGCGGACCGGAGTTCTCTGTCGAGTACGACGTCGACGGCGAAACCGTCGTGGAGGCAAGCGTCACCCGCTGCCGCAACGGCCTGGCGGTCAACTACCCCGAGGACTACATGCGCCGGCGCGATCCGCAGTGCATGGTCATCGCGGATTCGCGGCCCACGGACAAGACGCGCTTCGCGGACAGGTTCGGCCACGGATTCGGGGACACCCGCGCCGACACCATCCAATGGCTCGCACGCCAGGACCTGGTGGTGGTGCCGTTCAAAGCCGGC
This sequence comes from Demequina ureilytica, assembly GCF_048553575.1. NCBI lineage: Bacteria > Bacillati > Actinomycetota > Actinomycetes > Micrococcales > Demequinaceae > Demequina > Demequina ureilytica. The sequence continues at coordinate 32,927 of NZ_JBLZIE010000003.1, read as the reverse complement.
GGGCCGGTCTACGGATCGCCCTCGCTCGCCATCGTGCCCGCCAACGCCGCGTTCTTCGCCCTCGCCCTGGTGGACCTGCAGGGATGGGTGACGCTCGACGATCTCGGTCCCTTCGAGCCGCGCTCGATCCTGTACGTGGCTCCCCCGTTCCGTCACAGCCACTTCGACGGACGCCAGGTCGTGGTGCACGACCGCTCCGAGACGCTGCACGAGATCTTCGCGTACAACCTCTACCCGGGACCCAGCGCCAAGAAGGGCGTGTTCTCGGTGCTGCTCGACATCGGCGAGGCCGAGGGCTGGATCACCGCGCACGCCTCGTCCGTCCGGGTCACGACCCCGTACGACAACGACACCGTGGTCATGCACGAGGGCGCCTCCGGCGGCGGCAAGTCAGAGATGTGCCAGGACCTGCGGCGCGAGGACGACGGTCGGATCCTGCTGGGCGCGAACGTCGTCACCGAGGAGCCGTACTACATCACGCTGTCCGAGACCTCGGACCTGTCCCCCGTCACGGACGACATGACGCTGTGCCATCCCGCAGTTCAGGACGGCAGCGGACGCATGGTGGTCGCGGACGCGGAGGACGGCTGGTTCGTGCGTGTGGACAACCTACGCACCTACGGCGAGGACCCGCACCTCGAGCGCGCGGTGATCCATCCCGACGCTCCCCTGGTGTTCTTCAACATCCACGGGGTGGCCGATGCGACGGTGCTGCCGTGGGAGCACACCCTCGACTCGACGGGCAAGCCGTGCCCCAACCCGCGCGTGGTGATCCCGCGCCGGATGATCGAGGACATCGTCGACGTGCCCCAGCCGGTGGACGTGCGCACCTTCGGCGTGCGGATGCCTGCGTGCACCCGCGAGGCCCCCAGCTACGGGATCATGGGACTCGCGCACTTTGCGCCCCCGGCCGTCGCGTGGCTGTGGCGGCTCGTGGCCCCGCGCGGCGACAAGAACCCCTCGATTGGCGAGGCGGCCGATGCGCTCGAGCGGCTCGAGCACGGCGGCATGGTCTCGGAGGGCGTGGGCTCGTACTGGCCCTTCTCCACGGGCACCAAGGTGGCGGCCGCGAACCTGCTGCTCGACCAGCTCGTCACGTACGACCGCACGCGCTACGTCCTGACGCCCAATCAGCACATCGGCGCGTACCGGGTGGGCTTCTCAGCCGAGTGGCTGACCCGCGAGTGGCTGGCGCGCAAGGGCGGTGGCCGCATGCGTGCGGAGCAGCTCGAGCCCGCGCGGTGCTCGCTGTTCGGCTACACCCCCAAGCAGATCACGCTCGACGGTCAGCCGGTGCGGCGCACGCTGCTGCGCCCCGAGATGCAGTCGCAGGTGGGGGTCGAGGCGTACGACGAGGGCTGCCGGATCCTCACGGGCTTCTTCAAGGCCGAGCTCGAGCAGTTCCTCACGCCCGACCTCACGGAACTGGGCCGCCGCATCATCGAGACGTGTCTCGCGGACGGCAGCGTGCAGGACTACGAGGCGCTGACGCCCACGTACCTGTAGGCGGGCACGTTCTCGCCGTCCGGCTTACGCTCGGAGCATGGCCGATGCGCGTGCCCGGGGTTCGTTCGATGTGCGCCTCGCGTCTATCGCCGACGCGGGCGTGTTGGCGCGAGCGCTGTGGGACTTCAACACCGAGTTCGACGACCCCGTCGACGACGTCGACGTGCTGGAGGCGCGGCTGCGGCGACTGCTGGCGGGATGCGGATTCTGGGCGTTGGTGGCGACCCTCGTGGCGGGCGAGGAGCCTGCGGGCTTTGCGACGCTCGCAATGCGCGAGTCGGCGATGAGCGATGGCACCGTCGCCTACCTCGAGGACCTCTACGTGGCACCCCAGCTGCGCGGCCGCGGCATCGGGAGCGCGCTGTTGGCGCGACTGTTCGACGAGGTGGATCGGCGCGGGATCGCGATGGTGGAGGTCGGCGTCGACGAGCCGGACGTGGACGCGCTGAGGTTCTATGAGCGGCACGGGTTCGTCCACCGGGATCCCCACACGGGCGACCGCGCGTACTACCTGTACCGAGAGATGGGCTGACGCGTCCCTGAACGCACCGACGGCGCGGCGCCGACGGTGTTCGTCAGCGCCGCGCCGTGCGGGTCATGCGGGTACGTTGCTGGGTCGCTCGGGTCTGGGGCCCTGGCGGGCTGGCAGCCTAGTGGCCGCCGCCCAGGTTCCCGGCGAGCAGGTCCAGTCGGGTCTGGGTGTCCTCGTTCGCTCCCACGATCGTCACGGACTTGCCCTTCTTCGCGTACTTGTGGCGCACGGCGTCGAGGGCGGCGACGGTCGACGCGTCCCACACGTGCGCCCCGGAGATGTCGATGACGATCTCGTGCGGATCGCCCGTGTAGTCGAACTGGTAAATGAGGTCGTTCGAGGACGCGAAGAACAGTTCACCCTCGACCGCGTAGACGCGCTGGTCGTCATCGTCGGAGGCGTCCAGCCGGGTCACGGTGGTGAGGTGCGCGATGCGGCGAGCGAACAGCACCATCGCGGTGAGCACTCCCACGCCCACACCGATCGCGAGGTTGTGGGTCCACACGGTGACGACGACGGTGGCGAGCATGACGGCGGTCTCCGACTTGGGCATCATCTTCAGCGTCCCGGGGTGAACCGAGTGCCAGTCGAAGGTGCCGACGGCGACCATGATCATGACGGCGACCAGCGCGGCCATGGGGATCGTTGCGACGATGTCGCCGAGTCCCACGACCAGGATCAGCAGGAACACTCCCGCGAGGAAGGTCGAGATGCGGGTGCGGGCGCCCGATGCCTTCACGTTGATCATGGTCTGGCCGATCATTGCGCAGCCGCCCATGCCGCCGAAGAAGCCGGTGACGATGTTCGCGGTGCCCTGACCCCAGGTCTCGCGGGTCTTGTTCGAGTGGGTGTCGGTGACGTCGTCCACGAGCTTCGCGGTCAGCAGCGACTCGATGATTCCCACGAGGGCCATCGCGATCGCGTACGGCGCGATGATCTGCAGCGTCTCGAGGTTGAAAGGCACGTCAGGGATGAACAGGCTAGGCAGCGATCCCGGCAGCTCGCCCTCGTCGCCCACCGTGGGCACGTTGATGACCGCAATGATGGCGGCGGCCGTGAGGAAGACGATGGCGACCAGCGGCGCGGGCACCACCTTGGTCCAGCGCGGCATCAGCACCATGATCACGATGCCGACGGCGACCATCGGGTAGACGGCCCACGGCACGTCCGTGAGGTGCGGGATCTGCGACATGAAGATCAGGATCGCGAGGGCGTTGACGAAGCCGACCATGACGGAGCGCGGGATGAACCGCATCATCTTGGCGACACCGAGCAGGCTCAGCACGATCTGGAGCACGCCCGCCAGGATCACGGTGGCGATGAAGTAGTCGAGTCCGTACTCGCGGGCGACGGGGGCGATGACCAGGGCGATCGCGCCGGTGGCGGCGGAGATCATCGCGGGGCGGCCACCCACGAAGGCGATGGTGACCGCCATGGTGAAGGAGGCGAACAGACCCACGCGGGGGTCCACGCCGGCGATGATCGAGAACGCGATGGCCTCGGGGATGAGCGCGAGCGCCACCACCAGCCCCGCGAAGATCTCGGTGCGCAGGCGACGGGGCGACTTCAGCGCCTCCATGACGGAGAAGGACTCGTCGGCCTCGGGGGCGCCCTTGACGGGCTGGGGCTCGGGGGCAGGATCGGTCAAGTATGGGCGGGCGTTATCTGACACGCGTCATTCCTTCGTGTGTTGCGGGCGCGCACGCCCGAGGGCCAGCGCTGTGATGGCGCGGAACCTGGTGGGGACTGGACTGGGGCGCGCAGCGCTGCGCAAGTTCATTGCACCGGGGAATCAGCGCGATGCCTGGCAGCGTCTGTCGGTGCCGATTCGGGTGAATCGCACGCAGCGGCCGCCGGGCCGTGCACCACCCTACCCTAACGTGACGGGAGGTTGGGGCGACCGGCTCTCGACGCGGACTCGTCGCGGGGCTCAGGCTCAGGCTCAGGCGCGGACTCTGGGCGCATCGGCACCGGCTCGCGAGCGGTGAGCGCCCAGATGGCGATCGCCACCGGGAGCGCCGCGCTTGCCAGCAGCACGGGCGAGTACGAGCCCACTCGGTCATAGACGGCGGCGAAGATCAGGGGTCCGCACGCGGTGCCGGCCACGCTGATGGACGCCACGAGCCCCCGGATCGCGCCAATGTGACGGGTGCCGAAGTAGCGGGGCAGGGTCGCGGCCTCGACCGCACGAATCATGTTGCCGGCGGTCCCGAGCAGCACACCGAAGACGATCGCAGACAGCCCCGGCCCCACCTGCGCTCCCCACGCGAGCGCGAACGCGAGCGACACCATCGAGCTGACCGTCATCCACCGGGGAGCGAAGCGGTCGATGAGGTAGCCGGTCACGAGGGTCGCCACGAGGCCTGCGACCGTCTGAGGGATGAAGTTGGCGGCAGCCTCGGTCGCCGTGAGCCCGCGCGCCGTCAGCAGACTGATCTGGTGGAAGGCGACGGCTGTGGTGAGCAGGCCGGTCGCGGCGACGGCGGCAGCGATGAGCCAGAAGTATGCGTGGCGGAGCACCTGCGACCGCGTAAGGCCTGGCTCCTCCACCACCGGAGCATCGGGATGCGGTGCGTCGGCGCCGTCGGGCCGCTGCCCGAGGACGGTGGGCCGGTCCCGCATGCCGATGAGCGCCAGCGGGATCACGATCACCCAGACGGCGAGACCCTCGATCAACCAGGCCGTCCTCCAGCCGTGCTGGGCGATGAGCCCTTCGAGCAGCAGCGGCGTCATCGAGATGCCCACCGCGCCTGCGGCCGCAACCACTCCGGTCGCCAGACCTCGACGGCGTTCGAACCATAGCGCCGCGGCGGTGGTCGCCGTGAGTCCCAACGCGCCCTGACCCGCCATGCGGACTCCGACGAATCCCGCAGTCAGTCCCACGATCGAGCTGACGAAGGACAGCGCGATGAGCACGGCACCGAATACCAGACCGATGACGGCCATGGTCCGTCGCACCCCGTAGCGGTCAAGAGCGCGGCCGATGAACGGCAGTGCGACCGCCCCGACGAGGGTGCCCACCAGGTACGCGGTCGAGATCGCCGAGCGTGACAGCCCCAGATCCTCGATCAGGGGGTCGATGAACAGCGAGATGCCGACCGTCTGTCCGGGCGCCGTCGCCGCGAGCGCGATCGACGCGTAGACGACGACGTGCCAGCCGTAGAAGCCCTGCGGCGACAGCGCGCGGGCTCGCGGCCATCGAGAAGTCAGCGGCGTCCTCCGCATCCGGTCAGTCGTCGCTGGCTTCGAGCGAGGTCAAGGGGACGTCGGGGTGGGCGCGTTCGAATGACCGGGCGTGCCAGATGTCGCGCAGCAGCGCGAGGATCGCGCCGTCTCCGCGACGCACGATCTCGATGCCTGGGTAGCGGGACACGACGGGTAGGTCCTCGGGAGCGACCTGCCGCGCGAGCGAGAAGCCCATCGTGTCCAGGTGCATGGGCGCCGAGAACTCGTGCTCCATCCGGAAGGCCGCGACCTCGAACTGGAGGGGACCTACCGCGGCAAGAACCGGGTTGGCGTCGCCTCGTGCCTCCGAGATGAGCACCTGCACCACGCCCTCCTGCTGCAGCTGCCCGATTCCCTTGCGGAACTGCTTGGAGCGGCCGGGGTCGCGCGCGCGGCCCACGGCAAAGTGCTCGGGGGCGAAGGCCGGCATCGGCGGGTAGGAGACGTGTTTGCCGGACGGGTCGTAGATGGTGTCTCCCACCGCGAGGGAGCTGGCGTTCACCAGCCCCACCACGTCACCCGGATAGGCACGCTCCACGGTCGAGCGCTCGCGGCCGAACACCGACAGCGCGTACTTGGTCGCGAAGGGCCGCTTCGTGCGTGCGTGCGTGACGACCATGCCGCGCTCGAAGACGCCGGAGCACACCCGGATGAACGCCACATGGTCGCGGTGCTGCTTGTCCATGCCGGCCTGCATCTTGAAGACGAATCCACTGAACGGGGTGTCGACCGGGCGTTCCCCGCCGGACTCGTCGGGACGCGGCAGCGCGGGCGGGGCGAGCTCGATCACGGTGTCGAGGAGCTGCTTGACGCCGATGTTGCTGAGCGCGGCCCCGAACATCAGCGGCGTGGACTCACCGCGGCGGAACCCCTCGAGATCGACGGGCTCGAGCAGCTGAGCCTCCTCGTAAGCAGCCACGTACTCGTCGCCGAGCTCCGTCCGGGCCTCGGCTTGGTCCAGCACGCGTTCTTCCGCGACGGCGGCGCCACCGGGAGCCCGCTTGTACGTCCGCACCGAGCCGTCCTCCGGGTCCAGCAGCCCGGCGAACTGACCCGCGACGCCGATGGGCCACGTGACGGGCGCCGGCCGCAGGCCGATGCGCTGTTCGAGCTCGTCGCACAGATCCAGCACCTCGCGGCCCGGCCGGTCCCACTTATTCACGAAGGTGATGACGGGCACTCCGCGCCGGCGGCACACGTCGAAAAGCTTGAGCGTCTGCGGCTCGAGGCCCTTCGCGGCGTCGAGCAGCATCACGGCCGCGTCGACGGCGGTCAGGACGCGATAGGTGTCCTCGGAGAAGTCGGCGTGACCGGGGGTGTCGACCAGGTTGACGATGTGGTCGCCGTAGACGAACTGCAGGGCCGCCGAGGTGATGGAGATGCCGCGCTTCTGCTCGACCTCCATCCAGTCGGACACCGTGCCCGCACGGTTGCCCTTGCCGTGCACGGCCCCTGCCGATTCGATGGCGTGCGCGTGCAGCGCGAGCGCCTCGGTGAGGGTCGACTTTCCGGCGTCGGGGTGGGAGATCACGGCGATGCTGCGGCGGCGGGCCGACTCCTCGGCCACGCTGCCCTCGTGGAGAACAGGTGCGGTCACTGGTCTCCACCTCCGCTCTCACCCTGATGCAACTGTTGACGGGACTCCCGCCGCAGGCTGTGGGCGAACTCCTCTGCGGTCTCCAACTGCGACCGCAGGCTCGCGCACCGCTCGTCCGCCGCGGCCTCGAACTCCCCGAGTCGCACGTGGGCGCTGGCGCGCGCATCGGCCCCGAGGTCCGTGCGCTCGAGCTCGTCGAGCACGCCGAGGAGGTCGCGCATCTCGTCCAGGCTGAACCCGAGCGGCTTCATGCGCTTGACCAGCATCAGCCGGGCGATGTCCGACTCGGTGTACAGCCGGAACCCGCCATGCGAGCGGGCTGATGGCGTGATCAGGCCCACTTCCTCGTAATAGCGGATGGTGCGCAGCGAGAGTCCGGTGCGCTCCGCCGCCTCGCCAATCTGCTTGTGGTCTTCCATGCTCATTCCTGTCGTCGACCCTCTACCCTAGGCCCGCCCGGCCGCCCGGTCATCGCGCCGCCGTGAGCGCGAAGTCGACGAACGCCGTGGGCTCGTCGGTGTGGGTGAGGTGCAGCTCGTGCATCGCACGGGTACAGGCGATGTAGAGCATGCTGCGATCCATGGCGTTGGCGTAGGTCCCCGCATCCGCGTCCGGAACGATCACCGCGTCGAACTCGAGTCCCTTGGAGATGTGGGCCGAGGTGATGACGGTGCCGGCGGCGAAGGCCTCGCTGCCGTAGTCCAGCAAGGTGAGGTCGGCACCGGACGCTTCGAGCACGCCGTACAGCTCCTGGGCGCGGGCAATCGTCTTGCAGACGATTCCGACGGACCGGTGCCCCCTAGCCCGCAGCTCCGTGGTGAGCGCCACGATCTCAGCGGACTGGGCGGCGTCGTCGTCGAAGGCGCGGATGGCGGGCGCCGGACCGTGCCTGTTGATGGGCACCAGCCGGTCGTTGCGCGAGATGGCCTGCGCGAACTCGGTGATCTCCGTCGTCGAGCGATAGCTCTTGTTGAGCTCCAGGCCGTCGGCCTCGGGGAACACGCGCCTGATCGCCTCGACGGACGAGGCACTGAATGGGTTCACCTTCTGGTTCGAGTCCCCCAGGATGGTCATCTTGCACGAGAACAGCTGCCGCAGCACCGCGTACTGGATGGGCGTGTAGTCCTGCATCTCGTCCACGACGAGGTGGCGCACGGACTCGAAGGACTTGGAGCCGGGGTGACGGGTGGTGGCCAGGATCGTGTAGATCAGCGGGAAGACGTCCGCGTGCTCGACGGTGCGGCGGCCGGCGGGCGCGAACATGCCTTCCCGGTTGGGCGCCTCGTAAAAGGCCCGATACAGCGCGAGGGCGTCCTTGTGCGGGAACATGGCGCGCACCTGAGCGCGCACCGCGGTGGCGTCCTTGGCCGCCCACTTGGGCCCCGTGGTCGAGCCCTCCGAGAGCTTGGACTTGAACTGGTGGACGGCAGCCTCGGCCAAGCGCTCGAGCCGTGTGAACAGCGGCACGGTCTGCATGGTCGCGAACCGGCCGGCGACCCACTGCTTCGACAGCGACATGGCCCGGTGGCGGATCTCGGCAGGCGCGAACTCCTCGTCGATGCGGCTCGCGAGCCAGTGATCGAGCTCGGCGACGAACTCGGTGCTGGCCTTGTAGCGCATGCGTGCGATCGCACCCTCGTCCGCGCCTTCGAGCAGGGCGATGACCTGGTCGCTGAACGTCTCGTAGTCGGTGACCTTGGTGAGGAAGGTGCGGGCCAACGCGCCGAAGTCGATCTCCTTCACCTGCTCCTCGCCCAGCTCGGGCAGCACGCTGCCGATGTAGTCCCCGAACACCTTGTTGGGCGACAGGATCATCACGTTGTCGGAGGACAGGGTGTCGGCGAACCGGTACAGCAGGAACGCGACCCGGTGCAGCGCGATCGAGGTCTTTCCGGACCCGGCGACGCCCTGCAGGATCAACACGTCGGCCGTCTCGTTGCGGATGACGGCGTTCTGTTCGCGCTGGATGGTCGCGACGATGTTATTCATCTTGTCGTCGGTGGATTCGCTGAGCTCCCGCTGGAGCACGTCGTCGCCGATGTTCAGGGTGGACTCGAGCATGTACTCGAGGCTTCCTCCGACAATCTTGTACTGCCGCTTGCCGTCGATGTCTCCGTGCACCGAGCCCTCGGGCGTCGCGTACTCGGCCTCGCCGGACTCGTAGTCGTAGTAGAGGCTCGAGACCGGCGCACGCCAGTCGTGGGTCAGCAGCTCGAGGGAGTCCCGGTCGCGGAAGCTATGCAGGCCGATGTAGTAGCCCTCCGCATCGGGCTCCTCGTCGGCGCGGAAGTCCACGCGGCCAAAGTAGGGGCTGTCGAGGAGCCGGGCCACGCGCCGCCTGGCCGCGACGGAGCCGTCGGCGACGCTGACCGCGACGCCGACTTCGGTGCGCATGCTGGCCTTCTCGGCGTGGTCCATGTCGCGCTGGTGGGACCAGATGTGGCGCTTGCTCTCGTCGATGGACGTGGCCGACCGCGAGATGGCGGCGTCGAGGCGCTCGGCCTCCAGTCCCAAGCGTTCGATCACGTACTCGAGCCGGGCGCGCTCGGCCGCCTCGTCTGGCTTGGGGCGTGCGTCTACCTCAGTCACAGGTTCTCCGGTCGGGTCGTCGACAGGTGCGGACGCTCGGGGACTCGCAGATCTCGGGGTCCGCGGGTGCATGGAGCGTCGGGGATTGTGCCGACCGTTCGGCACACTGCCCCCTACTCTACCGCGACGTGAGAGTCAGGTCACCGCACCACGGCGGGCCGTCCGCCTGAAGGCGAACGTGAGTGCGGCCGATGCGGTCGTCCAGACGAGAGCGGAGCGCGCCTTGGGCGCGGCTCCGACGTGCTCACCCCGCGCTGTCGGAGGCGAGGTCCGCGAGTGCAGCCATCGCATCGGCCGCGTGCTCGCGAGGCACGAACACGTGATCGTGATGGAAGCCGGCGACGACGTTGGCCGCGATGCCTGCGCGAGCCAGGGCCCCGCCGACGGCAGCGGTCAGTCCTACTGCCTCCAGCGACGAGTGAACCGTGAGGGTGATGCGGGCGCTGGGGAAGTCGAACTCGAGCCCGTGCCGCGCCGCAGCGTCGATGGGCAGCACCAGGCTCAGACCCTCCGCCTCGCGCACGGTGGCGACGGCGTCGATGAGCGCGCTCGCCGCGGCGAGACCCTCCATCGTGGCCCACACATAGGTGGCGGGATCCAGCTCGGGGCTCATGGTCGCGATGAGCGTGTCAAGGTCCGTGTCGCCTGCCATGGCTCGAGCGTAGCGACGCAGGTCCCGGCTAGGGGACGATGCGCAGGGATAGTTTGTACAGGCCAGACCCACAGGAGGAACAGTGACGGATCCAGCTGAGATGAGAGCCAAGATGGCGGAGGTCCCCGTCGAGGACGCCGCGCGCACCGAGTACGAGAAGCTCGAGAGCGACGAGTGGTTCCGCTACCGCGCCGGGCCCGAGCTCGCCGACATGCAGCGCGCCACCATCGCCACGCTGCGCGAGCTCGGCGGCCTGTACTTCGAGGACCCGGCGGCCGCGACGCGCATGCTCGAGGAGCTCGTGGGCGAGTGCGGGCCGGGGCTGGACTTCCGGCCGCCCATCTACCTCGAGTACAAGGAGCGCGTGCGGTTCGGTGCCAACGTCTTCATCAATGCGAACCTGATGATCATGGGCAGCGGCATCGTGACCATCGGCGACAACGCGCTGATCGGACCCGACACCCGGTTCTACACCGTGAACCACGCCTTCGACGTGGAGCTGCGCCGGGAGGGATGGGAACGGGCCTTCCCCATCACGCTCGAGCCGGATGTGTGGCTGGGCGGCTCGGTCGTGGTGTGCCCGGGAGTGACGATCGGGCGCGGATCGGTGGTCGCCGCGGGGGCCGTGGTCACCAAGGACGTGCCTCCCGGCACCCTGGTGGCAGGAAATCCCGCTCGCGTGATCCGCGAGCTGTAAAGGGCGACACGCCGCATGTGACGCATTCCACATCGCGTCTGTGCATTCTTCTCGCCCTCCTTGTCAACCTTCTGAGCACCTGGTGCATCTCCTTTGTGAAGCGACCCGCATTGTGCCAACGCAATGCAGCAAAGGAGAGGGATAATGTCCAGGACTTCACTCACACAGCCCGTTTCCCGGCAGACGATATCGGTCGGCGCGACATCCGCTGCGGCGGGCGCGTTCATCGCGCTGCTCACCACGTGGGCCGCCGGCGGGGCTGCCGCGGCGGGCACCGAGGGCTCGGTGTTCGGGGCGGCCACGTCTCCGGCCGGCACGGTGGAGACCACGCCTCACGCGAACTCGGGCAGCGCCGCCACGGTCGCGATCCCGGCCGACGTCGACAGCGCCGCGGCGACGCTGTGCGTGCCCCCCGTCGACTCGGGCTCGGGGGCGGCCGGCGACTCAGGCACGGGAGGTGGCTCGAGCGCCGGGGGCGGCTCCCACCACGGTGGACCCGTGATCGGTGTCGACAACGACGTCAACGTGACGGTGGATGTAAACCAGGAGGCAGGCGGCGGTGCTGGCAATAATGGCGGCTCCGGCGGCGGCAACGGCGACGGAGGTGGATCCGGTGACGGCGGCAGCGGTGGGGGTAACGGCGATGGTTCCGGCGGAGACGGCGGCGGCTCGGGCGACGGAGCCACCGGCGGCGGTCTCATCGATGCGGACCTCAACCTGAACGTGGGCGGCGCGCTCGGCGGCGACGAGCCGCTGCTCGACGCCGACGTGGACCTCGGCATCGGCGGCTCAGGCAGCTCGACCAAGAAGGGAAACCTGCTCGATGTCGACGTGCTCGGCACGGTGGGCGGCCTGCTCGATGCGGACGCGAACGCCTTGGTCGGAAATGACAAGGGTGGACGATCACTCATCAACATCGATGCGAAGGCACTGCTGGGCTCGCACTGACATTTCTCCGGTCCGCTATCCTGCATTAAGAATCGACTGCGCCGGGGGGGCGAGCGACAGATGACAGCGACGGCGGCCACGCGAAAACGCGTGGCCGCCTTCCTGGACTCCGACTACGCGAAGGTGGTCGGGGCGGTGGCGCTTGCCACCGGCGATNACGCGAAAACGCGTGCCCGCCTTCCTGGACTCCGACTACGCGAAGGTGGTCGGGGCGGTGGCGCTTGCCACCGGCGATCGGGAACGCGCGGAGGACGCCGTTCAGGACGCGTTGGTGAAGACGCTCTCCGGCGACACCGAGCCCGAGAACCTGTCCGGATGGGTCACCGTCGTGGCGATCAACTTCGTGCGGCAGGCATGGCGCCGCACCGCGGCACAGGGCCGCGCCTACGTGAGGGCCGTCGTGTGGGATGACACGGCGGACGACGAGTCGGAGCGGGCGGTGGACGCGATCGCGGTGCGCGAGGCCCTCGACCGGCTCCCCGAACGGCAGCGGCTCGCCGTGACCCTCCATTACTTCGAGGGCCTGACGGTGGATCAGGTCGCCTCCGCCCTCGACGTCTCGAGCGGAACGATCAAGACGCAGTTGAGCCGAGGGCGCGCGGCGCTCGCTCGGAGCCTCAGAAGGGAGGCGGCGTGATGGACGATCTCGATGCGGAGCTGCGGAGCCTCCTCGAGGGGGCCAGCGGGCGTCCCCGGCTTGTGAATCGCGACGCCCTGCTCGAGAGCCTCAGCGCGCGCATCGACGAGGGTGGCGTGGATGTGGCGGAGGCGCCCGCTCCCCCACCGTCGTTCGAGGCTGCCGGACGCACACTGGGCACAGGCGCGGACGGCCGCGCGCGCGGCGCGGCGCGCGTGGCCGGGCTGGGTCTCGGAGGGTGGGTCGCCATTGGTGTCGCGTCGGCGGCGGCGGCCACCGGCGCGTGGCTGCTCGACGGACGCGACTTCACCCCGGATCCGGTACCGAGCGTCACCGCCCCGGTGCCGGCGGTCGTGGACGCCGCCGGAGCGGCGCCACAGAAGGCGGTCACGGTCGCGCCTATCCATGCGCCGCAGCCGCCTGCAGAAGCATCGAATGCCGGCGACGAGCCGCCAGCACCGGTCGCGGCGGTCCGGTCGGCAAGTGATGGCGCCGACGACGCGAACAGCGGCGGTTCGGGGCACAGCACCAGCGTGGGAGACGGCAGCGGTGCGGGCAGCGGCACGAGCGGCGGAGCCGCAGGCCCGAGCGGCGGCGGGCCTGCGGCGGAGCCCGGCTCGGGCTCAGGTTCGGGCACGGTGGACATCGGCCTGGACGGGGTGGACCAGGCGATCGAGGACACCGTGGACGGCATTCTTCCGGAGGGACCCGTGAAGGACACGGTGTCGCCGATCATTCACGCCGTCGATGTAAACGGCCTCGTGGGCTGGGTGGTGACGTCGCTGCTGTGCATGGACGCGACGCCGGTCTCCGCCACAGTGACGGACGATGTGGGGGTCACGGCGGTGTCGCTCGACGTGACCGCGGGCTCGGGCTACACCCAGTCGATCCCCCTGTCGCGGGGCTCGGGCTCGACATGGACGGGGGTGCTCGCGCCGGTCGCGGCGCTGGACCTTGGGATCCTCAACCGCCTGGTCGATGTCGAGGTGTCCGCGAGGGACGCGGCGGGCAACACCGCGACATCACGATCCACCGTCACCGTGAGTGCACTGACCTGCCTGGGTGGATAGCCCTCAACTGTTGGTCGCCGCGCGGTAGCGGGCGGCGTCGTCGGTGCCGGTGCGCACCCACCCCGAGCGCATGGGTCCGCCCACGGCCGGCATGGTCGCGCTCCAGGCGTAGGTCGTGGGCCACCGCCGGAACACCGGAAGCAGTGTGGTGACGGCGCGCATGAGCCACGGCAGCCAGCGGGGTCTCCAACGACGCGTGACGTTAAGGTGAACCTCGGCGCGGTCGGGGGCTCCCGTCGCCGTCCACGTTCCCCCGGTGAGAACCTGCCCGTCGACGCCGATGCGCCACTCGCCGGAGCGCTCCACCCCGGCGTCGAGGCGGAGCAGGTCGGGAAAGGGCGGCCGGAAGGTCACGCGCGCGGCGCTTCCGGCGGCCTCGGCCGATATCGCGCTCACCCCGGCTCCGAACTCGGAATCAGGCCCGGTGACCTTGACCTCGCCTGGTCCGCCTGCGGTGGCGGGCGCGTCCATGTCGCGATTGAACTCGATCACGCGCAGGCGGGCGGCGTACTTGATCAGGTGGCGCCGGTGCAGCGCACCACCCGGCAGCCGCCCCACGGCGGCCTCCTCGCCGCCGATGCGGATGGCGGGCGAGCGGCCTGGGACGTCGCGAACCAGGTCGAACTGGGGCATCCACACGAGCATCAGCGAGACCGGAGTGTCGATGCCGGCACCCACGGGCGCGAGCAGGGCACCGCGGCCGCGGGCGGCGCCGTCCCGATCGTCAATCGAGATCTCGATGGCGTTGCCGTCGACGTCAAGGAAGCGCACCTGGGCGGCCACGCCGTCCTCGGCCACCTCGAGGCTCGCCTGGTCGAAGTCGATCTCGTTCCACGAGCGGACGCCGTGGCCGATCCCGTACATGCGGCGGTCGAGGGTGAGACCGGGCTCGACGTAGCAGTCGATCGTGCGATCGTCGCGGCGGCTCAGGAAGGCCACCATGCCCGTGCCGTGCTCGGGGTCGTCGAACCGCTGGATCTCGAAGCCGTCATAGAGAGGATGGTCGGCGAGCTCGGCGTTGAGCATCGCCGCCATCTCGTTCATGCGCAGCGACATCGGGCACTGGGGTGTAGGAATCGACGGCGTGGGAGACGACGACGCAGCAGCCGATGGCGGGGCGGTAACGTTCTCGTCCCTGTGCGCATCCGGGCTGTTGGCGGTCACGAATCCCCCTCGCGCTGGACTCCTCGTGCGCTTCTACTGCACTGCACTGCTCCTTCGACCGTACTGCGTCCGGACCGGGCCGCCAGGGACCAAGGTCACATCCGGCGGCGGCGCTCGCACCGATGGGGAGCATGCCGCACGCCGGAGACCATTTCACGTACAATCCCTGCATGCCCGACGGACATAGTCCTGAGCGCCAGTACGCATCCTCACCCCTGGTGAGCACCCGCGGCCTGGCGCCTTCTTCCGAACCCTCCCTCGCCGGGCGACTCGCTGCGGCGATCACCCCGCATGAGGGACACACGAGCATCGGCCGGGTGTCATGATCGAAGCGTGGCTGCTGCTGCTGCTCGTCGTGGTGCTGATCGGCGCGAACGCCCTCTTTGTTGCAGCAGAATTTGCGTTCGTCACCGTCGACCGCCCCGAGGTTGACGAGGCCGCGGCGAGCGGCGACAAGCACGCCGCATCGTTGAAGGCTGCGCTGAAGAAGCTGTCGACGGAGCTGTCGGGCGCCCAGTTGGGCATCACGGTGACGAGCCTGCTCGTCGGGTTCATCGCGGAGCCATCGATCGCGACACTGCTGCGCGGACCCATCGAGTTCCTCGGCGTGCCAGAAGCGACCTCTCTCGCGGTGTCGTTCACCATCGCGTTCATCCTCGCGACGTCCACCCAGATGATCTTCGGAGAGCTCGTGCCCAAGAACTGGGCGATCGCCGAGCCCATGCGAATCGGCCGCGCAGTCGCCGGCGCGCAGCGTGGCTTCACGTGGTTCATGGGACCGCTCATCCGCGTGCTGAACGGCAGCGCCAACCGCATTGTGCGCTCGCTCGGCATCGAGCCCCGCGAAGAGCTCGCCTCGGCACGTTCGGCCCAGGAGCTCGAGTCCTTGGCGGAGCGCTCGGCCGCACAGGGCACGCTCGAGCCCAGGGTTGCGCGCCGCCTGGCCCGCGCGTCGGAGATGAAGGACACCACCGCATCGGACGCGATGACGCCACGCACCCGCGTGCAGTTCCTGGATGCAGACGACACCGTGATCGACCTCCTCAAGGTCGCCGGCAAGACGGGTCACGCCCGGTTCCCGGTCATCGGCGAGAGCGTGGACGACATCATCGGCGTCGCACACTTCAAGGCGGGCCTGGCGATCCCGGTGCGTCAACGCAAGTCGACGACCATGCGGGACATCTGCCTGCCTGTCGACTCGGTGCCGTCGACCATGCCGCTCAGCTCGGTGCTCGATGCGCTACGCAAGGGATCGCAGGTCGCGCTCGTGGTCGACGAGTACGGCGGCACGGATGGCATGGTGACGCTCGAGGATCTGGTCGAAGAGATCGTGGGCGAGATCGAGGACGAGCAGGACCGGCCGGTCGCGCGGTTCCGCCGCATCGGCGAGCGGCGCTGGTCGCTGTCCGGGCTGCTGCGGCCGGACGAGGCGGGCGACATCATGCACCTCGATATGCCCGATGCGCGCGAGTCCGACACCCTCGGTGGCCTCATCACGGAGCACCTGGAGCGCTTTGCACGGGTGGGCGACGAGGTCGAGGTCGAGGCGCGCGACGAGGACAACCGCGACGACGACGACATCCCCACGCGGGTGCTGGTTCGCATGACCGTGACGCGCCTCGACGGGCACCGCGTGGACCGCCTCATTGTGGAGGCCTTCCCTCCGCCCGATGAGGACGAGGACGACAAGCGTCGCGACGACGACGAGGACAACGAGGACGGCTCGCGTCGCGGTTCGCGCCGCCGGCGCTCCCGCTCCGATGAGGACGAGCGTGCGGACTCGGACGCTGAAGCCGCCACGGAGGATGCAGATGTCTGACTACGTCGCGATACTCGTCGCCATCGCACTGCTGGCCGGCAACGCCTTCTTCGTCGGGGCGGAGTTCGCGCTGATCTCCGCGCGCCGCACCCAGATCGAGCCCCGCGCGGCCGAGGGCTCCTACTTTGCGCGCATCACCGTCCGTGCCATGGAGAAGGTGTCGCTGATGATGGCCGGCGCACAGCTGGGCATCACCATGTGCTCGCTGGGCCTCGGCGCCATCGGCGAACCGGCCGTAGCGCACCAGCTCGAGATTCCTCTTGCGGCGATCGGCATCACGGGCGCCTGGCTGCACGGGATCGCCTTCACGATCGCGCTCGCTGTCGTGGTGTCGCTGCACATGGTGCTGGGCGAGATGGTGCCTAAGAACATCGCGATCGCCGGGCCCGAGCGCTCCGCGATCCTGCTGGGCCCGCCGCTGTACCTGATCGTGACGATCCTGAAGCCGCTGATCTGGACCCTGAATGCGGTGTCGAACATGGTGCTGAGGGCGCTCAACGTGAAGCCCACGGAAGAGATCGCCTCGTCGTTCAATGCGGACCAGGTGGCGGCGTTCGTGGCCCAGTCACGCCAGGAGGGGCTGCTTGACGAGGAGTCCCACCGGGTGATGACGGGCTCGATCTCGCTGTCGTTCGAGTCCATCCAGGACGTGCTGACGCCGCTCGACGAGCTGGTGACGCTGCCCGTGGACGTCACGCCCCAGCGCGCGCAGAAGGAATGCGTCAAGACCGGGTTCTCCCGCTTCCCGCTGGTCAACGAGGACGACGACTTTGTCGGCTACCTGCACCTCAAGGACTTCGTGGATGTGCCACGGGGGCACGCCACCAAGGCGATCCCCACGGATGCGGTGCGGCCGCTGACCTTCATCGGCGCGGACACCTCTCTCGAGGAGGCGCTCACCGCGATGCAGGCGCGAGGCACCCACATCGCGCTGGTGCGGGACGAGGAGGACGAGGTCATCGGCGCCGCCATGCTCGAGGACGTCATCGAACGGCTCGTGGGCGAGGTCGTCGACGCCGGCCAGGTGGTCGTCGCCGAGGCCTGACCGCTCGTCAGCCTGACCAGCGGTCAGTCGCCGTGCGGACTCACTCGGGGATCGCGTCGAGCATCCGCTCCATGATGTCGATCTCCTCGAGCTGATCCTCGATCATCTGCTGAGCGAGATCGATGGCCTCGGCACTCTCGCCAGTCTCGGTCTGCAGCTGGGCCATCTCGACGGCGCCCTCGTGGTGGGCGATCATCAGTTCGAGGTAGAGCCGGTCGAACTCGTCGCCGGAGGCCTCCTCGAGTGCGTCCATCGCCTCGTCCTGGCTGAGCCCGCCCATGTCCATGCCGCCGTGACCCATGTGGTCCATGGCATCCATGGGGCCCGCATTCACTCCCCAGTCCTCGAGCCAGGACTCCATGGTCTCGATCTCGGGCCCTTGCGCGGCCGAGATGGACTCGGAGAGGGTGCGCACGTCCGGGGAGTCGGTTCGCTCGACGGCCAGGTCCGCCATCTCGATGGCTCCCTCGTGGTGGACGATCATCATCTGCGCGAACATCAAGTCAGCGCCGTTGTAGGCCTGGTCATCCCCCGGTGTGGCGACCTCGGCGGACTGGTCGGTCGCAGCGCCCTCGGTCGCGTCCGCACAGCCCGTGACCAACAGCGCCACGACAACTCCCATGCCCGCGAGGGCGGCTTTCGTGCTTCTCATGAGCCAATCCTGCTTTCTGTGATCGCCATTCCCGCCGTGCGGGGCGGGTGCGCAGCATTGCGCTGTCCCACGCTTCAATCATGGGCTAGACAGGCCCGTGACGTACGGGCCTTGAGTCCCGGCAGGACGACGTGGGTCTCCGTCAGCCCTTGGTGCGCTTGACGGCCCCGCGTCCGGCGGAGGTGAGGACGATCCGGTCGACCTTGCGGTTGGCCAGGCGATAGATCACGTAGATCAGCCACAAGCCCCCGGTGAGCAGCACCAGGATCGAGTTCCAGAACCAGCCCACGCGGCGGGTGCGCACCAGGACCACCTGCGAGCGCGTGCGGGACTCGATCCCGTAGCCGCGGCGCACGTAGCCGGCGACCTCCTTGTCCATCGTGGGGTTCTTCACGATGACTCCTCGTCCTCGAAGTGATGATCGTCGAAAGGCAGCGGGGCCTCACGGTGCCGTGCCAACCACACTACAGAAGCGGCGAGGCCGCCCCAGATCACGACGGCGGAGACGGCGAGCAGGGCCCAGGCATCGGCGCTCATCGCTCTCCCCCGTCCTCGGTCGTCGGCGATCCGCCCTGAGGTCCGCCCTGAGGCCCGGCCGATGCGCCGGTCGCGCCGGCACGCGCCGGCGCGTCCAGCTGTGCGGGGCTGGGCCAGGGCACAAAGTCATCGGGCTTGCGGCGCCATCGTGCGAGCGGCATCACGAGCGCGGCGACCAGCAGCACGGCGACGGCGCCCCACCCGAAGACCAGCACGAACCAGCCGGGGTAGCCGTCGTAGCCCTCGGTCGCGAGGCGGACGGTGGTGTCGACCAGCATGTAGACGAGCAGCACCGCGACGGCGTTGACGACCACCAGCCAGCCGAGGCCGACCTTCATGCTCGACAAGACGCTGAGGTGCCGCGCCAGCTCACGCCCACGGCGCCCGAACCACAGGGTCGCGGCGATCATCGCGACTGCGCCGGCCACGATCCCCACCTGGTTGGACCACTGGTCCACGACGTCGAGCACATACAGCGCGGTGGTGGTGCCGAACAGCACAATGGAGAGGGTCGCGGATGTCAGTCCCACGGTCAGCGCTCCCCGGCGGGGCGACCAGGCGAACTTGTCCTGCAGCGCCGAACTCACCGACTGCAGCACGGAGATCAGGGAGGTCAGCCCCGCGATCACGAGCGAGGCGAAGAACAGGGCGCCGAACCATTGCCCGCCTGGCATCTGCGCGATGACCGCGGGGAACGTCACGAACGACAGCTGCACGCCCGCGATTCCCTCGAGGTCCGCCACCGCGACACCCTCGCGAGCCGCCAAGAACCCGAGCGTGGCGAACACTCCCAGGCCCGCGAGCAGCGAGAACGAGCTGTTGCCGAAGGCGACCACCAGCGCCGGCCCCGTGAGGTTCGACCGCCGCTGCCGGTACGAGGCGTACGTCAACATCACGCCGTACGCGAGGGACAGCGAGAAGAACACCTGCCCGTAGGCGGCGATCCACACGTCGGGGTTGGTGAGCGCGGAGAAGTCCGGGGTGAAGAGCGCCTCCACTCCTTGGGCGGCGCCGTCGAGCATGAGCGCCCGCACCACCAGGATTCCGAAGGTCACGACCAGCAGCGGGATGCCGATCACGTTGAGCTTCTCCACGCCGTGTGCGACGCCGAGCGCGAGCACCACGATGGCCACGGCCCAGATGGCGGCGAGCGGGATCAGCACGCCGGGCACGAAGTCGAGGCCCACCCCTACCTCGCCCAGCTGGAGGTACTCGTCGTTGAAGAACCCGGCGGGGTCTCCGGCCCAGGCGAGGTCGAAGCTGAAGAAGAAGTAGCTGAGGGCCCACGCGATGATGACCGTGTAGTACAGCCCGATCACGAAGCAGATGGCGACGTGCCACCAGCCCACGCCCTCGGCGCGACGGGAGATGCGCCGGAACGCGAGCGGCGCCGAGCCTCGAAAACGATGGCCGATCCCGTTCTCGAGGAACAGGATCGGGATGCCGGCCGTGATGAGCGCGACCAGGTAGGGGATCATGAAGGCGCCGCCGCCGTTGTCGTACGCCTCGCCGGGGAACCGCCAGATGTTGCCGAGCCCCACTGCCGAGCCGATCGCCGCCAGGATGAAGGCCGTCTGCCCGGACCAGACCTCGCGCTTGCCGCCACGGCTCGCCGGGCGAGATTGGTCCTCGGGCGGCGGGCTTGCGGCCGATGCAGGGGTTGAGTCAGTGGGCACATTCACCTCAGTTCTGGTGCTGACCGCTCGGGGACGGGGCCAGGTGGGTCCGAACTGGCACCAACATACGTCAAGCAGGGCCGATGCGCCGATTCGCGCAGGATCACGGCATCACGGCAGTGCGGCGGTACAGCGTGACAGTCAGGCCGGGCCTACCGCTTGCCGGCCGAGATCCACGCCTGTGCACGGGTCCGAGCAGACTCCACCGCCGCACGGCGCGCGCGCAGCGAATCCGAGTCCGTGCCCGCCTCCGTCGAGGCTTCGGTGTCGATGGCGTCCGTCAGCCCGCGCAACGCGTCGAGGCCCTGCGCTGCGGAAGCGCCGCGCTCCTCGTTCGGCGCGGTCTCCTCGAGATCGTGCAGCTCGCGGTCGAGGTCCAGCACGCGAGGTCTGGCCGCCTGCCACAGCGCGGTCGCCTCCGAGGCGGTGGGCTTGGAGAGAATCTGCGGGATCAGCGAGTCCTCGAACCACGCGACTTCGCTCCTCGCCTCCTCGAGTCGCTTGTCCCAGGCGCGTCGCTTGGCGTACCACCGCCACCACAGCACGAGCAGCGCCAGCAGCGCCACGCCGGCGAGTATCCAGGGCCACCACACCGTCTCTGGCTCCTCGGCTGGCTCCTCCACGGCGGCGTCGACGGTTGCGCTCTCGGACGGCTCGGGCTCGGGCTCGGGCGAGGGATCCTCCGGCGCGGGCTCCTGCTCCGTGGTCTCCTCCGGCGCGGGCTCAGGGTCCGGGTCGACCGCGCTCTCGCTCGGGAACGGGTTGGGCAGCTCGCTCGGGAATTCGCTTGGCAGCTCACTCGGCAGCGCGGGCACGCTGATCTCGGGCAGGCTCGGTCCGTCGATCTCGGGCAGCTCGTCGCACCCACCGAGTCCGGTGAACAGGGAGGCGCTCAACGTGAGGACGCCGACCGACTTGGCTGAGACTCTCATCGCCTGCCGCCTCCTTAGGGTCGTGTGCATTCGACCCTAGTCGACGCTCTCCAACCCGGCCGATGCGCCCTCGGGCCCGGTGCGGAACCCCACCTTGCGCTCTGGTACGGTCGTGCCGGATCAAGAAGTCTGGCCATCAAGCCTTCCAGCTGGCCAGCTGGCAACCGCGTCCCGACACGGTGCCCCTGGAAGAAGATCCGCCCCGTGTGAACCGCACACGGGGAAGAAACGGACTCTCAAGGAGAGAACAATGGCTGACGCCACCCTGCCCACTGCCGGCACCTACTATCCCGGCCACGTGCCCTTCCACCTCCGAGTACGCAAGGCGCAACTCAATGAGACGCCGCGCATCGTTCGGTTGCTCCGGCTCGAGGGACAACTCGTCACCGTGCTCGATGGGGACGACACACAAGTCCTCTGGACCCACGAACCCGCAGTGCGGCTCCTTTCGCAGTGTGTCGAACTCGGGTACGACCAGCTGTCGCGATACGGGCGCGACATCTTCATCATCAAGGGCTGCGCGCTCTCCCTCGTCGACCCTGAGCAGGCGAGCCTGTGCGAGGAACCGGACACGTGCGGCCACGGACGCGTGATCTCGGTACGCACCGGAAAGCCGTGGGACACCGAGGACACGCTGGCCCAGATTGCTGATGCGGGGGACGACTCCGACTCCAACCTCCCCTAAGCATCAGGCAGCGGTGAGGCCCGGGCGCGACTACCGCGACCCGGGCCTCGCCGGCTCCGGCTTCCGCCCAGTCACGACCTTCAGGGAATGAGCCGCTCCGCCCGGTACCGATCCACCACACCCAGCAGCGCGCGCTCGCTGTTCACGTACCCGGTCCAGCCGAGCAGGCGGCTGCGCGTCATGTCCGCGATGACCTCCATGTCCCGGCCGAGGTCTGCATCGGTGTGCCACCACGATGCGACCCGCGCGAGGTCCGGCTCAGCGAGCCCTTGGCTCGCCACGATCTCCGCCCACACGTCCTCGACCCCGGCCATCTGGGATTCGAGCGGCTGCGGAGTCTCGCCCGGCCCTTCCGGCTCTACGCCCAGGTGCGCCGCGAGCCGCGGCCACAGCCGGCGCCACCGCACCACGTCGCCGTTCACCACGTTGAAGGCCGTGTCCGCGGCCTCGGGCGTCGTGGCCGCCCACACCTGATGGTCCGCGAGCAGGTCCGCGTCCGTGAGGTCGACCACGCCGTTCCACTGTGTGAGAGAGCCGGGGAAGATGAACGGCAGTCCGCGATGAGCCTGGATGCCGGCGTAGGCACCCAGCGTCGACGCAATGTTCATCGCATTGCCGACCGCGTGGCCGATCACCGTGTGCGAACGGTGCACGCTCCACGTGAAGTCGTGCTTGAGCGCCGCGGCGAACAGCTCGTCCTCCTGTGCGTAGTAGAAGTTCTCGACGTTCAGCCGCACGGCGTCCTCGAGGAACGGCGTGTCCGGCAGGTCGCCCTGGCCGTAGGCCTCGAACGGGCCGAGGTAGTGCTTGAGCCCCGTGACCAACGCGACGTGTCGCACCGTGTGCTGCGGACCGAGCACTGCGAGCAGGTCCCGAACCATGCCGCCGTTGACGCGGATGTTCTCGGCCTCGGTCTCCTGGCGGGACCACGCGGCAATGAACACGTGGGTAGGGCCAAGGCCACCGAGCGCCTCGCGGAGCGACGACAGCGAGCGCAGGTCTGCCGCCACATGCTCCGAGGAGGACCCAGGCAGCGGAGAGCGCGAGAGACCCGTGACACGCCATCCCGCATCGGTCAGTTGGCGGACGAGCGCCGAGCCCGTGATGCCGCTCGCACCGACCACGAGCGCGTGCGCTCCCTCAGGCGGCGTGCGGACCGGTGTCGGAGCACGGTCGGGCACGGGCGGGCTGACCTTCTGGCTGGTGGGTCTGGTTCTCGAAGTGTGCACGTGGGACCTTCCGCTGGCGCGCGCCGGGTGCGGCGCGCTGTGGTGCAACGCCGCTGCGAGCGACGGTGTTCCGCCATGGCCGCGTTCGCTCCACCGAGCGCGCGGGGGCGGGCGGCCGATGCGGGTGAGGACCGGACCGCCGGCCTCACCTCGGCAGCACACATTGGGGAGGTTCGGGTGCGGCGTTCGCCACTCGGGCCTCCCCGCCGCGGCAGGACTCCGATACGGTGCTTCACGGGCACTAGCAGCCAAGATGCGCAACCAGCCGGGATGCGCCGCACCACTGGGCCCAGGGAGACGGACGTGACGTTCTACCCTGAGCCCGAGCATCGGCCGTCTGCCCCGAGGCTTCCCGCCGCCGGCTGGCTGCCCGACCCGAGCGAGACCGACCTCGAGCGCTACTGGAACGGGTCGCGCTGGACGCCCCGCACGCGCAACCGATTCACGCGCCTCGAGACCGGCGTGGTCCCGGACCCTGCTCCCCAGCGCAGGAGCCGCCGCGAGCGCGCGCCACGAGACGGCCGCAGCACGGGCTCCAAGCTGTCCACGACGCTCCTGATCATCCTGGGGCTCGCGGTGTCCTACCAGTGGGTCAACTCCGCCGGCTACCTGCCCGCATGGGCGACTCCCACCGCCGTGGTCGCGGCGTTCGGCGAACCCGAGGCCTTCGAGACCGACTACCCGGTCTTTGGCTCGACCGAGCTGGTCAATCACCTGGAGCGGGGCATGATCGCGCAGGAGTCGAGCATCGACATCACGTACTGGTTCCAGAATGAGGGCCAGGCCGGCGTCGAGGACGCGCTATTCGAGGCGGGCGTCCAGAACCCGTACCTGTTCGTCGCGGGTTGGGGCATCCGCCAGACCGGGTCGCTGGTGTTCCTCGAGCCCGACTACACCTACGGGGACGAGGAGGCCGAGCGTCGCCGATCCGAGACCCGCCAGGCGGTGCAGGCCGGGCTGGCCGCGTCCGGCGCCAACGCGGCGACCACCGAGACCGAGAAGGCCACGCTCATCCACGACTACATCGTCACGCTCGCGGACTACGACATGGGCGCCTTCGAGGCCATCGAGCGGGGCGACAGCTCGGCCCACGTGGCGCAGTCGCAAGAGGCGTACGGGATCTTCGTGTTCGGCACCGCGGTGTGCAACGGGTATGCGCAGGCATTCACCGCGATGGCGGAGTCCGCAGGGCTCGACGCGGTGATGGTCACAGGCTCGGACTCCTCCGGGGACACGGGCGGCGATCACGCGTGGAACAAGGTGAGGATCGACGGCCGCTGGCTGCTGGTCGACACCACGTGGGACGATCCGGTGGGTGCGCCGCCCGGGCTCGAGGTCCGTCGCGACTATCTGCTGGTCGCGGACGACCACCCGCTGCTCGCTACCCGGACGGCGGACTCGTACTGGGCCGTCGACGCGAACCTCGCCGGCTTCGCTTCGTAGGGCTGAACTGACGGCGAGCGGCCGATGCGCGGGTTGGGTCGGGACCCGCCCGCGCCTGCGAGTCGCGCGCAACTGGGCACCCTGCGCCTTCGCTCCATGCGCACGTGCGCACGTGCACACGTGGCTAGGCGGGGACCGGGACCGCCGCGCGCCGGGTGATCCACCAGCCGACGAGGGCGAACAGCGTGCCTGGCACGACCAGGATCAGCCCCAGCCAAGTGGGCGACAGGTATCCGAACCCGGCGGCGATGGTCATGCCGCCCAGCAGCGCCCCCAGGCTGTTGCCGATGTTCAGCGCCGAGTGGTTGACGGCCGCAGCGAGGGTCTGGCTGTCCCCCGCCACGTCCATGAGTCGGGTCTGGATCGCGGGCGCGAGTCCCTGAGCCGCAGCCCCGACCAGGAACACGCCGACCAGCAGTCCCATCACGGACTCGGCGGTCAGCCCCAGCACCACGAGCGACAGCGCGAGACCGCCGAACAGCCAGAAGATCGCGCGCACGGCGCCCAGGCGGTCGGCGAGCCTGCCGCCGCCGAGGATCCCGATGGTGGTGCCGACCCCCAGCACCGCGAGCACGATCGGCACGAACGACGAGGAGGTGCCCGTCACCTCCGTGGCCAACGGCGAGACGTAGCTGTAGACGGCGAAGAACCCGCCGAATCCCAAAGACGCGGTGAGCAGCGCGGCCCACACTGCGGGCCGGCGGAACGCGCCCAGCTCGCGGCGAATGGTCGCATTCGGGTTGGCCGCGGAGACCGGGATGACGGCCATCAGCGCCACCGTGGTCAGCGCGAAGAGCCCGGCCACGGCCAGGTATGCCACCCGCCACCCCGACTGCTGACCCAGGTAGGTGATGAGCGGCACGCCGATCACGCTGGCAATGGTCAGACCCACCAGCACGTAGGCGACGGCCTGCCCGCGCTTCTTGGGGCCCAAGATCTCTGCGGCGACCAGGGCCGCGACGCCGAAGTACGCGCCGTGCGGAAGCCCCGCCGCGAATCGCGCCGCGACGACGAGTTCGAACGTGGGCGCGAGCGCGGAGGCGACAGTGCCCAGCGTGAACGCGATGCCGAGGCCGACGAGCACGGCCTTGCGCGGGAACCGGGCGGAAGCTGCGGCAATGGTCGGCGCGCCCACCACCACTCCGAGGGCGTAGGCGGTGATGAGCCAGCCGGCCCGACCGATCGAAGCCTCGGGATCGCCCACCGACAGGTCGGGGAGCAGGTCGCGCGCGATCTCGGGAAGGAGCCCCATGGCCACGAACTCCGTGGATCCGATGGAGAAGCCTCCGAGGGCGAGGGCGAGCAGCGCAAGGCGTGCTCGGGTCGGGCTCATGGTGTTCACGCGTCGGCTCCACTCAAGGTTGCGCCCCGAGGACCGACGCGTCGATTTCTGCTGAAGGTCCACCACGCCGCGCGACCGGGTGTCGGGGCGCGGTCAGCACAGTGCTTCGCCGGCGTCCCTCTCAGGCTTGGTGAACGCTCACACCCTAGAAGATGGCACCACCGAACACCAACATCACCCACTGAATCCTGCCCGGGCAGCGATCAGTCGCTGCCGGAACGCTACGGATGGAAGACGTCGACCACTAGCCGGGTCGGGTCCTCCAATGCGAACACCCTGAAGTCCTCTGCGGAGCTGACCCCGATGAAGATCTGCTGCTCTCCCTCGAAGAGCGTGGCACGGGTCGCCTGCTCGATCACGCCGCTGGTTTGCGGGACGATGCTCGCAGGTCCGCTCCAGTCGACCGCGTCCTCCTCGGTCGGCAGATCGACGCCGGTGATGGTGACCTCAAGCACCCGGTCGCCGCGCACCTCGACTGTTCGGCCGGATCCGGCCGCCGTGGGGCTGTCCGTGTACCCGGCCGTCCAGCTGGGTTCGCCCTCGCCCTCGAAGTCGATCACCACTCGGTCGAAGTCCTCGTGCACCCCGAACCGCATCCCGGTAGGACTGAGACCGGTGCTTTCGCCGGTGCCAGACGTGCTCTGGTCCCCTTCGCCGAAGACCGGCTCATCCTCCACCGGGTCGTCCTCGGCCAGCGGGGTCTCGGCAAGCGGCGGGCTCGGGTCGTCCAGGGGTGTGGCGGTCGCAGTGGGAGTCGATGTGGCAGTCGGCGTGGCGGTCGGATCGGGATCATCCGTGGCGCAGCCAGCGGTGAACAGCGCGCTGGCGGCGGCCAGGGCCACAAGTCTGGTCAGGCTGCTTTGTCTCATGGATTCGCTCCCGTCGTGGACGGTCGATTCAGGGACGGCCGATGTCAGGGATGGCCGAGATCATGGGCGGCCAACCTCGCGGCGCCGACACCCGCGTGCTCTTCCATTCGTATCCCAGGTGGGTAGCCGGCGCAACACGGCGGCTCGGCTATGGCGATCAGCGCGCGCGGGCAGGTTCCGCGGGGGCGCGTCAGCCCTTCTCGTCAGTGCCGGGCGGATTCTGGGTGCGCTCGATGGGCTCCCATAGGGTGCGCGCCTGCTGGACCACCTGGGTGGCCACGATCTCGACGCCGGCCTCGGCCAAGCGGCGATGGATGCGCCGGGTGATCTCGTCCTTGACCGAGCGCGCGGTGCGCACGGGCACCACGAACCGGACCGCGAGCCGCATGTAGGTCTCGTCGGCGGAGGCGAACACCTTGGGCTCGACCTCGGTGTCCGGCACCGGGAAGCGCTCGCGGACCTCGTCCATGGCTTGTCTGGCGCCTTCCGCCGTCTCCTGGCGGCGCGCCTCTTCCTCCAGTACTCGCGAGGCGCCCTGCCAGTCGGCGTGGTGGGGAATCGCGACAGCGATCTCCTCCCAGATGTACTCGAAGAAGCCGCTGTAGTTGTACACGGGGTCCGTGAAGGTCGCCTTGTTCGAGACGGTGACCACGCGGCCCGTGTACTGGCGGCCGCCCACCCAGGTGGTCTCGGCGTTGTCGCCAATCTCCATGAGCCGTGTCTTCAGGAGCGAGATGTCGATGACGTCGCCTTGAACGCCGCCCATCTTCACCCGGTCCCCGACCCGGAAGATACTGCCGAAGGTGATGTTGAACCATCCCGCGACGGCTCCGATGGCCTCTTGCATCGCGAAGGCCAGTCCCGCGGTGGCCAGGCCGAGGGCCGGCGCGAGGCTCCCGCCGAGCGGCTGCCAGATCACGATCAGGCCGAAGATCGCCACGAACCAGGTGAACGCGCGCACGATGCGTCGCGCGTTGAAGCGCTGCTCCCTCTCGTCGAAGACTCTGGCGGCCACGCGGTTGACGATGAAGGACACGAGAAACAGTGCCGTAAGCAGGATCGCGGTCCGGGCTGCCGCGCCCGCGCTCGAGTCCCAGCTGAAGTCGCCCACGAGTTGCATCACGCCGCCAGGCTACGCGCCCCCACAAAGGTCTCACCGACCCGAGGACGATGCGCGGGCTGCGTGAGCGCCTACGCCGGCACCGCGTCGCCCACGTCCTCCGCGTCGCGCTCCTCGCCTGTGCGCAAGATCTGCCGGGCGCGTTCGATCGCGCATGGCGTATCCGCGAACACGTGGTGGCCCTCGACCAGGTGAGCCGCGACGCCGAGCTTGGCCATCACCGCATCGTGCTGCGGCTTGATGCCGGAGAGCATCACCACGATTCCGCGCTTCTCAAGCCGGGTGATCGCGTCGCCGAGCACCTGCGCGCCGGTGGCGTCCAGCGTCGTCACGCGGGACATGCGCAGGATGACCACCCGCACGTCTGCGATCTCGGACAGCTCCAGCAGGAACCGGTGTGCGGCGGCGAAGAACAGCGGCCCATCGAGGCGG
This sequence comes from Demequina ureilytica, assembly GCF_048553575.1. Taxonomy (NCBI): domain Bacteria; kingdom Bacillati; phylum Actinomycetota; class Actinomycetes; order Micrococcales; family Demequinaceae; genus Demequina; species Demequina ureilytica. The sequence goes on along the minus strand of NZ_JBLZIE010000003.1, from coordinate 4,529 downwards.
TACGCGACGATGTGCTCGCTGAGCAGCGCGTGCTCCTCGTCGGAGTAGTCGCCGACCTCGAGAGGCACCTGCTCCACGCGAGCGCTCCGAGCCACCGCGCGCAACGCCAGCAGCCCCGCCACCGCGATCCCGATGATCACGGCCGTCACGAGGTCGATCGCCACGGTCGCGGCGAAGGTCAGGAACAGGATCACGGCATCGCCGCGCGTCGCTCGCGCCAGCGCCCGCAGCGAGGCGAACTCGACCATCCGGATCGTCGTCGCGAAGAGCACCCCGGCGAGCGCCGCGAGCGGGATCTCGCTCACGAGCGTCGAGGCGACCAGGATCACCAGCAGCAGCACGACGGCATGAGTGAGCGCGGCCAGCTTGGAGCTCGCGCCCGCCCTCACGTTCACCGCGGTCCGCGCGATTGCGGCCGTCGCGGGAATCCCGCCGAACAGCGGCGCCGCGATGTTCGCCAGCCCCTGCCCAAAGAGTTCCTTGTCGGGGTTGTGCCGCTCATTCACACTCATGCCGTCGGCCACGGTCGCGCTGAGCAGGCTCTCGAGGGCCGCGAGCGCGGCGACTGCCACGGCCGCGGTCGCGAGGCTGCCCATCGCACCGATGTCCAGGAATGCCAGCGACGGCGCCGGCAGCCCGGCGGGCAGGTCGCCGAGCGGCGCCAAATCAAGCGGCGTGAAGACCGCCACCAAGGTCGCGAGCACCACGGCGACCAGGGAGAACGGCAGCGCGGGACGCCAGCGGGCCCCCCAGAGAATCAAGGCCGCCACGCCCACCGACATCACCAGCGGGGCCGGATTCGGATCCGTCACGAACTCCCCCACGGCCTGCGCGGCCAACGCCCACACCTTCTCGCCCTCGAGCCCAGATATCCCCAACGCCACGGGCACCTGCTGCAGCGCGATCACCACGGCGATACCGGCGGTGAAGCCCTCGATGACGGGCGCGGGCAGGTACCGCACATAGCGTCCCAGTCCGGCGACGGACATCACGATGAGCGCGACGCCGGCCATCAGGCCCACCATCAGCACGCCCGAGGACCCGAACTGCGCCACCACGGGCACCAGCACCACGGTCATCGCCCCGGTGGGCCCGGACACCTGCAGGTTCGAACCGCCGAAGATGGCAGCAACGGCGCCGGCAACCACCGCCGTCGCGAGACCGGCCTGCGCCCCCAGGCCCGATGCGACACCGAAGGCCAGCGCGAGCGGCAGCGCCACGATGGCGACGGTCACACCAGCAATGAGGTTGCGGCGAGGGTCGCGGCGTACCTCGCGCCAGTCCTCACGGCCTGGCAGCAGGGAGACGACCTTGCCCCACACGCTGCGTGCCGGACGGGCCGCGCCCGTCCAGGGGACGCTCACTTCTGGTTCGGATCAGCGGGTGTCTCGGACGGGGATCCAGCGGGCATCTCGGCACGCAGCTCGGTCAGCAGGTCCTCCTGGCTGGTCAACATCGAGGCCAGAATCCTGCGCGCGGAGCCCATCAGCTCGGCGACATCGGGCGTGCTCAGCCGGTACATGACGTTGGCGCCCTCGCGGTAGGAGCTCACGATGCCGGCCCGGCGCAGGACCGCCAGCTGCTGAGAGAGGTTCGACGACTCGACGTCGATCTCGCCCAGGAGTTCCCGCACCTGCTTGGGCTCGTCGAGCAGCAGCTCGAGCACGCGGATGCGAACCGGGTGGCCCAGCGTGCGAAACAACTCGGCCTTGGCCCGATGCAGGGGTACAGCCATCACTCACGCGGCTTTCGTAGGGGGTGCGCTGGACGCGTTACGGCCGGTCACACCTGCGATGGTCTCACTAGTTGACGACTTCTTCAAGTCGTCAACTAGTGCAGGAGGGACGGCGTCGCACCGCGGGCCGATGCGCGGGCCGGCTTCGTGCTCGCACCATCCACGAGCGCCGCGGCCGACAGGAACCTGCCCCGTGAGAACCTATGGTCATGCCGACAGCCGCCCGCTCCCCGCAGCGCGGCGACCTCGTTCTCGGCGCCGTCGTAGCCGCCATCGCGCTGGCAATGCTGGTCCTCATCCCCGCTCTCACGAGCCTCGATCGCGAAATCGCGATCGACATGCCGGGGCCGGGTGACTGGCAGTGGTGGCTCGCCGTCATCGCGGTCCTTGCCCAGGGCGTGGGACTGGTGTGGATCTCGGCCGCCCCGCGCCGCGTGCTAGTCGCCGTGGCCGCGTTCGCGCTGCTCATATCGCTCATCCCCATGGGCGAGGCATCGGGCATCTCTCTGGTTGCCGTGATCGCCGCCGCGTATAGGGCCACCAGGAAGCGCGCATCGGCCGAGTCCTGGATGCCCTGGATCGTCGCCACCGTGGTCACGGCGGTCGCGGGTGCGATCGCCAACCTGCGCCTCGACGACGGGTTGGTGGCACCGACCGCCGCGGCCATCGGCCAGGCGCTGGTGGTGGTCGGCATTCCGACCGCCATCGCAGCCGCCGTCGGCGCGCGCAGGGCCGTCGCGGAGTCCCGCGAGCGAGAGTCGCTCTCCCGCGCCCGCGAGCTCGAGGCACGCACGGAGGCCGCCATCGCCGCCGAGCGCACCGCCATCGCGCGCGAGCTGCACGACATTGCAGCACACCACCTGTCCGGCATTGCGCTGATGTCCTCGGCCATCTCCCAGCAGATCGACACCGACCCCGCGACCGCCAAGGCCGGTCTCGCAGACGTCCGCGCGCAGACCCGCACCCTGCTCGACGAGCTCCGCGGCTTGGTCGCGCTGCTGCGCACGGACCCCAGCGACTCGATCGACAGCGACTCGCCCGACGGCACCTTGGTGAACGTCGAGTCGCTCCCCGGCCTCGAGACGCTCATCCCCGCAGCCCGGGCACGCGGGCTCGATGTGTCGCTCACCGTCGCCGACGGCGCGAGCATCCGCGAGCTGTCCCAGGGCATCGGCCCGTTGGGGCAGTTCGCGGCGTATCGCACGGTTCAAGAGGCGCTCGCCAACGCGGCGCGGCATGACCCAGCCGCCCGATGCACGGTTGAGCTTCGCGACGCCAGCGGCGGCTTGGAGATCGTGGTAACCAACGGCCCCGGTACGGCCGATGCAGCGGGTGCAGCCAACTCAGCAGAGCCGGCCGGCTCGTTGGGCCCGGCGAGTTCAGCGGGTGCAGCCAACTCAGCAGGATCGGCACGCTCTGCACACTCGGCACGCTCAGCGGGTGCGGCAAACGCGGCAGAATCGGCAGGAGCGCTGGTCTCAGCCCGTGCGGCAGGCACCCTCGACGGCGCACGCCAGCCCGGCTTCGGGTTGCGGGGCATGGAGGAGCGCGCCGCTCTCACCCGATCAGCGCTGTCGTATGGCCCCACCGAGGACGGTGGCTGGCGCGTGGCGCTTCGCGTGCCGCGTGAAGCGAGAGAGCCGGGCGAATCCGGGTCGTCAGCCGAGGCCGGGCGCGGCTCGGGTGCATCCGAAGGCACGCGCTCGTGATCCGGGTGCTCATCGCCGATGATCAGGGCCTGGTGCGCGCAGGCCTCACCGCGTTGCTGGGCGCGTCGCCGGACATCGAGGTGGTGGGCGCGGCATCGGACGGTGACCAGGCGATTGCGATGGCGCGCGACCTCAGGCCCGACGTCGCGTGCGTGGATGTGCGCATGCCGGGGCGGGACGGCATCAGCGTCACTCGCGAGCTGTGCTCCCCCGACGCCGACCCCTCGATCGCCGTACTCATCCTCACCACCTTCGCGATCGACGAGTACGTGTTCGCTGCGCTCGAGGCGGGGGCCTCGGGGTTCATGCTCAAGGATTCGGAGCCGGACGACATCGTCGCGGCCGTCCGCTCGGTCGCTGCGGGCAATGGGACGCTCGACGGCTCGCTCACGCGGACCGTGATCCGCGAGTTCTCGCGCCGCCGCCAGACCCAGCCCGTCAGCGTGGCGAATGGCTCGGACCTGTTGTCGCCACGTGAGCTCGACATCCTGCTGCTGCTCGCGCAGGGCATGTCGAACGAGGACATCGCGCGCGAGCTCGTGCTTGAGGTGTCGACGGTGAAGTCCCACGTGTCGCGCATGCTGCCCAAAATCGGTGTGCGGTCGCGGCTGCAGGCCGTGGTGTGGGCGTATCAGCACCGCGTTGTCGAGGTCGACGGATAGCACGACGCTCCCGCCTCGGGCGTCTCCAACCGGCGACCCGCGCACTACACCCACACCTCTTCAAGACCTCCCAGGAACTCAGCGTCCTCCCACTCAGTACGCCAGTGGTCGGCAGCCCACTGTCTCACCATCGCTTGGTCCTCAGCAGTGATGGGTGGCAGGTCAGGCTCGGGGAGCGGTAGATCCACATCGAGTGCTGCGAGTCCGCCTGGGCACGGAGTTCTCCCCGGATCGATGCTCGGCGGTGGGATGAACGACACCGACGACGATGTCGCGACGATCTCCCAGCCCTGGTTGTGAATATCGTGATGACACCTCGTGCAGAGCATCACCCCGTTCGATAGGTCCGTCAGTGTCGACGACGTTCGAATGTGGGGCCAATGCGACGTTTGAAAACGGAGCCACCATGTTGTCGTGTCGTTA
>NZ_JBLZIE010000002.1:522906-571419 GCF_048553575.1 Demequina ureilytica | reverse complement strand
ATCCACCCAATCTGTCTGGGTGGCCTCGTTTTCGCCCGTCGCTATGGCCTCGTTTTCAAGCGTCGCCGACAACACCGACTTGACGGATTTAACGTTCGGGTCGGTGGGAGTCGGCAAGGGCGCGGTCGGAACACGGGTCGATGGTGCGATCTTCGATCCGCACGTGGTTCCTTCCCGCCTGTAGAGCTCACCTGGGTGTCAACGTGGCGTGGGAGCCGCGTTCGGCGAGATTGTGTCTCGTCTCTGGACGCCTCGCATTGCGGGATGTGGCGGGTAACTCGAAGTGCTTGGCAGGGTGCTCTGACACTCCTCGTGAGTGCCCATAAGATTCGACGTATGGCGGCTGCTGAGCAAGATTCATGGTTGGACGAACAGCGGGCGAACATCGCGGAGCAACTGGTCGCTGCGGCTCGGGATCGGCTCAGCGGGCGCGTTGCTTTGGAGGGAAACTTCACTGATCAGCGCACCGGGCGGTTCAACGTCCTGTCACCCGTGGCTGGCACCTGTCCGGTCGAGATTGAGTTTGACTACGCATTCTGGATGGTCCGCATCGGCAATCTCAGGTCTTCGGAGTGGGTTGGCGACTACGACGAAGACGGGCTTCGCATGGCCCTGGAGCTTTTTGACGCCGCTTTAGCAGGCCGTGTTGTTGAGTCAACTTCGCTCGGGTATGCCAAGTCCGAGGTCACGCTTGACGACGGCGATGTGGCCATCGGACGGTTCTGCCCTCCCTGGCATCCCCAGTTTCTGATTCCTTGGCTTCGTTGGCGGCGCGTCGAGACGTTCGTGCCTGTCGCTTGAGTCGGACGGACGTCACGGGTCCTCGCGTTACCCGACGAGTTCACCGTTGCTCGCTACTAGGAGGTACCGAAACCGCTTCCCGGAACCACGATTCAGAGGACGCGGCCATAGCCAGCTCGACGGTCCCCCTGGGGCCATGGAGAGTGAGTACCGTAGCGTCCAGCCCTAGCGGAAGCGAGTAGTCTCCGCTCGATCCGTGTTGAACGCCGGGTTCAATGGCGTCGACTGCCACGGTCGTCGACCCGAGCCTCACGCTGCCCGGCAATACGTGCCATTCGCCGGATAGCCACATGTCGCCAAACCGCCAATCACGAACTTCGACAGCGCGCAGCGCGCCCAGCAGCACGTTGTCCGCCTGCAACGCTCGTATACGTGATTTCCATCCACGGAGCGCCCACTGCGCAATGACCGCGTCCGCAACCAACTGGATCAACATCTCGGCGCCACTTGGTCAGCGTTCATCGGCCCACCCTTCTCGATGTCCAGAGTGTGGCACATGCGCAGGGACGGTTGAATGCGCGATAGATACGAGAGGTTATTCGGCTACGGAACGTGGTGGAGTTCCGTTTCAACGTGTAGCTGGTGGCGGGTTCCCGGCAAGGATCCCGTCCCCACAGGCCAGACGTCAGCCGCTATTTGAGCAAACCCGGCCGCCTACTCGCGCAGTTCGTAAGGCTCTGCGAACTCGATCGCGGAGGGCTGACCAGCAAGCTCTCTCACTGTAATCATGGTGTATCCGTCCTCCCGTCCCGGTTCTCCTGGCGTGGCCCAGCCCTCGACAGTTCTGAGTTCGATCCATGGTCCGTCTGAGCCGGAGTGATACTGGACAAGGCAGGCGAGAGCCTCGATGTCGGGAAGGACAACTGTGCACCCGTCCGAGTACTCCTTCATCCTGCCCGAATCATCTGACGAGGCGTCCCGCATTAAGAGGACCAGGTCCTCTGAAACCGCGGAGTTCGGAACTTCGCCGCAGAACTGTTTCTCGGTGTCCTCATGCAAATCGAACCTGCACTCGACTTCGCTACCGTCATACCGATCGGTGAGGGCAAGGCCAAGTTCCTCGATGGAGGCCGCTGCGGCGCCCTGGATATCAGACTTGGCCCCGGCAGACGGGGTATCGTCCACCGGAGCCGCTGTTGCATCGGGCGTCATTGTTACCGTGGGCGCTGGACCTTCATCGGTCACGGTCACGTGGGGCGCGGTTTCGCTAGAGACGTCCGTCGCGCACCCGGCCAGAATGCCCAGGGTGACGAGAGCGCCGACGGCGCCGACCGCGACCGAATTGGTCCGCATGACGTTCTCTCTCAGGTGCCGTGTTGCGCGCAACGATAGCGGACGAGCATTCGGTGATGGCATTCGGCCCCGACACCTCAGTGCACCCGGCTAGTTGAGGACCTCAAGTGCTGAGTCGGTGGGTCACTAGGCCAGAGGCTATTCGGCTACGGAACGCGGTCGAATTTCGTTTTGCGCTCTAACTTCTAGCGCGATTCCTAGCACGGACCACGTGTGTAGGAGATGGGCGTCAACCGCTGCAGGGGTAGATCCTTCGATGGTGGTACCGCTCCTTTTCCACCCCCCTGGATGCCACGCGGGACCGCACGAACCACAATGCTGTGCGAAACAATAAGGTCAAGGTGATCGACTTGCCGGAAGCACTTCGACGCTGCCTCCTTCTCGTCCAGACTCAGCCCAAGTACCCGACCGATTTAGAGTGTTTCAATGCACAGTGACGATCTCATGCACTGCCGCGTGTGCGGGCTCGAACTCCCGGAGCCGCCATGGGGCTTCGACGGCAACACGCCCGACTATGACTACTGCCCGTGCTGTGGAGTTGAGTTCGGGTATCAGGACGCCACGCCTGCAGGCGCACGTCGATTCCGCGCGAAGTGGCTGGTGAACGGCGCGCAGTGGGCAAGCTCGGACGAGCGACCCGGGAGGTGGGACCGTAGCGTTCAGCTCGAAGACGTTCCAGCAGCGTTTCGCTGAGGGAACTGCTGAACGTTGAGGTGGCGCGTGGCTGGCCGGCGTTGAGACGCACTTTTGGTTCTCTTTGTTCACGAGCCACCCCCTGGGAGACCACCTGGGCTATCGCCTGCACTTATCTGGAGGCTATCCGGCTACGGAACGTGGTGGAGTTTCGGTTTAACGTATAGCGTTATTGACGCGGCGCGTCAAGTTTGCGATGCTGATGGTGTGATCCGATCGTTCGCAGACAAGGCGACCGAACGACTGTGGCACCGTCACAAGGTGCCGTCGATCGATCCCCGTGTGCAGAAGGTCGCCCTTCGGAAGCTGACGCAGATCCATGCGGCCAGATTCCTCGAATCGCTGAGTGTGCCACCGGGCAACCGGCTGGAGCAACTCAAGGGTGACCGCGCAGGCCAGCACAGTGTTCGAGTGAACGACCAATGGCGGATCTGCTTCACCTGGACAGAAGGAGGTGCTGAAGATGTCGAACTCGTCGACTACCACTGAGAGGTGGGCTCCCGTTCACCCTGGGGAAGTTCTCATGGAGGACTTCATCAACGAGTTCGGGATCACCCAGAACAAGCTGGCGGTGTCGATCGGCGTGCCGCCGCGTCGCATCAACGAGATCGTCCACGGCAAGCGCGCCATCACGGCCGATACCGCACTTCGCCTGGGCCGGTACTTCGCCATCGACCCGCAATTCTGGTTGAACCTGCAGTCTCATTACGAGCTTGAGCTTGCGGAAGACCGTTTGGCAAGCAAGATCGAGGCCATCGCTCCGCTGCACCTGGCTTAGCGCGTCAATGTGAGCGTCGTCGCCGTCGCCTTCGCGAAGCTGTTGGCCTCACGTTCGTGCGAAACCACCGGCGTAGACGGGGGACGGCGGGGTGCTATTCGGTGGCCTCTGGTTCGCCAAGCAAGCTCCGCACATGGTTGCGGATGTCCTCATCGGGGTCATCTCGCATGAGTCGAGCGAAACGCAAGTCGTCATCGTGACTCACGAGTATCTCGAAGCGCACGACGACGGACCTGTCCGTCGCGAGCTCGAACGCGAGATTCTCTGGAATATCCTCGCTGAACGCTACCGCGGCCCTCACCTTGGCGCTGCGGTCCTTCGCGAGCCGTCGCAGAAGGTCTTCGGGTACGGGCGCATAGCCTGCACAAAGATGTGCCCGGACGCTTGGATCAGGGTCGGAAGCGAGGCGCTCCATCGTCGAGCGGAGCCGGGCTGACACACCGAGGCCCTCTCTTGCCTGCCTTGCCGGGTGCGCAAAGACTGCCTCACGCACCTCGGGCGACAGCGCGTCGCCCAGCGATCCCACAGCTTCCGCAACAACCTTGTCGCCCGTGGCGAGGGCCGCCATCCTGAACTCGTCGCTTGCGCCCGCATTCTGCGCTGCGTTCCACCGCACGTACCTGGATCGGTGGCGCAGGAACGCGAGAAGATCCGCTTCCGGACACGTCGGGTCTTCGGCTCTAAGGGCATCGGCGTCGTCGCTCACGAGCGCAATGTAGCCGTGGCCGCTCCGTACCGCGGGCGACACGCTCGCAGAGCTGAAGCGTCCCTGGTGTCGCGGTCGAAATGGACTCCGTGCCCAGGTCGTCACAATTGTCGACACCGCTGCGATGTGGCGCTACAGTCTCGAGCAGACCTCCTGTCGATGGCAGCGACAGTTCAGTGGGTCCCGGTGCCAGGCAATTTGGTACAGGTGTGATCCCGGGGACTTGCGCCGTAAGGGCATAGCCCATGACAGGAGAGGGGGGCCTGTGCTCATCCGAGCTCACAAAGGCCCTGCGGTGCAATGACGTGACAAGTCCTTCTTGGAGAAGCTTCTTCACAATTCTGCTCATCGCTGGATCGCTCGGATGCCTCATCGCTTTTCTTAACCACTCGCTCACGGCCAGCAACGTCGGCGGCCTGAGTCAAGGCAGCCTCGCACTGGCCCAGGACCTTCAACTCAAGGCATCCCGATGGGGAGTCGCCAGCGCGCTCTCCCTTGCTGCGGCGGCTCTCATTCGACCAGTAGGGGGCAAGAATGAACGGAAACCAGAAATTGGCTAGGGCGCTCACCACGGCAGCTGGCTGCTGAGGGTTGAAGTGACTCCCGTGTGCTTCAGCGTTGGTTGACTGGCGTGGTTCCCATCGCTCCTGCGAAACCACCGGGGAGATCACCTGGCCGACTGCCGGCACTTCTCCAGAGGTTATTCGGCTACGGAACGTGGTCGAATTTAGATTTGCGCTCCAACATCTGGCGAGGTTCTCGGCACGGATCCCGTTCTTAGAGGCTAGGCGTCAACTGCTGCTGGGGCAGACCCGACCTCGGTTGCGGGCGGTGGGTAGGGACGCGCCAACCCTCGTCGGGCCACGCGCTATAGCTCCCTGTTGTTGTGGCTACACCTGAAATAGCAGTGCGACTATTGCCCCGGCGACAGCCATGCCGAGCACCCATGGGCGCATCATCGTTGCCACAATTGCACCTGGTTCGAATGTTGCCCACCGTCGTCGGCGTGGATCGTATCCTTCGTCCTTGCGGCTGAGCCACGTTGCTTCGATACCTGCGCCGTGAAGCGCCTGCTCGACGTCGTGCTTCCTTTGGTCGGACACTTTCAGGAGATGCCAAGCGCGGATGGATTGGTAGATGTAGCGCTCGCGAGTGCGCAACATGATGAGTGACAGATCACTGTTGAGGTGTACTTCGTCGATCTCGCCTAGAGGTATTCGCGCCAGCCCGATCTGCATCTCCATCTCCAACCTGTCCCGAAATAGGCGTGCGCCTTGGTTGGCTGCGGTGTTGAAGAAGAGTCCGCTTGATGCCCAGGCGGGCACCAGGATCCAGACCAAGGCAGGATTCACGCCGTTCTCGGAGACCGCTGTAGTCGCAATTAGCAGCCAGACCACCGTCATGAACCCGGCGAAGATCCGGTAAAACACGCGGGCGCTGAGCGGCGGGCGGATGATCCAAGTCGGAGAGGGGCGTTCAGGCACGGGGAGATGCTCCCACACGCGCAGAGCGGACGGACGGAGCGTACGTGCGACTAAGCGCAAGATGCTTAGTGCGGCCCTGCAACCCGCGCGCACAAGAACGCGCTAGGGACTGCTGAGGGCTGAGGTGACGCGCGTCAGCTCTAGCGTTGGTTGACCGGTGTGGTTCGCATCGCTCGTGCGGAACCCCGGGGGAGACCAGATGGCCGACGGCCGGGCCTCGCCAGAGGTTATTCGGCTACGGAACGTGGTCGAATTTCGTTTTGCGCTCTAACCTCTGGCGCAAATCTCAGCTCGGACTATGTTCGTAAGGACTGGGCGTCGACTGCTGTTCGGGCAGACTCGACGGCGGGGCAGGTCATCCAGTAGCCAGAACCCTCAGTGGTCCCCTTTACCTTCAGCAGGTAAGACGACCAGTAGGGGAATCGCCTTAAACTCCTGCGCGGCCCAGGTCTCCCAGTCGTAGGTGTGATCCGCGTGTGGCACCGGGATACGGAACTGGCCCACCCCGTCGACCTCGAGCACGACGACGACACCCATCACTGTGGACTGCTTGGTCTCATGAGCGAATCGCTCGACGGCAAGCTGAGTCACCGCATCGGCTGGGATTACCAATTCGCGCTTGATGGGCCACCAGAGAAAAGCCATCACGCGTGTGTCGCTCTCAACCGAGACCGTAGCGAACGGCAGAAGGCCCAAGGCCAGGAGCAAGGCCCTCGTGTTGAGGATCGTCAGATAGGTCACCCAGATGACGGCAATCGGCACGACCAGTTGAGCCCACCAACTAGGCCGCCCATACTCCGGGCTTAGGAACACCGCCCAAAGGATTAGCAGAGTAACCAGAGTGAACGCAACTGACCCGACTGCTTGAAAGAGAATCTTTTTGAAGAGCACGCTGTCTCTGTCTAGGCGAGCAGGGACACGTTTACGGCTTGTGCCTTCCATGGTCGCCAGTCTAGATATCTGCGCCCCCACGTTCGCATCGCATTCGGCAGGTCTTCGCGCAGCGCCGTCGTTGACGATCGTCGTCAAATAGGGCTGCTAGAGGTTAAGGTGACGCGGGTCTGTCTCGGCGTTGATTGACTTGTCTGGCTCCCAGCGCCCCCGCGCCACACCGGGGCGGATCGAGTGGCTGGACGCAGACTTTGGACGAAAGGTTATTCGGCTACGGAACGTGGTGGAGTTCCGCTTCAACGTGTAGCGGAGTTCCGCCCTAACGCTGCGCGTCGCCGTCCGTCGGGTAGGTGTTTAGTAGTTGCTCTATCACTGGGATCAGTGTGCCCGCATCAATCTCGACACCGAACGCTCGCTGCATGACGAGGCCGTCGATCGCGGCCGTCAGCAACTGTGCCCGACCTGCGCTCGTATGGGCTGCAAGCTCGCGTTGCAGGCTTCCAATTTCGGCTTTGATGACGTTCCGCAGTTCAGGGTCGTGCGCGGCAGCGCCGAGCGAGGCGTACAGCAACCGCGCATTTCGAGATGTTCCGTCGATCGAGGTGATGGTTCGGATGAGTGCGCGGAGTCGATCAGCCAGATCCGTGCGATCACCAGTGAGATTGCGCAATTCGCAGAAGTATGAGGCGACGCCTTCCAGCACAGCCTCTCGGCGAAGGTCGTGAACATTGCCGACGTGGTAGTGGATCACCCCGGAATTCACCGCGGCAACCTCTGCGACTCTGCGGGTTGTTGCCGCCCCCCACCCTTCGTCGGCGATGATTTGCTGTGCGGCTTCCACGATCTTCGTCCGGGTATCGGTCACGTCAGAAGTCCCTTGATCGACAGGACGACGAGGGTGCCGGCGAGTGCCAGGTTAATCACCTCGAGCACGAGGAGGTGGCTCGGCATACGGTCGGGGACAACAGGGAAGATCTCGGCCAAATCCGCAGCGTATACGGCGATGAAGAGGGCGCCGACAACGATCGCTGGTGTATATACCCAGGTAGCTCCGCCTACGCTGAAGCCTGCGATGATCAAGCTCGCGAGGCCGAGCGAGACCAGGAAGGCGTTGAAGAGGTTGAACTGCCAGCGCGGCAGGGGTGCGAATACCCTCGTGTCGACGAGGCCGCCCGGAGCCATGGGCGTCAGGATGAGCGTCATCGCGACGAGTAGGACGGCAACGACTGTTGTTAGTGCATCATGCATCGGCATTACTCCATTGGACGAGCGCCTTGGGCATATGTCCAAAGTAGCAGACAGGTCCGCGGCTCGTCGACCGGTCGCACTGTTCGGCACCTCAAGGGTCGTTCTGCGCCGAAACATGGTGGGTGGGACTGCTGAGGGTCGAGGTGACGCGGGTCTGTTCTAGCGTTGGTTGACTGGTGTGGTTCCCATCGCGCCCGCGCCACCCCTTGGGCGATCGCAGTGCCGAACGTGGGCACTTGGCGAAACGTTGGCCGGCTACGGAACGCGGTGGAGTTCCGCTTCAACGTCTAGGTCTTCTCCCGGCGCCGCCACACCTCGCAACTGCGGACAACTCGGTTACGCTGAAGTGGAGCCTGCGGAGCACGCTGGCTCAGCCCAGCACCACGACTCCAGGCACGCCGGAGCTCGTCAGTTGGCCTGGCAGGCGCCGTATCGCAGGGTCGTGTGCACGTATGTGAGTACACACGTGAGGAGGCGCCGCGCCGATGACTCCAGCCGCTTCTCCGTCCGATCCCGACATCTCGCGGGGGCCTGACTCTGGGTCGTCGTCCGGTACGCCCACTGCGCTGCAGAACCCCCTGCCGCGAGCGACACCGTTGGACACCGCCCGAATAGTGCGCGATGTCCAGTTGCCCACCGTGGCGAAGGGCCCGATCATCCGTCGCCCCAAGGTCGTGGCCGGTGCTGAGCGGTGGGATCTGGAGGCGCGGGCGGTGGAACGCATGCAGGCGGCAGCCCTGAAGTACGGCAGGGGACCTTTGATGCTCTCCGTGCCGGGAAAGAACATGGCCGTCGTGCTGGACCCCGAACACGTGCACCGGATTCTGGAGGAGTCACCGGAACCGTTCGCCCCGGCGGAGACCTTGAAGCGGCACGCGCTCAAGCACTTCGAGCCCAAGGTGTCGCTGATCTCGCACGGTCATGGCCGGCAACGGCGACGTGAAGTTAACGAAAATGCCCTCGACGACGGCCACCCCATCCACAGGATGGCCGAGCAGTTCATGCCCGCGGTGGGCGAAGAGGCCCAGCAGCTGCTGGACGCCGTCGACGCCGCAGGCGGTGACCTGGACTACGACACGTTTTTTGTGGCGTGGTTTCGGATGGTCAACCGAGTAGTGCTGGGGGACTCGTACCGCGATGACGAGGAGATCCTCGACCTGATGGAGACTCAACGGTCGCGCGCGAACTGGGCGTTTCTGCGTCCGGTGGACAAGGGCGCCAGGTCTGAGCTCCTGCGGCGTATCGGCCACGCCATCGACAAGGCCGAACCGGGGAGCATCGCCGCATACATGTCTCAGATGGACTCTCGTCCCGAGGACCACCCCGAGCAGCAGGTGCCGCAGTGGCTCTTCGCCTTCGACCCTGCAGGCATGGCGAGCTTCCGGGCCCTTGCGCTGCTGGCCTCCCACCACGAGCACCAAGAGGAGGTCCGCGCGCAGATCGCCGCAGCAGCGGGAGAGGCTGCGCCGATGCTGCCGCTCCTACGCTCCACGGTGCTGGAGTCGCTGCGGCTGTGGGCGACGACCCCGATGATCCTGCGCGAAAGCACCCGGGAGGTCGAGTTCGAGCACGGAGTGATGCCGGAGGGCACCTCGGTGCTGATCTTCGCGCCCTTCTTTCATCGGGACGATCGGAACCTGAACTTCGCCCACTCCTTCGCCCCTGAGCAGTGGGACCACACCCGCGCTCGCGATGAGTGGCCGCTGGTGCCATTCAGTGCTGGACCCGGCATCTGCCCCGGGCGCCATCTGGTGCTGTTGCTGATCAGTAACTTCATCGCCCACATTGTGGGCCAGCGGGCCATCGCGATGACGAGCCACACTCTTGAGCCGGGCAACCTCCCCGCACTGCTGAACAACTTCTCCTTGAGGTTCCGCCTCTCCGAACCGAGCCCGTGAACGGGAGGCGGGTAAAATCTGTGGATGAGTGCTTCACCGCAAATCTCGGTCAGGTTTCACGACCGCTTCGCCCAGGGACTCCCGGAACTGGGCGTGCCGTGGGAGGCGCAACGGGTTCGCGATCCGCAGTTGCTGGCGCTCAATGAGCCCTTGGCCGCCGAGCTGGGCTTCGAGCCCGCCGCCCTGCGCGGTCCCGACGGGCTGCTCCTGCTGACGGGCAACCTCGTTCCTGACGGAGCCACTCCGGTCGCGCAGGCCTACGCGGGGCACCAGTTCGGCCACTACTCTCCTCGGCTCGGCGACGGCCGCGCGCTGCTGCTGGGTGAGGTCACCGACGTCAGTGGCGATCTGCGGGACCTGCACCTGAAGGGATCGGGGCGGACCCCGTTGGCGCGCGCGGGCGACGGCTACGCCGCAATCGGGCCGATGCTGCGCGAGTACATCCTCAGCGAGGCGATGCACGCCATGGGCATTCCCACAACACGATCCCTCGCCGTCGTCAGCACGGGCGCTACCGTCTACCGCGAGACCGAGTTGCCCGGCGCCCTGCTGGCACGGGTCGCCAGCAGTCATCTGCGCGTAGGGACCTTTCAGTACGCTCGCGCCACCGGCGACACCGACCTGCTGCGCAGGCTCGCAGACCATGCCATTGCCCGCCACTACCCGGCTGTGGCGGACATGGACCACCGGTATCGAGGACTGCTCGAAGCAGTGATTGCCGCCCAAGCGTCTCTGGTCGCCCGCTGGATGCTCGTGGGCTTCGTCCACGGCGTGATGAACACCGACAACATGACGATCTCCGGCGAGACGATCGACTACGGGCCGTGCGCATTCATGGATGCCTACAATCCGGGTGCTGTCTACAGCTCCATCGATCAGGGCGGTCGTTACGCCTACGCCAACCAGCCGCTGGCGGCCCAGTGGAACCTCGCCCGGCTGGCGGAAGGTTTGCTTCCCCTGCTGCACGAGGATCAAGAGCAAGCGGTGGCGATCGCCACCGATGCGCTCGGCAGCTTTGACGACGAGTACGGCGCCTCCTGGTCGACGGGCGCGAAGGCCAAGATGGGGCTGCGAGACGACGTCGACGCCGAGACCGCCTCCGGGCTGGTGCAAGAGCTGCTGGCACTGCTCGAAGAGAACGAGGTCGACCACACGCTGCTCTTTCGCAGCCTCAGCGGCGCCGCCTCCGGTTCGCCGGAGCTAGCGCGGGCCCTGTTCCGCGACCCAGCAGCATTCGATGACTGGATGCAGCGCTGGCTACCGCTTGGACCTGACCCCGCGCTGATGGACCAGGTCAACCCCGTCTATATCCCGCGCAACCACCTGGTCGAGGAGGCGCTCGCCTCCGCGACCGAAGGAGACACCGGCCCCCTCCATGAGCTCCTGAACGCGGTGACCCGGCCCTACGAGGAACGCCCAGGTCTGGAACGCTATGCTGCCGCCGCTCCCGAGGATTTCGGGGCCTACCGGACCTTCTGCGGAACCTGAGTCTCGTCAGCAGGCCAGACCAGCGCGCGCTCACTCGAGTAGTCCCGCGGGCTCCCATCGACCGGGTCGGTGAAGCGCAGGCGGCGTGCAATCAGTTGAAGCGGACCGCTGAAGTCGTTCGGGTCCACCTCGACAACGGACGGATACAGGGTGTCGCCCAGGATCGGCAGTCCGAGCGCGCACATCTGGACGCGTAACTGATGCGTCTTGCCTGTCGTCGGAGTGAGCCGATAGCGCGCGTACCGGCCGCGAGTCTCCAGCACCTCCACGAGCGTCTCCGCGTTCGGCTCGCCCGGCACCAGCACGGCTTGCATGACGCCTCGGGGCTTCTCGATTCGGCCGACGAGCCGGTGGGGAAGTTCCAGCGAAGGGTTGTACGGCGCGAGCGCCTCGTACGTCTTGAGCGCGGCACCGGTCTGGAATACCCCTTGATAGGCAGCGCGGTACTCGCGGCGTGCGGAGAACACGAGCACGCCGGCAGTCAGACGGTCCAGCCGATGCGCGGGCGCCAGTTCGGGCAGGTCCAGGGCGAGGCGCGCCTTCACCAGCGCAGTCTCTTGCACGTGCGACCCGCGCGGCATGGTGGCCATGAAGTGTGGCTTGTCGACCACCACAAAGCGGTCGTTCGCGTCGAGGACGTTGAGGGGGAACGGCACCGTCGTCTCGGGTGCGAGCGGGCGATGAAACCAGATGAAGGTGTGGGGCCTGTACGGCTCGTCGCCGTCCCACGGGCGTCCCACAGGGTCCACGAAGGCACCCGCGTCCAGCATCTCGGTGACCGGAGCCGCGTCCGGCAGCCGAGCGACGAGGAAGTCGCGCATCGTCGCCCACTGCGGTGCTCCTTCAGGCCCGCTGCCGGGCGTGCGTATCCAAGCCGCATCGAGCCCGTGACGCTGAGGCAGCGGCGAACGCGGCGGCATCAGATCGGCGCCGCGGATCGGGAGGAGGTCACGACGAGCATCGTACGGACAGTCGCCGCGGAACAGACCACGCCCATGGGACCGTTACACGTCCCATGATCCCCGATAGCCTCGACGCCATGACTGAACCTGGCTGGGTCGAGCACGCCATCTGGTGGCAGGTGTTCCCGTTGGGCTTCACCGGCGCGGAGAGGTCGTCCGTCGCCGAGCCCGGCGCGGACCACCGGCTGCTCGACTTGATTCCGTGGCTCGACTACGCGGTGGAGCTCGGGGCGTCCGGGCTGGCGCTCGGCCCCATCTTCGCCTCGGAGACGCACGGCTACGACACCACGGACTACTTCCGGATCGATCCTCGCCTGGGCACCGAAGAGGATTTTCAGGCCTTGGTCGCAGAGGCACACCGGCGCGGACTGCGCGTGCTCCTCGACGGCGTCTTCAATCACGTCGGCCGGTCATTCGGTCCGTTCCAGGAGGTCCTCGCGGGCGGCCCGGCGGCCGATGCGGGGGCGTGGTTCTCACTGCAGTGGCCCGAAGGTGCGGCGCCGGGGGATGAGCCCGAGTACGGCGACTTCGAGGGCCATCATCACCTCGTGGGGCTCAATCACGATGAGCCAGCGGTGGCCGACTTCGTGGTCGAGGTCATGGAGCACTGGCTGTCGCGAGGGGCCGACGGTTGGCGCCTCGACGCCGCCTACGCGGTGCCGTCGTCCTTCTGGGGCAAGGTCACGAGCCGTGTCCGGAGCAACTATCCCGACGCGTACTTCGTGGGGGAGTACATCCACGGCGACTACGCCGGTGAGGTCGAGGCGGGCGGCCTCGACTCGACCACGCAGTACGAACTGTGGAAGGCGATCTGGAGCTCGCTCAACGACGCGAACTTCTACGAGCTCACTTCAGCGCTGGAGCGCCACAACGACCTGCTCGCCACCTACGCGCCCATGACGTTCATCGGCAACCACGATGTCACCCGCATCGCGAGCAAACTCACCCATGCCGCGCTGCTGCCGCATGCCGTCGTCATTCTGCTCACGGCGGGCGGGACACCCTCCATCTACTACGGCGACGAGCAGGGGTACCGCGGCGTGAAGGAGGACAGGGAAGGCGGCGACGACGACATCAGGCCGGTCTTCCCGCCGTCGCCCGACGACCTGTCGCCCCTGGGCCGGCCCATCTTTGCCCTGCACCAAGAGCTGATCGGTCTCCGCCGCCGGAACCCGTGGCTGCATCGCGCGACCACGGAGGTCCTCGAGCTGTCGAACGAGGTGCTCTCCTACAGGGTCGCGTCCGGCGACCGCTCACTCGTAGTCGCCCTGAACCTGTCGCACGAACCTCAGCAGGTGGCGGCAGCGGAGGCCAGCGTGGTCCTGGCGGGCGAGGCGACCATCGACGCCGCTGTGGATACGGCCGAGATCCCTTCACAGGGGTGGGCCGTGCTCGGCCCGGCGCCCGCGACAGGCTGACGCCATGGACGTGAGCTACTTCTGGACCGGTTGGTCCCCCATCTGGCACACCCTGCTCGTCGGCACGGTCGGCTACCTCACCTTGGTGGTCCTCCTGAAGGGCACCGGGCCGCGCACGATGGCGAAGATGACGCCTCTCGACTTCGTCATCGCCGTGACACTCGGCTCGGCGTTCGGCCGCGTGGTCACTGCCTCCGACGTCGGGCTGGCTCAGGTCGTGGTGGCCTTGGTGCTGCTGGTGGCAGTGCAGTGGGCGCTCGCGGCGATTCGCTCCCGCTGGCCGCGCGCACGCCGGGCCCTCGACTCCCCGCCGGTGCTGCTGTACTACGCCGGCGACTTCCAATCGAAGTCGCTGCACAAGCACCGGCTCACGGAGGCCGACGTCCACGGTGCCGTGCGACAGTCCGGGAACGGGTCACTCGCGGCGGTGCAGGCGGTGATCCTGCACCAGGACGGTTCCCTTGGCGTGATCGCCGAGGGATCGATGGGTGACGGGTCGAGCCTGCTGCCCTTCGTCGAGCGCAACCAGGGGGACTCGGGAAGTCCCGGATAGCCCGATCCTGAGGCCGGCAACACCGCTGCGATGACAAGCGCCGAGCCCGGCCGCGCGGCCTCCCGCGCATCGGCCGCCTGGCTGAACGCCTGGTGCTCCGGCGCTACATGGTGCGGCTGATCGCCCAGCGCAACGCGTGGCTGGCAGAGTCGCTTGGCGCGAGCTCGCGCTGAGGGAGGCCTGCTAAGCGTCTACCGTTGTCTCCACAGACGGTGGCAAGCGGCTTTGAGGAGGAACGCGTGAGCAGGGTGCGAGATCGGGCGGGCAGGATGGCGGGCAGGCGTCGGCACATGGTGCCTTCTACGGCCGATGCGCCCCGCGGCTCCAACGGCCGCCTCGCCAGGTTCGTCACGGACGGTCAAGTGGTCCCGGCTCCCGACGGCACGACGGCGGCGGACGCGCGGACGTTCGGCGACAAGACGCCCGCACAGATGGCGCTGCTGCTCTATCCAGACCCGAGCGAGAGCGCCATCCGCGACCTGGCCGACGCCTGGGACCTGCACCCGATCCTGGTCGAAGACCTGCTGCACGCGGGTCAGCGGCCCAAGCTCGAGCGATACCGGGACGTGCTGTTCCTGGTCGTGCGATCAGCGCACTACGACGACGAGCACGAACAGGTCGACCTCGCGGAGTTTCACGTGCTGGTGCGCCCTGGGGCGGCGGCGGTCCTGTGCCAGGACGGCGTCTGGATCGACGGCACGGCGGCCGATGCGCTTGCCGGGCCGGGTGCGGAAGCGGAGCGCATCCTCGGCTCGCTACTCGAGGACGACCTGCTCCACCTGGGGCCCGAGGCGATCGCGTATCGCTTGCTGGACGCGATCGTCGACGGCTACGCGCCGGTGCTTCACGAGGTGGGAATCGACAAGGAACAGATCGAACGCCAGGTGTTCGGCGGCGACCCTGCGGTGGCCGAACGCATCTACCGCCTCACTCAGGAGGTCATCGACGTTCAGCACGCGACGTCATGGATGGTCGAGGTGCTGGGTGGCCTGCGGAGCGGCTTCGACAAGCACGAGGTCGCCGAGGATCTCCAGACCTACCTGCAGGATGTCGCGGACCACCTCGACCGCATCGGCGTGCTGATCGCCGAGTACCGCGAGGCGCTCGCGCAGATTCTCAGCGTGAACTCGACCCTCGTCGCCGAGCGTCAGAACGAGGACATGAAGAAGATCTCCGGGTGGGCGGCGATCCTGTTCGCGCCTACACTCGTCGCGGCCATCTATGGCATGAACTTCCAGAACATGCCGGAGCTGCACTGGTCGTTCGGCTACCCGCTGGCCCTGGGCTTGATGGTGGGCTTCTCCGTGGTGTTGTACCGGGTGTTCAAGGCCAAGCGCTGGATGTGAGGAGCAACCTGGGCGATCCCGGAGCTTCGCTCGTAGGGTGAATGGCATGTCCGTTTACGTCGCGGTTTCCCTGTTCGCCGGCGCGATCCTGGTGTTCTCGGCTTTCTCGTCGTTCCTCCAGCGCATCGGACTTCCGGGTCCGTTGCTCGCGCTGGCCTTCGGCGCCGCCCTGGGGCCGTACGCGCTTGACGTCGTCACTATCGGTTCCTTCGGCGTGCCCCCCATGACACTGCTCGAGGAGGCCTCGCGGGTCACGCTGGCCATCGGGCTCTCCGGCGTGGCGCTCCGCCTGCCGCACGGCTACTGGCGAGAGCACCGGCGTTGGGTGCTGTGGATGATCGGCGTGGGAATGGTGGTCATGCTGCTCGTGGCCACAGGCGTGCTGTGGGCTCTGCTGGGACTGCCGCTCGCGCTCGCCCTGCTCATCGGAGCCATCATCACGCCCACCGACCCGGTGGTGACAACGCCCGTCGTGACCGGCTCTCTCGCCGAAGCGAAGATTCCGGATCGCGTACGGTTCAACATCTCATCCGAAAGCGGACTCAACGACGGGCTTGCGTACCTGTTCGTCTTCCTGCCCATCATGCTGATGATCCGTCCCGACAAGTCGTGGTCCGACCTGCTGACCACGGTGGTGCTGCGGGAGGTCATCGGCGGCGCGTTGTTCGGCGTGGCGGTTGGCCTCGCCTTCGGCTATCTGTACCGGCTGGTCAGACGACGGCAGCTCATCGAGGAGACGGCGTACCTGGGCTTCATCATCGCGCTGGCGTTCTTCGTGCTCGGCACTGGGGAAGTGGCGGGTGTCAACGCGTTGCTGGCCGTCTTCATCGCGGCGGCCGTATTCGGGCAGATCATCCCGCAGTCCGACGAGCAGAAGCAGGACCGGCTGGACGACAGCATGAATCGGTTCTTCATCCTGCCGGTGTTCATGCTGCTCGGGCTCGCGCTGCCGTTCCCGGCATGGGGTGAACTCGGATGGGGCGCGGTCGCGGCCGTGATGCTAGCGCTCGTACTGCGCCGCGTCGTCACCGTGTGGCTGCTGCGACCGGCGCTACGCCCGGAGCACAGCCGGGCCGAGACCGCCTTCCTCAGCTGGTTCGCCCCCGTGGGCGTCTCGGCGCTCTTCTACTCCACCGTCGCCGAGCACGAGACGGGCGATCCGCTGGTCTTCACGTACGCAACCCTCGCTATCGCCATCTCCGTGCTCATCCACGGCGTCAGCGCATCCCCGCTCAGCTACCAACTCCACCGCTACCAGGAGCGCCGCGAACCCGAGCGCGCCGCCGATCCCGGTGAAGACTAGGGCTGCAGCACCACCTTGAGCTCCTTCTTGTCCTTGAACAACTCGTAGGCCTCGGGAGCCTTGTCGAGCGGCATGTGTGCCGAGATGATCCGCGACGGGTCGAGAGAGTTGTTCCCGATCAGGTCGATCAACTCGGGCACGAAGCGGTGCACATGGGTCTGGCCGCCCGTCATGGTCAGTCCCTTGCCGAACACGGCGCCGATGGGGAACTTGTCCGCGACCCCGCCGTAGACCCCGGGAATCGACACCCGTGCTCCCTTGCGCGCCGCCTTGATCAGCGTGCGCAGCGCGGTGACTCGGTCCGTCTGGAGCTTGAGCCGCATCTTCGCCCGGTCGTAGGCGCCTACGACACCGCCACCGTGGGCTTCCATGCCGACCGCGTCGATGACCGCATCGGCCCCTCGTCCGCCGGTGAGGGCCTTGATGGCCTTCTGGACTCCGCGGCCGGTGTCCTCGAGGGGCACGACTCCGGGCAGCTCCGCGACCTTGTCCAGGCGCGAACGCTCTCGGTCGAAGACCACGACGGTTCCGGCGCCCTGGACCAGGGCGCTGGCCGCGGCGAGCTGCCCCACGGGGCCGGCTCCCGCGATGAGGATGGTGTCGCCTTCTGAGATGTCGCAGTTGACCGCGGCCATCCACCCGGTAGGCAGGATGTCGGTGAGGAATAGCGCGTGGTCATCATCCATGCTGTCGGGGATGGCGAACAGGCCGGCATCGGCGTGCGGCACGCGGACGTACTCCGCCTGGCCGCCGTCGTAGCCGCCGAAGAGGTGGGTGTAGCCGAACAGTCCCGCGCCTGACTGCCCATACGTCTTCTCGAGGATCTTCGCGTTCGGGTTGGTGTTGTCGCACAGCGACTGCAGCCCCTGCGTGCAGAACCAGCACGTCCCGCATGCGATGACGAAGGGCACGATCACCCGGTCGCCGACGGACACGTGGGAGACGCCTTGCCCCGCGTCCTCGACCACGCCCATGAACTCGTGACCCACGATGTCGCCTTCCTTCATGCCCACGATGGCGCGGTCATAGAGGTGGAGATCAGAGCCGCAGATCGCGGTGGATGTCACCTTGATGATCGCGTCGGTGGGCGACTGGAGGTGGGGCTTGTCGACCTCGTCGACCCGCATGTCGTGCTTGCCGTGATAGACCACTGCCTTCATCGTTCCTCCTTCAGGATTGCCCGCGCCGCGAGTTCGCCCGATTGGACGGCCCCTTCCATGGTCGCGAGGTACTTCTGCTGGGTGTAGTCGCCCGCAAGGGTGAGCCCCGGGATGGGGGTGTGCTGCGCGGGCCGCAGCGGGTCGTTTCCGCACTCGAGCGAGTAGAAGTCGTCGGAGATCCCCACCTTGCGCGCGCGGCGAATGTGGCCGCGGAGGTCCACGCCGACCCGTCTCGCCTCGGTGATCACGGTCTCGGTCAGCTCCTCCGTCGTGGAGTCTGCATGCGTCTTGGGCGTGGCCATGATGACGCTGATTCGCCCATCCAGATGGGAGAACGTCGTGCGCGACTGCTCCGCGAAGCAACCCATCTCGGTGCCGGGCGTGAAGGTGGCGGTGTCTTCCGCTGTGCTCGGCACATCCGTCTCCGCCTGGAAGCACACCGACGGGGTGGACTCCATGCGCCGCATGTCGTCGAACCACTCGTGGCCCTCCAGCGCAGAGTCGATCAACGCCTTGGCGGGGCCCAGCGAGGTGGCGACCACCACCTGGTCAGCCTCGAGCACCTTGTCGTGAACGCGCACTCCGGTGATCCCGTTCGCGTCGCCGACGAGCGATTGCACGCGGGTGTTCACGTGCACGGTGCCGCCCTTCTTGCGCACGTACTCGGCGATCGGGCCCGACATGACCTCGGTCATGCCGCCGCTGAAGGCCCCGACGCCGGTCTTGATGAGCGAGCGCCAGTAGGGAACCACCACTCCCATGAGGTTGTGGGCGGAGAACTTGTCGGGCGGCACAAAGAACAACCCGGCCGTCAGCGGGGCGATGAGTCGGTCCACAGTCTGCTGGCTCACACCGTGCCCGCGCGCGTAGTCGGCGATCGGAACCTGGTCGAGTTTGGTGGGCCGGAGCAGGTACGCGACCGAGCCCGCGGCGAGCATGCGCACCATCGCGCCACGCTGTCGCAGGGGCAGGAAGTCTCGGTGCTTGAGAGCGCGCACTGCGGTGCGGACCGGGTGGCGGATGAGGGATGCGGAGAACAGGGCGGACGGACCGCCGTCGGCCACGCGGAACGCGATCTCGTCGCGCCACACCACCACGTCGGAAACCTTCAGCCCGACGTGCCTGAGTAGCCGCGGAAGCTTGGTATAGAAGCCGAGGTAGCGGTGCAGACCCGTCTCGACCTGCATGCCGTCCTCGTCCCAGTCGGCGGTGCGGCCTCCGACGACGCCGGCGCTCTCGAGCACGGTCACCTCGTGTCCCGCATCGACGAGCCGGACGGCTGTCGTGAGGCCGGCAAGCCCGGCTCCGACCACGATGATCCTCTGCGGTGTGGACATCAGATGCCTCTCTCGATCACTCGGTCGCTGCAGTGGTCCCTCGTGTGGGGGCAACGCCTCGACGGGCCACGGTTATTTCCCTCGACTGGCGGTGGTGTCGCAGTGGTGTCATCATGGCGCTATGGACCTTCAGCAGCATTCCGCACGGCTCCGCGAGCAGTTGCTCGCGACCTCGGCAGCAGGCACTCCAAAGACCCGCGAGGCGGCGGAGCGGCTCACCACGGCGCTCGCCCCGGCCGTCCACATGATGCTCGTCGAGGCCCTTGGTGAGGCCGTCGAGGAGATATCCCGGGAACTCGAGCCCGGAGCGGTCGACCTGCGCGTGCGGGGCAAGGGCGTCGAGTTCGTCGTGACTGCGCCGGGGGCGGCGCTGGCCGAGGAGAGGGACGAGGCCGATGCGCAAGCGGTGGCCGCAGCGCTCGCGGACGACGCCATCTCTCGCACGACGCTTCGCCTGCCCGATGCCCTCAAGGCACGGGCCGAGGTCGCCGCAGCCGCCGAGGGGCTGTCGCTGAACTCGTGGCTGGTGCGCGCAGCCACGCTGCACCTTGAGCCCGGGCCCCGGTCGCGCCGGGGTCGCGCTGCCGCCCGCTTCGCAGGCTGGGCCGATTCGCAGGACTAGCGGCGACTCAGGCCACGTCGTCCGCCTGGCGCGCGCGGTAGGCGGCTTGGGCGGCACGGTTGGTGCAGGTCACTGAGCAGTACTTGCGTGAGCGATTGCGGGACAGGTCGAGCACGATCCCGTCGCAGTCCTCCATTTCGCAGCGCCCGAACCGGCTCATCTCGTCGGCGCGGATCACGTCGATCATCGCCATCGCGGTCTCCACCAGAATGCGCTCGTGAAGCGGCCGGTCATCCGAGGTCGCATGGATGTGCCAGTCGACGTCGCCATGGCGCACGAGCTGGGGGAGGGCGGCCTGTTCCGCGAGGATCTCATTCACCAGCGGGACGGCCTCGTCGCGCGAGGCGGTGAACAGCCCTCGCAGGCGCGTGCGGATGCCGCGCACCAGCGGGACGTCCGCGGGGGCCGCCCGGGGGCCGGTGTATCCGAAGTCCGTCAGAAAGGCGTCGAGCGCCTCGATGCCGACGAGGGTGTCCGGCTCGAGTTCCGAGTTGGCGAGAAAGGCCGCCGACTCCAGCGCCTCGATCGTGTCATGTGCGAATGGCATGTTGACACATTATCAAACGATGGCTAGCGTCATGTGTCATGAGTTTGATGACACATGACTTGGGTCGCCAGCGCCTGATCGCCGGTCTCGGTTTCGCGCTCGCCTCCGCGGCGTCATTCGGCCTGTCCGGCTCGCTCGCGCGCGGCTTGCTCGATGTGGGGTGGTCGGCGGGCGCCGCCACGCTGATTCGCGTGGTGATCGCCGCGGCAGTGCTGATTGTCCCCGCGATCCTCGCGGTGCGAGGTCGTCTCCACCTGGTCCGGCGCGGCTGGAAGGTCATCGTCGCCTACGGCGTCTTCGCCGTCGCTGGCGCTCAACTGTTCTACTTCCTCGCTGTCGGGTACCTGGACGTGAGCGTCGCTCTGCTCATCGAGTACACCGCTCCCGTGGCAGTGGTGCTGTGGATGTGGCTGCGCCACGGGCACCGGCCCACGCCGCTGACCGTCGGCGGGGCGGCCATCGCGGCGTTCGGCCTCGCGATGCTGCTCAATGTGTTCGGTGGCGGGCAGATCTCGCTTGTCGGAGTGCTGTGGGCGCTCGGTGCGATGGTGGGCGCGTCCGTCTACTTCGTCATCAGCGGCGACGAGACCAACGGGCTGCCGCCCATCACGCTCGCGGCCGGTGGCCTGCTGGTCGCGGTCGTGGTGCTGGGCGCCGCGGGTCTCGCCGGGGTGCTGCCGATGCGTTTCTCGACGGGCACCGTCACCTTCGTGCAGTTCGAGGCGCCGTGGTGGACCGTCGCGATCGCCCTGGGCGTCATCACGGCCGCTGTCGCGTACGTCACCGGAATCGCCGCGACCCGGCGCCTGGGCGCGCGCCTGGGCTCGTTCGTGGCGCTCACGGAGGTCATGGCTGCCACCGGCTTCGCGTGGCTGCTGCTCGGCCAGGCCCCTGGACCCGTCCAAGCGGCGGGCGCGCTGCTGATCCTGGTGGGAGTCGTCGTGGTCAAGCTCGGCGAGCGCCCCGCCTCGACTGTGGTGGAGTCGATCACGGAGGAGCCCGCACGTTCCGACCCGCCGGCGCCCGTCCCCGTCTGACGGACTCCCTCCGCACAGGGCGCGCCCATAGGCTGGCCGCATGACTCACGCGACCTCCTTCGGCGCGGCGGCGGGAGACTACGAGCGCGGTCGCCCGGGGTATCCGGCCGATGCGGTCGCTTGGCTTCTCCCCGCCTCACCCCGGCGGGTGCTCGACCTGGGCGCGGGTACCGGCAAGCTCACCGCGCTCGTGGCCGCAGTGGCCGACCACGTGGTGGCCGTCGATCCGGACCCGGCGATGCTCGACACGCTCTCGCAGTCGCTTCCCGATGTGGTCACCTCGGTGGGCCGTGCCGAGTCGATTCCACTCCCGGACGCGTCCATGGACGCGGTCGTGCTGGGTCAGGCCTGGCACTGGGTCGATACCGATGCTGCGTCGACGGAGATCGCGCGCGTGCTGAGGCCCGGCGGCACGCTCGGTCTGGTGTGGAACATTCGCGACAGTCGGGAGCCATGGGTGGCCCGGTTGGGGAACGCGATGCGAGGCTCCGCCGCAGAGCAACTGATCGAAGGGGAGGGCCCGCGCGTGGGGCCACCGCTGGACGGCCTCGAACGGCGCACGTGGGAGTGGGTGCGCCGGACGGACGCGGGCGGTGTGCGGGCGATGGCACGCTCGCGCAGCCACTACATCATGGGCGATCAGGAGTACCGGGCGCGGGTCGATCGGGACGTGGAGGCGGTGCTCGCCGGGCTGCAGAGCCCTGAACGCGAAGTCCTCCTGCCATATGTGACGCACGCCTATCGCGCCTACCGGCGCTGAGCGCCCCGGCTGCGCGCGCATCGGCCGCCGACCGCACGCTCGGCTACCAGGCGAAGTCGCCGTCCTCGAAGCGTGCAGGCCGGGCCTCCACCACCCAGGCAGGACGAATGGGCCCGTAGATATGGGGGAACAGCTCGCCGCTGCCGCCGTCCTCCTCGCGGATCTCGACGCCGTCGGCGCGCACCGCTGACGGATCGATGACGAGCACCACAAGATCCTCGGGGTCGTCGCTATGCACGCGCGCCGCGACCCGCGACACCTGGTGGGGGTGCGACGCATGGATGAAGCCCTGGTCCGCGAGGCTGAGTCCGCGCGTGGACGTCTCGTAGGCTCCCGAGAGCACGGCGGACTCCCAGTCGGATCGGTGGGCGATGTGAAGCACAGGCATGCCGCCAGTCAAGCACGGTCACTGCGGGCCGCCGCAGACGCACGAACGGCGGGCCCGCTGAGCGGACCCGCCGTCGGCACTGAGAAGGGGCTAGATCTGGGGGTCGGTCTCGCCGCCGCGAATGTCGCCGCGCCACGCACCGTCCTCCACGCCCTTGTCCTCGATGTACTTCTTGAAGTTCTTGAGGTCGCCGTTCACCATGGCGTCGTCAACCTGCAGAGCCGCGCCGGTCGACTCGACGAACCCCTCGGGGTCCCAGTCGAGCGTCAGCGTCACCGTGGTGACCTCGGGGCCCGCGGACTTGAACTCGACCCGTCCGCCCTGCTTGAGCTCACCGATGCTGTGCCACGCGATGTGGTCGTCGACGACCTGGTCGGTGATCTCGGCGTCGTACTCCCGCTCCACTCCAGCGATCTTCGTCACCCAGTGGGTGCGCGAGTCATCGATCTGAGTCACGGACTCGACGCCGGACATGAAGTGAGGAAACGTCTCGAACTGAGTCCACTGGTTGTACGCGGTGCTCAGCGGAACGTTGACGTCGATGCTGCTCTGTGCCGTGGTCATCTTCTACCTCCTAGTGGTGGCCTGAAGCGAGGGCGGAAGACCCTCACGTGACGGTCAACGTCATCACGGTCCTGGTTTATTCGCCCGATCGGGGCAAAAGGGACCCATTGTGGGCGGATCGAGCGCACCCCGCTAGAATGGACTGTCGGTGCCGCTGAGCGCCGCCACCCCTCCCTACGAAAAGAGTCCCCGTATGCCCGTGCGCTCCGACCTGCGCAATGTCGCGATCGTCGCCCACGTCGACCACGGCAAGACCACCCTTGTGGACGGCATGCTCGTCCAGGGTGGCGCCTATGGCGACCACGCCCATGTCGAAGACCGCGCGATGGACTCCGGTGATCTCGAGCGCGAGAAGGGCATCACGATCCTCGCGAAGAACACCGCGATCCGCTACCTCGGCGAGGCGTCAGAGCCCGGCGGCGTCACCATCAACGTGATCGACACCCCTGGCCACGCTGACTTCGGCGGTGAGGTCGAGCGCGGACTCTCGATGGTGGACGGCGTGGTGCTGCTCGTCGATGCGTCCGAGGGACCGCTGCCACAGACTCGATTCGTGCTCCGCAAGGCGCTCGCGGCCCACCTGCCCGTCATCATCGTCGTGAACAAGGTCGACCGGCCCGACGCGCGCATCAGCGCCGTCGTCGAGGAGACTCACGACCTGCTGCTCGGGCTCGCGTCCGATCTGCACGACGACGTCCCGGACCTGGACATCGATGCGCTGCTGTCGGTTCCCGTGGTGTACGCGTCGGCCAAGGCCGGCCGCGCCTCGCTGAACCAGCCCGAGGACGGCGGAATGCCGGACTCCGACAACCTCGAGCCGCTGTTCCACACGATCATGGAGCGCATCCCGGGTCCCAGCTACGAGGACGACGCCCCGCTGCAGGCGCACGTCACCAACCTCGACGCGTCGCCCTTCCTCGGCCGCCTCGCGCTGCTGCGGATCTTCAACGGCACGCTGCGCAAGGGCCAGACCGTGGCATGGGCCCGCGCCGACGGCTCACTTACGAGCGTCAAGATCACCGAGCTGCTTGAGACCAAGGGTCTTGACCGCGTGCCCGCGGAATCCGCCAAGCAGGGCGACATCGTGGCCGTGGCCGGAATCGCTGACATCACCATCGGCGAGACGCTCACCGACCTCGACAACCCTCGTCCGCTGCCGCGCATCACCGTAGACGACCCCGCAATCTCGATGACCATCGGCATCAACACCGCGCCGCTTGCCGGTCGCGTCAAGGGCGCGAAGGTCACCGCCCGCCAGGTCAAGGACCGCCTCGACAAGGAGCTCGTCGGCAACGTGTCGCTGCGCGTGCTGCCGACCGAGCGTCCCGACGCCTGGGAGGTTCAGGGCCGCGGCGAGCTTGCCCTGGCCATCCTGGTCGAGCAGATGCGACGCGAGGGCTTTGAGCTCACCGTCGGCAAGCCGCAGGTCGTCACCAAGAAGATCGACGGCAAGGTCCACGAGCCGATGGAGCACATGACCATCGACGTGCCCGAGGAGCACCTGGGCGCCGTGACTCAGTTCCTGGCCGCCCGCAAGGGCCGCATGGAGTCCATGTCGAACCACGGCACCGGCTGGGTGCGCATGGAGTTCATCGTGCCTGCGCGCGGCCTCATCGGGTTCCGTTCGACGTTCCTGACCGAGACCCGCGGCACCGGCATCGCCTCGTCTATCGCTCACGGCTACGCCCCGTGGGCGGGCGCCATCGACTTCCGCAACAACGGCTCGCTCGTGGCGGACCGCACCGGTGTGGTCACGTCCAACGCGCTCATGCTGCTGCAGAATCGCGGCACGTTCTTCGTCAAGCCCACGGAAGAGGTCTACGAGGGCATGGTCGTCGGCGAGAACTCGCGCGGCGAGGACATGGACGTGAACATCACCAAGGAGAAGAAGCTCAACAACATCCGGTCCGCTACCGGTGATGAGCTCGAGCGCCTGTCACCTCCGCGCACGCTGACGCTCGAGGAGTCGCTCGAGTTCGCCGGCGAGGATGAGTGTGTCGAGGTCACCCCTCAGAACATCCGGATCCGCAAGGTGATCCTGGACCAGACCGATCGCGCCCGCGCCACGTCGCGCGCCAAGCGTCTAGACGCTTAGGTGGTTGCCGCCGTGGCCTCGCGCCACGGCGGTGACGGCGACCGATGCACGGGCGGCGCTCGCCACCACTGACGGCACTGCTCTGGTCTTGTCTGCGCATGCACCTATCCTGGTGAGCATGAAGGATTCCCTCGGCTATGCCGTGTTGCTCGGCGGCGGCCTCGTCACCGCGACCGTCGGCGCCGTGGCGCATCGCACCTACCCCCCGTTCGGGGTGGTGATGTGCCTGCTCATGGTGGCGCTGGGGGCCGCATTCGCGCGCACATGGCTCGCATGGCCGGGTCTCGCTCTCTTCGCGGGTGCCTGGATGGCCATGACCTTCGTGTGGGCGTTGGAAGGGCCGGGAGGTTCCGTGCTGATCGTTCAAGACCCGCTAGGCGTCGCATGGCTGGCCGGCGGCTCGATCGCGATCGTGGTGGCCGCCGTCGTCCCGTCTCGGTTGCTGGTAGGTGCGCATGGCCCGCGGTAAAGGCAAGAGCAAGGCACAGCGTCAGGTCGAGGAGGACCTGGCACGCAGCCGCCGCAACTCCGCCGCTCACCGCTCGCTGCGCCGGCGTGCTCAAAAGGGCACCGGAGCGCGGGCGGTTCCGTCCCACGAGGTCGAGCCCGCTGTCGACGAGGTCGAGAACGAGCCGTTCGACGGCGACTCAGGCGCGCGCACGTCAGGGGAGCGCTTCGCCCCGGAGGAGTCTGCGCCCGGGGACCATTCGGGCGAGGACCATTCGCGCGAGGACCCTGCAACCGACGAGTCTGCGACGGATGAGCAGGCGTACGACGATTCCGCTGCCCAGCCAAGCGCCGAGCACGCGCCCGACGACGAGCCCGAGCGCGCATCGGACCGCGTGCCCACCAGCGAGCTGTCGGCGCCCGCCTGGCTCGCCGCAAGTTCGGCCGCGACTTCCGGCTCTCCCGAGGAGACCTACGAGCCGCGCTACGATCCCCACCCCGATGAGGACGAGTCTCTTGACGACCGTCAGGATGATGACGGTGCAGCCATGAGCTCAGGCGACGATAACAGCGATGGCGATGTGGCTGCGGGCGGCACGGGCGCACCCGAGCGCACCTCCGTGTTCGCGCCCTCCTCGGAGATCCCGGTGCAGCCTTCCGACGGCGAGCCCACCGCTGTCGATTCGACACCCGTGGACGCGACGGCTGTGTACTCGTCATCTGATCACCCGGCGGAGGGCGACACCGAGGTCATGAGTCCCGTGGACGCCGAGTCCGATCCCGCCGCTGCGGGTTCGCCGCCCTGGGCCGGTTCAGCAGACGACGACGGACCGGATGAGGACTCGGAAGGTCCGCGTCGCAAGAGGCGTCGCGCCGCATGGGCGGTGCCGCTCGCGCTCGTCGGGATCGCGGTCGTCTACGTGGGCGCCCAGGCGTTGCTTTCCACGACCGTCCCCCGCGGCACCGAGATGCTGGGGATGGACATCGGATCGATGTCCGTCACCGAGGCCACCGAAGAGGTCGAGGGCGAGACCGACGTCCTCGAGAGCACCGACCTCGAGCTGCGGGCAGCCGAGCAGTCGTTCGCGGTGCCCGCCAGGGACGCGGGGCTGTCCATCGATGTGGAACGCACCCTCGACGAGGTCACCGGCTTCACCCTCGCGCCTGACCGGCTATGGGCACACATCGCGGGCGGAGGCGAGCTCTCGCCTGTGACCGAGGTCGACGAGGACTCGTTGGCTGACGCCCTGGAGACCGCAGCGGTCCAGCTCGACGGGCCGGCGCAGGACGCCGGCGTCACCTTCGCCGAGGCCGCCGTCGAGGTGGTGCCTGGCCGCGCCGCAGTGACCGTGGACCAGGAGGCCTCTGCGCAGCGCATCGTGACGGTGTGGCCCGCCGCTCAGTCCATCGACCTGGTCGCCGAGACGGAGCCGCCCGCGATCACGGACGAGGACGCCGCCGATTTCGCGAGCGAGCTCGAGACCGAGATCCTCGCCGCCCCCATCACGTTGGTGGGCGACGAGGCCGAGGCGACCATCGAACCAGCGACCATCGCCTCGATGTCCACAGTGGAGTCCGGGCCAGGTGGGCTCGAGCTCACGGTGGACGGAGGTGCGCTCGCCGACCGGATCATCGAGGACAACCCCGAGCTCACGACCGAGGGCGACAACGCCTCGGTCTCCTTCGACGACAACCAGCAGATCGTGATCGACGAGGGCTCGCCGGGCATCACGATCGACGGCGAGGCCCTCGGCGAGGCGGTCCTCTCTGCCGCCGGAAGCGCCGAGCGCATCGGCGAGCTGCCGTACACGTCCGCGGAACCCGAGGTGAGCGCCGAGGACCTCGGCCTCGCCGACTTCCAGGAGATCATCAGCTCGTTCGACACCCCGGTCACGTCGGACGCCGTGCGCACTCAGAACCTGCGCGTCGCGGCCGCCGATGTCGAGGGCGTGGTCGTCCTGCCGGGCGAGAACTTCGACCTCACGGAGGCCCTGTCCCCTATCAACGAGGAGGAGGGCTACCAGGACTCTGGCGTGATCGTGAACGGCATCCTCACCAGCGGCATGGGCGGCGGCCTGTCCCAGATGGCCACCACGGCCTACAACGCGGGTTACTTCGCGGGCTTCGAGATCCTGGACCATCGCCCTCACTCGGTGTGGTTCACCCGCTACCCCGCAGGTCGCGAGTCGACCATCTACACGGGCTCGATCAACGTCGAGTTCCGCAACAACACCCCGTATGCGGCGGTGTTCAACAGCTACGTCGCAAACGGGCGGTTGTACGTCGATGTGTGGTCGACCGAGCACTTCGAGGTCACCACGAGCGCAAGCCCGAAGACCAACATCACCGAGCCGGGCGTGAAAGAGGTCTCGAGCGCCAACTGCGCACCGAAGGGCCCCGGCCAGCCAGGATTCACGATCACGAACACCCGCACGGTGTACCTCGACGACGAACAGGTGGACCAGACCTCGAACACCTGGACCTACCAGCCCGATGACGCGATCGAGTGCGTCAGCGACGAGGGTGACGACGACTAGTCCGACTGACGCCGCCGGCCGCAACGGCAACCGTGGTGTGACGTCGGCAGGCGCTCGCGACGTTATGATGAACTGCCCGTAACAACCTCGAGTGGAGGAGACGCACGTGACGTACGTCATCGCATTGCCTTGTGTCGATGTCAAGGACAAGGCTTGCATCGACGAGTGTCCGGTCGACTGCATCTACGAGGGCGAACGAATGCTCTACATCCACCCCGACGAGTGCGTGGACTGTGGGGCGTGCGAGCCCGTCTGCCCCGTCGAGGCGATCTACTACGAGGATGACACTCCCGACAAGTGGGCGGACTACTACAACGCCAACGTCGAGTTCTTCTCCGAGATCGGCTCTCCCGGCGGTGCCGCGAAGATGGGTCTCATCGAGCACGACCACGACCTCATCAAGTCGCTCCCGCCCCAGGCGTAGAAGGCTCGCGGGCCAGCCATGGGCCTCCATCCGGGCGCGCTCCCGGACTTTCCGTGGGACTCCCTCGCTCCCTTTCGCGAGCGCGCACTAGAGCACCCTGACGGGGTCGTCGACCTGTCGGTCGGCACCCCGGTCGACCCCACGCCCGCGCTGATCCAGCGCGCGCTGGCGGGCGCCGCCAATGCACCCGGGTATCCCACCACGCACGGCACGCTCGAGTTGCGTGGCGCGGTCGTCGACTGGTTCGCGCGCACGCGGGGTGTGGCCGGTCTCGATCCGGCTGCGGTGCTGCCGACGGTGGGCTCGAAGGAACTCGTCGCCTGGCTGCCCGCGCTGCTGGGCCTGTCGACTGGCGACGTGGTCGTGCACCCGGCCGCCGCCTACCCCACCTACGCGGTGGGCGCGACCCTCGCGGGCGCATCGGCCGTCGCGACCGACGCGGTGGGGGACTGGGCGGAGCGCGACGACGTCAAGCTGGTGTGGATCAATTCGCCGTCCAATCCGACGGGCGCGGTGCTGTCTCGCGACGAGCTGCGCGACATCGTGGAGGCCGCGCGGCGCATCGGCGCGGTGGTGGCCTCGGACGAGTGCTACGCGGCGCTGCCGTGGACCGATCCCTGGGTGCAGGACGGCGTGCCGTCGGTGCTCGACCCAGAGGTGTGCGGCGGTGATCACACGGGGCTGCTGGCGCTGTATTCGCTGTCGAAGCAGAGCTCGCTCGCAGGCTACCGCGCCGCGTTCGCGGCAGGGGATCCGGCGCTGATCGCGGAACTGGTGGAGACGCGCAAGCACGCAGGGATGATCGTCCCCGCGCCCGTGCAGGCGGCGATGACGGTGGCGCTCGCGGACGACTCCCACGTGGCGACGCAGCGGGACATCTATCGCAACCGCCGCGAGCTCCTGCTTCCCGCAGTCCGGAAGGCCGGATTCGAGGTCTCAGGCTCGGCCGCGGGGCTGTATCTGTGGGCCTCGCGTGACGAGGACTGCTGGAAGACCATAGAGTGGCTCGCGGAACGCGGCATCGTCGCCGCGCCGGGCTCCTTCTACGGTGCTGCAGGAGATCGCCACGTGCGAATCGCCCTGACGGCAACGAATGAACGTGTGCGGGCCGGGGCCGACCGGCTTTCAAAAGACAGGTAAACTCGCTGTAAAGCGAACGCACAATGGCGCTGCGGCGCACGGGAGGTCCCTAGGTATGACACGAGCGGTCGATGCCCGACTTACGGTCGATGGCACCACGCGCGAGCTGCCGCTCGAGCGTTCCACGGTAGGCAATGACGGAGTGTCGGTGGCGACACTCCTGAGCGACACCGGTCTGGTCACGGTCGATCCGGGGTTCATGAACACCGCGTCTTGCGAGAGCTCGATCACGTACATCGACGGAGACCAGGGCATCCTGCGCTACCGCGGGTACCCGATCGAGCAGCTCGCGCAGAACTCGACCTTCCTCGAGGTGTCGTACCTCCTCATCCACGGCGAGCTCCCGACGGCGGACCAGCTCACCGCACTGAATGAGCGCGTCGCCCGGCACATGCACGTGCACTCGGGTATCAAGGCGTTCCTCGAGGCTTTCCCGCGTGACGCGCACCCGATGGCGGTGCTCTCGGGCGCGACCAGCGCGCTGTCGACGTTCTACCCGGAGTCCGTGGGGCGCGGGGAGCACGAGATCGAGCTCGCGACCGTCCAGCTGCTCGCGAAGACTGCCACCGTGATCGCCTACCTGCAGCGCCGCTTCACCGGCGGCGACCTGATCGAGCCCTCGCGCGACGGCACCTACGTCGACGAGTTCATGCGCATCGCGTTCTCGGGCACGGACGGCTCTCTCGACATCGACCCGACGATCCGCCGCGCGCTCGACCTGCTGCTCATCCTCCACGCGGATCACGAGCAGAACTGCTCGACCTCGACGGTACGCATCGTCGGGTCGTCGCAGGCCAACATCTATGCCTCGATCTCCGCGGGCATCGGCGCACTGTCCGGACCGCTTCATGGCGGCGCCAATGAGGCCGCGCTCGGGATGTTCGACAACATCAAGGAGTCCGGCGACACCGTCGAGCAGTTCGTGGCGAAGGTCAAGGACAAGGCCGAGGGCGCGCGTCTCATGGGCTTCGGCCACCGTGTGTACAAGTCCTACGACCCGCGCGGTGCCGTCGTGAAGGACGTCGCGAACACCGTGCTCGCGGAGCTCGGCGGCAACGACGAGACCTTCCAGATGGCGCAGCGTCTCGAAGAGATCGCGCTGTCGGACGAGTACTTCATCGAGCGCAAGCTATACCCGAACGTGGACTTCTATACGGGGCTGCTGTACTCGGCGATGGGCTTCCCTCGTCAGATGTTCACGCCGCTGTTCGCGCTGGGGCGCATGCCGGGCTGGATCGCGCACTACCGCGAGATGATGGAAGACCCGCGCACCAAGATCGGCCGCCCGCGCCAGATCTACACGGGTGAGGTCGCTCGCGACTACGCCCCGATGGATCAGCGCTGACCCGCTCCCTTCCCACGCGCCTGTAGGAAGGTTCTGTGCACGGTTCGCCGTCAGCGCTCGTCCTGCAGGAACGTCTTGTTCAGTCGGTGCGGATCGCGACGCGCGTCTCCGTACCCGACGGCAGGTCCACATCGTCGTCGCGCAGCCACCCCTGATCGTCGTTCACCGCGGCGGTGACGCCTTCGACGGCTGCGACCGCTACTGACCAGTGCCGGAAAGCGTCCGCCATGGTCGCGGAGGCCGCGGGTGCTGTCAGCACGGTGGAGCCGGCGTTGACGTCGCCCACCTGCAGCGACACGGCGGTCCCAAAGTCGGCCGCGACGCGGTCGGTGAAGGCCCGCGCGGTGGTCGCCTCCGCACCGCCCAGGTCGCAGGCGACTTCGCCTCCATGGCCGGTGAGGGCTGAGGCCCACAGCCGCCCCTCCTCCTCGTGGTCCGCGTATGCGTCCGGGAAGCCGGAGCGCTGCACCGCCTGCGCGGCCACCGTGACGTCCAGCTCACGCCAGCCCGAGATCGCCCGAAGGGCCCCGTAGAACCGGTCCGTCGCGTAGTACGGGTCGAGGATCTCCTCCACGGATCCCCACCCTTGCGACGGACGCTGCTGGAACAGCCCTACCGAGTCGCGGTCCCCGTAGTCGATGTTGCGCAGGGAGGACTCCTGGATCGCGGTCGCGACGCCTATGGTCGCGGCGCGCGCCGGCAGGCCGTGCCGGATGGAGCCGGCGACGATGATCGCGATGTTGTTCGCCTGCTCCGCGGTCTTCGTGTCGGTGCGCTCCCCGAGCGTGACGGTGCACTGGCCGGACGGGAAGACCTCGTCGCCGTACCGATCCCACAGTCCGGGGCCGAGCACGATCGCGGCCCCACTCGCGGCCACCAGCACCGCGAGCGCGGCGATACGCCCGCCACGCCCCTGCTGCGCCACGTCAGTTCGCGTGGAGCGCCGCGTTCAGCGTGACCCCTTCGCCCTGACGTGCCACCACCTCGATGGCGCCGGTCACGGAGTTGCGGCGGAACAGCAGGCCGTTGGTGCCCGCAAGCTCGCGGGCCTTGACCAGGCGTGGCTGGCCCGCATCGGTGGTCTGGCCGACGAGCAGCACCTTGGACCCGGCCGTCACGTAGAGGCCGGCCTCGACGATGCAGTCGTCGCCGAGCGGGATGCCCAGGCCCGAGTTGGCGCCGAGCAACGAGCGCTCGCCGATCGCGATGACCTCCTTGCCGCCCCCTGACAGCGTGCCCATGATCGAGGCGCCGCCGCCCACGTCCGAGCCGTCGCCCACGGTGACGCCTGCGGAGATGCGGCCCTCGACCATGGAGTGCCCGAGCGTGCCCGCGTTGAAGTTCACGAACCCCTCGTGCATGACGGTGGTGCCCTCGGCGAGATGTGCGCCCAGGCGGACCCGGTCGGCGTCGGCGATTCGCACACCGCTGGGAACCACGTAGTCGACCATGCGGGGGAACTTGTCGACGCCGTAGACAGTGAGCGTCTGTCCGGCGGCCCGGAATCTCAGCCTCACGTCCTCGAAGCCCTCGACC
This sequence comes from Demequina ureilytica, assembly GCF_048553575.1. Taxonomy (NCBI): domain Bacteria; kingdom Bacillati; phylum Actinomycetota; class Actinomycetes; order Micrococcales; family Demequinaceae; genus Demequina; species Demequina ureilytica. The sequence goes on along the minus strand of NZ_JBLZIE010000002.1, from coordinate 538,618 downwards.
GCGCACGGGCCGGCGGAGGTCCACACGACGTTGTTCAGCACACCGAACAGCCCGTCGAGGTTCACGCCGTGAGGCTGTACCAGGCGGTGGGACAGCAGGTGCAGGCGCAGATACGCGTCAGTCACGCTGGCGGGGGGAACATCGAGGTCGATCTCGGCACTCACCGCGCGAACGGCGACGTCCCGCAGCGCATCCTCACGCGCGGCGTCGAGGAGCGCCTGGGGGGCCGATGCGCCCTCGGGGGCGTCTCCGAGGGCGGGGGCGGGGAACCACGTGTCGAGCACGGTTCCGCTCGCGTTGATGGTGGCCAGTCCGAATCCGTATGCGGGGCGAGTCATGTGTCCAGGGTAGTTGAGAGGGCCGAGGTCCCCGCCCGAGCGCCCCGCCTTCCGCCCCATCCACGCCCTGGAGGGACATGGGTGTCGGATTCCAGCCAGACCCGACGCTCATGTGCCTCCAGGGCGCAGTGGACGGGAGCGGGGCGCATCGGCGGGTCGGAAGGTCTCGGCACGGTGCCGGATAGGCTGGCCGCATGCCTGTCCTTGACCTGTCCGCGCCCGTCGAGGAGCTCGCGCGCCTGCTCATCGACATCCCGTCCGTGAGCGGCGGAGAGCATGCCATCGCCGATGCTGTGGAGGCGGCGCTGGGCGCGCTGCCGCACCTCACGGTCACGCGCGACGGCGACGCGCTGATCGCGCGCACCGAGACCGGCGCGGCCGAGCGCGTGCTCATCGCCGGCCACCTCGACACGGTGCCGATCAAGGACAACGTCCCCGCCCAGTGGCGCGACGACGGCGCGACGCTGTGGGGGCGCGGATCGGTCGACATGAAGGCGGGCGTGGCGGTCATGCTGTCGCTCGCCGCGGCGCTCGAGCGGCCCACGCGTGACGTCACCTGGGTGCTCTACGACCATGAAGAGGTCGAGGAGACCAAGAATGGCCTGGGGCGGCTGTCCCGGCGCCACCCGCGGCTGTTGGAGGCGGACTTCGCCGTCCTGTGCGAGCCGACCTCGGCGGCGATCGAGGGCGGCTGCAACGGCACGCTGCGCGCCGACGTCACCGTCCCGGGTGTCGCGGCGCACAGCGCTCGCGCATGGAAGGGCGTCAACGCGATTCACCGCACCGCGCCCCTGCTCGCCGCGCTGGCAGTCTACGAGCCCGCAAGCGTCGAGGTGGACGGGCTCACGTACCGCGAAGGCCTCAATGCCGTGGGTGTCCGGGGCGGCATCGCCGGCAACGTAATCCCCGACGCGAGCACCGTGACGGTCAACTACCGCTTCGCGCCCGACAAGACCCTTGCCCAGGCGCAGGCACACGTCGAAGCCTTGGTCGCATCGGCCGGTGTGGACGGTTGGACGCTCGAGTGGACGGACCTGGCCGCCGCGTGCAGGCCGGGGCTGGACGCGCCGCTGGCGCTTTCGTTCGCCGATGCGGTCGCGGGGACGGGCGCGGGCGCGCCCCGAGCGAAGGAGGGCTGGACCGATGTCGCCAGGTTCGGCGCTCTCGGCATCCCTGCGGTCAACTACGGGCCGGGTGATCCCGAACTCGCGCACGCGGACCAGGAACAGTGTCCCGTGAGCGACATCCATGCGTGCCGCGCCGGCCTGGAGGCGTGGCTGTCCTGACCGTCCTGCACATCACCGCATGCACGACTCCACAGACTCAAGGAGAGGCTCCATGAAGGCCGAATACCACAAGGGTCCCGTCATTCTGCGCGGCCGCAACGTGCCGAAGTCCTCCACCTCCAGCAGGCTGCTGAACGAGCAGGATCCGCCCGACTGGCTGCACGACGACCCATGGCGAGTGATGCGCATCCAGTCCGAGTTCGTCGAAGGATTCGGCGCGCTCGCGGAGCTCGGCCCGGCGATCTCGGTGTTCGGTTCTGCCCGCTCCAAGTCGGACTCGACCGACTACGCGCAGGGAGAGACCGCGGGTCGCCGGCTCGTCGAGGAGGGCTTCGCGGTCATCACGGGCGGCGGCCCCGGCGTGATGGAGGCTGCGAACAAGGGCGCTCACGAGGCCGGGGGAGTGTCCGTCGGCCTCGGCATCGAGCTGCCTTTCGAACAGGGCGTCAACGAGTTCGTGAACCTCGGAATCAACTTCCGGTACTTCTTCGCGCGCAAGACAATGTTCGTGAAGTACGCACAGGGGTTCATCGTCATGCCGGGGGGATTCGGAACGCTCGACGAGCTCTTCGAGTCGCTCACCTTGGTCCAGACCCGCACCGTCACACGGTTTCCGCTGGTGCTGGTCGGACACGCGTACTGGGATGGCCTCCTCGCATGGCTGCGAGACACGGCGGTCGCCGACGGCAAGATCTCGGCGACGGACCTGGACCTGCTCCACGTCACGGACGATATCGAGGAGGCGGTCAGCATCGTCGTCGATCACGCGCGCGGAGAGGGCACCGGGCCTGAGGAGCCCATCGAGGGACAGCCCGCCGAGGGGATGTAGCGCTGCCGAGGCTCACGGCGGGGGACCTCGGAGGTGGTTTGAGGGGTACCCCCGCGTCGGCGTAGAATGGTTCCCGGTACCGCGGAGCCCGCGGTTGGCGCGAGATCCCCGAGGAGAATCACATATGGCTGCGATGAAGCCCCGTACCGGCGACGGCCCCATGGAGGTCGTGAAGGAAGGCCGCGGCTATGTCATGCGCGTGCCACTCGAGGGTGGCGGTCGTCTCGTTGTCGAGATCAACGCCGACGAGGTCGCACAGCTGCGCGACGCACTGGCTGGCGCGCTCCCCGTTCCGCAGGACTAGCGCTACTCGCGCTCGACCCGCGCCGCTACGCGACTCGCACCACCGCTCACGCGGAGTGCTTGACCGCGATCAGCAGACCATCGCCGCTCGGCAGCAGCATCGGCTCGAGTGACTCGTCCTGACGGACCATCTTGAGGGTCTGGCGCACCGCCGTCGTCTCCTCGTCCCGCTGAGCGGGGTCCGGGACGCGACCGTGCCACAGCGAGTTGTCGATCGCCAGTACCCCGCCAACCTTCAGCAGCCGCAGCGACTGCTCGAGGTACTGGGGGTACTCGACCTTCCGGGCATCGATCAGCACCATGTCGTAACCGGCGTCCGTCAGGCGCGGGAGCACGTCCAGCGCGCGCCCCGTGATCAGGCGTGCGCGTGTGGGGACGAACCCGCCGGCAGCGAGGGTGCGGCGCGCGGCCTTGTGGTGCTCGGGCTCGACGTCGATGGTGGTGACCACGCCGGCGTCACCCATGCCGCGCAGGATGTAGGTGGTGGAGACTCCTGCGCCGGTGCCGATCTCGACGACGGATCGCGCCCCAGAGATTCGTGCCAGCAGTTGCAGCACACGGCCCGCACCGGGGTGCACCGGCACGCAGCCCAACTGGTCTGCCGTGTCGCGGGCCTCCAGCAGGACGGCGTCCTCGGGGACGAAGTCCTCGCAATAAGCCCAGTTCGCGGCATCCGTAGTCATGTATCGCCTCCTGAGGGCATGGTATCCGTCACATCGGGGCCCGCGCCGATGCCTCGCGGGCGCATCCGTGGGAACATAGGAGTACATGTATCCGTTGCCAGACCGTGAAAGTGGGTGAGTTGATGTCGCACGAGAAGCAAGACACGCATGCTGCGACTGTGGCGACCCCTTTCGCGCCCGAGACGGCGAACCCCGAACTCACGTGGGAGCGCATTGTCGAGGAGCACTCTGGCCGGGTCTACCGGCTGGCCTATCACCTCACCGGCAACCAGCACGACGCCGAGGACCTCACGCAGGATGTGTTTATCCGCGTGTTCAACTCGCTGTCGCAGTTCAAGCCGGGCACGTTCGAGGGCTGGCTGCACCGCATCACCACGAACCTCTTCCTGGACCGCATGCGTCGCAAGAAGCGCATTCGGTTCGACTTCATGGCTGATGACGATGTCTCCGTCCCCACCTCTCGCAGCTTCGACCGCCACGAGCGCTCGGGCCAGCCGGAGGACGCGTTCGACATGTCCCACCTCGGCGACGACATCGTCGCCGCGCTTGCCGACCTGCAGCCCGAATACCGGGCCGCCGTGGTGCTGAGCGACATCGAGGGGCTGTCATACGAGGAGATCGCCGCCACACTCGGCATCAAGATGGGTACTGTCCGCTCCCGACTGTCTCGCGCCCGTGCGAAGCTCCGTGAGTCTTTGGCTCACCGCGCGCCGGTGCGAGGTGGCGTGTGAGTGATCAGCACCTCGGCGACGACCTCCACGATCTCCTCGACAACCGGCTGAGTTCCGCGCGCTCGGCGCAGGCGATGAGCCACCTCGAGCACTGCCCCGACTGCCGCATGCGGTGGAACGACCTGCGCGAGGCTCGGGACGCGCTCAAGACGGCGTCGGCCGGCATCGACATGTCCTTCGCGCAACAGTTGCTCGACCGCGACCGCATGGCGGAGATCGCCAAGGGTGAGTCGCGTCATCAGGCACGCGCCGCGAGCGGCCGCCACCGGCAGCCGATGCTCGCCGCCATGATCATGATCGTCGCCGTGACGGCAGGGGTCGGAGCGGCGTACCTCGCGGGCGCACCCGACGAGGTCTCCCTCGAGTTCGCAGAGGGCACCGGGCCGGCTGTCCAAGCAGGGTCTGCTGGTGGGGACGTCACCTACGTCGCGGCGCAGACCATGCGCGGCGGAGACGCCCTGCGATCCTGGGTTCACCCCGACTGGGAGGCCACCGGCCTGACCCCGGTCGAGGGAGCGGTGATGCGCACTCCCGGTGGTGAGCTCGTGTTCGTGGCGACGATCCTCGCGGACCTCGAGCCTGTGGTCATCACCGAGCAGCACGGGCGGTTGTCGTCCGCGTTCGCTGAGCAATTCGACTCCCTGGACCTTGGCCACACGATGGCCTACATCGTGAGCGACGATCCACGCCAGCTGGTGTGGCAGACCGGGGACGTCGTGATCTCCGCGACGTGCTCCTGCGCGCTGTCCACGCTTGAGGCCGTCGCGGCATGCTTCCCCGCTCAGGGGGATCCTGGCTTCGTCGACCGCGTGGCCGACGGGCTGCGAGAGTTCACCGCCTTCGCGTCACTAGACAGATGAGAGAGTTTCGATGACTGACAACCGTTTCGCACCCCCCGGCTCGAGCAGCGAGGGTGAGGGTTCCGCACCCGCCGATGACCAGGCGGCACCTTCGTACGGGAGCGCGCCACGGCCCGACGACACCTCCGCCGACTCCTCGACCTCGCCGCCCGAGTCGCCCTCCGCGCAGGCCGACTCCGGCGACGCCCCCGCGCCCGCATCGGCCGACCGGTCGCCGTATGCGCCTGGCGCGGACGGCGTGATGTACACGTCGGAGCCCGCGCACGATGGCAGCGGCGACACGCCGCCTCCGGCCGCCGCTCTGCCCAAGCCGCCGGTAGGCCGTCTTCGCAAGCGCACGGTCGCTGGCGTGGTCGTCGGCGCACTCGTGATCGGCGCCGGCGCGGGGTTCGGCGGCGCGTGGGCCTATGACGAGTGGGGCACGTCCACCCCCTCGATGCAGTTGTCCTCTGGCGAGACCGTCGAGCGGCCCGCAGACTCCGTCGCGGCCGTCGCCGCATCCGTCATGCCGTCCGTCGTCTCGATCGAGGTCAGCGCAGGCGGCGCCGGCGCGGGCTCCGGTTCCGGCCTGGTGATCAGGGAGGACGGCTACATCCTCACGAACAACCACGTGGTCGAAGGCGCCGAGTCGATCAATGTCATCCTGTCCGACGGTTCCGAGCTCGACGCCGAGATCGTGGGCGCCACGGCGGACTATGACCTCGCGGTTCTCGAGGTGGACGCCGACAACATGACGCCGATGGTGTTCGCCGACTCCTCGGAGGTGCTCGTGGGTGACTCGACCATCGCCGTCGGCTCCCCGCTGGGCCTCGAGGGCACCGTGACGACAGGCATCGTGTCCGCAGTGCACCGTCCCGTCACGGCGGGCGACGCGGACAGCACCGCGTTCATCGACGCGATCCAGACCGATGCCGCGATCAACCCCGGCAACTCCGGCGGACCGCTGCTGAACTCGCAGGGCGAGGTCATCGGCATCAACTCCGCGATCGCCGCGCTGCCGAGCACCGGCGGCACGTCAGGCTCTGTGGGCCTCGGCTTCGCGATCCCGTCCAATCAGGCGCAGCGCACCGCCGAGCAACTGATCGAGACCGGGGTCGCGACCTACCCCGTGATCGGCGTCCAGCTCGACCAGCGCTACAGCGGTGAGGGAGTCCAGGTCGTGGACGACGAGTTCGGCGTGGTCGAGGGCGGACCCGCGGCCAACGCCGGAGTCGAGCCGGGAGATGTCATCACGGCGATCGACGGCAGGCCCATCACCCAGGTCGACGAGCTCGTGGTGCAGATCCGCGCCAAGGCCGTAGGCGAGGACGTGACGCTCACCGTCCAGCGCGATGGCTCGGAGGAGGAGATCGTCGTCACGCTCGACTCGAGCTCCTCGGTCGAGTACGAGACTGGCGAAGAGGAGCCCGAGCCGGAAGACTAGGACGCATGTTCGGCATCAACGGCGGCGAGCTGCTTGTCCTGATTCTGATCGCCATCGTGGTGGTCGGGCCCGAACGTATGCCCGAGTACGCCCGGCAACTGCGCGAGTGGGTGCTGGGCGTGCGGGCAGCGGTCGACAAGGGACGGGCGCAGCTCAAGGCGGAGGTGGGCGACGACGTCGACTGGGAGAAGCTCGATCCCCGCCAGTACGACCCACGACGCATCGTGCGGGAGGCGCTCTACGAGCCCGCACCGACCGCCGCGCCCGTGCGGTCCGCTCCGGAGGCGACGGGCCAGCCGGCCCCGTTCGACGCTGACGCCACCTGATACCTCTGGCCTTCGCTGCGGACCCTCTGGAACAATCTGAGGGCGACACGCTGGAGCGCGCGTGGGAATCGGTAGGAGTCGCAGGCGTGCCGGCGGGCACGATGTTCGAGACGGTCCGGCGTTGGGCACAGGGCATACGGCCGATGCCGGGGCCGGGTTCGGCGCGGCTGCGGACTTGCGGAACAATGGGCGCATGAAGCCCCGCGTATTCTCGGCGATGCAGCCCACCTCCGACTCCCTGCAGCTCGGCAACTACCTGGGCGCATTGGTGCAATGGGTGAAGCTGCAGGACACCCACGACGCGATCTACGGCGTGGTGGACCTGCACGCGCTCACCGTGGCGCCCGAGCCCGCGACTCTGCGCGAGCGTACCCGTCGCACCGCCGCGCAGTTCCTCGCGGCAGGCGTCGACCCGACCCGGTCGCTCGTGTTCGTCCAGTCCCACGTGCCGGAGCACGCGGAGCTCGCGTGGCTGCTGAGCACGTTCACCGGCTTCGGCGAGGCCGGCCGCATGACGCAGTTCAAGGACAAGTCCGCGAAGGCGGGCGAGACGGGGACCAACGTCGGCCTGTTCACCTACCCGGTGCTGATGGCTGCGGACATCCTGCTGTACGACACCAACGTGGTGCCGGTCGGCGAGGACCAACGTCAGCACCTTGAGCTCTCGCGCGACCTCGCGCAGCGGCTCAACACGCGCTTCGGCGAGGGCACAGTGGTGGTCCCCGAGCCGCACATCGTCAAGGAGACCGCGAAGATCTACGACCTCCAGGAGCCCACCAAGAAGATGTCCAAGTCGGCCTCGAGCCCCAAGGGCCTGATCGAGGTGCTCGACGATCCCAAGAAAGTAGCGAAGAACATCAGGTCAGCCGTGACCGATACCGGTTCCGTGATCTCCTTTGACCGCGAGGCCAAGCCGGGAGTGTCCAACCTGCTGACCATCTATTCGGCGATCGACGGGCGCAGCGTGGAGCAGCTCGTCGCGGACTACGAGGGCAAGATGTACGGCCACCTCAAGGTCGATCTCGCGGACGCCGTGGTCGAGTTCCTCACGCCCTTCCACGACTCCGCCATGGAATGGATCGAGTCCCCCGACAGGTTGGACGGAGTACTGGAGGACGGCGCCGCGCGGGCCACGGCCATCGCGCGCCCCACCCTCGAGCGGCTGTACGACAAGGTGGGCCTGCTGGCCCCGATGCACGGGAGGTAGGCGGATGGCGGAACGTGAGGACCCGAGCACACCGGTCTCGAACGATCCTCACCGTTACGCGGCGGACTCCGCCTTCCAGCACACGACCGTCTACCGGCGAGAGCAGGACCGGCTCGAGGCCAAGAACGCGAGCCTGCTGGTCAAGGCGAAGGTGGCGGGCAAACGCGCCGCATCGTTGAAGGAGCGGTTCGACCACACTCACGCCGGGCGCATGCTCGAGCGCGTCAACGACGGCAACGGAATGATCCTGGCTGGCGGTATCGCGTACTTCTCGATCACCTCCATCGCCGCCGCGCTGGTGATCGGCGTCACCCTGGCGAGCTACTTCATCACCCGCAACTCCGAGTGGAACGAGAGGTTCTACTCGTTCCTCGACGAGACGGTACCGGGGATCGTCGGTGAGGGAGACAACGACCTCGTGAACCCGTCGACACTTGAGCCGCAGAGCATCTCTGGCGTTGTTGGTCTCGTGAGCTTTCTCGTGCTGTTCAACACCGCTACCCGGTACCTGCGCGGCATGCGCGTGGGCGTGCGTGTCATGCTCGGCAAGGAAGCCGCCCCGCCCGCGCAGGGCAAGCTGCGGGACTTCATCGCACTGTTCTCGCTCATCATCGTCGTGGTGCTGGGACTCGTGCTGCAGGTGATCGCCTCCCAGTTCGCGGAGGTGATGGCGGGATGGTTCTCGGTCGAGTGGGTCTCCGAGGGCATCATCCGGGGACCAGCGATCGCTATTGGCGTGCTGCTCGACATGGCGTTCGCCGCGCTCGCGATCGTGGTGCTCGGGCGCTACAAGGGACCGCGCGGTCCCCTGCTATGGGCGCTGTTTGCGGCCGCCGTCGCGATCGGCATCCTGCGCCAGGCGTTCTCCCTTGTCGTCGGCGCACTGAGTGAGAACGCGGTGCTCGGCTCGGCCATCGCGATCGTGTCGCTGCTGATCTTCGTGGACTTCATCGCGCGTATCCTGCTGCTGACCTCGGCGTGGCTGGGCGCCAACCGTGACGTCCAGCGCGTGGACCCGGAAATCGAATCCGACGCCCCTGAGGAGCAGCCGCGCCGGAGCAGTGGCGTCACCACGAGCAAGTCGACGGTACGTCCCGGCTAGAGCAGATGCGCTAGCGTCCTCTCAGAGCGCATCGCGAGGGCTTGTCCCTCCCTCGGCGCACCGACGAGAGGACGTCCCGTGACTACCCGCGACCCATTTGAGCGACCGAGTTCGCAGCCCGACGCGTGGAGCCCGGACGCCGCCTCGACCGAGCAGGCCGGCTATGCGCCGCCAGGCCCTCAGGCGCCCGCGCCGCAGCAGCCCGCTCCCGGGTTCTCCGCCGGAGCGCCTGCGAGTCCGCCGGTGCCGTACGGCAACCCGTCACCGCCGCCATACGGCAACCCGTCACCGCCGCCATACGGCCAGATGCCGCCGGTGACTGGCCCGCAGTCGCCTTCACCGACGTCCACCGACGGGGTCTCGATCGCCGCGCTCGTCACCGGAATCCTGGGGATGGGGCCGGTCGCGGTCGCGCTGGGAGCGGTGGGCCTGCGGCGCACGGGGGCGGGTCAGCGCAAGGGAACCTGGATGGCGGTCATCGGGCTGGTGCTCGGGGTCCTGGTCACCATCGCGGTCACAGCCGCGCTCACCTGGGGTATCGCGTGGACGGCGTTCGAGGCCGACTCCGCAGCGGCGGAGTCAGAGCAGGCGGGTTCCGAGTACGCCGAAGGCAGCGCGTACGGAGATGACCCGGCGCTCGATGCGCTCTGGGATGACTGCGCGGCCGGCGACAACACTGCGTGCGACGACCTCTACTCGGAGTCACCCTTGGGCTCGGAGTACGAGGAGTTCGGGGACTCGTGCGGCGAGCGCGGCCGGCCCTTCCTGCAGACCTGGTGCGAAGAGGGCCGGACCTGGTAGCGGGTCAGACCTCGCCTGAGGTCAGCGCCTTCTTCACCTCGGAGATGGCCTTGGTGACCTCGATGCCGCGCGGGCACGCCTCGGTGCAGTTGAACGCGGTGCGGCACTTCCACACGCCGGCCTTGTCGTTCAGCACCTCGAGCCGGTCCCACTCGCCCTCGTCGCGCGAGTCGAAGATGAACCGGTGGGCACCCACGATGGCCTGCGGGCCAAAGTACTGACCGTCCGTCCAGAACACCGGGCACGCCGTCGTGCAGGCGGCGCACATGATGCACTTGGTCGTGTCATCGAACCGCTCGCGCTCCTCGGGTGACTGCAGGCGCTCGCGCTCCGGCGTGGGCCCCGTGGTCATCAGGAACGGCATGATTTCCCGGTAGGAGGCGAAGAACGGCTCCATGTCCACGATCAGGTCCTTCTCAACCGGCAGCCCCTTGATGGGCTCCACGGTGATGGGACGCGAGGGGTTCAAGTCCTTGAGCAGCGTCTTGCACGCGAGCCGGTTCTTGGCGTTGATCCGCATCGCGTCGGAGCCGCACACGCCGTGCGCGCACGAGCGACGGAAGGCGAGCGTGCCGTCCTGATCCCACTTGATGGTGTGCAGGGCGTCAAGGACGCGGTCGGTGCCGAGCGCCTCGACCGTGAACTCCTCCCAGTACTCGGCGCCGGCCTCGCGGCCGTCCATACCCTCGGGGTCGTAGCGCAGGATCTTGAGCGTGACCGTGAACGTGGGGACGGCGCCGACCTCCTGGGTCGATTCGGTCTTCTCGGCAGTGGCAGTCATCGGTGCGCCTCCCGGCTCAGTACTTACGTTCCATCGGCTGGTACTTGGTGATCACGACGGGCTTCCACTGAAGGTCGATCCCGTCGGGACGCGCGTACGCCATGGTGTGGTGGAGGTAGTTCTCGTCGTCCCGGGTGGGAAAGTCCTCGCGGTAATGGCCGCCGCGGCTCTCTTTGCGACCGTCCGCTCCCGCGATGACGACCTCGGCCAGCTCGAGCAGGAAGCCGAGCTCGACGGCCTCCAGCAGGTCGGTGTTGAAGCGCTGACCGCGGTCGTGGATGGCGATCGACTTGTAGCGCTCCTTGAGTTGCTGGACGAGCTCCTTGGCCTCAGCGAGGGACTCGGAGGTACGGAACACCTGGACGTTCATGTCCATGGTCTCCTGCAGCTCCTTGCGGATCTGTGCCACGCGCTCGGTGCCGTCGCCGCCCACCGTCTCGCGCAACTGGGCGACGAGCGCCGTCACCCGTGCTGCCGCATCGGCCGGAAGCTCCGGTGCCGTCGCCGTGAGCGCGTACTCGGCCGCGGCGATGCCGGCCCGCTTGCCGAACACGTTGATGTCCAGCAGGGAGTTGGTGCCCAGGCGGTTGGCGCCGTGGACGGACACGCACGCGACCTCGCCGGCCGCGTACAGACCCTTGACGACGTCGTTGTTGTTGCGCAGCACCTCGGCGTTGACGTTGGTGGGGATGCCGCCCATCGCGTAGTGCGCGGTGGGGAACACCGGCACAGGCTCCGTGTACGGCTCGACGCCCAGGTAGGTGCGAGCGAACTCGGTGATATCCGGCAGCTTCTCGTCGATGTGCTTGGGCTCGAGGTGGGTGAGGTCGAGCAGCACGTAGTCCTTATTGGGCCCGGCCCCGCGACCCTCGCGCACCTCGTTCGCCATCGCCCGCGCGACCATGTCGCGAGGCGCGAGGTCCTTGATGGTGGGCGCGTAGCGCTCCATGAAGCGCTCGCCGTCGGCATTGCGGAGGATTCCGCCCTCGCCGCGCGCCGCTTCGGACAGCAGGATGCCCAGGCCCGCGAGACCTGTCGGATGGAACTGGAAGAACTCCATGTCCTCCAGCGGAATCCCGGCGCGCAGCGCGATGCCCATGCCGTCCCCGGTGAGCGTGTGTGCGTTAGAGGTGGTCTTGTAGACCTTGCCCGCGCCGCCGGTGGCGAACACCACGGACTTGGCGCGGAAGGTGTGGATCTCGCCGGTCGAGAGCTCGTAGGCCACGACCCCGGCCACGGCGACCTCTTCGCCGTCTGCGGCGGTCTGCGGGTCGGCGTCCAGGATCATGTCCAGCACGTAGAACTCGTTGAAGAACTCGACCTCCTGCTTGATGCACTGTTGATACAGCGTCTGCAGGATCATGTGGCCGGTGCGGTCCGCGGCGTAGCAGGAGCGGCGAACGGCGGCCTCGCCATGGTTGCGAGTGTGGCCGCCGAACCGGCGCTGGTCGACCGTGCCCGCAGTGGTGCGGTTGAACGGCAGCCCCATCTTCTCGAGGTCCAGGACCGCGTCGATGGCCTCGTTGCAGAGGATCTCGGCGGCATCCTGGTCGACCAGGTAGTCGCCGCCCTTGATCGTGTCGAACGTGTGCCACTCGGCGTTGTCGTCCTCGACGTTGGCGAGCGCCGCAGCCATGCCCCCCTGCGCCGCACCGGTGTGGGAGCGCGTGGGGTAGAGCTTGGTGAGCACCGCAGTGCGGGCGCGCTGCGAGCTCTCGAGAGCCGCGCGCATGCCGGCGCCACCGGCGCCGACGATCACGACGTCGTATTCGTGGTCGGTCATCGGACATCCTCACAGAAGGTCGGGACTTCGGGCAGCAGTTCGCCGGCGGCGTCCACGGGGCAGGCGTCGAAGGTCCAGATCACGAGCGAACCGAGCACGATGATCACCACCATCGAGATGTTGAGGGCCCACTGCAGCATGTGGCGCAGGAACGGGCGGCGGGCGTAGTCGTTGACGATCATCCGCATGCCGTTGGTGCCGTGCACCATCGCGAGCACCAGCATGGTGAAGTCCCACCACTGCCACAGCGGCGAGGCCCACTTGCCGGCCACGAACGCGAAGTCGATCTGGTTCACGCCGTCGCCGGTCATCAGGTTGACGAACAGGTGGGTGAAGATCAGCACGATGAGGATCACGCCGGAGACGCGCTGGAACATCCAGCCCCACTTCTCCGCGTTGCCGACGGTGCGTCGGTTCATGGGCTTCTTGGGCGCCTTGAGCTCCGGGGCAGTCATCACGCACCCCCGAACACGAAGCCGAAGTGGCGCGGCAGGAATGCCGCCATCATCACGGCGAAGATGCCCCACACGACCCACACGAGCATGCGCTGGTGGCGCAGCGCCCAGGTCCAGCGGTCGACGGCGATGATGCGCAGGCCATTGAAGGCGTGCAGCACGATCGCGGCCACGAGTCCGGCCTCGATGAGGCCGTAGATGGGCGTCTTGTAGGCGCCGATGACCTCGTTGTAGGCCTCGGGCGAGACGCGCACGAGCGAAGTGTCGAGCACGTGGATCAGCAGGAAGAAGAAGATCGCAACACCCGTTGTACGGTGCACGAGCCACATCCACATGCCTTCTCGGCCGCGATAAAGAGTGGGCGCGGGGGACACGGCTTCTCCTTTGAGTGGCGATGGTCCGGTGCAGACATTCTAAGGTGGTCACCATGATGCTCGGTGCCAGCCTGGACAGTCTCGTTCCCGACCTCGTCTGCGTGGTCCCGGCCGGCGGGGTGGGGTCGCGGCTGTGGCCGCTGTCCAAGCCCGAGCGGCCCAAGTTCCTCATCGACCTGCTTGGCACGGGGTCGACTCTGATCCAGGACACGGTCGCGCGGCTGACGCCGCTCAGCGAGTCCGTGTACATCGTCACGGGCCAGCGCCACGCCGATGCGGTCGCTGAGCAGCTTCCAGGCGTGCCAGCCGAGCGCATCCTCGCCGAGCCGAGCCCCCGCGACTCGATGGCGGCGATCGCGCTCGCGGCGGCGCTCATCGAGGAGCGCGAGGGCGAGCGCATCATGGGCTCGTTCGCCGCGGACCATGTGATCCCCGCTGGGGATGTGTTTCGTGCCACGGTGCGCACGGCCGTCGAAGCAGCGCGCACGGGCAAGCTCGTCACCATCGGCATCGAGCCCACGGAGCCGTCCACGGCGTTCGGCTACGTGCGGGCCGGCGCCCCGCTACCCGATGCGCCGGGAGCCTTCGCGGTGGACGCCTTCACCGAGAAGCCAGATGCGGACACGGCCGCGCAGTTCATCGCGGAGGGCGGGTCCTCGTGGAACGCGGGCATGTTCGTGGTGTCCACGTCGGTACTGCTGGGGCACCTCGCGCGGCTGCAGCCCACGCTCGAGTCCGGCGTGCGCGAGATTGCCGCAGCGTGGGACGGCCCCTCGCGGGCCGAGGTGTTGGACCGCGTGTGGCCCACGCTCACCCGTATCGCGATCGATCACGCAATCGCCGAGCCGGTCGCCGCCGAGGGCGGCGTCGCAATGGTGCCCGGGCCGTTCCGCTGGCACGACGTGGGTGACTTCGCCACCCTCGCCGAACTGCTGACACCCGGGGAGGATGGCGCCCTCCGCATCGGCCGCTCCGAGGCTGTGTCGTTGGTGGGGTCCGAAGGCACGTTGCTGGTTGGCGGCTCCAAGCCCATCGCCGTGGTGGGGATACCCGATGCGGTGGTGGTGGAGACAGACGACGCGATCCTCGTGACCCGGCGCGAGGCGGCGCAGCGGGTGAAGGACGTCGCGTTCCAGGGCTGACGCGGCACGCTCGAACCCGGCGTCGCTCCGGCTATCGATACCGATTCGTTGTCGTGTCGCAACACTTCGCATCGGTTTGCGAAACAATTGGTGCGTAGCATAGAGGGCAACGCACCAGCCTGGCGTACCTAAACAGGCACGAACGACCCAAGGAACTCACACATGAAGAACACGATCCGCTTCGGCGCCGTTGCGGCTGCCTCGGCTCTCGTCCTGGCCGCGTGCGCATCCGCGCCCGAGGACGAGCCCACCTCGTCCGAGACCGCTGGCTCCACGACCTCCGCTGAGGCCCCCGCCGAGACCGTCGACTACAAGGCCTGCATGGTCTCCGACCAGGGTGGCTTCGACGACGCCTCGTTCAACGAGTCCGCTTACAACGGACTGGTCCGCGCGAGCGAAGAGCTCGGCATCGAGATCGCCGAGGCCGAGTCGACGTCAGAGAGCGACTTCGGACCCAACCTCGACGCTCAGGTTGCTGCTGGCTGCGACCTGATCATCACGGTCGGCTTCCTGCTCGGCGACGCGACGGCCGCTGCCGCCGCCGCCAACCCCGACGTGAACTTCGCGATCGTGGACTTCGGCTACGAGGAGCCCATCGAGAACATCAAGCCGATGTTCTTCGAGACCGACGAGGCGGCGTTCCTCGCCGGCTACGCGGCCGCAGCCGCCTCCGAGACGGGCACGATCGCCACCTTCGGCGGCGTGAACATCCCCACCGTGTCGATCTTCATGGACGGCTACCTCGCAGGTGCCAACTACTACAACGAGCAGACCGGCAGCGACGTCACGGTGCTCGGCTGGGACGGCGCCGAGGGCTCGTTCTCGGGTGACTTCGAGGACCAGACGCAGGGTCAGAACATCACGCAGGGCTTCCTCGACCAGGGCGCCGACATCGTCATGCCGGTCGCGGGTCCCGTGGGCCTGGGTGCGGCTTCCGCGATCCAGTCCGCTGGTGACGCGTGGCTGGTCGGCGTGGACTCCGACTGGACCGAGTCCGCTCCCGAGTACTCCGACATCGTCTTCACGTCGGTGCTGAAGCAGATCTCGAACGCTGTTTTCGACACCATCGAAACCTCGATCGACGGCTTCACCAACGAGCCTTACGTAGGCACGCTGGAGAACGAGGGCGTGGGCGTGGCCGAGTTCGCAGAGGGCACCATCGACGATGAGACCCTCAGCGCAATCGAGGACATTCGCGCAGGCATCATCGCTGGCGACATCGCGGCCGGGACGGCTGGCTAGCAGGAAACCTAGGGGCGCGAGCCTCTGAACAAGGGCGAGGGGCGTG
>NZ_JBLZIE010000002.1:0-522838 GCF_048553575.1 Demequina ureilytica | reverse complement strand
GTGCCGCGTAGACGCGGCACGCCCCTCGTGCTTGACTTGACAGGCCGCGACCGCGGCACGGGCTGAGGAGGACGACGGCGTGAAACTTGAGCTCCGCGGTATTACCAAGAAGTTCGGTGACTTCACCGCCAACGACAGCATCGACCTGCTCGTCGAGCCGGGCACGGTGCATGCGCTCCTCGGTGAGAACGGCGCGGGCAAATCCACGCTGATGAACGTGCTGTTCGGCCTGTACGACGCCGATGAGGGCGAGGTCCTTCTCGACGACGAGGTGCGGACGTTCGCGGGCCCGGGCGATGCCATGGCTGCGGGCATTGGCATGGTCCACCAGCACTTCATGCTGGTCCCCGTGTTCTCCGTCGCCGAGAACGTCATGCTCGGCCACGAGCAGGTGAAGGGCCCCGTCAAGCTGCTCGACCTCGACGCCGCCCGCAGCAAGGTCCGCGAGCTGTCCGACAAGTTCGGGTTCGACGTCGACCCGGATGCGCTCGTCGAGGACCTGTCAGTGGGTGCCCAACAGCGCGTCGAGATCATCAAGGCCCTCTCGCGCGACGCCGAGGTGCTGATCCTCGACGAACCCACCGCCGTCCTCACCCCCCAGGAGACCGACGAGCTGCTCGAGATTGTCCGCCAGCTCCGCGACTCCGGCACCGCCGTGGTGCTCATCACGCACAAGCTTCGCGAGGTCAAGGCCGTCGCCGACACGATCACCGTGATCCGCCGCGGAAAGGTGGTCGGCACGGCCAAGCCGACCGATTCGCAGGAGGAGCTCGCCTCGCTGATGGTCGGGCGCGACGTCTCGATGACCGTCGACAAGGGCGAGGCCGACCCGGGCGAGCCCATGCTGCGCGTCGAGAAGCTGACGATGGTCGACGAGGCCACCGGCGTGACTCGCGTGGAAGACGTCTCTCTCGAGGTGCGCGGCGGCGAAATCCTCGCGGTAGCGGGCGTCCAGGGCAACGGCCAGACCGAACTCGCCGAGGCGATCCTCGGGCTGCTCCCCATCACTAGCGGCCGCGTGACCCTCGACGGCAATGAGTTGAAGAGCCGGTCGATCCGTCAAAACCTCGACGCGGGCATCGGTTTCGTCCCCGAGGACCGGACCGAGGACGGCGTGGTCGCCGCCTTCACGGTTGCCAACAACCTGATCCTCGACCTCTACGACCGCTCTCCGTACTCTCGTCGCGGTGCGATCGACCCGAAGGTCGTGCGCGAACACGCCGAGGAGCAGGTCGAGAGGTTCGATGTGCGCACCACCTCGACCCAGGCACTCACCGGTTCGCTGTCGGGCGGCAACCAGCAGAAGGTGGTGCTGGCCCGTGAATTGGCGCGAGACCTCAAGGTGCTGATTGCCTCGCAACCCACGCGCGGCCTCGACGTCGGGTCGATCGAGTTCGTGCACAAGCGTCTCATCGAGGAGCGCGACAAGGGTGTGGCGGTCATCATCGTCAGCTCGGAGCTCGACGAGGTCTACGCCCTCGCGGACCGCATCGCGGTGATGTACCACGGCAAGGTCGTCGACATCGTCTCCCCGGAGACGGATCGCGACACCCTCGGCCTCATGATGGCCGGGGCCCATGGCGAGGAGGAGGCCGCGTGAGCGACTCGAGCGTGACAGAGAAGCCCGAGCAGGACTCCGCGGAGTCCGGCGGCGACCGATCGCGGGGTGTGCTGCGCGAGATCCTCGAGAGTTCGACGCTCGTGGTCGTGATGGCCGTGGTGGCCTCGCTCGCGATCGGCGGTCTCCTGGTGATCTTCGCCGACGAGGCCGTGCGTGAGGCGTCCGTCTACTTCTTCTCCCGACCGGGAGACACTTTCGCCGCCATGGGAGCGGCTCTCGGAGCCGCCTACACGGCGATCTTCCAGGGCGCCGTGGTGAACCTCGACGCGGACAGCTTCACCGCATTCATCCGGCCCTTCACGCAGACCCTGACCATGGCGACACCGCTGATCTTCGCCGGGCTGGGCCTTGGCATTGGGTTCCGCGCGGGACTGTTCAACATCGGCGCCCAGGGCCAGCTCCTCATCGGAGCGACCCTCGGCGCGTACGTCGGGTTCGCCTGGGACCTGCCATGGGGGATCCATCTGCTCGTCGCCGTCGTCGGCTCCGCCATCGGCGGTGCGGTCTGGGGGTTCATCCCCGGTTTCCTCAAGGCCCGCACCGGCGCGCATGAGGTCATCGTCACGATCATGCTCAACTACATCGCCCTCAACTTCGTGGCATGGCTGCTGACGCTCGAGTCCTTCCAGCGTGCGGACAGCAACAACCCCATCACTCCAGTCGTGGACGAGACCTCGCAGTACCCGCTGATCCTCGGGTCGGGCTTCAACCTGCATCTGGGGTTCCTCTTGGCCCTCGCGTGCGCGGCGGGAGTCTGGTGGCTGATGGAGCGTTCGACCTTGGGCTTCGAGTTCCGCGCCGTGGGGGCAAACCCGCGCGCCTCGCGCACTGCGGGCATGAGCGTCGCCAAGAGTTACGTCCTGGTCATGGTGATCGCCGGTGCGCTGGCGGGGCTCGCCGGCTCGGCGCAGGTGCTCGGCACCGAGAAGGTGCTCACCACCGCGACGGCTGGGTCGCTCGGCTTCGACGCGATCACGGTCGCGCTGCTGGGGCGTTCGCGACCCTTGGGCACTGTCATGGCGGCGATCCTGTTCGGCGGGCTGCGCGCCTCAGGCCCCACCCTGCAGGTCCAGGCCGGGCTGCCCGTCGACATCGTGTTCGTCATCCAAGCGCTGATCGTGCTCTTCATCGCGGCGCCGCCGCTCGTGAGGTCGATCTTCCGGTTGCCCGCCCCCGCCCACGAGAAGGAGGTGGCGGCATGACCACCACGGTCGGAACACCCACCTCGCCCACCGCGGGCGACGCACCTGTGCCGCCCCGTACCAAGTCGTGGCGATCCTCCATCATCCTGGGTGTTGTCGCACTCATCTCTCTGCTGATCTTCGGGTTGACCACGACGGCGGGATCGCAGACCAACTTCGTCATCGCCACCAACTCGGACTTCGTGAAGCTGCCGAGCCTGAGCCTCCCCGCACAAATCGCTGCCATCACCTTTTCCGTCATTGCTCTTCTGCTGGCAGGCTGGACGGCGTACCGCGCGAACCAGTACCGCAAGGTCGGACTGTGGCTCCCCATCGTGTTCGGCATGGCCGTCATGGGGGCGCTGCTGACCTGGGCCGGGGCCGGGCGCGACAACACCACGATCCAGCTGACCGGGCTGCTCACGAGCGCGCTGTTCCTGGCGGTGCCGCTCGTGTTCGGAGCGCTCGCGGGAACGCTGTGCGAGCGCTCTGGCATCATCAACATCGCGATCGAGGGACAACTGCTGGCGGGCGCATTCCTCGCGGCGCTCGTGGGCTCGATGGCTGGCAACGCCTATGTGGGGATGATCGCGGCTCCGCTGGCGGGTGGCCTGGTGGGGCTGTTGCTCGCGATCTTCGCGACCAAGTACTGGGTCAACCAGATCGTCGTCGGAGTGGTCCTGAACCTGCTGGTGCTGGGGCTCACGAGCTTCTTCTACAGCACCGTGATGACCGACAACCCCGACCTCAACCGGTCGCTGGGCATGGCCCGCATCGACATCCCGATCCTGTCCGGCATCCCCGTGATCGGTCCGGTGCTGTTCAACCAGAACCTGCTTGTCTACATCATGTACGCGGCCGTGATCGTGCTACAGATCATGCTGTTCCGCTCGCGCTGGGGACTGCGCGTCCGCTCCGTCGGGGAGCACCCCAAGGCCGCCGACACCGTGGGCATCAAGGTCAACCGCACGCGCATCCGCAACACGGTGCTGGGCGGCGCGGTCGCCGGGCTGGGCGGGGCATTCTTCACGGTGGCCTCCGGCCTCGCGTTCGGCAAGGAGATGACCGCAGGCAAGGGCTATATCGCGCTCGCCGCCATGATCCTGGGTCGGTGGAACCCCAAGGGCGCGTTGGCTGCGGCCCTGCTGTTCGGCTTCGCAGACGCGCTGCGTGTGCAGCTGGGCATCATCGGCTCCGACATCCCGTCCCAGTTCCTCGCGATGACGCCGTACCTCGCGACCATCCTGGCCGTCGCCGGACTCGTGGGCCATGCACGCCCGCCGGCCGCCGAGGGCACCCCGTACAAGAAGTAGGAGGGCCATGCTCGACATCGACTGGGAGGCCCTGCGCGCCGCGGCACGCGAGGTCTCGACCCGAGCGTACGTGCCGTACTCGAAGTTTCCCGTGGGCGCCGCCGCTCTGACCGAGTCCGGCGAGACCGTGGTGGGAGCGAACGTCGAGAACGCGAGCTACGGCCTCACGCTGTGCGCCGAGTGCGCGCTCGTCTCGAAGCTCCACACCGATCACGGCGGCGGGCGGCTGGTGGCCTTCACCTGCGTGGACGCTCACGGCAGCCTGCTCGCTCCGTGCGGGCGTTGCCGGCAGTTGCTGTTCGAGCACGGCGGCCGCGCGCTGCTGGTCGACACGGCCGACGGTGTCCTGACGATGGACGAGTTCCTGCCCGGAGCATTCGGGCCCGACGACCTGGGAAGGGTGTCATGACTGAGAGACACGACGCCGTCGACGTGATTCGCGTCAAGCGCGACGGAGGCACCCTGAGCGACGACCAGATCGACTGGGTCGTCGACGCCTACACGCGGGGCGCCGTCGCGGACGAGCAGATGAGCTCGCTCGCCATGGCGATCCTCCAACGCGGCATGAGCCGCCAGGAGATCGCGCGCTGGACCGCCGCCATGATCGCCACGGGCGAGCGGCTGGACTTCTCGGATCTGGGCAAGCCCACCGCGGACAAGCACTCAACCGGCGGCGTCGGCGACAAGATCACCCTTCCCCTCGCCCCGCTGGTCGCCGCCTACGGAGTGGCCGTGCCGCAGCTCTCGGGCCGAGGCCTTGGCCACACCGGAGGCACTCTCGACAAGCTCGAGTCGATCCCGGGCTGGCAGGCCTCGCTGTCCAATGAGCAGATGCACGCTCAGCTGCGCGACGTGGGCGCAGTGATCTGCGCGGCGGGTTCCGGCCTCGCCCCCGCGGACAAGAAGCTCTATGCGCTGCGCGACGTCACCGGCACCGTGGAGTCCATCCCGCTCATCGCCACCTCGATCATGTCCAAGAAGATCGCCGAGGGCACAGGCACGCTGGTGCTCGACGTCAAGGTCGGCTCGGGGGCGTTCATGAAGGACCTCGATCAGGCGCGCGAGCTCGCGCGCACGATGGTCGAACTCGGGACCGATGCGGGAGTCTTCACCTCCGCGCTGATCACCGACATGTCGACCCCGCTCGGGCGGACCATCGGCAACGGTCTCGAGGTGACCGAGTCCGTCGAGGTGCTCGCCGGGGGCGGTCCGGCCGACGTGGTCGAGCTGACCGTTGCTCTTGCGAAGGAGATGCTTGCCGGTGCGGGGATCACCAACGTTGACCCGGCCGAGGCGCTGAAGGACGGGCGCGCGATGGACGCCTGGCGGCGCATGATTGCGGCTCAGGGCGGCGACGTCGATGCGACCATGCCGACCGCGCCGCACATCGAGGAGGTGCGCGCGGAGGCCGACGGCGTGATCACTCGGCTCGACGCACTGGGCGTGGGCGTCGCCGCGTGGCGTCTGGGAGCGGGGCGCGCCCGCAAGGAGGACCCGGTCCAGGCATCGGCCGGAGTCACCTTGCACCGCACGCTGGGCGAACGGGTCTCCAAGGGCGACGTCATCATGACGCTGCACACCGAGACGGACACCAGGATGCCACGGGGCATCGCGGCTCTGGCCGAGGCCTGCGGCGGCGACGGTGCGGTCGAGATCTCGGCAGAAGCCGGCGTCGACAGGCAGATCGTGCTCGACCGCGTGGGCACGGCCACCTGAGCGTGGGCTGGACCGCCACGTCCGTGGCCGCGTCCGTCGCGGCCTCGTTCGGCCTGCGCGGTCGGTGGTCGGACCGGTACTCGGCGGCGCATGCCGCCGGCCGCGCGCAGCGCGGCGGCCCCGATACCGACACCGTGTTCACCCGCGCGTATGCGCGAGTGCGTGCCCGCGCATCGGCCGCCGATGCGAAGGCGCTCGACACCTCGCGTGCCGCGCTGGGCGACGACGCGGGGCTCATCGAACGCGCCGTTGCCTCGGGCGCGCCCATCACCGCGATCGCCGGCTTCGCTGCCGCGTGGGACACCTTTCCGCGCACCGCGCAACAGGCGATCCGGCATCCGGCTGGCGCGGGGCTGGGGCACGTGCGGTTCGGGAACGTCAAGGCCACGCAGGTCGACGAGACCACCTGCGGCGCTGCCGTGATGGCGATGATGCTGATGATGGGCGACCCGCTAGTGGCAGCGTGGCTCATGACCGGCAGGCACTTCGGCGACTACCTGCCCCGCGAGGTCCTTGCAATCACGCTCGGGGAGCCCGGCGCGCGCACCATCGACGAACGCTGGCACGCGCTGCAACGGGTGCTACACGCGCAGACCACCCGGCGGGCGGTGCTTGGCGCGCCATGGCCGCGAGCCTTCGGTACGCCGCCGTGGCGGGTCGACGACGAGACGCGATTCGCTGGCCTCGCCT
The DNA here is from genome assembly GCF_048553575.1 of Demequina ureilytica. Classification (NCBI taxonomy): domain Bacteria; kingdom Bacillati; phylum Actinomycetota; class Actinomycetes; order Micrococcales; family Demequinaceae; genus Demequina; species Demequina ureilytica. Next base: position 516,317 of record NZ_JBLZIE010000002.1, on the reverse strand, counting down.
TCCGCGGAGCGGTGCTGGACGATTCGGACCCCGACGCGGTAGCCGCGGCCATCGCCCACGCATCGGCTGCCCTGCGCGACGGCATCCCGGTGCCGCTGTACACCTCCGGGGACTCGCGCTCGGGCCTGTCGACGGTCATGCCGCGCCACGTGGTGCTGCTCACGGGCCGCACGGAGCACGGATTCCAGGTGTACGAGCCAGGCTCGGGACGGGTGCTGCCGCTCGCCGAGGCGCGCATGTACGGCGCGGGACCCAAGGAGCCCGCATACGGGCAATGGACGCGCGCGAGCTGGATGGTACTTCCGAAGGCACGCCGCCGCTCCTGACGGTCCGCAGGTGTGCCGCCATAAGGGCCGGTCTCTAGGGACGCCGCTCCGGCACCGCGGCGTACGGAGGCGAGAGCAATACTCGGACGACCGCGAACAGCCACAGCACGCCGAGAAGCAGCCCGCCCAGAACGTCGAGCACGTGGTGCGCGCCCAGCATCACCCGCGCCACCATGATCGCGGTGACGATCACGACCACGGGCGCGACGGCGAGCCAGCGCCAACGGCTATGCAGGTAGGTGATGGCGAGCGCGCACAGCGCGCCGTAGCTGGCGACCGCCGCGGCGACGTGGCCGGAAGGAAAGCTCCCGCCCTGGGGCAGGCTCGACGTGTAGTCGTTGTCGAGAGGCCGGGCCCGGCCAACGGCCTGGCTGGTGATCAGGTAGAGCACGAGCTCGCCGACGACGGCCACGATCACGAAGACTGCGGGTCGCCAACTGCCCCTGAAGGCGAGCCCCATGATGATGCCGGTGATCGCCACCGCAACGATGCCCCAGGTGCCCGACAGTCCCGCGACGGCGTGCGCCGCATCCACCCGTTCGGGCGTCCTCGAGTCGAGAACGGACTGGGTGACCCGCGTGTCCCACTCCATCACGGCGTTCCCTGCGGACGAGCCGAAGGCCGCGATCCCTGCGCCCGCGATGACGATCGCGATGATGAGCCCCGCGACGGCCAGCTGCATGATCGAGCGCCGGCCCTGAGGGAGAATGCTCTCCTTCACCGGCGCCGCACGCAGGCCCAGGGTGGGCTGCTCGCCAAGGCCGGGTTCGCGTGGCTCGTTGCGATATCGCAGCCATCGCCGGAATGTGGCTGTAGTGATGGCCAGCCACAAGGCGCCGAGAGCCCATCCGGCGACGACATCGCTCACGAAGTGCACGCCCAAGGCGAGCCGCGTGAACCCCGTGAGCAGGATGAACACAACCGTGCCGATTACCAGCGCTGGTCGGTGAGAGGGGCGGATGACGGACAGCGCCACCAACGCCACCGCTCCCCACACCACTGTTGCGGTCATCGCATGCCCGCTCGGAAAGCTGGCGTTCGTCGGAAGCTCGGAGACTGGGAGGGCGACGTCTGGGCGGACACGGTCGACGTAAGCCTTGGTGACAGGTGCCAGGACGGCGAGGCCTAGTCCGGTGACAGCAAGGTAGGCGGCCAGCCGGTACTGGCGGCGCACCAGCATGAACGCGGCAGTGACGCCGAGCACGTAGGCGGCTGTCGCGCCACCGCCGATCTCGGTGATGTACTCCAGCACCGTCACCAGGATCGGGGACTCGTTGGCGACCTCGTTGAGGCCCTCCGCCACCTCGACGTCGAGCCTGACCAGCGGTGCCCATTCCGCTTGGACCAGAGTCATGAGAACCAGGAAGGGCACCGCGCCGGCGAGGACTGCGGCCAACCCCAGCGCGGCGAGGCGGGTGAAGCGGTGCCCCCCGGCGAGCGACATATCAGCGTCATCCACGTGTGCGGAGACCAATGCATCGGGCTCGCTGGGCGGGCGTGCGTCGATGGGGTGCGGCGGCGGGGTCTCGTCGGGGTGCGGCATCGTTCCTTCCCACGGGCTGCTGCGTCGTGAATGGGCCTTCCACGTTACCGAGCGTGGGCATCGCGCGCCGGGCGAGGTCCCCGCCCGGGGACCATCGGCGACAGCTTGCCGCTGGCGTGACTGCAGCACGGCCGCACCACGACTAGCCTGGTCACATGAGCCTCACCCACGATGACATCGTCTCCCTCCCCAAGGTCCTCCTCCACGATCACCTCGACGGAGGCCTGCGACCCTCGACTCTGATCGAGCTGGCGGCCGAGATCGACCACGAGCTGCCCTCGACCGACCCCGACGAGCTCGCGACGATCTTCGTGAACAACGCGAACTCCGGCGACCTCGTGCGTTACCTCGAGGCGTTCGCCCACACCACCGCCGTGATGCAGACCGAGGACAACCTGCGCCGCGTGGCGCGAGAAGCCGTCATCGACCTCGCCGCCGACGGCGTGATCTACGCCGAGCTCCGCTACGCACCCGAGCAGCACGTCGCAGGGGGCCTCGAACTCCAGCAGGTCGTCGAGGCCGTGCAGGCGGGCATCCAGGAGGGCGTGGGGGAGGCCGCCGAGGCGGGCCGCACCATCCGTGCCGGCGCATTGCTCGACGCGATGCGCCACCTGGACCGCTCTGACGAGATCGCCGCGCTCGCGATCGTCAATCGCGACCGCTGCTGTGTGGGCTTCGACATCGCAGGCCCCGAGGCAGGGTTCCCTGCGAGCAACCACGCCGCCGCCTTCACCGCGCTGCGCGCTGCGCATATGCCGGTCACCATCCACGCCGGTGAGGCCGCAGGCGCGGACTCGGTGGACGACGCCCTGTTCCAGGGTGCCCGCCGGATCGGCCACGGAGCGCGAATCCACGAAGACATCGAGGGATTCGGCACCGACGAGCCCGAGCTCGGCCTGATTGCTCGTCACGCGCTTGACCAGCAGATCCCGCTCGAGCTGTGCCCCACGTCGAACCTTCACACGGCTGCGGCGACGTCCATCGAGGACCACCCGATCCACTCCTTACGCGATCTCGGCTTCGCGGTGACCATCAACACGGACAACCGCCTCGTCTCGGGCGTGTCGATGTCGGGCGAGTTCGCCGCTCTCGTGGAGGCTGGCTGGACCAAGGACGACCTGCTCGAGGCGACGCTGTCCGCCGCGTGGGGCGCATTCCTGCCCTACGAGGAGCGCGGCGACCTCGCCGAGCTGATCCTCGAAGGGTTCGGCGTCGACCTCTAGCCCCGTCCGGCACTGGTTGTCGCATCTGGCTCCTCGGCGACCGCTGTCCGGCACTCATTGTCGCCGGGGAGTCAGTGAGCGAGTTTGAGGCCCCCGACGCAAGCCACGATCCCGAGGATCAGCAGCACCTTGACGACAGAGAACGACTCGGCGCCGGTGGCCATCGCATAGATGACGGTCAGTGCCGCGCCGATCCCTACCCAGACCGCATACGCGGTGCCGACGGGCAGGGTGCGGAGCGCGTACGCGAGCCCGCCCATGCTCGCGATCAGGGCGACTCCGAAGATCACGGACGGCCACAGGCGGGAGAATCCCTCGCTTCGGCTGAGCGCGGTCGCCCAGACGGCCTCGAGCACCCCAGAGATGATGAGCACGATCCACGACATGACGTTTTCCTCCTGAGACGTCTTGTCGTGCCACCGGGTACGTCACCTCGTCCGGGAGCCGGGTTCCGGCTCTGGCCTCGAGGATCCCACGCGCCCGCGCGGGTGGCAACACGGCGGCGCGCGTAGGCTGGACCCAGACCCTTATGATCTTTTGGAGGAACGCCATGACCCTTTCTCGCGACGAACTCGCCCGCTACGTCGACCACACCCTGCTGAAGCCCGAGGCGACCCCCGCCGACGTCAAGGCGCTTGTGGCGGAGGGCGCCGAACTGAGCGTGTTCTCCGTATGCGTGTCCCCGTCGATGCTGCCGGTGGACGTGCCGGAGGGCCTCGCGGTGGCGGTGGTGTGCGGCTTCCCGTCGGGCAAGCACCACTCGTCAGTGAAGGCCGCAGAGGCCGCGCTCGCCATCGCGCAGGGCGCCGACGAGATCGACATGGTGATCGACATCGCCGCAGCCAACGACGGCCGGTTCGACGACGTGGAGGCCGACGTGGCCGCCGTGCGCGGGGCCGTGCCCGAGGGCAAGGTTCTCAAGGTCATCATCGAGTCTGCTGCCCTGACCGACGAGGCGATCGTGGGCGCGTGCCGCGCCTCCGAGGCCGCCGGCGCAGACTTCGTCAAGACCTCGACCGGCTTCCATCCCGCCGGCGGCGCGACGGTCGAGGCCGTGCGGCTGATGGCCGACACGGTGGGTGGGCGCCTGGGCGTCAAGGCCTCGGGCGGCATTCGCACGGCCGATGCGGCCCTCGCCATGATCGACGCCGGCGCCACGCGCTTGGGGCTGTCGGGCACCCGTGCGGTCCTGGATGGACTGGACGGCGACTCGGTCCCGGCCACCGCTCCGGAGCCCGCGGGCTACTAACTCCTCGCCCTCTCCGCACCCCTTCCCGCCTTAGCGCCCTAGCGGGCGCTGAGCGCCGGTTTTGGCGCGCCCGTGAATCCTGGCGGGCACTCAGTGTCGCGCGCCGACCGAGCCGGCCCGCGCATCGGCCGCCCGTACGCGACAGTGAGTGCCGGACAGCGGGCCGCGAACGCGCGTAGGCGACAACCAGTGCCGGACAGAGCGCGGGTGGCACAATCGTGTCGCAGCGACGGCCGCGCCCCAGGGGAGGACCACCATGACCGACCACACGGCGGATAGCCACGACTTCATCACAGTGCGCGGCGCCCGGGAGAACAACCTCAAGGACGTCTCGGTCGAGATCCCCAAGCGGCGCCTCACGGTGTTCACGGGGGTCTCGGGTTCGGGCAAGAGCTCGCTCGTGTTCGGCACCATCGCCGCCGAGTCGCAGCGCATGATCAATGAGACGTATCCCGCGTTCGTGCAGGGGTTCATGCCGAGCATGGATCGCCCCGACGTGGACACGCTCGAGGGCCTCACCACCGCGATCATCGTGGATCAGGAGCGCATGGGCGCCAACGCGCGCTCGACGGTCGGCACCGCGACGGATACCAACGCGCTGCTGCGCATCCTGTTCAGTCGCCTGGGCCAGCCTCACGCGGGGTCCCCTAATGCCTACTCGTTCAACGTGCCGTCGGTGAAGGCAGCGGGGGCGATCACCATCGAGCGCGGGGGCAAGAAGACCCAGAAGGTTGCCTTCACGCAGACCGGCGGCATGTGTCCGCGATGCGACGGCATGGGACACGTCAGCGACATCGACCTCACCCAGCTGTTCGACGAGTCCAAATCGCTGAACGCCGGTGCGATCACCGTGCCCGGCTACACCGCCGACGGCTGGTACGTGCGCATCTTCACGGCCGTGGTGCCGGCCGACAAGCCCATCAAGGACTTCACCAAGAAGCAGCGCGAGGACTTCCTCTACGCGGCGCCACGCAAGATCAAGTTCGACAACATGAACATGACCTACGAGGGCCTGGTGCCGCGCATCCAGAAGTCGATGCTGTCCAAGGACAAGGAGTCGATGCAGCCGCATATCCGCGCCTTCGTGGAGCGCGCAGTCACCTTCCAGACGTGCCCCGAGTGCGAAGGGACGCGGCTGTCGGAGGGTGCGCGATCGTCGCGCATCGGCGGTATTTCCATCGCCGATGCGTGTGCGATGCAGATCTCCGAGCTCGCCCAGTGGGCGGGCGGCTTGGACGAGCCCTCCGTCGCCCCGCTGCTCGCGGCGTTGGGGGAGACTCTGGAGTCGTTCGTGGAGATCGGGCTCGGCTACCTGTCGCTGGACCGGCCCACCGGTACGCTCTCGGGCGGCGAATCGCAGCGCACCAAGATGATCCGTCACCTGGGGTCCGCGCTCACCGACGTCACCTACGTTTTCGACGAGCCCACCGTGGGCCTGCATCCGCACGACATCCAGCGCATGAACGGGCTGCTGCTGCGGCTGCGAGACAAGGGCAACACGGTGTTGGTCGTCGAGCACAAGCCCGAGTCGATCGCGATCGCCGATCATGTGGTGGACCTGGGGCCGCGCGCGGGCTCCGCGGGAGGCGAGGTTGTGTTCGAGGGCACTGTTGACGCCCTCCGTGACGCGGATACTCTCACCGGCCGCCATCTGGGGGACCGCGCTTCCCTTAAGGACGAGGTGCGCGAGCCGAACGGCGCGATCGAGGTGCGCGGCGCATCGGCGCACAACCTTCAGGGCGTGGGCGTGGACATCCCCACCGGCGTGCTGACAGTGGTGACTGGGGTCGCCGGCTCGGGCAAGAGTTCGCTCATCCACGGCTCGGTCGCGGGGCGCGAGGGCGTCGTGGCGATCGACCAGACCGCGATCCGCGGCTCGCGCCGGTCGAGCCCCGCGACCTATACGGGCCTGCTGGAGCCGGTCCGCAAGGCGTTCGCGAAGGCCAACGGGGTCAAGGCCGCGCTGTTCAGCGCCAATTCCGAGGGTGCGTGCCCCACGTGCAAAGGTTCGGGCGTGATCGAGACGGACCTGGGTCCCATGTCGACGGTCACCACCACCTGCGAGGAGTGCGGCGGTAAGCAGTTCCACGCCGCAGTGCTCGAACTCACGCTTGGCGGCCGCGACATCCACGAGGTGCTGTCGATGTCGGTCGACGAGGCCGCGGCCTTCTTCTCAGAAGGCGAGGCCCGGACCCCTGCGGCCCACAAGGTGCTGGCGCGGCTTGCGGAGGTCGGGCTCGGATATCTCACGCTCGGCCAACCCCTCACGTCCCTGTCAGGCGGGGAGCGTCAGCGTCTCAAGCTCGCGGTGTCGATGGCCGATGCCGGGGGCGTCTACGTTCTCGATGAGCCCACGTCCGGGCTGCACCTCGCGGACGTCGAGCAACTGCTCGGGCTGCTGGACCGGCTGGTCGACTCCGGTAAGTCCGTGATCGTCATCGAGCACCACCAGGCGGTGATGGCGCACGCGGACTGGATCATCGACCTGGGACCGGGTGCCGGACACGACGGCGGTCGGATCGTGTTCGAGGGCACACCGGCCCAGCTCGTCGAGGACGGCTCGACGCTCACCGGTCAGCACCTCAAGGAGTACGTCACCCGACAATGAGTGCCGGAGAGGACGCCAGCACTCGCCCTAGGCGACAGTGAGTGCCGGACAGGGAGGGTTAGGCGAGGAGGGCGCGAACGTCGGTCTCCAGGTCCGCCATTGCTCGCTCCGCTCGCTCGCGGGCTGAGCCCACGTCTCCGTCCACCTGTGCGATCACCTCGAGGTAGGCCTTGACCTTCGGTTCGGTTCCCGACGGACGGATGATGACTCTCGCGCCGGACTCGGTTGCGAGATGCAAGCCGTTCGTCGGCGGCAACCCCTGGAAGCCGTCGTTCATGTCGTCCGTCTTGGTCACGGGCGAGCCCGCAAGGGTGGCAGGCGGCGAGTCCAGCAGGCGGGTCATCAGCGCCGGAATCTCCGCGACATCCGTGAACCGCGCCGAGACCTGCCGGCTGAGATAGACGCCGTGCTCGCGTGCCAGGTCGTCGATCGCATCGGCCAGGGTGCGGCCCGCGGCCTTCAGCTCGGCGACCAGGTCCGCCACCATGACGGCCGCGCTGATGCCGTCCTTGTCGCGCACCAGGTCCGGAGCCACGCAGTACCCCAGTGCCTCCTCGTAGCCGAACACCAGCCCGGGCTCGCGGGCGATCCACTTGAAGCCAGTCAACGTGTTCGCGTGAGCTAGTCCGTGGTGCTCGGCAATGCGCGCGAGCTGCTGGGAGGAGACGATCGAGTTGGCCAGCACAGCCGAGCCGGGCGCCTCGCCGTGGCCCACGCGGGCCGCCACCCGTTCGCCGAGCAGCGAGCCCACCACGTCGCCATGGAGCATGCGCCACTGCCTGTCCAGGACGGTGGCGACCGCCGCGCGGTCGGCATCCGGGTCATTGGCGATGACCACGTCGGCGTCGACCTTCTCAGCCAAGGCCAGCGACAGGTCGATCGCGCCGGGCTCCTCGGGGTTGGGGAAGTCGACCGTGGGAAAGTCGGGGTCGGGCTCGGCCTGCTCGGGAACCGTGTGCAGGTCGGTGAAGCCTGCGGCGCGCAGCGCCGCCTCGACGGTGTCGCCGCCCACACCATGCAGGGGGGTGAGGACGATCCGCACGGCCGCACGCGCGGCTGCGTCGGCCTGCGCGGGAGGCCCCGCCACCGCTGCCGCCGCGGCCACGTAGTCGTGCACCACATCCTCGTCCAGCGTGGTCCAGCCGGCTTCCGCGCGCGGCACCGAGGTGACGGTCTCGACGGCCGCGATGCGCGCCGCGATCTCAGCGTCGTAGGGCGGCACGATCTGCGCGCCTTGGCCGTCGCCGGGCACCACGCGTCCACCGAGGTAGACCTTATAGCCGTTGTCCTGCGGCGGATTGTGTGATGCGGTGACCATCACGCCCGCGTCGGCGTCGAGCGCCCGAGTCGCATACGCGAGCACCGGCGTCGGTAGCGTGCGAGGCAGCAGCAGCGCATCGTGGCCGGCGGCCGTCATCACTGCGGCCGTGTCGACCGCGAACTGGCGAGAGCCGTGGCGCGCGTCGTAGCCGACCACCACGCGGGCCGGACCTTCGATGCCGAGCTGGACGAGCGCATCGGTCAAATACCGAGCGAGGCCGGACGCCGCGCGGATCACGACGGCGCGGTTCATGCGGTTCGGGCCGGCACCCAGCCGCCCGCGCAGTCCGGCCGTGCCGAACTCGAGCGGGCCCCGGAACCTGTCGGCGAGGTCGTCGCTCGCCTTGGCGTCCCCCGCCCTGTGCGCGGCGAGCACCGCCTCCAGCTCCGCCTGGGCGTCGGCGTCGGGGTCGTCGGCGATCCACTCCTCGGCGAGCGTGGCGATGTCCGTCATCGCATTCCCTCCACGATGTCGGCCAGCAGCCGCGAGATGCGCGGTCCTGAAGACGAACCCACGTCGAGCACCTCCTGGTGGTTGAGGTTGTCGCCGCCGATCCCGGAGGCGAGGTTGGTGACGAGCGACAGTCCCAGGATCTCCAGCCCCGCCTCGCGGGCCGCGATCGCCTCAAGAGCGGTGGACATGCCCACGAGGTCCGCCCCGAGGGTGGTCGCCATGCGCACCTCGGCCGGAGTCTCGTACTGAGGGCCTGAGAACTGGATGTAGACACCGCTGGGCAGCTCAGGGTCGATCGACAGCGCCAGGTCGCGCAAGCGCGGCGAGTACGTCTGGGTCATGTCGACGAACGTGGCGCCCTCGAGCGGCGTCGCGCCGGTGAAGTTGATGTGATCGGACATCAGCACCACGGACCCAGGACCGACCTCGGGGCGCGTCGACCCGCAGCCGTTGGTGACCACCAGCTGCTTGCACCCCGCAGCGGCGGCCATCCGCACCGCGTGAGCGACCTTGCCCGCATCCCGCACCTGGTAGTAGTGCTGACGCGCGCCCAGCACGAGGATGTGGCGGCCGTCCTCGGTGCGCAGCGCGCGCATGTCCGCGGAGTGGCCGGCAACGGCATGCGCGTCGAACCCGGGCAGGTCCGCCGCGGGCACGGACGAGATCTCCTCCCCGATGAGGTCGGCCGCGCCGCCCCAACCGGAGCCCAGGATCAGGGCGATATCGAAGTGGTCGACGCCGGTGGCGGCGCGCAGGGTCTCGGCGGCCTCGGAGGCTCGGGTGAATGCATCAGTCATACCTCGAGACTATCGCCGGGACGCACTTGTGCACGGCCGATGCGCAAGCTGGGCGGCTGACTGCGTCTCACGCCGGATCTTCGGCGCGCGCGAGGAGTTGCGCAACAATGGACGCATGGCAACTCGCATTGTGATCATCGGCGGCGGCCCGGGCGGATACGAGGCGGCGCTGGTCGCCGTCAAGGAGGGAGCCGAGGTGGTGCTCATCGAGCGCCAGGGCCTCGGCGGAAACGCCGTGTTGACGGACGTCATGCCGTCCAAGACGGTCATTGCGACCGCCGAGTGGCGCACCATCGCCGATCGCGCCCCGCAGTTGGGCATCCGGGACGCCGACGGCACCGGCACGCGGGAGTTCGCGGAGCACGTGGTGGACCTCGCTGCGGTCAACGAGCGCGTGCGCAAGCTCGTGCTCAAGCAGTCGCACGACATCGCCACGAGGATGGCGACCAACGACATCCAGGTCATCGACGGCGAGGCAAGGCTGCTCAGCCCCACCGAGGTCGAGGTGAATGGCGAGATCATCGAAGCCGATGCGGTGCTGATCGCGACGGGCGCGCGGCCGCGCACGCTGCCCACGGCGGAGCCCGATGGAGAGCGGATCCTCACCTGGAAGCAGCTGTACGACATCGATGCCCTTCCCGAGCACCTCATCGTCGTGGGCTCGGGCGTGACCGGCGCAGAATTCGCTGGGGCATACCGGCTGCTGGGCTGCGAGGTGACTCTCATCTCATCTGGTGAGCGGGTGCTCGCGACCCAGGACCCGGAGGCCGCCGATCTCATCCAGGAGGTGTTCTCCTCGCGCGGCATGACGGTGCTGGGGGAGTCGCGGGCTGCGGCCGTAGAGAACACGGGTGACGGGGTCCGTGTCACCCTCACCGACGGCCGCGTGATCGAGGGATCGCACTGCCTGATGGCCGTGGGATCGGTGCCGAACACTTACGGCATCGGGCTGGAAGAGGCGGGCGTCGAGCTCGACGAACGTGGCAACATCCGCGTGGACCGCGTCTCGCGCACGACCGCGCGGGGTGTCTACGCGGCGGGAGACTGCACCGGGGTGCTGCCGCTCGCCTCGGTCGCGGCGACCCAGGGCCGCATCGCGATGGCGCACGCGCTCGGCGACGCCGTGCACCCGCTCGACCTGGGAACCGTCGCCGCGAACGTGTTCACCGCCCCCGAGATCGCATCGGTCGGCGCCACCGAGGCCGAGCTGATCGAGCGCGGCATCTTCTACGAGGTCTCCAAGCTCGACCTCGCCCGCAATCCGCGCGCGAAGATGCTCGGCATCGACACGGGGTTCGTGAAGATCTTCGGTCACACCGTCACCGGGCAGATTCTTGGCGCGGTCATCGTGGGGTCGCGCGCGGGCGAGCACATCTTCCCGCTGTCGCTGGCAGTGGCCCATCACCTCACGGTGGATGACGTCGCGAGCGCCTTCACTGTGTATCCCTCGCTGTCGGGCACCACCTCGGAGGTGGCGCGCCGCCTGCATCACATGCAGGAGCCCAGCGAGCGCTGACGGGTGCGAGCTAGTCGCTTGGCGACGGGCTCGGGCTGGCCGATGCGCTCGGCGAGGGTGAGGGCGCAGGTGCGGGCTGCACCTCGTTGAGATCCGCCTCGGGGTCCGTGGGCGCAAGCGCGCCGGTGCTCGCACGGGCGGTCAGCGGCCAGTGATCGGACCACGGCAGCGAGCGCAACTCGAACTCGGTGAACTCGACGTTGCGCCCGAAGAGGTAGTCGATCTGCGCCGCCTGCTCGCCCGTGAGGTCGGGGCCCACGTAGGTGGGGCCGATGACGCCGATCTCCTCCTGCGCGCTGGCGAAGCCGGCGTCGATCATCGCCCGGTGCACCGGAGAGCCGGGCTCGACGTTGAAGTCGCCGCCGACGACGGTGGGCTGGGGCGCGTCCAACCATGCGAGGAGCTCCTCCACCTGGGTGACCCGCGTCTGGTCCGCGTCGTCCGTGGACTGCAGATGCGCGGAGGCGTACGTCGCCCCCATGAAGTCCACCGCGAGCGCGCTGCGACCCTGGGGGCCGTCGCCGTACGACAGCTCGAGCGTGCGGGGATCCGCGTGGGGGCGAGAGGTGAGGATGAGGTTGCCGAACTGGCGGTCGTGCGCCGCGGCGAAGGAGTAGGGGAGGTCGAGCTCGCCCGCGAGGAACTCCACCATGTCGGTCCCGCCTCCGAGGAGCCAGCCGCGCTGAACCTCCTGGAGCATCGCGACATCAGTGCCCTGCAGCGCTGCGGCGATCTCGTCGGGGTCCACTCGCGGTCCTGCGCCGGCCTCGTGGGTGACGCCAAAGTGGACATTCCAGGACGTGACGTACGGCGCCTGGATGAAATCGGCCGAGTACACGCGCGGCTGCTCGTACGTCGTATGCGTCCACGCGCCCACCCCGATGGCGGCGACCACGCCGAGCGCCGCCGCGAGCGGCACGCCCGGTGCGATCCACCCGGACGGGCGGGTGTTGCCCTCGGGTGCGACATCGGGGGAGTGGGAGTCCGGCTCGAGGACGGAGTCGTCAGTGCCGTGCGTGCGGTCTGGCTCGAGACCCGCAGCCCGGGCGTCCGCCGCGCCGTCTGCGGACCACGCCCGCCACGTTCCATAGGTCAGCACGGCGACGCCAGCCGCGACGGCGACGGTGAGCGGCGGCACGCCGAGCGAGATCTCGTAGTCGAGTTGCATCACGAGCGCGGGACCGATCATCGCGAGACCGAAAACGAGGGCAGCGACGAGCCGCCTTGCCGGCGTGCTGGCGGCGGGTCGCAGCGCGTGAGCGGCGGCGAGCGTCGTCGCAGCAGTTGCGACCGGGAGAGCGAGGGCGGCGTCCGTTCCCGGCAGCAGCATCACGACCGCGAGCGCGACTGCGCCCACGGCTGCGATGACTGCAGTGACGACGCGGGACACGCGGTGGACCTGCGCCGCGAGCCCGGCTCCCAGGCACAGGGACACGATGGTGATCGCGGCGCCCGCAGACATCCGCAGGTCGGTCTGGGCGTTCACCCAGCCGACGTTGGCGAACGCGAAGACGAGCAATGACCAGTGAAGCCCGAACGCCCACCACCCGCGAGAAGAAGGAGCCGGCTCGAGAGTGCGACCCAGGGCACCCGCGGCGATGGCGAGCGCCGCGACGAGGCCCATCGCGATCCAGCCCAGCAGGTCCTCGCGCCACACGGCGTCCCACGTGCGCAGGACGGTGTGTTCGACCACGGCTGCGGCCACGCCCAGCGCAGTGCCGGCCAGCGCCGTCCCCGACCCACCGTTGCCGATGGCGACGCGGGTGGTCATCACCACACCCGCGATGGCGAAGGCCACCAGGTACAGGCCCGCGGCGATGAGCCAGCCGCCGCCGATGAAGGGCAGCCCGAGACGCAGCACCGCCAGCACTCCCAGCAGGTACAGCACCACGATGCCATGACCGAAGTGGCGACCGACCATGGCCGCGAGCCACGCCAGCACGCCGCCGCCCGCGAAGGTGCCGATGGCGGCGGCCACCGCGATGATCAGGGAGTCCTCGTAGAGAGGGACCAGCAGCGGGCCGGCGGTACGGATCGAGTCGAGCAGCAGCCATGACGCCACTGCTACGAGAAAGAGCGCGCGACGCTGAGCGGAGATCATAGGGACACGCTACCTGCCGAGCGGCGCGGTCAGGTGGCGTCGGCGATATCGCAGATGAGGGTGCCGGAGCTCACGGACGCGCCCACGGCATGCTGGAGGCCGGTCACCACCCCGGCCTTGTGAGCGAGCAGCGGCTGTTCCATCTTCATCGCCTCGAGCACCACCACGAGGTCGCCCTCGGCAACGACGGCGCCCTCCTCGACGGCGATCTTCACGATCGTGCCCTGCATGGGCGACGTGAGCGTCGAGCCGGACGCGGATCGGGCCGCTCCATTTCCGGTGCGGCGGGCACCGCGTCGAGCCGGTGCGCCGCGGCGGGCTCCCGCGCGGCCGGCCTGGGCGAGCGACGCGGGCAGCACGACCTCGAGACGTTTGCCGCCGACCTCCACGATGACGCGCTCGGTGGCCTCCGCCTCGTGCTCCTGATCCGCGCCGGCGCCGGCGCCGCCCAGCGCCGCGACCGTGTCTGCGAACTCGGACTCGATCCAGGTGGTGTAGATGCCGAAGTCCCCCTGTGCGGCCACGAACTCGGGGGCGTCGAGGACCGCGCGGTGGAAGGGCAGCACCGTCGGCATGCCTTCGACCACCATCTCGGCCAGCGCGCGTCGAGAACGGGCGATCGCCTGCTCTCGCGTGGATCCGGTGACGATCACCTTAGCGATCATCGAGTCGAAGTTCCCGGAGACGGTGTCGCCCTCGCGCACGCCGGCGTCGATCCGGACACCGGGCCCGGTCGGGAAGCGCAGGGTGTGAAGGCGGCCGGGGGAGGGCATGAAGTTGAGCGCGGGGTTCTCGCCGTTGATGCGGAACTCGATGGAGTGGCCGCGGGTCACGGGGGCGAGGTCCGTGATGGACTCTCCTGCGGCGATGCGGAACTGCTCGCGCACCAGGTCCACGCCCGTGACCTCCTCCGTCACCGGGTGCTCGACCTGGAGGCGGGTGTTGACCTCGAGGAACGAGATGGTGCCGTCGACGCCCACCAGGAACTCGCAGGTTCCGGCACCCTCGTACCCGGCCTCGCGCAGGATCGCCTCGCTCGAACGGACCAGCGTGGCGTTCTGCTCGTCCGTCAGGAACGGCGCGGGGGCCTCCTCGACGAGCTTCTGGTGGCGGCGCTGCAGCGAGCAGTCGCGAGTGGACACCACCACGACGTTGCCGTGGCGGTCCGCCAGGCACTGGGTCTCGACGTGACGCGGGCGGTCGAGAAACCGCTCGACGAAGCACTCGCCGCGGCCGAAGGCGGAGACCGCCTCGCGGGTCGCGGAGTCGAACATCTCGGGGATCTCCTCGCGGGTGCGGGCGACCTTGAGGCCGCGGCCGCCGCCACCGAAGGCCGCCTTGATCGCCACGGGAAGGCCGAACTCGTCCGCGAAGGTGAGGACCTCTTCCGCGTTAGCGACCGGGTCTTTGGTGCCGGGGACCAGCGGGGCGCCGGCGCGTTGCGCGATGTGGCGCGCCGAGACCTTGTCTCCCAGTGCGTCGATCGCAGCGGGCGACGGGCCGATCCAGGTGAGGCCGGCCTCGATGACGGCGCGTGCGAACCCCGCGTTCTCCGCGAGGAACCCATATCCCGGATGGACAGCCTGCGCACCAGAGCGGAGCGCCACGTCGATGATCCGCGAGATGTCGAGGTACGTCTCGGCTGCAGTGGACCCTCCGAGCGCATAGGCCTCGTCCGCGAGGTGCACGTGCGGGGCATCCCTGTCGGGCTCCGCGTAGACGGCGATGGACGTCAGCCCCGCGTCCGCACACGCGCGGATCACACGGACGGCGATCTCGCCACGATTGGCAATGAGGACAGAGGAGAAGGCAGACACGTCCATCACGGTAGCGCGTGCCCGGGGCTCGCCCGGGGTGCGCGGGCCGGGGTACCGAGAACTTTGGTGCGCGGACTAAGGCCGCAGCAGTGCCTTTGTCGGTTATCTACAATGAACTTGGGGGTTCCTTGGGTTACGACCCCGTAGGTTGTGCCGAGTGCACAATCAGCGCGCGGTCCGCAGCTCGTGGATGTCGACGCCCAGGCCGCGCAGCAGCCTGCGCAGCAGGGGCAGCGATACCCCCACCACGCCGTGGAAGTCGCCCACGATGCGCTCCACGTACGGCCCACCCAGGCCATCGACCGTGAATGCCCCCGCGACGCCCAGCGGTTCTCCCGTCGCCACATAGGCGTCGATCTCGGCGTCGGACAGGTCCGCGAACTCGACCACGGTCGAGGACGTGTCGCCCGCGAGCGTGGGCTGTCCCGTCTCGGCCCGGCGTTCGCTGCGGTTGTCGACCAGCGCATGGCCGCTGTGGAGTACTCCCGTGCGCCCGCGCATCGCGCGCCAGCGCTCGCGCGCCACCTCGGCCGTGCCGGGCTTGCCCAGGATCTCGCCGTCGAACTCGAGCATGGAGTCGCAGCCCAGGACGATGGCATCGGGACGGTGGCGCTCCACGACGTCGTCGGCCTTCGCGCGAGCGAGCAGGTACGGCTGATCGGCCAGCTCGAGGGGAGCGCCGATGCCCGCCTCAGCTCGAGCGGCGAACTCGGCTCGAGCCCGAGCCAGCACCGCATCCTCGTCGACGGCGGACACGATCACCTGCGGCTCGATGCCGGCCGAGCGCAGCGTCGCGAGGCGCGCAGGGGACTGAGAGGCGAGGACGAAGGGGACAAGCATGGGGCAAGGCTAGCCGCGGCGTCACCGGGCATGAAAGTTCCATGGCAATTGGCGGTGCGCGGACGCTCAGGCACGTGGGGCTCGGCCCGCTCGCCGGTAGCCTCTACGGCGACAGCGCGTGATCGCGCTCGGCGCGAGCGAAGGAGCATCCGTGGCAAAGGCGAACCTGACCATCCGACCCGGCGGCCGCATCGGCCCCGTGGAGCGGAGACTCTTCGGGGGGTTCGTCGAGCACTTGGGCCGCCACATATATTCGGGAATCTACGAGCCCGGACACCCCACCGCTGACGCCGACGGGTTTCGCGGGGACGTGATCGACCTCGTGCGCGAGCTCGGCGTGAGCGCCATCCGGTATCCGGGCGGGAACTTCGTGTCCGGGTACCGCTGGGAGGACGGCGTGGGGCCGCGCAAGGAGCGGCCGCGCCGGCTCGACCTCGCGTGGCATTCCACCGAGACCAACGAGGTGGGGCTCCACGAGTTCTCTGCGTGGCTCGAGCGTGTGGACAGCGAGTTGATGCTGGCGATCAACCTCGGCACACGTGGTGTGCAGGAGGCGCTCGACCTGCTCGAGTACTGCCGGATCCGCGGCGGCACGGACTTGTCGGAGGCCCGGCGCGCGAACGGGCGCGACGAGCCGTTCCAGGCGCGCATGTGGTGCCTCGGAAACGAGATGGACGGGCCGTGGCAGCTAGGTCACCGGAACGCCGATTCATATGGTGAGCTGGCGGCGCGGACGGCGCGCGCGATGAGGCAGGTTGACCCCGACCTGGAACTGGTGGTGTGCGGATCATCCGCCCGCAGCATGCCCACGTTCGGTCACTGGGAGCGCACGGTGCTCCGTCACGCGTACGACGAGGTCGACTACATCTCTTGCCACGCGTACTACGAGGAGCACGACGGCGACGCGGCGAGCTTCTTGGCCTCCGCGGTCGACATGGACGCGTTCATCGAGGAGGTCGCGGCCATCGTGGATGAGGCGCGCGAGGCCGCGGGCTCGGACCGCACCGTGGGCATCTCGTTCGACGAGTGGAACGTCTGGTACATGCGGCGATTCATGGAACAAGAGAAGATCACCGACATCGAGCACTGGCCCGAGGCCCCGCGCCTGCTCGAGGACCGCTACAGCGTGCTCGATGCGGTGGTGTTCGGCTCGCTGCTGATCTCGCTCGTGAGGCACGCGGACCGGGTAACGAGCGCTTCGCTCGCTCAGTTGGTCAACGTGATCGCGCCGATCATGACCGAGCCTGGCGGCCCGGCCTGGCGCCAGACCACGTTCTACCCGTTCGCGCTGACGTCGAGGCTCGCTCGGGGGGAGGCTCTCGCCGTGACGGTGGAGTGCCCGTCGGTGTCGACCGAGCGGCACGGGGACGTTCCCGCCGTCACGGCCGTCGCCACGCGAGACGAGGGCGTCGCCGCAGTGTTCGCCGTGAACCGGTCGCTGGGCGAGTCGATCGAGGTGAGTGTCGACGTGGCGTCGCTCGGTGCCACGCGGGTGGGCGAGGCTCACGTGCTGTCCGACCCCGACGTCTATGCCGCGAACTCGCTCGACGAGCCCGACCGGGTCGTGCCGCGCGCGCTCGAGACCCGGCTGGACGGGAGCGTGCTGACGTTTACGCTCCCGCCCGTGGCGTGGGCCGCGGTGTCTCTCGAGGTCGAATGAGTCCCGAGCTTCCTACTTTGACGGGGCGGTCGAGTGGGGGGCAGCGCCGGCGGCCGATGCGGGGGCTGGGTTCTCGGCCTCGTCAGCCGAGACGTCGTCCTGGAGTGCGCTTCCCGGCTCCCCGGACAGCGACTTGTCCCCGCGGGGCAGCGCGATCAGCATCAGGATCGCGGTGCCCATGGCGATGAGCGCGGAGATCATCATGGCGTGCTGGTTGGCGTCCATGAACGCCTCCTGGGCTGCGAAGGCGATCTGAGCCGCGGCATCTGCCATCGACCCGCCCTCGACCGCCATCCCGTCAGTGACCGCGATGGCCCCGGCCAGGGAGTCGCCCACGGCTCCGCCGGCCTCGTCGGGCAGGTCCGCGGCGACGGAGGAGATGTTGGAGGCGTACTGGTTCGCGATGAGCGAGCCGAGCACCGCGATGCCGAGCGATGCCCCGAGCTCTCGCGTGGTGTCGTTCATCGCGGATCCCATCCCGGAGCGGTTGCGCGGCACAGAGGACATCATCATGTTGGTCGCCGGGGTCATGACTAGCGCCATGCCGAGCGTGACGAGGGACATCGCGATCAAGAAGTCCCAGTAGGACGGGACCGTGGGCCACGTGGTCATGAGGCCAAAGCCGCCGGCGATGAGCAGCAGGCCGGGGATGACGGTCCAGCGCGTGCCGACCTTCTCGACCAACTTGGGCACCATCGGCCCCACGATCATCATGGGCAGCATCGCGGGAATGAACGCGACCGACGTGATGAGCGAGTCGTAGTCCATCACCAGCTGGAAGATCTGGGTCATGCCAAAGAAGGCACCCATCATCGCGAAGAACGTGAGCGTCACGGAGATCACGGACAGCGTGAAGCGGGCGCGGCGGAACAGGCTCAGGTCGAGCATGGGGTACGCGACGCGGTTCTCCCACCAGATGAACGCGGCGAGCGCGGCGACGCCCGCAACGGCCGCGATGATCGTCGTGGTGTCCTCGAAACCGTGAGACGGCGCTTCCATGATCGTGTACACGATCCCGGCCAGTGCGGCGGTGACGAGGGCACCGCCCACCCAGTCCACGGGCGTGACCTTCTCGTCGACCGACTCGGGCACGATGCGCCACGTGACGACGAGGGAGATGACGCCGAACACGGCGCCCAAGATGAAGGCCGAGTGCCAGTCGAAGAAGTGCAGCAGGATGCCGGTGAGCACGGAGCCGATCATCATGCCTACGCCGGCGACTGCCGCCCAGATCGCGATGGCCTTGGGGCGCTCCTTGGAGGGGAACACTACGTTCACCAGCGACAGCGTGGTGGGCATCACCAGCGCGCCGCCGATCCCCATCACCGCGCGGGAGGCGATGAGCTCGCCGCCAGTGGCGGCGAACAGTGGTGCGTAGAGCGAGGCGAGCACGAAGATGACGAGGCCCGCCATCATCGTCCGCTTGCGCCCGTAGCGGTCCGCGATGGCTGCGGCGATGAACAGCAGCGCGGCGAACACCAGGGCGAATGCTTCGACCACCCACGTGAGCTCGAGCTGTGTGAGCGAGAAGTCGACCGCGAGGTCCGGCAGAGCCAGGTTCAGGCTCATGTTCGCGATCATGGCTGTCATCAGTCCCAGGCACAGCGTTGCGAGGATCGCCCAGCGACGGCGGAAGGTGCGCTCGGAGATCCCCTCGGCGAGGGCATCGTCGAGGGTGACGGGCGTCGCGGCAGGCGTAGGCATGGTGCCTCCAGGCAGAAGAAGAGTGGGGACCCCGGCGGCGGGGACGGATGCAACAATAGTTCGTGTGGGGCGAAGTATCAAGCGCCGATGCGTGGCGGCCTTTCGGCCCGGGCGCACCCCCGGTAGGTTCGGGGCACGACATCACCGTGACGAGGGCGTGGAGGGTGGCAGATGGCTGACGAGGCTGAGGGGCGCGGCGCGCTCGAGCAACGCATCGTCGCGCTGCAGGGCGAGCTCATGCGGGCACAGATGCGCAGCCAGGCCGAGGCGCTGATCGATCAGCACCTCACGCTCGCTCAGTTCCGCGCGATCATCTTCATTCACGCGTACCCGGGCCGCCCCACCTCCGACGTCGGCGCATTCGTGGGAGTCCGGCCGAACATCGCGACCGGGGTCGTGCAGCGCCTGGTGGACAGAGGATGGGTCGAGCGCACCCGCCACCCGGACGACGGGCGGGTGCGGTTGTTGAGCCCGACGGCAGAGGGCAAGGCGTTCGTGGACGCGATCGTGGCTCAGGTGGAGCGGGACTTTCTGGACAGCATCAGCCAACTGTCCACCGAGCAGCTGCACCAACTCGAGGGGATCCTGGAGTCGCTCTCGCGTCCTCAGCGGGGTGTGTCTCCCGGGGGCGCGCCCATCGCAGACTAGACGTCCAGTTGCGCCTCGAGGTCAGCGTCCAGGCTCGAGCACTCGTCGGCCACGGCCGCGGGCAGGAGCGCCGTGAGAAGAGCGGCGAGGGACTCGCGCTGGTCGGCTGGCACGCGGTTCAGCAGGGTCTCGCGGATGATGCGCGTGTAGCCCTCCCGGGTGCGCTCGACCACGTCCGCGCCCTTGTCGGTCAGCACCGCCCAGTTCGCGCGGCGGTCGTGGTCGCACGTGGTCCGCTCGACATAGCCGGCCGCCTCGAGCCGCGTGATCGAGTGAGACAGCCGCGACAGCGACGCATCGTGGGCTTTGGCGAGCTGAGCGAGCTGCAGCCGGCGCCCCTCCTGGTGAGACAGCGCGTCGAGCATGGTGTACTGGAAGTGGTTGAGCCCGCTCGTCGCTCGCAGCTGCTCATCGAGCGTGGCGGGCACGGTGGCCAGCACCGCGGAGAATCGGCGCCACAACAACTCGTCGGCGGCCGAAAGGGCCGCCGAGGTTGCGTGCGCGGTCTCGGCTGTCATGCACCGATTCTAACCGCTTGAGAGTTCAACCGTTCGGCGCCCGGTGCGCGTGCTGCGGGGGCGCCGTCACTGCAACGGGTTCAGCGACTACGTGGGGGTCGGCCGCTCGCGCGCGATCTCGATTGCTGCCTTCCAGGAGGCAGGCAGTTCGCGGGCGTAGCCGAAGGCCGTGTGCTCCCGGATCAGCACGGGCGGGTAGGCGCCCTGGACGGCGAGACCCATGCTGCGGCACAGCCACATCGCCCGCGGGAGATGAAACTCCTGCGAGCACACGATCACCGAGGACAGCCCCCACTGGTCGCGCGCGTTGAGGGCCGACGCGCGGGTGTCGTGGCCCGACTTGTCGCGCACCAGGTCTTGGGCGGGAACCCCGAGCTCGAGCGCGGTGCGTTGCATCGATGCGGTCTCGTCCAGGCCCTCACGGTTGCGCCCCGATCCCGTGAGGACCAGGTGCTCGACCAGCCCACGCTCGTAGAGCGCGACCCCAGCCTCGACCCGCTGACGCAGGAACAATGACGGCCGGCCGTCCTCCCAGACGCGTGCACCCAGGACGAGGGCCGCATCGGCCGGGCGGAAGTCGCCGGTCGCGGCGGGACCACGGTCGCGGTGCGTGCTGGCGCGCGCATACAGCTGAGGGGCCGCGGCTAGCACTCCGAGCGCCAGCAGTCGAGCGCTCACCTGAGCGAGGTGCGCCATGCCGCCCCGCCGCGGGCGAGGGGCAGCGAGTGGTGCTGTCCGCGCATCGTGCGCGACCGGTCCATCCACGCGGACGTGGGCGCACCCGGCTCGGGCTCCTCCTCTGCGGCCTGCGAGATGGCCGCCATTCCGGCGACAAGCGCTGCCACCTCGGAGTCGTTCGGCGATCCGCGCAGCACGCGCAAGCCTGCCGCGGAGTCTTCTTGGCCCCAGCTCACAGCGGCACGTTCCCGTGCTTCTTGGGAGGCAAGGAGGCGCGCTTGGTCCGCAGTGCCCGCAGTGAGCGGACGATGTTCGCCCTCGTCTGAGACGGCTCGATGACGGCGTCCACGTAGCCACGGTCGGCGGCGTCGTATGGGTTGACGATCTGGTCCTCGTACTCCGCGGTGAGCCGGGCACGCTCGGCCTCGACATCGCCGCCGTCCTCGGCAACCTTGGCGAGCGCGCGGCGCTGAAGGATGTTCACCGCGCCGCCGGCTCCCATCACCGCGATCTGCGCCGTCGGCCACGCGAGGTTCACGTCCGCACCGAGTTGCTTGGACGCCATCACGATGTAGGCGCCGCCGTAGGCCTTGCGCGTGATGACCGTGATGAGCGGAACGGTCGCCTCCGCGTAGGCGTAGATGAGCTTGGCACCGCGGCGGATGATGCCCTGATGCTCCTGGTCGACGCCGGGGAGGAACCCCGGCACGTCCACGAAGGTCAGCACGGGGATGTTGAAGGCGTCGCACGTGCGAACGAACCGCGCGGCCTTCTCGGAGGCATTGATGTCGAGCGTGCCGGCCATGGACTGCGGCTGGTTGGCCACGATTCCCACGGAGTGGCCCTCGACGTGGCCGAAGCCCACGATGACGTTGGGGGCGAACAGCGGCTGGATCTCGAAGAACTCTCCGTCGTCCAGCACGGTCTGCACCACTGTGGACATGTCGTAGGGCTGGTTGTCCGAGTCGGGGACGATGGTGTCGAGCGCCGTGTCCTCCTCGGTGAGCTCGAGGTCTGCCTCGTGCTCCCACGACGGCGGGTCCGACAGGTTGTTCTGCGGCAGGTACTGCAGCAGGTGCTGGACATACTCGATGGCATCGTCCTCGTCCGAGGCCAGATAGTGCGCGACGCCGGACTTGGCGTTGTGGGTGTGGCCACCGCCGAGCTCCTCGAAGGTGACGTTCTCGCCGGTCACGGACTTGATGACGTCGGGACCCGTGATGAACATCTGCGACGTGCCGTCCGCCATGACGATGAAGTCGGTCAACGCGGGCGAGTACACCGCACCCCCGGCCGAGGGGCCGAGGATGATCGAGATCTGCGGGATCACTCCCGAGCTCGCGACGTTGCGGCGGAAGATCTCCGCGAACTGCGTGAGGGCCGCGACGCCCTCCTGGATGCGGGCGCCACCGCCGTCGAGGATGCCGATCATCGGCACTCCGGTGCGCAGCGCGAAGTCCTGGATCTTGGCGATCTTCTCGCCGTGCACCTCACCCAGCGAGCCGCCGAACACGGTGAAATCCTGTGAGTAAAGCGCGACCTGACGGCCGTCAATGGTGCCGTGGCCGGTCACCACGCC
This sequence comes from Demequina ureilytica, assembly GCF_048553575.1. Taxonomy (NCBI): domain Bacteria; kingdom Bacillati; phylum Actinomycetota; class Actinomycetes; order Micrococcales; family Demequinaceae; genus Demequina; species Demequina ureilytica. The sequence continues at coordinate 493,736 of NZ_JBLZIE010000002.1, read as the reverse complement.
GTCCCCGGGGGGCCGATTCGACTCGAGCCCGAAGTTGCGGCTGCGATGCCGCACCAGGGCGTCGATCTCCACGAACGAGCCGTCGTCAAGGAGCTGCTCGACGCGCTCGCGGGCCGACTTCTTGCCACGGGCATGCTGCTTGTCCCGGGCGGTGGCCTCGCGCTGCGCCACGGCCTCGTCGAGCTTGCCGCGCAGGTGCTCGAGGGCGCCTGCCGTGGACTTCATGGACTGGGAATCCGACACGTTCCTCCTCGGTAAGTCTGCCCGTTAGCCTAGCCGGGTGATCCTCCCCTCGCCCGCAGCGGTGGCCGCGTCCCGCGAGCCGCTCACGACCGAGCATCTCGCCGGGATCGTGGGCCCCACCCGCCAGCTGTCGCGGCTCGATGTCGTAGCCTCCTCGCCGTCCACCAACACCGCACTGCTTCGTGCCGTCGGGGAGTCGCCCGAGGAGTGGCCGCACCTGAGCGGCATCGTCGCCGACCACCAGACCGCCGGGCGCGGGCGGGCAGGGCGCACGTGGGCGACGCCGCAGGGCGCGGCGCTGACGGTGAGCCTCGTGCTGCGACCCCAGGCGATCGCGCCCGCCGCCTTGGGGTGGGCGCCGCTGGTCGTCGGGCTCGCGACCGTGCGGGCGCTGCGTGATCTAGGCGTGGGCGCGGCGCTCAAGTGGCCCAACGACGTGGTGGTCGAGGCGGGCGCCAAGGACATCCCCGGTTGGGGGCGGTGGCGCAAGGCCGTCGGCATTCTCTGCGAGGGCGTTCCGGGCCAGAACGCCGTGGTGGCCGGCATCGGCATCAACGTGTCTCAGTCGTCGGCGGAGCTTCCCGTCCCGCACGCAGCGTCTCTCGCGACGCTCGGCGCGACAGACGTGGACCGCGTGCGGCTGATGCGCTCGTTGGCGGCGCACCTGCGTGACGCAGTAGCAGCGTGGGAGGGCGAGTCCGAGGGCGACGGCGTCCGCCGCGAAGTCGAGCGCGTGTGCGCCACCATCGGGTGGGACCTCGCCGTGGACGTGCCCGATGGCTCTCCCGTCACCGGCACCGCCGTGGGGTTGTCCGAGTCCGGGGCGCTGCTGGTCGACACGGGCAGCGAGGTCCGCGAGGTGCACGCGGGCGACGTGCGCGTGCGCCGCGCCTGAACCAACCCGTCCCTCTCAACCTCGCCCCCCTCCCCGCCTTAGCGCGCTGATGGAGGGTGGCGGGCGGTCGCGGGGCTCCACCGAATCCTGGTGGGGACTGCCGGTCGCGGAGCCGCGGATGTCACGGAATGGTCACGGCAATGTCACGGCGCCGACATCTGGCGACAGAACGTGCGACCGGCCGCACAGGTTGTGCGATCCCGCCCCGGTCCCGGTGGTGAACTACGGAGACTTTCTGGGACACGTTCCTCGGCCCACTTGGTGGACCGGGTGCAGGGTCGGCCCGCTCAGCGGGCACCAGCCCGTCGACGATGGTTTCTCGGGCCGGTCAACGATGACGAACAGGAAAGGACAGGCCAATGAAGGTCATGCCTATCAGAGGGATCGCCGCGATTGCGGGCGTGGGTCTTGCGATCTCCGTTGCCGGGTGCAGCTCGGACGAGACGGACGAGCCTCAGCCCAGCGAGACGGCGCAAGTCGCCGGCGAGTACACCGAGCGCGAGGTCTCCGACGGCACCACGGACTTTGTGGTTGTCGACAACCCGGGCGACGGTCCGACCCTCTCTTACAGCGCGGACGGTGGCGTCACACTGCTCGAAGAGGAGATCGACGGCTCGACCTACGCGTTCAAGGACATGAACGCCAATGGTGAGCTCGACGTGTGGGAGGACTGGCGTCTCGAAGCTTCAGAGCGCGCGACCGACCTTGCGTCGCAGATGACGGTTGAGCAGATCGCGGGGCTGATGCTCTTCAGCTCGCACGAGCGCTCGCCTGCCGACGGCCTGACCGACGAGCAGAAGACGTACCTCGAGGATTCCAACCTTCGTGCGGTCCTGAACGCCGCAGGTTCCGACGCGGACAGCACGGTGCCGTGGGTCAACGAGATGCAGGCATTCGTCGAGACGCTGGCGACCGACGAGGGCGTCTACGTCCCGGTGAACTTCGCCTCGGACCCGCGCTCGACGGCGGGCTCTGGCGGATACAACGCTGAAGGTGCCGATGTTTCGCGCTGGCCCTCGAATCTGGGCCTCGCGTCGACGTTCGACTCCGAGTACACGCGGCAGTTCGGTGAGATGGCCTCCGCTGAGTACCGCGCACTGGGCATCACCACGGCGCTGAGCCCGCAGGTCGACCTGGCCACCGAGCCCCGTTGGCTCCGCGTCGGCGGCACCTTTGGTGAGGACGCCGAGCAGGCCGCCGAGCTCACGGGTGCCTACGTGTCTGGCTTCCAGGGAACGGCGGGTGAGTCCGAGTGGGGCGCCGAGTCGGTCAACGCGATGATCAAGCACTGGCCCGGCGACGGCCCCGGCGAGGGCGGCCGCGAGTCGCACACCTTCACCGGCAAGTACGGCGTGTATCCCGGCGACAACCTTGACGAGCACGTGTCCGTGTTCCAGGGCGCGCTGGAGTCGGCGGCCGTGATGACCTCGTACTCCATCTCGGTGGACGGCGATGGCGAGCCCCTGTTCGGGGAGCGCGTAGGTACGGCCTACGACGAGGGCCTGATGGCGGTTCTCCGTGACGACAACTCGTTCGGCGGCGTCGTCGTCACCGACTGGGGCGTCATGACCGGAGCCAACGACGAGGGCGCATTCATCGCCACCGCGTGGGGCGCCGAGGACATGACCCCGGCGGAGCGCTATGTCAAGGTGCTGCAGACCGGTCACGACATGTTCGGTGGCGTCAACGACGCGACCTTCCTCCTCGAGGGCGCAGAGCTCTGGCAGGAGCGGTTCGAGACCGGCGAGCTCGAGATCGACGCGGAGACGCGCTTCCAGGAGTCGGGTGCCCGCATCCTCAACATGACCTTCCAGGCCGGGCTCTACGAGTCGGCGTTCCTGGACCCCGAGGAGTCTGCGGCAGTGCTCGCGTCCGAGGACAAGGTCGAGGCTGGCTACCAGGCGCAGCTCGACTCGGTCGTCATGCTGAAGAACGACGGCGTGATCGCCGAGGGGTCCGACTGGTCTGACACGACTGTCTACATCCCGCAGTCCTACGACCTCGGCGTGGCGAGCCTGTTCGGGCCGCCGGCTTACACCGAGGGTCCGACCATCGACCTCGAAGTGGCCGAGCAGTTCTTCGGCGCGGTCGTCACCGACGAGGTGGAGCTGGACGACGAAGGTCAGGTCGTAAGCTACACGGCCCCCGACCTGAGCGACGTCGATCTGGTCCTGGTGGGAATGGACAGCCCATACAACGGCGACAACTTCTCCGCTGCGGGTCAGGATGCAGAGACGGGCGAGTGGTACCCGTTCTCGCTGCAGTACGGCCCCTACACGGCCGATGGCGAGAACGTCCGTGAGGTCTCGATCTCGGGTGACATCCTCGAGGACGGCACGCAGGAGAACCGCTCGTACCTGGGCAACACCTCGCGCATCTCGAACGAGGCCGACCTTGACGCCTTCGAACGTGCGGTGGCGGCAGTCGAGGCCAGCGGCAACGACATCCCCGTGATCGTCGCGCTCAAGGCCACGAACCCAATCATCCCCGCCGAGTTCGAAGCGGACTCGGACGCGATCCTGGTCAGCTTTGGCACCAATGACCAGGCCATCGTCGAGGTTGCACTGGGTCAGCACGAGCCTCAGGGCCGTCTGCCGATCCAGTTTCCGGCAGACATGGACACGGTCGAGGCACAGCTGGAGGACGTCGCGAAGGACATGACGCCCTACACCGATGCGAACGGCAACGCGTACGACTACGGCTTCGGCCTCAACTGGTCGGGCGCGATCTCGGAATAGGCAAGACCAGGATCCGGGTGTGGTCGGCGGAGCGATTCGCCGGCCACACCTGGGACATCTGATCGGTCTGGGGCGTTGCCCCGGTGCCCATCACAGCAAGACCCGGGCAGGGGCCCTCCCCCGGCCTGACACCCAAGAAGGAGCAGTCATGAACACCAAGAAGATGCGGGCCGGCGGCCTCGCGGTCCTGATCGCCGCCACCGGCGCGTTCGGTCTCAGCGCTTGCGCGAACGAGTCCGACGCAGATGCGGGCACCGACACCGAGGTCTCCGAGGAGGCCGCTGTGGACGTGGCCACGGACCTCGAGACCGCGAAGGCTGCCGTCGACGAGGCGCTGGCCGACGACGACTGGGCACAGGTCATGCTGGCCAGCGACGTCGACAGCCCCACCGTTAAGTACGGCCTCATGGTGATGCCATTTGTCCCCACGGACGCCGCTGAGCGCGTTACCGGCACGGTCAACATCGACGGCGGCGACTACACCATCGAGGCCGAGTCAGCCGCGACCGGCGAGACCTGGCAGATCAACCAGGACGGCGAGATCACCCAGGTGACCGAGTAACCCTGTTCCACCCCCAGCGGGCTCGCCCGGCTGACGTTCAGCCGGGCGAGCCCCGCCGTCGCGACAACCGCACCAGGCTCGCCAATCGCACCAGCGGTCGCCGCGTCGNCCTCCTCTCCCCCCCCCCCCCCCCCCCCCCCCCCCGCCGTCGCGACAACCGCACCAGGCTCGCCAATCGCACCAGCGGTCGCCGCGTCGGCCCCCCGAGATTTCCCTGAGCCCCAACGCTCCACCTCACTGAAGGAGACACGACGTGAACGCACGAGCGTCGAAGGACTCCGCCGCCAAGGCGCCGATGTCCAACAAGAAGTACCTGTCGATCTGGATCCCGATCATCGCGTTGGTGACGATCATCACTGTCGTCGCGAACATGGCGCTCGTGACCGCGGGTGGATGGGTCGCGTCCCAGTTCGGCTCCGGCACCTACACGTTCACGAACTCCGACGAGTCTGCCGACTGGGACACCACGTACTACGAGTCCGACTACGCGGACATGGACGCGGTGGATGCAGCAGCCCGCGAGTTGGTCGAGGAGATCGGCGCCGAGGGCATCGTGCTGGCCAAGAACGAGGCCGGAGCGTTGCCGCTGGACGGTGGAGCCGCCCTGACCATGCTTGGCCGCGCAGCTGCGGACCCCGTCTACGGAGGCTCCGGCTCGGGCTCGGTCGACACCAACACGGCCGTCGATGCCCGCACGGGCCTCGAGAACGCAGGCTTCACAATCAACGACGAGGCGTACACGGCGATCGACGAGTACGCGGCGGAGAACCGGCGCGGCCACATTGAGATGGACCTGCCGCTGGACTCCACCTTCACGATCGGCGAGATGCCCATCGAGGGCTACGAGGCCGTCTCCTCCTCGTTTGCCGAGTACGACGACGCGGGAGTGGTCTTCATCGGCCGTCCCGGCGGCGAGGGCGGCGACCTCGCGCAGGACATGCTGGACATCCCGAACCCCGACAACGTGGACCCCCGCGCCGAGGAGGGCCAGCACCAGCTGGAGCTGAACCAGGACGAGAAGGACCTCATCGCGCTGGCGCAGGACAGCTTCGAGACCGTCGTGGTGGTCGTCAACGCCTCCACCACGCTCGAGCTCGGCGAGCTCCAGGACGACGCCGGGGTCGACGCGATCCTGCTCGCGGGATCGCCCGGGGCCTCTGCCTTCAACGGCCTGGGAAGCATCCTGAGCGGCGACGTCAACCCCTCGGGCCACACCGTGGACCTGTGGGCCTCGGACTTCACCGCCGACCCGACCTTCGTGAACTTCGGCGAGTTCGTCTACGACAACATCGAGGCGTCCTACCCGGTGTCCGCGACGGAGAGCGCCACGTCCAACGCGACTGTGACGGATGACGCGCCCTTCGTGAACTACGCCGAGGGCATCTACATCGGCTACCGCTACTACGAGACGGCAGCGGCCGAGGGGTTCATCGACTACGACGAGGCCGTCGTCTACCCGTTCGGCTACGGACTGTCCTACACGGACTTCGCGTGGGAGGTCGAGGGCGCCGAACTCGGCGACGTGGACGGCGAGATCTCGGTCGACGTCACCGTCACCAACACCGGCGACGTCGCGGGCAAGGACGCCGTCCAGGTCTACGTGAACGCTCCTTACACCACGGGCGGCATCGAGAAGGCCGAGGTCGTGCTGACCGACTTCGCGAAGACGTCGGTGCTTGAGCCGGGCGCCTCTGAGACCGTCACCGTGTCCTTCGCGGTCGAGGACATGGCGTCCTACGACTACCAGGACGCACAGTCCTACATCCTCGAGCAGGGCGACTACGAGATCCGCGTCCAGAACGACTCGCACACGATCGCGGAGGGCACCGAGCCCATCGCGTACACCGTGGACGAGACCGTTGTCTACGACGAGTCGAACCCCCGCGCCAGCGATGAGGTCGCGACGACGAACCAGTTCGACGATGTCTCCGCCGAGTTCTCCACCGAGGGCGAGGACGGCAAGATTCAGGTGATGTCCCGTGCGGACTTCGCCGGCACCTTCCCGACCGCGCCCACCGAGGACCTCTACGTGGCCGACGAGGCCATCGTCGAGGGCTTCGAGGCGTGGGACGTCGACGCGGCCGCCGAGGCGTTCGAGGGCGACATGCCGACGACCGGCGCGAGCTCGGAGCTGTCGCTCATCGACATGCGCGGGCTGGACAAGGACGACCCGCAGTGGGACGAGCTTCTCGACTCGCTGACCGTGGGTGAGATGACGGACATGCTGCTCAACGGCGCATACCAGACCGCCGCGATCGGTTCGATCGGCAAGCCGCAGACGCTGGAGCCGGACGGCCCCGCGGGCTTCTCCTCCTTCATCAACTCCGCGATCAACGGCGTCGCGTACCCCTCGGAGGTGCTGATCGCACAGACGTGGAACGTCGAGCTCGGCACGGCGATGGGCGAGATGCTCGGCAACGAGGCGCTGCACAAGGACATCAACGGGTGGTACGCACCCGCGGTGAACCTGCACCGCTCTCCGTTCGGCGGGCGCAACTTCGAGTACTACTCGGAGGACCCGGTGCTGTCGGGCCAGATGCTCACCTCGGTGGCGAATGGCGTGGCGACCAAGGGCGTCTACACGATGGTCAAGCACTACGCCATGAACGAGCAGGAGACCAATCGCGTCAACAACGGCATCGCGACCTGGGCGACGGAGCAGACCATCCGTGAGCTCTACCTCAAGCCCTTCGAGATGGGCGTCAAGAACATCACGATGGACGTCCAGTACCTGGCGGACAACGAGGGAACAGTCGAAGAGACCACGATCGGCGCGGGCGGAATGATGAGCTCCTTCAACCGGATCGGTGCCACCTGGGCCGGTGGCTCGGTAGCGCTCATGGACACGGTGCTGCGAGACGAATGGGGCTTCGACGGCTTCGCTATCTCGGACTTCAACTTGTACCCGTACATGAACCCGAACGAGAGCATCCACGCAGGCACGGACCTGACGCTGACGTTCCAGCCGTCGAAGTCCTTCGGCGACACGAGCTCGGCGAAGGCGGTGACCGACATCAGGGACTCGACCCACGACATCCTGTACACGGTTGCGAACTCCAACGCGATGAACGGCCTGGCACCTGGCGCGACGGTCGACTACACGCCGCCCACGTGGGTCGTCGTGCAGATCGTCGCCACGGTCGTCATAGGCCTCGCGATCGCCGGAGCCCTGGTGATGATCATCCTGCGGGTACGACGCCATCGCGCGGATGCGGGCACGGCGAAGGGGGCGGGCACCACCGTGTGACCGCCCCGCCATGAGCTGCGGTACCGGACGGGCGTGGCCCCCCTGTCCCGTCCGGTACCGCACCCCCCGCTTTCCGCCACCGGCCTGCGCCGTAGCGGCATCTGACCACCGCATCGTCCCGTCAGACCGGAGTACCCACCATGTCCAATGAGCTCACCGACCTCGAAAAGGCCGCTCTGCTGAGCGGCGAGAACATCTGGCAGTCACGTGCCTTTCCACATGCGGGCATCCGGTCGCTGTTCTTCGCCGACGGGCCCCACGGGGTGCGCAAGCAGACCGGCTCGGGCGACCACCTGGGGATCGCCGCGTCGTTGCCGGCCACGTGCTTTCCGACGGCCGCCACGGTCGCGAACAGTTGGGACCCCGCGCTTGCCGAAGAGGTCGGACGGGCACTCGGCGCTGAGGCCGCGGAGCAGGGCGTCGACGTGCTGCTCGGCCCGGGCCTGAACATCAAGCGCAGCCCATTGTGCGGACGCAACTTCGAGTACTTCTCCGAGGACCCCTTCCTTGCCGGCACCCTCGCCGCCGGCTACGTGCGCGGTATCCAGTCACAGGGTGTCGCCGCGAGCCCCAAGCACTTCGCCGTCAATAGCCAGGAGCTGCGCCGGATGGCCAGCGACTCGGTGGTCGATGAGCGCACACTTCGGGAGATCTACCTCACGGCATTCGAGATTGTGGTGCGCGAATCCAGCCCCCGCGTGATCATGTCGAGCTACAACCGCGTCAACGGTGCCTACGCACACGAGAACAAGCACCTGCTTACCGACATCCTGCGGGACGAGTGGGGCTTCGACGGCGCGGTCATCACGGACTGGGGAGGCGGCAACGATCCCGTCGCCGCGATCCGTGCCGGTGGCGGCCTCGAGATGCCCTCACCGGGACTGGACTCCGCGCGTCAGATCCTCGCGGCGCTCGAGTCGGGCGAACTCGACAGGGCGGACCTGGCGGCACGCGCCGCCGAGCTCAGCGAGCTGGCGGCGTGGATCGAGGGCGGCGAATCCGGGGGTGCTGGTAAGGACGATCACCACGAGCTTGCGCGCCGCGCGGCCCAGCAGTCCATCGTGCTGCTGAAGAACGACGATGCGGTGCTGCCGCTGCCGGCAGGGGAGAGGGTGGCCGTGGTGGGCGACTTCGCTGCCGAGCCGCGCTATCAGGGCGCCGGCTCCTCGTTGGTGAACGCCACCACCGTCACCACAGCACTCGACGCCATCGCCGCATCGGAGCTGGACATCGTCGCCTACGCACCGGGCTTTGCGCGCACCGGCGGCGAGGACCAGACGCTGGCAGACGAGGCCGTTGCGGCCGCGAAATCCGCAGACACCGTCCTGCTGTACCTGGGCCTGGATGAGGTCAGTGAGTCCGAGGGCAAGGACCGGGAGCACCTGCGGCTCAACGACAACCAGGTCGAGCTGCTGCGCCGCCTGCACGGAGTGAACGAGCGCATTGTCGTCGTGCTGTCCGCAGGCGCCGTCGTCGAACTTCCGTGGCTTGACGACTGCGCGGCGCTTGTGCACGGCTACCTAGGTGGCCAGGCGGGCGCGGCCGCGATGGTGGACGTGCTCACCGGCACCGTCAACCCCTCGGGGCGTCTGGCGGAGACCTATCCGCTGGCGCTCAGCGACTCGCCGACGCAGCGGGACTACCCCGCCACTGGCGACTCCGCGCTGTACCGCGAGGGACTGTTCGTGGGCTACCGGTACTACTCCACGGCCGGGGTGCCCGTGCGCTTCCCGTTCGGCTATGGACTCAGCTACACCGCGTTCACCTACAGCGCGCTGACGGTGACCGATGCCGGCGCCACCTTCTCGGTAGAGAATTCCGGCAGTGGCGCGGGAGCCGAAGTTGCGCAGCTATACGTGCGGCGGCTCACCGACGGGGCAATTCGTCCCGCGGTCGAGCTCAAGGGGTTCTGCAAGGTCTATCTGGAGCGCGGCGAACGTGCTCGGGTCACGATTCCGTTTGACCGCTACACCTTCCGCACCTTCGACGTGGTGGGTGACCGGTGGGTCAACGAAACCGGTGAGTACGAGATCGTCATCGGCGCGCACGCGGCCGATGCGCGGCTCACCGCGGCGCATACCCTCACCGGGGACGCGCCTCAGCAGCCGCCCGCGGGGCTGCCGCACTATGCCGCCGGTGACGTGGCCAACGTGCCGGACGAGGAGTTCGCTCGCCTGCTGGGCCGCCACCTGCCCGCCGCGCGTCCCGAGCGCGGAGACCTAGCTTTGAACGACCCTTTGCGGGCCATGCACCACGCCAAGAGCCCGCTCGCGCGGCTCGCGGCACGGGTGCTACGCGCGCTGATCGACCGATCCGAACGCAAGGGCGCCCCTGATCTCAACCTGTACTTCCTGTACAACATGCCGTTCCGCGCCACGGCCAAGATGACCGGTGGCGCCGTGAGCGTCCCCATGGCAGAGGCGATCACCGAGATCGTCAACGGCCACCTGTTCCGCGGAGTGGGACGCCTGGTACGCGCCTTCTTCCGCAACCTTTCCGATAACAAGCGCATGAGGACCGCGCTCGCGGCTGACGTCAAGCGCGCCCCGATCCACTAGGAGAATCAGATGCTGACACGAATCAAGGACACCTGGGCGCGTTTCGTCGAACGACGCCCCGGCTTCGCGCAGTTCCTGATGTTCACCGTGTTCTCGCAGGCGGTGACGGTGCTCCAGCTCGCGCTGATGCCGCTGTTCCGGGCGTGGTTCAACACCACGTCGCTGCTGGAGACCTCGTTCCAGGTGCTGCCGGTTGGCTCCGACGTGGACGGTTCGCAGTACTACATGTTCGACTACCCAGCCGGCGCTCTTCCCGAGGGCGGGGGCGGTCTCGCCTACTTCCTCGCGGTGCAGATCACGCTCGCCATCGCGCAGATCATCAACTTCTTCCTGCAGCGCAACGTCACGTTCAAGTCGAACACCTCGCCATGGAGAGCGGCCATGTGGTATTTCATCGCCTACGTGGTTATCACGTTCATCGCTGCCGCTGCACAGGGTTTCTATAAGGCGCCCGTTTACGACTTCTTCATCGACACCCTCGACTGGGGCTCGACCGGTGAGACCACGGCCGACGTGCTGACCATGATCATCTACGCTGCGATCTCCTTCTGGGTGTTCTTCCCGATCTTCAAGATCATCTTCAAGCGCGTGCCCGAGGACGAGGATGGCGTTGGTCTTGAGAGCGAGGCCGTGCAGGGTACGGTTTCCACCGGCACGCGCGCCGCGGGCACTGGCTCCGGCGACCACACGCCGCAATCGTAGGGAGCCGGGGATGATCACCCTGAGCGTTGTCGTGCCGTCGTATAACGCGGCCGAATGGATGGAGCGCTGCGTCGACTCCCTGCTCACGCTGGGGGCCAATGACCTCGAGGTGCTCATCGTTGACGACGGGTCGACGGACGCCACCGGAGCGATCGCCGACCTGTATCAAGCCGCACATCCGCGCGTCGTGCGAGCCATCCACAAGGCCAACGGCGGACATGGCTCTGCCATCAACGTCGGGCTCGCCGAGGCCCGCGGTGCCTATCTCAAGGTCGTCGACAGTGACGACTGGGTCGACGCGGACGCCTTCGCTGCTCTGCTCGAAACTCTGCGCAACTTCCTCGCCCGCGGTGCGAGCGTGGACCTAGTGGTCAGCAACTTCGTGTACGAGAAGGTGGGCCGTCGGCGCAAGCGTGCGGTGCGCTACGGCAACGTGCTGCCGCAGGGCAGGGTGTTCTCGTGGGACCAGGTGGGGAAGTTCCGCACCAGTCAGTTCCTGATGATGCACTCGCTGGTGTACCGCACCCAGGTGCTGCGTGACTGCGGCCTGCGCCTGCCTGAGCACACCTTCTACGTGGACAACTTGTACGTGTACGAGCCGTTACCCCACGTGCGGACCCTGTACTACCTCGATGTGGACCTGTACCGCTACTTCATCGGGCGCCCAGACCAGTCGGTCAACGAGCAGGTGATGATCCGTCGCATCGACCAGCAGCTCAAGGTCAACCGGATGTTGATGGACGTCGAGGTCAGCCCGTACGAGGTCACGCCCGCGCTCTACCGTTACATGCTGCACCACTTGCAGATCGTGTGTGTGATCTCCTCGACGATGCTGCTGCGCTCGGGGCGCGACGAGGACTTTGCGCGCAAGGTGGCGCTATGGCGTGAGATCCGCTTTGACGATCCCGCCGTCTACCGCCGCCTGCGTCGCACCACGCTCGGGCACCTGGTGAACCTGCCAGGGAGGCCCGGGCGCAAGGCTTCTGTGGCGGTGTACCGGGGTGCGGCCTGGGCACTCCAATTGAATTAACACCGTAGCTCACCTGACCGAGCACGAGCCCTCGCGAGCACGGCGCCCGAGTGCCAGGCACTCGCGGCGCCGGATCATAGGCAGGCTAGCGATGCGCCGGCGCAACCGCGACTTCCTTGACGGGGATGAGTGCCCGCAACGAGAACCAACGATCCTCTGCCCGCGCGGTGAGCGAGCCGCCGTACTTCTCTGCAGTCTCGCGCATGTTCTTGAGCCCGTAGCCGTGATGGGAGGCCTGGGCCTTGGTGGTCTGCGGCAGGCCGTCCACGAAGGTGACGGGCCCCTCGAAGTAGTTCTCGATCTTGATCATCGCGAGCCGCTCCTGGCGGTGGATGGCCACCCGGATCAAGCGCTGTTCGGGGTCCGCGAGCCGTCCGGTTGCCTCGATCGCGTTGTCCAGTGCATTGCCCACGATCGTCACCAGATCCATCGGCTCCATGAAGTTCACGGCAACGCCGTCAACGACGCAGGTGAGCGTGATTCCTGAGCGGTCGCACTGCTGCTGCTTGGCGTGAATGATCGTGTTCAGCACCGTAGAGCCGGTGTCGAGCATCGACTGCTCGTACCCGCGAATCGAGTCCTCCAACTGGTCCACGAAGCCCGCTCGGCGCTCTGGATCCGCCTCGGCACGGATGGCGTGGATGTAGTGCTTGAGGTCGTGATACTTGCGGTTGACCGCGTCAATGTCGTGCTTGGACTGCAGGTAGTGCTCACGCTGGTGGCGCAGCATCATGCTCACAGCGCTGACCTCAGCTGCGCGTTGGAGGGCGAGACGCTGGCCGCGCAGAGCGAACAGGATCACGAATCCGCACAGGTCCACCAAGGTGCGGATGTAGAAAATCTCTGGGTCGAGCCGGCCGGAGAACGGCGTGGACGTGGTGAGGAAGCTGAGGTTGGACATCAGGAACGTGACGATGGCGACCGCCCCTGCGCCCACCAGTCCGCGGGTATCGATGGGCACGCGGTGATCGTGGGGGAAGTGGTGGGTCTCCGCCCAGTACGCTCCCGCGAAACCAGCCACATACACAAGTCCCAGAAGCACCAGCCATCCCGACCCATCGGTGCTGCCGCCGTAGAAGAACACATGGAGCTGCCACTCGAGCGAGGCCACCAGCTCCGCGAGCACGAAGGCGCGCGCCAACAGGTCGCCACCCTCGCGAGCGCTGGCATCGGCGCAGAGCATGATCAGGCCGTACATTGCGGCGACGGCGAGCGCCATGCCGAGTGTCCACAGCTCCAGTGGCAGTTGACCCGCAATCCACTGGACGCCGAGCAGCACGACTAGCCCGCCTGCGAGCGCACCTATCAGCGGGATGCGCGACAGCCGCTTGCGCATCAGCATGATGTAGACCACGCACGCCGACCACTCCGCGAGGGCGGTGACGGCGCGAGGGATGTCCGGCAGTGCATCCTCCATCAGCGCAACGTCCTCACTAGACGCGCCCGCCCACGTAATCGGCGAGCGAGTCCAGGAAGGCACGGCGCCGGGGACGGCTCACGGCGAGCATGTCGCCGTTCACCATCGTGCAACCGGTGGAGTCGACGCTGGTGACGTGGCTCATGTTCACCAGGTAGCAGTTGTTGGAGCGAAAGAACGCCTTGCCGTCGAGCTCGGACTCCATCGCCTTGAGCGTGCCGCTGAACGTGTACTCGCCGTTCAGCGTGTGGATGGTGATGCGGTGCTTGATGGACTCGACGTAGACGATTTGGCTGGTATCCAGGCGGGTGAGGGTGCCGCCTACGTTCACCACCACCATCTCGGGCATGGACTGGTGCACGCGGCCAAGCGAACGGCGCAACTCTTGCGCGAAGGCGAAGTAGGGGACGGGCTTCACGAGATAGCTCAGCGCGTCGACCTCGTAACCCTTGATCGCATACTGCGCCATGTTGGTCACGAAGATGATCACCACATTGGGGTCCGACTGGCGGACGCGCCGGGCCGCCTCGAAGCCGTCCATTCGCGGCATCTCCACGTCAAGCAGCAGGATGTCGAACTCAGGGCGGTATCCCCTCGCCAGGTCCTCGCCGTCGGCGAACTCTTGGGTCGAGAACTCCACGCCCTCCTCTTCGGAATAGCGGGCAAGGTGGGTGAGCAGATCCTCTCGGTTGGACCGCTGGTCCTCCACGATGCCAACGCGAATCACGTCTCACTCCCGCCCTCTAGGTACCTGGTGTCGGTCGAGACCGCCTAGAAATTCTACCAACGCGTCCCAAGGGCCCCTCTCACGCCTCGGTGCCCCCTTCTCGCCTTAGCGCGGCGGCGGCCGCTCGGTGCCGCGAGGGAGCGCCCAGCGAATCTTGCGGGACGCTCAGTTTCGCGCCGACCGCGGGGGGACGCGGCGCGCCGAGACGACGGGCCTACAGGCCGCGCAGTCTGTCTCGATAGGGTGAGAGCGCCAGGGAACGGGCCCAGCGACCCACAGGAGGCGCGCGTGATCCACGTGATGACTGCGGCGTCCTTGATCGGTGCCGTTCTCGCGGTGCTTCTCGGTTCCTACCAGTGGCGCCGACGCGGGGAGAACGAGCTTTCTGGACCCTTGGCGCTGGCAATGTTCTCCGGTGCGTGGTGGGCGATCATGCAGGCAGTGGTCGTATGGGGCCATTGGGAGCCCGCGCGCGTCGGAGCCGCCTACGCGATCCTGCCGGGAGTGGCGGTGCTGGTGGGCTGCACCGTTGTCTACGTCCTCGTGCTGACCGGGCGGCAGCGACGCGTGACGCGCCGACTGATGATCGTGCTCGGCATCCACCCTGCGGTGATGGTGCTCGCGATCACCGCAGACCCGTGGCTGCACCTCGTGTATCCCACAGTCGGCCTGGACGCGGGTGGCCGCTTCGCCTTCGAGTTCGGGCCGATCTTCTGGCTCCACTCCGCCTACTCATATGGCCTGCTGCTCATGTCAGCCCTGCTCTTGACGCTTTCCCTGCGCCCGGCGGTTCGCGGCCACCGCGCGGTCCTGGCGATCGCCCTCGTCGCCCTTCTCCTTCCGCTTCTCGGCAATACGGTGCTGCTGCTCGCGTCGGGTAGGGGCCAACTGGACCTCGGTCCACTGCTGTTCTTGATCACGGCCGGCCTGTGGTCTTGGGTGGCGCGCTACCGCGCACGGCTCGACGTCGTGCCCGTCTCGACCAGGGATGTGCTGGCGGCGCTCAGCGACGGGGTGGTCGTGGTGGACGCGACTGGCGTCATCATCGACGCCAACCCGCGGGGTCATGAGCTGCTGGCACGGCTGCGGGCAAAGGGAGCAGAACCGCGTACCGCACTCGGACGGTCGTGGGAGGAGGTGGTGGACGATCGTTACCTCCGACTGCTCGCGGGCGTCGACCAGCGGTTGCTGGTGCTCGACGACAGCACCGTGCTCGACGTCCGCCTCGAGCGGATGCACTCTTCCGAAGGGCGCTCGCGTGGTGCCGTCGTCGTGGCGCGGGATGTCACCGAGCTCGAGCGGCTCCGGGAGGAGCTCGCAGAGCTCGCGGTCCGCGACACTCTCACCGGCTTGTTCAACCGTCGCCACTTGGGGCCGTCGCTCGAGGCGGCCGTAGCCGCCGCAGAGGCCACGGGTTCGCCCCTCAGCGTCGTGATGCTCGATGTTGATCGCTTCAAGAAGGTGAACGACGCTCACGGACACGCGGTGGGGGACTCGGTACTTGAGCAGGTCGCGCGGCTCCTGGCCGCTGGGGTGAGGGACGAGGACGTGGTCGCACGGTCGGGAGGCGAGGAGTTCGTCCTGGTGTTGCCCGGCGCGACCGAGGAGCAAGCAGTCGCCCGCGCCGAGGCACTGCGTGCACGCTGCAGCGCTCACCGATTCGAGACGACTGCGGGGCCTCTGCATGTCACGGTGAGCCTTGGGGTGGCGGAGCATCGGCAGGGCATCACCGCCGACGATCTCCTCATCCGGGCAGACCGGTCGCTGTACGGGGCCAAGGCCGCTGGCCGTGATCGCGTGCGCGTCGCCGTGTGACGGTACGTAGGCGCCGCTCGGGTCCGGACGACGGCTCCTCGCGTTCCTCCACCAGTTCGCGTTCGGGGGGTCTCGCAGAGCGCTTGCGCCCATCACCGAGTGCGCGATGAGCAAGCCGTCGGGCTCACGTCAATGTGACGGCACAGACAGTCGTGTGTCAGCGCCGTCGTTTGCCCGTCGTCTCCTCGTCTTAGCAGCACAGAGGTCACTCAGCGTCGACATCCGGGCACAGCGGATTCCTGGCTCTCCTCCACTGACGGACGCGCGACATCGAGGAGCCGATGTGGTCCATCCCATACTCAAAACCACACAATCGGGCGCCCGTTACGCTTGACTGACACCCGTGTAGGTGGTTTTATGTGGGAAGAGGCCCGATGAGGCGCCAAGATCAGCGACAGGGGATCCGATGTATGCGGCGGAGCGACAGCAACGCATCCTGAAACAGGCACGTGCCGCGGGCCGTGTCGATGTGGCCGCCCTCGCGCTTGACCTCGGTGTCGCGAGCGAGACGGTGCGTCGCGACCTGACCACTCTCGAACAGCATGGTTCGCTGCGCCGGGTGCACGGCGGCGCCATCCCCGTCGAGCGCCTCGAGATAGAGCCCACTCTCGCGACGCGCTCCGGTCGCCTCGCGGACGTCAAGCGCCGCATCGCCTCCCACGTGCTCGACCACATTCCCGCTGGCGCCACCGTGGTCCTCGACTCCGGCTCCTCCTCGCTCGCGATCGTCGATCTGCTCCCGCGTGACCGGGAGCTCATCGTCATCACGAACTCCGTCGCGGCCGCGAACGTGCTGAGCTCCCGCTCGGGCGTTTCCTTGTATCTCATCGGCGGCCGGGTCCGGGGCGTGACCGGCGCTGCGGTCGGCGAATGGGCCACCGAAGTCCTGCGAGGTGTGGTGGCCGACGTCGCCATCATCGGCACCAACGGCATGTCGGTCCGCCGCGGCCTCACGACGCCCGATCAGGCAGAGGCTCAGGTCAAGCGCGCGATGATCGACTCGGCTCGTCGCGTCGTGCTCGCGGCCGATTCGAGCAAGGCCGGCGACGACCATCTCCATCGGTTCGCCGACCTGTCCGAGATCGACGTGATCGTCACGGACACTGGGCTGCCCGACGATGTCACCGACGAGATGCGAGCAGCCGGCCCTCAGGTGGTCAGGTCATGATCGTCACGCTGACGCCCAATCCCTCGATCGATCGTGCGGTGATGATCGATGCACTGCACCCCGGCGAGGTGCACCGCGCAACCGCGAACCGCATCGACCCGGGCGGCAAGGGTGTCAATGTCTCGCGCGCCCTCGTGGCCCAGGGCGCAGAAACCACGGCGGTCCTGCCGATTGGCGGACCCGAGGGGCACCTCCTTGAGGAACTTCTCGACACCGAAGGCGTACCGCGCCGTAGCGTCCCGGTGTCTGGGGCGGTCCGCATGAACATCAGCATCCTCGAACCTGACGGCACCACGACCAAGCTCAACGAGCCCGGCCCCGCGCTTGACGAGACCGAGGTTGCGACTCTGCTCGACCACACCCTGGATCTCGCGGTCGACGCCGACTGGATCGTCGGTTGCGGCAGCCTGCCGCCTGGCGTGCCCGCTGACTTCTACGCGCAACTGGTCCTGGCGGCACGCGAGCGGAACGTGCGGGTGGCGATCGACTCGTCGGGACCATCGATGTCGGCCGCGATGGCGGCGCGGCCCCACCTCATCAAGCCCAACAACGACGAGCTCGCGGAGCTCGTAGGCGCGGAGCTCGCGACTCTCAAGGACGTGCGCGACGCCGCACTGACCCTCGTCGACGGCGGCATCGACATCGTGGCCGTCAGTCTCGGCCAGGACGGCGCTCTGCTCGTCACGCGTGAGGACACCGTTCACGCGCATGCGCACAGCGTGACACCGCTCTCGACCGTGGGCGCGGGTGACTGCATGCTCGCGGGCCTGCTGCACTCGCTCACCACAGGAATGCCGGCATCGGCCGCACTCGCCGTCGCCGTCCGCTGGGGAACAGCCGCCGTCGCGCTTGCGGGCAGTGGCGTCCCCAGTCCAGAGGATCTGCGGGCGGTCGACGTCGCAGTCGACGCCTCGCCCTCGCTCACCTACCGCCTGGGTCAATGACCCGAAAGGATGCACCCATGCCCCTCATCAATGAGACCCAGGTCGTACTCGACCTGACCGGCGTAGATCGGCACGAAGCGACGCGTGTCCTCGCCGAACGACTCGTCGCCTCCGGGCGCTGCACCGACCTCGAGGCATTTCTTGCCGATGTCCGTACCCGAGAAGAGACCATGGCCACGGGACTTCCCGGCGGCATTGGCATTCCTCACGCCCGTAGTGCGGCGATCACCGAGCCCTCGCTCGTGTTCGGTCGCGTGTCGGACGGCATCGACTGGGGGGCCAAGGACGGCCCCGCCACGTTGGTCTTCCTGATCGCCGCACCCGAAGCTGGTGGCGACGCGCACATGCAGATGCTCCCCAAGCTTGCCCGCGCGCTCATGAAGTCGGAGTTCAAGGAGGCGCTCGCCGCCGCCACGACGGAGGCTGAGGTGGTCCAGCTCGTCAACGACGAGGTGGCGCTCGACCCAGCCCTCGCCGAAGAGCCTCCGGCAAGCCCGGCGTCCGCCGAACCTGCGAAGCCTGCGGAGGCCGCGCCCGCATCGGCCGAGAAGAAGCCCCTGTCGATCGTCGCCGTCACGTCGTGCCCGACGGGAATTGCCCACACCTACATGGCGGCGGAAGCACTGGAGCGCGCGGCGAAGGATGCCGGGCACACGATCTCCGTCGAGACACAAGGCTCGGCGGGCTCGGACCCTCTCGACCCCGAACTCATCGCCAACGCAGATGCGGTGATCTTCGCTCACGACCTCGAGGTGAAGGACAAAGGCCGCTTCGCGGGCAAGCCGACAGTCGACGTCGGCGTGAAGAAGGGAATCTCCGGCGCGCCGACTCTCGTCGCCCGCGCGGCCGCGATGGCCGACCAGTGGGAGAAGGACCCGTCGCTCGCGGCGCAGGCGGCTGGACCCGTCGTGGCCAGCGGCCTCACGTCGAAGGCCGACAGCGGCATGAGCACGGGTGTCAAGATCCGTCAGTGGCTCATGACCGGCGTCTCCTACATGATCCCGTTCGTCGCTGCTGGCGGCATCATGATCGCACTGTCCTTCATGCTCGCCCAGGTCGCCCTGGGTGAGGAGGGCGCGATCGAGATCGTTCAGTACGGACTGGGCGCCGAGGGCGAGTACGACATCGCCCAGAGCTTCTCGGTCGCGAGCCTCACCTCGTGGGCCGCGCTGCTGTTCGTGATCGGCGGGGCTTCGTTCGGATTCCTGGTCCCGATCCTGTCCGCGTTCATCGCCTTCGCGATCGCCGACCGTCCGGGACTGGTGCCCGGACTCGTGGGCGGCTCGATCGCCGTGACCATGGGCGCCGGATTCCTCGGCGGCATCGCTACCGGCTTCTTGGGCGGGTTCCTCGCCAAGTGGGTGTCGAGCTGGAAGGTGCACAAGGGGGTGCGCGGGGTGATGCCCGTGGTGGTCATCCCGCTCATCTCGACCCTCATCACCGCTGGCCTCTTCATCACGCTGCTGGGCCGCCCGATCGCAGCACTGAGTGAGTCGCTGAGCGACGCGCTCGGCGCGATGGGCGGCACCAGTGCCGTCATCCTGGGCGCGATCCTCGGAGCGATGATGGGCTTCGATCTCGGCGGACCGGTCAACAAGGTGGCGTACACGTTCGCGACCACAGGTCTGGCCGCCGCAGGTGCGGTCGCGGATGCTCCCGAACTCAAGATCATGGCCGCCGTGATGGCGGCAGGCATGGTCGCCCCGCTTGCGATGGCACTGGCCACCACACTTCGCCCACGGCTCTTCTCCGAGCCCGAGCGCGAGAACGGCAAGGCCGCGTGGCTGCTCGGCGCATCGTTCATCTCCGAAGGCGCCATCCCGTTCGCGGCCTCCGACCCGGTCCGCGTGATCGCGTCCTCCGTGGTCGGCTCGTCCATCACCGGTGGCCTCGCGATGCTGTTCGGCACCACGCTTCGCGCACCGCACGGCGGGATCTGGGTGCTGCCGCTCATCGGCAACTTCCTGCTCTTCCTCGTCGCGCTCGCCGCGGGCGTGCTCGTCACCACGGCGATCGTGCTCGCGCTCAAGTCCCGCGACCGCAAGGGCGTTCACGACCCGCTGACCACCGAGGCCGCTCCCGCGGCCGCCTGATTCCTCCCGTCAACAAAGGAGCAAGAACATGTCTGAAAGAACCGTCACCATCGCCTCGTCCGTCGGACTTCACGCGCGTCCCGCCGCGCTGTTCGTCGAGCAGGCGAGCGCCACGGGCCTCGACGTCGAAATTGCGCGGCCGGGCGACGAGCCCGTGGACGCCACCAGCATCCTCGGCGTCATGGCCCTCGGCGCCAAGCACGGCGAAGAGGTGGTGCTGTCTGCCGAAGGAGACGGGGCAGATGAGGCCCTCGACTCCCTCGTCGCACTGCTGTCGCGCGACCTCGACGCGGAGTAGGGGGGCGCCGATCATGGTCGCTCCGGAGAGCCGCCACGGCATTGGGGTCAGTCCGGGCACGGCCGCCGGACCGGTGGTGCAGGTGGCACCGCCGGTCCCCCCGCCCGTGGGCGAGCCAGCTCCTGCCGACGCCGACGCTGCGGTCGCTGCTATCCGCGCGGCCCTCGAGTCAGTCGCGGTCTCATTGGAGGAGCGGGCGACCGGTGCCGACGAGCATGCCCAGCAGATCCTGAAGGCCACTGCCCTGATTGCGCGTGACAAGGGGCTGATGAAGGCAGCGACGAAGGAGGTCGGTGCCGGAACCGGGCCCGCCAACGCGATCGCGAAGGCCGTCGAGTCTTATGCCGTGCAGTTCGAGCAACTCGGCGGCTACTTCGCCGAGCGGGTCACCGACCTGCGTGACGTCGGTGCTCGTGCCATCGCGGCCGTTCTCGGTGCGCCTGCACCCGGCGTACCGTCCTTCACCGTGCCCAGTGTGATCGTGGCTCAGGACCTGGCGCCGGCGGACACCGCCGTGCTGGACCGCGCGCTCGTGGTGGGCATCATCACGGAGGGCGGCGGCCGCACCAGCCACACCGCGATCCTCGCGGCGCAGATGGGCATTCCCGCGGCGGTGCAGGTGCCGCGCGCCACCGACATTCCCACCGGAACCGTCGTCGCTCTGGACGGGGACTCCGGTGCCGTCACCATCGAGCCGGGTCAAGTCTTCCTCGACGAGCAGGCGCGCAAGCGCGAGCTGCGGATCGATGCGTTCAGCCGCGCGACGGGTCCGGGAGCGACTCGTGATGGCCATCCGGTGGCGTTGCTCGCGAACATCGGCGGTGTCGACGACGCCGAGCGCGCGGGCGGACTCGACCTCGAGGGCGTGGGCCTGTTCCGCACCGAGTTCGTCTTCCTCTCCGCCGAGACCGCTCCGACGGTCGAGGAGCAGACGGAGATCTACCGCCAGGTCTTCGCTCCCTTTGAGGGCCGGCGCGTGGTCGTCCGCACGCTCGACGCGGGCGCCGACAAGCCGCTCGCGTTCGCCGACCTGGGTGAAGAGGAGAACCCGGCGCTCGGCCGCCGGGGCCTGCGCATGTCCGCGGAGCGTCCCGATCTGCTGGACGCTCAGATCGAGGCGCTAGCCATCGCCGCGCGTGAGACCACCGCAGACGTTCGCGTGATGGCACCGATGGTCGCGACGGCGGAGGAGGCGGCATGGTTCGCCCGCCGTGTACACGAGAACGGTCTCCCCAAGGCAGGGGTGATGATCGAGGTCCCAGCGGCCGCGATGCGCGCCGAGCATGTGCTGGGCGAGGTGGAGTTCGGCAGCCTCGGCACCAACGACCTGGCGCAGTACACCATGGCTGCCGACCGGATGCAGGGCGAGCTCGCTGACCTTCTGGATCCGTGGCAGCCGGCCGTCCTCGACATGATCGCCGTCGCCGCCGAAGGTGCTCAGCGCGCGGGCCGGCCGCTCGGCGTGTGCGGAGAGTCAGCGGGGGAGCCGTTGCTGGCCCTGGTGCTGGTCGGGCTGGGCATCACCAGCCTGTCGATGGCACCGAGCAAGGTGCCGGCAGTGCGGGTGGCGCTCAGCATGCACAACCTCGCCGACTGCCAGCGCCTGGCTCACGCCGCCCGGTCGGCGCGCGAGGCGGGCCTCGCGATCGAGGCGGTGCGGGAGGCCGCCAACCAGGAATTCACCCGAATCCTCTAGTGCGGCGCGAACGGACGAGCTCGGCAACGCCTCGGCGGCGCGTGCCCAGCGCGTCGGCTGCGCGACGGCGGCCGATGCGGTCTCGGGCTCAGCGCCGCGGTCCAGCCACGCGGCGGGCGGGCTTTCCTGTCAACCGAGGTGGACAGGAGTGGGGCCGCTGGTGTCCTCGCGTGCACGGCAGCATCACTGCTCGGACCTGGGGCGTGGCGTGACGATCAGGCGCGCGCCACTTCGACTCCCACGTCCTCGAAGTCCTGCACGGTGTCGTCGTCGAGCGAGCCGTCGCTGATGATGAGCGCCAACTGCTCAGTGGGCGCGAACCGGTGCAGGTGCACCTGTCCGGCCTTGGACGCATCGGCCACGCACACGAGGCGTCGCGCGGCGATCGCCATGGCGCGCTTGGCCGCTGCCTCGGCCTGGTCCGGAGTCGTCAGGCCGTGTTCCACCGTGAAGCCGTTGGCGCCCACGAAGGCCACATCGACGGTCACGTCGGTGAGTGCGCGCGTGAGCCATTCGCCCACCGCGGCGCCGGTGCGCCGGCGCACACGGCCGCCGACCATCATCAGCTCCGTGCGCTCGCGGTGCACGAGGTGCGCGGCGACGTCGATGGAGTTGGTGATGACGGTGAGGCGCAGTCCCGGTGGCAGCGCACGCGCAATGGCGAGCGTGGTGGTGCCGGAGTCGAGAAGAACCGAGTCTCCCTCGTGCAGCTCCTCGACCGCCCGCACGGCGATCCGATGCTTGTGCTCCGCGAACTGAGTCTGCCGAGTCTCGAGGCTGGGCTCGAGAGTGAGCCTCTCCACGGGCAGTGCGCCCCCGTGAACGCGCCGCAGCACTCCCAGTCGCTCGAGAGCCGTGAGATCACGGCGCACCGTCTCGACCGTGACTCCGAACTCCTCCGCGAGCAGCCCCACCTCGACGCGCCCCCGTGAACGCGCGGTCGCAAGAATCGACTGCTGGCGTTCCTGGGCGTACATGGCGGGGCTCCTCGCGACGGTTGTCAGGGTAGAGGTCGAGGGGTCACGGCTCGATCGTCACCTTGATGGCCTCGCCCCGCCTGACAATACCGAATGCGTCGAGCACCTCTGCCAACGGCACCCGAGTCGTGATCAGGTCCTTCACGGGCACTTCTCCGGACGCAATGCGCCGCAGCGCCTCCTTGTTGTGATGCGGCGCGGAGCCGTTCGCGCCAAAGATGCGCAGCTGCCGGTAGTGCACCAGGTTGGAGTCGCACGTGATGGTGGGGTTGGTCTTGGGCAACCCGCCGAAGAAGCTGATGCGCCCATTGCGCGCCGCCATCGCGATGGCCTGCTCTTGCGCGACGTTTGCGGCCGTGGCGGTGATGACGCAGTCCGCGCCGCGGCCGTCGGTGAGCTCCTTGACTCGCTCCACCACATCTACGACGGAGCCGTCGATGACCTCCTCGGGATGGACCGCATCGGCCGTCATCTTGAGGCGGTCGGCGTTGACGTCGATGAGGAACACGCGGCCCGCGCCGTTGGCGCGTGCCAGCCGGATGTGCATCGCCCCGATGGGGCCGGCGCCGAACACCACGACGGTGTCGCCCTTCTCGATACCCAGGATGGACTGTGCGTTGATCGCGCACGCGAGCGGCTCGGCGGCCGAAGCCTCGTCGAACCCCACCCCGTCCGGGATCCTGTTCAGGCCGTCGACCTTCATGACCTCGCGGGGCACGATCATGTACTCCGCGAATCCGCCCTCGTATTGATAGCCCATGGAGGTCTGGTTCTGGCAGACCTCCATCCAGCCGCGCGAGCACTCGTAGCAGTCGCCGCACGGCACGGCCGCGATGACCTGCACCCGGTCGCCCTCGGCCCATCCCTCTACACCGGCGCCGAGGCCCACGATCTCACCGGCGATCTCGTGGCCGATGATGCGAGGCGGGGACAGGTTCTGGTGGCCGTTTTGGAAGATCTTGACGTCCGTGCCGCACGTCGAGCAGTTGCGCACGCGGATCTTGACTTCGCCGGGGCCGGGCTCCGGCTCCGGGACGTCCTCGATGCGGACGTCCTCGGGGGCGTGGAAGACCAGGGCTTTCATATGGGTGACTCCTCAGTGGTTCGGGGGGACAGCAGGTCGAGCACGTCGTCAGCGGAGGTGGCGCCGCGGAGCGCCTCCGCCTTCGCGGGGTCCATGAGGACCCGGGCAAGCGAGGACAGGATGTCCACGTGCTCTTCAGTCTTGGACGCGATCGCCACGCACACGGTGACCTCCTGGCCATCCCAGTCGACCCCGTCGGGGAACTGGAGGACGGCGAGGGCCGCTCGCGCGATGTGCTCGCGGGATTCGTTGGTGCCGTGCGGGATCGCGACGCCCTCGCCCACGTAGGTGGACACCGACTTCTCGCGTTCGTGAAGGGCCGCTGCGTAGTGCTCGGTGGCGGCCCCGATCTCGACGAGCACCGCGCCGCACTGGCGCAGCGCGTCCGCCTTGTCCTCGGCCGTGAGGCCAAGGCGGACGGCGCCGGCGTCGAGCAGGGCTCGGTCAGGACTCAAGGGTCTCGCCGTTCTTGATGGCCTGCTCAACCTTGATGAATGCGGGGTCTCCCATGAAGATCGCGAACGGCACCACCACCGCGTTCGGTGCCGTGGACTGCGCACGGGCCGCGAGGCCTTGGTGGCACAGCACGACCTTCGCGTCGCCCGGGATCTCGTTGACGGGAGTGTGGACCACCTCCACGCCGTAAGGCGAGAGCTTGGACCTGAGCGTGCTGGCAACCATCACCGAGCTGCCCATACCCGCATCGCAGGCGATGACGACCTTCTTGACCTCTGAGCCGTTGACCGATGGCATCGGACCTGTCCTTTCGTGGGGTAGATGCGGACGCCGTCAGACGGTCGCGGGTGCGGTGGTGCCGGCGGTCGCATCGGCCGAGGAGTCGCCCTCGGGCGCGTCTTCGCGGCGCGCCTCCCGGCCGAAGCCGAGCAGCATGGAGGCCACGAAGAACGACACGGCGGCCGCCAGGATCACCTGGGCGAACATCACCACGTAGTTGCCGATGCCTGGGGGCGTGAAGGCGATCCACGCGAAGATGGATCCGGGCGAGGGAGGAGCGACGAGTCCGCCACTGAACAGCACGCCGATGAGCACGCCGGTCATGCCGCCGAGGATCGCCGCGGCGATCAGCTTGGGCTTGGCCAGCACGAACGGGAAGTACACCTCGTGGATGCCACCGAAGAAGTGGATGATGCCGGCGCTTGGGGCCGCAGCCTTGAGCATGCGCGGCCCGAACAGCATGAAGGCCACGAGGATGCCGAGGCCGGGGCCGGGGTTGGACTCGATCATGAACAGCAGCGACCGGCCCGTGTCCTCCGCCTGTGCGGTGCCGAGCGGGGTGAACACGCCGTGGTTGATGGCGTTGTTGAGGAACAGGATCTTGGCGGGCTCCACGACCACGGAGGCGAGCGGAAGCAGGCTGTTGTCGACGAGGAAGTCGACACCTTCGCCGGCCCACTCGACGAGGCGGCTGACGATGGGGCCGATGATCATCTTGCCGAGCACGGCCAGCAGACCGCCCAGGATCCCAAGCGAGAAGTTGTCGACGAGCATCTCGAAGCCGGGCTTGATCTTGCCCTGCCAGGTCGCCTCGAGGCGCTTGAGGCACCACGCGGCGAATGGGCCGATGATCATGGCGCCCAGGAACATCGGCACGTCAGAGCCGACGATGACGCCCATGGTGGCGACGGCGCCGATGACGGCGCCGCGGGTCTCGTAGACGAGCTTGCCGCCCATGTACCCAATGAGCAACGGGAGCAGGAACGTGATCATGGGGCCGACGAGCACGGCGATGCCGGCGGTCCACTCCATCACCCCTGCGGGGGCCTGGTCCGAGCCGGCGTTGAACAGTGCGGCGATCTCGTTGACCCAGCCGGCCTCGATGAACAGTGCGGTGATCAGTCCCCACGCGACGAATGCGCCGATGTTGGGCATGATCATGGCCGACATGAAGCGGCCCAGACGTTGCACCTGCGAGCCGATCCCGGCTCCGGTGCGATTCTTGTTCGCTTTGGCCTTCGCCTCGGCGTCGCTGAAGGACATCGGTGTCCCACCCTTCCCTCCCGCTTCTTTGCGGAAGAATCCCAACCCGTGCCCGTTTGGGCCCGTTCCGGTTGAACTAATTCCGCACGCTAGCGCTGAAGGGCGACGCTGTCAACAGATAAACGGATATAACCGGGCAGTTCCGGGGGCGGCAGTGGGCGCGCTCGGGTGATCAGTGCTCCAGGCCATCCTTCGGCGGGCTCGGCTCGACGCCGCCCTCGGGGACCATCGCGGCATAGTGCTCGGACATCGCCGGGTAGTAGTCGTCCCACGCGATGTCATCGGCGCTCTCGCCGCCCAGCACGGCGGACAGCCGGTCAAGGTAGTACTCCCATCCCGGGCCGATGCTCGCGAGATCGTCTCGACCCAGGCGGTGCGCGAACGTGAGCACGGTCCCGTCGAGGTTCGTGCTGATTCCGACCGTGAGGTGCCAGGTGCCCGTGGGGGTGCGGACGTCGACCATCAGCCGATGCGGGGGAGAGCAGCTCCGGACCAGGCACTCCTCGCCTTGCGGCTCGCCAGCCTCGGCGGTCATGTAGAAGATCACGCGGCCCGTGTTCTTGTCCGTCTCCCAGCGGCCGATCCACTTCTCAAGAAGGTCCGACTTGGCAATGTGCGCCCACACTTCCCGGGCGGGCAGGTGGTACAAGCGCTGGAAGACGAGCTCGGGGCCGTGCTCGCCGTCGACTACCGTGCCTGTCGCTTCAACCATGCTCGTGTTTCCTCCGTGGGGATCAGGTTCTCGGTCGCTACTCCACCGGTTCGATGGTGGAGGGGTCGTTGTGGCGAGGGTTGCCGACGGCGCGGTCGACCTCGTACCACGCGAGATTGGGTGCCGGGGCGGCGATGACGTCGAACAGCGTGCCCTGATCGCTGTCGCGGTCGAGCCACGCGTCCACGCCCTCGGGCACCAGCATCACGGGCTGACGGTCGTGGAGGTCGCGCATCTCGTCGCGGGCTGCGGTGGTGACGATGGAGGTCGACACGAGCCACGGGGCGTCGTCCCCCAAGGCCTTGTCCTTCCAGAACTCGTACAGTCCCGCGAAGGCAAGCGGCGCATCGTCCGCCGGGTGGATCCAGTACGGGGTCTTGGTCCCGTCCTCGGTGTGCCACTCGAAGTAGCCGCTCGCGGGCACGATGCAGCGGCGCTTGGCGAACGCGGTGCGGAACGACGGCTTCTCCGCGATCGTCTCGGAGCGTGCGTTGATCATCCGAGCGCCGATGCTCGGATCCTTGGCCCACGACGGCACCAGTCCCCACTTGGCTGCTTCGAGGCGCCGGCCCGAGTCTTCGTCCTCCGCGCGGCCGGGCGCGACAATCGGCACGAGCTGGGTGGGCGCGACGTTCCAACTAGGCGGCAGCAGCCGGGCGTCGTCCGCCACGGTCGCGATCGCGAAGTGGTCGATGAGGTCCTGCTCCGCGAGGAAGTTCGCATACCGGCCGCACATAGAAGCCATTGTGCCTGGGGGGAGCGACGCGCGCCCAGCCGGCCCGCGCATCGGCCGCCGTGTTCCACATAAGCTCCTCATGCCCACCACGGTTCGCCCGGGCGAGAACGCACTCACCGGGCGCATGCGCGAATCGTTCGGAATGGGAATGCGGGAACCGTGTGCCGGGGCTCCGCCATCGCCTCATCTCAGCTGGGGGTGACGTACTGCGCGAACGCGGCGAGTACGGGGATGCCAAGGACGAGGTTGACCGGAAAGGTGATGCCAATGCTTGCGGTGAGCGAGAGGGCCACATTCGCGTCGGGGAGGGCGAGGCGGACGGCGGCGGGTGCCGCGATGTAGGAGGCGCTGGCACAAAGGATGCCGAGGATGGCGGCACCGCCAGCGTCCATTCCGATCAGTACCCCGGTCGTCACGCCCAGGCCGCCAGCGGCGAGGGGAAAGACCGCGGCGAATGCGATGAGACCTGCGCCGCCCTGGCGGATGGTGCTGAGCCGTTGTCCGACCTCCAGGCCAAGGGCGAGGAGGAACAGGACGAGCAGTCCGCGGAATCCGTCCGTGAAGACGGGGGCGACTGGAGCGTACCCGGAGGGTCCAATAATCAGCCCGATGGCCAGGCCGCCCACAAGAAGGAAGACGGACTTGCCCGTGAGGACTTCGTGGAGCGTGGCGCCCCAGCCTGCGGTTCTGGCGAGGTGCCGGCGGGCGAGGAGGATGCCGATGAGGATCCCCGGGATCTCGAGCACAGCGAGCAGGGTCGCGGCGTAGCCGGGAACGGCGATGGCGGCGTTCTCGAGGAAGACGAGGGCGGCGGTGAAGGTGACCAGAGAGGTGGAGCCGTAGTGCGCGGCGATGGAGCCACGGTCCACCGGCCCCAGTCGAGTCACCCATCGGAGCACCCCATAAGCGATGGCCGGGATGATCGCCCCGAGGACGAGCGCTGCCGCGACAGGGCTGATCACCGCGCCCACGTTCTCGCCACTGAGGGCAACGCCGCCTTTGAGCCCGATAGCGAGAAGAAGGTAGATGGACAGCGCCCGCATCATCGCCTCGGGGACCGTCAAGTCTGACCTCATGGCGGCAGCGAGTACGCCGAGTGCAAACGCCAGCACTGGCGGGGATAGCAGATTGATGAGCGCCGCGTCGAACATAACTCTCCCAAGATAGGTGAAGGCCACTTCCTCCGTCGGGAGAATACATGAAATCTGCTTCGCTTATGTGGCTCACCCCACGCGCCATGCTGGGATGATGGACTGATGGCAGAGTGGACGTTCTTGACGCATCACGCGCACGTGCTGTTGGCTGTCGCGGCCGACAACGACGCGACGGTGCGTGACATTGCCGCCCAGGTGGGGATCTCGACCCGGTCCGCGGTGACGATCTTGAACGACCTCGAGGCAGAGGCGTATCTTGATCGGCATCGCCGCGGGCGCCGCAATCACTACGTGGTGCATCCTGAGCGGCCGTTGCGGCACCCGGCGAACGCGTCTCACACTGTGGGCGATCTGATCCGCGCTCTCTCGGACGTTCGCTAGGACCCCGGTTCAGCTCCCGCATACGCGGACCCTCGCGCTTTCGATTAACGGGCAAGATGCCGATGCGAGCGTGAGAGAGCACGCATGCTCAGTACGAGCGCTACGGCAATGAGGAGTGCGCCCCCGAGCCCGCATACGAGAGCGGCGCCGACGGGCGGCGTCAGCAGAGCAATCGGCCACGACTGGATGAGCACCGCCGACGCGACCGCGATGGTCGCCGCCGAAGAAGCGGCAAGTAGGTCTCGACTCGCGAGGGCGAGAGTGAGCGCCCCGACCGCGGTCCACGTGAGTGGAGACACCAACATGCTCCAGATCGGCACAACCGCGACCACGAGGGAGACGACGGCCAGCACTCCGATTGTCCGCACCCAGGGTCCGGTGAAGGCCATCAGCCACCTCGGGGACGTCGCGCGATCGAGGAGCACTGCTGTCAGCACCCAGAGTCCGCCGAACACGACGAACCCAGTCGTGGCGCCGATCCACAGCGAGACATCGCCAGGTGCGCGCGTCAGTGCAAGGCCGGTACCGAGGGCGCCGATCGCTAACGCGACGAGCATCAGCGCGCGTCGGTCTCGCACCTCGGTGGTCACGCGGGAGTCCTATAAGTAGCAGGTGGTGACGGCGCAGGACCTCCCGGTCCGCGCATTGGCCGCCTCAAGTTGTTTACTGGGAAGTGTGAACACGGCACGGACTCGAAAGCGAGTGCTGGTCAGCGCCGGTGCGCTCGTAGTTGCCGTGCTGACGGCAGGCATGTGGTGGGGCGCGTCCGGAGGCAGCGTGCTGCGATGCGAGGTGCCCGAGAGCGATCTGTTCTCCACCCCGGTGTGCCCATGAGGGTCCGTCGCGGAATCATGGCGGGACTCCTCGTCACGGTCATGGCCACGGCCGGCGTGACGGCAACCGCCGTCCCAGAGGCCGGAGGGAGCGCGGCAATCGCGATGATGGTCGGGGGTGTGATCGGTACTGGGGTCGTGTGGGTGGTGCTCAAGCTCCTCCAGCGTGGGGGTCAGGCCTCACGCGAGTCGTAGACCGGCGGTGCGATTTTCACAGGGCCTACCGCACCCGGCCGTTTACCTCTACTCTCAAGGCGCATGAGCAGTGACGCGCTCCAGCAGATTGAAAGCCAGGTGCGAGAACGGATTCGCACCACTGGCCTCGATCCCGTGCGCGAGGCCGCGGCGGTCCGAATCTTGGTCGACGACGCCCTGTCCGCGTGGGAGCACCGGGCGCTCGCCGGCTCGGTGCCCGCGCTTACCGATCCAAGCTCGGCGGCCCGGTCGCTCATGGACAACGTCG
The DNA here is from genome assembly GCF_048553575.1 of Demequina ureilytica. Taxonomy (NCBI): domain Bacteria; kingdom Bacillati; phylum Actinomycetota; class Actinomycetes; order Micrococcales; family Demequinaceae; genus Demequina; species Demequina ureilytica. The sequence continues at coordinate 463,265 of NZ_JBLZIE010000002.1, read as the reverse complement.
CGGGCTTGGGGCCGCTCCAGCGGTACCTCGAGGATCCAGAGGTAGAGGAGATCTGGATCAACTCGCCCTCGCAGGTGTTCGTCGCCCGGGGCGGGGTCTCGGAGTTGACGCCCACGCTGCTCACCGAGAGTCAAGTGCGGGACCTCGTCGAGCGGATGCTCAAGCTGTCTGGCAGGCGCCTGGACTTGAGCTCGCCGTTTGTGGATGCGACGCTTCCCGGAGGCGAACGGCTGCACGTGGTGATCCCGGATGTGACCCGCAAGCACTGGAGCGTCAACATCCGCAAGTTCGTGGTGCGGGCGCGGCACGTGAACGACACGGTGCGGCTGGGAGTACTCACCCAGCAGGCCGCCGACTTCCTCGGGGCCGCTGTCGATGCCGGCCTCAATGTGCTGATCTCGGGTGCCACGCAGGCGGGCAAGACCACGATGCTGGGTGCACTCGCGGGCTCGATCCCGTCGCGGGAACGCGTCATCTCGTGCGAGGAAGTGTTCGAGGTCGCTGTACCCACGCGCGACTGGGTGGCGCTGCAGTGCCGGCAGTCGTCCCTCGAAGGCACCGGTGAGATTCCCTTGCGCCGGCTCGTCAAGGAAGCCCTGCGCATGCGTCCCAGCCGCATCATCGTGGGCGAGGTGCGTGAGGCGGAAGCCCTGGACATGCTGATTGCTCTGAACGCGGGAGTTCCCGGCATGTGCACGGTGCACGCCAACAGCGCTCGCGATGCCATCACCAAGATGTGCACGCTCCCGCTGCTCGCTGGCGACAACGTCTCCGACCGGTTCGTGGTGCCCACCGTCGCGTCGGCGATCGACCTGGTAGTGCACCTGGGAATCGATGCGAACGGTGTCCGGCGCGTGCGCGAGATCGTAGGCGTCTCGGGTCGCGCCGAGGCCGGGGTCGTTGAGCTCTCCACCCTCTTCAGGCAGGGGCGGTCGGGCCTCGAACGTGCCGACGGCTTCCCGCCGCGCGAGGAGCTTTTCGAGCAACGCCGCCACCGGCTCAGCGACTTGCTGCGGGGCTCATGACATGGACGCACTGTGGGGGGTGGTGCTCGGCCTGGGGATGTTCATGGCGTGGTGGTCGTTCTGGCCGATGCCGACACGACGGAGCAACGCGCGCAACGGCTGGGCGGCACGGACTCAGGACAGGCTTGTGCGCGCGGGGGCCGCAGGAGTCACCCCGGCCTCCCTCGTCGGGATCGCCGTCGGGCTGGCCCTCGTGGCGTTCATCGTTGTTGCAGGGATGTCTGAGTCCGCACCTATCGGGGCATGCTTTGCGGTTCTCGCCGGTCGCTTGCCGTTTGCGCTGGTGGCCGCGCGAGCGCGCGCTCGCAGCCAGGCCACGCGCGAACTGTGGCCCGAGGTAGTGGACTCGCTAGCATCGGGAATCCGTGCGGGGCTTGCGCTCCCGGAGGCCGTGGGGCAACTCGGCGAACGCGGACCCGAGCCGCTGCGCGAGCCCTTCGCGTTGTTCGCCGAGGACTATCGCGCCTCGGGCAGGTTCCACGACTGCCTGGACGCTCTCAAGCTGAGGCTGTCCGACCCAGTGGCGGACCGGCTGGTCGAGACCCTGCGCATCACGCGCGACGTCGGGGGCACCGACGTGGGGCGTGTGCTGAGAACTCTCGCCGAGTTCCTGCGCGAGGATGCGCGCACGCGCGGCGAGCTCGAGGCGCGACAGTCGTGGACCGTCAACGCCGCGCGCCTGGCGGTCGCGGCGCCGTGGGCAGTGCTCGCGCTGCTCGCGACCCAGGGCAGCAACGCGGCCGCGTACAACTCCCCGGCAGGTGTCATCGTCCTCGCGTTGGGCGGGGCGAGCACCGTGATCGCCTACCGGCTGATGATGCGGGTGGGGCGCCTGCCCGAAGAGGCGCGGGTGTTGAGATGACATGGCCGGTACTCGTGCTCGGCGTAGCACTCGGGACGGGTGGCGCGCTTGTCCTCGCGTGGGCCGGAGCCCGACGGGCGACGCTCGAGGCGCGCATCGCGCCGTACCTGCGCACCACGCTCGCGGATGATGTTCGGCGTCGCGACCAGACGATCACGCCGGTGCCAGCGGTCGAACGCCTGTTGGCTCCCGTCGTGCGCGACCTTGGCCGCGTGATGAGCCGCTGGGGGGCTCCCTCTGCCGACGTCTCGCGGCGATTGCGGCGCTCGGGATCGACGTTGTCGGTCGAACAGTTCCGCGCGCAGCAGGTGGTCTGGGGTGCGGTGGGACTGGGCGTGGGCGTCGCGGTGGCGCTGATGCTGACGGCCACGCGAGGCGCGCCCGTGCTCGCCACGGCGGTGTTCGCCCTGGTCCTCACCGCAGCAGGGGTGCTCGTACGCGATGCGGCACTGACCCGCTCTGTCACGTTGCGACAGCGACGGCTGGTCACGGAACTGCCCACCATTGCGGAACTGCTGGCGTTGTCGGTCGCCGCAGGGGAGAGCGCGCCGGCGGCGCTTGAGAGGGTGTCGAGGACGACCTCGGGCGACTTGAGCCGGGAGATCGGCCTTGCGCTGGCCGATGCGCGGTCTGGCGAACGGCTGCCCTCGGCTCTCACTCGCATGGCGCGGGACGCGGGGGTGCCGGCGCTGGAGCGGTTCGCCGAGGGCATCGCCACTGCGATCGAGCGCGGCACCCCACTTGCGAATGTGCTCCGTGCCCAGGCACAGGATGCGCGCTCGCACGGTCGCCAGTCACTGGTTGAGGAGGGAGGACGGCGTGAGATCGCGATGATGGTTCCCGTCGTGTTTCTGATCCTCCCCGTCACGGTGGTGTTCACAAAGTTCTTAAGGGGGTAGGTGGTTCTTGTACGCGGGGGGACATCCTTTGAATGTCAGTGCGGTCAGATGGCCATGGCGCTCACTCAATATGGTGCTCATACCGCGTTGCGCTTGATGTGTCGCCAAGCCCGCTCGACGGCCGAGCGAGATATCGGTACGCCAAGACCTCGTCTGAAAGCAGGTACTCGGTAGCGCCGCCGGTGAGGAGTTCAAAGAGCCAAGCGTGGGGATCGCAGTCGCACGTGTTGGTCGTGGGTTCCACATCGTGCCGAGTGTCTGAACCGCGCTGCCCGTCCAGCGCGTATGGGTCGGGCTCGGCCTTTAGCTGACATCAGATCAAACCCAAGCCCAGAGTCGGGTCGACTCCACCTCCCTCGCGCTACGCGGGCCCATTTGACGTTGATCGAGGCGCTTCCAGCCCACCCCGCCGGGTCCCGAGCACGTGTGTTTTACATCGCGAATCCGTTCTAGTGCACACAGATTAGACGCGGCTCGAATCCTTCTCGGCTCGCTTCGAGTCAACAGCGGGAATGGCGAGAATGAAGGCCATCGGCGGTCCTGAGCCGTGACAGTGTGCGGTCAACGACGTAGTGGATCCAGACGACGAGCATGCTCTAGACGTTCAGCGCTACATCCCAGCCGAGTCGCCACCCAGTACCTAACTACCGACAACGAGTCGAGCGCTGATGTCAACACAATCTCAAGGTCAGGCATGTCGTTGTCCGCGTGCTTGACCGCGCGGTACGCGTCGCTTGATGCCTGTACCCACTCGTCGGCGTCGGGTACGGGCTGCGAGGTGCACTCTCCGACCAAGTGACGTGCAGCTTCGGCATACGGCATCTGGTCCCACCTATTGAGATGAGCACCCTCGTGCTCATGCCGGCAAATAAGGTATCCAAGCGCCTCGATTGCGACACCCGCCTGCATCACAACGGTCTGGAGATCTTGTTCTGGCCGTTGAGCAAGAGCAATTACGGGATCCAGTCCTCTCGCAAAGAAACGGCGCATGCCGAGCCAACGCCGCAAGCCCGCCACACCGATGTCTTCGAAGCCAAAGAGAAAATGTTGCCGCTCCTCGACATATGGCTGCCGCGGAAGGCGATGTGTCGCCACCTCCCGCCAAGGAGCACCCCGCCCCGCCCCAGTCATCGTTCGTTGCGGATCGCGATCGATCACCGCGGACATCCGATGGTGCCCGGCTGGCTTCCAAGCGGCTAGCGCAAGCAGATCGGCGATAGCTCGGTGTACTGCAAGATGCTCGTCCCAGGCCCGCGGCCGAGAAACTCGTGTCTCGACCTCGACGATGTCCTCGAACAGGGTGCGCCCCGGCACCGGCGACACCTTCGCACGATACCCGCGCCGAAGTGCGAGATTGAGGTTGCGCGCGACACGGATTAGCTCGGGCGGCTCGACATTTACTTCGAGCGATCCCGCTCGGTTCGTTACTTGCTGCGTCCATTCTGCATGTACGTTGCGTCTCCCCATCCATTGCGGAAGGAAGGGAAGTTCGGTACGCATGCCGTTCACCTGCGCGTAGGCGAGTGACCCAACGCCGAATATTGCGTAGTCGGCCCGGATGACGCCATGCCCGCCATGCGTACCTGAGCTTCCAGACCGAGCTTGACAGCCTGCTAGCGCGACCGCGCCGTCACCGTCTTCGAAGGCGAGCACACTGGGCATCTCGAGCCTCGGCGGGGGAGCGGGGATTCTCGTAATGAAAGAGTCCGCCGCAAACCAATCACCATGCCCGCCGTCCGGCTCCTGGTATCCCCTCGTGGGTACTGTTAGCTCGATCGCGGTGCCGGTATCCCGCAGCATCACCGCGCGGTCTTCGGTATCAAGGCCATCGACTAGCCATCCAAGGCGCGGCTGGGCGACCTCGAGTTTGTTACCGGATGCCATTTCGCCCTAACCCATACCGGTCATGAACTAGGCCTGCAGCGCATCGGGGCGAGACTACGCTCGAAGCACTTAGGCGCACCCCAATACATGGCTTAGAAGTGCCTACCGGCGCGCTCGCCACACGGCCATCATGTGTATCGCTTGGAAACGCCGCAGTCTCGGCGCGCGGCAAGCGGCGGTCAGTTTCGGCTGCCCAGCGGTTCATCGCTTAGTGACTCTGAGTCGGAGCCCACCGGGCTCCCGAATCCAGAGGACCGCGCCGTCTTCCGACCAGTGCGTTGCAGCACCGTCGACTCGAGCGACAACGAGTGCGGTTTCCTTGAGATCATCGCTATGGACATGGACCACTGGTGCGTTCGAAGCGGCAATGTCGCTATCGTGCGTTGGTGCCAGAATCACGCGGGCGTCTACTACGATTCGGTCGACGGAGCGCGAGTTAATCCTCATGTCGAGGAATCGCTCCAAGAAGCTCGCAGTGCTCTCAATGTCGGGAACGCGAAGTTCGACTGCAGCTATTGAAGCGTGGGGGACTGGATGCCAGTCACTGCCGGGCAGACTGCGAGTATCCCGATCCTCAACGCGTGGTCCCGGGGGCTCTCTGCGCGATCCCAGTCCGGGAATTGGCGTTCGCGACGTGCGATCGACGATCACCGTTTGGCCGTCATCTGTGCGCAGGACAGCGCGCGCCATGAACTGCTTCGTACGTGTCTCGAGTGGACTAATCCGCTCAACAGTAACGCGCCTCCCATCGGGCGACTGATGGACGGAATGCCCTTCGAAGAGGCGTTTCTGCCAGCGCCGAGTCGACGCGGCGCTGGTGAGATCCTCTGCCACGCTGTAGTGGGTCGCCGGCTCGCCCCCGTCTCCGATATGGACGAGTGTGTGCGCGAGTGATATGAGATAGTCGACGTCCTGGACCTGCTCAAGGAGTCCGCGCAACCAACCAGTGCCGTGTGTGGCTCCTAGAAGTCCTCCCGTCATCGAACACAGAGTGTCTGTGTCGGCCCCGCGCAGGTATGCCGTGCGAAGGAGACCGCCGATCGGTCTCGGGGCTGTGCGCGCCGCAACATAAGCGGCTGCAACGGCGGTGACTGTGCCTGCCCCGCTGCGGCTCTTGTCAAAGACGCCGATCTCACTGAGCACCTGCTGGTCGTTCGCTGTGGCACCCCTTCTTAGCCCGTCCTGTGCGCAGTCGAGAAGGATATCGACCTCCGCACAAGTCTCATTCCAGAGTTGTTCTGGTTCAAGTCGAGCGGAGTCGCTAGCCGTCGCCTGACGCGCTTCAAGCCATGCGTGCGGAAGGGACTCTCTGAAGTGGCTCGGGTCCCGCCATTCCGGATCTTGACGCAGGTAGGAGATCAACTCGCCATAGTCAAGAGTCTCGTTTTTCAGCAGTGCGTGCCTTAACGCGAGCGCATGAATGACGCCGCCGAGCAGCGCCCGCGGGTGTCCATGCGTGGCTATACCGTCTGTGATGACCCTACGAATCAGGTGAGTCTCATCGGGATCGTGGGCTGTCGCAACGGCGTGAGGACCGATACGCATAGCGACACCGTTAGCGCCACTGGCGAAGTACCTCGCTACGCGCCCACGTGACTGCGATCGTGACTTGTCAGTAGCGCCACTGAGTTCCCAGGGCGGCCGGCCCTCGCTCCACGCCCTGGACGCACTGAGAATTGCACGTCCGCCTCCTCGCTGGTAGACCGGCCAGAACGGCAACTCAACCCGCGTCAGCCAAGTCGCCCAATCGTCGTGGGCGCACGCGCGGGCGACTGCGAGCATAAGTTGAGTGTCATCGCTGTACTCTCCCGGAAAGACCGGGTCGACATAGCGTGCGTACTGACTGCCTGCCGTCCTATGCCATCCGCGAAAGTCAGGCCTCGGACGCACTGACCGCGCGGTGTCGCCGCCAATGATCTGGCTACGGTCTTCCTGTGGCCAACCCAAAGCATCGCCCACTGCTGAGGCGACGATGAGCCCGACAACCCGGTCGTGGTCGAGCAGACTCCGCGTCAACAGGGGCTCCGCTTCGTTGTGATCTTCCACGTGGGCAGACGACGGCTGATTGTGCGCGAATCCCGCAGGGGCGTTCGTGTTCGCGTCTGACGCTGTAAGACCACCGGCGAGTCCCTCGGCTTCTGAGTCCCGGGGGCCGAAGTCGAGACTCTCATGCTCCACGCTCGTCTGATAGTCGGATCCCTCGTGCTTTGAGATCATGGAGCGCCCCCGTTCGGTTCGTACACAATCTCAGCTACGGGTGTGCCGCTCTGTATCGCAACCGCTAGACCATCGCGGCTGAAGAACAGTGGGGCAACTCTCCACTCAAAACGCTCAGGCCGTGCGTCGCAAAGTTGGAGCCAACGGAACTGCTCGTCGGCGACTTCTGCTGACTCCACCACGATCGCACGAATGGCCGATACGGGAACCGGTCCAGGCACCTGGACTTCCGCCTGAAGATCCGTCGGAACAGCAGGGTGATGTAGGGTGCGGCGTTGATACGCGCCGACCGGCGAGGGTGACTTCCACATCGCAAGCAGCGCATCACCGCCGGCATCACCGTGCCCGCCCGAGCCCTTGGCTGCATTGCATGGGTAGAACCTCGTGCCGCTTCGGGTGGTGAGCTCGCGGTCAAGAAGAAGGCACACCCAAGTCGGATAGTTCTTGAAGCCCGACTTCTTGCGAGCGATCGCGGAGTAGAACGGGTTCGGATACTCGAATGAGCAGCAAACTAGGTCGCGTTGGCCATCAATGCGAATCTCGTCGGTGACAGCATGGTGTTGCACGCGATCCTCTGAGAGGTCTGTCGCAGCGCGGAGTTGCCCGTCAATGAGGATTCCGCCGAGGTTGGATGCGGGTGTGAAGTGAGCGAGCCGCGTCACGGGCAGACTCGACAGGGCTTCTTCGACCGAAGTCACGCCGCGACCACCTCCCACAGGCCCGAGTTCTCCGGGAGCAAGCGAGTGACTGTGCCGCTGTGGGACATTACCAGCCGGGACCGCGCTCGAGTAATGCCTACGTAGAGGAGGCGTGCTTCCCGAGCACATGCCTCACTGTCGCCAAAGGCAGCCAGAACTTCTGCACGGGGGAAGATGTCATCGTCCAGGAATGGCAGGAAGACTGAGTCGAACTCGAGTCCCTTTGCGGAGTAGAGCGTGCCGGCATAAATGCCGGGGCTGCCGTCCCAAACTAGAGAGTTCTTGGCGATGCTGGTATACGAGAATCCTCGCACCACTGCTTCAGCCTCGGCCCTAGTGTGGGTCAACACCGCAACAGACTGGTCATTCGCCGCGTCCTCAATGAGTTCACGGATGCAGGCGATCTCGGCCTTTCGAGACGCAGCCGTGATCAATGTCGGCTTTCCTCCTGCTGCCTTCGGAGCTCTAGGGGGTACAAGGTCGAGATCACCAGAGTTCATGTGGCCAGAGTCCGCCATTGCGATCGCGACTTCAGCGATAGCGCGCGTGTTGCGATAGTTGTCATTGAACTTCTCAACCTGTCGGCCGTTGAGATCCAAGCCGGACGAGCGCCAGGAGAGACCTTGCCCGTAGATAGCTTGGTGGTAGTCACCGAAAAAGGTGACCGAGCCGTCAGGATCCACCACCTCTGCGAGAGATCTGATCGCTTCCGGCGAAAGGTCTTGACCCTCATCGATGACGATGTGCCGATACATGGGCTCTCGACTGTCATTGACGATCGCTCCGCGCACGGCCGAGGCGATGTCATACCAGTCATAGTCCCTACCAGCCGCGGTTCTAAGCGTGCGGTACTGCTGTCGGACGGCCCATACGATTGATCGAGGCGTGCCCGCCGGGAGGGGGGTCTTACGGCCCACGCGAGCCGCCTGCTGATACTCGCTTTCGGTAGAGAACCCCATTCCGCTAATCCAGTGGATCTCATCCTCTATCCACTTGTGGTCACGGTCGAGCACGGCGCTCTCTCCGCCTTCGGCGCGCACCGCCTGCACTGCGCTGTCAATCAGACTGCGTACCTGGTCACCTTGAGCGATTCCCTGCCAGTTCATGAGGCCCATTGAGTGTAGGTACCCCCTAGCGAAGCGTCCATAGGTCTGCACGGTCACGTTCGCGGGTAGGTTTTTGCTCAAGTACTCGAGGTATGTAACTAGGGTGTTGTTGTAAGTCACCAAAAGTACGGGTCCGTGATTGCGCGTGGACGGCAATGAGAGATACAGGGCACGCAATACCGCCATAGTCGACTTGCCGCTGCCGGCCGTTCCGAGCACAACGTTGTGCTGGTTTTGCGAGAGATGAACTACCCGCCCCTGTCTTCCCTGCGAGGTTGGAAGGATCCCCATCACGCACTCTCCTCGAGACGCGCGCGCGGGTTGCCACACCAATCGTGAGCCATTCTTCCCCCAACTTCGATATCCTCAACACGTCACCTGCGTAGCGAGACGAGCCGCGATGCTCTTCGCACTCTACCGATTCGCAGGCTGGAGACGCCGAAACAAACGTTCCGTGGGAAGTGATTTGCGAAACTTCCGTGCACCCTATCGGACCTGATACTTCTATCGTGGCTCCGAATACACCTGAGCAGAGGCGCGAAAAATGACTGCCGCCCATGGCGCTGGGCTCCGGATGAGAGGGTCGAGGGCATTGATCCGCCTTGTGACTGCTAGCTGCGGCCCTTGCGCTTTCCCTGGCCCAGTACGGACGCCGAGGGACCTGCGCGGTTATAGGTGCGAATCTGTTGTTGCGGGGCGTTGCAAACTACTTGCCGTTGTCAACGGTGGAGTGTGACAACTGAGCGTTGAAGCAATCACCGTGCCGTCAGCGTAGCCACTTCACGCAGAAGAGCACAGGGTGCCTGACCACGCGTAATCGCCCAGCACACGCGGGTTTGCTACGTCGCTGACGTTATGCACGCTTGTCGGGACTCAGCCGGGTGGCGGGGGCCACAACTCCCGTGACGGGGCTTCGTCGGGGTGCATCCCAGCTAGCCGCCCTTCCACGACTGCCTGCGCGACCATCCGGTGGATCGTCGTCAAGACCTGCTCAGCAGCCGAGGTCCACTCATGAAGTGACGACTCAATCTCGAACCCTTTTACACCCGTCTGTCGTGCTCTTCTGCCGTAGTCGGTATGGAGAAGGGTTCCGTTCAAGAAGTCATCCAGCACATCATCAGGAGACCGTTCAAGGCCGTAGTAGCGCATTGCCAGGCCCGTGCTTAGCGAGTCGCGCATCTGGTCTTGGCGCGGGAGAACAATATGACTCTTTGCAAGGCGGTGTGCCGCCCCGACCACACGGGGAAGGTACACGTTGTCACCCTCGCCCAAAACGAACTTGCGTAGCGAGGCGGCGCGCACCACTCTCGCCCACTTGCGCGCATGGTCATGCGCAGGGGCAGGAATGGTCTCTTCGGTTGCCGGCAGGGGGAACGCTTCGGCCAGTTCCCGGTACTCAGCGACGGACTCAAGAAACAGTCTTACGTGCTCAACATCATTAGGGGGTCGCCGTGAACTCGCTGGCGCGGTCGTCATGTATCCATTCTTCCACGAGATCGCTGAGTACAGCAGTGACTGTCAGGGGTCAAGAGCTCCCGTGCGCGGTGACGGTTCCCCGTCTCGCCCGACACGCAACGGACGGCGCTGGTCGCACCGCCACGCCTGGCTGCGCGAGCTCTCCCCTCCACGGGAAGTGCCGACAGGCGAGTACACCGGGCGATACAAAGCGGACGGGCCGGTTCCGAGCCTAGTTCGGCTCGCCTTCGAACTCGAGTCAGACTGGTGAGGGCGGTGACCTCCTAAATCTCGCGAATGAATATGGCAACCGATATGCCTGATCGCGCGGTTCAACGAGTGTTCCGCCGCCCATGGTCTACGCTCTGTTGCAGATGAACGAGGCCAATCTCCACGCCAATGTGGACCCCGCCACGCCGACGGGGTCCCTGTTGCTGCGTCCGGTGATCGCTTCGGACATCTCGCGTCTCGCGCCTACCGTGGGCAAAGTCGTAGACGAGTTGTACCCCGACGGCTGGTTCAAGTTGAGGCTCAAACTCGAAGCTTCAGTTGCTGGACCTCCCACCGCTTTTGTCGCGTTGCCGTGGGTGGGGGCGAGGCAGCCTATCGCGCTCGTATCTGAAGCGGCAAAGGGTGCTGGGCGACTGAAACTCGCTACCTTCTGGGTCGCTCCACGATCTCGACGGGCGGGAGTAGGGACTGCTCTACTCGATTCGCGGATCTCGTCGTGGCTTCGGTCGCGCCTGGAGACCACGTGCGTCACGGTTCGGCGCGAGCGCGTTGAAGAATTATTGCCGTTGTTCTCGAGGCGCGGATTCAGAACCGTCGCGGTGGACCTTGATCGGTACGGCGAGGCGAAGGACGAGGTCGTTCTTGAGTGGCGTCCCGAATGGTATATAGCCTCCGGATTTGACCCTGAGTTGATCCTTCGCCAAAGAGTCCTTGTCTCATAGGTGACTTGTGGGGTTCTTCAGTGTTCTCGCGGCCGGGTCCGATTCCCCGAAGTTCGATGTGCTCAAGTTCGACGCAAACCTCTGGATCCTGCCTGGCTTCCCCGGCCGCCGAGTCGTGTTCTGCGACATTGGCCTCAAGGTTGCCATCACGTCTTCTGTGCAGTCCCGCGAAAAGCTTGGCTTACGGCTCGGTGTTCCATTCCGCATCGAAGACTCGGTGACCGACCTAGCGCATCGTTTCTATGGCGATGCCCGCACCGCAAATCTTGTATTTGGCAACAGTGCTGACGCGCCCAGAAAGACATCCTCGTCTGTATACGAGTATGACGACGGGGACGGACGCGTGAGCCTGCTCGAAATCGACATGAAGACCTCAGAGGTCTTCGCCGTTGGAGAGAACAGTCAGGCCTACACGGTTTATTCAGTGGTTTCAGAGCAGCCAGTGGAGGAGGGTGAGGAGTACTACCTTCGCGTGAGGTTCAGGGTCGCCGACACCGGCCGAGCCTGGTCCTGGCAGCGGATCGGTCAAAGGCGTTCGTTTGCTATCGCTGACCTAAGGGTTCATGAGTTCCGAGACCTCCCGGTGCTGAGGCCGGAAGTCAACTTTGAGCGGCTCGCCATACCCCTCGCCCAAGTGAACTTCTTCGTCGTAGTGTCTTCGCGCCTAAAGGAGCAGCGTAAGAGCCCTGAGCCGCGCTATGTTCGCCCTCTGGAGCGCCACGTGTGGGAGAACTATCTGGGGCGTCGACTTTCGCGCAGAAGGGGTGAATCGTTCTTGATTTACTACTGGCGCAAGGAGCCGGTGAACGAGTCCAGCCCGTTCCGTGCGTTTCTCGAAGTCGAGCGTCGCCGACCGACCGCTGCACGCTTCGCGCTCATCGCCGCGGGTGTATCGATAGTCGGCTTCGTCCTTGTTTCTCCAACAGTTAGCCTCGAGGCCAGCCTCCTCGTTACCCTCTCCGACCACATAGTTGCGACCGTCGCAACATTCGTGGGTGCTGGTCTCGTGTACGGGGCCCTACGCTTGGCCGTCTCCCTCGTACCGCACTTGCCCGCGATGCGGCGATGGATCGCCAGGTTTGAGGACCGCCATTTCCGTGTGTCGAAGGACTAGCGAAGTCATTTGCGCCTAGGGGCGGTACTTGGCTCAGCGCGGGTTGGCAGGTCCACACCGTCCAAGCAGGCGTACCCCCGTGGACAGCGCGAGGCCGATGGAGGGCCCGCGTCAATCAGGGTGTGTCAGAGCATCGGTGTACGAATGTGTCCGGAGGTCTTAGATATGACTGGACACAACGGGAAACTCGTTGGCTATGCACGCGTGAGTACTGCGGAACAGAACGAAGCTCGGCAACTCGCAGCCCTCGGCGACGTGGACACACTCTTCATCGACAAGGCGAGCGGACGATCCACGGAGCGTAGCCAACTACAAGCATTGCTCTCCTACGTGCGTGATGGCGACACAGTCCGAGTGAAGAGCGCGGACCGACTCGCACGATCGACTGTGGACCTTCTCAAGCTGATCGAGCAGTTCCGTGCCGACGGTATCAATGTCGAGTTCGTCGATAGCCCTGGCCTCAACACCGACTCGGCCCATGGCAAATTTCTAACTACGCTTCTCGGGGCCCTCGCCGAGCTCGAAATCGCGAACACAAGAGATCGCCAGGCCGAGGGCATTGCGCTGGCGAAGGCGCGCGGCGTGTACGACCGCAGCCCGAAACTCTCCGTGGAGCAGGTGGATGATGCCCGCGAGAAGATCTACGGGCTCGGAGTTCCGCTCGCTCGTGTCGCGAGAGAGTTGGGGGTCTCCAGGCAAACCGTTTACACAGCATTGAAGGGCGCGGGCACGTATGCGGCCAAGTAGTGGCACCTCCGTCCGCGTCTGAGGTGCTCCGAGGAAGCCGACTAGGACCGGAGACGGCCGCTTTTCGCGGCCAAGACGGGTGAAGAGAGCAACGCGGTTTCGTTGTGCTTGGAACTGTCCGGATTTGAGCGTGTTTTGGGGCAAAAGTGCCCCCTACTGCTGGCCTGCGCCCCTCCCTATAGGTTGCCCACACTTGGTGTACGTGCCTCGGGCCGCGCTCACGCCGCGGCCCTCGCACCGCACGCAATGGTCGCGGTTCTTATGCTGCCGACGACGACGCGCGTGAGCCGCCCATGCGGACCCCTGGTTGACGCAACTCTTGCGTGACGGCCAGGTGCACCTCGGGCTCAACGAACCCACGTGACCGCGGACATCAGGTGCGTGTCACCTCGGAAGCCAAGATTCCGCAAGCAAACTCCTAACAACCGTCCCCGTAGGTTGACCCACTTGTCGCGCCCTCGCGTGCCAGCGACCATGCAGCAGCACGCGATGCCGCCATGGGGCAGATGGCGGTGTCGGCGGTGGCGATTGCGACGACTGAAGTTCGACGGTGCTAGGTGCCCTCGGACCTGCGCGAGCTTCTGCCTATCCCTCGGAGAGAAGACGGCCAAGATCGGGCACTCGAAATCCTATCCGGGTGCGTGCGCCGGTCGATGGGTAGAGCAGGAAATTCTCGGGGTCCGCGGCTCCGAACAGGTCGACAAAGGGCAGGTGCATCAGTGAGTGCAGCCACTTGTGTGTGCTGCACTTCACGCCGCCGCACCGCGTGGCTCGCGCTCGGTTTCGATGTGCAGCCTGGTGCGTCGCACCGGTCGCTAGCGCGGCCGCGGAAACAAGATGATCAGCGGGGGCCCTACCTCTCATCTCTTATAGCGAATCAGAACCACGAGAGTGTTGGAGCCTGGGAGATTGCGGCCGAGGGGGCACGCCTCTCACCAGAGCCCGCAGATCAAATCGCCGAGGACGAAGTACCTGAGCCGGTACTCGACCGCTCGCGTTGTAGTCGCCCGATCACGACTCGCCGGAGCGCAGACGATGAGTTCGTAGCAGTCGCGTGCGGGTCCCGGAGCGATGAGCGCTGCACACACTGTGCAAACGTCTACTTCCGCGACACCATGGAGATCGCGGCCGCTGGCATCGACGCTGCCGACGATGAGAGCCAGTTCTTCTGGATCACAGCCACTGGACCGAGCTACGGGCCTCTGCACGAGGTTCCTCAAGCCATGCACGGGAGCGCACTGTGCGCGTGTGGGGTCGAGCACTGCGAGGAACGCGATCGGGACCTCGTCGGCGTGCCACTGGCGGAGGATGAGTATGACTACGCCGGTCAAGCGCTGTTTAACGGTCACGTGCGGGCGCTGGTCAAGAGCGTCCGTCGCTCCCTCAAGCGCGACGAGAGCGCCTTCGCGATGCTTCATGTGCTCGACCTGCAGGCTCGTGGTGCTCTTCACCTCCACGCCCTCCTGCGATGCCCTGGGGATTCCGGGCTCACAGCGGAAACCATTGAGAGCGCCTTTGCCAGGCGCGGCATCAAGACACGAGAAGGCACAGCGATCGCGTTCGCGGATGTCGTCGTTCACGACTTGGTCTCGGAGGCCCAGGGGCCTGGCGAAATCCTCGACCCGCCCGAACTCGCCGCGACCGTTCGCCAAAGTGCGCGCAACACCGCGGCCTACATGGCAGGTGCCCTGCGCCGACTGACCCCGGATCGTCGCGGACGAGCATCGAGCCACTGGTCCCGCTTAGGCGAGGCGGCGAACACTTCGCCATGCTCGGACTGCGAACCCACGACTGGTCATTGCGCTGGTTACCACCACACGCATTGGGGTGTTCCGCGCCAGGTGTCGGGCAAAACGGACGGGTGGAGCGTGGGCGGGCTCACGCGCAAGCGACTCCATGAGCAACGGCGCGAGTTCGCCGCGCGAGCCGCCCAGGGTTCGGAGCCCGCGCCGTGCCGAACGTGGCGCAGCCTCTTCAACTCCACCGTGCGCGAACTACCTTCGGCGATGACGGTGGATCCGTTCGCTCACGAGCAATTGACGAACAGATCTGAGCTCAGCGCACGGCGCGGTCAAACGGTCGAGTCGTCGGTCCGTCGTGGTCGCCGAGACCGGGGCTTCTCGGAGGCCCGCTGGCACCGATTGCGCGAGAGCGGGCGATTCCGCTCGGACCGCCCTCCGTAGTGCCTTGCCGCCGGGGTTGCCCCGCCGCGCGAGTGCCCATAGGTGGTTTCACCGTGTCCGATAGGCGTTGGTTCTGCGGCCGAGCGCCGACAGCGGCCGCTCACGTGAGGTCGCTTGATTGTCGCGGGTGTTGACACGACCTGCCGACACGTTCAGTGACGTCAAGCCGCCTCCGGGCAGCCGGGTCTGCCGCAGCAGTAGGTGACATCTGATCTGGCTTGCTCTTCGGGGCTGCCTGGAAGGATGTTGTTGTGCCCAAGCCCTATCCCCAAGAGTTCCGAGACGACGTGGTCCGCGTGGCCCGCGGTCGTGAAAGCGGAGTCACGCTCGAGCAGTTCGCCCACGACTTCGGTATCCATCCGATGACCTTGCAGAAGTGGATGCGCCGTGACCCGGCGGCTAGGTATCGCCGAGCGGGCCGAAGCGTGCGGGCCCCGTCGACGTTGGGGAACTGCGGGTTGGTGCGCCGACTTCGCGCAAGGCCTCGAAGTCGACCCAAGGGGACGTATGCGAGGGCTCCTTGACGGGGAACGCCCACGAGGCGGCCCTACGGTGCACCGGGCAGCGATGTGCAGGCGTACCCGTCGCCGTCACCATCAAGGCCTGCGACGTCTCCGTAATACGGGTAGTAGCGGTCGTGCCAGTTCTGCGCCTCACGCCACGTGTCGAAATCAGAACAGTTCTTGATGTTGCCTGGGTTCGATGGGTAGAGGTTGGAGCCGACCCCGACGGTGCCGTCGAAGCGGTGCATGAACGCGGCCATCGCGTTGCGCTCGATGGACTGGAAAGGCCGGTAGGTGCCGTCACTCCAGCCCGTAGAGATGCCCTCGTCGGCAAGCCAGTTGATCTCCTTGTAGAAGCTCGACCTGGTCGTGATGTCCTTGAACGGTGACCTCGACGGGGCCGAGAACGACGGCTCGCCTGCAAGGCGGTACATGAACGCCGCCATCGCGTCACGGGTGACGGGCTGGAAAGGCCTATACGTCCCATCTTTGTAGCCGGTGGTCACGCCCGTGTTCGCCAGCCACGTGATCTCTTTGTAGAAGCTCGATCTTGTGGTGATGTCCTTGAAGGGTGACACCTTGGGCGGGTTGAACGTCGGCTCTCCTGCAAGCCGGTACATGAACGCCGCCATCGCATCGCGGGTCACCGGCGAGTAAGGCTTGAAGGTTCCGTCCGTGTAGCCGGTCGAGATGCGCTCACTCGCCAGCCACATGATCTCGTCATAGAACGGCGAACTGGACTTGATGTCGTCGAACGAGTGGGTCGGGGTCGTGTCGGTCACCATGACGGTAGGCAGCGTCACCGAGGTGGACCCGCACGAACCGGACATTAGCGACTCGAGGGCGGCCTTCTCTGCCGAGTCGATCGACAATGACCACCGGTACTTCGTGAGCACCCACTCCTGCGCATACGTGCAGCGGTACGAGGCAGCCGGGGGCAGCCAGTTCGCGGGGTCCTGAGCGGACTTGGAGCGGTTTGACGAGGCGGAGACGGCGATCAGCGCGTAGTCCACACCAAGGTCGTTCGCAAAGTTCTCGCGCTGCTTGGAGGTCCAGCCGTACGCGCCGGAGATCCACGCCTCTTTCAGCGGCACCATGTGGTCCACATCGAACGTCGAGGGGTCGGTCGTGGTGACACCGTCGAACAACGATTCCCACTGGCCACCGGTGAGGAAGCATCCTGCGCTCACCGACGGCGCGGCGACTGCCTCATCGATCAGGACCTCGTACCGGGTGTTGCATCCGTCGAAGTCGGCGTCGATCCAGTGGTCGAAGTCGTCGCGGTTGTACGTCGTGGTCTGCGTCTCTGCCCGTACGGGTAGCTCAGCGAGCACCCCAGCGGCGGTCATCGTGGCCGCGCTTGCGGCAGGTGCCGCCGCCACCGCAAGAGTGAAGGCCAGCGCGCTCAGCGCCAGCATCGATGTCAATCGTTGACCGCGCACGGTATCGCCCCTCAGCGTTGGATGGCACCTAATCGTAGCGCCCGACGTTCGGCGGCCGCAGCGTGCCCTCCGTCGCCCGCCAAGTCTCTGTGCCCGAGCGAGGAAGCGCCTACCGCAGCATGGCCCTGGTGCGCCATAGGGCGCTTGAGGCAGCGTCGGGCGTCGAGACGAACTTTCACTAATAAATCGCCACGTCCCTGCGCCTGCACATAACCGATAGCCTCGCGTCCATGCCCAAAGCCCCATCGCTCCAGCAGATCCGCAAGAACGCCGCAGCATTCGCCAGAGCGTGGCGGGATGCTGAAGGGTACGAGCGCGGTGAGGCGCAGACATTCGTGCGGGAGCTGCTCAACGTTTTTGGCATCACAGACAACCGAGCCGGTCTCTACGAGTACCGTGCGCAACGCCAGTCGACTGGCAAACAGGGCTACATCGACGCTCTCATCCCCGGCCTAGCGGTCATTGAGATGAAGTCCGCTGGCAAGAATCTCGCGAGCGCGGAAATTCAGGCCACCGACTACCTTGAGGGCCTTACCGACGTCGAGATGCCGCGTTACGTCATCACGTCCGACTTCAGGCGCTTCCGCATCCTCGATCTCGAGCGCCCTCTCGCTGACGCAGTCGAGTTCGATCTCGACGACATGCCGAGTCACGCCGACGACCTAGCATTCCTCGCCGGCTACGGCACCCGGACTTTCGGCTCCGCCGAGCAAGAGAAGGCGTCGATACGCGCCGCTCAACTCATGGCGGACCTCTGGGGCGAGCTCGAGGGTTCCGGTTTCACGGACCACGAAGCCTCAGTGTTCATGGTGCGCACGCTGTTCGCGCTCTACGCCGACGATGCAGCGGTCTGGGAGCGTGACCAGTTCCTCGAGTTCATCGAGATGCGTACCAACCCTGACGGCTCCGACCTCGGTAGCGCGCTTGCTCAGCTTTACCAGGCGATGAATCGCCCTATTGACGCCCGTAACAGGCACCTCGACGAACTGATCCAACGCTTCCCTTACGTCAACGGCGGGATCTTCGAGGAGCAACTGTCGATACCGTCATTCAGCTCGTCGATGCGCTCGGTGCTGCTGCAGTGCTGCGCGTTCAACTGGGCCGAGATCAGTCCCGCCATCTTCGGCTCACTGTTCCAGGCCGTGAAGGACAAGAAGGCCCGTCGCGAATTGGGCGAGCACTACACGACCGAGAGCAACATCCTCAAGCTCATTGGCCCCATGTTTCTAGACGACTTGCGCAGCCGGTTCGACGAGAGTTTCCACAACGCATCCAAGCTACGGGCACTTCGCAAGCAGATGGGTGAGCTACGCTTCCTCGACCCCGCCGCAGGCTGTGGCAACTTCCT
The DNA here is from genome assembly GCF_048553575.1 of Demequina ureilytica. Taxonomy (NCBI): domain Bacteria; kingdom Bacillati; phylum Actinomycetota; class Actinomycetes; order Micrococcales; family Demequinaceae; genus Demequina; species Demequina ureilytica. Next base: position 444,829 of record NZ_JBLZIE010000002.1, on the reverse strand, counting down.
CGTCATCTCCTACCGCGAGATGCGGCGCTTGGACTTGGAGATTCTCGAGCGACTGCAGGCGCTCGGCGGCAAGCAAGAGGCCAACCAGATGTTCTTCCTCGAAGAGCAGCTCCCCGTCACCCTCGACCACTTCCATGGCATCGAGATCGAGGAGTGGCCAGCTGCGATCGCTCGCACTGCACTCCACCTGGCCGAGCACCAAGCCAATCAAGCGATGGCTCTCGCGCTCGGCGAGGGCCCGGACACCCTCCCGCTGACGAAGGTCGACACGATGTACGTCGGCAACGCGATCCGCACCGACTGGGAGCGAGTAGTCGCGCCCACCAAACACCTGTACGTCCTCGGCAACCCGCCGTTCCTCGGGAAGTCCACGCGCACCGTCGACCAGACTGAGGACCTCGCACTGGCCTGGGGAGGCAACCACGCGAGTCACCTCGACTACGTGACTGCCTGGTATGTCAAAGCCGCTGCGTTGCTCGAGCGTGACGACTATGCGGGTGAGTTTGCGTTCGTATCCACCAACTCCATCACCCAAGGCGAACAGGCTCCCACTCTGTTCGGCTACCTGTTCCAACAAGAATGGCGCATCAAGTTCGCCCACCGCACGTTCGCTTGGACCTCCGAGGCACCAAGCGCCGCGGCCGTACACTGCACGATTGTCGGTTTCGATAGGCACCCCCGCCGACCGGCCACGCTGTTCGACTACGAAGATATCCGCGGGCCCGCGCAGCGAGTCGAGGTGCGAGATCGGATCAATGCGTATCTGGCAGACGGTGCGAACGCCCTTGTCCTACCTCGGCGCAGGCCAATTGCCGCGTTGCCGCCTGTTGAGTATGGGTCAAAGCCCACCGACGACGGGTACTTGCTCGTCTCCGCGGACGAGATTGATAACGTGCGCCGTGATGCCGTGGCGGCGAAGTACCTCCGGCGATTCGTAGGAGCAAAGGAGCTCGTTCAGGGGATTGACCGGTGGTGCCTTTGGTTGCGCGATCTGGACCCCGCCGACGTGCCGGCCTCCGCGGAGCTGACGCGCCGGCTCGAGGGTGTGCGTGCCATGCGGGAGAAGTCCAACAAGGCCAGCACAAAGCAGTCTGCTGGGACACCTCATCTGTTTCAGGAGATTCGACTACCCCAAGGCGGATACGTGGCCATCCCGCGCCACGTGAGCCAGTCACGCAACTATTTCCCTGTAGCGCACCTCAACACCGAAGTGATCAACGGTGACGCCAACTTCCAGTGCTCTGACCCAGACGGCTACGCCTTCGCTTTGCTCTCGTCCGCCGGCTTCATCGCTTGGCAGAAGGCAGTCGGCGGTCGCATCAAATCGGACCTGCGATTCTCGAACACCCTTACCTGGAACACCTTTCCACTGCCGCAGCCAAACACTGACCAGCGCGCAGCGATCATTGCGGGCGGCAAGGCAGTGCTTGCGGCCCGGGCGCTACACCCCGGCCGTTCGCTCGCCGACCACTACCAACCACTCGCGATGGACCCGGCGCTACTCACCGCACACCGGAAACTCGACAAGGCGGTCGACGTCGTGTTCGGCCTCAGCGGCAACACCGACAACGAGGCACGTCTGAAGGCTCTGTTCGCCTCGTACGCGAAACTGACCGCCGCCGAGCAACTGAGTGTTCCGAAGGGCCGTCGGCGCAAATAGTGTCGCCAACGCCGGCTGCGACTGCAGGAACGGCTACCGGCCTCGGTTTCGGCAATGGTCACCTCCGCCAACTCGAGAGCCAAACCCCGGGATGTGGTGTGGCGGTTCCTTGCGCGCAGCGGTGAGTGCGAGTGGAGCGACAACTACATGTTCGGCGTCAGTGTCTGCGACGGAACCGGGTCGGTAGCGGGCGAGGACCCTGAGTCCGATGTAGCGCTTTGTCTCGGCTCGCTACTCGGTCTGATCGGCAAGTACCGCGCCGACGAGATAGCAGTCCGCTAGAACCGCGATCAGCGCGGATTCAGCCCTCTCCCTGCGCTCGAGCCGCGAGCGGAGAAGGTAGATTCCCTAGCGCTGGTGCGAGACCGCGACTTGCGCATGGTGTCGGGCGTAGCAACGGTGACGAGATTGCACACGACGAGGCCAGGGGCGACCCGAGCGCGTGTAAACGGCGCTGAGGTTCACACCTGAATGGACCTGTGTCGGCTCGCGCGCGCTCGAACTCACGGAACTCATGCCTTCGAAGCCGTGTCAGCCCTGGCTCCTAGTGTCGTCCACAGACGGAGCGATTGGGGGCGTGGGGTGCAAGCAGCGATTGCCATATGGAACCGAGATGCGCTGCGCGAGGAGTGTGGTGATGGTTCTAGATACTCCCCGCTCTTTGGTGTGCGTTTCTATTGCAACGCTGCTGGCGACCTTGAACGCCTCGGCGGCCTGCCCCCTGTTGTCTATGACGACGGCGTCGAGGAATGGTGGTTTGGCGGAGATCTCCACCGCGAGGGCGCTCCAGCACGTATAGCGCGCGAACCTGGCGAGGTCTTGTACGTGGAGCCCGATGTCGATGGGCTCGCCACGCGCGACCATCGAGGCCGGCCGGTGCGGCGACGTCACCGGTTGAGTGGGCTCCCTGAGAGTGAGCAGGCCGTCGAGGAGTGGTACATCAACGGGCGGCTCTCCAGGGAAGACGGCCCAGCAAGAGTGCACGCTGACGGCACTCTTGAATTCTGGAGCAACGGCGTCCGAAACCGTACGAGCGGTCCCGCAATTCAGTATCCGCGTCCGTACGCAGGTTGGGCATCGGGACCTGACGAGTACTGGCAGCGCGGCGCTTTGCACCGAATTGACGGGCCTGCCCGCGAACCCTTTGTCTCAATGGACGGCTTCAAAGCCACCAATGGAGAGTACTTCCTCCGCGGCCAGAAGTTTGATGACGTGCGTAGCCGCTGGAGCGTGTTGCGCCACTACACCGAAGCCGCAGATCGTCCGACGTTGGCTCCGGACAACGCGGAGGCGTGGAGCGCCCTTGTCGACGCGGGTGCCGTCGATGTTGCACGTCAAGAAATCGACCCCATTGCGCTGGCCGTACAGCTACGCCTCCACCCCAACTAGGAGCCCTGGTGGAGCGACTCCAGAGCGCAGAACAGGCTGTCCGGGTCGCGTATCAACTACCCGTGGCACGACGACAGGAGACACGAGGCGTGAGCAGACAAGCGAACGGACGCCGACGAGGCGGTCACCGGGCGCGGTCCCGGCCGGCCGGCGCGCGGGCTGCCGCGTTCCCGCGTGGCCGGCTAACGGTACGGGACGGCCGATGATTCGCATGAGCCTAAGCCGCCAAGACCTTGCGCTTGGAACTGCGCGTTACCTCGCCCGGATTCTGGACCCCGCTCGGTTCGACAGTTTCGGGTGCTCGGTGAGGGGCCTCCACACCGTTGACCACGAACGAGACCAGTGCCGGCGGTGCGCGCTCAGCGCCGGCCTGCTGCACCCCACGCCCAGCGGTGCATATCGATTCGAGGATGACCGTGGACTTCCCTACGGGAGCTGGGGACAGTCTGCACAGCCGTGGACGCATGTCCGCTGGCTCGACCGCCACGGACGCCTCGGTCGAGCCGATCGCGACCGACCAGCCCTGATCGCGCCGGACCTAAAGGTGTGGGCGACTGGCGGCCGTGTGCGCCGTGGCGGCGGCCTACCAGCGATCTACCGCGACCCAGAGCACTGGGCCCACACGAATGACCGCGGCCTGCTGCACCGTGACAACGCTCCAGCGGTGTCGTGGGGCGAAGAGGCGCAATTTTGGAACGAGGGCCGCCTGCATCGCCGCCAGGGCGCAGCAGTCTTTGCCCCCGGGAAATACGCCGAGTACTGGCGGGATGGGCAGCAGTTGGATCGAGACGAGGCTTGGGCGCACTGGGCCCACGACGAGGCCGGTGTCGCTCTCGACAACGCGGACGCACAACAGCACTTGCACGACCTACTGGTCACATCCGAGCGTCCAGAGGACCCTTTCCCGGCGTTGGACGCGATGCCCGTCACCGTCGCCCTCCGGCTCTACCCGAACATCGACTAGGAGTCGCGCATGACGACATCAACCGCCACGCCACCCGAGCTCGACACAGAGGCATGCTCTCCGTTGCTCTGGGGCGCACCCGGCCCAGCACTGAGGTCAGGCGATGACCTACACCCGGCGCGGCATCTGCCCCCTGCGGGTGCGCAGACAGTTCGGTACGACACCCTCGGCGTGCGCCGCCGCCTCGGACTGCGCGGCACCCATGCGACCACCGTGCTCGACCCGGCGGCGTTCGTTGCCTTGTGGAGACGCGCGGACGCCATGCATGTGCGCCGACGCCAGTGGGACACCTACATCGCGGTCGACCTCGAGATCGACGCGACTGCCGTGCAGTTCGCAGATCTCTGCCTTCCACACAGTCTCATCAACTCGTCGGTCGAGCCGAAAACGCTTTCGCGCGAAGTCCTCATCAGCCGAGTGCGCGAGATACGCCGGATCCACGGACACGTTCGAGATCTGGCACTGCGAAATCTGGCCAACGGAGGCTTTCCACATCTCCCCGGCCATCTCGCTCCGGATCCGAGAATCGTCTGCGTGGTGGAGCGCGCGTACGCATTCGCGGCCGCCGCCATCGCAGGCGGCACGGACGACACTCTCGCCCGGACTTGGGCGGCCGGCGTCGTCGTGGCTCACGGCCTCCCACGGCCCATGCTGAGCCTCGGAACAGCCACCCCCATCAACGAGACTGACGACATGCTGTACCCGCGGCACACACTCATCTCTGAGTACTACCGGCAGGCACTAGAGGACCTGCGCCGCGTCGGGGATGCGACCAGATTCATGGACCTCGCCACCAGAGCGTGGATCTACTGCACCTTTGGCCAAGGCTCGCCCGGTAGCGGGTAGCAGTTCACGGCATCGAGCCACATCGTCATCGGCCGTGTCGCGACAAAGAACTCCTCGCCCTTGCGCGTGCGGCGCACTTCAGCGATCTCTGCCGCCACAAGCACCTTGAGTGACCGTTGCACCCCACGTTCCGTAAGCCCCGACACCCTGGCCGCCTGACCGGCAGTGAGCGCGGGCAACCCCACCAGCGCGTCGATCAGGAGCTTCTGCCTGGGCGTAAAGGTCTTGCTGTGGCGGCCACCAGCCTGCTCGATCGCGTACCGCCCTGCGTGTTCGACCATGTAGCGCGACGCTGCGCCGCTTCGCGCGACCGCGAGAAAAACCTCGCCGAGCGCACGATCCACAGCATGCGGGTCCGGCTCACCTTCGACGGCCAAGACAGACGCAACCCTTTGCCACGAATCCTTAGGTTCCGCGAGGAAACCCCACGAGATGGGCGGGCACATCCATTCCTCCACACCCTTGGCGTCCTCAAGCACGGTTGAGAACAGCATGCGTGCCGCGATTCCCGTTGACCCGCAATCGGGGTCGACAGCAGCAACCGTCATCATCGCGAGCGCGGCCCTGGCCATCGGGGGTTCGCTTCCGTGGGGCACCCAGGAGGCGAGGTCTGCCGCCAGTTCTCTGGCGAACCGCCGCGGCAACGGCCCCTCCGATCCGATCGCAGACGGCCACGCATCCAACGCCCCTTGGTACCGCCGCACGGGGTCGCGGTGGCCATGTGCCGTCGCGTTACCCAGACCCACTGATTGCCGCAGCAGTGCCGCCGCAAGCGCATCGCCCGAAAGGCCCTTCACGTCCCGGTGATCGTGCAAGAAATGCTGGCGCACCCGCGACCATTGCACCTTCCCGTCGACCAGCGAAGCCGATGATGCGGCGGATATCGCTAGCGCGTAGTAGATGCCCCCGATCGAGCTAGACGTGTTTCTGAAGGCACCTTCGACACGGCCGATCGCTCTCGACGCTTGCTCCAGCGCGGCAAGGGTGGCGTCCGAACGCACCGTCCACCTCACCCGAGACGGCAAGCCAGGAACAATGATGTCGGCTCCCGCCCACGCACCATCGAGCTCCCCGGGTGCCACCACTAGACGCTCACCCATCCGCCACCTCCCTGTCCGCGAAGATCGTCCCGTGCAGGACTGACATCCCACAGCGGCGGGCATCCTTTAGGCACTCGGAGAACTCGTCACCCCGGCACTTGGACCGAAAGTACTGTTGAGTTCAATACGGCCGGCGGCGATGTAGCGCGCTTTGTAGCGGATAAGCATCTTGCGGTTTGTTCCCAGGCGCTGTGCTGCCATTGAGATGTCTGCGTGGCCGGCGAGCAACGATTCGACAACGGTGGTCATCCCGTCGACCTCGATACCGCGCTCGTGAAGCCGTGGGCGCGCTTGCGCGATCACTCGGCGGCCACCTCTCGCGAAGGCGGAGAGCTCCGCTGCAGAAACTGTGCATGAGTCGCGGGCCGCGACTAGCGATTCTTTCGCCGTGTCACCGGCCAAGATTCCCAGAACAGCCGCGACTCGCGGGTCACCGCCGATTGCCTGGCGGACCGACGGCGTCCCAGCCGAGACTGGGGTGCGAGGGACATCGGTCGAGCCCATGGTCAAAGGACTCGGAGCATCCTGGACCAGCCCGCGACCCTGTGGCCACAAGAGGGCAAGCCGTCTTACGAAGGCGTATGGATCGACCATCTGCACTCCCAAATCTCGTCGCAGTCCGGGACAGCGGACTGGCAGGGCGATCTGCCCGGGTGCAAGGTATCCACGCCGCATTGAACGCCCTGTTCGGACCGTGACGAAGAAGAAGGACGTATGAATACGCGCCGCGTGTAGTTCCAGAGCGCAAGGACGACGTGCGGCTACCGTTGGCTAGAAGTTGACGCGATGTTGAGCTGCGGAGCGGCTCAACGCGTCGGCTCGCCGGATGCTGTGGCAAGCAGACACCGGTTCTTGGCCGCGCACGCTAGTCGGGGATGCCATGGATGGCCCCAACACGGCAGGCGTGCGGTATCGCGCCGGGTTGCCAGCGGATGACGGCACCCGCCTCACGCGGAGCGTGAAGCACCAAAATGGACGACAACAACGTCGCTGTACACCCGGACGCGCGCGTCGCGCGTCTAGCTGAAACCATAGTTGACCTAATTGAGCGTGTTGAATCGCGGCAACGGGAGGACCAAGCCGCTTAGACCGTGACAGGCGCGACGCTCCACCATGGTCGGCTCGTGCGTTTCGCCGACAGGGCGTTTACGCGCGCCACAGCCGGATCAAGACAGACGCGGAGCGGACTTACGCGGTGACGGCGCTTCGGGCATCTCACCTCGTGACCCGCTGATGTCCACGCGTCCGGCGCATATTGGTGCGGACTTGCTGCCGGTTCAGGGCCGATCGACTCTCTGAGTCTGTCATTCCGTTGGGAACGGGCACGCGCCGCTTTAGTGCCCCTCTCCTACGGACTCGACGAGACTGTGCATTGTGCGCGAGCTTCGCTCTGTCCTGGTTGTGGGCACTGCAAATCTCGACTAGAACGCGAACTCGACCGTGAGCGTTGCGGGCTTGAAGCGGCCTCCGCCCGTTGGCAAAATCGTGACGCAAGCACCGAGTTCTTCGAGCAGGGCATGCCGCTCCACGACGGTCGCAACGTCCCACACCGCCTCGATTCCTCCCGCTGCCGCGAGTACGGCAGACAGCCCGCTCGGCGCGCTCGTAGGCATGAGCGCGGCGAGCCGGTTTCGTTCGGGCACCAGGCTGTCTGAGATCGTCGCAAGCTGCAGGGCAGTGATCGTGCCATTGGAGTACAACACTGCGGCGTCTTCGAGTTTGACTTCTACATTCTTGAGTTTGGATGCGGCGGCTCCGTCGTCGTCTTGCCGGCGAGCCAGCGCGGCTTCTACTCCTGCCACGACATCTGGCTGGCTGAGCCGTGCAATCACCGCAGCCCTCACGCTCTCGTCCACCTGAAGCAACCCGCGCGAAACACATCCGCGGCGATCGCATTGGTAGGTGGGCCTGGCGGGTGTGCGACCGTCCTTCATGGCCTTCCCCCGCAGGGGGCCATCGCAGACGCCGCAGACGCCCACGCCGTACGACAAGAGCCACTTGCGCGGCGCGCCCCGCTGGACACGGGTGAATCGGTCGGGGGACTTGAGGACCGCACACGCCTCTTCCCAAGCCCTGGTATCCACGAGCGGCGGCCAACGCGCTTCGTAGAAGACTTCGGTGGGGCGACCAATGTGGTGGACCCGCTGTGCGACGTTCGATGCACGAAGCACGAGCGATCGCACCGTTACCGGTTGCCAAGCTACGCCCGAACGCGGCAGGGGCACTTTCTCGGCGTTCAGTGCCCTGCAAATCGCGCGCAATGGCACCTCAGCGCGCACGTCGTTAATGATGCGCTTCACCACTTCGGCTTCGCCGGGATCGACCTCATACGCGCCATCTGCGCCCTTGCGCCAACCAAAGCCCAATTTCGATGCGGGACGTCCATCCGCGGCGCGTTGCGCAGCTGCCGCGATGACTCGCTCGCTCTTTACCTCCGACTCGGCTGTGTCGAAGGTTGTCATCAGATCGGTGATTAGTCGCCCGTAGGCCGATGTGAGGTCCATACGCGGGCCCTTGACCGGAACGATTGACGTGGATGCCTCGCGGAATGTCTCGATCACTCTTGCGCGGTCGGGGCGCGAGCGCACCAGCCGCGAGGTCTGCCAGACGAGGACTGCGTCAAGCCTGCCTCTCGTAACCTCCGCCATGAGCCCTTCAAAGCCGGGACGTAACTTGCGGGCGTTCATCGCCGAGATGTCGTTGTCCTGGTAGACGTTGACGATCTCGTAGTTCTCCTGCGCTGCAAGTTCTCGGCACGCCTCGATCTGCCGACGTACGCCGGCAGCCTCTTGAGAGAGGTCTGACGAAATGCGCGCGTAGATCGCTGCGCGTTGTTGTTGGCTCGTCACGCCGCCGACCCTACCGGCAAGCCGCAACCAACAGAGTTCAAAGGGGGTAGGCAGGTAGACCTTCCGGATCGGGCCGAACCTGCACCAGGTGTGCGGTCCGCGGGAGGGGGAAGCGGGCCAAAGGCACCCGAGTGACGGGTTCGGCTTTGCGGCAGGGGCGTCCAGCGCAAATGTACCAGGCAGGATAAAACCTACCCTGTTACGAAGTTTGTCTTCGCAGTCTTCCCCGGTTTGGTCGCGATCGACCTCGGGGGTTAAACGATGGCGCCATGCAGCACGACAAAAGGGGGACAGCGTGATCCAACAATTGATGACGAGACTGACCGATGACGATCCGGAGCGTGGCGATGTGCCCGGCTGGGTGCTCATCACGCTCATGACCGCGGGGCTGGTGGCCGCGATCTGGGCACTCGCGGGGCCAGCGCTCGAGGGCTTGTTCACCGATGCGATCGAATCCGTCACGGGCGGTTGACCGCGAGCAGGGATCCGCTGCGGTCGAGTTCGTGCTCGTGGGCACCCTGGTGGTGCTCATCGGGCTCGCGGTGCTCCAGCTCGTGCTCGCTCTGCACGTGCGCAACACGCTGACCTCCAGCGCGTACGAGGGGGCGCGTCACGCCGCGCGCGCAGACCGAACGCTTGCCGACGGCGTCGCGCGCAGCGAGGAGATGGCGCGATCGGCGCTTGGGGCGACGGAGATCGTTGCGACAGCGGACCACTCTTCTTCGGACGGTGCCGACGTCGTGGTCGTCACGATCGAGGCCGACGTGCCGCTGGTGGGCATGTGGGGGCCGGGCACCATGCGGGTCGAAGCGCGCGCGTTCGACGAGGCCGGCCGTGGCTAGGCGGGAGCGCCCGCGGGGCGATGATTCCGGCGCAGCCCTGGTGGAGTTCCTCGGAGTCACGGTGATGATCCTGGTGCCCGTCATCTACGTGGTCGTCGCAGCCTCGCAACTGCAGGCTGCCGCGTTCGCCGTAGAAGGGGCGAGCCGCGCAGCCGCGCGGGGTGCGGTGGTCGCGGGCCTCGACGCTCTGGAGAGCGGGGCCTCGCCGGCCGATGCTCGGGCTGCCTCGGTCGCGCGCGCGGAGGCGGCGGTGGCGATGGCTTTGGAGGACTTCGCCGTGCGCGGCGACCCGACCGTCGGTCTCGCCTGCGACTCGGACCCGTGCTTCGAGCCCGGCTCAGCCATCACCGCCGAGGTGCGGGTCGATGTGCCGCTCGCGGGCGTGCCGGGAGTGGTCGTCGAGGTGGTGCCGCTCGCGGTCGAGGTGACCGCGGTCGGCCGCTCTCCCGTCGAAGGGTTCGCCCCATGAGCCGATGGTTGCGGGAACTGCGATCACGCTCGCAGGCCGATGATGGCAACGTCACGCTGCTGACGCTCGGCTGGGTGGTCATCGCCGTGGTCGCGCTTCTGGTCATGGCGGCGGCGACCCAGCTGCACGTGGATCGGATGCGGCTGGCGTCGCTTGCGGACGAGCTCGCGCTCGCGGCTGCGGATGAGGTCGATGCCGGCAGTTACTACTCGTCGACCGGCGGGGACGTCTCGCTGGACGAGGGCGCAATGCGGGACGCAGCGGCCGCGTGGCTCGCCGCCGATCCGCGACCGTGGGTGGACGGGGTGGCGGTTGCCGAGGTGAGCGCGTCGGCCGACGGCACGGCGAGCGTCGCCGTCACGCGGCGGGTGTGGCCGCTGTTCGACGTCACGGCGCTCGCGGCGTTCCGCGACGGCATCCTGCTCGCCGCGGAGGGTCGTGCCCGCGCAGGCTAGCGCTAGGTGGTGAGCCGGTCGTGGTCCAGCACCGCGATGATGCCCGACACCAGTGACCCGTACGCGCGGTCCTCGACGGTGCCGTAGGTGAGCAGCGACGGGTGTGGCGCGAGCCGCGCCACGTGCTCGCGGGTCTCCTCGATGGCCTCGCCCTGGACCGGCGCACCGGCGCGATAGCCGTCGCCGACGAACGGAGGATCCTGCACTACGAATAGGCCCAGCTCGTCGCACGTCTGGTAGAACAAGGGGGACTCGTAGACGCCCACGCCGTCGACATGAATCACGCCCGCCCCGGCGTCGCGCATCTGCTCGATCCGTGCGCGCACATCCTCGGCGGCGATCCGGGACAGGACCGTGTCGAGCGGCATCCACCGCTCGACCTGCAGGTCGAGCGGCTGACTATTGACCGTGACGCTCACCCGCTCGGTGCGAGGGGAGACCTGAGGCGTATCCGGGATCTCTACCCCCGCATCGGCCGCATTGACCGCTCCCGTGAGGACGGCCGAGCGAAACCCGATCCGACGCGCGTGCGTGTCCAGGCGCTCGTCGGTCGAGTGCAGGTCCACGACCAGGTCGTACAGCCGCGCCGGGCCGTGGCCGTGAGGCCACCAGGCCTCGATGTTCGGCGCCTCGACGGTCACGACGCCCGACACCTCGCCCGGCGGGATCTGGGCGCTGGACTCCGCGCCCGCGAGGGAGGCGTAGACGGTCAGCGGCTCTCCCGCGGCGCGCTCCACGCGCACATGCACCTGGACACGCCCAGAGTCGCCGTCGAGAGTGACCAGCGGGCGCACCTCGTCGAGCCGCGCCACGCGCCAGCGTTCGATCCGCACGCCGCCCCAGATGCCAGCGGTGTGCGCGGCCTTGGCTCCAAATGGTCCGAACCCCCACGCCATCTTGCGCACTCCTCGGTAGGCGCGCGTGACGTCCCCGCGGCGCGCATCGGCGTCGACCCCGCGCGCATACGCGAGAGCGGACACGAAGTCCACGGTGAGCTCGTTCGCGCCGCCGACCACCAGTTCGCGCACATCGAACCGGTAGGACCGGTGCATGTTCTTGGTGCGCGCGATCTCCATGTCGTTCAGCTTGACCGTGGCGACGGTGTCGAGGCCGTCGAAGACCACGTCCACACGCTCGCCCGGCGTCGCGGGTGTGGCCGCGAACTGGGTGGCGTAGCGCCACTCGCACCAGTTCATCCAGTCAGCGGCCGTGCCGTCCTCGCGAGGGCCGTCCGGCAGCAGCCCGGCGCGGTCCAGGTCCAGCGGCACGGAGCCGGGGACATGAGCGGGGATCGACACGCGCTCCACGTCGGACGGGGCGTCGCCACCGGTATGCGTCAGGGTCCAGCCCTCGTGGATGGGATTGGAGACGAAGGTGACGGCTGACAACGGCGGCTCCGGGAAGGATCGACGCGGACGGGGGGACGAGCGACAGTCTCGCACGGGTTCCCCGGTCGCTGCAGACCTGTCCGGTGAGGGCCGTAGGTCCCAGGCCAGGGCCGATGCGCGGGCATAGCGTCGAACTATCGCCGATGGCACCCGACCAGGACGCCACGGTGCAGTACATGGCTCGGTTCGGACCGTGACCCACGGAACGGGCCCCACCAGGGAGGACTCATCATGACCGCCACCGACATCCCCACCACAGCAGCCGCCGACTCCGCCGCACACGAGGCCGAATGGCGCTCGTTCGCGCGCGGGCCGTGGTCCGACGGCATCGACGTGCGTGGCTTCATCCAGGCCAACTACACCCCGTACGAGGGCGACTCCTCGTTCCTTGAGGGCCCCACCGAGCGCACCGTTCGCGCCTGGGAGTCCATCACTGCGCTGTTCCCCCAGGAGCGCGAGAAGGGCGTCTACGACGTCGACGCGACGACCCCCTCGTCGATCACCGCCCACGCACCCGGCTATGTGGTCGAGGGTGAGGACGTCATCGTGGGGATGCAGACCGATGCGCCACTCAAGCGCGCCATCATGCCCTTCGGCGGCTGGCGCATGGTCGCCAACGCCCTCGAGACCTACGGCTACGAGGTCGACCCGCAGCTCGAGAAGATCTTCACCGACTACCGCAAGACCCACAACGCCGGCGTGTTCGACGTCTACCCGCCGAACGTCCGCGCGGCTCGCCGCTCGCACATCGTCACCGGCCTGCCCGACGCCTATGGGCGCGGCCGGATCATCGGCGACTACCGCCGGGTGGCGCTGTATGGCGTGGACGCGCTCATCGCGGCCAAGAAGGCCGAGCGCGGCATCCTCGACATGGGACGTTCCACCGAAGACGTGATCCGTGACCGCGAGGAGAACGCCGAGCAGGTACGCGCGCTGGGTGAGCTCAAGCAGATGGCCGCCAGCTACGGCTACGACATCTCTGGCCCGGCCAGCAACTTCCGTGAGGCCGTGCAGTGGCTCTACTTCGCCTACCTGGGCGCGGTCAAGGAGCAGAACGGCGCCGCGATGTCGCTGGGTCGCACCTCGACGTTCTTGGACGTCTTCGCCGCGCGTGACCTGGCAGAGGGCACTCTCGACGAGTCCGAGATCCAAGAGGTCGTGGACGACTTCGTCATCAAGCTCCGCATCGTGCGGTTCCTGCGCACCCCGGAGTACGACGCGCTGTTCTCGGGCGACCCGACGTGGGTCACCGAGTCCATCGGCGGCATCGGCGACGACGGCCGCCCGCTAGTCACCAAGACCTCGTTCCGGTTCCTGCAGACCCTGTACAACTTGGGCCCGGCTCCTGAGCCGAACCTCACGGTGTTCTGGTCAGAGAAGCTGCCCCAGGGGTTCAAGGACTTCTGTGCGCAGGTATCGATCGACACGTCCGCGATCCAGTACGAGACCGACGAGCTGATCCGCTCCCAGTGTGGGGACGACGCCGCCATTGCGTGTTGCGTGTCCGCCATGGAGGTTGGCAAGCAGATGCAGTTCTTCGGAGCGCGAGTCAACTTGGCCAAGGCGCTGCTGTACGCGATCAACGGCGGTCGCGACGAGATCTCGGGCGCACAGGTCGCGCCGGTGAGCGCGCCGCTCATGGGCGAGGTGCTCGGCTTCGACGAGACGCTCGATGCGTTCGACGGGCTGCTCGACTGGCTCGCCGAGACCTACGTGGACGCGCTCAACTGCATCCACTACATGCACGACAAGTACGCCTACGAACGCCTCGAGATGGCGCTGCACGACGGGTCGATCCTGCGCACCATGGCGTGCGGAATCGCCGGCCTGTCCGTCGCGGCCGATTCGCTCAGTGCCATGAAGTACGCGACTGTTCGCCCCATTCGGGACGAGACCGGCCTCGCCGTCGATTACGAAGTGGAGGGCGAGTTCCCCACGTTCGGCAACGACGACGACCGGGTCGACGACATCGCGGTCGACTTGGTGGAGCGCTTCATGTCGAAGGTGCGCGAGCAGCCCACGTACCGCGGTGCCAAGCACACGCAGTCGGTGCTGACCATCACCTCGAACGTGGTCTACGGCAAGGCCACCGGCAATACGCCTGATGGCCGCCGGCTGGGCGAGCCGTTCGCACCCGGTGCGAACCCGATGAACGGTCGCGACACTCACGGCATCGTCGCCTCGGCGCTGTCGGTAGCGAAGCTGCCGTATGCCGACGCCGAGGACGGCATCTCTCTCACCACCACGGTGGTGCCCGCGGGCCTGGGCCGCGACAAGCCAGAGCAGATTCAGAACCTGGTGGGCGTGCTCGACGCGTACTCGATCTCTCACGGATTCCACATGAACGTCAACGTGCTGAACCGCGAGACTCTCGAAGACGCCATGGAGCACCCGGAGAAGTACCCTCAGCTGACCATCCGGGTCTCCGGATACGCCGTCAACTTTGTGCGGCTCACCCGCGAGCAGCAGCTCGACGTGCTGTCGCGCACCTTCCACGGCGGCCTCTGAGCCGCTGACAGGCGGGGTGCACCGTCCCGACACCCGGACGGTGCACCTCGACCGCAATAGTCCCCTCACTCGCGCCTTTGGAGGTGCACGATGACCGACAGCCCCGTATCGGTCGAACTCAAGCCCGGACCACCCATGGACGTAGCGGACGCAGAGATGGCCGCCTCCGAGAGGATCGTCGACCACACCGCAGGGTCCGTGCACTCGTGGGACCTCGTGATTGGCGCCGACGGCCCCGGTACCCGCATGACCGTGTTCATGGCCGGCTGCGGCATGCGCTGCCAGTACTGCCACAACCCCGACACGTGGCGCATGAAGAACGGTGTGCGCCACACCGTCGACGAGGTGATGCAGCGCCTCACGCGCTACCAGAAGGTCATGGACGTGACCGGTGGCGGGCTCACGATCTCCGGCGGCGAGCCCCTGCTGCAGTCGAAGTTCGTCACCCACGTGTTCCACCAAGCACATGAACTCGGCATTCACACGGCCCTCGACACCGCGGGCCTGCTGGGCTCGCGACTGAGTGACGAGGACCTCGACGACATCGACCTGGTGCTGCTCGACATCAAATCAGGGCTGCCGGAGACCTACAAGCAGGTCACTGGCCGGCCGCTGCAGCCCACCCTGGATTTCGCCGAGCGGCTGTCGCGCCTGGGCAAGAAGATGTGGGTGCGGTTCGTGCTCGTCCCGGGGCTCACGGACGCCGAGGACAACGTGGACGCGATCGGCGCCTTCGTCTCCACCCTCGACGGCGTGGAACGGATGGAGATCCTGCCGTTCCACCAGATGGGCCAGTACAAGTGGGAAGCGACGGGGGAGCCGTACCTGTTGGCGGACGCCAAGCCCCCGTCGGATGAGCTCATCGCGCGCGTCAAGGGTCAGCTGGAGTCGCATGGGCTACCGGTGACGGTGGCCTGACACCCGTGTGCGGCTTGATACCCCTAGGGGTATGATCGACTACATGAACATTCGCACTCTGCGCGCGTCCGTGCTGGGCGTGCTTGCCGCCCTCGTCCTGTCCGCATGCTCGACCGGTCAGGACGCTGGCACCGAAGGGCCGCCCGTCTTCGACGGCACACACGTGGACAGCGAGGCCTTTGCGCAGGCCGCCGACGGAGACGGTGTCACCGTCATCGACGTGCGCACCCCGGGCGAGTTCGCGGAGGGCCACCTGCCCGGCGCGATCAACATCGACGTCTCGTCTCCTACCTTTGCCGATGCGGTCGCTGAGCTGGATGCGGACGGCGCCTATGCGGTCTACTGCCAGTCCGCGAACCGCTCCCGCTTAGCCATCGACCAGATGACCACGGCCGGGCTGACCGAGACCATCGGGCTCGAGGGCGGCATCGGCGCCTGGACCGGTGACGTCGAGACCGGTGACATCGCGACCGGGTAGACCTCCCCTCCCTCCAGGCCCCCTCTTTCGGGTGACCTAGGTCCCTGGGAAAGGGTCCACAGGGCCGGAACGATAGTGGGCATCGAACCAGTTCCCCGGAGGGAGAACGATGATGTCCACTCTGAGTCGCGAGAGCACGGTTGCTCCGCCCGGATACAACCGCTGGATGGTGCCGCCCGCGGCACTCGCCGTGCACCTGAGCATCGGCCAGGTCTACGCCTTCAGCGTCTTCAAGGATGCGCTGATCGAGCGCTTCGACGCGAGCCACACGCAGATCGGCATGATCTTCTCGATCTCGATCGTGATGCTCGGCCTGTCCGCGGCCTTCGGTGGCCGCTGGATGGAGCGCACCGGCCCGCGGGCCGCGATGGTGCTGGCCGCCTTCGCATGGGCCGGCGGCTTCGCCGTGGCCTCGCTGGGCGTCTCGATGGGTCAGCTGTGGCTGGTCTACCTCGGCTACGGCGTCCTCGGCGGCATCGGGCTCGGCATGGGATACATCTCGCCCGTCTCGACGCTCATCAAGTGGTTCCCGGACCGCCCGGGACTCGCGACGGGACTCGCGATCATGGGATTCGGCGGTGGCGCGATGGTCGCCGCGCCGCTTTCGCAGTTCCTGCTCAGCAACTACGCGGACACGCCGGCCGATGCGCTCGTGCCGGCCTTCCTCACGCTCGGCGGGATCTACTTCCTGCTGATGCTGGCTGGTGCCGTCGTGGTGCGGGTGCCCCCCAAGGGCTGGAAGCCCGACGGCTACGAGCCCTCCGCGCACCGGTCCAAGGTCTCGAGTGGCGGCCAGGTGAGCGCTACGAACGCCATCAAGACCCCCTCCTTCTGGCTGCTGTGGGTGGTGCTGTTCACCAACGTCACCGCCGGGATCGGCATCTTGGAGAACGCCAAGCCCATGGTTGAGGACTTCTTCCCCGCCATCACCGCCGCAGCAGCTGCCGGGTTCGTGGGGCTGCTGTCGCTCGCCAACATGGCCGGCCGCATCGGCTGGTCGAGCCTGTCCGACGTGCTGGGCCGCAAGCTCACCTACGTCATGTACCTCGGTGTGGGTGCCGTGGCTTACGTGACCATCGCGCTCGCCGGTCCTTCGGCCATGGTGCTGTTCGTTGCGCTTGCGGTGCTGATCATCAGTTTCTACGGCGGCGGCTTCGCCACCATCCCGGCCTACCTGAAGGACGTGTTCGGCGAGTTCGAGGTGGGCGCCATCCACGGGCGACTGCTGACCGCGTGGTCCGCCGCCGGCGTGGCCGGACCGCTGATCGTCAACTCGGTGCTCGACAATCTGGAGGCTCAGGGCCTCGAGGGCGGGGACCTGTACCGGCCGTCGCTCCTCATCATGGTGGGCGTGCTGGTGGTGGGCTTCATCGCGAACCTGTTGGTCAAGCCCGTCGCCGCGAAGTGGCACGAGAACACCGATGCCGCGCCGGTACAAGACCTCGACGCCAGCCAGGACGCCTCCACGGATGCAGCTGAGCTGCCCACGCTCGCCGAGACGAAGGGATGATCATGACCGACAAGAAGACGGCTTCGCCCCGCACCAACCCCCTGGCCCTCGGGCTGTGGGTGGTCGTGGGCTCCGGCCTCGTGTACGGCGTGACGCAGACGGCCATCAAGGCCGCGGCGCTCTTCACCGGCTAACGTCCCGCACCTACCCCCAGCGCGCTGGAGGGACATGGGTGCCAGGAATTGCTCCAATCCTGCACTCATGTCCCTCCAGGAGGCAGGCGG
Source organism: Demequina ureilytica (assembly GCF_048553575.1). NCBI lineage: Bacteria > Bacillati > Actinomycetota > Actinomycetes > Micrococcales > Demequinaceae > Demequina > Demequina ureilytica. Next base: position 427,229 of record NZ_JBLZIE010000002.1, on the reverse strand, counting down.
CGATGCGGTCGCCAGGGCGGCACCTCCTCGGCGGAGGTGCCGCCCTTTTCGCGCCCCGTGCCAGCTCGCCCCCGCATCGGCCGTGGGCCCTAGGTCCCCGGGACCAACGCCCCTGAGAAACCGTGATTCGCGGGCATAGCGTCTAACCATCAGGGCGCACCCCGCGTCCTCGCCCGGAAGGAATCGAGATGACCGCCACCACCGAGTCAGCGACCACCACCACCGTGGTCTCCGACGAGATCGACCGCCTTGTCGCAGGCGCCCACCAGGCGCTCGCGGCCTACTCATCGCTCACGCAGGACGATGTGAACCTGATCGTGAAGAAGGCGTCTGTCGCGGCGCTGAACCAGCATGGTGCCCTCGCCGTGATGGCCGTCGAGGAGACCGGCCGCGGAGTGTTCGAGGACAAGGCCGTGAAGAACATCTTCGCGTGCGAGCACGTCACGCACTCGATGGCCACCATGAAGACCGTGGGCGTCATCAACGAGGACCCGATCCTTGGCATCACCGAGATCGCCGAGCCCGTGGGCGTGGTCGCTGGCCTCACTCCGGTCACCAACCCCACCTCGACCGCGATCTTCAAGTCGCTCATCGCGCTGAAGACCCGCAACCCCATCGTGTTCTCGTTCCACCCGAGCGCTCAGAAGTGCTCCGTGGCCGCCGCGCGCATCGTGCGGGACGCGGCGATCGCGGCCGGCGCCCCCGAGAACTGCATTCAGTGGGTCGAGGCGCCCTCTCTCGAGGCCACCAGCGCACTCATGAACCACGACGGCGTCGCGATGATCCTCGCGACCGGCGGCAACGCGATGGTCAAGGCCGCGTACAGCTGCGGCAAGCCCGCGCTGGGCGTGGGTGCGGGCAACGTCCCCGCCTACGTTCACGAATCGGCGAACGTCAAGCGCGCCATCAACGACATCGTGGTCTCCAAGGCCTTCGACTTCGGCATGGTGTGTGCGTCGGAGCAGGCCGTCATCCTCGACGCGTCGATCTACGACCAGGCATTGACGGAGTTCGACCGCCTGCACGCCTACCGCGTGACGCCGGAGGAGAAGGTCATGCTCGAGGAGCTGATCTTCGGAGTGCAGGCGGGCGGCGAGAACTGCGCCGGCGCCAAGCTCAACCCCAACATCGTCGGCAAGTCTCCCAACTGGATCGCCGCACAGGCGGGCTTCGAGGTCCCGGAAGAGACCTCGATCATCCTCGCCGAGGTGTCCCACGTGGGCGAGGCCGAGCCTCTGACGCGCGAGAAGCTGGCCCCCGTGCTGGCCGTCCTGCGTGCCGAGAGCACGGAGCAGGGCGTCACGCTCGCCGAGCAGATGGTCGAGTTCCACGGGCTGGGCCACTCCGCTGCGATCCACGCCGAGGACCAGGAGCTGATCCAGGAGTTCGGCCACCGCGTCAAGGCCGTACGCGTGATCACCAACTCCCCCTCCAGCCAGGGCGGGATCGGCGACATCTACAACGCGCTCATGCCGTCGCTGACGCTGGGCTGTGGCTCGTACGGCAAGAACTCCGTGAGCTCCAACGTCACGGCGCTCAACCTGATCAACGTCAAGCGCATCGCCCGGAGGAACAACAACATGCAGTGGTTCAAGGTGCCCGCGAAGACGTACTTCGAGCCCAACGCGATCCAGTACCTGCGGGACATGCCGAACGTCGAGCGCGTCACGATCATCACCGACGCGACCATGACCCGCATCGGCGTGGTCGACAAGATCCTGGACGTCCTCCACCGTCGTGGCAACGGCGTGTCCGTGCAGATCATCGACAACGTCGAGCCCGAGCCGTCCATCAACACGGTCAAGGCCGGCGCCGAGGTGCTCCGCGCATTCAAGCCCGACACCCTGATCGCCGTCGGCGGCGGTTCCCCCATGGACGCCGCGAAGGTCATGTGGCTCATGTACGAGCACCCCGAGGTCGTGTTCTCCGACCTCAAGGAGAAGTTCTTCGACGTGCGCAAGCGCGCGTTCACCTTCCCCAAGCTGGGAGAGCTCGCGCAGCTGGTCTGCATCCCGACCACGTCGGGCACCGGCGCCGAGGTGACGCCGTTCGCGGTCATCACCGACACGGACACCGGGCGCAAGTACCCGCTGGCCGACTACGCGCTCACGCCCACCGTGGCAATCATCGACCCCGTGCTGACGGCGAACCTGCCGTCGCGCGTCGCGGCCGACTCCGGCATGGACGCCCTCACCCACGCCACCGAGGCCTACGTGTCGGTCTACGCGAACGACTTCACCGATGGCCTCGCGCTGCAGGCGATCCGCCTGGTGTTCGAGAACATCGAGGAGTCCGTCACCGTGGGTGGCACCGCGGTGAAGGCGCGCGAGAAGATGCACAACGCCGCGACGATCGCCGGCATGGCGTTCGGCAACGCGTTCTTGGGACTCGTCCACGCGATGAGCCACACCACCGGCTCGATGTTCCACGTCGCGCACGGCCGCACCAACGCCATCTACCTGCCGCACGTGATCCGCTACAACGGCCGCGTTCCCACCAAGCCCACCTCATGGCCCAAGTACGAGACCTACGTTGCCCCGGAGCGGTTCCAGGAGATCGCGAAGATGCTCGGTCTCGCACACTCCACCCCGGAGGAGGCCGTCGAGGCCTACGCCGTGGCTGTCGAGGAGCTGCGCGACAAGCTGGGCATCGAGCGCTCCTTCCAGCAGGTCGGCGTCGACGAGGCGGAGTTCATGTCCTCGTTGGACACCCTCGCCATGAACGCCTACGAGGACCAGTGCGCGCCGGCCAACCCGCGCGTGCCGATGCTCGCAGACATGAAGGTCATGATGGAGGCCGCCTACTACGGCATCAAGTACGAAGAGGTGAAGGGCCGCGCGGTCACGGAGGCCTCCGCCCCCGACGACTCCGAGGCTCCCGCCAAGAAGTCGCGGTCTCGCAAGGCCAGTAAGTAACCGGGTCGCTCGCGGGGCGGTAGCCCGCCCCGCGAGCGCAAACCCTTAACCGTCGCCGGTCAGGACACAGCCGGCGCGAACGACAGCCCCGGCGCGTCTTCCACGCACCGGGGCTCTCGTGCGTGCCGCATGGGCCGCCTGCCTCGTGGAATGCGGGTACGGCCGATGCGGTTGTCGCCTATGAACCCACGAGAGGAGTGCAGCATGATCGCTATTCGCAAGCACGCAGCCGTTCTCATAGGAGCCGGGGTCCTGACCCTCGGCCTCACAGGGTGCGGCGATGACACGGACGCCGGAGACGTGGTCGACGAGACCACCGCGGAGATCTCGGAGGGCGCCGAGGACATCGAAGAGGGCGTCGAGGAAGGTGCCGACGAACTCGAAGAGGAGACGAACGAGGAGGACTAGCCTCCGCGTGCGCCCTAGGCCCCGTCCCCGTGCCACGAGGGGCGGGGCTTTCTTCGTGTGGAAGAAGGGGTTGCGGTGCAGGCGCATACCCGGAAGGGTGGCGGGCCAGGGCGGACGCTCTGGCACGACTTCCTACCGGATGGAGCGCACGAGCATGGCATTTCGCACCTCAGCCACCACGATTGCACTCGCTTCTGCGGCTCTCCTGCTGAGCGGGTGCAGCGCGGGCGACGACGGAGAAGACAGCGATGAGGGCTTCTTGCAAATCGAGACCAGCGCCGAGACCGAGACGGACGCTGAACCCGGCTCAGGAGGCGCGGACGACGACGAGGGCTCGGAGTCCGAGGGCGAGGGGCTACCCGACAACAGCACGGTAGTCCTCGCGGGCACCACCCACGAGTACACGATTCTCTGCTCGCGTGGGGGCGACGTGGTGGCCCTAGCGATGACCGGGGCCGCCGACCCGGGCCCCATCACTGCCGCGTTTGGCGCGGGCGACCCCGTGGACAGCATCTCTTTCTCGATCGACGGGACCACGTGGCGTACGGACTCGAACGGCGACTACGGGGAGTTCCTCAGCCTCGACGTGGATGAGGAGGCGGGCACCGCGAGCGGCTCCGCCGTCTTTGAAGACGACCTGGGAGAGACGGCAGAGGGTACCTTCGACCTCGTCTGCACCGGGCCCTAAGCCGCACGACCTTTCACCCGCCCGCCCTACACTGAGGACGACATGTCGCACCCCACTGACCACATCATCGGCCTCACCCTCAGATCAGCGGGCGTGGCCGCGTTGGCGCTCGCGATAGTTGCGTGCGGGACAGACAACGCGGGTGGTGTCGGTGAGGGTGGCTCCGCCGTCGACGAGAGCCCGAGCCCACCAGTCGAGGCCACGTCGACACCGTCGTCGGAGAGTTCGACCTCAGCCGAACCTGAACCCACCCCCTCCAGTGCCGCAGCGGCCGATCCGAGCGCTGAAGCCGGCGCGGACGACGGCTCGGGGCAAGTGAGCTACGTCGAGTTCGGCGACGTGCGCTACGAGGCCGAGTCGATGGAGTGTAGCCGCAACGACGGAGGCTTCGAGTACGGCGCAGATGCGACCGGCCCCTATTCCGGCATGGTGACCATCGCCGGTGTCTTCGGAGTGGGGGAGGCCGATAATCCGCCGGACCTCGTGACAGTGACGTTCGACGCCGGCGAAGGTGGCCAATGGTCGGCGATGAGCGAGGTTCAAGGATTCAGCGTCGGATCCCTGTCCGATGCGAGCTACGACGCCTCGGGTGCCTCTGGTGAGGGGGTCTTCGCATTCCACCTCGGGGGAGACGTCGACTCAGCTACGGAGCCGGGCCGCTTCGAGTTCTTCTGCTGATGTTGCGTCTCGCTCCCGACGGACCGCCATGAGCGGCGGACCCACCCCCGGTCGCCGCCGCCACTAGACTGGACCGTCGTGGCTACCGACTTTCCTGCAGAGATCTCAGCACTGCGTACGACCTTCGACCAGATCGAGGCCGTCACCGATCCGGACTCGCTGCGCGCGCAACTCGCGGAGCTCGAGGACCAGGCGCAGTCGCCCGACCTATGGGATGACCAGGACAACGCGCAGGCGGTGACCCAGAAGCTCAGCAACACCAAGGCCGAGCTCGACCGATTGACGTCGTTCCGGGACCGGATCGACGATCTCGAGGTGCTCGTGGAGATGGCCGTCGAGGGCGACGACGCCGAGACTCTTGCCGAGGCGGACGCCGAGTTCCTGAAGCTCCATGCCGACCTGTCGGCCATGGAGGTCCGCACCCTGATGACGGGGGAGTGGGACGAGCGCAACGCCGTCGTCACGATCCGCTCCGGCGCGGGTGGGGACGACGCCACCGACTTCGCCGAGATGCTGCTGCGCATGTATCTGCGGTGGGCCGAGCGCCACGGCTACTCGACCAAGGTGCTTGACACCTCGTACGCGGAGGGCGCGGGCATCAAGTCGGCCACGTTCGAGATCCAGGCCCCGTACGCCTTCGGCATCATGTCGGTCGAGGCCGGCACCCACCGGCTCGCGCGCATCAGCCCGTTCGGGTCCGCGGACAAGCGCCAGACCAGCTTCGCCGCCGTCGAGGTGATCCCGCTCATCGAGGGCACCGACCACATCGAGGTGCCCGAGACGGACATCAAGGTCGACGTGTTCCGCTCCTCGGGCCCGGGCGGTCAGTCCGTCAACACCACCGACTCGGCGGTGCGCATCACCCACCTGCCGACGGGGCTCGTCGTGTCGATGCAGGACGAGAAGAGCCAGATCCAGAACCGGGCGGCCGCCATGCGCGTGCTTCAGTCCCGGCTGCTGCTGCTCAAGAAGCAGGAGGAGGCAGCGCAGAAGAAGGAGCTCGCCGGTGACATCAAGGCGAGCTGGGGCGACCAGATGCGCTCGTACTTCCTCTACGGCCAGCAGCTCGTGAAGGACCTGCGCACCGGGCACGAGGTGGGCAATCCCCAAGCCGTGTTCGACGGAGACATCGACGGGTTCATCGACGCTGGCATCCGCTGGCGCCGTCAGCAGGTCGACGCGGACTGAGGGCCGCGGGCCGGCGAGTCAGCGCCGGTGATAGAGCAGCGCTGAACGGATGTGCTCGCGCAGCTCCCGTGCCGGATACGGGCCCTCCGCAGGGACCACGAGTGCGCGGGTGCCGTCGTGCTCGAGCAGGTCGCCATGGGCCGCGCGAAACTCTTCGACGAGGCTGGTCTGACAGTGCGTGAACACTCCCACATCAGCGCCGGGGCCGATGCGGTCGATCCGCACGGTTGTCCCGGTGCGGGGTTGCGCCGGGAGATAGCTGGGCTGCCCCCACTTCAGAGTCTCGATCACTCGTCCAATCGCGGGCTCCGCGGCGGCGACCTCCCACACGAGGCCGCGCAGTTCGACGATGCGGTCGCTGACAGGGCGGGGATAGTCGGCGATGGCCGCCTCCACCTCCGGCGCCAGCGGGGGCGCCGTCATGGACGCCTGATCGGTCATCTCGGCCCTCCCATCCTCAGGTGTTTCGATGGTATCCGGGAGGTTTCTCCGGGCGCGAGCGATCGACCGGACCGAGCGTGTGTGATTCATGTCGCACGGAGCGCATCGGCGCGCCTACTGTGAGGGGCATGCGGGGCTTCTTACCCTGCAGGGAGCGCGAGTCCGACCCCTCGCGTCCGGTGGCATGATTCGACTCGATAACGTCAGCAAGGTCTACACGCGTGGAGCGAGGCCTGCTCTCGACAACGTCTCCGTGGAGATCGAGCGAGGCGACTTCGTCTTCCTCGTGGGCTCCTCGGGCTCCGGCAAGTCGACCTTTCTCAAGCTCATCCTGCGCGAGGAGCGCTCGACCGCGGGCGACGTGTTCGTCGCCGGGCGTCACCTCAACCGCCTGTCGAGCTGGCGCGTGCCTCACCTGCGCCGCGAGATCGGCGCGGTGTTCCAGGACTTCCGCCTGCTGCCCAACAAGACCGTCTACCAGAATGTCGCGTTCGCGCTCCAGGTGATCGGCAAGTCCAAGCGCGACATTCAGACCAACGTGCCCGAGATGCTCGAACTGGTGGGACTAGCGGGCAAGGAGCGGCGCATGCCGCACGAGCTCTCCGGTGGCGAGCAGCAGCGCGTCGCGATCGCCCGCGCCTTCGTCAACCACCCGCCGATCCTGCTGTGCGACGAGCCCACCGGAAACCTCGACCCCGGCACGTCCGTGGGCATCATGCGGCTGCTGGACCGAATCAACCGCACGGGCACCACGGTGTTGATGGCGACGCACGACGACGAGATCGTGGACCAGATGCGCAAGCGCGTGATCGAGCTCAAGGGCGGCCGGCTCGTGCGCGACCAGGACCGCGGCGTATACGGCCTGGAGACGGTGTGAGGCGCGCGTCATGAGAATTCGATTCATCCTGGGCGAGGTCGCGAGCGGCCTGCGCCGCAACTCGACGATGGCGCTGTCCGTCGTCCTCGTCACGTTCGTGTCGCTCACGTTCGTGGGCGCCGCCGCGCTGACCCAGATGCAGGTGCAGCAGCTGCGCGATGCCTGGTACGGCGAGGTCGAGGTGTCGATCTTCCTGTGCCCCGAGAACTCGCTCTACGAGCAGTGCGCGGCCGGACCGGTGTCGCCGGACCAGGAGGAGGACATCCGCTCCGTGCTTGAGGAGGGCTCCGTCGCGGAGATCGTCGACGAGGTCTATTACGAGACGCGCGAAGAGGTGTTCGAGAACATCGTGGGCGCGGACGAGACCGGCGTGTACTCGCAGCTCGAGCCCGCCGACCTGGGGCCCGTGTTCCGCGTCAAGCTCACCGACCCCGAGCAGTTCCAGGTGGTCGCCGACGCCACCGAGGGCCTGCCGGGCGTCGAGGAGGTCAACGACCAGCGCGAGGTGTTCGACGAGTTGTTCCGGTTCCTCGGCGTCGCGACATTCATCGCGGCCGGCCTGGCCGCGGTGATGATGCTCGCCGCCGTGCTGCTCATCACCACCACCATCAGGCTGAGTGCGCTCAGCCGCCGGCGTGAGACTACGATTATGCGCATGGTCGGTTCATCGAAGAGCCTGATACAGATGCCTTTCATGCTCGAGGGCGCTGTTGCGGCGACGCTGGGTGCCGTCATGGCCATCGCTGGTCTGTGGCTCGCCGCGCGCTACTTCATCGAGGACTGGCTGCACGGGTCGATCGCGTGGGTCGACTACGTGGGTCGCGACGACGTCTGGACAGTGGCTCCGTGGCTTCTTGCCATCGCGGTGGGCCTTGCGGCCCTCGCCTCGCTTGCCACGCTCGGGAGGTACACGCGCGCATGACCGCCACCCGCCGCCTGTCTCTTCTCATCGTCGCGATGCTGGCCGCCGCCATCCTCGGCGGCTACGCCGTCGGGGCCTCGGCCCTCGTGCCGCAGGGCTTCCAGCAGGAGTCGTCCGACGACTACCAGGACAAGATCGACGAGACCGAGCGTGAGCGTGAGGCGGCCGAGAGGCGCGCCGAGGAGCTGCAGCACGAGCTCGAGAACACCGACGCCCGAATCGTCGAGGCAGACGCGAAGCTTCGCGCGCTCGAGGAGGAGCTCCCCGTGCTGCAGGCCCAGCTCGAAGAGGCGGAGCGCGAGGTCGAGTCCGCGATCATCGAGCAGGGCATCGTGGCCGACAAGCTGATCGCCGCCGAGGCCCAGGATCGCGCCATTAGCGAACAGATCGCCGAGGACGACGAGCGCACCGCGAACCTCGAGGCGCTCGTCGCGGCGATCGCACGCGAGACGTACAAGGGCAACGACGAGTCCGCCGGCTTGGCGATCGTGTTCGGATCCTCTGATACCCAGGACTTCATCGACGAATACACGGCACAGCAGTCCGCGGCGCGGGTGCAGAGCAACGCGCTGGGCGAGCTCGAGGAGATCGCCGCGGTCAACCGCAACAGGGGAGCGCGTCAAGAGGCGGTGCGCGAGTACATCGTCGAACTGAAGGCCGAGGCGGATGCGCTGGTCATCACCCTCCAGGCGGCGCGCGACGTCGCTGAGGAGGCGCGCGACGAGGTGCAGGCGCTGCTCGACGAGCAGCAGGAGCTGAGGGACTATCTCGAGTCGCAGCGCTCCGCGTTCATGGCTCAACAGGCGGAGAACGAGGAGCTCCAGCAGCAGCTGCGCAATCAGGTCCTGGACCTGTACTCGAAGAAGCGCGAGGCGGAGGAGCGCGAGGCGGCCAGAAAGGCCGCAGCGGCCCGGGCCCGGAACGAGGCGGCGGCGCCGAGCGACAAGCTCACCAAGGGGGCGCTGGCGTTCCCCACCAAGGTGCCCTACAAGACGTCCTCGTTCGGCACCCGCATCCACCCGATCTACGGCTACGCCCGCCTGCACGCCGGCACTGACCTGCGCGCCTACTGCGGCACGCCGATCTACGCGTCGGCTGCGGGAACCGTGGAGTGGGCGACCTACAAGGCCGGCTATGGCAATCAGGTGCTCATCGACCACGGGATCATCGGCGGCAAGTCCGTGATCACCAACTACAACCACTTCTCTCGTTTCGCCGTCGGCGGCGGTCAGCGTGTGGCGCGGGGCGACCTGATCGGCTACTCGGGCAACACCGGCTCCTCGACCGCATGCCACCTGCACTTCGAGGTGTACGTGAGCGGCAACGTCGTCAACCCGGAGACGCTGCTTCCGAACTTCCCGTGACAACCGTCCCCGGGGCGGGGCCTCTATACTCGAACGTCCGTGTCGACAAGCGTACGGAAGATCGAGGAGGTGAGTCATGGTAGACGAGCAGAAGATCGTCGCGACCAACAGGTCGGCCACCCACGACTACTTCATCGACAAGACCTACGAGGCCGGGATCGTCCTGCAGGGCACAGAGGTCAAGGCGTTGCGCCAAGGCCGCGCAGCCATCGGCGAGGGATACATCTACGTCGACAACAACGAGGCCTGGCTCGAGAACATCCACATCCCCGAGTACACCCAGGGGACCTGGACCAATCACGCGCCTCGCCGCCGTCGCAAGCTGCTGCTGCATCACACCGAACTCGACGAGCTGATGATCAAGACCCGTGAGAAGGGCTTCACCATCGTGCCCTTGCGGCTGTACTTCGTGAAGGGTCGCGCCAAGGTCGAGATCGGCATCGGACGAGGTAAGAAGCTGTACGACAAGCGTCAGACGCTGCGCCAGAAGCAGGACGATCGTGAGGCGCAGCGGGCCATGAGCCTGCGTCGCAACACGTAAGAACTCGGTCACGGGCGGCGCCGAGCCTCGGCACAATGGAGGCATGCCCTCCCTCGCCGTCTTCACCGCCGCGCGCCCCGCGGCTACCCCCGTCGCCCTCCTGCGCGCCGCGACCGTCGCGTGCGCCAGTGCGCTCGCGCTTGCCGTGTCCGCCTTGCCCGCGGCCGCATCGGCCGGTGACGTCGTTGGACCGGACGACCACCCGGGACGCGAAGTGCTCCAGTGGGATGCGACGTACGCACTCCACGAGGACGGGTCGGTGGACGTGCGCACCGAGATCGACTTCGACTTCGGCGACGAGCCCGGGCACGGGGTGGTCTTCACCCTTCCCACCGCGCAGCCCATTGAGGACGGCTACGAGCGGCTCTTCGACGTCACGGACATCACGGCCACCAGCCCGTCGGGTGCGCCCGATGAGCTCGACGTCGACTCGCAGGGCGGCTCGCTGGTGGTGAGGATCGGGGACGAGGACGTCGACGACGTCTCGGGCGTCCAGACCTACGTGATCACGTACTCGGTGGCGCGCGCGATGGACGCCACGGAGGCCAGCGAGACTGACGAGGCGCTCGCAGGCGACGAGTTCTACTGGGACGCCATCGGCAGCGGCTGGGAGACGCCCATCCGTGACGTGTCGATCACTGTGGAGTCCCCGATCGCCGCCACCGAGGTCGCGTGCTTCGCGGGCCCGCAGGGCAGCCGTGACGGTTGTGAGGCGGTGGGCGAGCCGAGCGAGTCGGTCACCTTCGAGGCCGGCGACCTTGATCCGGGCGAACCGGTGTCGGTGGCAGCCCTGTACCCGAGTGGGTCCTTCGACACCACGCAGAACACGCGCATCGAGAACGACATCGTGCGGGCCTTCGCGATCACGCCGTGGACCGTGGGAATCGCCCTCGCGATGCTCGCCGCCGGGCTTGGCGCGCTGGCGCTGTACTTCCGCCGCACCGCGGTGGACCGGCAGTATGCGGGCCTCACCCCGGGCCTCGGCCCGGTGTCAGGAGCCGATGGGGCCACGCGCCCGGTGGCCGGCGGACAGCCCGTCGCGGTCCAGTTCGAGCCGCCTGCGGGCCTGCGCCCAGGCCAGCTCGGCACCCTCCTCGACGAGAAAGCCGACGTCCGTGACGTGACGGCCACCATCGTGGATCAGGCGGTGCGCGGCTACCTGCGCATCGACCCGGTGGGAGACGAGCAGGAGCCCGAGGACTACACACTGGTGAAACTCCGCGACGGGGACGACGCGATGCCGGCCTATGGGCGCACGCTGTTCGACGCGATCTTCCTTGACCGTTCTGAGGTGACTCTCACGGACCTGAAGGCCACCTTCGCGGCCGACCTCGCGAAGGTGCAGAAGGAGATGTACGCAGACGTCACGGACCGGGGCTGGTTCCATCGGAACCCGCAGTCGGCCCGCGTGGCATGGGCCGTGATCGGCGTGTGCGGTCTCGTCGCCGGCGTGATCGCCACGATCGTGCTCGCCGCCAACAGCAGGTGGGCACTGGTGGGGCTGCCGCTCGTGATCGTGTCGATCGTGATGCTGGCACTGACAGGCAAGGCCTCCGCCCGGACCGCCGAGGGCACCCGGATTCTCGCCCAGACCAAGGGCTTCAAGCTGTTCCTGGAGACCGCGGACGGGCACCGGCTGCGCTTCGAGGAGGGGCATGACATCTTCAGCCAGTACCTGCCCTACGCGATCGCCTTCGGGATTGCCGACAAGTGGTCCGAGAAGTTCGCGGCCCTGGCGCGGGAGGGCTACGACGTGCCGTCGCCCACCTGGTACGGCGCCCACTACGGCGCCGGGTTCTGGCTCTACCACCAGAGCTTCGGGACTCAGATGCAGGACTTCACGTCGCTGACGGACTCTGCCATCTCGACGCCGGCGGCGGGGACGAGCGGCGGCTCGGGGTTCTCCTCCGGCGGCGGCTTCTCGGGAGGCGGCAGCTTTGGCGGCGGTGGCGGCGGCTGGTGAGGCCAGCGGGGCTGTGATCGGCGCGGGCGCGACCTAGCCGCTCGCCCCGTCGCGCAGCCGCGCCAGAGCCCTGAAACCCTCCCGGTCCAGGCTCGCCGCCGTGGCGGACACGATCGCGAGCCCCACCCCGGCATCGCGGTCGACGCCGACCCACGAGGCGAAGCCGCCGGTGCGACCGTTGTGCCACGTCACCGACGAGCCGCCCACCGGAGTGGTGAGCCAGGCGGCGCCGATGCGCGACTTGCCGGCAGCCTCGGCCACCGGGTCAAGCGCGGAGACCCCGGGGGCGCGGTTTTCGAGCAGACCGGTCAGCAGCGCCTCGAGATCTCCTGCTGTCGCGCGGACCCCGCCAGCGGGACCGATGGCCTCTCCCGTCCAGGGCTCGTGCGGCCGGCCGCCCTTGGAACGCCCACGCAGCGCGAGAGGCGATAGGCATGCGGGCGTCGCGGGCACGGAGACGCCGGTCATTCCGAGGGGCTCGGCGATCCGCGTGCGCAGCAGTTGCTCGTAGGACGTCCCGGCCGTGCGCGCGAGAGCGGCGCCGAGCAACTCGTAGCCCAGGTTCGAGTACGCAAACCGGGGCCGGCCGAGCCGCACGTCGGCGGCCTCGTCCAGCAGCGCGTCGAGAGACTCGCCGTACGGGTTCTCGCCGTGACGCCACATGCGCCAGGTGCGGCGCATGAGCGTGCGAGGGCCCCCGTAAGGCGGCTGGGGCGGCAGGCCCGATGCGTGGGTCGCCAAGGCCCCCAGCGTGACCTTTGCGTAGGCGCCCTCGGGCCGCTCGAGCGCATCGCCCAGGGTGGTGTCGGGAGTGACGTGCCCGCGCTCCACGGCGTCCCGGTAGAGCAGGCCAGTGAGCCCCTTGGAGACAGAGCCGATCTCCGCATCGACGTCCTCAGGTGCGCCATACGTGTGGTGCGTGCCCTCGCCGTCGGCCACGGCGGCGATCAGGATCCGCTCGTGCCTGCCGTAGAGGCGGGAACGGGTCGCTTCCAGGTGGGTGGTCACGCGGTCGGCTGCCATGCGGACCACGCTAGGCGGGCCAGCGAGCCCGTGGCATCGTCCGCGAGGACGGTCTGGGGTGGAGGTCCGTCGGGGACGCCTCAGTGGCGCCCCCGACGGACTTCGAGCGAATGGGGTCAGTCGCGCGGTGAGGTGTCCGCGGTGCCGCTGGCCGTGACCGGGTGCGAGCGCTCGAGGGCCGAGCCCTCGACGTCCACGTTCGGCAGGATCCGATCGAGCCAAGCCGGCAGCCACCACGCGCGCTCGCCGGCGACATGGATCAGGGCGGGCACGATCACCATGCGCACCACGAACGCATCCAGCAGCACCCCGGTCGCGAGCCCCAGCCCCATGGGCTGGATCATCGCGATGTGCGAGAACACGAACCCGCCGAAGACGGAGGCCATGATGATCGCCGCCGCCGTCACCACGGCGCGGCCGTTGTGCAGGCCGGCGACGACGGCTTGGCGCGCGTTCGCGCCATGGACGTACGCCTCTCGCATGCCCGAGGTGAGGAACAGCTGATAGTCCATCGCGAGACCGAACAGGATTCCGGTCAGCAGGATCGGCAGGAAGCTGAGGACCGGCCCCGGGGAGTGGACGCCGAAGATGTCGGACAGCCATCCCCACTGGTACACGGCCGTGATCACGCCGAACGAGGCGAACAACGACAGCACGAACCCCGCGGTGGCGATCAACGGCACGAGCAGCGAGCGGAACACCACGATGAGGATGATGAGGGACAGCCCGACCACGACCGCGAGGTACAGCGGCAGCGCCTCGTCGAGCTTCTCGGAGACATCGATGTTGCCCGAGGCCGAGCCGGCCACGCCGATAACTGTGTCGCTCAGGTCCGCGCCATCGACCTCGACATCGAGCGGCGACAGCGCGCGAAGCGCGTTCACCAGCTCCTCCGTGGATTCGCTGGACGGGCCCTCTCTGGGGATGACCTGGAAGGCCATGAAGTCACGATCGTCGGAGACGCCCGCTGGCGCGGCTGCCACCACGTCGCTCTGGGCGGTGATCGCATCCTGGATCGCCACCTGCGCGGCGAGCACGCCCTGCTCCGACACGGCCTCGGGGAGGTCGGCCGTGACTAGCAGCGTGCCGTTCAGGCCCTCGCCGAACCGCTCGTCGATGGTCGTGTACGCCTGGAACTGGGTCGAGTCCTGGGGCTCCTGGGTGCCGTCGGGAAGTCCGAGTCGCATGGAGGCGGACGGGATCGCGATCACGGCAAGCGCCACGGCGGCGACGACGAGAGCGAGCACCGCGCGACCGGTGCGCATAGGCGTCACGGGGCGCACGGCCTCCTCGGGGTGGCCGATGCGGTCGCGGGAGCGTTTGGAGATCGCCTTCATGCCGGTCAGGCCGAGCAGCGCCGGGGTAAGGGAGACGGCGACGAGCACCGCGATCGCCACGCAGAATGCGGCCACTGATCCCATCACGCCCAGAAACGGGATCCCGGTCACGTTGAGCGCGAGCAGCGCGATCAGCACGGTCGATCCCGCGAACACCACCGCGTTGCCGGAGGTGCCGTTCGCGAGCCCCACCGACTCGAGGACGTCCATGCCCTGCTTGAGCTGCTTGCGGTGGCGGTTGACGATGAACAAGGAGTAGTCGATGCCCACGGCGAGCCCCAGCATGACGCCCAGCACGGGGGTCACGGAGGACATCTCGGTGACGTCGGAGAAGGCCAACGCGGTCGCGACACCCACGCCCACGCCGATGACCGACGTCACGATGGGCTGGATGGCCGGGAGCCACGTGCGCATCATCACGAGCAGCACGATGAGCGCGAGAATCACGCCGATGATCTCGCCGATGCCGAGAATGCCGTCCACCGACGTGGCGATCTCGGCGGAGAAGTACACGTCGACACCGTCGATGGGTGCCGACTCGATCGTCTCGATGACGCCGTCCTTGTCCTCCTGGGACAGGTCGAATCCGCTGGCGGAGAACTGCACCACACCCAGCGCGGTGGATCCGTCCTCGGACACCGTGCGAATACCAGAGGCGTCCTCGGCGAGCTGCCGCCCGAGCTCGACCTGCGTTGCCTGCGTCTCCAGCTCGGCCAGGCCTGCGTCGAGCTCTGCCTGCTGCGCGGCGATCTCCTCGAGGCCCGCGTCGATCTGCGCCTGCTGCTCGTCGAGCTCGGCCTGCTGCGCCTCGAACTGCTCTTGCTGCTGCTCGTAGGCGCCCGCGTCCTGTGCCTGCTGGATGGCGGCGTCGAGCTGCGCCTGGGCCTCGTCGAGCTGTGCCTGACCGGCCTCTAGCTCAGCGAGCCCGGAATCGATCTGCTCCTGCCCGGCCGCGATCTCAGCGCGTGCGCTGTCGATCTCGTCGGCACCCGACTCGAGCTGGGCGACCTGTTCGGCGCGTTCTGCGGCGGTCGCGAACGGATCGACGACGTTGGACACGGAGTCGATGTCGGTCGCCTCAGTGAGGGCCTCACTGATCCGTGTCTGCTGCTGCTCGTCGAGCGCGGAGCCGTCCTCGGATTCGAACACCACGCGGGCGGAGGCGCCGTCAAGCCCGGAGATCTCCTCCGAGAGCTGGTCGGAGACCCGTTGAGTCTCGGTGCCCGGAATGGTGAAGCTGTCGGTGAGGGTGCCACCGAAGGTGAGGAACGCGCCAGCGGCGGCTGCGAGCGCCACCAGCCATGCGACGATCGCGACGAATGGCCTCGCAGCGGAGCCACGGCCGAGGCGGAAGAGGAGGTTGGCCACGTCTAGTGCCTTTCTCAGGGAAGGGGACGAGTGAGCGGCGACGATGCCTGCGGAAAGTGTAACCCGCATCCGCGATTTACACGACAGGTGTCGGTTATCAGTTGGTGAAGGCGCGCACCAGGGTGCACAATCACGTGGTGGACGCACGCATCGCGAGAACTCGCCGCAGCCTGCAGGAGGCGCTGTTCGCGCTCGCGCGCGAGCGCGGCGTGGATCACGTCTCGATCAGCGACATTGCCCAGCGCGCTGGCGTCAATCGCAGCACCTTCTACCAGCACTACTCGGACAAGGAGACGCTGCTCGCGGACGCCCTCGACCTGGTGGCACAGGAGGCGGGCGCGCAGCTGCGCTGCATCGACGAGTGGTCGCGCGAGCCCCCTCAGGTGCTCGTCACGTTCCTCACGCACATCGACGCTCATGCCGAGCTCTACCGGCGGGTCTTCACGGAGCCCGGCTCCGGAGTGGTGCTCGCCCGGCTGCGTCAGCACATCCACGACGCCATCTACGACTCGGCGCAAACGGTGGCCGAGCGCGATCGCGACGTCCCCATCGACGTGATCGCCGCAGGTGTCACGGGGTCCATCGTGGGGGTCATCGGCGCATGGCTTGATCGGGAGCCGCGTGCACCGGTGGGCGACGCGGCGCTGTGGGTGTGGCGCATCATCATGGGGCCGCCCGACCCGTACGGCACTAGGTGACCGGGCCGACCTGCCCAGCGACCGCATCGGTCGTTGATACATACGGGGGTACGGGCGTACACTAGAGGGACAACTGCACAGGGGATGATCGGTTTCGACGTGTGTGCTTTCCTCAGGGGAAGCGGGCCGAGGACGTCACGTTATCTCGTTAACGATCGTGGCAAACCAATAGGTGCCGATTCCAAGCGCACCGACTTCGCCCTCGCTGCTTAAGCGAGCGTAGAAGTCCGTCAGCCCAGGCTTGTTCCCGTCCTGGTCCCTGGCGTCATTTAGGGAACTTGCTCCACCTCCTCGTCACCGGGGGGTGGGGGACTCTTAGGTGGCTGGGGCTATCGCACAGTTTGTCTGAAGACAGTGCGGGTCCGAGATAATGATCATTCAGACTGCGCCCGGAGAATACCTGACGTCGTACACGCGGACGCGGGTTCGATTCCCGCCATCTCCACGTTTTCATCCCTGGTGGGTGACCGAAAGGCCGCCGTTCTCCTTCGCCGGAGAGCGGCGGCCTTTCGTGCATCCCGACCTGGTCGGGCCAGCGCGGCGACTGTGGAACAGCGCGCCTTCGGACCCCCCCTTCACCCTGTGCGCCGGCGTCCACGTCGCGTGCGAAGTGTGGCTCCAGCGGCTGCAGACGGCTCGGATCGATCTGCTCCAGCAGCATCAGCCCGATCCGGGGACGCCGGTGGAGGAGACCATCGGCGCGCGCCATCTGCATGCGCCTGTCGGGACCTTGACTGCCATGCGTGTGTCGCGTTGCCCGATCCGCCCTTCGCTGTTAACGTTCACGCCATGACGCCCCACGGAGGTGCGCCCCCTGATGGCGCGCCCAACGCATCCGGGCTCGACAACGCGAACCGTGAATGCGCATCGGTGACCGCCGCTGTGACCTCCGTCCCGGTCAACAATGTCGCCGGCCTGTACCGTAGGAACTCTCGTCCGCGTGCATGCTCAGAAGGCGGCTTTCGCGGCGCCATAAATCGCACACAGCAGTCCCGCCAGGAGGCACTCCAGTGAGCCAGTTCAGCTCCGCCGTTCAGGAATCCATCGATCGCATCCGGGCGGATGTGTCCCGTCTGCATAGCGAGCTCACGCGGTACGAGCTCGTCGTGTGGACCGGCGGCAATGTCTCAGGCCGCGTGCCCGGGGAGGAGCTGTTCGTCATCAAGCCCTCCGGCGTGAGCTACGACGAGCTCGCCCCCGAGAACATGATCCTGTGCACTCTCGACGGCGAGGCCGTCCCGGGATCGCCGGGCTCGGAGCGCAACCCGTCATCCGACACCGCGGCGCACGCCTACGTGTACCGCAACATGGCGCAGGTGGGCGGAGTGGTGCACACCCATTCCACCTACGCCACCGCGTGGGCGGCGCGCGGCGAGGAGATCCCGTGCCACATCACCGGGATGGCAGACGAGTTCGGTGGACCCGTGCCCGTGGGGCCGTTCGCGATCATCGGAGACGACAGCATCGGTCGGGGAATCGTCGCCACTCTCGAGGGCCACCGCTCGCCCGCGGTACTGATGCAGAACCACGGCGTGTTCACCATCGGCAAGGACGCCAAGGCCGCGGTCAAGGCTGCCGTCATGTGCGAGGACGTGGCTCGCACCACCCACATTGCACGTCAGGGCGGGGAACTCATTCCCCTTCCTCAGGACAAGATCGATGCCCTCTTCGATCGCTATCAGAATGTCTATGGACAGCGCGGCGAGAAGCCCGCAGAAGGAGAATCGAAGTGAGCACTCGTTCAGTCATTCCCGACCTTTCCGAGTACGAAGTCTGGTTCCTCACGGGGAGCCAGGATCTCTACGGGGACGAGACGCTCCGCCAGGTGGCCGAGCAGTCGCAGCAGGTCGCCGCGACGCTGGATGGAGCCGCTGCGGTTCCCGCGCGGATCGTGTGGAAGCCGGTCGTGAAGTCTCGCGACGGCATCCGCCAGGCGATGCTCGAGGCCAACGCCAACGACAAGGTGATCGGCATCATCGCGTGGATGCACACCTTCAGCCCGGCCAAGATGTGGATCGCGGGTCTCGGCGCCCTCGACAAGCCGCTGCTGCACCTGCACACCCAGGCGAACGTGGGCCTGCCGTGGGACAAGATCGACATGGACTTCATGAACCTGAACCAGGCCGCGCACGGCGACCGCGAGTTCGGCTACATCGAGACCCGCATGTCCATCCCCCGCACGACGGTGGCCGGACACGCCTCGCACCCCGCCACGCAGGAGCGCGTGGGGACCTGGGTGCGCGCGGCCGCGGGCCGCTTTGCGACGCAGAACCTGCGCCTCGCGCGGTTCGGCGACAACATGCGCAACGTCGCTGTCACCGAGGGTGACAAGACCGAGGCCGAGATCAAGCTGGGCGTCCAGGTCAATACCTGGGGAGTCAACGAGCTCGCCGAGGTGGTTCACGCGCAGTCCGACGCGGACATCGACGCACTGGTGGCCGAGTATGTCGACCTGTACGACGTCGACGAGAACCTGCGGCCTGGCGGCGAGCGTGAGGACTCCCTTCGCTACGGTGCCGCCATCGAGCTGGGCCTGCGGTCCTTCCTGGAGGAGGGCGGCTTCACGGCCTTCACCACCACGTTCGAGGACCTGGGCGAGCTGCGACAGCTGCCTGGCCTCGCGGTGCAGCGACTCATGGCCGACGGCTACGGGTTCGGCGCCGAGGGCGACTGGAAGACCGCGATCCTGGTGCGCACCGCCGCCGTGATGGGCGCGGGCCTTCCCGGTGGCGCGAGCCTCATGGAGGACTACACGTACCACCTCGAGCCCGGCAACGAGCTGATCCTCGGCGCCCACATGCTTGAGGTGAACCCGGCGCTGTCGAGCGAGAAGGCGCGCCTCACGGTGGCCGAGCTCGGCATCGGCGGCAAGGAGGACCCGGTTCGCCTGGTCTTCACGGCCGATGCTGGAGACGCCATCGTCGTCGCCATGAGCGACATGCGGGAACGGTTCCGCCTGGTGGCCAACGTCGTCGAGAACGTCGCGCTGCCGTCCGCGATGCCGAACCTGCCGGTGGGTCACGCCGTGTGGAAGCCGCAGCCCGACTTCCAGACCTCGGCCACCGCGTGGATCCAGGCGGGCGCCGCTCACCACACGGTGATGTCGAACCAGGTCGGGGTCGAGGTGTTCCGCGACTTCGCGACCATGACCGAGGTCGAGCTGCTGGTCATCGACGAGTCCACCACGTTGACCGGCTTCGCCGCCGAGATGCGCGCGAACGCCGCCTACTACCGCCTGGCACAGGGTCTGTAGCGAGCGCAGGGCTTGTAGGCGCAGTTCCTCACCGGTCGGGGGCGGCTGACCCGTCACGCAGCATGTGTGTGGTGACGGGCATCAGCCGCACCTCGACCTGGGCAGGGTCCAGTCCCCGCGCCTCGAGCGCGGTGGCGAGATCCTCCGTCGCAGGGAAAGGGGCGGGGCCTTCGAAGCTCATGGTGAGGTGCTCGCCCGTGGCATCGATTCCCACGAACTCGAGGTCGTGGCCCAGCGCCCATTCGCGGGCCACCTCGTGCGCTGTGTCCTGCGTGCCCTGCGTGGCCGTGAGATGGATCGCCGAGGCGATCAGCGGTGCCGCGATCACGAGCGCCATGACTCCCAGCGTGATGACGCGGCTCCATGGCCCTCGGTCCACGCGGCGAGGATCGTCGTCTTCCGCGTCTATGGAGCCTTTGTCGAGCGGAAAGCCCAGCGACGCCCTCACGCCGCACACCGCCATGGTGACCGTGCCCGCCGCGACGGTCGCGCTGGCGTTCGCGCCGAAGAGCATAAAGGCCGCCCACGCCTGGGAGTACTGACCGGACTCGAGGAGCGTCCCGGTCACGGCGAGAGCGGAGATCAGGGTGACGGCGATGGCGACGCCCGGAACCGAGTTGGAGATGTCCTCGCGCACCAGTGCGACCGCCGCGATCACGCCGGTCAGCGCACCCACGACGATGTCGAACGCTATCGGCACCACCCGGGCCGCCACGAGAGAGTTGGTCTCCGCCGTGACCGGCGCCTCCCAGAGCAGCCCGAGCAGGAACCCGATGGCGATCACGGCGGCCGCGCCGGCGAGCACCTGCCCCACCGAGCGCAGCAGGTTGGTGCGCTGGCTCAGCACTGCGGCGAGCATCACGGCCGTGATGGGGGTGATGAAGGGAGAGACAATCATCGCGCCGATGAGGGCGGCGAGCGATTCGGTCAGGACTGCGGCGGCGGCGAGTGCGCCTGACAGGAGCATCAGCGCCCAGAACTTCGAGTAGCGCCTGGCGTTGTCGTCGTGCTCGAACAGCACGTCTCGGCGCATCCGCGCCACGGAGTCAGACGAGGCGCGGAAGTCGCTCAGGAAGGACATGGTCCCAGTGTGTCCGCACTGCCCGCGCTGTGCGCGGCAGATGCGTCGGAGCCGTGACGGGTCAGCGGCCCATCGCGGAGCGCTCGGGGCAGTCGAACGGGTCCCTCGCGGCGAGTCCCACGCGGTTCAGGTACTCGATGACGATCCCGTAGGACTCCATCAGACCCGTCTCCGTGTAAGGAACGTTGTGCGTGTCGCAATACTCGCGAACGATCATGCGCGTGCGGGCCAAGTTGGGGCGCGACATGTTGGGGAACAGGTGGTGCTCGATCTGGTAGTTCAGCCCGCCCATGAAGATGTTCATGCCCCAGCCGCCACGGATGTTGCGGCTCGTGAGCACCTGCTTGGAGAAGAAGTCCATCTTGACGTCGTCGGGGACGATCATCATGCCCTTGTGGTTCGGAGCGAACGAGGCACCCATGTAGACGCCGAAGACGGCCATCTGCACTCCGAGGAAGGCGAACGCCATGCCGAGCGGGAGCATCAGGAACAGCGGCACCAGGTACAGGCCGAAGTGCAGCGCGATCATCGGCAGCTCCATCCACTTCTGGCGGCGCGAGCCCTGAGTGACCAGGGATGCGACGGACCGGTAGTGGAGGTTCAGGCCTTCGAACGTCAGCAGCGGGAAGAATAGCCATCCCTGACGCTGATTGATCCAGCGGACGACTCCCTTGGTCTTCGCGGCGTCCTCTTCGACGAACGTGATGGTGTCCTGCTCGATGTCGGGGTCCGCGCCGCGCTTGTTGGGGTTGGCGTGGTGACGCGAGTGCTTGGACATCCACCACTGGTGGCTAATGCCGACCACAATGGTGCTGAGGATGCGGCCGAGGCGGTCGTTGGCATTGCCGGACACGAACACGGCCTTGTGCGACGCCTCGTGCCCGAGGAACGCGAACTGGGTGAGGACGATCCCGAAGGCGGCGGCGACAGCCAGCTGCCACCACGATTCGCCCACCAGGATGAACGCGGCGATGACTCCACCCAGTGCGAGCGCCAGCGCGGCCCCGAAGGTGGCGTAGAAGCCGTAGGCGCGAGACAGCAGCCCGGTGTCGCGGACCGTCGCGGCAATCTCCGCGAATCGGTGCGTGATGGGATTGCTGGGGATCTGGGCGGGCGCACTGCGCGGCGTTTCCGTCATGTCACTCCAGGGGTCGGTCGTCGGTACGGCTGTCGAGCGCGTCCGAGCGGAAACTGAACACATTGATGCACCTACCCTACGCGACCGTAGGTTGAGAGGCACCCCCCACGCGGGGGATTTCGCCGCGTCAAGTCGCCTCGCGCCGGTACTGTCGTGCCCATGATTGTTCCCGCCCTCGCCACGCTCGTCGGGCTCGGAATCCTCGCCTGGAGCGCGGAGAAGTTCGTGATGGGCGCGGCGACCGTCGCGAAGTTCTTGGGAATGGCACCGCTGCTGATCGGCATGATCGTGATCGGGTTCGGCACGTCTGCCCCGGAGATCGTGGTGTCCTCGTTCGCGGCCGCGCAGGGGTCTCCGGAGATCGCGCTCGGCAACGCGTTCGGCTCGAACATCGTAAACATCGGGCTCGTGCTGGCCGTGACGGCGCTCATCCTGCCCGTCGTCGTGAGGCGGGGCATACTTCGCAAGGAGATGCCGCTGCTGATCGTGGTGACGCTCGTCGCGTGGCTGCTGATGAGCGACGGCCAGCTCTCTCGTGGCGACGCGGGCGTGCTGGTGCTGCTGCTGGTCGTGCTGCTGACATGGTCGATCCTGCAATCCCGGCAGGAGCCCGACGAGAACTACGCCCACGACGTGGACCAGGAGACCGAGTCGCGGGGGCTGTCCAAGCGCGCCGCATGGATCTGGCTGAGCGTGGGGCTGGTGCTGCTCGTGCTCTCCTCGCGCCTGCTGGTGTGGGGAGCGACCGAGATCGCGACCGAGCTCGGCTGGTCCGATCTCGTGATCGGCCTGACAGTCGTCGCGATCGGCACCTCTGCCCCCGAGCTGGCCTCGTCGCTCGCGGCCGCCCGCAAGGGCGAGAACGACCTCGCGCTGGGCAACATCATCGGCTCGAACCTCTTCAACACCCTGGGTGTGGTGGGCATCGCGGGGCTCATCGCCCCGGCTGCGGTGGGCACCGACCTGCTCTATCGGGACCTGTCGATGGTGATGCTGATGACCGTGCTGCTGCTGGTCTTCGGATTCAGGCTGCACCGCAACGGCCGCATCAACCGCGTTGAGGGGGCCGTGTTCTTAGCTGTATGGCTGGGTTACACCGCCTACCTCGTGCTGAACCCCACGTGACCGCGACCGACGAGCGCGCGACCGCGCTGTCGCTGCGCGGGCTGACCAAGCGCTTCGGCGCCACCCTCGCGGTGGACGGCATCGACCTCGACATCCCCACGCACAGCTTCTACGGAGTGGTGGGCCCCAACGGTGCTGGCAAGACCACCACGCTGTCGATGGCCACTGGCTTGCTCGAGCCCGACTCCGGCTCCGTCTCGGTGCACGGGATCGACCTGTGGACGCGGCCGGACGAGGCCAAGCCGATGATCGGCGTGCTGCCCGACGGCCTGCACACCTTCGACCGGCTCACCGGTGCCGAGCTGATCAGCTACGCAGGCCTGCTGCGGGGGATGCCCCGGGACGTGGTCCGCGAACGGCGTGACGACCTGCTCGCGGCACTCGACCTGAGCGCGGCGGGCTCCACGCTCGTCACGGACTTCTCCGCCGGCATGACCAAGAAGATCGGGCTCGCGTGCGCTCTCGTGCACGCGCCCCGAGTGCTGGTGCTCGACGAGCCGTTCGAGGCCGTGGACCCCGTCAGCGCGGGTGCGATCCGGCGCATCCTGCAGTCGTTCGTGGACACCGGCGGCACCGTGGTGCTGTCGTCCCATGTGATGGCTCTCGTCGAGCGGCTCTGCGACCACGTCGCGGTGGTGGGCGGCGGGCGAATCCTTGCCGCCGGCACCGTCGATGAGGTGCGCGGGGGAGTGGATCTCGAGGAGCGGTTCGTGGGGCTCGTGGGTGGCGGGGCCGATGGGCGGGATCTGACGTGGTTGCGGCAGTCCTAGGGCTCAAGTTTCGCGTCGTGCGTCACCAGCTGCGGCGCGAGTGGTGGCGCGCGTTGCTGCTCGTCGGGGGCGCGGTGTGGTCGCTGTCGCTGATCCCCGCGACGTTCTGGGTGCAGCGGTTCCTGTCCTTCGAGACGTCGGATTCGCGCGCCACGATCCTCGTGGCCTTCGCCGCGGTGTGCGCCGTGGGCTGGGTGACGGTGCCGCTGCTCGTGACCGGCCTCGAGGACACCCTGGATCCCGGCCGGTTCGCGAGTCTGGGAGTGTCCGCGCGTCGGCTGATGCCGGGGCTGACCATCGCGGCGGCGCTCACGCTCCCCACGCTGTTCTTCGTGGCGGTGTTCCTGATCTTGGCCGGCGCGTGGCGCTACGAGAGCACCGCGGTGCTCGCCGTCGCGAGTGTGGGCGGACTGCTGACGGTCGCGCTGATGACCGTGAGCGCACGGGTGTGTGTCGCGTGGTCCGGACGGCTGCTGTCCTCCCGGCGCGCGCGACTGGGTGCCCTCGTTGGAGCGGCCGTGGCGTTCGTGCTGCTCGCCCCGGCCGCGTGGATCACCTTCCGGTCGGGGCTCGACTCGGCGCTCGCTTACGAGGTACCGGTGATCCTCGAGTGGCTTGGCCGCACCCCGGTGGGCGCGGGCATGGCCGCGCCCGGGGCGCTCGCGCAGGGCGACCCCGCGGGGGCGGTATGGCGCTTGGCCCTACTTGCGCTGACCGTGGTCGTCGTGCACGAGGCCTGGCGGGCCAATGTCGCCTTCACCCTCGTGCACCCGACCTTCAGGGGCGCCGGCACGAGGCGCCGCGGCGACGCGATCCTCGACGCGCGCGGCGGCGGCCGCGGCGACGGCGTCGCTTCGGCAGTGCGTGCGAGGTCGCTCGTCTACTGGCGGACGGACGCCCGCTACATCGTGAGCGCGATCGGAGTCGTCACGCTGCCCGTCGTGTTCTTCGTGCTCGTGGTGCCGATCCTCGGCCTCGACGAGCGCTGGGCGCTCGCTGCGCCCGTGATGCTCGCGGCCTCGATCGGCTGGGGCCGTCACAACGACGTCGCCTACGACTCGACCGCGCTCCACGTCGACATCGTCGCGGGCCGCATCGGCCGCGCCGCGATGCGGGGACGCACGCAGGCGGTGCTGGTGTGGTCCGTGCCACTCGTCGGCCTCGCCGCAGTCGCCGTGCTCGCGTGGACCGATCAGTGGTACGCGACCCCAGGCCTCGTGGGCGCGTGCGTGGGAGCGTTGGGTGTGACGCTGGGCATCTCCGCGGTGACCTCCGTGCTGCTGCCCTACCGCGCTCCCGGCCCAGGGGAGAACCCTTTCGGGGCGGAGGTCGGGTCGGTCGGCGCGAGCCTCGTCGCCCAACTCGTGTCCGGCGTAGCCATGGCGGCAGCGCTCCCGCTGGTGACCATCGCGTTCGTGCTGTCCCTGACGGCCGATGCGCGCTGGGGCTGGCTCGCGCTCGTCGCCGGGGTGGGGCTCGGCACGGCGGGCGCCGTCGCGGGGCTGCGGGCGGCGGGGGCGCTCTTCGACCGGCGCGCCGGCCGGCTGCTTGCGGCCGTCTCGTGATGGTGCGGATCGTCATGGTGTGGAGGGTCCTGGCCCCTGCCGCCCTTCTCGCGGCACGGCCGGCGTCGTAGGATGGTGGGCATGAGCGAGACCCTCGACCCCCAGTCGGAGCCCGGCTCCCCGCAGGGCGGCACCGCGACCATCGAGCGCGTCGACACCCGCGAACTCTCTGAGCCGGGTGACGCGGAGCGCTTCGCGCACTACGTGCGCAAGGAGAAGATCATGGAGTCCGCCATGTCGGGCGACCCCGTGATCGCGCTGTGCGGCAAGGTGTGGATTCCCGGCCGCGACCCGAACAAGTTCCCCGTGTGCCCGGCCTGCAAGGACATCATCGACGGCCGGTTCGGCAGCGGCGACGACGGGGAGGACTGACCCCAGGCGAGGAACGCCGTGGCGACGCCCGGCCTCCCCACCCGGCGCGCGCATCGGCCCTAGGCTGGAGGAGTGTCCACGCAGGGAGAACTTGAGCGCGAAGGTGCTGTGGCAACCCGCACGGACGATGTGTGGGTCACCATCGTGTGGAATGACCCCGTCAACCTCATGAGCTACGTCACCCACGTGTTCCAGACCTACTTCGGCTTTTCGCGCCCCGAGGCCGAGGCGCGCATGCGCGAGGTCCATGAGAAGGGCCGCTCCGTGGTCAGCTCCGGCGGACGCGAGAAGATGGAGGTCGACGTGCAGGCCATGCACGGCTACGGACTGTGGGCGACGCTCAGCAGGAGCGGCGAGTGAAGGGGTTCGCCGCGCGCGGCGAGGCCGCTGTGGCAGAGCTCGACGAGGAGGAGCGCATGGTCATCGCGCGCATCATCGCCGACGTCGGGCTCCTGCTTGGCGGAGAGCAGTTCGGGATGGACTCGCCGATCGACCGCGAGGCCGGGCTCGACGAGGCGGACGAGATCTTCCGTCACCTCAGAGGCCTCGAGGAGTCCCTGTCGGAGCCGGATGACCCAGCGGTGCTGCGCCTGTTGCCGTCGGCGTCGAAGGACGACCGTGACGTCGCCGATGAATTCCGCCGGCTCACCGAGGGCGACCTGCGCAACCTCAAGGTGGAGCGCCTCCGGACCATGTGGGCGCAGCTGAGCGAGGACGGCCCCGAATGGGCCGTGCCCGCCGCCGACGCGATGTCGACGGCCGCCGCGCTCACAGACGTCAGGCTGGTGCTCGCATCGCGACTGCGGCTCGACAGCGACGAGGACGCCGAGCGCCTGCACGATGAGATCGACCTTGCGACCCACGCGATCGTGACGGACGCGGAGGATGATCTGGACGTGGACCCCGAGCGGATCTGGCTCGGCATGCTCTACCAGGCGCTGACGTGGCTGCAGGAGTCGCTGGTGCAGTTCGCGATGGAGGAGGACGAACGTGAGTGACGCACCCATCGGGGTGTTCGACTCCGGGGTCGGGGGTCTGACGGTCGCCCGAGCGATCATGGACCAGCTGCCGCACGAGTCCATCCATTACGTGGGGGATACCAGGTACGGGCCCTACGGTCCGCTGCCTATCTCCGACGTGCGCAGGCATGCCCTGTCGATCATGGATTCCCTGGTCGAGGACGGCGTGAAGATGCTGGTGATCGCGTGCAACACCGCATCGGCCGCCGTGCTCCGCGACGCCCGCGAGCGTTTCTCACAGGAGCGAGGAGTGCCCGTCGTCGAGGTGATCGTCCCGGCCGTCCGCCGAGCGGTATCCCTCACCAAGTCCGGGCGGATCGGCGTGGTGGGCACCACGGCGACCATCACCTCAGGAGCGTATGACGACGCTTTGGCCGCGGCCCCGGACGTCGCGCTGCACTCGCAGGCCTGCCCACGGTTCGTCGATCTGGTCGAGGCCGGCATCACGGCGGGGCCCGAGGTCATCGAGGTCGCGCGGGAGTATCTCGCCCCGCTCGAGGCGGCAGACGTCGACACCCTCATCCTGGGCTGCACCCACTACCCGATGCTGCAGGGCGCGATCGGGTACGTGATGGGGCCGGACGTGACCCTCGTCGACTCCGCCACCGAGACAGCGATCGACGTCTACCGCGCGCTCACCGCGCAGGGCCTCGAACGCGGCTCCGGCGCCCGGGCGGATCACCGGTTCTTCGCAACCGGTGAGAGCGCGCGGTTCGAGGCGCTCGCACAGCGATTCCTCGGGCCGGTGGTCTCGCGGGTGGAGGCGCTGTGACGATCCGGCTCACCATCGTGGGGTGCGCGGGCTCCACCGCGGGACCGCACTCTCCGGCGTCCTGCTACCTGCTCGAGGCCGAGGACGACGAGGGGCGCATGTGGCGGCTCATCATGGACCTGGGTTCGGGGGCCATCGGGCCGCTTCAGAGATACTGCGACCCGGCGCGTGCCGACGGTGTGCTGGTGTCCCACGGCCATCCCGACCACTGCGCCGATCTCGGCGCGCTGTCCGTGCTGCGTCGCTATGGACCCACCCGCGACGAGGGTCTGCCGCTCATCCCGCTGCTCGGGCCTGAGGGTCTCGATCGACGTGTCCACGAGGTCGCGGGCGACCCCGACGGCGCGGACATGGACGTGTTCGACTTCTCCCCGCTCGCGCACGGCGACGTGGCACGCCTGGGCCCGTTCACCATCACCGCCGCACGCGCCCGCCACCCCGTACCCGCCCTCGCGTACCTGATCTCCGTGGGGGACTCGCACCTGCTCTTCACCGGCGACACCGACCGCTGCGACGAGGTGGACGCGCTGGCAGCTCGCGCGGGACTGATCC
Organism: Demequina ureilytica; assembly: GCF_048553575.1. Classification (NCBI taxonomy): domain Bacteria; kingdom Bacillati; phylum Actinomycetota; class Actinomycetes; order Micrococcales; family Demequinaceae; genus Demequina; species Demequina ureilytica. The sequence continues at coordinate 399,171 of NZ_JBLZIE010000002.1, read as the reverse complement.
TGGGCGAGGCCGGCTGGGGCACGCGCGAGGTCAACCCCGAAGGCGTCCACATGACGGCCGACCAGTTGGGCCGCATGGCCGCAGAGGCCGGCGTCTCCGGCCTGATCGTCACGCACATTGCGTCGTGGGTGGACCCGCACCCCACCCTCAACGCTGTGCGCCGCCACGTGCCGCTGGCATGCCTGGCGAAGCCGGGCCACGTGCACGGCTTCTGAGCCGCAGCTGCGCTTCGCTCGGCCCGCGCCCGCCGTTAGGCTCGGGGACATGACCTCCCTCACTCGCGCCGATGGGCGCACTCCTGACCAGCTCCGCCCCGTCACCTTCGAGCGCTCGTGGCTCGACTCCGCGGAGGGTTCGTGCCTGGTGACGTTCGGCGGCACGCGCGTGCTGTGCGCCGCCTCGTTCACGGCGGGAGTGCCGCGCTGGAAGAAGGGCTCAGGCGAGGGCTGGGTGACCGCCGAGTACGCGATGCTGCCGCGCAGCACCAACACCCGCAACGACCGAGAGTCGGTGCGGGGCAAGATCGGCGGCCGCACGCACGAGATCAGCCGCCTGATCGGCCGCTCGCTGCGCGCCGTGATCGACGTCAAGGGCCTGGGCGAGAACACCATCGTGCTCGACTGCGACGTGCTGCAGGCGGACGGCGGCACCCGCACCGCCGCGATCACCGGCGCCTACGTCGCGCTGGCAGATGCGATCGCCTGGGGCCGCGCGAACGGCGCCATCAAGCCCGGCGCGCGGCCGCTGTCGGGCTCCGTGTCTGCGATCTCGGTGGGCATCATCGACGGCACGCCCATGCTCGACCTCCCGTACGAGGAGGACGTGCGCGCGGAGACGGACATGAACGTGGTGATGACCGGCGACGGCGGGTTCGTCGAGGTGCAGGGCACCGCCGAGGGCAAGACGTTCAGCAAGGCAGAGCTCGACGAGCTGCTTGCGCTCGCGACCGCCGGCAACGCCGACCTGGCCCGCCTGCAGGCCCGGGCGCTGGATGTTGACAAGGCGGCGGGCTGACATGACCCGCCTCGCGATCGCCACCCGCAACGCCCACAAGGTTGAAGAGATCTGGGCGATCCTCGCGCCGCTGCTGCCGCATGTGCACCGGGACGAGGTCGCATCGGCGCTGGACCTGGACGCGCCGTCGCCCGTCGAGGACGGCGTCACGTTCGAGGCCAACGCGCTCATCAAGGCGCGGGCGCTCGCGGCCTCGACGGGTGTGCCCGCCCTCGCCGACGACTCGGGCATCGCGGTCGACGTGCTCGGCGGCGCGCCGGGAGTGTTCTCCGCCCGGTGGGCGGGGTCCCACGGCGACGACGCCGCGAACCTCGCGCTGCTCCTCGACCAGATCGCGGACGTGCCCGACGAGCACCGCACCGCGTCCTTCGTCTGCGCCGCAGCGTTCGTGACCCCCGACGGACGCGAGTTCGTCGAGGTGGGCCACATGCGTGGCACGGTGGTGCGCGAGGCGCGTGGGGCCGGGGGTTTCGGATACGACCCGGCGTTCGTGGCCGATGGTCAGAGCGTGACCAACGCGCAGCTCGCGCCTGAGCGCAAGAACGAGCTGTCGCACCGTGGCGCGGCGTTCCGGGCGATGGCGCCGCACGTGGCCGCAGTGCTGTCCGAACCGCGCGCCTGATCGTCCCACCGCGGCCTGTGCCTGATATGGCGCGGACTGCCGGCCGGCGACGTGGCGAGGCCGCGCACCACCCCGCCCCCGCATCGGCCGAGTGGACGGATGAACTGAGCGCGGGCGCGACCCGCACCGTTCAGCGGGTCTTGCCCGGCAGAGTTGGTCCGTCTCGTCGGTCGGCCCGGCGTCCAGGACGGCTGATGCGCGGGCCGGCCGGGGTGCGCCGCGGCAAGTCGAGTGCGCGCGGACTCAGCCGTCGCATCGGCCGGACCCGAGGCCAGCTAGTTGAGCACGCCGCAGTGGGCAAGCGCGCGGCGCAGCAGGCTGTGCTGACCGCCTGTCATGTCGCCCGCGACGTCATCGCTCGCGGCCTCCTCGGGGCTGAGCCACACGATGTCGAGCGCGTTCTGGCTCGGCTCGCAGTCACCGTCGACGACGACCACAAAGGCCAGTGCGACAGCGTGCTGCCGGGCGTCATGGAACGCGCCGAACCCCTCCGTCGGGAAGTACTCCGCCACCGCGAACGGTGTCGGCGACGTCGGGATGCGCGGTAGCGCCACGGTGCCCAGGTCCTTCTCGAGGTTGCGGATCAGCGCGTCACGAATGCGCTCGTGGAAAAGCACGCGGCCAGCCACGAGCGCACGCGAGATCGCGCCCTCGTCGGCTCGCAGCAGCAGCCCCACCTCGGTCACCTCGCCCGCTGCGTCGACCCGCACGGGCACCGCGTTGATGTAGAGCAGCGGCAGCTCGCCACGGACGTGCTGCAACTCGCGCTCGGACAGCCACCCGGAAGGCTCGGGTGGCATCTCTGCCATGTCTGTCATGCCTCCTTTCTACCGTGTCGTCGTGGCCTCATCAGCAACCGCGCCGGAGCGTGGGAGCCTAGAAAAGGAATACCCCCCTACGGACTCGCGTTAAGGGGACACGCAGCGACAAGAGGAAGGAACCCCATGGGTACCGTTGAATTGACAACCGAGAACTTCGAGCAGACCGTCACGAAGGACGGGATCGTCCTCGTGGACTTCTGGGCCGAGTGGTGCGGTCCTTGCAAGCGCTTCGCCCCGATCTTTGAGCAGTCGGCGGAAGAGAAGCCCGAGATCACCCACGCGAAGGTCGACACCGAGGACCAGCAGGCGCTGGGTGCCCAGTTCGGCATCACCGCGATTCCCACGCTGATGGCGTTCCGTGACGGCATCATGGTCTACAACCAGGCGGGCGCGCTCGCGGGACCTGACCTGCAGAACCTGGTCAAGGCCGTCGAGGACCTCGACATGGATAAGGTCCGTGCCGACGTGGCCGCTCAGCAGACTGAGGAGCAGCACGCGCACTGACCTGTGTGCAAGAGCCCCGGACCCCACATGGGTGCGGGGCTCTTCGCATGTTCCGGCGCGCGAGGCGTGCGGTCAGCGAGAGCAGGCCACGCAGCGCTGGCGCACAGGCCGGGCCTCGAGTTGCGCGGGCGGAATGGCACGGTGACAGGCCGCGCAGATCCCGTACTCTCCCGCGTCAAGGCGCCGCACAGCTGCGTCCGCCTGCCGCGCGTCCTCCCGGGCGGACTCGAGAAGTCCGGCCAGCATCGACCACTGGGATGACAAGGTTGCGCCCTCGGGGTCGTGCTCGTCGTCGTCGAACTCGCCTCGGCGGGTACGGGTCAGGGCGTCCATCTCGGCGGTGAGCTCGGAGACGCGTGCGTCTATACGCTCCTGGTGGCGTCTCAGCAACGCATGGAGCTGTTCGGGTGCCATCACGATTCCAGCCTCTCCGGGCGCCTCCACGCCCCGAAAACTGCCCGAGCGTCCAGCGGAGTCGTCACCCGCTCCCCTCACGGGGCCCGGGTGACGACAACGCCAGAGAAGTGCGCGAGGGGGGACTTGAACCCCCACGTCCGAGGACACTGGAACCTAAATCCAGCGCGTCTGCCAATTCCGCCACTCGCGCGCGGCCACCAGGATACGCGGGCCGTCTAGGTGTCGAGGGTCAGTCGAGCCCCAAGTCCCGGCGGAGCTTCGCGACGTGGCCGGTGGCCTTGACGTTGTACTGCGCGAGCTCGACGGTGCCGTCGGGCCCGATCACCACAGTCGAGCGGATCGAGCCCTCGACCTCCTTGCCGTACAGCTTCTTGATGCCCCACGCGCCGTAGGCGTCCTGGACCGCGCGGTCAGGGTCGGAGACGAGCGTGAACGTTAGCCCTTCCTGCTCCCGGAACTCAGCCAACTTGGCCGGCTCGTCCTTGGAGACCCCCACCACCTCGTATCCGGCGGCCCTGAGGGCGTCGAGCGAGTCGCGGAAGTCGCAGGCCTCCGTGGTGCAGCCCGGCGTCATCGCGGCGGGGTAGAAGTACAGGATGACGTGCCGGCCACGGTGATCGGAGAGCGTGAACGAGCCCTGATCGGTGGCGGCGGTGAAGTCGGGTGCGGTGTCGCCTGCGGCGAGTCGGTTGTCAGTCATGATGACAACCTAACGCCGATGCGGCCGTGGACCATTCCTGCTCCGGCCCGATTTCGCTTCGCTCGCCCCAGCCTGCTAAAGTTGTCTTTCGCACCGCGCGGCCTGTCCGCTCGCGTCGCGAGCACCTCTAGCTCAATTGGCAGAGCAACTGACTCTTAATCAGTGGGTTCCGGGTTCGAGTCCCGGGGGGTGTACCAACGTCAGAAGGCCCGGTCCCGCGAGGGACCGGGCCTTCTGTGTGTCAAGCGGGGTGTCAGCTGCTCGCGAGAGCTCCATCCGACGAGAACACCAGGCCCACGGCCACCTCACCGGTGGTGATCGCGGTCTTGCTCAGCGGTCCGCCGGCGTCGAGGGCACGGAACTCCGCGATCTCGATGCCGTAGGTGCTCTCCAGGCCGGGCTGGCAGAACGGGCGCTCGGGGCACTCGGGAGGGCCTCCCAGCACGATCGGCCCGCACGATTCGGCGAGCTCGGAGAGCGTGGTGACGCCGTACTCGTCGATGAAGCCCTGGGTGACGGCGAAGGCGTTCTGGTCCTGCGCATCAGCCGCAGCACCCACGACCAGACCCTGCTCCTCGGCCAGCGGCTCCAGCGCCGCGACGGTCTCGGAGATGTCGCCCGAGGCCACGACGTTGTCGATGTCTCCGTCGAGGAACTCCGCGAACGTGGCGGCGTACTCGGGGACGATGTCGATCTCACCGCTGGTGAGTGCGGGGAGATAGGTCTCACGGTTTCCGATCTCGCGCACCTCGGTGTCGTAGCCCGCGTCGGAGAGAACCTCGGCGTAGATCTCGGCGAGAGTGATGTTCTCGGTGAAGTTCGCGGCGCCCACGGTGATGGAGCTGCCGTCGCCGGTCTCCTCCACCGTGATGCCCGACTCGTCCACCCAGGCCTCGGCCACTTCCTCCGAGGTCTGGCGGTCGATGTCGACCGCGCTGTTGAGCTCGATGAGCCCCTCCGTGTCGAGCTCGGCGGAGACGGCGTCGAGCGCCGCGATCACGTCGTCAGACGCGATGTCGGCATTGAGCGCCGGGATGATGTTGTCGGAGTTCTGGAGCATCATGTCGTCCTCGAGCACCACCAGCTGCTCTCCGGGGACAGGAAGGCACTCCTGTGCTGTGGTGGTCGCCGTGGTGCCGGTGGTCGGCTCCGTGGTCTCGGCGGGCGTGGGGTCGTCGCTGGAGCCGGAACTGCAGCCGGCCAGTGTCAGCGATGCGACGGCTAGGGCCGCCAAAGTGGCATTGCGGGTGCGCATGTGTGCTCCTCGTGTCGGGGTCAATCAGGATGAGCAACCACCCGGTGGCCGGGGTTGTTCCCGCCAGCCGGTGTCTACCAGGCTAGGCGCAGGTTTGCCTGAGCGCGAGGGTGAATATGGCCGATGCGCGGGCTCAGGCGGCGGAAGTCGCCGCCTCGCGCAGCGGAGCGGCGGTCGCCGCATGCTGGAGCCGGGCCATCACGGCATCGGTCGCCAGCGCGACGGCGGCCACCAGCACGGCCCCGGCCAGCACCTGCCCGTAGCGCTGCGTCGCCAGACCGGTGTTGATGATGACGCCCATGCCGCCACCGGCCACGAGCGCCGCGAGCGGCACGGTCGCGACGGTCTGCACGGCTGCGGTGCGCAGTCCGGCGGCGATCAGGGGCACTGCCAGGGGCAGCTCGACACGCGTAGCCACCTGGAAGCGAGTCATCCCCTGCCCGAGCGCCGCCTCACGAATGTCGGGATCGACATCCGCCATGCCCGTGAAGGCGTTGGACAGGATCGGCGGGAATGCGAAGATGGCGGCGGCCAGGATCACGGCGTTGTTGCCGAACCCGATGGCCGAGGCCGCGAACAGCGTGAGAAGCGCGAGGGTAGGGACGGCGCGGCTGACGTTCGACGTCACCACCGTCGCGGCGCCGCCCTTGCGCACGTGACCGAGGAAAACGCCCAGCGGCAGCGCGACGGCCACGGCGAGCATGACCGCGGCGAAGCTCATCCACAGGTGCTCGAGCGTGAGCGCGATGATCGAGTCCTGAGCGAACCGCCATCCGCCGTCGAAGGTGGGCGTGGTGATGCCGCTCGCCCCCGTCCAGTTCTCGGCCGTCGTGAGGTACTCCCATGCCTCGCTCAGCGTGCTCACGCGGACGCCCCTCGTCGCGCCCACGGCATCGCAAGACGCCCAGCGAGCGCGAGCAGCAGGTCCAGCACCAGCGCAAGGGCCAGGCACAGCAGGGTCGCCGTCATGATCTGGGCACGATAGTCGGACTGCAGGCCCCGGAACATGAGCTGGCCCAGGCCGCCGTAGCCCACGACCACCCCCACGGTCACGAGAGCGACGGTGCTGACGGCGGCGATCCGCAGGCCGGCGATGATCGACGGCAGGGCGTTGGGGAGCTCGACCTGGAACAGCAGCCGGGTGGGCGTGTAGCCCATGCCGCGCGCCGCGTCGGTGACGTCTCGGTCCACGCCCTGCAGCCCCACCACAATGTTGCGTACGAGCACCAGCAGCGCATACGCCACCAGGCCGATCAGCACGGTGGTGCGGCCGATCCCGGTGAACGGGGCCAGTAGCCCGAACAGCGCGAAGGACGGGATCGTGTACAGCACGCCGCTGACGCCCATGATGGGTGCCGACAGGCGCGGCATGCGCCGCGCGATCACCGCCAGCGGGAACGCGATGGCCACGGCGATCGCCAATGCTTGAAGGGTGAGAGTGGTGTGGATGAAGAGCTGCTCGGACACCTCGTCCCAGTTGCGCTCGAGGTAATCCAAGGAGAGCCACGGATTCTCGGGCGCGTCCATTTCAGAGAACCTACAGGGCGCGGACCCCGGCGACCAGCCGCCCGCACGGTAACGTGGCGGGATGGATCACGCCGGGATCACCTTCGAGCACGTCCGCAAGGAGTACCCGGACGGCACTGTGGCGGTGAAGGACCTCAGCCTCGAGGTCGCGCCGGGCGAGATCATGTGCCTGGTGGGGCCGTCCGGCTGCGGGAAGTCGACGACGCTGCGCATGGTCAACCGGCTGGTGGAGCCCACTTCCGGCACCATCACCGTCGACGGCTCCGACGTCATGAGCCAGGACGCCGTGCAGCTACGGCGCTCGATCGGCTACATGATCCAGCACGTGGGGCTGTTCCCGCATCGCACCGTGGCGCAGAATGTCGGCACCGTCCCGAGCCTGCTGCGGTGGGACAAGGACCGCAGGCAGCGCCGCACTGAGGAGCTGCTCGACCTGGTGGGCCTGCCCCACTCGACCTACGGGGGCCGCTACCCGCACGAGCTCTCGGGCGGCGAGCGCCAGCGCGTGGGCGTGGCCCGGGCGCTCGCGGTCGAGCCACCCGTGCTGCTGATGGATGAGCCCTTCGGCGCCGTAGATCCGCAGCGCCGGCGCAGCCTCCAGCAGGAGTTCCGTGATCTGCAGCGTCAGCTGGGGCTAACCGTGATGATGGTCACCCACGACATTCGCGAGGCCGTGATCCTCGCCGACCGCATCGCGGTGTTCTCCGAGGGCGGCGCCATCGAACAGATCGGCACGCCCGATGAGGTGACCACCAGCCCCGCGAACGAGTTCGTCAAGGACTTCCTCGCCGACTTCGGCGCGATCGCCGGCTAGTTCTGAGGCCCGCTGGCCGATGCGCGGGCTGGACCTGTTGATTCCGCCTACTTGGGACTTTGTGGTGAGCCGGGTGTCTGGGCGCTGTCGGCGCTCGCGTCAGACCCTGGGCCGCCATCCTTGCCCTCGATCCATGCGTGGCGCGCCGAGCGCGACAGGCGACGCGGCTCGCGCCACTTGGATCTCCACCACGCGACCATTCCGCCCTCGGCCTCTTGAGACTCGCGCTCGAGACGTTCCTCTGCTTGGCGCATCTCCCGGTGCCGGCGCCGGCGCCGGCCTGTCGTGACGATCCGGTACACCGCGATCCCCATGAAGAGGAAGACGAACACGACGAGCACGGGCACGAAGATGGCGATGAGAACCAGCGCCACCGAGATCGCGTCCTCCGCGAAGGAGGCCAGGGGAGCGCCGGTGCCGCCGGTCGAGGCATTCACTGCCGGACGCGATGCGGCCTTGGCAACGTGGGTCAAGAGCGCGATGATCGCCCCAACCACACCGGCGATCAGTGGGTTGTCCTGCCAGAAGTTCGACTCGTCGACGACGGTCGATGCGGCGGTGGCCGCGAAGATGATGCCGCCGACGACGGGCCGCACGGCGGTTTGGATGAGGTCGTTGACGTGATCCACTCCAGGGATCTTGTCGATGATGAGCTCGGCCACCAGCAGCCCGAGCGAGATGATGATCGCGGGCCATGACTGCAGCCACTCGAGGTGCGCGGGGAGCTGGATGAACTCCGTGAAGCGTGCGAACACGCCCACGAGCACCAGTGGGATGAACGCGTTGAGACCTGCCGCTGCGGACAGGCCTGCGCCGGTGAGCGCTGCGAGCATCCGTACCTCCGTTCCGCGCACGAGAGGTGCGCGTGGGTGACCGGTCAACGATAGCCCGTTGCGCCGGGTTCTCGCCGCCGACCGGTGCCACCCGGAAAAGCAAAAGGGCCGCTCGGCGAGGAGCGGCCCTTCTGTCCTGCGGGTGGCTAACGGGACTTGAACCCGCGACCCCCTCGACCACAACGAGGTGCTCTACCACCTGAGCTATAGCCACCATCGGCCCACGAAGTGGGCCAGCGAAGATCATACCAAGCCGTAGAGCCGGCAGACGACGGCCCGCCCGGCGGGGCTTACTCTGCGGCGGGGGACACCTTCGCCGCTGCGGCCTTCGCCGCGTCGGAGTCCGGCCCCGGCATCTCGACCAGCACCGTCTCGCGGTAGTACCGCAGCTCGCGGATCGAATCCTGGATGTCGCCCAGCGCGCGGTGCCCGCCGGTCTTGGCCGGGGCGTTGAAGAACACGCGGGGGTACCAGCGGCGCACGAGCTCCTTGAGAGAGCTGACGTCGACCACGCGGTAGTGGAGGTGCGCCATCAACTCTGGCATGTCGCGCTCGAGGAACAGGCGGTCCATGCCCACGGTGTTGCCCGCCAACGGCGACTTGCCCGCAATGGGCACGAACTCCTTGACGTACTCGAGCACCAGGCGCTGCGCCTCGGCCATGGTGACCCCGGCTGCCAGCACGGGTAGCAGCCCGGAATCGGTGTGCATCTGCGTCACGAAGTCGTTCATCTGCGCCAACGCCTCATCGGACGGCTTGATGACCACCTGCACGCCGTCGCCCAGCACGTTCAGCTCGGAGTCGGTGACCAGGCAGGCGACCTCGACCAGGGCATCTGCCGCCGTGTCGAGGCCAGTCATCTCGCAGTCGATCCAGACCAGGGGGATATCAGCCATGGCGCCCACTGTACGGCGATGGTGCAGCTTCCCAGGCATTTTCGGGCCGATGCGGCGCCAGCACTTGACAGCAGTCCTGCAGCATGGTTGGTTAGTTGGTTAAGTAACTAACCAACGAGCACGACGACGAGTGGAGGGCGACAACGGTGGACGACGGACGGCCGATCTTCCTGCAGATCGCGGAGAGCCTCGAGGGGCAGATCCTCGACGGCTCGATGCCGGAGGAGTCGCAGGTGCCATCGATCAACGAGCTCGCACAGTTCCACCGCATCAACCCGGCCACGGCGCTCAAGGGCGTCACCTTGCTGGTGGACGCAGGGATTCTCTACAAGCGCCGAGGCATCGGCATGTTCGTGAGTGCAGGCGCGCGGCCGCGGCTACTCGCAGACCGGCGGGCCGAATTCGCCGAACTCCACGTGCGCCCGGTGGCGGAGCGCGCGGTGGGGCTCGGCATAAGTGTGAAGGACGTACAGGACATGATCAGGAAGGAGATGGAGCGATGACAGCCATCGTTGAGGTGGACAGGCTCACCAAGAGGTTCGGGAAGGTGCACGCGGTGCAGGAGGCGACGTTCTCCCTCGAGGAGGGCGGGATCCACGGTTTGCTGGGCCGCAACGGCGCAGGCAAGACGACGATGATGCAGCTGCTCACGGGTCAGGAGTTCGCGACATCGGGAGCCGTGCGCATCTTCGGCGAGAGCCCTGTGGAGAATGCTCCGGCCCTGCGCCGGGTGTGCTTCATCAAGGAGTCCCAGGTGTACCCGGATGGATTCAAGGGCAAGCACGTGCTGCGTGCCGCGCCCTGGTTCTTCGATAACTGGGATGCGGACTTCGCGCAGCGGCTCGTCCATGCGTTCAAGGCGCCGCTCGACCGGCCCATGAAGAAGATGTCGCGCGGTCAGCGCAGCGCGATCGGCGTGATCGTCGGGCTCGCGTCGCGAGCCGAGCTTACCTTTCTGGACGAGCCCTACGCGGGCCTCGACGCCGTCGCTCGGCAGCGCTTCTACGACCTGCTGCTTGAGGACTACTCCGCTCACCCGCGGACGGTCGTGCTCTCGACGCACCTCATCGACGAGGCCGCCAACCTGCTCCAGCGCGTGCTCGTCATCGACGAGGGGCGGATCGTGATCGACGCGGATGCGGACGAGCTCAGGGCATCCGCGACCACGCTCGTGGGTCGCATCGCGGATGTCGAGGCATTCGCCAGCGGCCGGGACGTGCTCGATCGCACCAACATGGGCGGGCTTGCCTCGGTCACCGTGTCAGGACTGAGCGCGGAGGATCGCCGCGCCGCCGCGTCGGCCGGTCTCGAGGCGAGCCCGGTGTCACTGCAGGGACTCGTCGTCAGCCGCACCGGCGGAGGGACTGATTTTGAGGAGAAGAGCGCATGACCACCACCGACATCGCGCCCGCGCCAACGGCCGCCGGCGCTCCCGCTCGCATCTGGGACGTGGTGAGGCTGCACGTCGCCAACCCGGTGCCCACACTGGTGGTGCCGTGGGTGATCACCGCGGCCATCTTCGCGGTCAACCTCGCGATCTGGCTGATGGTCGCCAACGCGGCGGGTGGAGTCGAGAACCTCGAGCCCGACGCGTTCCAGTACAACGGCGGCATCTCATGGATCGTCGTGTTCATGATGGTGGTGGCGGTGCAGGCGATGAACCTCACGTTCAAGTTCGCGCTCGGATTCTCCGTCACGCGCCGCGACTACTACCTGGGCTCCGTCCTGTACTTCGTGCTGCTGTCGCTGCTGTACTCGACGGGGGTCACTGCGATCGCGGCGGTCGAGCGCGCCACGGACGGCTGGGGCCTGGGAGCGACGTTCTTCGCGCCGTGGGGGCTCGCAGGCGAATCTCTTATGACGGTGTGGTTCCTGTACCTCATGGCGATGCTGCTGTTCTTCTTCCTCGGCGCCGCCGTTGCCACTGTGTGGGTCCGGTGGGGGCCGTACGGGCTCTACGCCTTCTTCATCGGCTTGGCGGCGCTGCTGGTCGGTGCCGGGTGGCTCGTCACCACGACCGATTCCTGGGGTGATGTGGGGGAGTTCCTTACCGGCACCTCGTTGGTGGCGATCGCGGCGTGGACCGCTCCGGTCACGCTGGTGTGCGGGGTGGTCGGCCACCTGTTCCTGCGGAGGTCGACGCCGCGCGGCTGAGCGCGCACACCCGCAAGCGCGGCCGATGTGCACCTCCCGGGAGGTGCGCATCGGCCGTTTTGCTGTGCTGCCAATGAGGCAAATTCAGGGTCATCCCCTATAGACACTCAGGGTATACACCCGAGGTATAGTGTCGACATGGACAGATCACTCGCCCTGCTGGGCCTGATGAGCACGGGGCCCACCCACGGCTACGACCTCAAGACCCGCTACGACTCGATCTTCGGCTCCGCGAAGGCGATCGCCTTCGGCCAGATCTACGCGACGCTGTCTCGGATGATCCGTGACGGCCTCATCGAGCAGCTCGGCCAGGAGCCCGGCGCCGGCCCCGACCGCAAGCGCTACGCAGTCACCGCAGAGGGCCGCGAGCGGCTCGCGGAGTGGTTGCGAGAGCCGGACACCCCGTCGCCCACCCTGCAGTCCAACCTCTTCGCAAAGACCATCCTCGCGCTCGTCCTCCACGACGATGCCGACGCGCTGCTGGACATCCAACGCCACGCGCACCTGGCCCGCATGCGCGAGCTCACCACCGCGAAGGCGTCGGCGTCGCTGCTCGACCGCCTCGCGATCGACCACGCCCTGTTCCAGATCGAGGCCGACCTGCGTTGGATCGACCTCACGAGCGCCCGGCTCACCGACATCGACAAGGAGATCCGCCGCCATGGCTGACCCGATCATCACCGCCACCGGACTGACCAAGTCCTTCGGCCCCACGTCCGCGCTGCGCGGCATCGACCTCACCGTCGAGCGCGGCGAAGTGCTTGCTGTGATGGGGCCATCGGGCTCCGGCAAGTCGACGCTAGTGCACTGCCTCGCTGGAGTGATCACCCCGGATTCGGGCACCGTCGTCATGGACGGCACGGACCTCACCGCCCTCAGCGCCGATGCGCGGGCCAAGGTGCGCTTGCAGCGCATCGGCTTCGTGTTCCAGTTCGGCCAGCTTCTTCCTGACCTGACCGCCACGGACAACGTGGCACTGCCCCTGCTGATGGCAGGACGGTCGCGCAGGGCCGCGAACGCACAGGCGATCGCATGGCTCGAGCGGCTGGGCCTCGGCGACCAGGTCGACAAGTCGCCCGGATCGATGTCCGGCGGCCAGGCACAGCGGGTGGCGATCGCGCGCGCCCTTGTCACCCGTCCGCTGGTGCTGTTCGCGGACGAGCCCACCGGCTCTCTCGACTCCGTCAGCTCAGAGAGTGTGCTGACGGCGATGCTCGACGTCGTGCGCGAGTCCGGCACGACCGTCGTCCTCATCACTCACGATGCACGGACCGCCGCATACGCCGACCGCGAGGTCATCGTGCGGGACGGGCTGCTGTCCGGCGCAAGCGTCCAGGTGCCGATGTGAAGCCGGCCGCCTCCCGCCTGCTGCTGTTGCATGGTGGAGCTGCCTACCGCCGCTTGGGTGCGATCGTTGCAGGCGTCGCCCTCGGGGTGGGCCTGCTGCTGATCCTGCTGGGGGCGTTTCTGCACATGCCTGATCGCGATGCCCGGGCGGCGTGGACGGACCCCGAAGGACAGTGGCTCGAGTACGACGCTAGCGACGAACTCGTCGTCCCCGAGCCCACCTCCACGACGATGCTCGCGGCGTCCACCCAGGACTACTTCGAAGGCACGACGGCGACGGTGCTGCGCATGGCCGCTGCGGTCCACACGGATCTCACGTTGCCCCACGACATGCCCGTCCCCGGTCCGGGGGAGTACTACGCCTCGCCAGCGATGATCGAGCTGATCGAGTCGGTCCCCGCCGACCAGCTCGAGGACCGCTACGGCCAGCGCGTGGGGGAGCTGCCTCGTGAGATGCTCAGCGGCCCCAGTCATCTGGTGGTGCTCGCCGGGGCCCCCTGGGATTCCGTCGCGCCGCTGCCCGGCACCCGAATCATCGAGGGATTCCCCACAGACCTGCGCTACAGCTCCTCGCTCACGTTCCAGATGGTGCTCGCGCTCGGTGCCATTGCCATTCTCGTGCCCATCGTGCTCCTGATATCGATCGTCAGCCAACTGGGAGCGGCCGAGCGCCGCGACCGCCTCGCCACGGTGCGGCTGATCGGTGCCGGGAAGCGCGCCGTCGCGTGGCTGTCGGCCTGGGAGATGGCGTTGACAGCGCTGGTCGGCGGCGCCCTCGGGCTCGCGGTGGCGGCGGCGCTGCGGCCTGCCGCGACGCAGATGCTGCTCAACGGCACCACGTCGTATGCGGCCGATCTCACGCCATCGTGGGCGTGGACCGCAGGAGTCGTGCTGGGGATCGCGGCGCTCAGCGCGGCCACGGCTTGGTGGCGTGCGTACAGCGACGACATCGGTGCCCCGGGAGCGACCCGCGAGCGTGCTGAGAAGCCGGTCACGGCGTGGAGGACCACCACCCTCGCGGTGGGCATCGCCCTGTTCTCGGCCTCCACCTGGATCGCCGCCGAGCGGCGCGACCTCGCCGAGGTGGGCTCGTACGGGTTCCTGCTGGGCTTCGCCATGATCGCCGTCGGCATCGTGATCGCGGGTCCGTGGGTGACCCGGGTGGCCTCCACCGCATTCCGGTCGATGGCGCGCAGCGCCGCCGCGGTGGTCGCTGCGGGTCGCCTCGAGCGCCACCCCAGGGCGACCTTCCGCACGGTCGCGGGACTGGTGGTCGCCGTGTTCCTCGTCAGCGTCTTCGCCGGATCCGTGAGCTCCATTCAGGACATCTTGGAGCCCCGCGACCGTGCAGGGCTGCTCGTGCCGGAGGCGGTGCTGGCCTCCACCATGGACGACCTCGACGCAGACGCCGCGCGAGCAGCACTCGCATCCGTGGAGGGCGTCGAGGCCGTGGTGGTCGGCTACCGGCCCGTTGCCGAGGAGGTCGAAGGTGCGATCATGTCGGCAGAGGATGCGCGGACCCTCGGCGCCGTGGGCGTTCCCGATTCCCCCGGTGTCGCCATCGACCTGTTCGGCATGCTGGCGGACAGCGGCGCGAACGAGACCATCGCGGTGGACGACCCGGTGGCGGCACCCAGCGCCACCACGGATCGCGTCGCCTACGTCGTCGCCGTCACAGACGGTGAGACGCCGTCGGTCGAGCGGGCACGCACCGCACTGTCCGTGCAAGAGGGCACCGTCCTGTCGCCGATCACGCGCGAGGACTACGGTGACGCTGGCATGGGTCAGCTCCTGAGCGAGCTGGCCGTGATGGCATACCTCGGCATGGGGATCGCGGTCGGCATCTCTGGACTGTCGCTCGCCGTGGCCACGATCGCGGCCGCCCTCGACCGGCGGCGGACCTTCGGGCTGCTGCGTCTCGCTGGCATGCCGATGCGGCAGTTGCGCGCGACCATCGCGATCGAGGCGGTCATCCCGCTCGCGGCGACGCTCCTGGCCTCGGCCGGGCTGGGCTTTGCGGTCGCGTGGGCGTTGATCACCGGGTTCGGCAACGGCGCGTCGGTCGGCTGGCCCGACGGCCGCTATTGGCTCGCGATCGCCGCCTCTCTCTCAATAGCGGCTGTGGCCGTCACGGGGTCGTTCGGGACCGTGCGGCGGGCCACCCAGACGGAGGTCACTCGATTCGAGTGAGACCCGCACGCGGTGCCCGGCGGTAGCCATCACCGCCGGGCACCCCCGTGTGCCTCACTCAGGCGGGCCGATCCGCGAACGTGCCGCGTTCGTACTGCTCGGGCCAGTAGTCGAGTGGCACACCCAGCTCGTGGGCGGCACGCAGCGCGAAGTGCGGGTCCCGCATGAACTCACGCCCCGCCATCACCGCATCGGCCTGGCCGGTCGACACAATGTGCTGGGCGAGCTCGGGATCCGTCACGAGTCCCACGGCGCTGGTCGGCACGTCGGCGCGCTCGCGCACCTCGGCTGCGAACGGCACCTGGTAGCCAGGGCCCACCGTGATCCGGGCGTCCGGCACATTTCCTCCGGACGAGATGTCGATGAGATCGGCCCCAGCCTCGCGCAGCCAGCGCGACAGCGTCACGGTGTCTTCGAGAGTCCAGCCGTCGGGCTCCATCCAGTCGGTCGCGGACAGCCGCACCAGTACCGGCACGTCCTCGCCCGCGACGCGACGGACCTCGGTGAGGGCTTCGAGGACGATCCGGGCGCGGTTCTCCAGCGATCCGCCGTACTCGTCGGTGCGGTCATTGCTGAGCGGCGACAGGAACTCGTGGAGCAGATAGCCGTGCGCGGCGTGCAGCTCGAGGACGTCGAATCCGGCGTCGAGCGCGCGGCGGGCCGCCGCGCCAAAGGCAGCGACCGCATCGGCGATCTGGCTGTGGCTCATGGGCAAGGGGTCCGCCAGCCCCGAGAAGGCAAGCGCCGACGGCCCCAACGGGTCCCAGCCTCCCTCCTCGGGCGTAACGGCGCCGCGGCCCTCTCGACCCCGGTGGGTCGACGCCTTACGTCCCGCGTGGGCGAGCTGGATGCCCGCGGCAGCGCCCTGCGAGTGGAGAAAGGCGACGATGCGCGCCCAGGCGTCCCGCTGCTCGTCGTTCCACAGGCCCGTGTCCCACGGCGAGATGCGGCCCTCAGGCAGCACGGCCGTCGCCTCGGCCATGACCAGACCGGCCCCGCCGCGTGCCATGCTGCCAAGGTGGACCAGGTGCCAGTCCGTCGGCACCCCGTCGCGGTCCTCGACCGAGTACTGGCACATCGGAGCGACCCACAGGCGGTTGCGGAGGGTGGTGCCGCGCAGGACCAGCGGGGTGAACAGGGACGGGGGAGTCATGGAGGACCTTTCATGTGGAGGAGACCTCCGCAGAACGCGTTCGGCGTGCCAGGGATTCCACTACCGTGTGCGAGCCTGTCCCACCCCGGGCCGATGCGGCACCTGGCTTCGCCCGGTCTCAGCATCGGCCTCCAAGGCGAGGGCTCACAGGTGAGCCCTCACATTCCGTAGCCGCCTAAGGAGCACGACCACGGGCCCCGTTCGTGAGGGGAGGGGCCTTCGTTACTCAATCGTGACGCGTGGTGGTTGCGGGGGCCCCGAATGTTAGCGCTAATATTCACACCACGGGCCGCATCGCGGCACGGAGGGAAACTACCCCCCATCCGGCATTGACGCCGGACCAGAACGAGGAGGTTCTTGGTATGAGGAAAAAGTTCTTGTCCACCATCGCATTCGCAGGTGCTGCGGCGCTGACCATGGCCGGCTGCTCGAGCGACGGCGAGGCTGAGACGCCCGACGACGCTGCTACCGGTGGAACCGAAACCGAAGAGACCAGCGACATGCTGACGGTCGGCTTCGCACAGACCGGTGCAGAGTCGGGCTGGCGTTCCGCCAACACCGAGTCCATGCAGGAGGCGTTCTCCGAGGAGAACGGCTTCGAGCTGGTCTTCAACGCAGCGGACAACGACCCCGCCGCGCAGATCTCGGCCGTGCGTAACTTCATCAACCAGGGCGTCGACGCCATCGTCATCGCCCCCGTGGTGGAAGACGGCTGGGACGACGTGCTCCAGGAGGCGCAGGACGCAGGCATCCCCGTGATTCTCGAGGACCGCACCGTCACCGCTTCCCCGGACCTGTACGCAGCATGGGTCGGCCTGGACTTCAAGGCTGAGGGCGTCAAGGCAGGCGAGTGGGCAGTCGAGGAGTTCGGCGACGAGCCCACCAACATGGTTGTGCTCGAGGGCACCACCGGTTCGGCTCCGGCCAACGACCGCGCCGAGGGCTTCAACGAGGCCATCGAGGGCTCGTCCATCGAGACCATCGACTCGCAGACCGGTGACTTCACCCGCGATGGCGGACGCTCCGTCATGGAGGGCTACATCTCCAACTACGGCGTCGACGGCATCGACCTTGTCTACGCACACAACGACGACATGGGCCTGGGTGCCATCGAGGCAATCGAGGCCGCAGGCGCAGTGCCCGGCGAAGACATCAAGATCGTCACGATCGACGCGGTCAAGGACGGCATGCAGGCGCTCGTCGACGGCAAGATCAACTTCATCGTCGAGTGCAACCCCATGCTCGGTGAGAAGGCTGCCGAGCTCGTGCGTGCAGCAGTCAACGGCGATGACCTCGAGCCCGTCAACTACGTGGAGGACCAGTCCTTCACGCAGGAGCAGGCCGCCGAGGTCATCGACTCGCGCGCTTACTGATCGCACGGCATCCGTCCGGTGACTGACGTCATCTGACAGCATGTCCCTGTGATTCCCGTCGGGGGGCCGGCTCGCGCCGGTCCCCCGTCGGGTCCACCCACGAGACGAAGAGGTCCATATCCAATGCCCGCGGACACTGAAGTCCAGCCCATCGTCGAGATGCGCGGCATCACGATCGCATTCCCTGGAGTGCTGGCGCTTGACAGCGTCGACTTCCGGCTTATCCCGGGCGAGGTCCACTCGCTCATGGGTGAGAACGGGGCCGGCAAATCCACTCTCATCAAAGCCCTCACCGGCGTGTACCAGATTGACAGCGGCACCATCGTCGTCAACGGCACCAAGCGCAGGTTCGAGGCCACGGCCGACGCCCAAGAGGCGGGCATCTCCACCGTGTACCAAGAGGTCAACCTCTGCACCAATCTGTCCGTGGGCGAGAACGTCATGCTCGGCCACGAGAAGCGCGGGCGCACCGGAATCGACTGGCGCGGCACTCACGCTGAAGCCGAGCGCCACCTGAGCAATCTTGGTCTCAAGCTCGACTCGCGAGCCGAGCTCGGCAGCCACTCGATCGCCATCCAGCAGCTGATCGCCATCGCTCGCGCCATGGTTCTCGATGCGAAGGTGCTCATCCTCGACGAGCCCACCTCGAGCCTTGACCGTGGCGAGGTCGAGCAGTTGTTCGGGGTCATCCGCGACCTCCGCGACAGGGGAGTGGCGATCCTGTTCGTCAGCCACTTCCTCGAGCAGGTCTATGAGATCTCCGACCGCATCACCGTGCTGCGCAATGGTCAGTTCGTGGGCGAGCACCTCGCCGCCGAGTTCCCCAAGGACGCTCTGGTGGCCGAGATGATCGGCCGCGAGCTCGACGACCTGGCAGCGATCTCCGATCGCGCCAACCGCCAGGTGGACCGCAGCGGGACGCCCGTGGTGAAGGCCACGGGCCTCGGCAAGCGCGGCATGCTGTCGCCTGCCGACCTTGAGGTCTATGACGGCGAAGTGGTGGGCCTCGCAGGCCTGCTCGGCTCCGGCCGCACTGAGCTCGTGCGTCTGCTCTACGGGGCCGACCGCGCTGAGACCGGCGAGATCTCGGTCGCTGGCAAGTCGGCGCGCATTCACAATCCGCGGCACGCCATCGATCACGGCATCGCGTTCTCATCCGAGGACCGTCGCGCCGAGGGCGTGGTCGCCGATCTCACCGTGGCCGAGAACATGATCCTCGGCATCCAGGCCCGGCGTGGCTGGCTCAAGCGCGTGTCGAAGGCCGAACAGGACGCCGTCGTGAGCGAGTACATGAGCGCGCTTGGTGTCCGTCCCGCAGACCCGAACGTGCCGATCGGCAACCTCTCCGGCGGAAATCAGCAGAAGGTGCTGCTCGCACGCTGGCTGGCCACGGCTCCTGAGCTGCTGATCCTTGACGAGCCCACCCGTGGCATCGACGTGGGCGCCAAGGCCGACATCCAGCGCAAGGTCGCGGAGCTGTCCGAGAAGGGCCTGTCCGTGATCTTCATCTCGTCCGAGCTCGAAGAGGTGCTGCGCATCGCTCAGCGCGTGGTCGTTTTGCGTGATCGCAAGGCCATCGGTGAGCTCGACGCCCAGTCGGTCGACTTCGACGGACTCGTTGACTACATCGCCAACTCCGGCGAAGGAAGGGTGTCCAAGTGACAATCTTCAGACACCGCCTGTTCTGGCCAGCGGCCGCGCTTGTGACGCTGATCATCGTGAACACCATCGCGAACCCGAACTTCATTCGCATGCGTTTTCAGGATGGCCAGCTGTACGGCAACCCGATCAACATCCTGCGGGAGAGCGCTCCGCTGATGCTCGTGGCACTCGGCATGACGCTCGTGATCGCCACTCGCGGCATCGACCTGTCGGTGGGCGCCATCATGGCAGTCTCGGGCGCCGTGGCGCTGACGATCCTCGACCGATCGGGCAATCCCGGAGATCTCGGCACCGTGATCGTCGCCGTCCTCGTGGCGGTTCTGGTGGGGCTCGTGCTCGGCGTGTGGAACGGTTTCCTGGTCTCGGTGCTAGGCATACAACCGATCATTGCGACACTCGTGCTCATGCTCGCTGGGCGCGGTGTGGCTCTGCTGATCACGGGCGGCTTCATCACCACCGTGAACAGCGCGCCCTACAAGTTCATCTCGAACGGCTACCTGGTGATCCTGCCTGTCGCCTTCTTCATCTGGGTCGCCGCCGTGATCATCGTCAGCGTCCTCGAGCGACGGACCGCGCTGGGCATGCTCACCGAGTCGGTGGGCATCAACCCTGAGGCCAGCCGGCTCGCCGGCGTGCGCTCGCGCGGCATCATCTGGAGCGCGTACATCGCCTCGGGTGTGCTCGCAGGCATCGCGGGCGTGATCTATGCGTCCAACACGATGGCCGCCGACGCCAACTCTGCGGGTTATCTCATCGAGCTGTACGCAATTCTCGCGGTCGTGCTCGGCGGAACGTCGCTCATGGGCGGCAAGTTCTCCATCGCTGGCACCGTGATCGGCGTCCTGACGGTGGAGGCGCTCGACTCAGCCATCCTGTTCCTCGGCGTCCCACCTGCGCAGAGCCCGGTGTTCTTCGCCGTTGTGGTCATCATCGTGGTGCTCCTTCAGGCTCCCCGAGTCCATAAGTTCGGCCGCTCGATAGGACAGCGGTTCGGGCGGGGCCAGAAGCAGGACTCCGACGACCGGAAGGAGGTCGCGGCATGAGCGCCATCGACACCCCCATCACAGATGACACGACCTCGAAGGGCTTCTTCGGCACCTTCACGAGCCGCTACGCCTCGGTGCTTCCGACCTTCGCGGCTATCGCCATCCTCATCGCGCTGTTGGTCGGGGCCGAGATCTACTTCGGCAACTTCCTGACCGGTCGCAACATGTCCGCACTGCTGCTGGACAACGCGTACCTGATGATCCTCGCGGTGGGCATGACCTTCGTGATCGTGACGGCGGGCATCGACCTCTCGGTCGGCTCCGTCATGGCCTTCACCGGCATCTTCGGTGCGAGCCTCATCGCAGGCGGCACACCAGTCGTGATCGCGGTCCCCGCCATGCTTCTTTCCGGTGCGGCGATCGGCCTGCTCATCGGCGTGCTCATCCAGTACTTCAACGTGCAGCCATTCATCGCGTCGCTGGCGGGGCTGTTCCTGGGACGCGGGCTGGCCTACGTGGTGAGCCTGTCCTCAATCCGGGTCGACGACCCGGTCATGGCATGGCTTCAGGGAACGCGCCTGTCGCTGGGAGGCTGGTACATCACGCCGACCGGCATCATCGCACTGCTGACTGTCGCCATCGGCGCGCTGGTCATGCACTTCACCAGGTTTGGTCGCACGGTCTACGCCGTGGGCGGCTCCGAGCAGTCGGCGCGCCTGATGGGCTTGAACGTCGCCCGCACCAAGGTGATGGTCTACGTGATCAGTGGCCTCTGCGGCGGCCTGGCGGGCCTGGTGCTTACGGCGTACACGAACGCCGGGTACCCGCGAAACGGCATCGGTACCGAGCTTGACGTGATCGCCATCGTCGTTATCGGTGGAACTCTGCTGAGCGGCGGCCGGGGCTACGTCCTCGGATCGATGATCGGCGTGTTCGTCTACGGCACCATCAAGACGATCATCTCCTTCATGGGAGCCGAGCAGTCGTGGACCCACATCATCGTGGGTGCTCTGCTGCTGGTGTTCATCGTGGTGCAACGCGCGATCGTGGCCCGCTCCGACAAATCTCGGTGACCAAGGGCCCTTACCGACCCCACGAGGTGGTTTCGCCCCGTCCGCCGTGCCAGGATGGCTCCGTGGACGGGGCGAAGCCGCTCGTAGAGCTCGAGAGTGCGACAGTGCTCTTTGGCGCGTTCACCGCCCTGGACAGAGTGGACTTCCGCATGTTTCCAGGCGAGGTGCACTCCCTCATGGGCGAGAACGGCGCGGGCAAGTCCACGCTCATCAAGGCCATCACTGGGGTGCTGCCGCTCGCGGACGGCACCCTCCGCATCGAGGGCGAGCAGGTGGCCTTCGCCACCCCCGCCGCTGCGCAGGCAGCAGGGGTCTCGACCGTCTACCAAGAGGTCGACCTGCTCCCCAACGTGTCGGTGGCGGAGAACATTTTTCTGGGGCGCGAACCTCGCCGTCACGGCCTGATCGACAACGGGGCGATGCGTCGCCACGCCCGCGAGGTGCTCGAGGGGCTGGGCCTCAACATCGACCCCGCATCCGTCCTGGGCAGCCACTCGCTGGCGGTGCAGCAACTTGTGGCCATCGCGCGTGCCATCTCGATGGACCTGCGTGTGCTTGTGCTCGACGAGCCGACGTCCAGCCTCGACACCGACGAGGTCGCCGAGCTGTTCCGCGTGATCCGAGACCTGAAGCAGCGGGGCGTCGCCATCCTCTTCGTCAGCCACTTCCTTGATCAGGTGTACGAGATCTGTGATCGCGTCACGGTGCTGAGGGATGGTGCGCTGGTGGGCGAGTACCGCACGACGGATCTGCTGCGGATCGACCTCGTGCAGAAGATGCTCGGACGGGACGTCGCCGACTTTGCTGCTCGCGAACGAGTGATGGAGCCGGACCTGCCGCCCGACCCGTTCCTGAGCGCCCGCGGCGTCACGAATGCCCCGGGAATCGCGGATGCGGACGTCGACGTCGCCGCGGGAGAGGTGCTGGGAATCGCGGGACTGCTCGGGTCGGGCCGCACCGAGCTCGCCCGTGTGCTCACGGGAGTCGACCGGCCGCAGTCAGGAGTCATCCGCATCGAGAACCGCGATGTTCGGCTCGACTCACCGCGCCGCGCACTCCAGCTGGGCGTTGTCTACTCGTCCGAGAACCGTCGGACCGAAGGCCTGCTGCCCGAGCTGTCGATCCGGGACAACATCGTGCTCTCCGTGCAGGCGCAGCAAGGTGCCATGCGGCGCATCCCCTCCGCGCGCCAACGCGAGCTCGCCGCGAGCTGGATCGAGGCGCTGGGCATCCGGCCGGCGAATCCGGACACGCTGGTCAAGAAGCTCAGTGGCGGCAATCAGCAGAAGGTCATGCTCGCGCGGCTGCTCGCCTTGTCCCCACGAGTTCTAGTGCTCGATGAGCCCACCCGGGGAATCGACGTCGGTGCCAAGGTCGAGATCCAGAACCTGGTCGGAGAGCTCGCGGACAACGGGCTCGCGGTGGTGTTCATCTCGGCCGAGTTGGATGAAGTGCTGCGCGTCGGCGACCGAGTGGCCGTGCTTCGGGACGGGCGCGTGGCTGAGACGGTGGCCGCGGACACCCTGAACGCTGATTCTCTGCTGGCCCTGGTGGCACAGCCGGATCTACCGGAAGCCTGAGGGGATCCCAGTGGCGCAAGACAAGCCAGCCCGCGCGGCGAACATCTTCGATGTCGCGCGCCTCGCTGGTGTCTCGCATCAGACGGTGTCGCGCGTCATTAACGGCATGCCGAACGTGCGCCCGGCCACGAAGGAGCGCGTCGAGCAGGCGATGAAGCAGCTGCGCTACAGCCCTTCGCCGGCGGCGCGGGCGCTGGTGACGCGGCGGACGCGCACCATCGGCCTGATCACCTCGGGCTCTGTGGACTACGGGCCGAGCTCGATCGCGATGCATTTCAACAGGGCCGCGCGCGACTCTCGCTACAGCGTCGACACGGTCTCCACGGGCGAGCGCGATCCCGAGACTGCCAAGCGCGCGGTCGAGGGGCTGTTGCGGCAGCGGGTCGATGCGCTGGTGATGGTCGTCAACGACGCCGAGGTGCTCGAGATGGTGCGCGGCCTCGACGTGGGTGTCCCGCTTGTCGTCGCCGCGTCCACGGCGCGCCGGGGCCCTCAGCTCGTGTCGATCGATCAGTACCGCGGCGCGCGCGCCGCCGTGCGCCACCTGGCCGAACGTGGCCACACCCGGATCCTCCACCTCGCCGGTCCCGAGCAGTCGACGGATGCGATCGAGCGCCTACGCGGCTGGCGCGACGAACTCGCCGCGCGTCGCCTCGACGCCTCCGCGGTGCCACACGGTGACTGGACCGCTGAGTCCGGATACGTAATCGGCACCGATATGGAGATCTCCCGGGGGTCGTCCGTGTTCGTGGGCAACGACCAGATGGCCATCGGCCTGATGTCGGCGCTGCGTCGGCGCGGGCTGTCGGTGCCTGAGGACGTGAGCCTGGTGGGCTTCGACGACCTCCCGGAGGCGGCGTACCTCGACCCGCCGCTCACGACCGTGCGGCAGGACTTCGTCGCGCTCGGCCAGATGATGATGCAGAAGGTGCTGGTGTCGCTCGAGGAGGGGACCGACGAATCGGCGGATACTCCACTGCCCACCAAGCTCATGGTGCGCGAGTCGACCCGCGACGTCAGCCACGACGAGCCGTAGCACCCCGTCCGGCACTCATTGTCGCCTCCGCGCGGTGTCGGCTCGCTATCCGGCGCTGAGTGTCGCGTCGTCGCTGAGCTGCACCGGCATCGGCCGCACCTCGTCCCGGAGAGTGCCCATCCGTTCGTCCAGCGTCGCCGCCAGGCGCGCGGCATCAGCGAGCTCGTTGGCGAGCGCCTGGGGCATGTCGTGGCGGTACTTGTAGAAGAGCTTGTGCTCGATGCTGGCCCAGAAGTCCATCGCCATGGTGCGGATCTGCAGCTCGACGGTGATGTGCTCGGTCGTGGCTGAGAGGAAGACCGGCACCCGCACAATCAGGTGCAGGGACCGATACCCGTTGGGCTTGGGGTGCGCGACGTAGTCCTTGACGGTCACCACGGTGAGGTCGGGCTGGTGGGCGAGCATGTCCGCCACCCAGTAGAGGTCGGAGACGAAGGTGGCGGTGATGCGGATGCCCGCGATGTCCGAAATTGCTGTGCGCACGCCGTCGGCGGTCGGTTCGCACCCGAGACGCTGGGCCTTGGCGACCATGCTGTCGACGCTCTTGAGGCGCGAGCGGACGTGCTCGATGGGGCTGTAATCGTGGCTGCGCTCGAATTCGCGGCGGAGGATGTCGACCTTGGTCAGCACCTCGTCGATGCCGAACTGGTAGAGGTCACGCAGGCGCGCGAGGTCCTCGCGCACGTGGGGAGCAACGCTCGGCGCGTCATCGCCTCCCCCGGGACCGGAGCCTTCGGCTTCTGGGTCTCCTTCACCGTGCACGGTGCTGCCTCCAGCCTGGGGACGCGGGATTGCTTGGGTACCGTTCGGTCAACGTCCGATGCGGCAGTAACGTCCCAGCGGAGCGCACCTCATGCTGGAGGCGCGTTGCGAGACTCGGACGACCGATCACCGGGAGCAGCAGGCGGCTTCGCCCTCGGGCGAGCTCGCAGCCAGCGTGGCGAGCAGCTGGACGGGCGCCGCCACCGACTCGCAGCACAGTGTGTAGACATTGGACCGCCCGCGAGGCGTGACGGTCACCAGCCCGTGGTCCCGCAGGGGAGCAAGGTGATGGCTCACCAGCGTCTGGCTCAGGCCGGTCGCATCCGTCAGCTCGCGAACGGTATGGGGTGCCTCGGCCAGGAGTAGTGCGAGCTGCAGGCGGGTCGGGTCGCCCAGTGCTCGCAGTACGGGGGCCAGCGCACGCGCCCGCTCGACGAGCCGTTCGGGTGCGGAGTCTCGTTGCAGTGCTACGCCGATCATGGTGTCCATGACATCAGTATGCCATGCTCCTCTTGCTATCAACAGCAACTACTGTTATTAATGACCTAGTTGCTCACAAAGGAGAAGAAGAGATGACACCCAACGATGCACCGATCGTGCAGGATTCACCGGTCGTGATCATCGGCGCAGGGCCCGTGGGGCTCGCGGCGGCCGCTCACGCCCTCGAGCGTGGTCTCGACCCGCTCGTGATCGAGACTGGAGACCAGGCGGGGTCCTCCGTGCGCGAGTGGGCGCACATCCCCCTGTTCTCCCCATGGCGGTTCGATACCGACGCCGCTGCCCGCCGGCTGCTCGCAAGGCACGGATGGCAGGAGCCCGCAGGTGACGAGGTGCCCACCGGTGGTGACCTCGTCGAGCGCTATCTGGAGCCCTTGTCGCAGCTGCCGGAACTGGCCGGCCGCATCCGCTACGGCGCGCGGGTGCTCAGTGTCACTCGTGCGGGCCTGGACAAGACCCGCACCATCGGACGTGAACGGCTGCCCTTCGTGGTGCGGTTGCAGACCGAGGCCGGCACCGAGGACGTCACCGCCCGTGCGGTCATCGATGCCTCGGGCACGTGGCGCACGCCGAACCCGCTGGGCGCGATGGGCATCCCGGCCGTCGGAGAGCGAGAAGCGTTGCAGTGGCTGGCTGGAGGGCTGCCGGACGCGCTCGGCAGGGACCGGGCGAGGTTCGCAGGCAAGCGCGCGCTGGTCGCTGGTCTCGGCCACTCCGCGGCGAACACGCTGCTGGCGTTGGTCGATCTCGCGGAGGAGGTGCCAGGAACGGAGATCGTATGGGCGATCCGCGGGGACTCGCCGCAGCGACTGTATGGCGCCGGCGCGGCCGACGAGCTCCCCGAGCGGGGCGCGCTCGGTGACCGGCTCAGGGCAGCCGTCGAGGCCGGAGCCATCACGCTGCTGCGCAACTTCGCCGTGTCTTCCCTCACGCCCGCACCTGGCGGCCGTGTGACGGTGTCCGCGACGGGGTCGGACGGCCCCCAGTCCGTGACGGTGGACACCGTGGCTGCGGCTACCGGCTTCCGGCCGGACCTCGAGATGACCCGCGAGTTGCAGCTTGACCTCGACTCGACAACGGAGTCCCCGTCTCGCCTCGCGCCACTCATCGACCCCAACTTCCACAGCTGCGGGACCGTCGAACCCCACGGGGCCGATGTCCTGTCCCACCCGGAGAAGGACTTCTACATGGTCGGGATGAAGAGCTACGGAAGAGCGCCCACCTTCCTCCTGGCCACCGGGTACGAGCAGGTGCGGTCCGTCGTGGCCGCGATTGCGGGCGACCACGAGGCGGCGCGCCGCGTCGAGCTCTCGCTGCCCGAGACCGGAGTGTGCTGCTCGACGCCCGGGAGCAAGAGTCCCGCCGCAGTGGGCTTCGCCACCGGGGTCGCGCACGGCCGCAGCGGCGAGCTCGGGGTCGAGCTCATCAGTGTGCCCTCGTCAACGACACTGCTCCAGCTGAGCGAGGTGAGCGGTTCAGTGGACGCCTGCTGCAGCTAGGCGATCCCGCCCGGCGGTGAGCGCCGGACAGGAGTCCGATGTGCGCCATAGGCGACCGTGAGTGCCGGACAGGAGGGGGCGAGATCTTGAGTGCCCCCGGCAGGACTCGAACCTGCAACCTACGGATTAGAAGGCCGTTGCTCTATCCATTGAGCTACGGGGGCGCGGCGCGCGCGGGGCGCGGTTACCCAGCGTACTGGCACCCAGGCGAGGCTCCGCAGCGACCCGGCCGGCGCATCGGCCGGGTCGCCATGCGGAGCGGGCCGCAACCAGGGCGGACGAGGCAGGAGCGGGGACTGCGGCACGGTACCCTGATCAGTGCGCTCGCGGCACGCCTGCGCGAGGAGGAGGGACCGTACCGGCATGACGATCCGGCCAATCAAGACGTGGTCGCATCCCGGCGCGCTCCTCGACGCTCTGGTGGACACGCGAGACGTCGTCGCGGGGCTAGAGCTGCCGATCCCGCTCGGAGATGCTGAGAGCACGCGCGAGCTGCGCGCTCACATGCTCGACCAGCTCGACCACCACCTGATCCCGCGCGTCCGCGAGGAGGCATCGCCTGCGATCGTCGTCGTGGCCGGCTCGACCGGAGCGGGCAAGTCCACCGTGGTGAACGCGCTGCTCGACGAGCAGCTCACCGCGTCGGGAGTGCTGCGGCCCACCACCAAGGTGCCGCACGTGTTCCACCACCCCCTGGACGCTGACGTCCTGAGCTCGATCGCGCACGACGCCAAGGTGGTGTCCACCGAGGCCGTGCCGCGCGGGCTGGCCCTGATCGACTCGCCCGACCTCGACTCCGTGCGCGGCGAGAACCGCGACGTCGCGGAGCAGCTGCTCGAGGCGGCCGACCTGTGGATCTTCGTCACCACCGCCGCCCGCTACGGCGACGCGGTGCCGTGGGAGGCGCTGCGACGCGGCGCCGAGCGGGGAGCCTCGATCGCAATGGTGCTGAACCGCGTGACTGTCGACGTCGCCGCGCAGGTGCGGCGCGAGCTCGTCGACCGGCTGGCGAACGAAGGCCTCGAGTCGCTGCCGCTGTTCGTCATCCCCGAGGACACCGAGGGCGGCGCACGGCTGCCCAAGGACGTCGTGGGCGGGCTGGGCCGGTGGCTCGAAGGCGTCGCAGCGGCATCCGCGTCCGCCATCGTGGAGCGCACCATGCACGGCGCGACGGAGTCGCTCAAGGAGTGGCTCGAGACGCTCGCCGAGCGGATGGACGATCAGGCCGCCGCCGCCAAGGAGGTGCGCTCGGAGGTGCGCCGATGCGCGGCCCGGGCCGAGGCGGTAGGGGGCGACGCCTGGTATCAGGAGATCCCGACCGGGTCGCTTGAGGCCCGCTGGGAGACCGCGTGCGACGAGGGCGGCCCGCTGCACAAGCTGCGCAACAGCGCGTGGGTCAAGCGGCGTAGCGCGCGCGAGCTCCGCGATGAGGCGCTGCGAGTCATTGAGATCGAGGTGATCGAGGCCGTCGAGGCCACCCTGGCGCGCGCCGCGGACTCCGCGTCGGAGGCCATGGTGGAGGCGCTGTCTCATGGTGAAGAGTCGCCCGGGCGGTGGCTTGCCGACCAGCGCGATCCGCGCGATGCGCGGGTGATGCGCGAACGCCGTGCCGCCGACGCCACGCGCGCCTGGCTCGCGAAGGTCCGCGAGCAGGTGACGCGGCTGCCGGGATCTTCCCGGGGAGCCGAGGTCATCGGTGACGACGGGCTGGCCGCCACCCTCGCATCGGCCGCGCTGGGCGTCGAGCCCGCGCGCATGCTGCTCGGCACGCTCGTGACTCCGAGCCTGAGCGACGCGCTGCACCTGGCTCGGGCCGAGCTCACGGGCGCCCGCCGCTACTGCATCAACCGCGAGGCGCTGGACATGATGCGCCCCACCGACGTGACGTCGCTGCTGCCCGAGGCGTCGTCGGCCGTGCGCCTGCGCCGGGCCGAGCTCCGGGGCCTGATGTGAGCGTCCAGTTCGAGCACGTCGAACCGCCCTCCGAGACCACGCTGCTTCTCGAGCGCGTGGCGCGGCTGCGGTCGTCGATGGAGTGGGCCTCTGAGGCCATCCCGCGCGCGGTGCGCGAAGGGGTGCACGCGACCATCGAGCGCTGCGACCAGCGGCTCGCGATGGGAGTGGACCACACGGTGGTCGCTCTCGCGGGCGGCACCGGATCGGGAAAGTCGAGCCTGTTCAACTCGATCGTGGGCCGCGAGTTCGCGGTGCCCGGAGTGGCCCGACCCACGACATCGCACGTGAGTGCGGCAGTCTGGGGCGACCCGGCGGACACGCTGCTGGACTGGCTCGAGGTCGCCCCCGACCGCCGGCTGCGACGCGAGATCGACCAGCTCGACTCCGAGGACGAGGTGACGTTGTCCGGCATGGTGCTGCTCGACCTGCCCGACCACGACTCGATCAACGCCGCCAACCGCACGATCGTGGACCGGATCGTGCCCATGGCCGACTTGCTGCTGTGGGTGGTCGACCCGCAGAAGTACGCCGACCACGCTCTCCACCAGTTCTATCTGCGTGCCGCCTCCGAACGTGACAGGCCGTCGCTAGTGGTGCTGAATCACGTGGACCGACTGTCGACCGAGGACGCGTGGGCGGTCGCGCGCGATCTGCAGCGCCTGCTCGCGGTGGACGGCATGACCCAGGTGCCCGTGATGCCGGTGTCCGCGCGCACCGGGCAGGGGCTCGACATTCTGCGGGCCGAGCTCGCGGGCGCCGTGTCTGCGCGAACGGTGGCGGCGGAGGCGGTGCGTTCCGACCTCGTCAGCGCAGGCCGTGCCCTCGCGGGAGCTCTCGCCAAGGACGCTGACCCGCAGCTTCCGGACGTGGACGAGCTGGTGCGCGCTCTCGCGCGCGCGGCAGGCGTCGATGCGAGGGCGGATGCGGCGGCGGCGCGGGCGCGCGGCGCCCACGGGGAGCTGGCGTCCGAGTGGCGCGCCCCCGTGCACACGGTCGAGCGCGAGCGGCTCGACTGGATCGACGCCGCGACCGAAGGCCTGCCAGCCGCATGGCGACAGGTGGTGTCCGAGGCTGTCGAGGACGCGGAGGACCTGGCACGACGCATCGAAGAGGCGCTGGCCGACGCGCCGTGGCCGGGAACCGAACCGGTGCGGGGCTGGCGCGCGCTGTTCGGGAAGGCTGCCGCCGCATCGGCCGCGCGCAAGCGCACTCTCGAAGTAGGGCGCGGGGCGGTGCGCCACGAGGTGCTGCCCGCCGTGCTGGAGCCGACCGAGACGATCCATCAGGCCTACCGGGCGCTCGATGAGCTCACGGAGCTGGACCAGGAGGACAGCGCATGAGCGCCGCTGCGCCCGTCATCGCGGTGCTTGGT
This sequence comes from Demequina ureilytica, assembly GCF_048553575.1. NCBI lineage: Bacteria > Bacillati > Actinomycetota > Actinomycetes > Micrococcales > Demequinaceae > Demequina > Demequina ureilytica. The sequence continues at coordinate 369,127 of NZ_JBLZIE010000002.1, read as the reverse complement.
GCGGGGAACATGGCGGGCGCGCTGGCCCGGCGGTGGGCCTCGGTGGAGCCTGCGCCGGAGCTGAGGCTGACGACGGGCTCGTCGCGTCCGTCCTGGATCGACGGTCTCGATCACGTCTCTCACGCTGCCGTGTCCGAGGATCCTGACGCGAACACGCGCGCGGTGGAAGGCGCCGACGTGGTGATCCTCGGTGTGAAGCCGCACGCGATCCTCGGGCTCGCTCGTGACATCGCCGATGCGCTGGCTCCGGGCGCGCTCGCCGTGTCCGTCGCAGGCGGGGTGCGGTTGGCAGACCTCGCCCCGGCCCTCCCGTCTCACGCGGCGGTGGTGCGCGCCATGCCGAACACCCCGGTGGCAGTCGGCAGGGGCGTGACCGCCTTCGCCGTCGCCCCCGGTGCGCCGGCCGGGACTGACGCGAGGGTGCAGGAGCTCTTCGCTCCGACAGGCGCGGTCGAACAGATGGACGAAGAGCTGATCGACGCGTTCTCCGCGGTCGTCGGGTCCGGGCCCGCATACGTCTACGCCGTCATCGAGGCGCTGTCTGCTGCAGCCGTCGAGCAGGGGCTGTCGGCGGATCAGGCCGCGCGCATGGTGCCGGCGATGGTTGGCGGAGCGATGGCGTACCTGGACTCCACCGGCCGCGATGTAGGCGACCTTCGGGACGAGGTCACGAGCCCCGGCGGCTCCACCGCCGCGGCGCTCGCGGCCTTCTCCGATCACGGACTGAACGATGCGCTGGCCGCAGGCGTGCGCGCCGCGACGGCACGGGCCGGGGAACTCGGCCGGGGCTGACCCCCTTCGCGTGGATCGCCCGCGCCGGACCATGACCAGCAGATGAAACTTTCGTGACGGCGGCCACCAGACCTTCATGTGGGCAGCCTTCTGCGGCGCCGTGAATACCACATCAGCGGCATGTGAATTCCCAGGTAAACGGACACTTCTTCGTAACCTTGCGCTTTGCGCCACCGTGCGATGCCACCTAGCGTTCCCCTCGTCGACACCGCAATCCCACCCTCCGGGGGAGCGGTTGCGGCGCACTTGTGATGGCGCGAGTTCCCTGACGCCGGTGCAAGCCGCGCGGGCGGCTCGCACGAGGAGACGGGAATCTCATGCAACTATCGAAGCGCTTCGCGCGCGCCGCGGGCGTATCCGCCGCGCTGGCCTCGCTCGTCGGCGTCGGCCTCAGCGCCGCCGGGTCCGACGATGGATCGGCGCCGCTGGCCCCGAGCGCCGCCGAGGGCGTCGCCACCGTCGTGGTCGAGAGCGTCCACGCTCCCGGGAAGGCAGCCACGATTGCGGACGCGACGTGGCCGCTCGAGAGCCGCAGCATCGGCGCCGACGGCGACGCAGTGCTGTCGCAGGCGATCGCCATGCACCCGGTCGAGGACGACACGTACGTGCTCGCGAACGCCGAGGGCCGGGTGCTCGCGAGGATCGACGGCGAGCGCGGGCTGGAGGTGCTCGACATCCCCGTGGCGGAGGCCGCCGAGCTTCCGCTCGCCACGTGGACCGTGACGAGCAACGGCTCCGTGTCCAAGGTGGTCAACGGCGCCCCTCTGGACGGCATCGACCAGGCGCTTGACCTGTACGACTGGTCGACCGCAGAAGGCGCGCGGATCGCGACGTACAACGACAACGACTTCGGGACCAACCAGTCCTGGCGGGTCCACCCCACGGTGGCGACGGCCGATGCGGTGGGCGGCTTGGTCTCGCCCGGTGAGGTGCCCGAACTGCCTGTGTCCGTCACCGGCACGTACGGCTGGGGAGCTTCCGTCTCGCTTGAGGACATCGAGTGGGAGGCGCCGTCCGATGCGGTCTGGGAAGAGGACGGCATCGTCGCCTTCACCGGCACCTCAGTGGGCATGCTTGGGGAAGAGGTCGTCATTGACGCGGAGTACACCGTGGGCACGGTGGGCGACGCCGTGCCGGCCACGCTTTCCAGCTACGCCGGCGTGCGCGTCGAGGCACTGAAGCTGGACGCCCCGACGCGGGTCGAGCGCCGGGTGAGCGGCTCGGAGACGACCGTCGCCGCAGACGTTCGCTGGGACTGGGACGCGGTCACGACCGAGATGCTCGCGGAGCCGGGCACAGTCACGGTGCAGGGTGTGGCCGGCCTCGGTTTCGAGGCAACGCTGGAGATCGCCCTCGCCGAGCCGGCGCGCTCGAACTTCCTGGCAGACACCAACGTCCGGGGTTGGAGCTTCTCTGGCACCGACCCGGAGCCCGGGCTCACCGACGGTGACGTCGATGCCGAGGGATTCGGCGACTGGCGCAGCGGGGGAGCGGTCAACCGCATCAACCCCAACTGGGTGGCGTTCTACTTCGACCAGCCGCGCCAGCTCGATGGCGCCGCGATCCACGAGCCAGCGGGGTCGAACAACGTCGGTGCGGTCACCTTCCAGTACCGCACGATGAGCGGCGGCTGGGTGGACACGTCCGTGGGCACTCTTGAGAACGGCGGTGACCGGCTGGCGCTGGAGACCGACTTCGACCCCGTGCTCGCCACCGGCTTCCGGGCGGTGTTCGAGCACAAGTCCGACGCGAGCTGGATGCGGCTCTCCGAGCTCGAAGCCTGGGGACCGGTGGCGCCATGAGCCGCGGCCCCGGCGCCTCGAGCGCGTTCACGACGACTTCACCCCTGGCGACACGAGACGAGACGACTACGACATGCTGACCTCACTGACCACTACCCGTGCGGCGCGCGGCTGGACGGCGATGCTTGCCGGCGCCGCTGTCGGAGCCGCAGGCATCCTGACCCCCGCCGTGGCCGATTCGATTTCCAGCGCGCCCCTCGATGAGCTGGTGCCGGCCGCGTCCGCCCCGATGTCCGCCGAGGCGTCCGAAGAGGACACCGGTTCGCGGTTCACCGTCGCGGTGCTCCCCGACACACAGTTCTACTCGCGCTACTCCGCGGACCAGTTCTTCCCCAAGTACGGGACCGACCCTTTCGAGGTCCAGACCGCGTGGGTTGCCGAGCATGACGAGGAGCTCAACACCGCCTTCGCCCTGCACTTGGGAGACGTCGTCGACCAACAGGGCGTCGCCGCTGAGTGGACGGCAGCGGACCGTGCCATCTCACGTCTCGAGGACGGCGGGGTCGACTTCTCGATTCTGCCCGGCAACCATGACGTCGCCAACATGGGCGTGCGTAGCTCCGAGGCCAACGCCGCGAACTACCTCACTCACTTCCCCGCCAGTCGTGTTGATGACGGCGCGACGTGGGTCGCCTCCTACCAGAACGGATACTCGAATGCCTACGTGTTCGAGGCCGAAGGCCAGGAGTTCCTGGTGCTGGCGCTGGGCTGGCTCGCATCGGCCGATACCTGGGACTGGGCGCAGGGCGTGCTCGACGCTCACCCGACCTTGCCGACCATCCTGACCGGTCACGCGATCGTCGACGTCGACAAGTCGACAGGTGCCGCGGCCGATTTCTGGTTCGGGCAGGAGATGTGGGAGGAGCTGATCCGTGCCAATGATCAGATCTTCGTCACGCTGAGCGGCCACTTCCATGGACAGACCCGCCGGGTGCTCGTCAACGACGCCGGCAACGACGTGCACCAGCTGCTGCTCGATTCGCAGATGGCCGCCGATGGTGGCAACGGGATCATGGGGATGATGGAGTTCGACCTCGACGCAGGAGTCATCGACTTCGCCACCATCTCGCCCTGGGTGACCGTGAAGGAGGCTGCCTCGATCACACCCTCGGACACCCCGGTCTTGACCGGCGAGGATGCGGACTTCACGCTCGACATCGACTTCCAAGAACGGTTCAAGGGCTTTGCCCCTGACTTCGGTCCTGGCGACAGTGAGTGGGGCGACCTGTCGGAGCGCTCCAAGGAGATCGTGTCCGAGGGTTGGGAAGGCGGCGACGGGGGAAGCTCCCTGGTGGCCGCGGGCAGCCGCGGGGACTACGTGACCGTGGACGGCACCCTCGCCCACTGGCGGTTCGGCGCTATCGAGGAGGGTGTGCTGCCCGAGGGTGGCACAGTGCCCGATGAGACGGGCGCGAACCCCATGCACCGCCTCCCGCTCGACCAGATCAATGCGCCCGCCGAGGTCGATGACGTCACTATCACGCGTGACAACACCTCATACCTATCTGCGGACATGGGCGCGATCTGCTTCGACGAGACGTCGCGCCAGACCGGCCGCTTGAACTACATCACCACCGACTACGAGGTGCCTGTCACCAAGGCAGAGTTCGAGGATGGCTACACCGTCGAGTCGTTCGTGTACCTCTCCGAGGAGTGGAACGTGGACGACAACCAATGGGGTGGCTGGCTCACCCGCACCGGACGCCGCTCGACGTTGCCCATCACTTGGGAGCGCTACGACTACGAGATGGGTCCGGCGTTCTTCTCGGTGTCGAACCTGCGCGAGATGCAGTGGGGCACGTCCGAGGGGACGCCGTGGTCGAACACCACGTCGCTGTGGTCGGGCGAGATCATGACCGGCAACTGGTACCACGTGGCCGTCGTCAACGACCCGGCTGCGCACACGACGATCATGTACGTGGACGGGGTGCCTGTGCTCCGCAACGCCGTCGACCACGACGGCATGACCTTCAACGACGGCTATCCGTGGGTCATCGGATCCAACTGGAACTACGACGAGGCCAACAACGGCTGGAACGGCTGCGTGGGCGAGACCCGTATCGTCGACCACGCGCTGGACACCTCCGAGTTCCTCATCCAGCGAGTCGACATCGACGCGGGCGGAGACAACCTGTCCGTGACGGATGCGCCCGAGGGCGAGCTGGCCTCCGACACCGAGGTGGCTTCGCTCGCGGGCACCGGCTATCCCGGTGCCGAGGTACGAGTGGCGGACGGCGCTCAGGCGCTCGCCAGCACGACGGTTGACCGCGAGGGCGACTGGACCGTCACGTTCGACGAGCCCATCGAGGGGGAGGGGTCGTACGAGCTATCCGTGACCCAGGCGCTCGGCACCCGAGACGGAATCCCGGCCACGGTCGCGTTCACGATCGCGAGCGCGCCGCTTCCTGTCGAATTCGCCGACGTCTCGGACCAGGCCGGTTCGTCCTCGTACAACGAGCACCACGCGGCCATTGCGTGGATGGCAGCTCAGGGGATCAGCACGGGTTGGGACATCGACGGCACCGCAGAGTTCCGGCCCTACGCCAACGCCACCAGGGACGCGATTGCGGCGTTCCTGTATCGCGCGGCTGGAGAGCCTGCGGTGGAGGACGAGGCGAAGGCGCTGTCCGCGTTCTCTGACGTGTCCGCCGACCCGCGCGACTCGCATTACAGCGAGCACCACGCAGCCATCGCGTGGATGGTCGAACAGGGGATCACGACGGGATGGAGCGACGGCACGTTCCGCCCCTTCGAGCCCGTGACTCGCGACGCGATCGCCGCGTTCCTGCATCGCTCCCAAGGTGAGCCGGCGGTGACGGATGAGGAGGCGGCTTTGAAGGAGCTCTCCGACGTGTCCACCACGTCGAATGAGCACCACGCGGCCATCGCGTGGATGGTCGAGGAGGGGGTCACGACAGGGTGGAGCGACGGGACCTACCGTCCGTTCCGACCAGTGACGCGTGACGCGATCGCCGCTTTCCTGTACCGCGTGCACGGCTGATCACTTCACGACGGCCCCGGTGCTTCCTGATGGAGGCGTCGGGGCCGTTGGGCGTCCCCAGGCAAAAGCGCGCCCGCGTCGCCCACCCTGCCCGCGCATCGGCAATGCGCTGGGGACGATACGGCGCGAGCCTGGGCTCAGCCGCAGACCGCGGCACGAGTCGAGGAGGAAGCATGAAGGATCTGACCATGACGGTGACCGGATGGGTCGCCACCGACCCCAGATACGTGGTGACGCGAGACGGCGAGGGCATGCCGATGTGCACCTTCCGATTGGCGCAGACGTCCCGGTACTTCGATCGCAACGCCAACACGTGGACCGACGCCAACACCGAGTGGTTCACGGTGCGCGTGTTCCGTGACAGCGCGCGGCTCGTCGCCGAGTCGGTGCGCACTGGCCAGCCGGTGATCGTCGAGGGACGGCTGCGCACCAACGAGTGGACCGATGCCCAGAAGGTGACGCATTGGGGGCTGCAGATCGACGCGACGTGCGTCGGCCACGACCTGACCAAGGGCATCGCGTCCTTCACGCGGGCGACGGTCACTGGCGGCGACGAGGAGCCGGCCGGCGAGGGGACCGAACCGGTCGAGGATGTCGACGAGGGGCTGGACGACGACATCGCGCCCGGCGACATCGCTCCGGGCGACGGGGACGAGGACGACGTCGAAGAGGCCGACGAGCGGCCGGCCGCCTTGGTGTGACCGGACAGCCCGCGCGCCGGCCACCCCTCGCCGGCGTGCGGGTCTCTGCCTCACATCCCAGCGGGGGTTCCGTGAGACCGACAGCCCATACCGCGTAGGCTGGGATCGGTATGTCAGCAGGCGCATTGGCGCCGCCCCACAACCTCACGGAGTAGCAGTGGCAGAGTTCATCTACACGATGTACAAGACGCGCAAGGCGCACGGCGACAAGGTCATCCTCGATGACGTCACGATGTCGTTCTACCCGGGCGCGAAGATCGGCATGGTCGGCCCCAACGGCGCCGGCAAGTCGACGATCCTCAAGATCATGGCGGGTCTCGAGCAGCCCTCCAACGGAGAGGCGAAGCTGAGCGCCGGGTACTCGGTGGGCATTCTGCTGCAGGAGCCGCCGCTGAATGAAGAGAAGACCGTCCTCGGCAACGTCGAAGAGGGTGTCGCCGAGATCAAGGGCAAGCTCGACCGCTTCAACGCGATCTCTGAAGAGATGGCGAACCCGGACGCGGATTACGACACCCTGCTGACCGAGATGGGAACGCTCCAGGAGGAGCTCGACCACGCCGACGCGTGGGACCTCGACAGCCAGCTCGAGCAGGCGATGGACGCCCTGCGCTGCCCGCCGCCCGATGCTGACGTGACCGTGCTTTCCGGTGGTGAGCGCAGGCGTGTCGCGCTGTGCAAGCTGCTGCTGGAGAAGCCAGACCTGCTGCTGCTCGACGAGCCCACCAACCACCTGGACGCCGAGTCGGTGCTGTGGCTCGAGCAGCACCTCGCCAAGTACTCGGGCGCAGTCATGGCCGTGACGCACGACCGGTACTTCCTCGATCATGTGGCGCAGTGGATCTGTGAGGTCGACCGCGGCCGTCTCTACCCCTATGAGGGCAATTACTCCGTCTATCTCGAGAAGAAGCAGGAGCGCCTGGCGGTTCAGGGCAAGAAGGACGCCAAGCTCTCCAAGCGCCTCAAGGAAGAGCTCGAGTGGGTGCGCTCGAACGCCAAGGGCAAGCGCACCAAGTCCAAGGCACGTTTGGGCCGCTACGAGGAGATGGCAGCGGAGGCCGACCGCACCAAGAAGCTCGACTTCGAAGAGATTCAGATTCCCCCGGGCCCGCGTCTGGGCAACGTAGTGTTGGAGGCCACGAACCTGAAGAAGGGGTTCGGGGACCGTACGCTCATCGATGGGTTGTCGTTCTCGCTGCCACGCAACGGCATCGTCGGCGTGATCGGTCCCAACGGCGTGGGAAAGACCACGCTGTTCAAGACCATCGTCGGCCTGGAGCCGCTGGACGAGGGCGATTTGAAGATCGGCGACACGGTGAAGGTCAGCTATGTGGACCAGAGCCGCGGCGGCATCGACCCGACGAAGTCCCTCTTCGAGGTCGTCTCAGACGGTCTGGACTACATCCAGGTCGGCAACGTCGAGATGCCTTCGCGTGCGTATGTGGGTGCATTCGGCTTCAAGGGCCCCGACCAGCAGAAGGCCGCCGGAGTGCTGTCCGGTGGAGAGCGCAACCGGCTGAACTTGGCTCTTACGCTCAAGGAGGGCGGCAACGTCCTGCTTCTCGACGAGCCGACCAACGACCTGGATGTCGAGACTCTCGGTTCGCTGGAGAACGCGCTGCTGGAGTTTCCGGGTTGCGCCGTGGTGGTGTCGCACGACCGGTGGTTCCTCGACCGTGTCACGACGCACATCCTCGCTTATGAGGGCACCGACGAGAACCCGGCGAATTGGTACTGGTTCGAGGGCAACTTCGAGGAGTACGAGGCCAACAAGGTCGACCGCCTGGGCGCCGACGCGGCCCGCCCGCACCGTGTGACGTACCGCAAGCTCACGCGCGACTAGCGTGTCTCGACAGCCCCCGGTACCTGCTGGTGCCGGGGGCTTCGTCGTCCCCGCTACACCCTGTCCGGCACTCATTGTCGCCTGTGGGATGTTTGGACTCGCCGTCCGGCACTCACTGACCCCTACTCCGCCTTAGCGTCGCTGTGGTGAGTGGCTGTCGGTTTCCGGTGCTCGGCGCGTGCTGGCGGGCCCTGGATGTCGTGTGGCCGCTACCGTGGCGCCATGAGCCGCATCCACGTCCCCATCTCGCTGCGCTGGTCCGATCCCGACGCCGTACGGACACGTGAACAATGCGGAGATGCTGAGGCTTCTCGAGGAAGCGCGCATCCGCGTCTTCTGGGCCGATGCGGCCGCGGAGGAGGGCGACGACGTCGCCTCCACAGCGGTCATCCACGGCGGCCCAGGGGCGGACACCATCACCCTCATCGCTGGATAGCAGATCGAGTACCTCGCACCCGTGCCGTTCCTGCGCCGCCCCCTCGACGTGCAGCTGTGGATCGGCCGGCTCGGGGGAGCGAGCATCGAGATCTGCTACGAAGTGTTCTCGCCGCTCGGGGGAGCGGAGCAGCAGGTCTTTGCGCGGGCGTCGACGACGCTGGTGCTGATCGACGCGGCTTCCGAGCGGCCGCGCCGGCTGAACGACGCCGAGCGAGCGGCCTGGGCTCCACACGTTGAGGAGCCTGTGCAGTTCCGCAAGCGCTGATCCGAGGTCAGGGCCTAGCGACACTCACGGTCCGCCTGCACATTCGCTAACCCCTCCGAACCGACACTGACCGCCGATGGGCGCGCTAAGGAGGGACAGGGGGACAGTGGGTCGCGAACGCGTCAGACCGACAGTGAGTGCCGGACAGGGGGTCGCGAACGCGTCAGACCGACAATGAGTGCCGGACAGGGAGGGGTGGGGACGCAGAAGCGCCGGCCACCCCGAGGGGCAGCCGGCGCTCTTGATGAAGCAGGTGAGACTTACGCGGTGAGCGAGTCGACCCACTCCTGGTTCGCGGCGATCCAGTCGGCCACAACCTGCTCGTAGTCGCCCTCGTCAGCGGCGTTCAACTCGTTCTCGAGGTCGTACAGCGCCTCGGAGTCCATCGTGAAGTTGCTGAACCACTCGGCGACCTGCGGGAAGTCCTCGGTGATGCCGGTGCGACCGTAGGTCACGATCTCCTCGGCCTCGCCCATGGCGCCCTCAGGGTCCTCGAGGTTCTTGATGTCGTATGCGCCGTAGGCCCAGTGCGGCTCCCACAGCGTCACGACGATGTTCTCGTCGTTCTCGAGTGCGGTCTCCAGCTCCTGGAGCATGGCCGGCGTCGAGGAGGTGATGAACTCCATGCCCTCGAGGCCGTAGGTCGGAATGGCCGAATCCTGCGTGGTCGAGGTCAGACCGGCGCCGGGCTCGATGCCGACGATGCGGTTGTCGAACTCGTCGGCGTTCTCGGCAAGCTCAGCGAGCGAGTCGATCGGCGCGTCCGAGTTCACGGCGATGGTGAGCGCGGCAGAGTCGAACCAAGCGCCGAGCTCCTCCATGTCGTCACCGAACTCCTCGATGTAGGCCTCGTGAGTGAGGGGCAGCCACACGTCGGTCACGATGTCGTAGTCGCCATCCGCGACGCCCTGGAAGACGACGGCGGGGTCGGCGTACTCGAGCTCGACGTTGTAGCCCTCATCCTCGAGCACGGCCTCCCACAGCAGGGAGGTCGCGAGCGACTCGTCCCAGCCGTTGAAGACGGCCAGGGTGAGGTCGCCGCCTGCCTCAGGAGCATCCGAGGTCTCGCCTGCGGCGGTGGTCTCGTCGGTGGGCTCCTCGGTGGCCTCGTCGTCGGCCGACGCGCAGCCGGCGAGAACCAGGCCCGAAGCTGCAGTCACCGCGAAAGCGGCAGAAGTGCGCTTGAACATGTTTTTCCTTTCCCGGCGTGCGGTGTCTCCGCCGCCGTGAGCATCCCTGGCCGTGTGAGACGGCCCGATGCGCGCAACCGTGGGTGACGGTCGCGAGGTCTTGTCGGTTGCGTCGGCCTCTCGCCGATGCGGGGGTTGAGTCAGATTGCGGTGCCAGGCTCGCGCACGGCGCCGCGGTCGATGGCCTGCTGGGCGTCGAGACGCGCCTGCTCGTCTGCGGCCTTCTTGTCCTTGCGGAGTTTGGCCAACCGGGAGTAAAGCCCCATGCGCTGGCCGAAGGAGGCCGTGAACCGATCGAGCAGGATCGCGAGGATGACCACGGAGAGGCCGGCTTCGAATCCAAGCCCCACGTCCAGCGCCGAGATTGCCTGCGCGACGTCGCCACCCAAGCCACCTGCGCCGACGAGGCCCGCGATGACCACCATGGACAGCGACAACATGATGATCTGATTGATTCCCGCCATGATCGACGGCATCGCGAGAGGTATCTGAATCTGGCGCAGGATGCGGCGCGGGGAGGCGCCGAAGGCCTGGCCGGCCTCCACCACTTCCTTGTCGACGCCGCGGATGCCCAGCTCGGTCAGTCGGACCCCGGGTGCCAGCGCGAACACTAGCGTGGCGAAGATGCCGGGGGCGACGCCGATGCGGAACAGCGCGAGGGCGGGGATCAGGTAGACGAATGCTGGCAAGGTCTGGAGGAAGTCCATGATCGGCTTCAGGATGGCCGAGACGGTGTCGTTACGTGCCGCCCAGATCCCGAGCGGGATCGAAATGGCGACGGCCAACAGTGCGGCCACGATGACGAGCGCGAGAGAATCGACCGCGTTGTCCCACTGGTTCACGCTGACGATGAACAGCAGCCCGAGGGCGGCGCCGATCGCGAACTTCCACCCACGAGCGAGCAGAGCCAGCGCCGTGATGACCGCGATGACGATCCACTCCGACGGAGTGGCGAACACGAAGTCGACAGCGTCGAACATCCAGATGAACATCTGGCGCAACGCCTCGAACAACCAGGGCAGCGTGGCTTCGATCCACTCGAAGAAGGCGTCGATCCAGTTGCCTGCGGGGAGACGGAATTCCATCACACACCTCCCATCGTCGTGGTCGAGCCGAGGGCCTTATCGACCACCTCGGTCGGTATCGGATCCACGCGCGGGATCGCACTGCTCGCGGCCTCGGGCTCTCCGCCCAGCGTGGCCAGCAGGGTCACCCGCGGGATCACTCCCACGAGCCGATCGCGCTCGTCGGTCACCGCCAGTGGTAGCGCGGCCTCGAGGGAAGGAATGAACAGGTCCGCCAGGGCGGTGTCCTTCTGGACGGCGCCGTGGTCCGTCTGGATGGCGGGGGTGAGGGACTTCTCACCCTTGCGCACCAGATCCAGCACGTCACGATCGCGGACCCAGCCCACGAGGGAGCGGTCGCGCTTGGTCACGTAGGCGGCGGACATCTGCTCGTCGCGCATGGTGGCGAGTGCCGCGTGTGGTCCGCCGCTCTCGTGGATCACCACGCGGGGCTTGCGCATCACGGACTCGGCGGTCAGCACCTTGGTGCGATCCACGTCCTGCACGAACTGCTCGACGTACTCGTTGGCGGGGTTCGTGAGGATGTCCTCGGGTGAGCCGATCTGCACGATCCGGCCGTCGCGCATCACTGCGATGCGGTCGCCGATGTACATGGCCTCGTTGAGGTCGTGGGTGATGAAGACGATGGTCTTGTTCAGTTCGGCCTGCAGCTCGAGAAGCTGGTCCTGCATCTCGCGGCGGATCAGCGGGTCGAGAGCGGAGAAGGCCTCATCCATGAGCAGCACGTCGGTGTCTGCGGCGAGGGCGCGGGCGAGGCCGACGCGCTGCTGCATGCCACCGGAGAGCTCCGAGGGGTGCTTCTCCTCCCAGCCGGCGAGTCCGACGACCTTGGTGATCTCAGCGGCGCGAGCCAGCCGTTCGTCCTTCGACTTGCCCTGGATCTCGAGTCCGTACGCGACGTTGTCGATCACCGTGCGGTGGGGCAGGAGAGCGAAGTGCTGGAACACCATCGACACGCGGTGGCGACGCAGGTCGCGCAGCTGTGAGGTGCTCGCACCCGTCACGGAGTCGCCGCCGATCTCCACTGAACCTGCCGTGGCAGTGAACAGTCCGTTGAGCATGCGAATAAGGGTGGATTTGCCGGAGCCGGAGAGCCCCATGACCACGAAGATCTCGCCGCGCTTCACCTCAAAGGAGGCGTCGATGACGGCGGCGGTCGCGCCGCCGAGGTCGTCGCGGGAAGAGCCGTCGCGAAGGCGGCGCACTGCGTCATCGGCGTTCCGGCCGAAGACCTTGTACAGTCCGTCAGCGCTCAATGCGATGCTGTCGTTCACTGGTTACCTCAGCTCCCCGTGCGTTGTCGGTGACACGGGAGTAGATTGCGGTCCCTTTTGTGACGAGGAGGCTCGCAGCCGTCTTACGGCAGTCACGGGCCCGCATGGCTTCGACGAGGTGCCGCCGCCATTGCTCGCCACCACGGCGCGCTCCACGATTGGGCGCAGCCACGAGGCCTGGGCTTGTCATTGGCGCTTCGGTCGTGACTGACGCGGACCCCGAAACGGCTACTTGACGCTATCAACCCCGCCGGGGCAACTCAAGTGCCTGGTGCGAGAAGGGTGCCATCGTGACGGGGCGGGCTTAGAGAAGGCCCTGGTAGCTCGCAGTTGAAGCGTCAAGTGTCACGGTTTGGTAAAGGCCGCGTTTTCTCAGACTCAAGTGATGGGTCCAGGGGTGCAACGAGCCCATTCGAGACAAGATCGTCGACGCTCTCGTAGGTCGAAGTCGCCGGTCCGACGAAATCCACGGAGTCGATCTCGGAGTATGCAGAGTACTCCGCGGTATGGCGCGCGACATTGCCTGGATCGGTGAACTTCGACGCGTTGATCGACGTGAACTTGAAGTGGAGCAGCGCGCCCTCGAGGTGCTCTGACTGACGGTTGAGCGCGCGAGGCACGAGCCGGTGCGACGACTGTGCGAGCGCATACCAACGCTTCCAGCGCACGAGCGGGGTCTTGTTGAGCGCCGGGCCGTCGTGGATGTCGTCGAAGAACAGCCGTGCGCGGGGCCCTCCCTTGATCCACGTGGTGAGGGACACGGGGTCGAAGAAACCCTGATAGCCCGCGGTGTCGTAGAGAGAACAGGTGTCGAGCGGATCGGCTCCGGGCTCGACGATGTTGCCCGATGCGGGCCGGTCGCTGTACACGTCGAGCAAGAGGGTGTGGAGAGAGCGCCGGCCCTGGCGCTCGAGGGCGTCGCACACCTCCGGCAGGTTCCGTGATGGCCCCGCCACCACGAGCATCTCGTCGGCGTCCACGTAGAGCACCCACTTGCCGTGGCAGTGCCGTCCGGCGACGTGATTGATCCAGTCGTTGCCGTAGCGCGCGCTCCCGTACGCCCCATGCGCCGCATAGACCGTCACGTCCTCGTGATCCATGAGGTAGTCCTGCAGCCCGTCCGTCGATTCATTGTCGATGACGATGAAGTGCTCGACTCCCGCGCGGCGGTAGTAGTCGATCAGGTACGGGAAGCGGGGCGCCTCGTTCTGCGCGACGATGACCGCGACCAGGCGGGCGTGCGCGAGGGATGGCCGGATGCGCACCGCGCTCACTTCGCGGGCCTTCCAGAACCGTCGCACCGTCGCCGCTGAGAATTCGACCACCCCATGGCGCACGATCTGGGCCCAGCTCGCCGAGACGCGTTCGTGCGCGTCCGTCTGCAACTGTCCCCCCATGCCGATCAATGTACGGGTCGCCTCCGGGGCTCGCCAAGGGGCCCATCGTGGGCGGGCGCCGCGTCCGCTCTCGACCAAGTGGCGTGCGCTCGATAATGTGGGCTCACGGGTGCGCTCCGGGCGCGCCACGTGCACCGCCTGAGTGGGGGACCGGGAGGTAGGCGCTCGTGCATCCAATCGTCTTCGTTAGCCCGTTCTCGAACACCGAGAACCCGTACATCGCGCGCCAGCAGGAGGTGCTGCGTGGACTCGGCTGTGAAGTCCGACCGTTGTCGCTCGGGGCGCTACTCAAGGGGCGATGCTGGGGGCTGACCAACTCTCGCAACGTGGTGCTCGTCCACTGGCTCGAGAACAGGCTGTTCAAGAAGGGGAAGGCGCAGCGCCGAGTCAGCGTTCTTGGCGCCGCTCAGTTCGCGGTCTACGTGGTCACGCTCGCTCTCGCCCGCGCGCGAGTGGTCTACGTGGTCCACGATCACGATGTGCACGACGTCAAGGACTCCTTGCGATGGCTGTCCACCCGAGCCATTCGCCTCCTGCGCCGCGTCGCTGACTCGCGCGTGGTCCACGATCCGAGTTTCGCCGCCCGGTACGGCGCGACGTATCTGCCGCACCCGCTGTACGCGGAGCCCACCGGCTCGCCGCCTCTGTCCTCGCACAGCGTGCCTTCCATCGCCGCGATGGGAGCGATCCGCCCTTACAAGTGCCTCGATGCCGTGCTTGAGGGCTGGCCGCCTGACGTGCCGCTGCTGATCGCGGGAACCGGGGATCCCGCCTACATCGCCAGGCTGCGCGCCATCGTCGCGAGGCGCGCTCTGGAAGGCGCCGTCACCATCGACGACCGCTTTCTCAGCGACGACGAGTTCTTCGCGACCCTCGGCGCGCGAGACGTGCTGCTCCTGCCTCATCGAGCGGGGGCAAACCTCGTGAGCGGCGCCTTCTTCGCCGGCGTGGGGCACGTGCGACTGGTGCTCGCGCGCGAGACTCCGTTCATCGCGTGGGCACAGCGGCGCATGACTGGCATCGTGTCATTCGCGGACGATGCGGACATCGGCCCGCGCGTGAACGAGCTGGCACGCGAGTGGTCGACCATGCGTACGGTCGACCTGACGCCCCAGGCGATTGCCGAGTTCGGCGATGCTGCATGCCGCGAGGCGTACGGGCGCTTCCTCGGAGTCACCATCGAGGGGCCAGACCCGGCCACTGCTCATGCCGCGCGAAGCGAGGAGGTCTGACGTGGTCGAGCACCTGTCGGGATATCAGGATCGGGACTGGGAGATCGTCGACTACCGGCTGTACCAGGACCATCGATCCGGTCTGTGGTTTCGGGGACCCGAGCCGGCAGCATTGAGGCCGGGCCAGTACATCGTCTGCCTGGGTGCCGCGCAGACCTTTGGCTGTTTCTGCGAGCGGCCCTACCCCGCGCTGCTCGAGGAGCAGTGGGGCATGCCGGTCGTCAACCTCGGCTACGGGGGCGCCGGGCCGCGATTCTTCACACGTCATCCCGAGCTGCTCGCCGTCATCAACGATGCCGCGCTGGTGGTGGTCCAGGTGATGTCCGCGCGCAGCGAGGACAACTCGCGCTTCGCCAGTGGCGGGCTCGAGTACCTCACGGACCGCTCGACGGGGGACAGGGTGGCGGCCGCGCACGCCTACGGATCGCTGCTGGCGGAGGCGGATGCACGGTTGGCGTGGTTGCCCGGTCCCGTGCGTAAGGCGGTGAGGATCGTCAAGGGACCGCCGGAGGTGAGACGTGTGCTTGCGGAGACTCGGCGCAACTGGATCGACAGCTATCGCGAGTTGTTCGCGAGCATCACGGCGCCCACCGCTCTCCTATGGATGTCGCGACGGCGACCGGGCTGGCATCGCACCGACCGAGCCCGGTGGTGGTGGCAGCGGTACGACGACGTCAACGCCATGTTCGGTGACTATCCCCAGCTCGTGAACCGGTCCATGGTGCGCGCCATCCGCCCGCTCGCTGGCGACTACGTCGACTCCACGACCCGGCGCGGATCGCCTCAGCCACTGGTCAGCCGCTTCACGGGCGCACCGGTGCGAGTGGACTTCGGCCGCGACCGTCAGGACCTTGCCGAGGAGCGCGCGGAGAACGCCTACTACCCCTCGCCCGAGATGCACGAGGACACCGCCCGCGCACTCGCCGCGCCTGTGCGCCGTGCCCTCGCCCGCGCATCGGCCGTACGAACGCTGCCCAAGACGGGAGGCGCGGTGTGAGCGAGCGCACGGAAGGCCGCCCCATCGTCGTCACCGGGTGCCCGCGCTCGGGAACCACCTGGGTGGGGTCCACGGTGGGCAGCTCTCGCGAGGTCTTCTATCTCTACGAACCGTTCAACGACGAGGCGCCGCACCCGCTGGACCTGGCAGAACGCTACGCCTACATCGACCCCGCGGCCGCGGTCGACGCGGTCCCCGATGTCTCCGCGTTGGTGCAGATGGGAAGGCTGCGCGGCCGGGTGCGCGCAAGCGCCAGGGCCCTGCGACTGGGCACCGGCTTTCGCTCCGAGCTGCCCGCGCACCTGGCGGTGCACGAGGCTTCCACAGCGCCGATGCGCTACCTGAGTGCCCGGCGCACGCTCTTCAAGGATCCGCTCGCCTTCTTTGCCGCGGAATGGCTCGCGGCGCGCCACGATGCGCTCGTGGTGATGATGGTGCGGCACCCGGCGGGAATGATCAGCAGTTACCTCAAGCTGGGATGGCCCGACGAGGTCGACAGCCTGCTCCGGCAGCCCGGGCTCCGCGACCGCTTCACCGGGCCTCTTGACAAGGAGATCGCTCGACATCGTGCCAACCCCGACGATCGCCTGGGAAGTCTCATCCTGCAATGGCAGATCTTCGCGCAGGCAGCGCTGATGCTGCACGAGGAGCACCCGGACTGGCTGTATCTCTCGCACGAGAACGTGTGCAACGAGCCGATTCCCCAGTTCACCGGCCTGTTCGACTACCTCGGGCTGGACTGGA
This sequence comes from Demequina ureilytica, assembly GCF_048553575.1. Taxonomy (NCBI): domain Bacteria; kingdom Bacillati; phylum Actinomycetota; class Actinomycetes; order Micrococcales; family Demequinaceae; genus Demequina; species Demequina ureilytica. The sequence continues at coordinate 352,369 of NZ_JBLZIE010000002.1, read as the reverse complement.
CGGAGCGGATCGCGCGCAAGGTGAAGGCCGATTCCACGGCCACGCAGGTCGATCCCACGCAGCACCGCCAGCACGCGCTCCAACGCGACAGCCGAGCCGTCGCCGGAGCATGGCGGCAGCGACTCGATCCTCACGACGCGGACCGCATCGAGGCCGAGGCGGGCCCCTGGTGGGAGAGGCTCTACGGTCTCGCGTGGACTCCGCCTGCGGCGCTGCCCGAACCCCTGCGTCTCGCACGAGTGCGGTGATCACAGACGGACCCCTCCCCTCCCGCCTGGCCGCGCCAGGTGCAGGCGGCCAGGCGCGACCGCATCATGCGCGGCGGCTGACGCGGCGCACCACGTTCGTGAGCTCTGTCCAGCACCGCACCACGTCGGCGCGCCGCGGGACGAGGAAGTCGCTCACGGGCACGTGCATGACGCGCGCAGCGGTGACGACCGCGAAGGCGGTGAGCGCGGTGGTGCTGGCGATTCCGGCCCACGCGGCTCCCACTGCACCGTAGGTCGGCACCAGCAGCAGGAACGCGACGACGTTCACCACCAGCGACACGATGAGAGCGGCAGATCTGAGGCCCGGCCGGCCCCACGCGCCGAGACCGCTCGACGCCATGAGGCCCGGTATCACGATGAGCGCGCACACCAGCAGCATGATCGTGGGCGCCGTCGCATCGACGAACCCCTCGCCGAACAGCGGTCCCAGCCACAGGGGGAGCGTGCCCGCCATCACGACGCATCCCGCGGCGCCGATGATGAGCGTCAGGCGCGCGGTCGTGGTGACACGTGACGGGTCCGTGGTCTTGCTGCTCACCCCGAACAGGGTTCCCTGGATCGCCATCGCCACCAGCAGCGGGACGTCCGCGATGGTGGTCGCGACGGCGTACAGGCCCAGTTGCTCGGCGTCTGACAGCGGCAGCATCAGCAGCGAGGCCAGGCGGGCGATCACCATGGTGGCAATGCCGCCCAGCCACACCACGGATCCGTACCGGAACATCGGCCCGACCACGCGTGGATCCTCCACCTCTTGGTCCTCGTCGCGAGGTGGGCGCGCGAGCAGCCCGACGTACACCAGCCCGGAGACGATGGGCATGGCGATGCCGACGATCACGGCGGTCTCGACGGTGAGCCGGTCCAGCGCGAGCAGGCCCACGAGCGCCCCGACGCGCAGAACGGTCATCGCGATCCGTTCCCACGCGACGACTCCCCACATCTGCCGGCCGACGGCAGCACCGCGCATGAGCCCGACGACGAGCGCGGGCACGTTCCAGATCGTCGCGAGCAGGATGAGGCGTGCCAACTCGGGGTCGCCGGCGGACAGGAACGGCAGCGCCCACCAGACGACGAGGACGCTCAACACGCCGAGGCCTACCGTGGCGAGCGAGCTCCACAGCAGCGCCCGCCGCGTGATGCTGGGTCGCTTGGCAAGGAAGTAGGTCAACGCCTCCGGCAAGCCGAGGGTCGCGACACCGACGATGAGCGATGCGGGCGCGAGCGCCGCCGCGAACTCTCCGCGCCCGTCGGTCCCGAGTCCCTGGGCGAGCACCGGCGCGGTGACCAGACCGCCCAGGGGGACGAGCATGCTCGTTGCGGTCATCATCAGCGTGGCCCGCCGGTAGCTCGGCCCCGCCTGCGATGTGGTGGTCACGAGATTCTCTCCTCCCCTCGGCGTGGATCGCTCGAGCCGGTGACCCACGCCAGCGCGAGGAGCGGAATAGACTGCTGGCACGACGGACTGCGACGCTCCTCGGGGCGCCCGGACGCGGTCCGTTCACCATCGAGGGGGGCCCGATGCGTCGACTGAGTGTCGTCATGCCGAACTTCAACTACGAGGCGTTCGTGGGGGCGGCCATCGACAGCGCCTTGGCGGTCCGCTGGCCGGATGTCGAGGTGGTGGTGGTCGACGACGGCTCCACCGACGGCTCGCGAGACGTCATCGAGAGCTACGGCACCCGCATCACCGCGATCTTCCAGGACAACGCCGGTCCGCGCGTCGCGTGCAACACGGGCTTCGCCGCCTCGACGGGCGACGTGGTGATCTTCCTGGACTCCGACGACGTGCTGGAGCCTTCGGTTGCTCAGCACATCGCCGATGCGTGGGGGCCGGGCATCAGCAAGGTTCAGTTTCCGATGACTCGCATCGACAGGCACGGCAATCCCGCCGGTGGCGTGTTCCCCGCCTTCGACCGTGTGCCGACGCCGGACCAGATCCGCACGTGGATGCGCGCCACGAGCGCCTACCCCACGCCCCCAGGCTCCGGCAACGCGTACTCGCGCGAGTTCCTCGAGCGGCTCTTCCCGCTGGACGGCCGGTGCGGTGAGGACACCGACTCCTCGACCCTCGCCGCCGCGCCGTTTCTCGGCGACGTCGTCACGCTGTCCACGCCCCTGGTGCGCTACCGACAGCACGGCGAGAACCGCAGCTTCCTGCTCTCGGACGAGGGCCGGTTCGCGCAGCAGATCGATCAGGCCTATCGACGTCACCTGTTTGCTCTCGAGGTCTCGGGGTCCGAGCTGGACGATCTGCGGCCCCTTTTCCGGGGGCGCCACCTTCTGCAGCTGCGCGTCGCTCATCGTCGGCTCCGCCCGCACGAGCGACCGATCCCGACGGACTCCGCCTGGCGGATGTTCCGCAATGCGCTCAGCGCGCCGTTCGCGCCCGGCCCCGAGGGCATCGCGCACCGGGTGATGGTGTCGGGATGGTCGCTCGCGACCCTGATGGCGCCGAGGCCGCTCGCCCGGCGTCTGATCGCCGCGCGGTTCCGGCAAGGAGGGACCGGGTTCCTTCGCCGCGCTGCGGCGGTCGCGCCCGGGTGAGTTCGGCTCGTCATGAGTACACCCGCACCCAGTCGACGTACAGGTCTGCCGTGCCGCCCGTGGGGTCGAGCATGACCGGCCAGCCGCCGTCGACGGCCAGATTGAGCATGAAGTAGTACGGAAGGTCATCCCTCAACAGTCCTTCCTCGGACTTGACGTGCTCGCCGTCGATGAAGAAGTCGGCGCCACCGGGGCGGATCTTGACGCCGAACGTGTGCCACTCGAGCGCCCAGTCGCCCTGCCCCAGGTGTTCGGAGCAGTGCGGGCCCACGCCCTCGCGCTCCACGACGGGCCAGTTGTGGAGCGTGTGGCAGGTGCTGCTGGTCTGGTGGCCGTACAACTCGACGGCGTCCACCTCGCCCGACGGGCCCTCGGGATGGATCGCGGACTCGGTGTCGAGCATCCAGAACGCGGGCCACGTGCCCCGGCCCGCCGGGCCCAGCATCCTGGCCTCGAAGTAGCCGTACTGGGCCGAGAAGCCCGAACCGCCCACCCTCGTCGAGGACAGCAGCCCGCTCGCGAACGTGCGGTCCCATCCCCACGGATCGACTCCGCCGAGCGGCTCGACGCGGATCCGCAAGCTTCCTTCGAGGGTCGCGAGGAGCTCGCGATCGCGCGCCGGATCCATGAAGACGGCACCGCCGAACTCGGATCCGCTCCCGCCAGCGGGCTTGGTTCCTGCGTAGCGGGCGCTGCGCCCGTTCCAGGTCACCGACAAGGGGTCGTCGAAGTCGTCCTCGAACTGGAGGGTCATGCCTTCGGGTGCGTGGCCGTCCGCAGGGGCGTCGACGCCGCCCGTGTTGAACAGCTGGACGTAGAGCGGGACGTCGGACCCGGGCACCTCGAGCCGGATGGCGAAGGGCCCCGAGAGCAGCTGTGACGTCTCGATCTCCAGCCTGGCGAGGCCGTCGTCACCCACGACCATCCTCTCGATCTCCTCGATCCCCTCGCCGTCGCCGTCGGACACCCACGCAGAGGCCGTCAGTAGCTGGCCGGCGGGCCCGCTGACGACGACCGTGGCCTCCGGCCCCACCTGGGCGCCCGGAGCGGGGCACACCAGGGCAAGGGCCGAGTCCTGTGGCTGGCCGATTGGCGTGCCGGTGCTCCCGCAGTCCTGCGGAGCCGGTGGCGCGACCTCGACGCCCTCCTCCGCCGGCCACGACGGGGGAGTGGTGCCGGGGCCGTAGACCGCGAACTCGGCCACCGCCATGGCGGTCGACTCCAACTCGAGCCTCACCCACGACACCGTGCGGGGCGTAAACGCCACCGTGGTGACCGGCTGCACTCCGGGGCCGATCCCGGCCACCGGCACCGAGCTGCCGTCGCTGAACACCAGGGTCGCCGGCGTGGACAAGCCGTACACCCCTCCGGCGACCTGGACGCTCGACACCGTGACCGGGCGCGGCCACGTGTGCCCGAGCCACGCCGGCGACTCCTGCGGACGCCATGTCTGCCCCACGTCACCGGCAGCGAGGTCGCCGTCCGTCACCGCTTGGTGGTCGCCCGAGCCGTCCGATCCGGTCACCGCTGACGTCTGCACCGCGTCCACGTCCTCGCCGGAGTCGTCGATCACAAATGCCCGGAGCCCGACGGAATCCGCACCTTCGGCCGCCTCAATGAACGTGAGCGTCGCCTCGCTTGCCTCGCGCTCGGGGATGTTCACCAGGACGTTGCCGCTGAGATCTGGGGTGAGGAGGACATTACTGCCGTCGTCGAAGGTCACGAGCGCCGTCACGAAGCCGTCCTCGGCCCCGTCCACACGGATGCGGTTGACCGGGGTAGGAATGTCCCACTCGAGCGTCACCCACGCCCCTTCGGTCTCGCCGTCGGAGCGCCACGTCGCTGCGCCTGACGAGGGCGACGAGGACTCGACGCCGGGGCTGGGGGCGGGAGCGACCGAGGGGACTACGCCCGGCGCCGGGGTCGGGGACGGCGCGGGCGTCGCGATGGCCGCCGTCACGAGCTCGCTCGCGCGCGTGCCCGCATCGGTCGACGAGGCTGTCACCGCGATGTCGGGCACGGACGCGGGAGCGGCACGATTGACGATCAGCACCATCGCCACGAGGGCGATGGTCACCGCCGCCGCAACGGCGGTGATGATCACGGTGCGAATCCTCATCCTGGTCCGGCCCCCTTCCTCACAGGTCAATGATGCGCTCGGGTTTGATTCGCATGCGCGCAGCATCCCGCAGCGCGAGCAGATTCCCGCGCACGCGCTCGCGGCGCCAATGCGACTGTGGTCCCACGGCGGCCAAGACGACGTTGCGTGACACCGGCCTGAAAATCTCCCACGCGGACAGCCACAGCGGAAAGCTCCCTTTGCGGGCGAGGTAGACGGGATTCATGAACTGCGAGTACCCGAGCCGGACGTGGTTGGTACGCCCTCCCGAGGTGGCGCCGCGGTGGACGATCACGCAATCGTCCGCAGTCACGAGGGAACCGTGCGGCAGCATTCGGCGCGCGAAGTCGTGGTCCTCGAGCCACGAGTACAGGGGAAGGCGCTCGTCGAACCGCACGTCCTGGGCGAGCGAACGCCTCACCGCGAAGTTGCAGCCGTACAGCGTGCGCCGTCGTGCGATGGAACCTGTCGTGGGCCTTTCCCAGGACGCCGCGAGTGCCGCGTCGGCATCCTCCACCGACACCTCGCCCGAGGAGTGCGCGGCGCCGTCGAGCAACACCCGCCCCGTCAACGCCACGACCTCGGGGGATCTCTCGAAGGCTTCCACCGCACGCTCGAGGTAGTCGGCGCGCACCACCGCGTCGTCGTCAAAGAACACCACCACGTCGATGTCCGGGTCGACGGCGTCGAGCCCGGAGTTGCGCTGTGCGGCGAGGCCGCGCGTGCCGGTCACGGTGGTCCACCCGCGGGTCTCGGCCGGAAGGCTGTCGGCATCCGGCACGGACACGATGCGCTGGGCGGGTGCGTGCGTCTGCCCATCGACGTCGTTCATCACGGCGGCGAGGAGGGCAGGGCGCCCGGCCGATGCGAGCACGACGGCGGTGCGCAGCGTGGTCATCGTGTGCCTCCGGAGTGCCCGCACGCCTGCGCGACCACGGCCGCCGAGGCGTCCCAGTCGAAACGGGTTCCATCGATGTCGATCGCGGGGGAGTGACCTTCGATCCCGGCGCGCAGGCCGTGGAGGATCGAGTCCTCAGACCGGGGGTCCACGTACTCCGCGCCCTCGCCACAGATCCACCGGAACACCGGGATGTCGGAGATGACAAGTGCGCGTGCTCCTGCCGCAGCGGCCTCGACGAGCGGCAGCCCGAAGCCTTCCGCGAGTGACGGGAACACCACGGCTGTGGACTCCCGGTAGAGAGTGACGAGCTCGTCGTCTGAGACGTAGCCGGCACCGATCATGCCGTCGGGCCAGTCGAAATCGGCGCTCCGGTAGATTCCGGCGCCCGCGCCCACTACGACGAGGGGAGTGTCAGCGCGCTCAGCGGCGGTCAGACGTCCGTAGGCGGCGGCGAGGCGCGCCAGGTTCTTGCGGGGGTCGAGACTGCCCACGGCCAGCAGGTAGTTGCCTGCCGCCACCTTGATCCTGTCCAGCACGGCGTCTCCCGTGTGTCCGCCGTCGAGAAAGACCTGGCTCGGGGCGTTGGGTGCGACCACGACGTCCACCCCGAAATGCGCCTCGATCTGCGCGGCGGCGGGCTCGCTCACGGCGACCACCGCGTGTGCGGCCTTGATCTGCGCCCGGAGGGCCGGCGCGTGAGTGGCGACGTAGCGGCGCGAGTACCACTGCGGATGCGTGAGGACGAAGAGGTCGTGGACGGCGAGCACCTGTCGGGTCCCCAGCGGCGCGCGGGAGGTCAACGAGACGAGCGTCGACCCGCGCGCGAGCCCCGGCAGGCGCGCGAGAGTCCAGGCCCATTCACGCGCGGAGGTGCCCGACCACCGGCCGCTCGGCTGAGCCTCCTCGATGCCTGGAAGTGAGAGCAGCCGGTCAGCGATCTCCGTGGCGTATCGCTGCTGGCCGGTCACCCGCTGCCCCCGGAATGCTCCGTTCACCATCACGTCCGTCACCGCCCCACCCACTCCCGGATCTCGCCGTCGAAGCGCGACCGTGAAAAGCGCAGGGCGTGAGCCCTCACCGTCGACCGCTCGACGGCCAGCGCGTCGGACAGGGCGCGAGCGATGTCCGCATCTGACTCGAACGCCGTGAGCGCGCCCGAGATCCCGGGTAGGACGCTCTCGGCGGCGCCGCCGACCCTCTGGGCGAGCACCGGGGTTCCCGCCGCCATCGCCTCGACCGGCATGATGCCGAAGTCCTCGATGGCGGGGAACACGAACAGGCTCGCGCGGGAGTAGAGCGCCCTCAGGAGCGCATCGGACGGCGCAAGCACGAACCGCACGTCGACGGATGCCGCTGACGCCGCCTGGCGCAGGCGCGCGTGCTCGGGTCCCTTGCCCGCGAGCACGACGGGCATGTTCGCCACCTCGCCCGTCCGGATCACGAGGTCTAGCCGCTTGTACGGGATGAACCGGGATGCGCCGAGCACGAACGAGTCCGGCAGTGCGTCCAGCGTTGCCCGATCCGCCTCGTCCAGTTCGGACGGCCAGTCGCGCTCCTGGATGGCCTCGACTTCGACTGGGGGATGGATCACACGGGCATCGATCCCCCACGCGGCGCGGATGCGGCCGCGCACGAAGGCGCTGTTCGCTGCGAAGCACGCGCCCTCACGTGCGCGGCGGCGGTCGATGCGCTTGAACGATGCGGAGGCGGCTCGCACCGGCAACCCCGCCCCGCGTGCGTCTAGCTCAGGGCTCCAGATGTAGCGCGCGGGAGTGTGGACGTAGACGAACCGCTCTACCTCGGGTTGAGCGGAGTACGCGTGGTGTGCGAACAGGTGCGAGCTGATGAGTGCCCACTCGTGTTCCTCGGTTCGCAGACGCCTCCAGGTGGGCGGCATCAGGGGCAGGGCGGCGGCCTTGCTCTGACGCAGCGGGGTGCGCGCGAGCCAGGTCTCGTGAAGCCGCTGAGGGTCGAACCGGCCGGTCGAGTCGTTCCACAGGCAAACGATGTCCGCGTCCGGGTAGATGGTGCTCATGGCCTCGAGCACGTTCTCGCTCCCGCCCGACTGGGCGATCCACTCGTGCACCAGGACGCCGCTCATGCGCGCACCCACAGCCCCGGTGTCACCGCGATACGTGTACTGCTTCCCTGCATGACAGCCCCCCATTGCCACTCCCCGTGCCCCCCGGGGTTGCTCCTCGGCCGAACGTGGCCGGGTCGCGTAGGTCGACGCTACCTGAGCATCGTGTCCTTCGTGTTGCGACGAGAACGCCGGATCATGACGCGGCGCGCACGCTGTCGAGGCTTCGCGGCGCCAAGGCCGATCGCGATCGCCAGTCCGGCGCACAGACCGAGCGCCGTCCCGATCACCATGACGCCCTGGGCGTTCGGGGAGAAAGGCGAGCCCGGCTCCGTGGCCGGGCGGATGACCTCGATGATGACGGGCAGCTTGCCCTCCTCGCCGTCGTCGCCCAGCATCTCGGGAACGATCTCTGTGGCGCTGGCAGCGACTCCGTTCGCCACTGACGCGGCGACCTCGGGGTTCGTCGATTCGACGACGATCTCGATGGAGGACGTCTGTGGTGGCGCCTGCGCAGCGGTCATATCGAGCAGCTCGCCGACGGACAGCGACTCCGTGCTGACCGATTCGAGCACCGCGGGGGAGTCGATGATCGTCGCCACGGTGTTGGCGAGCTGTGCGCTCATGTTGACGCCCTGCTCCGCCTCGGTGATCGACTGGGGCCCATTGGCCAGCACCACCACGGCCGCGCTCGCCTGGTACACGGACGGTGTGGAGCCGAGGTAGGCGACGGCGAGACCCACTCCCAGGGCCACGCACAGCGCGATCCACTTCCACCCGGCCAGCGCGAAACGGGTCAGATCCCTCAGATCCATCGTCACCTCCCGACGAGCAAGGCTCCGAGAACCCTGACGGAGAGCCTGTTGTGCACGCTAGCGTACCGACCATGGCGTTCCTCATGGTCACGACGGCCCTCGCCGTCGTCTACGGAATCGTCAGCGGCAGGTATGAGCGTGCACTGGCCATCGGCGCGATCACACCGGCCGGCGCCGCCGTGGTTGCCGGCGGCGAGGCGCTCCCGACCTTCTATGCCGTCGCGCTCGGAGGCGCGGCGCTGCTCGCCCTGCAGTGGCTCGCGCGCTCGGGCGCGCCCGGCGCGCCGCGTCTGGCCGAGATCCCCGGCGTGACGCTGCTTCTGGTCCTGCTGGCGTGGTCAGCGCTGGTGGTGCTGCTCGCGCCGCTTGCGTTCGCCGGGATGGAGACCGTGACGGAGGGACGTTGGGCACTGATTCCCGGCGTCGTGAACTCGTCGAACATCGCCCAACTGCTTTACCTCGGACTCGGGATCGTGATCATCGTCATCCTGGCGCGGTCCCGCACGACGGCCCCGTCCTTGCTGGCGATCCCGCTAGGAGTGGGGATTGCGCTCGCGCTGTGGCGCTACCTGGCGATCCACGCCGGCGTCCCGTTTCCCGAGGGGGTGTTCGCGAACTCTCCGTCGTTTCTCTACATCGAGCAGGCGCCCGGTGGCGTGCCGCGGTTCCGGGGGATTCATTCCGAGCCGGCGGGCCTGGCCGGCTCGGCGATAGCGGCCGCGGCCTACGGCGTGTCGCTGGCCTCGCAGACTCGGGGAGCCCGCCGGGTCGCAGCGGTGGCGCTCGCGGCCGCCGCGATCTTCCTGGGGCTCGTCTCGACGTCGACCACGTTCCTCGTGGCTGGCGCCGTTCTGGTCGTGCTGGCAGTCGCGGTGATGGCATGGCGGCTGGTGCGGCTCGATCTGCGCGTGTCGCGTGCGAACGCGGTCGGGGCGCTCGGGGTGATCGCGGGCGCCGTGCTGGCGCTGCCCGTGCTCGTCGGTTTGTTCACGGCGGAGGTCGACGAGAAGCTCGAGTCGACCTCCTTCGATGATCGCTCCACGTCCGATGCGCGATCTTTCGACATCTTCATGCGGACCTGGGGCCTGGGCATCGGGTTGGGTTCGGTCCGGGCGTCCTCTCTCGTGTTCACCCTGCTCGGCGCGGTGGGGGTCATCGGCATGATCCTGTTCGTCGCGGCGCTGCTGGCGATCACGCTCCCCGCGCTGAGACTGCACTCCCACGCACCCGTGGTGTGGGCGCTCGTCGCCGCCGTGATCGGGAAGGTCATCGCGAGCCCTGACCTCTCGGACTCGTCGGGGATCCTGTGGCTGGGCCTTGGGATTCTCGCTCATGGCGTGGCGCAGTCGCGGCCGAGGGGCCCGGCCTCCACCGCCCGACGCGCGGGCCGGGTGCGCGCGCTTGGCTCACCTTCGCGCGTGCGACTGCCTCACGCTCAGGCCGGACCGGCACGCGCGCGTCGCTGACTCGCTCCTCCGGCGGGTCTACAGACGGTTCATTCCGTCGTCGCACGCTGGTTGCCAGCATTTAACTTGCGCGAAACGGCTGCCGTAGTAGCGTCTGTACCATATTCCCGGAATGTGACCTAGGTCACACAGGGGGCGCGTAGCGGCTTCGCGAGACAGCAGTCGCGATGTGTGGGGGGGTCACCGTGAGGAAGAGGACAGTGCCCGGGGGGGCGAAGGCCGGCGGCGCGCAAGCGGCGCCGGCCGACGCGGCCGGCATGCGCTCGGAGCGCCCGCTGCGCGTGATCCACGCACTCAAGCATGGCAAGCGGGGCAATGGCAGTGTCCACGTCGCGGTGGATCTCGCCTGCTGCCAGGCCGATTCCGGAATGGACGTGTGGTTCGCGGCGGCGCCCGGGGCGTATGACGAACTCTTGCGCGGCCACGGTGTACGGGTGGTCGAGCAGCCAGAGCCGACCTCGGTGGCATCGTTCACGCAGGCGGTGAGTCGCCTCCTGTCGCTCGTGCGGGAGACGGACGCGGATGTCATCCACGCACACATGATGTCCTCTGCGGTCGCGGCGTGGGCCGTGAGCCGTGTGACGAGTGTCACGACTGTGACGACGGTGCACAATTCGTTCGATGCCCATTGGTGGCTGATGAGGGCGGGCAAGGTCATGGTCGCCGTGAGCGAAGCCGAGCGCGCACTGCTGATCGAGCGGGGAGTGCCCGAGCGCAAGCTCCGGGTGGTGCTCAACGGCACGATCGGCTCGGCCCGAGAAGAGCTGCCACCCGACGACCTCGGTCTGCTCCGCCGCCCAGGGATCGTGGCCGTCTCCGGCCTCCACGGCCGCAAGGGCGTCCACGACCTGATCCGGGCCTTCGAACTCGTCGCCGGCGACTACCCGCAGTGGCACCTGAATATCGTGGGTTGGGGCCCTGATCGAGACGTGCTTGAGGCGCAGGCAGGCGCGGCAGGGCTGACGGACTCGGTTCACTTCCTCGGCCCGTCGCTGACACCGTGGGTGCAGCTCGAGCAGTCCGAGATCTTCGCAAGCGCCGCACTGGCCGAGCCGTTCGGCCTCAACGTCTCGGAGGCCCGCGCCGCGGGCTGCGCGGTCGTGGCGACCGCGGTCGGGGGCGTCCCCGAGATCCTCGAGCACGGAGCCGCAGGCCGGTTGGTGCCGCCGGGTGATCCGGACGCGATGGCCGCAGCCCTGCGAAGCCTGATGGCGGATCCGACGGAGCTCGCTCGTGCTCGGAGCGAGTCCGCCCGCGGCACGGCATGGCTTGCCACGTCACGGGCCGCCGCCGAGTACGCGGCGGTGTATCGCGAGGCAGTGCCGCGACGGCGCATCCGAAGGCTGGCGCGGCCGGCAACCACCGTTCATCGGGACGTCGCCGATCGGCGCAAGCGACCCATCGGGACTCGAGCGAGGGAAGGGGACATCGCGCGCTAATCAGCCGACGTACGCCTCGCCATCAGGGCGCGGGCGGCGAGTGTCACAACACAGCTGGGGGGGATAGACACGTGACTACGACAGAACCCATACATCCGTTCGAGGCGGGGGTCGGAGACAGACGCGATGGGGGCCTCGCGATCGCGAGACCTGGTGCCGGGGCGGGCAGCCCGGGCGCCGCTGCTGGCGGCGGCGGCACGCGCGCGCGTCACAGGGGCGGCTCATCGGAGGTCCCGCATTGGAGCCGCCGGTACAAGCGGATCCTCCAGCTGACCGATTCGGCGGTGGTCACGGCCACCGTGGCCGGCACCATGGCGCTGTGGATGGCGGAGGTGGACCTCCGCACCGTGGTGTCGAGCGTGGCGCTGATCGCGGCCTGGCTGATGGGCCTCACGATGGAGGACACTCGCAGCCATCGGGTGACCGGTGCGGGGGCCACGGAGTTCAGACGAATGTGGCAGGCGACCATCACTGTCGTCGCGGCCATTGCTGTCGTCGCGGTCTTCTCGCCCCACCCGTCTATCCAGGGCCTCATCGCGGTCGCGATGCCGGCCGGCTTCGCCACCCTGCTGTTTGAGCGCGCGCTGTGGCGTCAGTGGCTCAAGGCCCAGCGGCGCCGCGGGGGCTGGAGTACGCACGTGCTGCTCGTGGGCTCCGAGTCCTCGGTGCGTCAGATTCACGGCGAGCTCGAGCGGGCGCCCGCGGCTGGCTACCGCGTAGTCGGGGCGTGCATGACGTCCGACAACGCGAACTCGCTGGTGGCCGACGTCCGATCAGCGATGGTCTCGTGCGGTGCCGACACGGTGATCGTGACCGGCACGGACGACCTGTCGCCGGAGCGGGTGAAGGAGATCAGCTGGAGCCTCGAACCCGGTCGCGAGCACCTGATGCTGGCGCCGAACATCACGGACGTCGCCGGACCGAGGATCCGCACCCGGCCCGCATGCGGACTCCCGCTCATCCACGTCGAGACTCCGCGTCTGGGCCGGGACCAGCGGCTCTTCAAGCGTGCCTTCGACATCATCGCGGCCTCCACGCTGATCGTGCTGTTCTCTCCGGTGCTGCTCGCTCTCGCCGTGCTCGTGCGGATGTCGAGCCCCGGCCCGGTGCTGTACCGGCAGGAGCGGATCGGACACTACGGCTCGACGTTCGAGATGTTGAAGTTCCGGTCCATGCGGGTCGGCGCCGACGCAGAGCTCGCGGACCTGCTCGCGAAGCAGGGGACGGCGGAACAGCCCTTGTTCAAGGTGAAGGACGATCCGCGGATCACGCCCGTGGGACGGGTGCTGCGCAAGTACTCGCTGGACGAGCTCCCGCAGTTGTTCAACGTCCTCGGAGGATCGATGAGTCTGGTCGGTCCCCGTCCGCAGATCGCGCAGGAGGTGGCGCTCTACACCAACACGGCACGACGCCGGCTGCTGGCCAGGCCCGGGATGACCGGCCTGTGGCAGGTGAGCGGACGCAGCACCCTTGACTGGGAGCAGTCAGTGCGGCTCGACCTGTACTACGTGGAGAACTGGTCGCTGATCTCCGACATCATCATCCTGCTGCGGACGGTGAAGGCGGTCGTCGCCCCGGGTGACAGCGCGGGCTGACGCAGTCGTCCCGCCCTCAGGAGGGCATGCGGATCATGCCCTCCTGAGAGGCGGACGCCACCAGGCGGCCGTCCTCCGAGAACACCCACGTGCCCCCGAGCCCGCGGCCGCCCTGCGCCGTCGGCGCGTCCTGGACGTACAGCAGCCACTCGTCGGCGCGCGCTGGCCGGTGCCACCACATCGCATGATCCAGGCTGGCGAAGTTGAGGCCAGGCGTCATCCATGAGGCACCGTGACGTCGCAGCAGCGGCTCGAGCATGACCTGATCGCACTGGAATGCGAGCAGCGCCCGGTGCAGCAGGTCGGATCCCTCGATAGGGCGCCGCAGTCGGATCCAGGTGGTCTGGTACTGCTTGGGACGCTTGTCTGGCTGGAGCAGCAGCGAACCCTCGACGTGGCGCAGGTCGAACGGGGTGCGTTTCAGCCAGTAGTCCGCCCGCGCATCGCCCTCGAAGGGCGCCAGGATGTCGACCGAGGAGACCACCGCATCGGGCCCCGGCACCTCGGGCATGGACACGGAGTGCTCAGGCCCGTCCTGCGGCAGCTGGAACGACGCGATCATCGACAGGATCGGCTTGCCGTCCTGGAAGGCGTGAGTGCGCCGGGCAGAGAAGGAGCGACCGTCGCGCAGGTTCTCGACCTCGAACGTGATGGGTCGGGAGGCGTCGCCGGGGCGCAGGAAGTAGCCGTGCATCGAGTGCATGGGTCGCTCGCCATCGACCGTGTGGCCCGCGGCGAGCAGCGCCTGCGCGAGCACCTGGCCGCCGTACGCGCGGCCCCCGGGCATCGGGAGCGAGTCGCCCTCGAACTCGTTCTCGCCCAGCCTGCGGAGGTCGAGCACCGCCATTCCCGATGCGACGGCCTGATCGGCCCAGACGTCCTGGACGTGCTCCATGCGTGGCTCCTTGGATCCGGTAACGGGTCGGGTTCAGTCCTCGGGGGTGGGCTCGAAGGTGTTGACCATCGAGTGGGCGGCCCGCTCGAGGTAGTCCATCAGGGTGACCGCGTGCAACGGAGCGAGGTCGGCCGATGCGACCGCGTCGCGCATCAGCGCGACCCAGTGGTCCCGGGCCTCGGGGTTGACGTGGAAGGGCTGGTGTCGCATTCGCAGGCGGGGGTGGCCGCGCTGGTCGGAATAGGTGGTGGGTCCGCCCCAGTACTGCACGAGGAACATGGTGAGTCGCTCGGTCGCGCCCTCCATGTCCTCCTCGGGGTACATCGGGCCCAGCACCGGGTCCTCGGCGACGCCCGCGTAGAAGCGGCGGACGATCCGCTCGAACGTGGGGTATCCGCCTACCGCGTCATAGAAGCTCTGGCCCTCGGCCTGGGGAGCCTCGGAGCCGATGTTCATCCCAGGTGTCGTCATGTCAGTCCTCGTCGTTGGCGGGAGGCAGGGGGCGGCCGTCGTCGTCGGTGGGCGCCGTCTCGGATCCCGGCCGCGCGGAATCGTGCAGCTCCACCTTGTCGCGCTTGGCCTTGCTGTCGAAGACCATCGCCTCTCCTGGCACCGCGAGCGAGATGTCACGTTCAGCGAAGAGCCGACGCATCTCGCGTCGCACCTCACGCTGCACGTCCCACTGCGTCGCCGGGTTCACCTGGCACATGAGGCGCAGCATGATGGCGTTGTACTCGAGCGACTCGATGCCTGCGACCTCCGGCTCACCCAGGATTGCGGCTGCCACCTCTTCGCGCGCCTTGGCCGCTTCGACAGCATCGATCATGGCCTGCCGGGCCGCCTCGATGTCGGTGTCGTAGGCGAACCGCACCTCGATCATGACGCGGCTCCACATGCGCGTCATGTTGCCGACGCGACGGATCTCCCCGTTGGGGACGTACCAGACGGTGCCGTCGAGGGCGCGCAGCCGGGTCGACCGAAGCCCCACTTCTTCGACGGCGCCGATGGCCTCGCCGAGGTCCACGACGTCGCCCACGCCGTACTGGTCCTCCATGAGCATGAAGGTGCCGGAGAGCACGTCCTTGACGAGCGACTGCGCACCGAAGCCCAGCGCGACGCCGAGGATGCCCGCGGAGGCGATCATCGGCCCCACGGGGACACCCACCACTGCCATACCAGTCATGAGGATGAGCACGATCAGCACCACTGCCAGGGCGGACTTGAGCACCTTCCGCAAGGTGCCCGCGCGCTGACGGCGGCGTTCGGCCTCGAGGCGCTCCTCGACCGTGTTCGGGTCCGGGAGCTTGATGCGCGCCCGAGACAGCGCGCGGCGGGCCCGGGCATCCGCGAGTGGCGCGCCGCGTTCCATCGCACGCGTGAAGCCATTGATGGCAGCGCGGCCTGCGAACCACAGGATGATGACGACGATCAGCATGATGCCGAACCCGATCAGGTTCTGGGACACGTTGCCGAACCAGGTCCCGACGTCTTCGCCCGAGGGCAACTCGACGACGGGCGAGGGGGAAGGAGAGGGGGAGGTGGTGAGGTGCAGCACGCCTCCCAGGGTAACCATCACGCGGCCCTCGACCCGCGCATCGGCCGTTGCGTGCCTTCTTGGTGCGCTGGCGACCTGGCAGGATGGACCACGTGACTGACGCCGATCGCCCGCTGCCCACGCCTGCCCTGGCCGCGCTCGCGCGCGCCTGCGGCATCTCGGTCGATTACACGGCCTGGAATGGCGCTCGCGTGCCGTGCTCAGCGCCCGCCATCCGTGCGGCGCTCGCGTCGATGGGCGTGGACGCGCGCGACGACGTCGCATGCGAGCGCTCGCTCGCAGATCTTGAAGACCTGCCGTGGCGGCGCATGGTTCCCCCGATCACGGTCGTGACCGAAGGCACGTCCGTCGAGGTGCCGATCCACGTGCCCGACGGCGAGCCCGTCGCCGTGGGACTGGTGCTCGAGAGCGGCGAGAAGCGCGACCTGGCACAGCTCGACATCTACGTCGCTCCGCGCCACATCGACAATCACGACGTCGGCCGTGCCACGATGCGTGTGCCCGGGGACCTGCCGCTCGGGTGGCACCGCCTGAACGCCGCCACGACGGGGCGGCGCGGGCGCGGCTGGGTGGTCGTCACGCCCGAGCGGATCTCCGTGCCCGATCAGGTCCGGCGCGATCGTCCGTGGGGGCTCGCGGCGCAGCTGTACTCGGTGCGCTCGGAGCGGTCCTGGGGAATCGGCGACTTCGCCGATCTGGGCGACCTGTGCGCGCTCGCCGCGATTCGCGAGGGCGCCGACTTCATGCTCATCAACCCGCTCCACGCCGGCGAGCCTGTGCCGCCCATGGAGCCGTCTCCGTACCTGCCCACGTCACGGCGGTTCCTGAATCCCCTGTACATCCGCATCGAGAACATCCCCGAGGTCGCGTACGTGCCGTCGCAGCAGCGCGCCGTGATCGAGTGGGAGTCCGAGCGCCCCCGTCGCGCCAACACGGAGGTGAACCTGCTCGACCGGGACGCGTCGTGGCGTGCCAAGGCCCCGGCGCTCGAGCAGGTATTCGAGGCTCCGCGCTCCGCCGCACGTCAGGCCCGGTTCGAGGCCTTCTGCCTGCGTGAGGGAGCGGCGCTGGAGGAGTTCGCAACCTGGTGCGCGATCTCCGAGGCGCACAAGGGGCTGCCGTGGCCCGCGGAGTTCTCGAACCCCCGTTCGTCCGCGATCGAGGCGTGGCGCGAGGAGAACAGCGAGCGCGTGCTGTTCTACGCGTGGCTGCAGTGGGTGGCGGACGAGCAGCTGGCGCGCGCACAGGCCGATGCGGCCGAGGCCGGGATGTCGATCGGGATCATGACCGACCTCGCCGTGGGGGTGCACCCGCACGGCGCGGATGCCTGGTCCCTGGGCCGAGTGCTGGCCACCGGCATGAACGTCGGTGCCCCGCCGGACATGTACAACCAGCACGGCCAGAACTGGTCGCAGCCGCCGTGGCAGCCCCGGGCACTCGAGGCCGCGGCATACTTCCCGTTCCGCGACGTCGTCCGTGCGGCCGTGCGCCATGCCGGTGCGCTGCGCGTCGACCACATCCTGGGGCTCTTCCGCCAGTGGTGGATCCCGGACGGCCACGGGCCCGACGACGGCGTGTACGTCAACTTCGACCACGAGGCGCTGATCGGCATCCTGGCGCTCGAGGCGCACCGCGCGGGCACGATCGTCATCGGCGAGGACCTGGGCACCCTCGAGCCGTGGGTGTCGGACTACCTCAACCACCGCGGGCTGCTCGGCACTGTCGTGGCGCTGTTCGAGAAGCAAGAGGATGGTTCGCCCACGCCTCCCGAGCGCTATCGCGCGGATGCGCTGGTGTCCGTCACCGTCCACGACCTGCCGCCCACCGCCGCGTTCCTCGCGGGCGAGCACATCGAGGTGCGGCGTGGGCTCGGGCTGTTGGCCGGGGGCGCGGACGCGGAGATGACCGAGTCCGACAGCCAGCGGGACGCGCTGGTGCACTACCTGCGCGAGCGCGACTGGTTGATCGAGGACTGGAACGAGGACGACCTGGTGGCAGCCGTCCACAAGCTCGCCATGCATTCGCCTGCACTGCTCACGGCGGTGTCGCTCGCCGATGCGGTGGGGGAGCGGCGCTCGCAGAACCACCCTGGCACGCACACCGAGTACCCGAACTGGCAGGTGCCGCTGGCGGACTCCAACGGCGAGTCGGTGCTGCTCGATGACCTATTCGATCACCCCCGGCTGCAGCGGCTGCTCGAGGCCGTGCGCGGAGCTCGCTCCTAGTCTTCGGTCTGTGACTGGGCGCGCAGGGCGCGCCGCACCTCGTCGGTACCCTCGATGACCACCTTGCGCAGCACGGACGGGGCGTCCTCGTGGTCGGCAAGCCAGGCGTCGAGCATGGTTTCGAGACCGTCGACGCGCCCCGCCGCCCAGGCAGGGAACACGTAGGTGGCGACCCGCTTGCCCACGAACCCTTCGTTCGCGGCGTAGTACTCCGTCAGGTCCGCGAGGATGGTGGGCACGAGCTCGACCAGCAGATCCGGATCCGCTGCGCGCACCAGTCCCTGGGCGACCTCGTACTGCACGGCGTTGGGCACGGGCGAGGCCGGGCGCACCAACGATTCCCACGCCTCTCGCTTAGCCCCGCGGGCCGCGTACGCGGCCCGCNCCCCCCCCCCCCCCCCCCCCCCCCCCCCCCCCCCCCCCCCCCCCCCCCCCCCCCCCCCCCCCCCCCCCCCCCCCCCCCCCCCCCCCCCCCCCCCCCCCACGCCGGCGGCGCGGCGCCGTCCTATCGCGCCGGAATCCGCGTCGAGCGCCGCGGAGACTCGCCTCTCGACGTCCTCGCCGCACGCCGCAAGCCCTGCGAGCAGGTCCCACCGCAGGTCCGTGTCGATGTCCAGCCCCTCGAGGGACGCGTCGCCGTCCGCAAGCGCCGCCAGGTGAGCGGCGTCCTCGGACGTCGAGGCAACCCGCGCAATGCCCTTGAGCGACTGGAGCTGAAGGTCCGAGCCGGCCGGCGCATCGGCGAGAATCGCCCATAGCCGTGCCGCCGCATCGGCCGTCTGTGCGGCCGCCGTCGCGGGGGGTACGTAGCGCGAGAGCGCTGTGACGATGGTCCGCAGGTGCGACTGCAGCGTCTCCGAGTTGACGACGCCGGGCAGCGCGGCCAGGACCGCGTCGATATAGGTGGCCGCGGGCAGTTGCGCGTCGCGCACCATGTGCCACAGCGCGTCCAGCACGAGCCCCAGCGCCATCGGGTCGCGCAGGTCCGCGATGTGCTCGGTGACGGAGGCCAGCGACACCTCGTCGAGGACGATCTTCGCGTACGTGAGGTCGCGGTCATTGACCAGCAGCAGGTCGGGGCGGACCTCGCCGGCGGCGGCCAACACCTCGGTGACCGAGCCGTGGACGGTGACGCTGGCAGACCACACCTCATCGAAACCTCCTGCGGCGCCGTCGTGAACGTAGCCGGCGACACGCACCTGGTGTGTCCGGTAGACGGGGAAGTCTGCGGGCACGTCCTGGGCGATCGACAGCGCGGTGATCACCCCGTCCCGCTCCTCGATCACCGGTCGTAGTGTCGATGGGCCAGGAGTCTCGAGCCATTCGCCCGCCCACGCATCGAGGTTGTGGCCGGTGACCGTCTCAAGCTCGTCAAGGAAGTCCGCGAGCGTCGCGTTGCCGTGCGAGTAGCGGGTCAGATAGGCGTGGACGCCGGCGAAGAACCGGTCCTCGCCTACGAACGCGACCAGCTGCTTGAGGGCCGAGGCGCCCTTCGCGTACGTGATCATGTCGAACGCGGACACCGTGGCCTCCGTGTCCGGGACCTGGGCGACGATCGGGTGGGTGGTCGGCAGCTGATCCTGCACGTACGCGATCGACTTGCGCTCCGCGGTGAACGTGACCCACGAGTCCGTCCACGGCGTCACCTTGGACGTCGCCCATGCGCCCATGAACTCGGCAAACGACTCGTTGAGCCACAGGTCGTCCCACCAGCGCATGGTCACGAGGTTGCCGAACCACTGGTGGCTGAGTTCGTGGAGCGTGACGTTGGTACGGAACTCGCGCATCGCATCGGATGGTCGCGACCGGAACACCAGGCGGTCCTCGGAGAACGTCACGCAGCCCGCGTTCTCCATCGCACCAAGGTTGTACTCGGGGACGAAGAGCTGGTCGTACTTGTCGTAGGGGTATGGGATGCCGAACACCTCTTCAAACAACGTGAGCCCCGCCTGGACTGTCGCGATCATCTCGTCGGCGTCCAAGTGGTCGGAGAGGGCCGCGCGGCCGTAGACGCGTGCGGGCACGTCCCCTTTCGCCGATTTCAGGGTTCCGCCGGCCGATGCGTACGGACCGGCCACGACGGCCGCCACGTAGCACGGGAGCGGCACGGTGGGGGCGAAGGCCCAGCGGTTCGCGGCCTCGCCGTCCGCGCCTCCAGCGACGGCTTCCGGCTCGGGGCTGAGGGAGTTGGACACCACCGTCCACGCTGCGGGCGCGGTCACCGTAAACGCGAAGGTGCCCTTGATGTCCGGCTGGTCAAAGCACGCGAAGGCGCGCCGCGCATCGTCGGCCGCGAACTGGCTGTACAGGTAGACGCTGCCGTCCTCGGGGTCGACGAACCGGTGGATGCCTTGGCCGTCAGTGCGATAGTCGCAGTCGGCCTCGACGGTGACGGTGGTGTCGCCCCCCAGGTCTGCCAGCGCGATGCGGCCCCCTCCATACGCCTCGGCGGGGCTGGCCTCGCGGCCGTTGACCTCGATACGCCGGACGCGCCCCACGAGGTCGAGGAAGGTGGAGGTGTCCGGAGCTGCCTGGAAGGACACGGTGGTCACAGAGCGGAACGTGTCGCCCGGCGGCGTGAAGTCCAGATGCACCTCGTACGAGACGGCGCCGATGCTGTGGGCGCGGGCGAGGGCTTCTTCGCGGGTGAGCATGACCCCAGTTTTTCACGCCCCGGCATGCTGCGGGGTCAGGCGCAGCAAGGCGAGGGCCGGTACGGCCCTCGCCTTGCTGTGGCTGCTACTTGTCCTTGGCCTGGTTCTCGAGCGCGCGTCGCACGCCGTCGCGGCCTTCGATCACTAGGCGCTTGAGAGCGTCGTGCGCATCGGCGTTCTCGGCGAGCCAGGCATCTGCCTTCTCCTGGAGGCCGTCGTAGCGGCCCGCCAGTCGCACGGGATACAGGCCCTCGATCAGGCCCGTCGCCATCTCGTTGGTCTTCTCCGCGTAGATGCGCCGGATCGAGGCGAAGTACTCGTCGACGAACGGCTCGAGTAGCGCGGTGCCGTTGACATGCATGAACCCCGCTGTGGCGGAGAACTGCAGTGCGTTTGGCAGGTCCTTCTCCGCGTTGACCAGAGAGTCCCACGCGCGGCGCTTGTCCTCGGGTGTGGCCATCGCGGCGCGGGCGTGCGCCGCGCGGCGGTGCCCTGAGGCGGTGGCGTCGCGAGCCAGCTGCAGCTCGATCGCATATTCGGTGGCCCGACCGCCGACGGTGAGGCCGATCAGCAGGTCCCACGCGAGGTCCGAGTCGATGGGCAATCCGCCCAGGCTCAGCTTGCCGTCGAGCAGCCCCTGCAGGTTGTCGAGCTGGATGTCGGTGCATGCCAGCGACGCGAAGGCGCGCACGAACTGGAGCTGGTGGTCCGAGCCCGGCTCGGACTCGATGGCGAGCAGCCACAGCGTCTCGGCGGCGTCAGCGCACGCGTCCTCCGCGTGGTCGGGGTGCACGTAGAGCGTGAGCGCGGTCGCTAACTGGCGCAGCAGCACCATCACGGTCGTGGACTGGGACTCGTGGGCGATGTTGCGTAGCACCAGGTCCACGAACTGGCGAGCGGGCATCTCGCCATCGCGGGTCATGTCCCAGGCGGCGGTGAGCACCATCGAGCGGGCGAGGGGATCCGTGAACCGGCTGACGTGCTCGACCGCGGTGGCGAGCGACTGGTCGTCCAGGCGCACTTTCGCGTATGCAAGGTCCTCGTCGTTGACGAGGATCAGCGCCGGCCGGTGGTTGCCCACGAGCTGGGGGATGTCGGTGCGCGGGCCGGTGATGTCGGTCTCCACGAACATGGTGCGTTCGAGGCTGGTGTCGCCGGAGGGCGAGACCACCACGTCGTAGCCGCCGATCCCGATGCGGTGCGGACGGTACGTCGGCCAGTCGGCGGGGACCTCCTGGATCACGGCGAACGCCGCGATGTCGTCGTGCGTGTCGACCTCGATCTTGGGTCGCAGCGTGGTGATGCCGGCCTTCTGGAGCCACACCTCTGACCACGCCGAGAGGTCGCGGCCCGAGGTGGCCTCGAGTTCGACGAGCAGGTCGCGCAGCGTGGTGTTCGAGTGGTGGTGCTTGCGGAAGTATTCGGCGACGCCCGCGAAGAACTCGTCCTGGCCCACCCAGGCCGCGAGCTGCTTGAGCACCGAGGCGCCCTTCGCGTACGTGATGCCGTCGAAGTTGACCTCGACGTCCTCAAGGTCTCTGATCTCCGCCATGATCGGGTGAGTGGAGGGCAGCTGGTCCTGGCGCGCGGCCCACGTCTTCTCCAGCGAGTTGAACGTGACCCAGTTGTCCTTCCACTTGGTGGTCTCCACGGTGGCGACGGTGGAGACGTACTCCGCGAAGGACTCGTTGAGCCACAGGTCGTTCCACCACTTCATGGTGACGAGGTCGCCGAACCACATGTGCGCCAGCTCGTGCAGCACCGTCACGGTGCGCCGCTCGATGCGCGCCTCCGCCGCCTTGGAGCGGAACACGTAGTCCTCGAGGAACGTCACGCAGCCCGCGTTCTCCATGGCACCGGCGTTGAACTCGGGCACGAAGATCTGGTCGTACTTCTCGAAGGGGTAGTCCATCTGGAACTTGTCCTCGTAGAACGTGAAGCCGGCCTGGGCGTCGGCCCGGATGACGTCCGCGTCGAGGAATTCGGCAAGTGCCTCGCGGCAGTACACGTCGGCGCCGATGGTGCCCTTGCGGGACTCGATGGTGCCCTCGACCCGGTGGTACGGCCCGGCGACGATGGCGGTCACGTAGCAGGGGAGGCGGGTGGTCTCGGTGAAGTCCCAGCGCGCCTTGGCGCGAGACTTGCCGGCAATCTCGACCTCGCCGTCCACGGGGGACTTGGTGCCGGGGTTGTTGCTCAGCACGTGCCAGTGCGAGGGCGCGATCACGGAGAACGTGAAGGCCGCCTTGAGGTCGGGCTGCTCGAACACCGCGTACACGCGGCGCGTGTCCGCGACCTCGAACTGGCTGTAGAGGTAGACCTCGCCGTCCTCGGGGTCGACGAACCGGTGCAGCCCCTCTCCGGTGTTCATGTAGGCGCCGTCGGCTACCACGGTCAGTTCGTTCGCGGCCTGCAGGTCCGGGAGGGCGATGCGGCTGTCCGCGAAGTGCTCATTCGGATCCAGGTCCGCGCCGTTGAGCGTGATGCGGTGCACCGTGGGCGCGATGAGATCGATGAATGTCGACTCTCCGGGGGTGGCGGAGAAGCGAACCGTGGATGTCGAGCGGAAGGTGTCCTCGGAGGTGGTGAGGTCCAGCTCGACGGCGTAGGTCTCGGTGGAGATGAGGGCAGCGCGGGCCTCGGCCTCTGCGCGCGTGAGGTTCGTACCAGGCATGCGCTGATTCTGTCATGCCTGGCCGACATGCGAGGGCCGAGACCGGCTGAGTTGATCGTGTTCAGGCTCACCCCCCGGAGTCATGCCGCGGCGCGGCGGCCGTCGACAGGGTCAACGCGGGGACAGTGCGGCAGTGAGCCTGTCCAGTGCGAACTCGAAGGACTCGTCGAGGTCGCCTCCCAGCCGGAATGCGCCGGCGAGCTCCATCGTGAGGAATCCGGTGCACCACGCAGTGACGAGGCGAGCCGCCGCGAGCGCGTGCTGTTCGCTCGCGAGGCGCGCACCCATGCGCAGGATCGGCTCGCTCGCGGCGTTCAGCGACTCCTGCGTGGCCCGACCCGACATCGCCAAGGTGAACGCCGCTGGGTGCGCCCGCGCCCACGCACGCAGGGCACGGGCCAGTTCGGGGAGGGTCCCGGCCGCGGCCAGGAGCGCTTCGATCTCCGTGAGCGCCGCGTCTGCGACGAGGACGATGAGCGCCTCACGGTCTGCGACGTACTTGTAGAGCGATGGTGGACGCACCCCGACGTGGATGGCGACGGCCTGCATCGTGAGGGCGTCCAAGCCTTCTGCGTCCAGGATGTGGCGGCCTGCAGCGACTATGTCTGCGCGGCTGGTGCGGGACGGGGTGGGCACTGAGGGCTCCTTTGCGGACGGCAGCCTTGATGACTATTGACAGTAGCCATGATAACTACATACATTAGTCATGCCAAGCCCCTCGGTGCACGTGTCGCGGCAGCGGGGGAGGCGCCCAGCGGCACGACGGCTTATCAAGGGAGTACACCCATGAAGATCGGCTCGCACCTGTACCGAATCGGCAACGACATCGTCGCCTCCTACCTTGTCGTGACCGACGAGGGCATCACCGTCATCGACGCCGGCCTGCCCGGCCATTGGCGCGACCTGACTCGCGAGCTCGCTGTCCTGGGGCGCGCGCTGGGGGACGTGAAGGGCGTGGTGCTCACCCACGGCGACAGCGACCACATCGGCTTCGCCGAGCGCTTGCGTGCAGCCACCGGGGTGCCGGTCTTCGTGCACAGCGCCGATGCGGCGCGCGCCAAGGGCGGCGACAAGCCACCAGCCTCGGGCGGGCGGATGCGCCTGCCGGGCGTGGTCAGCTTCGCGGCCTACGCCGTGCGCAAGGGGGCGTGGCGCACCCGGCACCTCACGGAGGTCGTTCCGGTGGAGGACGGCGATGTCCTGGACCTTCCTGGCTCGCCCCGGGTGATCGCGCTGCCGGGGCACTCGCCGGGTTCGATCGCGGTCCACGTGCCGATCGCCGATGCGGTGGCCGTGGGCGACGCCCTCACCACCAGGCACGTCCTCACGGGCAACGTCGGACCTCAGCCTGCGCCCTTCACGGACGAGCCCGACCTCGCACTGAATTCGCTCGAGCGCCTGGCCGGGCTCGAGGCGTCGTGGGTGCTCCCGGGGCATGGGGCGCCGTGGCGTGTGGATCCGGGCAAGGTCCAGGCAGCGGTGAGGGCGCGGCTCGAACCGCGCCGTCCGGGGTCTTAGTCCGGTCCGTCGTCCCGCAGCGTTCGTCCCAGCAGCGTGCTGGCACGTTCCCCGGTGACGGCGGGCATGAACAGAAATCCCTGGCCGGTGGCGCAGCCAAGCTCGCGCAGCAGCGCCAGCTGTCCCTCGGTCTCGACGCCCTCGGCGACCACCGCCAGCCCCAGCGCCCCGCCCATCTTCACGAGCGACGCGATCAGTTCGGAACTGTTCTCCGCGCTTGAGAGCGACTGGATGAACGTCTGGTCGATCTTGAACGCCTCGACCGGGAACCGGTGAAGCGTCTCGAGTGACGAGTACCCCGTCCCGAAGTCGTCGATGTGGAGCGTGAGCCCGGCCTCGTGGAGCTTGTGCATGATGCGCAGTGCGACTTCCGGGCGCCGCATCAGCACGCTCTCGGTGATGTCGAGCGTGAGGCGGCTCGGCGAGAGCTCGTGGCGCTCGAGCGTCGAGAGCACCCGGTTGAGGAGGTTCTGGCTCCAGAACTCCTTGTCGGAGATGTTGACGCTGACGTTGACGGCGCTCGGCTGCCACTCGGTCAGCTGGCGGCAGACCTCGTCCAGCACCCAGTGGCCGAGGTCGAGGATGAGCGACGTCTGCTCGAGGTCGGCGAGGAAGTCGTGGGGTTCGATCAGCCCGCGCGTGGGATGGTTCCATCGCACGAGCGCCTCGAACCTGTCGATGCGCCCTGTCTGCAGGTTGACGATCGGCTGATAGTGGACCTCGAACTGGTGGTCTCGCAGCGCCAGCAGCACCTCGTCCGCGAGTTCGGTTCTGCGGACCGCACTCTCGTGCATCGGCGCGTCGAAGTAGGCCACCGTCCCGGGCTCGTCCGCCTTCGCGCTGTACATCGCGGCGTCGGCATCTCGCAGCACGTCGTCAGCGCTCGTGTAGCCGACCTCGCTCGACGCGATCCCGATGCTGGCCCGGGTCACGATCTCGTGGCCATCGAACGTGCGCATCAAGTCGAGCGCCGACTGGAGTCGCTCCGCCGCCTCCATCGCCTTCGCGGCGCCGGTGTCGGCGAGCAGCACCACGAACTCGTCGCCGCCGAACCTCGCCCCGGTGTCGACGTCCCTCAGGGTGTGAGAGATCACGGATGCGACAGTCCTGAGGACCTCGTCCCCCATCTGGTGACCGAGGGAGTCGTTGATGAGTTTGAAGCCGTCGAGATCAAGGAACAGCACGGAGTAGGGAACTCCCCCTCGCTTGTGCCACGCGATGGCCTGGTTTAGCTGCTCGATGAGCAGCTGACGGTTGGGCAGCCCAGTGAGCGAATCGAAGAGCGCGCTCCTACGGACCTCGTCCTGTCGGCGCTGGGACTCGAGCGCCGCGCACAGCAGCGCCGCCCAGTGCTGGTACGTGTCTTGCACCGCGGTCGGGTCGATCTCGACCACCACGGCGAGCAGGCCCCAGTCCTCCTTCTCGGTGCACACGGGCACCACCAGGCACACCTCGCGCTGGGCGGCAGAGGCGCGGGCGATGAGGGACTCTGGCGGAAAGCTCTCGGTCCTCATCACGGTGTCCACCAAGTCGACAGGAGCGCCTGAGCGGTCGTACTCGCCGACTATCCGCAGCTCGCCCGATGCGGGTCCGTCCTCCCACAGTCCCAGCGCGCCCACCTTGACTCGCGTGCCCGTCAGCCATGTCAGGTCGCGCGGATCGGCGCCGCCGGTCTCGAGCAGCCCGGCGTCGACGACGTACTGTTCGGCGATGGCTGCATCCGTCACCTCGGCCTGGCGCTGTGACGCCCGTGCGTGGCCCTTCCACAGGGCGGCGGCGATTCTCGCGGATACCGGGGAGGACAATGCACCGCTGGGCGCGTCCGGCATTCCCGCTCCCTCGGCCGCCTGCGTGATCGCGTCCATCAAGCGCCGCAGCGTGTCGGGACGGGACGTGATGGCCTGTAACGACGTCATGAACCCCGCGATCTCCGCCTGCGTGACGTCTTCTCCGCGCTCCAGCAGGCGCGTCGTGTCCCGCACGCACGCGTCGATTGCGATACGGGCCTCACCGTCGGCGCCCTCGACGCCCGTCAGCAGCTCCGGTTCGAGCGCCCCGCGGAGGCCCGCGTCCAGAATCTCCGTCGACGTGCCGCGCGGCTGTCCCGCATCCGCCGGGCGGTGGGGGGAGTCTGCCGCGCAGCCGCAGGACTCCCGCAGCATGAGCGTCGCAGCGCCGGGAGTGATGGTCTCGTTTGGCACGGTCTCACCCCGCATCGCGGCCAGCAGCAGCCGGCCCGCAAGTGCGCCCACGTGATCGAATCGGGGGTCCACGCTCGTCAGGCTCGGGATCGCGAACATCCCGGCTGCGTTGTTATCGAATGCCACGATCGCGAGGTCGTCTGGGACAGTGAGCCCCGCGCGCCGCAGCGCGCCCATCAGCCCGATCGCATTGCGGTCGGTCCCCACCACCAGGGCCGTGGGACGGTGAGGGGACCCGAGCAGGCCCGACGCGGCAGACACGCCGCCCGCCTCACCGTTCTCCGGCGTGACGTAGACGAAGGAAGGGTCTGCGGCGAGGCCGTGGGCCGCGAGCGCACCTCGATACGCGTCGAACCGGTCGCGGATATCCCTCTGCGCCAGGTTGCCCGCGAAGCCGATGCGCGTGTGACCGTGCGAGACGAGGTGATCGACGGCCGCGGCGATTCCTTGTTGGTTGTCGGGCCGGACGACGGGTGCCTCGAGGTCGCCCATCTGGGTGCTCGATACCAGCACCACCGGTTTGCCCGCCCGGTGAGCCTGCGAGAGATAGCCCGCGCCTGCTGCGGTGGTCACCGAGGCGATGCCGTCGATGTCGGACCACGCGACCGGCGTCGAGAAGGGGCCTGGCTCGCCGGCCTCGTCCCGCGGGGAGTGCTTCTGCCGAGTCTCGACCACCACGAGCCGACCGTTGGCGCCGACGATCTCTCGAGCGAGGCCCGGGATCAGGCTGCCGAAGAAGTCCCCTCCGAGGCTGGGCGTGAGGAGCAGGGTGGTGAGCGGGCGGCTCACGCTTCGCCACCGTCAGCGCGTGACAGTCCCAGCATGTCGCCCCTTCTTTGTGGCGTGATGACGAATCGCGCATGCCATCCACGGCGTGGTGCGGAGCGTGGATAGCGATTGACCCGAACGGCCAGGGTAGTCCACCCAGGCGTCCCTCTCCGGGACGCAGGTCCTTACAATGCTTCGGTGACCCAGACCGATGCCGCGGGCCAGCGTCGTCGGCGCATGGTCGACCTTGCCCCGCTCAGAGCCAGCCCAGCGTTCGCGCGCCTGTGGATCGGTGGCGTGGTGGCGGGCATCGGCTCGCAGATGTCGATCGTCGCGGTCGGCCTGCAGATCTACGAGATCACGGAGTCGACGTTCGCCGTGGGGCTGGTGGGCGGCATCGCGCTCGTGCCGATGATCGTCGCGGGCCTGTGGGGCGGCATGCTCGCGGATGTCTTCGACCGCCGCCGCCTGCTCATCGCGTCTTCGCTCGTCGCCTGGGTGTCGGTGCTCGGGTTGGTGGCGCTGTCCACGTGGGACGCCGTCCTCAGTTCCGGTCCGAGCGGCACCCACGCGCCCATATGGCCGTTCTACCTGGTGACGACGATCAACGCCGTCGCTGCCACCATCTCGGGGGCCACCCGCGGCTCGGTCGTGGGGCGCATCCTGCCGCCAGAGCTGATCTCCCGCGCGACGGCGCTCAACGGCATCGGCTTCGGCACCCAGCTCACCGTGGGCCCGGCGCTCGCGGGGGTGCTCGCCGCCGGCATCGGCCTGCCGTGGACCTTCGCCGTCGACGCCGCGCTGTTCACCGCCGGATTCCTGGGCGTGTGGATGCTGCCGTCGCTGCCGCGCCTGGGCAAACGGGTGGAGGCGGGCTGGGGACAGGTGCGCGCAGGGCTCGGGTTCCTCAGGCGCAGCCCCAACATCCGCATGAGCTTCATCGTGGACATCGTCGCCATGACCTTCGCGCGCCCGTACGTGCTGTTCCCCGCTCTGGGGGCGACCGTCGTGGGTGGTGGCGCGCTGACTGTGGGTGCTCTCACCGCTGCGGGCGCCGTCGGCACGATCCTCGTGAGCCTATTCTCGGGTCCCGTCGCGCACATCCACCGGCACGGCGTGGCGATCGCTCGTGCGATCACGGTGTTCGGGGCGTTCGCGCTGCTGTTCGGCGCGGGCACCCTGCTGATGAGCGTAATCGAGCACGATGCGGCGGCTGGCTGGTCCGGCATCTACTGGCCCGCGCTGGTGCTGCTGGGAGTCGCGATGGCAGGCATGGGGGCCTCGGACGAGGTGAGCGCGATCTTCCGCCAGACCATGATCATCAAGGCCGCGCCCGACGAGATGCGCGGACGCCTCCAGGGGATCTTCGTCGTGGTGGTCACCGGCGGGCCGCGCACCGGCGACATGTACGCCGGCATCCTCGCCACAGCGGTGGCGCTGTGGTGCCCGCCGCTCGTGGGGGGGCTCGCGATCATCGGCCTCATCGCGGTGCTGACGCGCCTGCGGCGCTCCAGCGACGGGCAGTCCTTCCGCGACTACGACGACCGAGCGCCCACTCCGTAGCGAGAACGGGGCCCCGTAGTTGGCGTCGGGCCGATGGGGTGCCAGGATGGCAGTGATGTCCTCGCGTCGGGTTGACGGGGGTGTGCTGTGCCAAGACCTCGAAGCAAAGAGGAACTGCTCCGCGCGAGCGCCGCGAGCCGTGAACGCCTGCTCGGCCTCATCGAGTCCTTCCCCGCCGAGGTGCGCGAGGGAGAGTTCGCCTTCGAGGATCGCGACCGCAACGTCCGCGATGTGCTGGTGCATCTGCACGAGTGGCACCTGCTGCTGCTGCTCGACTGGGAACGCGCCAACACCAGCGGCGACCCGCAGCCGTTCCTGCCCGACGGCTACACGTGGTCCTCGTACGCGCCTATGAACGTGGCCTTCCGCGACAAGCACGCTGACACGAGCCTGGACCGCGCGATGGACCTCTACCAGGAGTCGTACCAGGACGTCATCGCGATGATCACGTCCCACAGCGACGCCGAGCTGTTCACCAAGAAGTACTATCCGTGGACGGGCTCCACGTCCTTAGGCGCGTACTGCGTCTCGGCGACCTCCAGCCACGACGAGTGGGCGCTCAAGAAGCTGCGTCGCCACGGACGTGGGTGAACCGGCGCGACGTCCGCAGCCCTCGCCGGGGATGCCGTACGCAGAGGATACCCACGAGGCAGGCTCGTCAGGGCGCCTCCTCGGTGGTCTTGGCGGGCTGCTCGATGATCTCTGAGGGCGCGTCCGCGCTGGTGTCGTCACCGCAGGCGGCAAGCACCAGTGCCGATGCGGCGAGAGCTCCTGCGAGGGGGACGGGCAGCGATCGTGGCATGGGGCCTCCAAGTTCGACTCCCTTCACCGTACGCCCGCTCACCGAGCCCCGCGAGGCGAACAACGCCCGTCAGCGTGCGGTAGCGACGTACACCGTCGCGGTGGCGTCACGGCCCTGAAGGGGGTTGTGGAATGTGATGATCTCCGCCTCCACGTCCACAAAGACCTGCTCGAGGATCGCCACGTATTCGGCGTCGGGCGGGTCGTTCGACCACATCGCGTACACGCCGCCGGGGGAGATGCGGGAGGCGACGGCACGCATGCCCTCGACGCCATAGAAGCCCGCGCTACCGTCGTCGAGCACGTGCCGCGGCGAGTGGTCGATGTCCAGCAGCACGGCGTCGAAGGTGCGCGCGGCATCCGCCGGGTCGTAGCCACCGTCGCGACTCATCGCGAAGAAGTCGCCCTGGACCAACCGGCAGCGCGCATCGGCCGTCAGCCCAGCCCCCAGTGGAACCAGGCCCTTCTCATGCCACTCGATGACCGGCTCCAGCAGCTCGATCACGGCCATGTCACGGACGTTGGCGTGCTCGAGAGCGCTCGCGGCCGTGTATCCGAGCCCCAGCCCACCGACCACGACGTCCGCGGGGCGATCTCCTAGGCGGGCAAGCCCACGGTGAGCAAGCGCCTCCTCGGCGGCAGTGAACTGGCTCGACATCAGCCACTCGTCGTTCAGCTTGACCTCGAACACGTCCACGCGGGTCACGGGGTCCAACCGCCGGCGCAGGCTGACCTCGCCGATGGGGGTGGGGCCCCAGCCCAGCTCCTCGAACCGTGCGCTCATGATGGGTCTCCTTCGGAGGTGTCGATGGCGAAACCCGCCTGGCGCCAGGCCTCGTAGACCACCAGCGCAGCCGAGTTCGACAGGTTCAGTGAACGGCGCCCCGGCAGCATGGGGATGCGCACGCGGTCGGTGACCCGCGAGTGCGACATCGCCTCCTCGGGCAGTCCGGTGGGCTCGGGGCCGAACAGCAGGACGTCGTCGGGCCGGTAGTCGATGTCGGAGTAGACCGTCGTGGCGTGCGCGGTGAAGGCAAACACCCGCGAGGCGGGCATGGCGGTCAGCAGCGCGTCGAAGTCGCCGTGCAAGGTGACGGTCGCGAGGTCGTGATAGTCGAGCCCGGCGCGGCGCAACTTGGGCTCGGACAGGTCGAAGCCCAGCGGCTCGACGAGGTGCAGGTGCGATCCGGTGACCGCCGAGAGCCGGATCGCTGCACCGGTGTTCTCCGGGATGCGCGGCTCGTAGAAGGCGATGTGGGGCGCGGCTGACATGCCGCCATCATCCCAGCCCATGACCGCGATCCGCGCCCGACCTGCCTGGCCCGCGATCACGCGTCGTCGACGAGGAGGCCGAGGTGGGCCGCCAGCAGTGGCGCCAGGTCGAGCAGTTGCTGGCTGGAGACGGCCGCACCGCGCAGGGACGCCGGATCGTCCAGTCCGGCGATCTCGAGCCCCCGCAGATCGACGTCGGCCAGCGCCGCGCGTCGCACCGACAGCGTGCGGACCGTGCAGTCACGGAACGCGACCCGGGTGAGCCGCGCATCCATGAGGTCCAGGTCGCCGAACACGCAGTCCTCGAACAGGACGTCGGCTAGCCGGGACCCTCTGAGGTTGAGGTACCCAAACTTGGATCCGGAGACCACAGACTCGGCCCACTCCCCGCCGTGCAGTTCCGCGGCGCCGATGCGCGAGCGAGCGATCTCGCAGCGCCGCCACTCGCTTGCGGGTGCGTTGAGCGACGCTGCCGCCAGGGCCTCGGCACGGCAGCCGGTGAGCTCGACGCCCCGCAGCGTCCCGCCCTCGAGCACGGCGCGGCTCAGGTCGCAGCCGAGAAAGGAGGCGTCTGTGAGGTCCCGGTCGCCGAAGTCCAGCCCGGACAGGTCCAGGTCGTGCCAGTGCGGACCCTCGTCGAGGTCGTATGCGTCCGCGCGCGCCAGTCGGTCGAGAGTCACTGGCTCGGGACGAGGCGCGGCTATCTGCAGTGTCATCGCGAAACCGTAGGCCGTGGCCCTCGACGGCGTGACTCTCGCGACAAGCCGGTCAGTCGTCCTGCGAGGCGTTGGTCTGCCGGACGATGCGGACGGCGTTGAGCACCACGGCGATCATGGCCGCGAGCACCACGGTCACGAGCATCCGCCCGGGGATGCCGAAGGAGGTCAAGCTCTCGACGAATACGCGCGACGTCGTCGACACCAGTTCGGAGGGGTACTGCAGATTGATGCGCGTGCCGACGGCCCAGTTGAAGGCGATCACGGCGGCGTAGCCGATCCACAGCGACGCCAGAGACACCATCGATGCCGCCGCGCGCTTGAGTGACGCTACCCCGCACCAGCCCACTGCCACGGCGACGATGAGGAATGGCAGCCACTTTTCCGTCTCCCAGACGATGGCCGGTATGTCCGCGTCGTAGAGCGGGCCCGATCCAATGGGACGGGCGAGGAACGGCAGCCATTGCGTGAGGGCGAGCGCGGCGAAGGTGATGGCTATTGTCGCGCTGGCGATGTCGGCCCGTCCGATCCCGGCCATCACGAGCAGGCCGATGATGATGCCGACGCACACGCCCGCCACCATCCCCCAGAGATACACCTGTGCCCGCGAGGACTCCTCGAGTCCTCCGCTGACGACCGAGCTCGCCTGGACGAGCGCGACCGCCTGCACGGCTGCCGCGCCCACCGCCACGAGCCGCACGCGCGGGGGCCGGCCCAGGCGGGCGGCGATGCGCACCGCGGTACCCGCGAGCGCGGAGCCCACGACCACCATGGCCACGGTTGCGACCAGGTAGGTGCCGCTCAGCGGCAGGAGGGCGAACGGCATGTCCTCCGGCCGCGCGTCGGTCGCCCAGATGAACTGAAGCGGCAGTCGCATGCCGCTGATCAGCCATGGCAACAGCCCGATGACGGCGCTCACCACACCCACGAGGACGGCGAGTGGGGCGGGCAGCCGGTTCGGCGCCCCGGATCCGTCGGCGGCACGCTGGCCCCGCGAGCGCGGCTGGACGTGGCGGCCGGTCGCGGCGGAGCCGTTCTCGGAACTGGGGGTCATGCGCCCACCCTAGGGGCGCGCGGGTGTCGCCGCGCTGCCGGGACCCGTCCTGCTCCGCAGCTAGCGAATGGGGCGAAGTTTGGGGGAGTTGACGATGGCCACGAAGTGACCGGCCAACACGAAGGGCGTGGCGATGACCAGGGTGAGGAGCGTCCACCACAGCACAGGAGCCCCCACGAGGGTCTGGACGAGGGCCGCCACCAGGATCAGGTGCGTCATCTCGACCGAGTGGTACACGCGGTGGAGCGGCACCAGGTTGAACGCCTTGCGGGCCAGGCGCAGCAGTGGCCGGCCGATCTCGCGCGCCTCGTGGGAGTCGGGCACGTTCGCCATGCCGACGCTGCCGCGGGCCACGTGCACCGCGTCGTTGAGGACCTTGTTCATGAGCACCATGGCACCCAGCAGGGCGCCGAGTGCGAGCGGCATCGCGTCTCCCATGGAGATCGCGAGCGAGGCGCCCAGGGCGATGGGGATGCCGCCCTCGGTCGTGTAGTGAGCGATCTTGTCGAGGAACACTCCGCGGGGGCCGGACGTGCCGCGCACGCGTGCCACCTCACCGTCGGAGGCGTCGACGAGCATCTGCAACTGAGCGAACACGGCGGCAAGCAGGGGACCTGCGACCGATGGGATGAGCAGCGACAGCGCTGCCATCCAACCGGTGAGGATCACGCCGACCGTGACCGCGTCGGCACTCAGACCGGCCGCCAGGAACCGCTGGGTGAGGCGCGGCGAGACCTTGCGCCAGTACAGGGAGGCGCTCCAGTGCTCGGCCATCGCACGGCCGCGGATCGCGGGCGGCTGGCCGATCTCCCGAATGGCACTCAACGACACGTCCATGCGCGGCGAACCGTCGCGCATGAGGTGCCCGTTGTCGTGCACCGGAATGTGGAGTGTCATTTCTGCATTTTATCAGCGTGTTCACCTTCTGTTAAGCCCCGCGTCACCGGCTGTTTGCCAGCCCGGTCGCCCCGGGCCGGCGCAAAGTCGTCGGCGAGGCGCGCATTACGCTGGCGAGCATGAGCATCCCCCCTCCTCCCGGATCCCGCCGGGCCGCGCTCGGCGGTGTGGGCCACGGCCGCGGGACGGCGGGCCGGGACGAGTCCGCGCTCAAGGCGGCCAACGCCGAGGCCCCCGAGATTCCGGACCTGTGGCACCGGGTGGCAGCGCTCTTCTCTCCCTACCGGACCCAGCTAGGGCTGACCGCCGGGCTCGTCGTCGTGACCGCATCGGCCGGAGTCATTCCGCCGCTCATCATCGAGCGGATCTTCGACGACGCGCTTTTCCCGGAAGGCGCCGCGGCTCCCAATCTCGGGCTGTTGGTGGAACTGGTCGCCATCATCATCGCGATCTTCTTGGGTGTGGCGGCGCTGGGCGTGTGGCAGACCTACGTGACGTCCTCCGTAGGAAACAAGGTCACCGGCGACTTGCGCACGCAATTGTTCGACAAGCTCCAGTCCATGGACCTGGCGTTCTTCACGCGCACCAAGACCGGGGTGATCCAATCCCGGCTCCAGAACGACGTGGGCGGCGTTTCCGGGGTGCTGACGACCTTCGTGTCCAGCATCGTCGGCAACTCGGTGACGGTGCTCGCCTCGCTCGTAGCAATGATCCTGCTCGACTGGCGCCTGACCCTCATCGCGGTGGTGCTGATGCCGGCGCTGGTGCTGGTGCAGCGCAAGGTCGGGCAGGTGCGCGCCCGGCTCGCCTCGCGGACGCAGGAGTCGCTGTCCGAGATGACGGCGATCACGCAAGAGACTCTGTCGGTGAGCGGCATCCTGCTGTCCAAGGTCTACAACCGGCAGCGGCTCGAGGCGCGCCGCTACGGGGCCGAGAACGACAACCAGATCGATCTCCAGGTGCGGCTGACGATGTCGGGGCAGTGGTTCTTCGGCATGGTCACCGTGATCATGAGCTCGGTCCCCGCGGTTATCTACCTCGCGTCCGGCTTTCTCATCGCGCGCGCCACCGAGCAGGGCACCGAGCCGGCCATCACCGCCGGAACGGTGGTCGCGTTCACCGCGATCCAGGCGCGGCTGCTGTTCCCGCTCATGGCGCTCATGCGCGTCGCCCTCGAGGTGCAGACCTCGCGTGCGCTGTTCGCGCGCATCTTCGAGTATCTCGATCTGCAGCCCGCCATCGTCGACGCGGCCGATGCGCGGGACGTCGCGCAGGCGCCCGGCCCGGTGGGCCGGGTCGAGTTCCGCGACGTCACGTTCCGCTACCCGGACGCGGCGGCCGATGCAGTCCCCACCCTGGACGGCGTCTCCTTCGTCGCGGAGCCCGGCAAGACGGTGGCCTTTGTGGGCCCCTCTGGCGCGGGCAAGACCACCGTGGTGTACCTGGCTGCACGCCTGCACGAGGCGAGTTCCGGCGCGGTGCTGTTCGCCGGGGCCGACGTGCGGGAGCTCACCCACGAGTCGATCGTCGACAAGGTCGGCGTGGTGAGTCAGGAGACGTACCTGTTCCACGCGACCATCGCCGAGAACCTGCGCTACGCAAAGCCGGAGGCGACTGATGAGGAGCTCATCGAGGCCTGTCGTGACGCCAACATTCACGACCAGATCCAGCGGTTCGAGCACGGCTACGACACCGTCGTCGGGGAGCGGGGCTACCGCCTGTCCGGGGGCGAGAAGCAGCGCATCGCGATCGCGCGCGTGCTGCTCAAGGACCCACCCGTGCTGCTGCTCGACGAGGCCACCAGTGCGCTCGACACCGTCAGCGAGCGCATAGTGCAGGTGGCGCTGGACCGCGCCGCGAAGGGCCGGACCACGCTGGTCGTCGCGCACCGGCTGTCCACCATCGCCGATGCCGACGTGATCCACGTGGTTGACGGCGGACGCATCGTGGAGTCCGGCACCGCCGTGGAGCTCAGTGCCGCGGGTGGACTGTTCGCCCGGCTTGCGGCGGAGCAGCGGGACTGATCCCGCGCATCGGCCGTGCGTCGTGTCGAGGCTTGACCTTGCCCTTGGGTGAAGCGGTGTGCTGGTGCGTGACACCTCCGAGAGGCGGATGGTGCACGAGAGGAAGACCATGACTGAATTCACTGTCGAAGAGCGTGCGGCGCGTCCCTGGGTGGGCGTCTCCACGACCGGCGAGCTGGCGCACTGGGGCCGCGTCAATGCCCACGTGCCCACGATCTATGCGGCTCTCGCGGAAGCCGGGGGCGTCCCACTTGGAGGCCCGATTTACCAGTACCGGCGGCTGCGGACGGCGACCGAGCCAATGGATCTCACGGTCTCCGTGCCCGTATCTGCATGCATGGAGATCGGCGATCACTTCGAGACCGGAGAGATCCCGGCCGGCCGCTACCTCGTCGCTCGCCCGGAGGGTGGCCCGGACGTCCTGGACGGCGTGCACGCGGAGATGTGGACATGGGCCGGAGAGCAGGGTCTTGACCTCGCGATCGACGAGCGCGCCGACGGCATTCACTGGCACGCGCGCACCGAGCAGTTTCTTACGGACCCGGAGTCCGAGCCGGATCGCAGCAAGTGGGCGATCGAAGTCACATACTTGTTGAAGTGACCACGACCGCGAGACTGTCCATCGGAGAGTTCAGTCGACTGACGTGGCTGTCTGCGAAGGCGTTGCGCCTGTACGAACGGCGAGGGCTGCTCTTGCCCGACCTCGTGGACGAGTACACGGGGTACCGCTACTACCGGGAGGCGCAAGCGCAGCGCGCGCGTTCCATCGCGCTGCTGCGACGAGCGGGAATGCCACTGGACCGGATCGGTGCGGTCCTCGACGCCGACGATGGCGATCGCAGCGCCTTGCTCGATGAGTACCGGGCGAAGACTATCCACGGTCACGAGCGCAACCTTGCGCTCTTGGACAACGTCGCAATCGCGCTCGGCGCAGAGTCGCCACCGATGGCGGACGCCGGCCTGGAGGTGTTCAGCCGGGAGGTGGCTAAGCAGGCTTTCGTGGCCCGCACGCTGCATACGACCGCTGCCGAGCTGCCCGCGCACATCGAGGAGACGGCGCGCGCGATGGCACAACGCGCAGGACAGGCCGTCGACCGCAGCCAACCACTCGTGGTGGTGTACCACGGCGAGGTCGGCTGGGAGTCCGACGGGCCGGTGGAAGTGCGCGTGCCGGTCGCGGACGGCGCTGTCGCCGATGGTGTTGAACCCGCAGGTTCCGAGTTCTTTGTCGACGTCCCTTTCGGGGAGGTTCAGTTCCCGACCGTTCTGCGGTCGTTCGACGCAGTGCGTGAGGCCGCTTCACGCGGTGTCTGTCGACCGACAGGGTCTCCGCGCGAGGTCTACCGTGACGGTGATCCATTCCGGTGCCAAGTCGCGCAACGCTACAGCAAGCCGATTCTGCAGTGACCGTACTGGGCGAGCCCGCGCATCGGCCGCCCGGGGGCTCTCGAAGAGCGCAGACGCAGAAGGCGGGACCGGGCCCGAAGGCCCGATCCCGCCAGTTGTCTAGAACTTAGGGGTCGACTAGTTGCCGCAGCCGCAGCTGCCGCCGCAGCATCCGCCGGTGTTCTCGGCGGCGGGCGCCTCTGCACCCTTGTCGATCAGGTCGATGCTCTGCTTCTCAGCCATAGTTGCCTCCTTGGCTCGGCGACAGCCCCGATCGGGGCCTGAGTCCAGGGTAACCCCGCCGGCACTACCAGATGCTCACGCGCTTGTCGGTGGCGAGCCAAAGCTCGTCGTCCTCGGTCACGTTGAACGCGGCGTACCAGGCGGCGACGTTGCGGACGATGCCGTTGACGCGGAACTCGCTGGGGGAGTGAGGGTCCATCGCCAGGCGCGTCACCAGCGCCTCGTCCCGGGTGACCATGCGCTCGGTCAGCGCGTACCCGATGAAGAAGCGCTGGGTGGCGGTGAGCCCATCGACCTCGGGGGCGTCCGCGATGGGGCCTCCGAGCGCGATCTCGTACGCCTTGAGCGCGATCTCGACGCCCGCGAGGTCACCGATGTTCTCGCCCACCGTGAGAGCGCCGTTGACCACGTGCTCGTCGCTCAGCTGCGCGGGGGAGTAGCCGTCGTACTGCTCGATCAGCAGGTGCGCGCGCTCCATGAACGCCTCACGGTCCGCCTCGGTCCACCAGTCCTCGAGCTTGCCGCGGCCGTCGTACTTGGAGCCCTGGTCGTCGAAGCCGTGGCCGATCTCGTGGCCGATCACGGAGCCGATGCCGCCGTAGTTGACCGCGTCATCGGCATCGGGGTGGAAAAACGGCGGCTGCAGGATGGCGGCGGGGAACGCGATCTCGTTCGCGAGCGGAAGGTAGTAGGCGTTGACCGTCTGCGGCGTCATCAGCCACTCGGACCGGTCCACCGGCTTGCCGATCTTGGACCACTCCCAGTCCTCGTCGAAGATCGAGGAGGCGCGCATGTTGCCCACCAGGTCGTCGGGCGAGACCTCCAGGCCGCTGAAGTCGCGCCACTTCTCGGGGTAGCCGATCTTGGGCGTGAACTGCGCGAGCTTGTCGAGGGCGCGCTGCTTGGTCGCGGGCGTCATCCACTCGAGCTCGGTGATGGATACCCGGTACGCCTCGATGAGGTTCGCGACCAGCCGGTCCATGTGCTCCTTGTGGGTGGGCGGGAAGTGCTCCTTCACGTACTCCTTGCCCACGAGCTCCCCGACCACGGCCTCCACGAACCCCACGCCGCGCTTCCAGCGCTCGCGCTGCTGGGTGGCCCCCGACAGGACGGTCCCGTAGAACTCGAAGTTCGCCTTGGAGAGGTCCTCCGTGAGGTACGGGGCGCGCGAGTTCACCACTCGCCAGCGCAGGTACGACTGCCACGCCGCGACGTCGGTCTCCTCCCACAGTCGAGCGAAGGCCTCGAAGAAGCTCGGCTCACCCGCGACTAGGAGATCGTGCGCGGCCTCGGGCAGGCGGATCGCATCGGCCCACTCGCGCCAGTCGAAGCCGGGCGCCTCCGCAGCGAGCCGCTCGAGGGTCGTGGGGTTGTGGGTGAGCTCGGCCTCGCGGGTCTTGACCACGTCCCAGTGGTGCGCGGCCAGCGCGGTCTCGAGCGTCATGATGCCCTCGCCGGTGAAGTCCACCCCGGTCATCTCCGCCATGCGGTCGATGTGCGCGACGTACTTCGCGCGGGTCTGCGCGTGCGAGTCCTCCCGGTAGTAGGCCTCGTCAGGCAGGCCCAGCCCGTACTGGGACAGGTACACGACGTTCTTGTCTGGGTCGT
This sequence comes from Demequina ureilytica, assembly GCF_048553575.1. Taxonomy (NCBI): domain Bacteria; kingdom Bacillati; phylum Actinomycetota; class Actinomycetes; order Micrococcales; family Demequinaceae; genus Demequina; species Demequina ureilytica. The sequence goes on along the minus strand of NZ_JBLZIE010000002.1, from coordinate 313,090 downwards.
TCTTGTCCGCGAACACGTAGTAGCCGACTGCTCCGCCAACGCCGGTGCGCTGCAGCGCACCCATGGTGACGGCGAGCGCGGTGTGGTCCCGCGCATCGGCGATGGCTACGAGATCTGACTCGAGCGGGCTCGTGCCGAGCGCGTTGACACGATCGACGTCCATGAAGCTCGTATAGAGCCCGCCGATCTGCGACTGGGGGTCCGCCGCCTCGATGATCTCGCGGGTGTGCTTCTCCGCCTCGTCCCGCAGCGTGTAGAAGCTGCCATCCGCAGCCCTGTCATCCGGAATGACTTTCGACGCCTCCCACGGCCCGTTCACGTAGCGGAAGAAGTCGTCCTGCGGACGAACGGTGGGCGAGAACTCGGACTGGTCGATTCCGGAATGTTTAGCCATGGCCCCACCCTATGCGCGGCCGATGCGCGGGCCGGGACGGTTTCGCTGTCGGCGAGGGTGCGGGCCGGCCACGGCGCCGCAGGCACGCGCGGGCACCCTAAGGACTGGCAGGATGGTCCCATGCGCATCCACATCGCCGCCGATCACGCAGGCTTCGAGCTCAAGGAGCACCTCAAGGCCCACTTTCTGGAGGACGGCCACGCGGTCGTCGATCATGGGGCCGACGAGTACGACGCACAGGACGACTATCCGTCGTTCTGCATCTCCGCCGCCGAAGGGGTGCGCGACGAGCCCGAGTCGCTCGGCATCGTCATCGGGGGCTCGGGCAACGGAGAGCAGCTCGCCGCCAACCGCGTCACGGGCATCCGCGCCGCGCTCATCTGGTCCGAGGAGACCGCGCGGCTCGCGCGTCAGCACAACGACGCGCAGGTGGGATCGATCGGCGCCCGGATGCACTCGCTTGAGCAGGCGACGGCGATCGCCGATGCGTTCCTCGGCGAGCCCTTCAGCGGTGACGCCCGCCACCAGCGCCGGATCGATGCGATGACGGAGTACGAGCAGCGCCGCTAGCTGCCGGCTCGCGCTAGTCGCGCTCTAGAGGGACATGAGTGCTGGATCCGAGCGCAATACTGCACCCATGTCCCGCCAGCGCGCAGTGCCAGTGAGACGCGCTAGAAGTCCCAGTTCGCGAGCGGGGCGATCGGTGACATCATCGCGACTGCGAGCTCGCGGGCCTGGCCCTCCTTGTGCTCGATGATCTGTCCGGCCGCGGCGAGCGACTCGACGCTGGTGCCGCCCAGATAGACGGTCGACAGGTGGCGCACGTCCATGGTGAGGTCCGCCTCCGCTCCCTCGGCGCGGGTGACGGTAGCCTCGCCGTCCGCCACCACGATGCGCCACGTGCCGGCGTTGTCGGGGACGTGCTTGTCCGTCAGCCCCACGGTCACATCGCAGTCGTGGAAGTACTCGCGCGACTCCAGCGCCGTCGGGACGTCCAGCAGGCGCACCCACAGGTTGTCGATCACCTTGGAGCGCACGCCGCGGGCGTCCTTCAGCTGGTGAAGCAGCGGGTCATCCGTCGCGAGGTTCTCGGTGTACGTCGTCTCGACCAGGTCGAAATCGGTGAGGGTCTCCCAGAGCCGCTGCGAGGCGGCGGGCGTCAGCGAGCCTTGCTCCCGCACCTGGCAGATGCCGTCGTGAATACCGATGTCGGAATCGGCCTTGCGGCGGAAGAACGCGTATGCGACGGGCTCTCCGCGGTCCTCGACGATCGCGATGCGCCACTTCTCCATGCCCTTGCGGTTGCCCAATGGGTCGGTGAAGCGCGCGTTGCGTCCCGAACCGACGGGGTTCAGGATCGTGCCGGGCCGCGTGAGCTTGGCCTGCAGGTCCGCGACGAGCTGGTCGTGCTTGTCGAAGTCGGCGCGCTCGAGGCGCACCGTGAGGTCCTCGGCCCCGTCGACGTTCCACATCCGCGGGCCGCGGGGGATCGACGCCTTGACCGTCTGGGCGCCCATGCCGTAGCCGAAGCGCGAGTAGATCTCGGCCTCCATCGCGTACAGCGAGCTCACCGCCTCGCCACGCTCCAGGCACCTGCGGAAGTGGTCGTGCATCATCTCGGTCATGAGACCGCGGCGGCGGTGGGAGGGGTGAACACCCAGCCAGGACAGCCCAGACGTGCGCACGCGCCGTCCGCCGGGAGTGATCATGTCGGTGCCGAAGCTGGCGTGCACGGCAGCGATCTCGCCTACGGCGCCGCGGCGCTCGTCCGTGACCTCAAGGCCACGTGCCCGGTCGACGGGCAGCGCGTCGATGTAGTCCTGGCGGTCGTCGACCAGCCACTCGCCAACGAAGGCCCACTGCACCACCTGGAAGAACTCGTCGAGACGTGCCTCGGGGACGGTGATGGACTGGTAACCCTCTGCTTTCTTCATGCTCCTAGGTTTCCAGGTTTCTGCCCCGTGCCCAAACTGTGGCGGTATCCGGGCGCGTGGGAATGCGTCGGCAGACCCCCGCGGGACGCTAGAAGCCGAAGTTCGCGACGGGTTTGACGTCCGATGCCATCGCGCGCGAGAGTTCCGCGGCGGTTCCGGGCGTCCGTTCGTCGACCAGCTGCGCGCGGGTCAGCTCCGTGATCGTGGTGCCGCCCAGATAGGCGGCGCCGAGCTCTTGGACATCCAGCCGCAGGTCGGCCGATGCGGGGTCGGCGGCGCCCTCGCGTGTCACCTTCGCCTCGCCAGCGGCAACGAGCACCCTCCACACGCCCGCATTTTGCGGCAGGAAGGAGTCGTCGACCTGCACTGTGACGTCGCAGTCCGCGGCGTAGCCGCGTGCCTCAAGCGCCTCGGCGACGTCGAGGATCCTCACCCACAAGTTGTCGGTGAGAGTGATCTTCGCGGCGCGCATGTCCTTCAGGCGCAGCAGCAGCGGGTCGTCGGGCGCGAAGCGTCCCGCATGCGTGGCGGACATGAGATCGAAGTCCGCCAGCACGCCCCACAGGCGCACGGTCGCGGCGGCGCCGAGCGCACCCCACGCGCGCACCCGCACCTTGCCGTCCGGTCCGGTGTCGCCCCACTCCTGCTTGCGCTGGAACAGCGCCCAGGCGACGGGATCGTCGCCGTCGCGAACCGTCGCGATGCGCAGCTCCTCGCTGCCGTCACGGTCGATCTCGAGGTCCATCAGGACGTCCGCGAGGGTCTGCGGAGCGAGGGTGCTCACCGTCCCCGGACGGGTCATGCGTGACTGGATGCTCGCGATCGTCGGGCCGTGCCGCTCGATGGACGCGGAGTCGACCTCCACGATCAGGTTCTCGGAGCCGGGCAGAGGTCGCAGCTCCACGCCACGGCCCAGCTGTACCCGCGCCTCCGTGGCGGCCATCCCGTAGCCGAACCGCTGATAGATCTGTGTCTCGGCCGCGAACAGGGTGGAGATAGCCTCGCCCCGCGCGAGAGAGCGCGAGAAGTGATCTCCGATCATCGCGCGGAGCAGGCCGCGCCGCCGGTGGCCGGGATGCACTCCCACCCAGCTGAGGCCCGCGGTCGGAACCTCGCGACCACCGGGCACCCGAGTGCCAAACTTGAAGGAGGCATGGACGGCGGCGAGTGTGCCCTCGGTCCCGCGGACCGGATCGGCGACCTCCACCGCGCGGGTACGTTCCCAGGGCAGGACGTCCTGGATGAAACCCGCGTCCTTGTCCGGGACAGTGAAGGCGAAGGCGAAGGCGTCGACGTGGAGAACTTCGCTGGCGCGAGTCTGGTCGACGGAGACGAGGCGATATCCCTGAGGTGTGGTCACGCTCAAGATTGTGGCACCGAGGTGGGGGTTTGCGCCTGAGGAAACCCCCGCATCGGCGCGAGAAAATGGCGCGAGCGCACCGCTACTGAGCGGAGGCCTGCTCCACCGCGTCGCGCAGGCGCTCGTACTCGACCTTGATGCAGCGATCCTGGACCACGTCGAGACCGGCGTCGAGGGCGCGGCCAGCGGCCTCCTCGTGAGAGACGCCCAGCTGCATCCACAGCGCGCCGGCTCCAACCTCGATCGCGTCGTCGGCGACCGGCGGAACGTGCTCGGAGCGGCGGAACACGTCGACGATGTCCGGCACCACCGGCAGCTCCGCGAGAGAGGAGTAGAAGCCGTGGCCACGGATCTCCTGGCCCTCCGCCATCGGGTTCACGAGGTAGACCTCGTAAGGCGTGCGGGTCATGAGCCACGCGGCGATCGAGTAACTGGTGCGGTGGTCGTTCGGGGACGCGCCGACCACCGCGACAGTGCGCGCACGGGACAGCAGGTCCACCAGCGCGTCGTCGTCGGGAGCGGTCGCGGCTGTGGCCGATGGAGTGGGGCAGGCCTCGCCTGTGGGCTTGCCGGGCAGTTCGATGCTCATACTCGGGGAACGTACCTGTGCGCGCAGCATTCCCGAAATCGGGATGGGAATGGCAGGCGCGGACGGCCCGTTACCTGGGTGTCCCACCTAAGCGGAACAGATGTGAAGGAGAGTGCAATGGCCACTGAGCCCACACCCGAGATCGGTATCAACGAATCGGACCTGAAGTCCATCAACGCGGGGCTTGGACAGGCACTGGCCGACACGTTCACGCTTTACCTGAAGACCCAGGGGTACCACTGGAACGTCACGGGTCCCCACTTCCGCTCCCTGCACCTGATGCTCGAGGAGCAGTACAACGCTTTGTTCCTCGCGGCGGACGATCTCGCGGAGCGCATGCGCGCCCTGGGCGTCAAGGCGCCGGGATCGATGGCAGAGATGCTGGAGCTGTCGACCTTGAAGGATCACGAGCCGACGGATGACGCGATGACCATGGTGAAGAACCTGCAGCGCGACCACGAGGCCCTCGCGGCCGCGATCCGGCCCTTGTCGGTGGCCGCGGACGAGGCGGGCGATGGGGCGACCGCGGACCTGTACAACGGCCGCCTGGACTTCCACGAGGAGACCGCCTGGATGCTGCGGTCGTTCGCCTCTTAGCGATCGACAGACCGCGCGGCGTGTCCTGATCAGGCCTGTGGGCCTGGCACAATAAAGCCGTCCCCCCCCGGGACGAGTCCCGACCCCCCTCGGGACTGACGGGCCCTCGCCGCAAGGCGGGGGCCCGTTCTCGTTCCGGCCGGCATTCGTGGCGCACTCGCGCGCGTTATCGCGGCGGTGCCTCCACCGGGCAAGGCCCCGACACGACAACAGGCCCCCCGCCATATGCGAGGGGCCTGCCGTCCGTGGCGCGGCTGAGGGGCACGCCAGGTCTATGTTGTCCGAATCTGAGCCTAGGCTAGCGCCTTCGCACGCCCAGCAACAGCGTCTCGACCAAGAATTCTGTGACGAACATCAGATGTAGTACATGGCCGGCTCGCGCTGTTCGTGGCGAGCTGCGTCCTCTGGCACCGCATCGGGGTCGGGGTGACGATACGAGTCGCCTGCGTCGATCGAGGATGCGGCGGTGCCCGCCTCGCGAGAGTTCGGGTGCTCGCGGATCTTTGCAGGGATGCCCACGGCGGTGGCGCCGTCGGGCACGTCCTTGACCAGCACGGCGTTCGCGCCGATGCGCGCGTCGCTGCCGATGTGCACCGGTCCCAGCACCTTGGCGCCCGCGCCGATCACCACGCGGTCGCCGACCGTGGGGTGGCGCTTGCCCGGGCTCATGGTGGTGCCGCCGAGCGTGACGCCGTGAAAGAGCAGCACGTCGTTGCCGATCACGGCCGTTTCGCCGATGACGACGCCCATGCCGTGGTCGATGAACACGCGCCGCCCCATCGTCGCACCGGGATGGATCTCGATCCCGGTGCGACGACGGGCGTGCTGCGACCACAGCCGCCCGTATGTCCGCAGGCCCCGGTTCCACAGCCAATGGGCGGCACGGTGGTGCCAGATGGCGTGGACCCCTTGATAGGACAGCGCGATGACGATCCACGAGCGCGCAGCAGGGTCGCGTCTCATGGCAGTGCGGATGTCCTCGAGCGCGAGGCTCAGGTATCCAGGGCGGTCAGACATGCGGGGACGTGCCTCTCGTGTTCGGTCAGTCCATCAGGTCGGCGTAGAGCACCGAGGTCAGGTAGCGCTCGCCGAAGGACGGGATGATGGTGACGATGGTCTTGCCTGCGTTCTCGGGCCGCTTGGCGACCTCGATGGCCGCGTGCAGGGCGGCGCCCGACGAGATGCCCACGAGCAGGCCCTCCTTGCGGGCGGCGGCGCGGGCGGTAGCGACGGAGGTCTCAGAGTCGACGTCGATGACCTCGTCGTAGATTTCCGTGTTCAGGATCTCGGGGACGAAGTTGGCACCGATTCCCTGGATCTTGTGGGGACCGGGCTCGCCGCCGTTGAGGATGGGGCTCTCGGCGGGCTCCACCGCGATGATCTGGATGCTGGGCTTGCGGGCCTTCAGGACTTCGCCCACGCCGGTGATGGTGCCGCCGGTGCCGATGCCGGCGACGACGATGTCGACCTCGCCGTCGGTGTCGTTCCAGATCTCCTCCGCGGTGGTGCGGCGGTGAATGTCAGGGTTGGCCTCGTTGGCGAACTGGCGCGCGAGCACCGATCCGGGACGCTCCTCGGCGATCTTGTTGGCGGCCTCGACCGCGCCCTTCATGCCTTCGGGCCCGGGGGTCAGGATGAGTTCGGCACCGAACGCGCGCAGCAGGGCGCGGCGCTCCTTGGACATCGTCTCTGGCATTGCCAGCACGACGTTGTAGCCGCGCGCCGCGCCGACCATCGCGAGCGCGATGCCGGTGTTGCCCGAGGTGGCCTCGATGATGGTCCCGCCCGGCTGCAGCGCGCCGTCCTTCTCTGCGGCGTCGACGATCGCGACGCCCAGGCGGTCCTTGACGGAGCTCGCGGGGTTGTAGAACTCGAGCTTGCCGAGCACGGTCGCGCCCGCGCCTTCTGCGAGAGCGTTGATCTTGACGAGCGGGGTGTTGCCGATGAGGGCGGTGACGTCCTCGTAGATCTTTGCCATGGAGAATCTTCCTTCTCTGGATGGGCCCGGAACGGGCGTGTCTGGTGGGAACAACAGGGGTGTACCGCGATTCGATACCGGGGCGAGCGCTGGCGTGAATCGAGCCCGCTGTCGCGGGCGCGCATCAGCGCTCTAGAGACAGCAGCAGCACATGCAGGCGCTGTGGGTCGCGCACATCAGCGGGGCGTGCGAGAACTGCGCGTGTGCGCGGTGCTCGGAGCTCATCTCGCTGACCTTTCTGTGCGGACTCCAGTCAGGGTAGCGCCGATGCGCGGGCGGGGGCAAGGCGCGACCGCTGCAGCGGGTCGGGCGGCACGGAGCGGGTAGGACTAGTCTGATTGCCATGAGTACCTGCGATGAAGGAGGACATCATGGCCGTCTCGACGGTTCACGCGGAGCGTGACATCAAGGCGGATCCCCGCGTGGTGTGGAGCATCCTCACCGACCTGGATGGGGCGCCTGACGTGCTGTCCGGGGTCGTCGCGGTCGAGCGGCTCGAGGGCGAGGGCTACGAGGTGGGCGTCAAGTGGCGCGAGACCCGACGGATGCTCGGCAAGGAGGCGTCGGAGGAGATGTGGGTCGTGGCGGTCGAGGAGCCCTTCACCACCACGGTCAGCGCCGAATCGGGCGGCACCCGCTACGCGACCGTGTTCGTCTGCGAGCCGATCGAGGGCGGCACGCGACTGAGCGTCGACTTCGGCGGCGAGAGCGTGAACCCCGGCCTCGGCCAGCGGATCGGCTGGGCGCTGTTCGGGAAGATAGGGCTCAAGTCCACCCAGAAGGCGCTCGTCAAGGACCTCGAGGACATCGCGAAGGCTGCCGAGAAACGCCCAACCCCCTAACCCCTGTCCGGCACTCATTGTCGGTTCTGGGAGCTCGCGGCCCGCTGTCCGGCACTCACTGTCGGATCTGACAGGCAGCGGGCGCCCGCATCGGGGAGTTGAAGTGGAGCGGGTGACGGGAATCGAACCCGCACCATCAGTTTGGAAGACTGAGGCTCTACCATTGAGCTACACCCGCGTCGCCGGCCTGTAGGGCGCGAACCCGTCCGCCCGGCGCGTACTAGAGTAGCCGAGCCCGGCCGATGCGGGTACCGCGCACGCTTCAGCGTTGCGCGGACGGGGTGTAGCGCAGCTTGGTAGCGCATCTGCTTTGGGAGCAGAGGGTCGCAGGTTCAAATCCTGTCACCCCGACTGCGGGGGCGAGCGAAGAAGGCTCGCCTTCGTCCGCGAGCGATTGGCGAGCGACCGCGATCGTGCTCCCCGAAGCCGGGACTACCCGGCTGGGGCGATCCAGCGGTCCAGCCAGTCCACGCTGAACTGCACCACCTGGTCCAGCGCGCCTGGCTCCTCGAACAGGTGCGTGGCCCCGCGAACTATTACGAGTTCGTGGTCGGCTCTCAGGTGAGACGCAGCCTGTTCATTGAACTCGATCACCACGTGGTCCTCACCCCCCACGATCAACAGAGTGGGCGAACTGACGGTCGACAGGTCCTGCGTCGCCAGATCGGGCCGGCCGCCACGCGAGACGACGGCCCGCACCCGCGCAGGCCGCATCGCCGCAGCGTCCAGGGCTGCCGCGGCGCCGGTACTCGCACCGAATGCGGCCACGGGCAAACCCGAGGTGTCGCCGAGCTGTGCGAGATGGTCCACCGCGTTCACGAGCCTGGTGCCGAGCAGCGCGATGTCGAAGCGCCACTGCCGGGTGACGAGATCCTCGCGTTCCTCCTTGTCGGTCAGCAGGTCCATGAGCAGGGTTGCGTAGCCGGCCTCCTGGAGGTGCTCGGCCACGCGGCGGTTGCGGGCGCTGTGCCGGCTGCTGCCGGACCCGTGGGCGAACACCACCACTGCACGGGCCGATGCGGGCACCGCCAGGTCGCCGACGACCACGCCGCCGTCGACGGGCAGGGGAATCTCGCGGGACTCACGTGCCATGGGGCCAAGTCGCCATCTCTGCGTCGTCGGGGTCGGGAGCAAGGTTCCTGGTGGCCACGATCGGGGTGAGCGCCTGGGTGCGGTCGATCCAGCAGAACGCGTCGTAGCGGCGCCCGAGCACGGTCTCGACATAGTTGCCCCAGCGCTCGGCCTCGTGGTGATAGACCACGCCGATGGCCCGATGGTCGCGCACCTCGCGCAGCCACGGCGGCAGATCCCTGGGAAACACCAGCAGTGCCGCAGGGTCGTTGATCGCCTCGTGCATGAGCGCCTCCGTGCTCCCGGAGCGTGCCCGGGGAACTGGCATCGTCTCGGTGGGTGCGCCCCACTGCGGCGCGGCCGTGACGGTGCCCTCGTAGGTGCCGAAGCCCACCAGCACCACGTTGCGCTCGCTGTACTTGTTGCGCGCCAACTGCCCCACGTTGACCATGCCCGCGCTCGTCATGTCGGTGAAGCGGGCGTCGCCGATGTGGGTGTTGTGCTCCCACACCACCGTCTTGACGGGCGCGCCTTCAGTGCGCTCGCGGTACAGGCCGATGAGGCGATCCAGCGTGCGGGCCATGTGGCGGTCGCGCAGGTTCCAGGAGGTGGGGCCGCCGCCGACCATCGCGCGGTAGTAGGCCTCCGCCCCCACCGCGACCTCGGCGTTCTGCTCGGCGTTGAACTGCGCCTCGCGACGCACGATCTCGTCGTGGCGCCCCGGGTCCGCTCCAGGTGCCTTCTCGCCGGAGACGGCCGCGCGTTCGGCGTTGCGCGCCGCCATGCCCCGCAGCAGCGCGATCACCTCGTCCTCGCAGTCTCTGGGCACCAGCCTGGTGGCACGGGCGTAGGCCTGCGGGTCCTTGGCGTATGGCTCGAAGCAGTGGAGCGCGGTGTGGACAGCGTCTAAGTGCTCCGGTTCGTGCTCCCGCAGATACGCGAGGGTTGCCTCGAGCGACTCCCACAGGGAATAGACGTCCAGGCCGTAGAAGCCCACGCGCTGCTCCCAGGGCAAGTGCTCGTTGTGCTTCTGAAGCCAGTGCGTGAAGGCCAGCACGTCCTCGTTGGCCCACATCCAGGTGGGCCAACGCTCGAACGCGGCCAGCGCATCGGCCGGGTCCTCGGTGCCCTCCGTGACGGAGCGGTGCACCCGGTAGCAGTCGGGCCAGTCGCCCTCGACGGCCACGAAGTTGAAGCCCTTCTCGCTGATCAGCCGACGGGTCAGTGCCGCGCGCCACTGGTAGAACTCATGGGTGCCGTGGGAGGCCTCGCCAATCAGCACGTGCGGGGTGTCGCCGATGCGGTCAAGCAGGGGATCGAGATCCTCGCCGGAGCGCAACGGCGTGGCGAGTGCGCGGATGTCCTCCACAGTGCTCATGGCTGGGACACCTCGGGGTCGGGGTCGTCGTCCGCATTGGCCCGCAGTGCGGCGACGACCTCGGAGTCGACGACGGGGGAGAAGTCGTCATAGACCTGGCCTACGGCGTAGAAGCCCTCGGGGGTCAGCACGCAGAAGAACTCGTCTACCTCGGCGGTCACAGCCTCGGCAGCGCTGGGCGACGCCACCGGCACCGCCACGACAATCTGAGCCGGCTCCTGGTGCCGCACCGCAGCCACCGCCGCCCGCATGGTCGCCCCCGTCGCGAGGCCATCGTCGACGATGATCACCGTGCGGCCGCGCAAAGGCATGGCCGGCCGGCCCTCGCGGTACTTGGAGTCACGGCGCCGCAGCTCCGCCATCTCCACGGCGTAGACCTCGTCCACCGTCGCCTCGTCGACGCCCGCCTGCTCGATCACCGCCGTGTTGCGCACGACCTCCACCGTGCCGCCGACGCTTGCGATCGCCCCCATCGCGACCTCGGGCTGCTGAGGCAGGCCCAACTTGCGGACCATGAGCACGTCCAGCGGGGCCTCGAGCGCCTGTGCGATGACCACCGCAACCGGCACTCCTCCTCGCGGCAGCGCAAGCACCACCACGTCCTCGCGGTGGGCGTAGAGAGACAGCAGTTGAGAGACCGCGCGACCGGCCTCCGTGCGGTGGGCGAAGCGTCCTTGCTCGAACATGGCCAGTACCTCCTTGGCTCCACTGTCAGGCTAAGCCGGGAAGTGTCTCCACGCATCTGGTGAGAAACGCGTGGTGGGATCCGCCGTAGCGTCAGAGGCCGGCGCGACGGCGTGCGGTCAGCGGCTCATCTTCGACCGCGCCATCCGCGTGGTCTGCACCGCGGTGAGGGGTAGCAGCGCCAGCACGAGAGCAATTCCCCAGGCCTGCCCAGGAATCGCGGCCAGTCCCAGCACGTCGCGCAGCGGCGGCAGCGTCATCGCGAGCACGGTGAGGGAACCGACCAGCGCGAGCGCGGCCCACAGCCACGGGTTCGAGCCCGCGCCGCGGAACCCGGAGCCCGTCTCGGCGCGCGCGTTGAACACGGCGAGCGTCTGCGCGGCGGACATCGCGAGGAACGTCACGGTCTGGGCCTGCGCGTCGTCGAGATCGAGCCACAGGTGCGCCGCGCCGTAGGCGGCGAGGCCGGTGGTCGCGACGAGCAGCCCGTGGAGCGCGATGCGCTTCAGCACGGAACGTGAGATCACGGACTCGCGCGGGTCGCGCGGCGGGTCCTTCATGACCTCGCTGCGGCTGGGCTCCAGTGCAAGCGCGAACGAGGGGATGACGTCGATGACGAGGTTGTTCCACAGGATCATCAGCCCGGCGAGTGGCGCGGGCCACCCGGCGAGCACCGCGACCGTGATGACGGTCACCTCGGACACGTGCCACGAGAACAGGAACTGGCCGAACCGCCGGATGTTCGCGAAGATCCGCCGTCCCTCCTGGACCGCGAGTTCGATGGTCCCGAAGTGGTCGTCGAGGAGCACCACGTCGGCGGCGTCCTTGGCGACGTCGGTGCCCGAGCCCATCGCGACGCCCACGTCGGCCTGGCGAAGCGCAGGGGCGTCGTTGACGCCGTCTCCCGTGACCGCCACCACCTCTCCCTGTCCCTGAAGGAGCTCGATGATGCGGAGCTTGTGCTCAGGGGCGACCCGGGCGAAGACGGCGTCGCTGTCGAGGCGAGTACGCAGCTCGTCGTCGCTCATCGTCGCGAGCTCTGCACCGGTGACGGCGCTCTCGGCACGAAAGCCCAGCTGCTTTCCGATCGCCGACGCGGTGTCGGGCCGGTCGCCCGTGATCATCAGCACGCGTACGCCGGCGGAGTGCATGACCTCAACCGCCTCGTCGACCTGCTCGCGGGGCGGATCCTGCATGGCCACGACGCCGACGGCGTCGAGTCCCTCGAACAGCTCGTCCCCCTCGCCCGCGGCCTCGCCCCGCGCGAACGCGAGGGTGCGCAGCCCGTCCGCCGCCCATTCCTCCGCCGCCCGGATCAGCGCCTGGTCGCGCTCGGGATCGAGGATCACCTCCGGCGCTCCCTTGGCGTGCACGATGCCGTCGATGACGACCGCCATGCGCTTGCTCGCGGAGTCGAAGGGCACCTCGTCGCTGCGGGATGTCGACTCGCGCAGTTCGCGCCAGTCGAGCCCGGCATCGCCGGCTGCCTCGATCAGGGCGACCTCGGTGGGATCGCCCACAGGGTCCCCGTCGGTGTCGATGTCTGCGTCATTGCACAGCGCCGATGCGTGCCACAGGTGGTCTTCTTCGGCACCTTCCGCGAGGCGCGTCTGTACGACGGTCATCTCGTTGCGGGTGAGGGTGCCGGTCTTGTCGGAGCACACCACGGTGGTGGAGCCGAGAGTCTCGACGGCGGGCAGCCGGCGCACGAGCGCGTTGCCCTGGGCCATGCGCCGCATGCCTACGGCCATGGTGAGGGTCACAACGGCGGGGAGCCCCTCGGGGACTACGGCGATGGCGAGTGCCACGGCGATTTCGACCAACTCTGTGACGTCGTTGCCTCGCCACCAGCCCAGGAGGAACAAGACGGCAGCGCCTACCACGACGCCGATGGAGAGCTGGCCCGAGAGCTTGTTGAGGCCCGCCTGGAGAGGTGCCTGCGTCTCGTCTGCGGAGGACGCAAGGTCGGCGATGCGACCCATCTCCGTGCCTTGTCCGGTGGCGACGACCACGCCGCGGCCGCGTCCCGCGAGGACGGTCGTGCCCATGTAGGCCATGGAGGCGCGCTCCGCGAGAGGAGCCTCCGGGTCGACGGGCTCGGTCTGCTTGTCCACCGCCGCCGACTCGCCGGTGAGCCCGGCCTCCTCGATCTGCAGGCCTTCCGCATCGATGATGCGAATGTCCGCGGGGACCTGCTCGCCCGACTCGATGCCGACGATGTCGCCAGGCACCAGCTCGGCGGCGTCGATCTCCTCGCGCCTGTTGTCGCGCTCCACCTCTGCGACGGTGCGCAACAGGTCCTTGAGCGCCGCCATCGACTTCGCGGCCTTGAACTCGGTGCCGAACCCCACCGCGACGTTGACGATCAACGCGACCATGATGGCGATGGCCTCGACGATCTCGCCGAAGATCAGTCCCACGACTGCGGCGCCGAGCAGCAGCACGATGACGGCGTTCGCTATCTGCCTCCACAGCAGCACCCACCACGGCGTGCCGCCATCGTCGGCTATCTCGTTGCGGCCCGCGCGCTCGCGGCGTCGCGACACCTCTTCGGTCGTGAGGCCGGCGTCGGCGTCGACATCGAGGGCCTCAAGGACATCGTCGACGCTCGTCGCGTGGGCGGCCTCAAGATCGAGATCGTCGGAGGCTGCTCGCTGGGTGTCGTCCACGGGTTCGCTCCCGTCGCTGCTTGAGGAAGAGGACTCACCGTTCACGCTACTCCGAAAGGCCAGCGGGCGACCGGGACTGGGTTCCCACCGTCGTGCAGTCGCGGTGCGGCGCACGGGCGGTGAAATGGACGCCCGTCGCCCGCGCCGCTCGGGCCTAGTGGCGCGGGCCTAGTGGATCGCCTCGGTCGCGGCGCGCTGGATCGCGAGTCCCGCGCTGTACTGGTCGAGCCACGCCTCGTAGCCGGCGACGTCGGCCGGCTCGGGCTGCGCGACATCCTGAGCGGCGCCGGCGAACACGTGCTGCGCGAGGTAGTCGCCCAAGGGCTCGTTGGCGCCCGTGCGCCGGTACTCCGCGAGCACCGCGATGCCCCACGCGCCGCCCTCGCTGGCTGTCTCGCCCACGGTGACGGGCGCGTCGATCGCCGCTGCGAGCAACCGCTGCGCGACCCCCGCGGTCTTGAACATGCCGCCGTGCGCGAACATCGAGTCCAGCTGCACGCCCTCGCGGTGCAGCACCCTCATCCCGAGGCTGAGTGTGCCGAACGCCGCGTACACCTGCGTGCGCATGAAGTTCGCCAGCGTCAGCCGGCTGTCGGGAGTGCGCACGAACAGCGGCCGTCCCTCGTCGAGTCCCGTGATCGGCTCGCCGGACAGGTAGTTGTAGGCGAGCAGTCCGCCGCCGTCGGCGTCGCCCTGGAGCGCCGCCGAGAATAACGCCTCGAACACGGCATCGGGGCCGCGGTCCACGCCCATGGCGCTCGCGAACTCCGTGAACATCGCGGCCCACGCGCCCAACTCGCTGGCGCCGTTGTTGCAGTGCACCATCGCGACCAGATCGCCCGCGGGCGTGGTGACGATGTCGAGTTCCTCGTGCACGGAGTCGAGCGGCTTCTCGAGCACGATCATCGCGAAGATCGACGTGCCCGCGGAGATGTTGCCGGTGCGCGGCGCGACGGCGTTCGTCGCGACCATGCCCGTGCCGGCGTCTCCCTCGGGCGGGCACACGGGTGCTCCGGCCGCCAGGGTTCCCGTCGGGTCGAGCAGGGCCGCGCCCTCGGTCGTGAGCGCGCCGGCGTCCTGCCCCGCGGACAGGACCTGGGGGAGCAGGGCTGCCACGTCGAGTCCGTCCCGGCGCTCGGCGACCATCGCCTGGAATCCCTCGAGCATCGTCGCGTCGTAGGTGCCGGTGGCGGGGTCGATCGGGAACACGCCAGACGCGTCGCCCACGCCCAGCACCTTCTGGCCGGTCAGGCGCCAGTGCACGTAGCCCGCGAGCGTGGTGATGAAGCCGAGCTTCTCGACGTGCGGCTCCTCGTCGACGATGGCCTGGTACAGGTGCGACGCGGACCACCGCAGCGGGAAGGCGAAGCCCAACTTCTCGGTGAGCTCCGAGGCCGCGACGCCGGTGTTGGTGTTACGCCAGGTGCGGAAGGGGACCAACAGCTCGCCGGCCTCGTCGAACGCGAGGTAGCCGTGCATCATCGCCGAGACGCCTACCGCTCCCACGGAGGTCAGCTCGGTGCCGTACGACGCCTTGACCGCAGCCATGAGCTCGGCGACGGCCGCGCCCAGACCGGACCAGATCTCCTCGTCCGGATAGGTCCACAGGCGGTCGACGAACTGGTTCTCCCACTCGTGGCTGCCCGTGGCGAGCACCTCGTGCCCGGGACCGATCAAGCACGCCTTGATGCGCGTCGAGCCCAGCTCGATCCCCAGCGACGTGTGCCCGTCGCTGATCGCCGTGGTCGCGTTCTCGGACTTCTCGGTCATCGGATTCTCACTCCTCGGTGCGCCGCCTGCCTCTGTGCAGGCGTCTGATGTGAACGTCTGTCAATACTGTAGGGCCCTCAGGCCTCCACGCACGTGCGCGCACGCGGAGCGCGAGCCCACCGCCGCATCGGCCGCATGGCATGGAAAGAAGCTTCATCGCTGACAGCGAACCCGTTTGGGCTCGGGCACGCACGATGACTAGACTCGTTGGGTTGCCGAACTGCAGCATGCCCGCATTCGGCGAGGCCATCACCCCCATTCACAGGAGCACATTCGTGACTAGCGCCATCGAGAAGATCGACGCCACGACCGTCAAGCTGACGGTCAACCTGACCGAAGAGGACATCAAGCCCTCGCTCGACCACGCCTACCAGCACATCGGTGAGCAGGTGCAGATCCCCGGCTTCCGCAAGGGCAAGGTGCCGCCGAAGATCCTCGAGCAGCGCGTGGGCAAGGGTGCCGTCATCGAGCACGCCGTCAACGACGGGCTCCCGGCCTGGTACTCGGCTGCGGTCGAGGAGCAGGGCATTCGCCCGTTCGGCCAGCCCGAGGTCGAGGTCACCAAGGTTCCCGGAGCCGAGGACGGCGACAACAGCCTGGAGTTCACGGCCACCGTCGAGATCCGCCCCGAGGTCGACCTGCCCAAGTCGGAGGACCTCACGCTTGAGGTCTCGCCCGTCGAGGTCTCCGACGAGGACGTGCAGGAGCGCCTGGACCAGTTGCGCGAGCGCTTCGGCTCGCTCAAGACCGTCGACCGTCCCGTCGCGGACAACGACTTCGTGACCATCGACATGGCCGCCAAGCTGGACGGTGCCGACGTGGACAACGTCCAGGGCACCTCCTACCAGGTGGGTTCGGGCAACATGCTCGAGGGCCTGGACGATGCCCTGATCGGCCTGTCGGCCGACGAGGAGACCACGTTCGAGGCGCCGCTCGCTGCCGGCGAGGCCGCTGGCCAGAACGCGCAGATCACCGTCAAGGTGACGGCCGTCAAGGAGCGCGAGCTCCCCGAGGTGGACGACGACTTTGCTCAGCTCGCCTCCGAGTTCGACACGGTCGACGAGCTGAAGGACGACCTGCGCGAGCAGGCCGCCCGGATCAAGGCCAACAACCAGGCCGTCGAGGCCCGCGAGAAGCTCATCGACGCCCTCAAGGACGCCACCGACTTCGAGCTCCCCAAGAAGGTCATCGAGGCGGAGGTCCACTCGCACCTCGAGAACGAGAACCGCCTCGAGGACGACGAGCACCGCGCCGAGGTCACCGAGGAGGCGCACAACGCGCTGCGTGCGCAGATCCTCCTCGACACCCTCGCCGACAACCTCGAGATCGAGGTCGAGCAGAACGAGCTCCTCGACTACCTGATGAACGCGTCGCGTCAGTACAACATGGACCCGAACGAGTTCATCCAGCAGGTCGAGAAGTCCGGCCAGATCCCCGCGATCGTCGCCGAGGTCGCGCGCTCCAAGGCCACCGCCTTCGCGCTGCGCCGCGCCACCATCAAGGACACCGACGGCAACGCCGTCGACCTGTCCGCGGTGATCGGCTCGGTCGAGGACGAGAAGAAGACAGACGACATCGACGAGGACGCAGTCGCAGCAGCGGTGCAGGACGCCGCGGGCGACGACAAGTAGCGCTTCACCGAAAGCAAAGAGCCCGGGCGACCACTGGTCGCCCGGGCTCTTTGCTGTGTCGCGGTGGTCGCGGTGGTCGCGGTGCGTGCGGCCGATGCGCGGGCCGGGTTTGGCTGCGCCGTCCGCTTAGGCGGCGAAGGCCTCGATCTCGAAGGAGGTGCCGCCGTCAGTGCACCAGTTCGCCGGGTTGTCGCCGCCGCACTCGGATGCGACCCAGCCGAAGAACGCGAACATGGCGATGATCGCGACGACGCCGAGCGCCACCACGATGTAGCTGATGATCAGGCCTGCGAGGCCGAGGCCGCCATTGTCCGCCTGCCCCTTCTTCTCGGCGCTGCGGCCCATGTGGCCCAGGATGATGCCGCCGATCGCGGTGAACCACGTGAACAGACCCACGAGGCCCAGCACGAGCGAGGTGACGTTCATCCAGTTCTTCTCGGTGCCCGGGCGGGGGCCGGTGGGAACTCCGTAGGGCTGCTGGTACTGGGGCTGCGCGTACTGGGGCTGGCCGTTCTGCGGTGGCTGCTGCTGAGGTGCGTAGCCGGGCTGCGCGTACTGCGGTTGCTCCGGCTGCGGGGGCGGTGGGGCGTCGCCCCACGCCTCGGGCTGCTGCGGCTGCTGTCCCTGACCGTCCTCGGGGCGACGGGCGAAAGGATCGTCGGGGGTGGTGCTCATGGGTGCTCCCTGTCGTGGTAGATCGTGCTCTTCCGAGCCTAGCCCTGAGGCCTCGGGCGGGACATCGTCCGCGTGCCCGATGCTGCCCCGGAGACTTCCTCAGGGAGGCCGTCAGTCGAACTCGGCGAGGGTGCCTGCCCAGCCTGCGGCGAGCCGCAGCGTGATGGCGAGTGCAGCGGTGCCAGCCACGACGCCGACCACTGGAAGCAGCAGGCTCGCCACGCCTGCGCCGGCGGCGAAGATGTTGAGGACGGAGCGGTCACGGCGCTCGTCTGCATGGGTGCTCACGGCCACCGTCTTCTGAGGTGAGGCTCCGAGCCTAGCCAGGCGGGCGCATCGGACGTTCACCCCGTAGCGAAAACCAGGGTGAACTGGCATGGATCGCCACGAGCCCCCGTTAGGTTTGACGCAAGACTTCATGGACGAGAGGACGAACGTGAGCGACACGATCACGGCCCGCAGCGAGGCCGGAGGGATGGGTCTGAATGACTCGATCTTCAACCGGCTGCTGCGCGAGCGCATCATCTGGCTAGGCGACGAGGTTCGCGACGACAACGCGAACGTCATCTGCGCGCAGCTCATGCTGCTCGCCGCGGAGGACCCAGAGAAGGACATCTACCTGTACATCAACAGCCCCGGCGGATCGATCACCGCCGGCATGGCGATCTACGACACGATGAAGTACATCAAGCCCGACGTCGCCACCGTGGCGATGGGCATGGCGGCATCGATGGGGCAGTTCCTGCTCTCGTCGGGCGCCAAGGGCAAGCGGTTCGCGACCCCGCACACACGAGTGCTCATGCACCAGCCCTCGGGCGGCATCTACGGCACGACCACCGACGTCCGGATCGGCGCCGAGCTCATCATGCACATGAAGAAGGTGCTGTCCGAGCTCACGGCCGAGCAGACCGGCAAGTCGGTCGAGCAGATCACCAAGGACGCGGACCGCGACCGCTGGTTCACGGCCGAGGAGGCGCTCGAGTACGGCTTCATCGACAGGGTCATCATGCACGCCGCCGATACGGGCGACGAGTCGCAGGGAGGCAAGGCGTGAGCGACATCACTCAGGCAATTCAGGCCGCAGGCCGCACCGGCGGCTTCGGAGGCACCGCTCCGGCGGGCCCCGATTCGCGCTACATCCTGCCCAGCTTCGAGGAGCGCACGGCCTACGGCTTCAAGCGTCAGGACCCGTACGCGAAGCTGTTCGAGGACCGCATCATCTTCCTCGGCGTGCAGATCGACGACGCCTCGGCGGACGACGTGATGGCGCAGCTGCTCGTGCTCGAGTCCCAGGACCCGGACCGCGACATCACGCTGTACATCAACTCGCCCGGAGGCTCGCAGACCGCGCTCACCGCGATCTACGACACCATGCAGTACATCAAGCCGCAGGTGCAGACGGTGTGCCTGGGTCAGGCCGCCTCTGCAGCGGCCGTGCTGCTCGCGGCGGGCTCGCCCGGCAAGCGCCTGGCACTGCCCAACGCTCGCGTGATGATCCACCAGCCGCGCATCGAGGGCGGCGCGCGGGCGCAGGCCTCGGACATCGAGATCTACGCCGAAGAGATGGTGCGGATGCGCGAGTGGCTCGAGTACACGCTCGCCAAGCACACCGGGCAGTCCGAGGAGAAGGTGCGCGACGACATCGAACGCGACCGGTTCCTGTCCGCACAGGACGCCAAGGACTACGGCCTCGTGGACCAGGTGCTGCTGTCCCGCAAGGGCGTCGACACGGTGGCCCCACAGGACCGCTCCTCGGCGCCGATGCTCGGCAACGCCCAGAGTGACGGCCCCAAGGGCGGCGGCTCCGAAGGTCCCGATACTCAGCCCGAGGGCCCGAAGTAACGGAACTCTGCACCGCACGAACGGCCGCCCCCGAGTCATCAGGGGCGGCCGTTCGTGCGTGTCCCCGCCCATCCGACCGCCGTTCTGGTGCGAACCAACGGTGAGGCGAACAGGAGACCCAGCGACCGCATCGGCCGTAGGCGAACGCGCGAGGCGGCGAGTCGGCCAGCACGTGTCGGACAGCGTGGGTAGCCTGGTCGCAGATGGCCACGGCCAGAAGGAGGCCTTGATGACTCGACCGGCAGACAGCGGCGACCTGCTGAAGTGCTCGTTCTGTGGAAAGACGCAGAAGCAGGTGCGCAAGCTCATCGCGGGCGGCGGGGTGTACATCTGCGACGAGTGCATCGAGCTGTGCAACGAGATCATCGAGGAAGAGTTCGCCGAGGCCGCTCAGACCGAGTTCACGGAGCTGCCCAAGCCGCGCGAGATCTTCGACTTCCTGGAGCAGTACATCGTGGGACAGGAGTCCGCCAAGCGGGCGCTGTCCGTCGCGGTGTACAACCACTACAAGCGGGTGCGCGCGGGCGAGGGGACCTCGACCGTCGCCGAGGACGGCATCGAGATCGCCAAGTCCAACGTGCTGTTCATCGGGCCCACGGGAACCGGTAAGACGTACCTGGCGCAGACCCTCGCGCGCATGCTCAACGTGCCGTTCGCGATCGCCGATGCCACCGCGCTGACGGAGGCCGGCTACGTGGGCGAGGACGTGGAGAACATCCTGCTCAAGCTGCTGCAGGCCGCCGACTACGACGTCGAGAAGGCTCAGCGCGGCATCATCTACATCGACGAGATCGACAAGGTCGCGCGCAAGGCGGAGAACCCGTCGATCACGCGAGACGTGTCCGGCGAGGGCGTGCAGCAGGCGCTGCTGAAGATCCTCGAGGGCGCGCAGGCATCCGTGCCGCCGCAGGGGGGCCGCAAGCACCCCCATCAGGAGTTCATCCAGATCGACACCACGAACGTCCTGTTCATCCTAGGCGGGGCGTTCGCGGGGCTCGAGGAGATCATCTCTTCGCGGGTGGGACGCAAGGGCATCGGCTTTGGCGCCCAGCTCAAGGAGGCGGACAACTCTGATCTCTTCTCGCACGTCACGCCGGCGGATCTGCACAAGTTCGGCCTGATCCCCGAGTTCATCGGGCGCATGCCCGTGATCGCGACAGTGTCGCCGCTGAACGTCGACGCGATGGTGTCGATCCTCACCGAGCCCAAGAACGCGCTGGTGAAGCAGTATCAGCGCATGTTCGAGCTCGACGGCGTGGAGCTGGAGTTCGACCAGCCCGCCATCGAGGCGATCGCGGCGCAGGCGCTCGAGCGCGGCACTGGTGCGCGTGGACTCCGGGCGATCATGGAGGAGGTCCTCCAGGGCGCGATGTTCGAGGTGCCGGGCCGCGACGATGTCGCCCGTGTGGTGGTGACTCGCGACGTCGTGATGGACCGCATCACGCCGGCCTACATCGAGCGCGAGGCGGACCGAGAAGAAGGCGCCGCCTAAAACCCCTGTCCGGCACTCATTGTCGCTTCTGGACGCTATCGACCTCCTGTCCGGCGCTCTTTGACGGTTGTGGGGCAGTTTGATGTCATGTGTCCACATGCGGTCTGCTCCGCCGTGCCTCCACAGTTGAACGGCCGCGCTCAGCTCGCGTCCCTGCATCCCGAGTACTCGTGGTCCCATGAGAACGCTGAGAGTGGTTCCGCGCGTCGATGCCCGTGCCGACTTCCTCGATGTGGTGCGGCAACAGCCTCGTGCCTTCACCTTCGAGGAACTTGCAGCCATGGGTTCGCCCAGGGCCGTGCGCACTGCTCTCGTGCGCGGCCGCATCGTCCGCCTGCTGCACGACTGCTACGTCGCCGCCGAGCATCAGAGTTCCTTCCAGGCGCGCGCCGATGCTGCGCTGGCATGGCCCGGCATCACGACGGCGCTCGGCGGGACGTCTGCTCTCTATCTCTGGGGTGCCTGGCCGGAGCCGCCGGACCGTATCGATCTGTGCATCGGCGCGCACGACCACGTGCGCGCACCACGTTGGGTGCGAGTGCGGCACGTGTCATATCCGCTCGCCACTGAGAGGCGGCACCGCATGGTCACTGTGGCGCCGCCCATCGCGGCAGTTCAGGCGTTCGGCGACCTGCCGACGTCTCGCCGCGGGGAGGCGCTCTTCCATCCCCTCCGCACGGGAGTCGTGAGCCCCGAAGACCTCCGCGACGCCGTCGACATCGTGCCGCGGGTCCGCGGCCGCCAAGACTTCTTGCGCCTGCTCGACTCCGTGAGTGCGGGCGCGGAGTCCTGGCTCGAAGCGGAAGGGCTGCGACGAGTCTTCAACACCAAGGAGTTCGCTCACCTCGTTCCGCAGCACGTCGTGGAGGTCGACGGCGCGCGCTATCGAGCAGATCTCTACGACGCGGACACCCGTACCGTGATTGAACTCGATGGAAGCCAGTTCCACGACGCCGCCCCAAGGCGTGCGCGAGACCTGCGACGCGATGCGGCATTGGCGTCGATCGGCATACTTACGATTCGGCTCGGCTACCGGGACGTCGTAGAGCGCCCTGAGTGGTGCCGACGGACGGTGCGGTCCGCCATTGCTGCGCGAGCCAAACGTCCGTGAGTGCCGGATAGCGGCCCGCGACCTCGCAGAAGCGACAATAAGTGCCGGACAGGGGTTAGTCGGCGAAGACCACGTTCTCCGTGCGCATCACGGTCGTGTCTGCGCTCGAGCCGATCGATCCGTCCTCGGGACCTTCGCCGTCCACGCCCGGGTCGAGCGCCACGACGGCGTCCACGATCTGGAGCGCGCGCACGCGTCCGGCCGCCATCAGGTCCGCCTTGGCCGCGAACACCGCCTGCACCTGCGACTCCGGCACCAGCAGGTCCACCGATACCAGCTCGGTGCGCTGCGAGACCTTGGCCTCCGACTTGATCTTGCGCAGCGTCGCGAGGGCCTCGCCTGCGGCACCCACGAGCGTCATGTCGGGAGCGTCACCCGCAGCGATCCGCAGCGGCGCGGACTCGGGCCACGGCGCGCGGTGCACGGACCCCGGACGGAACCACGACCACACCTCTTCGGTCGCGAACGGCAGCACGGGGGCGAACAGGCGCAGGAACGTCTCCAGTGCGAGGGTCAGCGCGGCGCGGGCCGATGCGGCCCCGGGCGAGCATTCGGCGAACGGGTCGATCTGCTCGCCGGGAGCGGCGCCGTCGTAGGCGCGGGTCTTCACGAGCTCCAGGTAGTCGTCGCAGAAGGTCCAGAACAGGGTCTCGGCGACCTCGAGCGCGCGGGTGTGGTCGTACGCCTCGAATGCGGCGCCGGCCTTGTCCACCACGTCGGCCAATCCTGCGAGCAGCGCACGGTCGAGCGGCTCCGTGACAGGGGAGCCGGTGGAGTCCAACGCTGCGGGGTTCGGGTCTCCCGCCGCGCCGGTGGCGAGAGGATCAGCTCCGAGCACGCCGCCGGTCACGTGATCCGTCGCGCGCAGCCCCTCCGCGAGCGACTCGTCGGCGGCCGTGGCGATGCCCGTGGCGCCGAGCACGAACTTCGAGGCGTTGAGCACCTTCATGGCGAGGCGCCGGCCCACCTTCATCTGACCCTCGTCGAAGGCCGCGTCCGTGCCCAGGCGTGCCGAGGCCGCCCAGTACCGCACCGCGTCCGAGCCGTGGGTCTCGAGCAGGCCCATCGGGGTCACCACGTTGCCCTTGGACTTGGACATCTTCTTGCGGTCGGGGTCGAGGATCCAGCCGGAGATCGCGGCATGCTTCCACGGCAGCACGCCGTGCTCAAGGTGCGAGCGCACCAGGGTGGAGAACAGCCACGTGCGGATGATGTCCTGGCCCTGGGGGCGCAGGTCCATGGGGAAGACCTTGGCGAAGAGCTCGGGATCGTCCCGCCACCCGCCCACGATCTGGGGGGTCAGAGACGAGGTGGCCCAGGTGTCCATGATGTCCAACTCGCCGACGAAACCGCCGGGCTGGTCGCGCTGGCCCTCGGAGAACCCCGGCGCAGCGTCCACAGACGGGTCCACCGGAAGCGTGTCCTCGGAAGGCACGATCCGCTGATCCCACACCGGCTCGCCGTCCTCGTCGAGCGGGTACCACACGGGGATCGGCACGCCGAAGAACCGCTGGCGCGAGATCAGCCAGTCGCCGGTGAGGCCGTTGACCCAGTTCTCGTACCGCTTGCCCATGTGGGCGGGCACGAAGTCGAGCTCGGCCCCGCGCTCCAACAAGGAGCCGCGCAGCGCGGCGTCACGCCCGCCGTTCGCGATGTACCACTGGCGCGACGTGACGATCTCGAGCGGCTTGTCGCCCTTCTCGTAGAACTTCACGGGGTGCGAGATCGGGCGGGGGTCGCCGTCCATCAGGTCGGCCTCTTGCAGCATCTCCACCACGCGGGCCTGCGCCGAGAACACCGTCTTGCCGGCCAGCTCCGCGTAGGCGGCAGCCGCGTCGGGAGCGTCCAAGCCAGCGGGCGCATCGGCCGCGAACCGGCCGTCGCGACCCAGTACCGAACGCATGGGCAGGTCGAGCTCGCGCCACCAGATGACGTCGGTGACGTCGCCGAACGTGCAGATCATCGCGATGCCGGAGCCCTTGTCGGGCGAGGCGAGGCGGTGCGCGACCACGGGCACCTCGACGCCAAAGAGCGGCGTGCGCACGTGCTTGCCGAACAGCGGCTTGTACCGCTCGTCGTCGGGGTGCGCCACGAGCGCGACGCAGGCGGGCAGCAACTCGGGACGGGTGGTCTCAATCCAGATCGAGTCGTAGGAGCCGGTGGCCTCCTCGAGATCTGCGGCGGGCTCGAAGGCGATCCGGTGGTAGGCGCCGGGCCGCTCGCGGTCCTCGAGCTCGGCCTGGGCGACGGCGGTGCGGAAGGTCACGTCCCACAGGGTGGGCGCCTCGGCCTGGTACGCCTCGCCGCGCGCCAGCGAGCGCACGAAGGCCTGCTGCGCGACGGCCTGCGCGTTCGGCGCGATGGTCTGATAGGTGCGCGACCAGTCGACGGACAGGCCGAGGTGGCGCCACAGTGCCTCGAACTGCTTCTCGTCCTCCTCGGTGAGACGTTCGCACAGCTCCACGAAGTTGCGGCGCGAGATGGGCTGCTGGTCCGCGGCCTTGATCGACTTGCCCTCGCCGCCCTCGTGGGGCGGCTCGAAGCCGGGCTCGTAGGGCAGGTGAGGGTCGCAACGGACGCCGAAGTAGTTCTGCACGCGCCGCTCGGTGGGCAGCCCGTTGTCGTCCCAGCCCATGGGGTAGAACACCTCACGCCCGCGCATGCGCTGGTAGCGCGCGACGGCATCGGTGTGGGTGTAGGAGAACACGTGACCGACGTGGAGAGAGCCGGAGACCGTCGGGGGAGGGGTGTCGATCGAGTAGATCT
Source organism: Demequina ureilytica (assembly GCF_048553575.1). Taxonomy (NCBI): domain Bacteria; kingdom Bacillati; phylum Actinomycetota; class Actinomycetes; order Micrococcales; family Demequinaceae; genus Demequina; species Demequina ureilytica. The sequence goes on along the minus strand of NZ_JBLZIE010000002.1, from coordinate 288,307 downwards.
GCTCGCGGTCCTTGGACTCGTCGAACCGGTACGTGCCCTGGTCCTCCCAGGCCTCGTTCCAGCGGTCCTCGAGTCCGTCGACGGTGGCCTTGTCCGGGATACGCGCTGTCATGGGTGCCATTCTTTCAGAACGCGGCCGATGCGCGGGCACAGCGGCCTTCGTGTGCGAGCGACACTGGGCGTCCGCCGGGATTCGCGGACGCCCCTGAACCCGACGCTCAGCGCCCACAGGGGCGCCAAGGTCGGGAAGCGGCTAGAGCTCGACCGCGGTCACGACCTCCGTGGGGGTCGTCGAGCCGCCTTCCGGTTCCACGCTGACTGCGATCGCAGCCGCGCCTTCAAGCTCCGTGAGCCACGCCTGTTCCAGCTCGCCGTCGCCGAGCACCGGGCCGGGCACAGGGTCCGTTCCGTCCGCGGGCACGACCCACACCTGGTAGGTCTCGCCCTCGGGCAGGTCGGGGGTGTCGCCGATGAGCGCCACCCCGCCTTCGGCCGAGGACACGTACAGCGTCGCTGCGCCGAGCCCGAGCGAGTACTCGACCGAGTCCTCCGCGGTACGCACGCGCTCGGCCTCGTCAGCGAGGGTGCTCTCGTCGTTGCCGGTCAGGATGAACCCGACTCCGACCGCCACGACCGCCACCAGTCCGGCGGCAGCGGCCAGCAGGCGTGCCGGCAGGCGGCGACGCCCGGCCGATGCGCGGGCTTGGTCGAGCGACACCGGTGCGTCGGGTGCGGCAGGGGCAACGGCTGAACGGTCGTCGGTGTCTGGCGCGGCGGGCGCCGCGACCTGTGGCGTGCGGGCAATCTCATCGAAGACCGCTCCGTGCAGGCTTTCGGGGGCCACCACCGAAGCGTCGTCGCTGGGCTCCGCGAGAGCATCCAAGGTGCCTTCGAAGCTCGCGACCTCGGCCTGGCATTGTTCGCAAGTGGCGAGGTGCTCCTCGAAGCGTCGCGCATCGGCGTCGTCCAGTGCGTGGAGGGCGTAGGCGCCGCTCATCTCGTGCAGATCCATGACTAACCCTCCTCCAATGCGTCGCGTAGTCGTTTCATGCCGTCTCGTATTCGTGTCTTCGTGGTGCCCAGCGGTACGCCGAGCCGTGCGGCCACCTCGGTCTGGGTGTGGCCGCCGTAGTACGCAAGCTCGATGGCCTCGCGCTGGATGTCCGTCAGGTGCGAGAGCGCACCCCGTACCCGTTCCGACTGCCACCGCCGGAAGTCGACCTCCACCACGGTGTCCTGCTCCGCCGGCATGGACTCCCGTTCCGCGACCGCGGCCTCGGACTCCATCTGCTGGCGCTGGCGCTGCTCCCGTCGTACCCGGTCGACGGCCCGCCGGTGTGCGATGGTCAGCACCCATGTCTTGGCGCCGCCCCGTGCGGGATCGAACTCCGGCGCCTTGCGCCAGGCCTCCACCAACGTCTCCTGGGCGATGTCCTCCGCCATGCCGGGATCCCTCACCACCCTGAGCGCCAGGCGGTATACCGGCGTCGCCATGGCCGTGTACACGCCCTCGAAGGCCTGGGCAGAGCCCCGCCCGGCGGAGATCAGCAGATCATCGAGCCGCTGTGCGGACGCGGCGTCGGGCTCGTGTCGTGACACACGTGGTGCGTCGTCGTCGACGGCGCGCAAGTGGCGTCGCTCCACGGGCGACCTCCGTTCATGGCGGGCGGCTGCGTTCATTCTGGGCCCCCCTATCGAAGCACTGATCCGTCGTGACCGAGTCGCCGCCGCGCCGCACCCCGGCTCAGGGAGGGGTGCGGCACCGCGACTGTGACTGTGGTTCGCCCGCCAACGCGCGGCGGATTGGTAGGTGGTCCTGGCGCGGCGTCGGTGCGCGTTGGTAGGTTCGCGCACGTGAGTGTCGCGAAGGTGAGCGCCGAGTTCCTCAAGGCGATGGAAGAGTTCGATGCGACGGTCGGGACCGAGCTGAAGCCCCGGCTGCGGGAGATGATCCGGCTGCGGTGCTCGCACATCAACGGCTGCACGTTCAGCGTCCGGCTGCACTCGGAGCAGCTCGCGGCGATGGGCGAACGCCCGGAGTTGATCGCCGCCCTCGCGCGGCCGGTGGCGCAGATGCGGCCCGAGCTGGTGAGCGACGGTGACTCGGCCGCGCTGCGCTTTGCGGAGATCCTCACCGACTACCCGCGGGGGCTCGAGCCGGCCGCCCGGGACGAGGCGGGGCAGTACTTCAACCGCCGCCAGCTGGGCGCGATCGTCGAGACCGCTGCGCTCGTGAACGCGTGGAACCGAGTGACGCGAGGCATGGAGTAGTCCTCCCTTCTCGCCGCGCACGCACGGGGTGTCAGGAGTAGCGTGCCGATCATGGTGAGATTCCTGATTCGCGTGGCCATCTTCGTCGTCTCCGCCGCGCTCGGGCTGTGGGTAGCGTCGTTGCTGCTCGAGGACTTCGAGATCACGCTCTCGGGGTTCGTGATCGCGGTCGCGATCTTCGCGATCGCGCAGTCGTTGCTGCAACCGTTCATCCTCAAGATGTCGATGCGCTACGCGAACGCCTTTACGGGTGGAGTCGGCCTGGTGTCGACTTTCGTGGCGCTGCTGATCGCCACGCTGGTGGGGGACTCCTTGGAGATCAGTGGGGTGAGCACCTGGGTGATGGGCACCCTCGTGGTGTGGCTGGTCACCGCGATCGCCACGCTGCTGCTGCCGCTGTGGTGGTTGAAGGACCGCAAGAACGCGAAGGCCACGTCCTAGCTTCCGCCACCGTCGCGCCCAAGCGGGACTTCGGTCCCGCGAGTTCCGTGGCGCCCGGGGCTACACCTGAACTATGGCGCGGATCTGCGCCGTGGTCAGCGAAGAAGGTGATCGATCATGGCTCGCGTGGTCGTGCTGGGAGCGGGCGTATCCGGTCACACGGCCGCCCTGTACCTGAAGAAGCGCCTGGGCAGAGCGCACCAGGTCGTGGTGGTCTCCCCGAACTCCAAGTACAACTGGATTCCCTCCAACATCTGGGTGGGGGTAGGCAGGATGACCCCCGATCAGGTGGTGTTCCCGCTGGCGCCGATCTACGCGAAGAAGGGCATCAAGTTCGTTCAGGCCAAGGCGTTCGCGCTGTGGCCCGAGGGGGATGCCGACGACGAACGGCCCGCCGTCGAGGTCGAGTTCACCTCCCCGGAAAGAGCGGGGGAGACCGTCAAGATCCGCTACGACTACCTCATCAACGCCACCGGTCCCAAGCTCAACTTCGCGGCCACCCCCGGGCTCGGCCCGGACGAGGGCCACACCGTGTCGGTCTGCACGCCCGGCCACGCGGCCGATGCTCACGTCAAGCTGCAGGACGTCATCGCGGCGTGCAAGCGAGGCGAGCACAAGCGCGTGGTCATCGGCGTGGGCCATGGCACCTGCACGTGCGAGGGCGCGGCCTTCGAGTACACGTTCAACGTCGAGCATGAGCTGCGCGAGGCCGGAGTCCGCGACCGGGTCGACCTCGTGTACCTCACCAACGAGAACGAGCTCGGCGACTTCGGCGTGGGCGGCATGCAGTTCGAGCAACAGGGCTTCCGCACGTCGAGCCAGTTGTGGACGGAATCCCTCTACCGCGAGCGCGGTGTCAAGGCAGTGACGGGCGCGGCCGTCACGAGCGTCGAGCCTGGAGTGATCCACTACGACCAACTCGACGGGTCCCACAACGATATGTCCTACGACTTCGCGATGCTGCTCCCGCCGTTCAAGGGTGCGGACTGGAAGGCGTACAGCCGCACGGGCGACGACATCACCGACACCGTGTTCGCGCCGTCCGGCTTCATGAAGGTCGATGCCGACTACGCGAAGCGGCCGTTAGAGGAGTGGAGCGCGAAGGACTGGCCCCGCACGTACCAGAACCCTGCCTACCCGAACTGCTTCGCCGTGGGCATCGCGTTCGCGCCGCCGCACCAGATCTCCCAGCCGCGTGCCACGCCCGACGGCCTGGCGGTGGCGCCGAGCCCGCCCCGGACCGGCATGCCGTCAGGGACCATCGGCAAGGTGGTCGCGTTCTCGGTGGCGGACATGATCCTCAAGGGAGCCAAGGACCCCACTCACTCTGCCTCGATGGCCGAGATGGCGGCCGCGTGCGTGGCGTCCGCCGGCACAGGTATGCGTTCCGGCACGGCCGCCGCGATGACGATGAGCCCGATCGTGCCTGATTGGGACAAGTACCCCGAGACGGGGCGCAACCTCAAGGAGACGTTCGGCGAGGTAGGCCTGGCCGATCACTGGGTCAAGCGGCTGCTGCACACGCTGTTCATCTACAAGGCCAAGGTCAAGCCCGGCTGGACCTGGATCCCGGAGTAGGAGGCTCGCCATGGACTCCACGAACGAGCGCGTCGCGCACGCGCCGCCGCCCACCGCGAAGGAGCTCAGACGCCGGCGCAACCTTGCGCTTCAGCTCTTGCGCTTCCTGAGCATCAACTGGACCATGTGGAGGCTCGCGCGCAAGTCCCACTGAGACCTGCGACCCCGGCTGTGGCCGCAACGGCCCCCGGCCTAGGCTCGGCCGTCCGCCTCCGCGACCATGAGGTCAGCGGTCTCGTGGACGCCCACGATCACGCGGTCGGCGCCCATCTCCGTCAGGTACTCGACGTCGACGCTCCGGTGGCCGCGGCCGATGATCCGCGCCTCGGGGCGCATCGCCCGCACCTTGGACACGATCGCCCCCGCATTGAGAGGGTCGGGGATCGCGACGAGCACCACGGTCGCCTTGTCGATGCCCGCAGCTGCGAGCACCTTGGAACGCACGGCGTTGCCGAGAATCGCGGCGTGCCCGTCCTTGCGCAGTGCCTCGACCCTGCGCTCGTCGTCGTCCACGACCACTGTGGGAAGGCCGCGCGCCCACAGACCCTTCGCGACGCGCGCCCCCACGCGCCCAAAGCCGACCACGACCACGTGGTCCTCGCCCGCGTATTCACGGGGAGCATCGGCCGCCGGGACCGTGTCCTCCATCTCGCGGTAGGCGCGCGTGGCCCAGGCGAACAGCAGCGGGTTCGCGATGATCGACAGGATGGCTCCGCCTAGGACAAGGTCGCGGGCATCGTCGGACAGGATGTCGAGATTGGTCCCGAGGGTCACGAGAATGAACGAGAACTCGCCGATCTGCGCCAGCGCGGCGGCGACCACGAGCGCCATCTGCTTGGAGTAGCGCAGCGCCCGGACGATGGCGAATGCGACCACCGTCTTGCCCACCACGATCACCAGGAAGGTCGCGAGCAGCGCGAGCGGCTGCTCGATGATCACGTGCCAGTCGAAGAGCATCCCGACGGCCACGAAGAACAGCACGGCGAAGGCCTGGCGCAGCGGCAGGGAGTCCTCGGCCGCGCGCTGCGACAGGTCGGACTCGCGCAGGATCATGCCGGCGAAGAACGCGCCGAGCGCGAAGGACACCTCGAACAGGTAGGCGGCACCTACGGCGACGCCGATGCCGAGCGCGAGCACGCTGAGCGTGAAGAGCTCGCGCGAGCCCGAATCGGCCACGCGTGCGAGCAGCCACGGGATGGCGCGCCTGCCGACGACCACCATGATCGCGACGAACGCTCCCACCTTGACGATGGTCCATGCCAGCTCTCCGGCCAGCACACCGGGGCCGCCGGCTCCGGAGGCGAGCACCGGGATGATCACCAGCGCGAGGACCATCGCGAGGTCCTCGACGATCAGCCACCCCACGGCGATATGCCCACCCCGGGTGTCGAGCAGCTGCTCGTCCTCGAGGGCGCGGAGCATCACGACGGTCGATGCGACGGAGAGCGCGAGACCGAAGAGCATCGACGCGGCGAGGTCCCAACCGATCCACAGGCCCAGCCCGGTGCCGAGCGCCGTGGCGGTGGCCATTTGCGCGATGGCACCCGGGAGCGCCACCTTGCGCACCGCGAGCAACTCCTTGAAGGAGAAGTGCAGGCCCACGCCGAACATCAGCAGGATCACGCCGATCTCGGCCAGCTCCATCGCGAGTTCCGTGTCCGCCTCGTAGCCCGGAGTGAAGGGGCCGATCACGACCCCGGCCGCGAGGTATCCCACGATGGGTGACATCCGCAGCTTCTGCGCGATGAACCCCAGCGCGAATGCCACGACCAGGCCCGCCGCGATGGTGGTGAGGAGCGGGGCATGGTGCAGCATGGGGCGATTCTACGTGGCGGAGGTTTCGCGCTCGCGGCGCGCTGGTGTCAGTCCGACAGCTCGGAACGCTCGTTGTCCAGGCGTTCGGCCCTTCGCTCGAGGTGGGTCGCGAGCGACTGCGCGTCCGCCTCGCTCCAGCCCTCTGGTTGCGTGATGCCCGCCCAGGCATCGAGATTCGCGCGGTGCGTGTAGAGGTGCCCGTAGCCTTCCGGAACCGAGCCAGCTGCGGGCAGGTCGAGCAGCACCTGCCACATGGTGACGAGCGGGTACCAGGCCATCGCCCCGGTCACGTCTGGCGCGCGCTCGTCGGGCTCGAGCCACTCCGGGCTCTCGACGGCGAGGCGGGAGTCGAACCACGTGACGGGGTCGGAGCCGTGCTGCAGGTACACCACGCGGGTCGGCCCCCAGGTCTGGCCGCCCTTGTCGAGGCCGTACTGCTCTGCGGTGAACCGCACGGTCCGGCCGTCGTTGAACACCGGCTGCCACACGGGCGTGCCCTCGTCGCGGGCCGCCGTGATCTCGGAGTGCATCTCGTTGACGAACGGTGGCCCCACCATGAGCGCGCCGTCGATGGGCTCGTTGAGGATCTCGGCGCTGGACAGCACTGCTTCCACGCCGGTGGCCCCGAGCGACAGCCCGTAGAGGTACAGGCGGGGCCGGTCGTCCTCGGGCAGGGTGGACCAGTGGTCGTGCACGGTCCGGAACACCACCCGCGCGGTCTCGTGCACCACGTCCTGATCGGCCAGGAGCGAGATCCAGCTCGGCAGGTAGGAGTACTGGACCCCGGTGATCGCCGTGTCGCCGTTCCACAGGTACTCCAGCGTGTCCACTCCCGCGGGGTCGAGATACCCGGTGCCGGTGACCGTGGACACCACCAGGACCTCGCGCTCGAACGCCCCGGTGCGCTGCAGCTCGGCGAGAGCCAGCTCAGCCCGCTCGGCTATCGTGTCCGCGGCTCGCAGGCCCACATAGGTGCGGATGGGCTCGAGCGCACCGCCGCCCGAATACTCGTCGATCTCCGCCGCCGTGGGACCGCTCGCCACGAAGGACCGCCCTTGCCGGCCCAGCTCGTCGAAGTCGATGAACGATGCGGGGGAGCCCGAGCGTTCGGGTTCCAACGGCTGCGTGACGCCTGGGTTGTCCTGCAGGTCGCGCCCGGAGAAGATCCAGTTCGAAGTGGTGAAGAAGGCGTTGACGAACGCGCCGGATGCGACCCACCACAGCAACGAGGTCAAGAGCACCGCCGCGAGAGCGACTGCGAGCGGCCGCGGCAGCCAGCGGTCGAGCAGGTTGCCCGCCTTGCGGAACAGCAGCCGCAGCAGCCGGGCGACCACGATCACGATCGTGGCAACCGACAGGGCGACGACGACGATCTGCGGCCACACCAGGGGCGACAGCGGCTCCATGCCGAATGCGAGGCGTGTCTGGTTCTGCCAGCCCACGTACCGCCAGATGGCCAGCGACGCCTGGATCGCGATGAGCAGCAGCGAGATCGCGAGCAGGGCCGCACGCACGCGGCCGTGCGCTTGCGGCACCCGGAGGAACCGCAGGACGGCATAGGCCGCGGCACCGAGCCCGTAGCCGATCATGAAAGCGACGCCCGAGTTCAGCCCCTGCGCGTAGCCGGCGCGGGGCAGCAGCGACGGGGTAAGCGAGATGGCGAACAGATACAGGCCCACGACCAGCCCGACGGCGGAGAAGCTGAGCTCCAGCACGCCAGGCGCTCGCGGTCGAGGAGGGGGAGGCTCGCTAAGCCGCGAGAATGCGCGTTGCAGCATGTGCGTCGGCACGGCGCCTCCCCTCGGATCTCGCTCAGCGGTGACGGCTCGCTCAGAGGCTATCCGATGCGGCCAGGACGGCTCTGGGTCGTCAGGCGGGGGAGGGCTGGGTCGCGCCCAGCTCGTCGAAAACCGCCCCGTTGAGCCGGAAAGCGACCAGCGACTCGTCCACGAAGGCCTGCTCCTGATCGGGGGTGAAGTCGAGGGCGTCCAGGGCGGCGCGGTACTCCGCCTTGAAGCGAGGTGCGGCGGGGATCTTCTCGAAACGGTAGAACGACAACTGCTCCGGCGTCGCGCCGTAGTGCCGCGACATGAGGGTGCCGATCGCCTGGCCGCCGGATAGATCGCCCAGGTATCGCGTGTAGTGGTGGGCGAGGTAGCGGGGGACGTCGTCCACCGGGATGGACTTGAGGTGAGCGCAGTAGGCGTGGGTCGCGTCGACGGGCGCATGCGTCGCCCAGTCGCTGGCGCCCAGGTGGTCCAGGTCGCTAGCGATCGACGGGAACCGGTCCAGGCGGGAGTCGTTGATGAGCGCCGGATCACCGGGCTGTGGCGTCCGCGACTCGAGAGCCCGGTAGACGTGCGCGTACTGGATCAAGTAGCGCGTGTACGTCGCCAGGTCGAACTCCCCGTCCATGAGCCGGGTGATGAACCCTCGCGTCTCGGCGGCCCGGTGCTCGGCCGCCGTGGCCTCACGGATGCGCGCAGAGAGGGTGGTCGAGGGGGCCATGCGGCCGAGTGTAGCCCCGGCGCGAGGCCTCACGATCGGGTCCCCAGGTGCGGCCGGGATCAGATCCCGTCGCGCACCAGCGGCTGGGTCATGCAGTGCGCGCCCCCGCGTCCGCGCCCCAGCTCGGCGCCCACGATCTCGAGCACCTCGATCCCGGCCTCGCGCAGCAGGGTGTTGGTGTGAGTGTTGCGGTCGTACCCCACCACGACGCCGGGCTCGAGGGCCAGCACGTTGTTGCCCGAGTCCCACTGCTGACGCTCGGACGCGTAGCGGTCGCCGCCCGTCTCGATGGTGCGCAGCTTCTTGAGGCCGAGCGCGTGGGCAACCACCTCGGTGAAGGGCAGGTTCTCGCGCACGACGTCCAAGACGACCGGCGCATCGGCCGGAAAGAGGGAGAAGGTCTCGATGCCGTCGACGATGCCGGGGAAGACTGTGGCCACGTCGCGGTCCGCGAGCGTGAACACCGTGTCGAGGTGCATCGCGGCGCGCAGCTTGGGCATCTTGGCGATGACCACCCGCTGCGCGGCGCCGGCCGCGAACAACGACCTCGCGACCTGAGTGATGGCCTGTCGGCTCGAGCGCTCGGACATGCCGATCAGCACCACGCCGTTGCCGATGGGCATGACGTCGCCGCCCTCGAGCGTGGCGAGTCCGTGCGACCACTCGGGGTCGCCCCACCAGGTGGTGACCTCGCCGGCGAAGTCCGGATGGAACCTGTAGACGGCCTTCATGATCAGCGTCTCGGCGTGGCGTGCGGGCCAGTACAGCGGGTTGAGGGTGACGCCGCTGTAGATCCAGCTCGTGGTGTCGCGTGTGAAGAGGGTGTTGGGCAGCGGCGGCATGAGGTAGTCCCGCATGCCGGACTCCTCGCGTACCAGCTTCAGGCTGGGCGCCGCGAAGTCGATGGGCAGGTCCGAGGTGGACAGGCCGCCCAGCACGTAGCGCGCGAGCACGTGGGGATCGAGGAGGTCCAGGAAGGCGCGGACGTCGGGCACCAGGCCCAGGCCCACCTCGTCGGCGGTGATCTTGCGGTCCATGAGCCAGGTGCGCGCCTCGGGGATCTCGAGGGTCTGGGCGAGCAGGTCATGGAGTTCGAGCACCTCGATGTCCCGTTCGCGCATGAGCGACACGAACTCGGCGTGGTCGCGGCGGGCGTTGTCGACCCACATGACGTCGTCGTACAGCAGCGCATCGGCGTTGGACGGCGTGAGGCGGTTGTGCGCCAGGCCGGGGGAGCAGACCAGGACCTTGCGCAGCCGTCCCACCTCGGAGTGTGCGCCGTAGCGGTCTTGAGGCTTGACTGGAGCCTGTCTCATGTACCGAAAATAGCACCGGGCCGTGCGAGTGAGGGCGCATCACCGACTAGCGTTGGCGCATGGGATTCCTCTCGAAGTTCACCGGCGGTCGCAAGCGTGTGGACCCGTACGGCCTGTTCGAGGACGATGCGGCTCAGCTGCAGCGGTTCGTGGACGCGGGTGCCGACATCTCTGCCCCGCGGGACAGCGAGTTTTCGGTGACGTTCAAGAACGAGGAGAGCGCCCGCGCGGCGGCGAAGGAGCTCGGCGAGGGGCAGTACCGCGGCGAGCTCGTCGAGCCCAGTCACGGCGTGGACGAGTGGTCGATCCTCATCTACGGACGCGACGTGCCGCTGGTGCCCGACTTCCTACGCGAGACGGTCGACGTCGCCGAGGGCATCGCGTCCACGCACGGCGGGGAGTACGAGGGCTGGGCTGCGCTGTACACCGCCGAGGAGAAGGCGGGCTGGGGCATCGAGCCGCTCTTGTAGCGGGGTGACCCGCCAGGCGGCCGATGCGCGGGCTCGCCTGTCAGCGGGCGCGTCAGTTCTTGCAGGTGCAGCGGTTAGATTCGGGCACGTTCGCGAGCGCCTCGTCGATGTGGAGTCCGCAGCCGGTCCAGGTGGTCTTGCCGCACGAGCGGCACGCAATGGGGGAGCACATGCGGACGATTCTTTCACGCTCGCGCCGCCCGCGCACTTCCCCTACTGGCTGTGCGCTTCGAGGTGAGCCGCGATGGCGCGGTGGGCCGGCGGCAGGTCCTGCGGCCGGTGCTCGGCCCCCGGCACCACCAGGTGCGTGGCACCGCGTGATTCGAGGTGCGCCGCGACGTCCTCGTAGATGTCGTCCCATCCACCGGTGATGACCAGGGTGGGCACGCGCATGGTCCACTTGCGGTCGAGCGGCGCCTCCCACGGCGCGCCGGCCTGCCGCATGGTGCGCCCCACCGCCTCGTTGAGCGGGTCCTCGCGATGCATGCGGCCGCCCAGGGCGGTGAGCAGCGCGTAGCCCAGTTGAGAGTCGGTGCAGTCCAGGTCCGCGCGGCTGGCGAAGATGGGCCCCACCTCTGCGATGTGGGCCTCGGTTGCGGCGGTATGGCGGGTGAGGGCGAGAGCGGCGGGCTCGATCAGCGTGAGGCTGGCGATCAGCTCGGGGTAGTGCTGCGCCGCGAGGAGAGCGCCGTTGCCTCCGAAGCTGTGCGCGATCACGTGCACAGGCCGGGCCGCGCTGGCCCCGGCCACCGCCCACTCGGCGTGGTCCGCGAAGCCGCCGTTCGGCTCGCGCAGGTCGAGGAACCGGGCCCGGGCTATGTCGAAGGCGGGCAGCGCGCTGTCGAGATACCGCACCAGATGGCGCCATGCCTCGGGCCCGCCAGAGGCGATGCCGGGAAGGAACGCGACGTCCATGGGATCAGTGTGTCAGGAGACCGGCTGCGTGGTGGGGTGCGCGGCCGATGACACGATCGCGCCGGTCGAGTCGAGCACGACTGTGCGCGGCGGGCTGGTGTCACCGTGGATGCGCGCGAGCAGCAGCCGTGCGGCGTGTGCGCCGATCTCCCGGGAGGGGTTGGGCACGGTGTGGAGCCCCGGCAACGGCACGGTCAGGTAGGGGAGCGAGTCGCAGACGGAGAGGGTGATGTCGCCGGGCTTCATCCCCAGGTGCGCGAGTGCGGCGAGCACGCCGATCGCGATCAGGTGGTTCGCCGCCACGATCCCGTCGGGCGGGTTCGGCAGGTCCAGCAGCTGCTCGAGGGCGCGCGTCCCGCCCGCGACTTGGTAGTCGGTCCACACCAGGTACTCGTCGGGCGCGCCGGTCCGGCGGTCGACCTCCTCGCGCCAGCCTTCGGCGCGCTCGCGGGCGGTGTCTACCTCCCGTTGGCCGGTGATGCATGCGACGCGTGAGCGGCCTTGGTCGAACTGCCACTGGGTGGCCAGCACCGCGCTCGCGTGATTGGCGGCCAGCACGGCGTCCGCCCGTGGATCCGCGATCCGGCAGTCGACGGCGACCAGCGGCCGGCCCTCGTCGAGCAGCGCAGCGAACGGCGCACCGCCGCCATACGGCGCGACGATGGCGCCTGGCACGTGCTCGTCCTGGATCACCTCGACGTACGCGGTCTCATAGGCCGGGTCACCGTCCGTGTTGCACAGCACCAGCGAGTACCCGGCCTCCCGGGTCACGCGCTCGGCGCCGCGGGCCAGCGCCGTGAAGAACGAGTTCTCCAGATCGGGGATCACCAGGGCGATCATCTCCGACCGCTTGGTGCGCAGCGCCCGGGCCCGTTTGCTGGGGCGGTACTCCAGGATCGCGATGGCTTCTTGCACGCGCGTCTCGAGCGCCGGGCGAACGGCCGTCCCGTTGATGACCCGGCTCACTGTCGCCGGCGACACACCTGCGTGCGCGGCGACCTCGTAGATCGTGGCCATGGCCGCAAGTATGGCGGGCGTAAATCGTTTTCGATAGGCCCCGGGTCCCAGGCATATCGTCGCCAAGCATGAGAGCGGGAGCTACTCGTCGTCGTCGGGTGCCACCGGGTTGCGGATCCCTGCCCAGGAGATCACCCCACCGAGAGCCATCGCTATGGCCGTCGCCCACATGGCGCGGTGGAACCCGTCGAGGTCGAGCGTGCCGCCCACGATCGCGCCCACGGCCGCGATCGCGATCAGCCCGGCGATCCGCGAGATCGCGTTGTTGGTGGCGGAGGCGATGCCGGCGCGCGATGGCTCGATGGCACCCAGGATTGCCGCGGTGAGCGGCGACACGGTCAGCGTGAGGCCGAAGCCGAACACGACGATTCCCGGCAGCATCTGCCACCAGTAGTTGAAGTCCTCGCCGACGGCGAGCAGCATCAGCGACCCGACGGCCATCGCCAGCGGCCCCGCCGTCATGAACAGCCGCGGGCCGAACCGGCCGGCCCATGCTCCCGCGCGTGAGGACAGCGCGACCATGATCAAGGTGATGGGCAGCGACGCCAAGCCCGCCAGCGTGGCCGAGAGTCCCGCCTGCTCCTGCAGGTACACCACGATGACGAATCCGTTCAGCGACAGCGCACCGTAGATCATCCAGGTGGAGAGGTTCCCCCATGCGAAGTTGCGCGCGCGGAACAGGCCCAGCGGGAGCATCGGCGATGTCGCCACGGTCTGCCACCACATGAAGCCCGCGAAGGCGAGCGCACCTATCACCCCTGGCACCCACACCAGCGGATCGCCCCAACCCAGGTTCGGCTGCTCGATGAGCGCAAACACGATGCCGCCCAGCCCCGTGACGCACAGGAGCGCGCCCGGGTAGTCCACCCGCGCATCGGGCGAACGGACGTCGCGCTGCTCCAGGCGAGTCAGCAGCCATAGGCACGCGGCGATGGGGAGCACGTTGATGAGGAACACCAAGCGCCACGACGCGAGGTCCACAAACAGCCCGCCGATGATGGGGCCCGCGATCATCGCTCCCGCGGTGGCGCCTGTCCACGTGCCGATGGCCTTCGCCTGCGCGCGGCCACGGAAGTTCGAGGTGATGAGGGCCAGCGAACTCGGCACCAGCATCGCGCCGGCGACGCCCTGCAGCAGGCGCGCGCCGATCAGGATCGGCGCCGAGGGGGCAAGCGCGATGAGCACCGACGTGACGGCGAAGCCGATCAGTCCCCAGCGGATCACCCGGATCCGGCCGTACGTGTCGGAGACCGACCCGGCGACCAGGATGAACGCGCCCAGGGTGATGAGGTACGCGTCCACGGTCCACTGCTGAGTGGTGATGCCGCCACCGAGCTCGTCGACGATGGCGGGCAGTGCCACGGTCACGACGGTGCCGTCGAGGAAGGACACGAAGGACGCCATGATGGCGATCCACAGGATGAGCTTCTGCTCGCGGGGGACGTCCGTCACGCCGGGTGGCCCGGACGATGCGGGGGTAGACACGTCTCCAGCGTACGACCGATGCGCGGGCGGGGCGGGAGGGGTAGCGTCACGATCATGACGCTCGATGGCTACGCGAATGCCGGCGGTACCGGTACCGAGCGAGGAATGTCGCTCGATTCCTTGGTTGCGCGGGCGCGGTCTCTGACGGCCGAAGCGGGCGGAGGCCGGGCGGTTCTCGGCATCGTGGGAGCGCCGGGGGCGGGCAAGTCCACGCTCGCCTTGGCGCTCGCAGCTCGCCTGAATGCGGGCAGCGCGGCCCGTGCGGTGGTGGTCCCCATGGACGGGTTGCACCTGGCGCACGCGGAGCTGTCGCGGTTGGGCAGGGTCGAGCGCAAGGGGGCGCCCGACACGTTCGATGCGGCCGGTTTCCTGTCCCTGCTGCGCAGGATCGTCGCGAACGATGAGGACGTGGTCTACGCGCCCGAGTTCCGCCGGGACATCGAGGACCCGGTCGCCAGCGCGATCCCGGTGCCGCGCGACATCCCGCTGGTGATCGTCGAGGGCAACTACCTGCTGCTGGAGCCGTCGCCGTGGGGCGACATCGGGGACCTGTTGACGGACTCGTGGTATCTCGAGGCGCAAGAGGAGGTACGGCTCGAGCGGCTGGTGGCGCGGCACGTTGCGTTCGGGCGCAGCGTCGAGGCTGCGCGGGCCCACGCGCTGGGAAGCGACCAGCGCAATGCCGAGCTGATCGCGCCCTCCGCCCATAGGGCCGACATGCGTGTGGACATGTCGCTTACGGTGGAGTCATGACGAACCCACGCATCTGGAGCCTCTCTTCCGCAGTGTCGGGCGTGATCGTTGCTGTCCTGCTCTACGTGGCGACCGACATGTCCCTGTCCTGGGTGCTGATCATCTTGGGGCTCTGGATCATCGCGGGCGCGGCGATGCGGATCCTGGTGGAGTACATCCGCGTGAGACGCAGGGCCGAAACGCTTGCCGATCCGTCGACGCCACTCGAGGACTGACTGCTGTGGTCCTGACGAATACGCAGGACGCGCAGCACCCCAGACTGTGGGCACAGCGACTACGCCGGAGGCTCCGCGCTTGCGAGCTCGGTGAGCCACTGCGCCCAGAACTCCTTCCACGGCTCGGTCGCGGCGTAGGTCGCGATCCTCTCGTGGCTGACGGTTAACCGCGTGCCCGTCGTCGCCCTGTCGAAGTTGAACAGCACCGAGCCCAGCGCCGCACCGTCCTTGGCGTCGGTGAGCGCGTAGCGGGGCGACTTCACGCCCGGCTTCGAGGTGCGCGTGGCGACCACGTCGGGAAGCAGTGCAGCGCGCGACTGGTCGTCCTCGATCAAGGCCTTGAGCGCATCGGGCGGGGTCGCGATTGTGCGTGAGCGCGAGATGGTGAAGGTGCCGTCGGGCATCTGGCCGGGCAGGCGCTTGCCGGTGATGCGCTCGTAGCCCACCGTGACGCCCTGCGCCCACCATCCGCCGATGTCGGTGTGCTCGTTCAGCCACGCAGCGATCTCGGTGTGGGTGGCGTCGCGCCCGGGTCCCGCGTCGATGACCGCGACCCACTCGTCCCAGGTGCGGCCGGTGGCCTTGCTCACCTGCTCGTCGGTGGACTCGGGCTGCGAGACCCAGCCGGCGGACGCGTTGGCGCTGCTGGGCGGGGGAAGGAGGGCGCGGCGTGCGGCGGAGTATTTCTCGCCTGTCTTCGCCATGCGGGTGCGGACGCGCTTCTTGAAGGATTCTTGAGTGGTCATAGGAACTCCCGTGGGTCGAGCGCGTCCCGGTCGCTCGCGCCGGCCGAGCCGCGCATGAGACACGGCAGTTCGTCCGCGTCGAGCACTCTTGGGCCCCCTTTGCCTCCACCGAAGATTCGGTCTGCGGCGGCGCGAGCGTCGCATCGGAGGTCAGGCGAGACGGGTCGCCTTTGGGGTTCAGAATAGCGCCGATGCACTGGTTGCGCGCAGGTTGATGGGCGCTGAGAATCCAGGGAGGAGATGGAGTGCGAAGGCCGTATCGCCGTTGACACGACCCCCGCAGTCCTGCACGCGAACCAAGGCCGCGCGACTGTTCGCCATCGTGTCACCGGCGGGCGTGGAGCGCTGTCGATGTGAGGGTTCACATGGGAACCGTGACCAGATCGTTGCTATTGGGAAGGGTTTCTGCGCTCGCTTGAGGTCCATTTCTGTCCGTCGGCGCGGACCTCGAGGTAGGCGTTGATGGCGTGGTCGGGGATGAGGTGGTTGTCGATCCCGTCGGCGTCGGGGTCGGTGAGAGTGGCGGCCGTCCGGCCCGCGGAGGCGCCGGTGGCGCAGTCGCCGCTCGTGTCGCAGTCGACTAGTTGCACGCGTGGATTGAAGACGTGGATCGAGGTGGTGGCGGAGGTAGTGGTCGCGGTGCCGGGCGCCTCGGCCCAGGTTGCGCCGCCGTTGAGGCTGTAGTGACCGGTCCAGGTGGTGGTGAGGGCGAGTTGGGCGCGATACTCGCGGCGGTCGAACGTGAGCGGCTGCGCGCCGGACCCGTACCCGTCGCCGGCAACTGAGGTGGTGACGTCGGTGCCGTCCGATGTGGTCCACGTGAAGTTCGTGGGGGTCGCGCGGAGCAGGACGGGCGTGCCGAGGGCGGTGACGGCATTGGTCTGCGGCTCGGCGCTCGCGACCGGGATCACGCCCATGGATGCGATGGCCCATCCGCTCGCGGGCTGGGTGGTGTAGGTCGTGGGGGTGATGTGCATGGCTCGCCAGGCGCTCGCGATAGCGGCGGGGAGGAGGTCTGCCCCGCAGTTGTAGCCGGTGATCTGCGTCCAGGGGCCATAGGCGCCCCCGCCCAGGTGGCGGGAGACCCACAGCGGCGGGATCACCGAGCTGCCGGCGGGGCAATCGAGATCGGGCGTCTCGTAGGGCACTACACAGTCGGCGATCTGCCCGGGGAACTGCCGGATGATTGGGTCGGTGCCTTCTTCGTACGTGAGCCAGTCTGCGCAGATCTCTCGCCGCTGATAGCGGTCTTGTGGAGCATTGGACGAAGAAGCAGGGCCAGCGCTTCCTGCAGAAGCTGGCTCGCCGGTCGCGGTGCCCACCTCCACAGTTGCGTCACATGTGTTGGCGTTCCACTCATGTGCGCTCACATGCCCCGTGCTACGGCACCCTTGAGCTTGTGCCGCTGGAGAGGCGAAGACCAGGGAGACGGCCAGAAGCGCCAATGCGGTGAGGAGTCGAATCGGCAACATGTCTCAGCCTTCTTCCGACCCGACGTCGCGCACAAGCCAGGCGTTTCCATCGTGCTCCATGAGTACTGCGACTCTGTGTTCCGAGAAAAGGACTTCGACCGTGGGTGCCCCGCTCTGATCCAGAATGGCTGCTTCTTCGACGGCGATGTCGAACTCCAACTGCCATAGTCCATCGGGCTGGAGGCCGCCCTGCGGGGTCTGGCTCTCGATACTGATCTGGCCGCCAGATAGTGACTCGTTCGCCGCGTTCAAGGAGCGCGCATACGAAAGCGCGTTCGCACAGAAAGTGCATGTCTCGGTCGACAGGGCTTCGAATAGACGGGTATCCCCATCAACGACCATCGACCGAGATTCGGTTATGAGCGTGCTCGCGAAAGCGAATGCACCCCAAAGGTCTGCCGTCATTGCACCAGAGGGCAGGAGAGCCGCTACCTCTTCGTCCGTGAGCTCGGTCGCAGAAGGGGATGGCGTGGGCGTGGGGCTCGGCGTCGTGATGGGCACGGCGGTCGGCGTGGGTGTCTCGGTCACGATGGGGTCCGGATCGCCCGAGCATCCGGCGGCAGACGCGGCCAGAGCAGCCGCGACGAGCACGACCGCCACCCTGGACCCACCCCGCCCGTGGTTCATGTGGCAGACATTACCGACACACGGCCAGCCGCGGCAGGGTGAGCGGCAAACCTGTGGACAGCAAAGTCACACCCACCGCCCCCATGACTTAGGCTCATGACGGTGGACCCAGCGACGGATCAGGCGAGCGAAGACGATCAGCCCAGCGACCTCATCGGCCGGCTGTCGCCCCGGCCCGCGTGGCACTTGACTCCCGCGCGCAACTGGATGAATGACCCCAACGGGCTGGTCCATATCGACGGCGTCTACCACGCGTTCTTCCAGTACAACCCGGGCGGCGAGGGCTGGGGCAACATGAGCTGGGGCCACGCCGTGAGCGAGGACCTCATCAGCTGGCGCGAGCTCGATGTCGCCATCCCGGCCACGGCCACCGAGCAGGTCTACTCGGGTTCCGCGGTGATCGATCACGGCAACACCTCTGGACTGGGTGACGGAACCGCCGATCCCATCATCGCGATCTACACGGCCGCGACCCCGGACGGCCTGCAGGCTCAGTCGCTCGCGTTCAGCCAGGACCGCGGCGCGACGTGGCAGCGCTACGACCGCAATCCCGTGCTGGTCCGTGGCTCCCGCGACTTCCGCGACCCCAAGGTCTTCCGGTTTGAGGGCGCGGACGGCAAAGCGCGCTGGGTCATGGTGGTGGTCGAGGCCGTCGCCCACGAGGTGCTCGTCTATTCGTCGGACAACCTGCGCGACTGGACGTGGGAAAGCGCCTTCGACCACCCGACGCCCGTTGACGAGCTGTGGGAGTGCCCCGACCTTTTCGCCCTGCCAGTGGACCGCGACGAGGCCGACCAGCGCTGGGTCATGCTCCTCTCGACCCACGACCACGACCGCACCGACGAGCAGGGCTCGACCATGCGGTGGATCGTCGGCGACTTCGACGGCCGCCGCTTCACGCCCGCGCCGGGGGAGACGTGGAGCCTTCTCGACTACGGCCGCGACTTCTACGCGGGCGTCACGTTCTCCGATGCTCCCGACGGCCGCCGCCTCATGCTCGGTTGGATGTCGAACTGGCAGTACGCCCACGAGGTTCCGACAGTGCCCTTCCGCGGAGCAATGTCGCTGGTGCGCGAGCTGTCGCTGAGGACTACGGCCGATGCGCGGGTGGAGCTGGAGCAGACCCCGGTAGTTCCGGAAGAGCTGGGTTTGCTGTCGGTGGGGGACGACAACGACGACAGTCTCGAGCTGGGGCTCGTGGGCGTTGTCACTATCGAGTCGCTCAAGGCGGAGCGCACGGTCTCGGTCGAACTTTGCTCCGGGGACAACGTGCTCGCGACCGTGACCCTCGATGTGGACTCGCGCGAGGTGGTGTTCGAGCGGGCCTCGGCCGGCGTCGACGGTATCGACGAGCGGTTCGCAAGCGAGCGGCGCATGCCGTGGGACGGCGACCCGGTTGAGGTGTTCCTGGACGCG
Organism: Demequina ureilytica; assembly: GCF_048553575.1. Classification (NCBI taxonomy): domain Bacteria; kingdom Bacillati; phylum Actinomycetota; class Actinomycetes; order Micrococcales; family Demequinaceae; genus Demequina; species Demequina ureilytica. The sequence goes on along the minus strand of NZ_JBLZIE010000002.1, from coordinate 269,262 downwards.
CACCTGGTGGAGGTGTTTGCGTGCGACGGGGCTTCGGTGATGTCGCACCAGGTCTTTGTGGGACCCGAGGGATGGCGCGTGCGGGTGATCGGTGGTGCTGCCGGTGCTGTAACGATCGCCGTGCCCGCCGACACTGAGTGACCGCCAGGATCTGCGCGACCCCTGAACCCGACACTCAGCTACCACCGGGGCGCTAAGGCGGGGAGGGGCCGCGGAGGAATGGGCCTCGTCGGCGCGGGCGTTAGGTTGAGAGCAGTCCCGCAACCCTAGGAAGGACTCAAGCCATGCCCACCATCGCAATCGTCGGAGCCGGACCCAACCTCGGAGGCGCTGTCGCCCGCAGGTTCGGCCGCGAAGGATTCTCCGTCGCCCTCATCTCACGTGACATGGCCAAGCTCGAGAGCCTGGCCGAGTCGCTCGGCGAGCACGGCGTGACCGCCAAGGGCTATTCAGCTGACGTCAAAGACGGCGCCCAGCTCGAGGAAGCACTCGCTCATGCCGCAGAGGACCTCGGCCCCATCACCGCCCTGCAGTACAGCCCGCTGCCGTCGCGCGACTACCTCAAGCCGGTGCTCGACCTCACGCCCGAGCTCGCTCTCGAGGCGCTGCAGTTCTCCGCGCTCGGCCTGATCCACGCTGCGCGCGCCGTGCTGCCTGGCATGCGCGAGGCCGGTGAGGGGAGCATCATCCTCATCAACGGCGGCACCTCCGTGAAGGCCCGTCACGGCTTTGCCGGCACCTCGGTCGCGTTCCCCGCGGAGAGTGCCTACGGCGAGATGCTGCATGACGCTCTCGCGGACGAGGGCATCCGCGTCACCCAGCTGGTGATCCCCGGCGCGATTCCCAAGCTCCAACTCGACAACGGCGTGGACGACGTCGCGGACCGCATCTGGGAGATGCACTCCACCGGCACGGACTTCCGCACCATGCTGATCCCGCTCGAGGACGGTCGCGAGTAGCCGACCCCGCAAAGTCGCACAGGCCGCTGGCGTATGGCTCGGTAGAGTCGTATGTCAGCGGCCTTTTCTCTTGGGAGACTCATGTTCGACGACTGGCTCCAGTTTGCGATCGCCACCGCGATCTCCATCGGCGTGGCCGTGGTGGCCGGTCTGGTGATCAAGATCGCCATGAGGGTGACGGCCAAGCGCCAGCCCTGGGCGCAGTCCCTTGTCACGCACACGCGTCGCCCGTTCTGGGCGCTCGTGCTGCTGGTGGGGCTCTGGGTGGGCGTGCGCGCCTCGTTCCCCGCCGAAAACTGGGAGGCCGTGGTCTTCCGAGCGCTCACGATCGTGGTGATTGGCGCATCGGCCTGGCTGCTTGCGGCGCTGGTGGAGTTCCTCACCGACCTCACGCTGGAGCGCAACCGGATCGACGTGCCCGACAACCGGCTGGCACGGCGCCTGCGCTCGCAGACCCTGATTGTGCGGCGCCTCGCGATCGCGATCATTGTCGTGATCGCAATCGGCGCGGTGATGCTCACCTTCGACTCGGTGCGCGCGCTGGGGGCGAGCGTGCTGGCCTCGGCCGGGCTGGTGTCGATCGTCGCCGGCCTCGCGGCGCAGTCGCTGCTCGCGAACATGTTCGCCGGGATCCAGCTGGTGTTCAGCGACGCGCTGCGCGTGGACGACGTCATTGTCGCCGAGGGCGAGTGGGGCCGCGTGGGCGAGATCACGCTCAGTTACGTGGTGCTCGAGCTGTGGGACGACCGCCGCCTGGTGCTGCCGTGCACGTACTTCACGACCACGCCGTACGAGAACTGGACACGTCGCGGGTCCGAGCTGTTGGGCTCGGTCGAGTTCGATCTGGACTGGCGGGTGTCGCCGCAGCGCATGCGCGAGCACCTCGACACTGTTCTCGAGCAGACCTCGCTGTGGGACGGGCGGGCGAAGGTGCTGCAGGTCACCGAGGCTGTCGGCGGTTACGTGCGCGTGCGCATCCTCGTGACCGCGGCCGACGCCCCCACGCTGTTCGACCTGCGCTGCTACGTGCGCGAGGCGATGGTCATCTGGATGCAGGGCGAGATGCCCGATGCGGCTCCCACGCAGCGCGTGATCGTCCACGAGCCGGACGTGCCTCAGAAGCCGCACCGCCCGCGCAAGGGTGTCTCGACCGAGACCACAGAGGTCCCGGGCCTGTTCACCGGCAGCGCCGAGGCGGAGGAGCGCGCCACCAACTTCACGCACGGCATGGCGCGCGAGGTGCGCGAGCAGGAGGAGGCCGAGCAGTCGGCCGATGCTGGGGCTGAGGATTCCTCGCACCGCGCCTGAGCGCTCGGGGCGGGTGCGTGGCGGTGGTGAGCCCAGATAGAGTCGTGACTCCGCCTGCACGACCCGCCTTGGAGGTTCTCGATGCCCGCCTATGACCTGTCAGACAGGCTCGTGGTGGGGGTCGCGTCCAGCGCGCTGTTCGATCTCACGGAGTCCGACGCGTACTTCCGCGAGCACGGCGAGGCGGCCTACGCCGAGTACCAGGACCGCAACGTCGACGTGCCGCTCGAGCCCGGCCCGGCGTTCCCGTTCATTCAGCGCCTGCTGCAGCTGAACGACCTGCGGCCAGGCGATGCGCTGGTCGAGGTGATCGTGCTGTCGCGCAACGCCGCATCGACCGGTCTGCGCGTGATGCGGTCCGTTGAGCACCACGGGCTCACGGTCACGAGGGCGTTCTTCACGCAGGGACGCTCGCCGCTGTCGTATATCCCTGCACTGAGCATGAGCCTGTTTCTCACTCAGAACAAGGACGACGTCTGGACCGCCGTGCGCGCGGGTCAGCCCGCGGGCCAAGTGCTGCCCAACACCGCGGCCTACGAGGTTTCGGACAAGTCGCTGCGCATCGCCTTCGACTTCGATGCGGTGCTCGCCACGGACGAGTCCGAGCGGATCTACCAGACCGAGGGCATGGCTGGGTTCGTGAAGAACGAGGTCGCCAAGCGCGACGTCGCGCACTCGCCGGGGCTGCTGAAGCCGCTGCTGGAAGACCTCAACCGCATTCAGAAGCTCGAGCAGGAACGCCAGGCGGCCGATGCGACCTACGAGCCACGCGTGCGCGTCGCCTTGGTCACGGCGCGGGCGGCACCCGCGCACGAGCGCGCGGTGCAGTCGCTGCGGTCCTGGGGTGTGACCGTGAACGACGCGTTCTTCTTGGGCGGCATCGAGAAGGCGAAGGTGCTCGAGGTCATGCGCCCGCATCTGTTCTTCGACGACCAGGACGGCCACCTGTCAGGTGCGCTCGCGCATGTGGCGGGCGTGCACGTGCCGTACGGCGTGGCGAACGAGGCGCTGGAGCAGGCCGCGGGCTCGTAGCTGCTCTTGCCGGGCGGCCGATGCGGCGAGGCGGGCGGCGTCGGAAAGGTGCACCATGGGGTCATGCGAGTTCAGTTGCTGTACTTCGACGGCTGCCCCAACTGGCGGGTTACTGAGGGGCGCCTGCGTGAAGCGCTCGAAGCGGTGGGCAGCACGGCCAACGTCGAGAAGGTTCTGGTCGCAACACCCGAGCAGGCCGAAGAGTGGGGTTTTCTCGGGTCTCCGTCGTTGCTCATCGACGGCGAGGATCCGTTCGCTCAACCTGGTGCGTCGGTGGGGCTATCGTGCCGGCTCTACCGGACGCCGGAAGGTGTCGACGGCTCACCCACGGTCGGGCAACTGACTGAGGTTCTCTTGGGAGCGTAGTCGGGCTCTGTTGTTTTCTTCGTCGACGGCGACCGAGCCGTGCGCACTCAGATCGGGATGTCGTCTCGCGCATTAGAGCCATCGACGAGATACACCGAGCGATGGTCCGAATCGATACGCAGGAACGATGCCGTAGTGCCGCAGTTCCGGCATGCCGATTCCGTACTACCGGTGGCGGACATTTCGCGGTGCCTGGAAGCGCGGTCGGGTGCGTGACGCCGACCTGTTGCAGGCCATTCTCCATGGGAGGACAATGAAGGTGCACGCCTTCGCCGGCGTCGCTACGCCGGCTGGCCTGCACGGGAGCGGCACGATGCGACGGGGTCATTTCATACGAGTCTTGGCCTTGGCGGTCGCGGGCACCATGGTCGTGGGGGGTTGCACGTTCGACACCCCTGAGCCGACGGTCACTGCGACGGTCACCGCATCGCCCGACACCTCGGAGGCCTCGGCTTCCCCGTCGCCCACGACAACGCCCTCCCCGGCGCCATCGGTCCCACAGGTTCCGTTGCCGAACGATCACCCGCTGGCCGTCGCGGCCCCCTTCCCTGCGGATCGCGCGCCCGATACCGCCGAACCCAGTGCCGATGCACGCCTCAGCCCAGTCGACCTGCGCTTTGGCGTCCACCAGCGCTTTGACCGGATTGTCCTCGACTTGGCAGGCACAGGCACTCCCGGCTGGGACGGCAGGTACGTCGAGGACCCCACGCAGGTCGCCGCAGGGGAGCCCGTCTATCTATTGGGCGAGCAGTACCTGCTGATCTTGGTGAGTGGAGTGGTGGACCCGACGGTGGACGGCGCACAAGACTTCGAGGGCCCGCGCCGCATCACCCCCTCGACTGGCGGCGTGGTCACAGAGGTGCGCTACGGCGCGGAGTTCGACGGCCAGGTCGAGATCTGGGTGGGCCTGTCCTCAGACGAGCCGTTCCGGGTGTTCAGTCTCGCGGACCCCACGCGCGTGGTGATCGACGTGCGACACCCGTGAGAGCGATGCCGAGATGTGAGTGAGGTGCGCGGCGTGAACACTCGTGGGGGCATCAACCATCTGGTCCGGCCGTCCCGACGTGCGTGCGCGGCCGCTGTCATCGCGGCGGCGATTGCCCTCAGCGGTTGCGGCGCCACGGGAGCCTCCGACGCCAGTTCCGCGCCACAGACGTCGGCGACGCCCGCACCCAGCACGGTGTTCCAGTTCGACTCAGAGGAACTCGCGGGCAACCTCCTGGGCGCATCGACCGAGATCACCGTCGGCGTCCTCCTGCCCGACGCGTACTTCACCTCCGACGAGCCCCTGCCGGTGCTGTACTTCCTGCCGGGCTACTCCGCGTACGACACGGCCGCGGACATGCCCGACGTACTTGGGGAGGCGCTCGACACGTCCGACCCCATGATCGTGGTGACCGTCACGGGCGCCAACGAGCTGGGCGGTAGTTGGTACGCGGACTCGGACGCCACGGGTAACTGGGAGCAAGCCTTGGTGACCGAAATCGTCCCGTACGTGGATGCGCACTACCGGACCCTCGCATCGGCCGCATCGCGTGGGCTGGCCGGGCACTCGATGGGTGGGTATGGCGCCCTCTCCATCGGGATGAGGCACGCTGACGTCTTTGGCTCGGTCTTCGTGATGTCGCCCGCAGTCGCGGGGGAGGACGGGATCGACGATCCCGCTCTCTTCGGGTCCGCTGCTGAGGCGCGAGCGGTGCTGTCGGAGCTGGAGCGCCTCGAGGGGATCGAGGGGGAGGAGTTGCTGAGCGCGCTGGGGGACTCGCGGGCGAGCTTCACGTTCTCGTACGGCGCGGCGTTCGCACCGTCCCCGGAGCCTCCGTACCTCGAGTATCCGTACTCGCTGGTCGACGGTGAGGCGGTGCGCGACGACGCTGTGTGGGAGCTGTGGGAGGCAGGCGTCGGGCAGATCGGTGCCGACATCGACGAGCACCGCGAGGCGCTGCTGTCGCTCACTGCGCTGGGCCTCGACTGCGGATCGAACGACGAGTTCCGGTGGATCTTTGAGGGCTGCCGGTTCATCGACTCCGAGTTCACCGAGCAGGGCGTGCCGCACGTCTACACGGTGCACGACGGCACGCACGTGAGCCTCTTCGAGCAGAGGATGACCGATGCGGTGGTGCCGTTCTTCGCGGAGGCCTTTGCGGGCCGCGAGATCAGTGAGTAGGCGGTGTTCACGACCGGCCTGGTGTTAGGTTCCGCTCATGAGGTTCGGACGTCTGACCATGCCCCAGAGAATCTCGGGCGTGGCGATCCTTGTCGTGATTGTCGCGGCATTCCTCCCGTGGGTCTCGATCCCGAACGTCAGCAGGATCGGGATTGAAACGGGCGGCATCACTACGCTCGCGCTAGCGCTTGCCGGAGCCGTGGTGTTGATCATGACGTCAGGAGTGGTCGGCCGTGCCCGGACTCCCGGGAGCGCGTCCCAGAAGACCCTGCTGGTGCTGGCGATGCTCGTCGCACTGGTCGGACTTCTGAACATGTCTGGCACCCCCGCGATCGGGGTCTACGTGACCCTCCTAGGCGGCATCGCGTGGACAGCGGGCGCGGTGTGGCAGCTGAGCGCGTCGGGCAAAGGCAGGATGCCGCGGGGGTTCGGTCCTCAGGGCCAGGACTGACTGCCCTCAGGGGCGCAGCAGGATCTTGCCCGCCCGGCCCGGCGCGAAGTTGGCGCGTGTCGCATCGGCGATCTCGCTGAGCGGGTAGGTGGCCTCGACGGGAAGCGTGAGGGTGCCATCCGAGAGGCGAGCGAACAGCTCCTGCATCAGGCGGGTGCGGTCGTCGGCAGACATCGAACCGCTCACCTTGCTGCCCCAGAAGCCGCGCACCGTGGCCTGCTTGAAGATGACGTCGCCCGAACTGAGCTGCAACGTGGGCGAGGCCATTGCGCCAAACACCACGAGAGTGCCGTTCTCGGCCAGCAGCGACAGCACGTCCGAGGCGGCCTCGCCGCCCACGGACTCGACGCCCGCCTTGAGCGGTGCGCCGCCCGTGATCGCCGCGACCTCGTCCTTCCAGCCGTCGTGGTCGGTCGCGACGATGCGCGCGATCCCATGGTTCGCCATCTCCTCGACGCCCTCGGCGCGGCGCACGAGTCCCACCACGTTGATGCCGCGGGACGGCGCGAGCTGGGCGACCATGCGACCCACGGCGCCGTTCGCGGCGTTCTGGATCATCCAGTCGCCCTCGCTGAGGTCCAGCGAGTCGAGCAGGCTGATCGCGGACATGGGCATGGCCACCAGTTGCGCGGCGACCTCGTCGGGGATCTCGTCGGGCACGGGGATGAGCGAGGCCGCATTGGCCACGAACTGCTCGGCCCACACGCCAAAGGTTCCGGCGCTGGCCACGCGCTGGCCGGGGGAGAGGTAGTCGACCTCGTCGCCGACCGCCTCAACCACGCCCACCGCTTCGCTGCCGGCTCGGGCGGGCATCTCGGGCTTGAATCCGTAGCTGCCGCGCGCGGTCCACAGGTCGTGGTTGTGGATGGGCGACAGCACCATGCGGACCACCGCCTGTCCGGGGCCGGGCTCGAGGTCCGGAACGTCCTCCAGAGCAAGCTCTGTGGACGGGTCGCCGAACTGATGCTGAATGAGCGCGCGCATGATGAGGCCTTTCGTTGCTGCGGTGACGTGGCGTTGCGGACCGATGAGGGGCGCCAGTCACGAAGGGTCCGGGCGCGACAACGTCGGCGGCGGTTCACGCATTTCTTGCGAGGCGCCTTTGCGCGCCCGGCGGTGAAGCTACTTTTTAGCGGCGTCCGTAGCGCAGGGCGGACCCTCGGGGAGGGTGCCGCGGCTCCAGAGCACCACGTCGATCACTCTGAGCGGGCTCACCAGCGAGTTGACGCCGGCGGCGCGTCGCCAGTCCTTTGCCGTCGCCCACAGGTCCCGTCGACCATCGGTGAACAGGCCCTGCATGGCGGCCCAGTGCTCGCCGGGATCGCTGACGTCCAACTGCTCGGCGACCACGGACCCATACGCGGGGACGAGCTTGCCGCGCTTGCGGGCGAGCAGCTTGCTGACCGAGACCGGACCGAGCCCGGGCGCCTGGCTCCAGTGGTCCCACAGCTTGGACACGGGCCCGCCGTCCTTGAGGAGCTTGGTTCCGGCCTTGGTGCCGATCTTCGACTTGACCGGGATCTTCTTGAGCAGCTTCTGGGTCTTCTTGAGGTTGCGCTTGTCGAGCATCCAGATGGCCGCTGGCCCCGCGACCGGCGTGGTGATGGTGGCCAAAGCCACCAAGTCGCTTGGGCTGACGGTGTTGACTTTGGACTTGCTGTCCCAGGGGTGCCCGACGGTCTCGAACGAAGCGCCGCTATCGGGGCTCGCGCATTCGCACTTCCCAAAGTAGTGACGCAGCCGCGAGACGGCGTCGTCACGGTCGCCGACGGTGAGTGTCGTGGACTCTTGCGATGTCTTATTCATCTCTCGACCGTACGCTCATCGGGCCAACCGCGTCGATGCGCGGGACGCTGAGGGGCGCGGTCGAGCGCCCATCAGTGGGACAGTGGGGTCATGGCAGAACCCACGAATGACGCCCGGTTGGCCGTCCTGATCGACGCCGACAACGCCAGCGCCCAGCATCTTGAACGCCTGCTCGTCGAGATCGCCAAGTACGGGACGGCGACCGTGCGCCGCGCCTACGGCGACTGGACGTCCACGCGACTGTCCAAGTGGAAGCCGGAACTGCTCGCACACTCGGTCCAGCCCATCCAGCAGTTCGCGTACACAACGGGCAAGAACTCCACCGATAGCGCGCTGATCATCGACGCCATGGACCTGCTGCACGGCGGGACGGTAGATGGCTTCTGCCTGGTGTCGAGCGACAGCGACTTCACACGGCTGGCGGCGCGGATCCGCGAGCAGGGGCTCGCGGCCTACGGCTTCGGCCAGCGCAAGACGCCCAAGCCGTTCGTGGCGGCGTGCACCCAGTTCGTCTACGTGGAGAACCTGGTCGAGCCGGAGGCCGCACCCGAGCCCGCGGCCGCGGCCCCCGCCTTCAAGAAGGACCCGGCGCTCGACAAGCTGCTGTCCGAGGCCGTGGAGTCCGCTGCGGGCGACGACGGTTGGACCCAACTGGGCACCGTTGGCTCCAACCTGTCCCGGCTCGCCTCCGACTTCGACACCCGCACGTGGGGCTACGCCAAGCTGAGGGACCTGATGGAGGCTCACCCCTCGTATGAGATGACGTCCCGCAAGGCCGGCGACGGCAGGCAGTCAAACGCGTATGTACGGAAGGCTCCGCGCCGCAAGTCCCGGTAGTCGGACCACACACGCAGCCGGAACCTCGCCGTAGACGTGTGACGATAGGGAGGTCGCCCGCTGCCGGAGCGCGGTGGAGGGGATGGATCGCGTGCGCAATGACGAGTCAGAAGGCCACGATGTCGTCAGCGATGCCGACACCGACCGGCTTGCGTATCAGTCGCTGCGAAAGCGTCCCGCAGACCGCTCCGAGCGCTACGCGCTCGGCAAGGCCCTCCGCAAGAAGGTGCCGAGGCGCTCGCTAGGTGAGTGGAGCATCGGCCGCGAGGACCGGGACCCCATCGCACTCGTGGAGCAGAACCACGAGGGCCGCGTCCCGGAGCTGGTCGCCGTGCGAGTGGCACGGATGGCTGCCTCGCCATACGGGTTCCTTCGTGGCTCCGCGGTGGTCATGGCCGATGACGTGGCACGTCTTCCCGCGACCGGCATCACGCCGGTGGTGTGCGGAGACGCGCACCTGGGCAACGTGGGCTTCTACGCCTCGCCCGAGCGCGACCTGGTGCTGGACCTGAACGACTTCGACGAGGCGCACCCGGGCTCGTGGGAGTGGGACCTGCGCCGGCTGGTGGCGAGCACGTGGGTGGCCGGCCGCGAGACCGGCGCCTCGGAGAAGAAGTGCAAAGAGGCGGTGCTCAACTGCGCTCGGTCTTATCGCGACGAGATCCGCTATCAAGCGGACCAGCCTCTGTTCGCCCGCTCGTTCGAGCGACTCGACATGGACCGGATGGCTGACCACGAGACGGGCAGTTCGCTGGACTCAGAGCTCGCGCGGGCGGCCAAGCGGGCGCGCAAGCGCACCTCGGACCGCGCCCTTCCGCGCTTCACCACCGAGAACGGTGGTACCCGCCAGATCGTTGAGGAGCCGCCGCTCATCACCCGGCTACCCGAGGCCGAGGCCGAGATGGTGGCCGAGGGTCTCGACGAGTACCTGATGACTCTCGATCCGCACTGGCGCCGCCTGCTGGGTGGCTACACGCTCGTGGACGTGGCTCACAAAGTGGTGGGCGTGGGGTCCGTGGGACTGCGCGCCTATGTGGCTCTACTAGAGGGGTCCAGTGAGGACGACGTGATCTTCCTTCAGCTCAAGCAGGCTCGAAGGTCGGTGCTCGCGCGACACGTGCACGGCGACAAGGCACTACACGAGCACCAGGGTCAGCGAGTGGTGGAGTATCAGAAGGCGCTTCAAACAGTGAGTGATCCGCTGCTCGGATGGACCACCGTGGATGACCGGCAGTTCTACGTGCGGCAGTTTCGCAACATGAAGGGCGCCGTCTCGCTGAAGAACATCTCTGGGAAAGCGCTCGCGAACTACGCGGGCATCGCCGGTCGCCTGCTCGCCAAGGGCCACGCACGTACGAGCGGCGCGTCAATGATCGCCGGCTACGTGGGCAAGGGCACCAATCTGGACAAGGCGATGGCGAAGTTCGCTCGCGCTTATGCGGATCAGACCGAGGCCGACCACGAGGCATTGCTGGCCGCGGTCAAGAGTGGCCGGCTGCCGATTGCCGAGGGGTCGTAGTCGCCGCAAGCGCCCGGCCGACGCGCGGGCTGGGACAGCGCACGCCCTCGGGGCCTTAGCCCCGAGGGCGCGCCGCACCGGCTCAGTCGCCCTTCACATTGACGATCTGCCGGAGCGTGTGCTGGATCTCCACCAGGTCTGAGGCATCTGCCATCACCTGATCGATGTCCTTGTACGCCGCCGGAATCTCATCGATGAAGGCGTCCGTGTCCCGGTACTCGATGCCCACCATGGACGCCCGGAGGTCGTCCTGGGTGAACGACTTCCGAGCCCTGGACCGCGAGTACACCCGCCCGGCTCCGTGCGGAGACGAGTTGAGCGCCGGCGCGTTGCCCAGCCCGGTCACCACGTGCGAGGCGGTTCCCATCGATCCGGGGATGAGTCCCCACTCGCCGTCGGCCGCCGAGATAGCGCCCTTCCTGGACACCCAGACCTCCTTGCCCCAGTGCCTCTCCTTTGCGGAGAAGTTGTGGTGGCAGTTGATCCGGTGCTGCTCGTCGATGGTGGCCTCCGTACCGGTGGCCGCGGACATCCACCGCTCAAACTGGTCGATCACCCGATCCATCATTTCCTCCCTGTTGGCGAGCGCGTATGCCTGCGCCCACAACAGGTCGGCGATGTACTCGTCGAACTCGGGCGTGCCCTCGACCAGGTACGCGAGGTCCTTGTCCGGCAGCGTGATCCAGTACTTGGACATCTCGGTGTGAGCCACCGCGATGTGGTGCTGTGCGATCCGGTTCCCGATGCCCCGGGACCCGGAGTGCAGGAACAGCCACACCCGGTCAGACTCGTCGACGCTCACCTCGATGAAGTGGTTGCCAGAGCCGAGTGAACCTAGCTGCAGCCTCCAAGCCTTGGCGAGCGAGTCGAACCGTGCGATCTGCTCTGGGGTCGCCGCCGCCTCGAGCGTCTCGATCCGGGCAGCCGCGGTGTCCCGCAACTTGCGGTTCTTGCCGCCCGCGCTGAGTGGGATGGACCGCTCGATCTGCGACCGCAACTCGGCCAGGTCCTTGCCCTCGACGTCGTCGAGCGTGAACTGGGTCCGCACTGCGATCATGCCGCAGCCGATGTCCACGCCCACGGCCGCAGGCATGATGGCCCCCAGGGTGGGGATCACCGAGCCTACGGTCGCGCCGAGGCCCAAGTGAGCATCGGGCATGAGCGCCAGGTGCGGGTAGATGAACGGCATGGTCGAAGTGGTGATCGCCTGCTCCTTGGTCTGGGGGTCCAGGATGGACGCCCAGTTCAGAAGCCGAGAGTTCAGCTTCTCCATGGTCTTTCCTTTCGTTGAGTGGTGAGTGATGGGGTGTCGGCTGAGCCGACGTCGTGGCGAGCAGGCGTGCGCGCGCACGAGCATGACGGGTGGTGTGAGAGTCGCCGGGGCGGGGGGCCTGGCGGCTTGGCCGCTAGGCCGACCGCCCCCTAGGGAATCCCGGCCAGCGCCGCCATGTGGGCCCACGGTCGTGTGAGCACAGTGATGGTCAGCGCTTGGGCAGATAGCCCTCTCGACGCTCTACCGGTCGCCAGAGGTGGCGCTCTTGTAGGCGGAGAGGTTCTTGGGTGCGCAGAAGGAAGCCGGCGGTGGCCGAGCTCGTGGCGTCGAAGCTCATCGCGGTTCCTTTCTGTGCGTCCCTGGTGCGTGATCCGGCTGGTGCCGGCGCACGAGCATGGGACCTTAGCGCGGGCCTGGCTGGGAGCGCAAGAGCCATCGACAGGTAGTGCGCCGCCGTCACCGCGGCGGGGACTTGCGGCTTACGGCACGCAATGCCTGCAGGTGGAGCTGGGCCCTCTCCTACCTCGCTCGCCAGTGGCCGAACTCCGGTGGGAAATAGTCATCTTGGTCGAGACTCTTCTTCCAAAGGCGGTCGGGAATGTTTGGCGAGGCGAGCGCAACTGCATCCATCTGAGTCTTCAGGTTCTGGAGCGCCTTGTACCTCGCGACGTCCGAAAGTTCAGCATCGAGGGCAGTTATGGCGAGTTCTCGGCGGATACGTCCGAAGTCGCGTGACGCGCGCTCATGGCGGGCCCGTGAACCTCCCAGGTCGGTCAGGGAAGGAACAGCCGTCGCGACGACCCCGACCACGGCGAGCGACGCAGATAGCGCGGGACGCAGCCCCACATCTAGATCCAATAGGTCCGCGACGTAGGATCCGCCAGCCAACACGCCTAGCCCGAGCCCGCCAACCGTCCAGATAGTTGCCCATCGCCGCGCTGTTCCCGCGGCGCGTCCATGGTCGTGTTGGGCACGCCGGATCCGCCGGTACCAGGCAATAGCCAGGTCTTGATGCGCTCGCGTTGGCACGGTGCTCGATCTGGACATGCACTTACCGTAGCGGCGAAGTTCAAGCATCCAAAGGGGGATTTTCACGTCGGGAGCGCTGCAATCCTGTTCATAGCCAAGTCCCTTCGGGGCGCTGGTTGACCGTGGCCTTCAGGTCCACGTAGTCGACCGGCGCGCGACCTCGAAGACCGCCTCGACCTGTTCTGGCGACAGTACCGCCGGCCGCTTCTTGAACCACTTGGGCACGTCCCACTTGTCGAGCACGCGCACGTCGTCGGGCATCTGCTTGTAGGTCACCTCGGGGACGAGCGAGCCGGTGAGCACCACGACGCAGCCCACAACTGGAACCTCGAAGTTGAGGTGCGCGTCCAATAGCTTCTTGGCCCGCTCGGCCTCGTGCAGCGAGTTCCGGAGGTAGGGGACAGGCTGGCCGTTCACGCGCATCTGGTATTTGGCGACCCAGATCTTCTTGCCGGAGTGCATCTTGCTGTTGATGGTGAACACGCCCCCAGGCCCGATCACGATGTGGTCGATGTCCGATTCGCCCTTGCCGACCGGCACGCTGTGCAGCACGTGACAGCCCCTGTCCCGGAGCTTGTCGAGCTTGGCCCCGACGTACTCCTCACCCTCGGCGCCTTTGCGCCACGCTCGCTCGTCGGTGTGATTGTCGAATACGTAGCGGTTGAGGGCAGCGAACACCTTGGAGCGGTCTTTTGAGGCGGCCCATTCGGCGTCGGCCATTTGGCGCACGCCTTCACCCGGCCGATGCGCGGAGAGGTCGGTCCATTCCGGCGCCCGGGTATCTGGAGCTGGGTCCGCGACCGATGTCGAGCTTGGGGCCAAGGGTGGCGGTGGCTCAGTCGACGATGTCTCAGGCTCTTGAGCCACTTCGGGTTCGGTGTCGGTGGACTCTTCGGTGTGAACTGCGGCGGGCAGGGGGATGCCCTCATGTGTGCACCAAGCGTTCACCGCGTCTCGTGCGGGTTCGGTGGCGGCACCCGGATCGAAGACGCTTTCGCCCGTGGCCAGGTCGACGTACCCGAACTTTGTGCCCGACGCGTCTGCCACGTACGCACGGTCGTGTCCGTAGCGCTTCCATCGGGTGATGGTGAAATCATCCACGTCAGTACCAGATCGCGCTCGGGATTCCATCGGAGAACCGTTCGGGAGCAGATGGCAGGCTGTTGTGCTCGCCGCGTTCGACACGGCGTGCGGTCCACGCCATCGCGGCCGCATCGTGGAGGTCATCACGAGCGACGCCCTTGAGCCCGCGCTCTAGCCCGTCTGGGAGCACGAGACCCTCGGCTGCAAGGAGCTCGCGGCGGTGCAACGCTCCCGTGAGTGACTTCTTGTAGTCGAGCAGTGGCTCGCCCGCCATCGCGCGAAAGGAGACTTCGGGGTGGCCCTCGATTATGCGTGTCTCTGGGACACTGCGCCGGATAAAGGCATCGACATCGCGGATGCGATCCGTGATCGCCCACGCTTGTTGGCTGATGCGCTTGCCGCACGCCGCAAGGGACGCCGCCGATGCTGCAAGGTATGAATCAGATTCGACCGCGGCGCGGACCGGCGTGGGGAAGACGCTATTGCGACGCGGGCCGATGAACTTCCTTGCCTCGATATCTGCCGCGCGAGGCCCCGCATCGGGAAGCCCGATGGGGATGTCCACCACGACTGTGTTTATGCTCCATCGTTCGCGTGCGATGCGCTCCGCGGCGCTGAGCGTAGGCGCGATGAACGCCTCCGCGAAGGACTCGTCATTGATGGCGACGGCTACCCAGCCGCCCTTGCATGCGTCCAGCCCGACGACTGTCATGCGCCCTCATCTGCATCCATGTCGTCTGTATCCTCGGGCTCGAAAATTAGTTCGTCGCGCCTAGTGACCTCGAGATCACGGGCAACGGCCTTCCCCATCGCCCGTTCGATGAGGGCGACAAGGGCCTCACGGCGAGCGTCGAAGAACGCCGGAAAGTCGCCGGCGCGGAGGTGCACCGGGTCAATCTCATGGGAACGGAATACCCTGTCGAGCGCATCGCTCGACAGCCCTGACTTCACCCCGAGAGTAACGACATAGTCCGCAGGCGAGTTCGCCGAGATCATGATGTTGGTGCGGCGACTGAGTGGAGTCTTGTTCACAATTGACTCACGTTCGGCATCTTCGATCCCGTTGTCCAGGCACCATTTTCGCGGAAACACGTGGTGGATATCGACGTTCATGTCGTTGTACGTCGCGTGGTCAATGTCTTGGTCGTACTGCCAGTCCTTGCAACCGCCTCGCATAAGCAGTGCGTAGATGCCTTTGTACGCCGCCGAGCCGCGTGTTCTCAACGTCAAGAGTCGGGACTCCGCGAAGGAGGCGACCGTGACGGTCTCTGGCGGTCGGGAGCCACGACTCTGAACTGCGGCCATCGCCCAGTCCGGCACTTGTTCGACGTCGCGGGCGAACTTGGTCTCGGTAGTGGACCCGTACTGCTCGCCCAGAACCCCGCACCAGTACCACTGTTGGAGCCGTTCCTTGACCGCGTACTTGTCTGCGTCTTGAGCGAGTAGAACGCGAACTACCGTCAGTGGAACGATCTGCGTTGCGTACGGCACGAACTTGTCGGAGTGAATCCTCTGCTCGATGAGGAATTGCGCAACCCAGGGAAGTGCCGCTCGAACCTGGTCGGCCCAGGCCAAGTAGTCCGGGAGGCGCAGGCGCAAGATGTCCTCGCGTCGTGCACTGATGGAACGCGGCTTGGCCTTGCCGGCCTCGATCCCAGCAATCCTTGCTGCGCGGGTCGCGAGGAGCGTAATCGCTTGGAGGAAGAACACCTTTTGGAACCCACCTAGCGTGGGGTGCTGATCGAGAATCTTCTTGGTCTTCTTCCAATCGTCCACCAGCCGGAAGTCGCTTCCGTCCGCGCTCGCGCCGGCCGGGTCACCCGCGAATGTCGCGGTCAGGAGTTCGAACGTATCTAGTGCAAGGCCGCCGGTGTTCACTTTCTCAAAGACCGTTGCAACGGCGTCTCTCGAGGTGTCTTTGAGGAGCTCGATCCCAGGCACCTGGTACGACTTCATGGGGCCGAATACGGCACTCTGGAGAGACGTGAAGAGGTCGGTGCGATGCTGTGCGAGCTCGGGTGCTGATTTGAGGTACTCGAGCATCCAGCTGACTGCGGAATCGTCGTAGATCGCTGTGACCGGCATCAGGCCCGCTGCAAGTTGGCCCTCTAGGGTGCTGCAGTCCCGCACCACGTCACGCCCAAAGTTGGTCCGCTCTACGCGGTCCGCGGGTAACACCACGATGGCGTCCGACTGGTTGCCATCCTGGCCCAATGCCGCTTCAACGTCGAGGAAGTAGGTGACGTGCCGTAGTTTGCCCTTGTCATCGGCCGAGTGGACTATTCCGTCTCCGCCGAGCGCTTGAAAGAGTGAGGTCAAGCGCTGCTGCCCGTCGAGAAGAAGGTAGTCGGGTTGGCCAATGTGACCAATGTTTCGTCCCCGGAAGCGCTCAGCACATTCGCGACACTCGTCGCCACCTGCGACAACGCCGGTCAGGGTCTTTGGCTTGAACCGAACCTGATCAGAGCCGGTCTGCAACACCATATAGACGCCCATAGGGTGTCCTTTGAGCACGGTGACTAACAGTTCGCGTATGCGCTCGACGTCCCAGCGGTACTCGCGCTGAAAGTCGGGTAGTTGGATGCGACCTGCTCCGACGTCCTTGAGCAGGTCCGCAATTGACGGCTGTTGCATTTCGACGCTCATGTCGCCCCCTCAGCGCGGTGATGTGTCCCTAATGTAGCGCGACGCCAAAACTCGCTCATTCTCGAAGGGTTGGCAGCCTGACGACTCTGTTTGGTTCGTCCTCTTCGCAGTGGGGAGTCGGGGGAAGTCGACCGGCGGCACCTCTACGGGAATCCAGATCCCGCGCTCGCGGCGCGACGACCTCGCCCGACGGCACGCCCACGCGGAAGCGGCACGACGACGGCTTGGTGGATGACTGCCCGGCCGAGGTCGACGCGGTCGTGTCACTGTGCCGCGTGGGCGACGAGCAGGTGCCGCCGGGAACTACGCGCACAAACCGCCTGGAGGTTTGGCTCGTACACAGCGAGGCCGAGCACGAGGACACGCACCTTCAGGACGTGCTTGAGCAGGTAGCTGATGCGGTCGCTGAGCTCCTTGCGCGTGGCAACACGGTACTGCTGCACGGGGTGCTGGGCCGACCGATGCTCTGAGCAGTGTTTGCGGATTGCTCGTCGTGGTCAGCCTCAGGCCGCCGTTTGATGCGTCGATCACGAGGCCGAACGGCTCGGTGCGAGCGATGTGCCGGCGCCGGCGCACGTGGCATGCGAACAGATCGCGGTGCGCAGAGCGTTTGCAGGTGTTAGATCAAGACGGGTTGGCCTGCAAGTGAGCTCGGCCGTACGCTCTGGTTCATCATTTCGCTAGCGGTACGGAGAGGACTCATGGGGATATTCGCGGCGCTAATGCCCGGGGTGCGGCAAATCCGTACACCGTTTGCGGTCGGAGCGCTTTGGGTGGCTGTGCTCGGAATCTTCGGATGGCTACAGTGGGACGCGGTAAGTAGGGTTGCCCCCGAAATAGTGGAGATCGCGCACTCAGTTCTTCTTCTACCGGAAACGCTGCTGTTCGCGGTAGTCGCGTTTATTACGTACTTGATAGGAATTCTGGCTCAGGAGCTGTCAAAGGGGTTTCGGCGGGCGATGGGGATCTCCGCGACGGCGTTGGCAGGCAAGGTCGGAGGATGGGCAAACGCCGTAGGTCGCGCGGCGCGCACGCTAAGCGTGCCGGATAGTAGTGGACAACAGATCCGAAGCGCAGTGAAGGATGCCGTGAGTGACCGCTATGCGGAGCGTGGTCTTCCTGTCAGGGCTTCCCTTTGTTTTCCAGTGGATTTACTCGAGGATCAACTCGAGTCGTTGTCGATGCAGTTATGGCATAAGGCTCCCGACCAGTACCACGAAACCGATAGGTTGGCAGCGGAATCGGCGTTCCGGACTGGTGTTTCGTTACCGCTCTTGGTTCTTGGGATTGAACTCGGAATCCTTGGGCCATGGTGGGTGGCTTTGCTGTTCCTCGCTGCAGCTTTGGTCTTGCTACGCCAGGCGCGAGTGCTTGAAGGCGAGCGACGTGCGCTTCTGGCCACCGCGCTTAGCCAACGGCTCGCAGAAAGCCAATTGTTGGCGGGGACCGTCCGAACTCTCGAGGAGCTCAACCTCTTACAATCGACCGGATCCCTTGAATGGCAGGTTGCTACGGCCATTGCGATGGAGAAAGCGGGAAATGTCGATGGGTACGATCGGATGATCGATGATGCGGTGAGGGAAGTGTCTGAACTTGTGAACTTCTCGGATGCGGACTGGGAAGGGCAGGCTCGCGCCTATGCAGATGGAGCGACCACGTTGCTTCTAGATCATAGAGACCCGAAAGGTGCGGATCTCATCTCCCGGAAAACGGATGAGGCCATTTCACGTGTGAAAGAGGCTACGCAGGCTCCTCAGCCGGTGGACTCGATCGATGACGGTTTGAGTGCCGAAGCCGTGCTTAAACGGGTGGGACGCGAAGCTTGGCGCCGCATCTAGTTCGTGTGTCGAGCTTTTCTCCGTTTTGGCTTCCCATGCTGCAAGGGGGCGAGCGTGAAGTTCTACTTCTATAACCAGGGACGATGCGTGCAAACGGTCCGGTGGCTCGCAGCATGAAGGCAGTCCAGCCGCAGTGCAGTGTGGCGTCGCCTTCCTCCAATCCGCACAGAGCGTTCGCCTGACAAACAGTGGGCGGTGTCTTCTACGACCAGGGGCCCGTATGTGCGGCTGGCTTTGGTGCGCGAAGCGCCCCTCGCACACCAACCGGGAGGATTCTCGATCAGGCAAACGGCGCGGAAGCTAAAGTTTGTCCGGAGCGACGCCTCGGACTTCGGCAGGGTCGAACCGTGTCTGCGACTCGGCCATTTTTGACACGATCGCCTCTTCGATGTCAATCGATAGCACGTCCGCTAGTCGGAGGAGATAAGTCGCGACATCGGCGATTTCGTCCGCGGCACGTTGCTTCTTAGGCTCGTCCGCGAACTGCTGCACTGCATCGTCAGCCGGAACCCACTGAAAGAGTTCGGCGAGCTCACCGACCTCGCCTACGAGAGCGAGGACAAGTGACTTCGGGTCATGGAACTGCTCCCAGTCTCGCTCCTGAGCGAAATCTCGAATCTCGCGCGTCAGGCCTCTGAGGGAATCACTTTGAGTCATCGGTCGGGCCTCCAGGAGGTTCTGCATAGTCGAAGTACGGTCGAAGATGCTCGCGTAGTGCAGGGTCTACCACATAGACATATGTCCCCTTCATGCCACGCGTCAGGAGCACCCCATAGATGTTGCGCACCATGGCGAGCACGTCAGCGTCGCTGGTAGTGATCGCACGGAGGGCGTTGTTAGCCTTGCCCTTCTTGTCGAAGTAGTTGTTTCTGTCGAGCTCGATGCGCTTGGAACCTGGGTCGTAACGAAGATCGGCGCCGATGATCACCCCGGCGTAGTTGAGGTCGTAGCCCTGAACTGTGTGAATCGACCCGACCTCGTCGACCGAGCCCTGAGTATTGATCCAGTCGGTCGCCGAACGGTTCCAGCAGAGGCGAACGCCATCGAGTTCGATGTCGAACACCTCGCTCGCGGAATCGACGCCCTTCGATTTCCACGGCCAGGCGTAGCCGGCAACTAGGCGAGCGAGCCCGCTCTCTTGCTCTCGCTTCGAAAGCTCAGCGCGCATCAGAGGCAGGTTGTCGAAGAACTTGAGATCGTAGCTTTCGAACGCACGAGGTCCCGCCGGCGGCACGTCGGAGAGAACGTCGCGCACGTACGCGACGTAGTCCTGACCCGCTTGTACACGCATCTGGGACACGAGACGGTACCCGCGCTGGTCAGTGCTGGCTACGGCGCGCAACTTTGCCAGCGAGCCCCGCGATACGTCCATGGGCCGCACAGACTGACCCTCGTCAACGAGAAACACTTGGTGCTTGCTCGATCGGACGATCCAATCGATTTGGGTCAGATCTTCCCAACTCTCGCCGTCTCTCGCGAGTCGCTGGCTGTGCTCCCGGTAGGCCTTCGTGAGTGTGCCCATCGCTTGGGCTCCGTATTGGGTGAGTCGATGAGACTCGTCGACGATCAGCAAGTCATACCAGCGATCCGACTTCGCGACGTCGTATGGAGTGAGGACCATGTCTTGGCTCAAGCCGGGAGTGCGCTCGAACACCCTCTTGACCGACTTGCGAAGCGACTGCTGAGGGATCACAAGGCCGATGCGTGCACCTTGCAAGAGTTCTGCGTGACCTGGTTGGAAGAAATCGCTGAACACAGACTCAACGTCGGGATTGTCAGTGTCCGTGCCGTGTCGAATGTCGACCAAGAGCTTTAGGAGGTAGATCGCGACGATGGTCTTACCAGTACCTGGTCCCCCTTCGATCACGGCTGTGCTGGGACGTACCGCTTCAAGGTCTGAAAAGAGACCTTCCACGATGTCCTCGACTACTGCTTCTTGGTCCTTGTTCAGGGCCTTGAAAGGTGACAACTTGAACAGGTCGCTGTTCTCGATTTCGGGGATCTTCTTGTCGAAGAGACCCGCCTCGCGCAACTGGCCAAAAATGTCACGGAACGTCTCGTTGTAGCGGAGACGCTCGTAGTAGTCCGCATTAGTCACCCCGTCGTTGCGGTTTAGGACTTGGTACCGACCGTCACCAGAGAACATCCGGATAAGGAATGACTCGAGGTCGAGACAGACTGACTTGTTAAACGTGTCGTCGACGACGATCCGAACGGCACGAAGTCCGCGCTTCTCTGCAGAGTCGAGATGTTGCCGGATCCGACCCACGGCGTTTAGGGACTCGCCCACGTAGATCGAGGACTTGTTGTTCAAGGTGTAGACGACCGGCCAGTTGCGGTGGCGCTGAGTGTCGTCGCGCCAGGCGTCGATGCTCGCGCGGGAGAACTCGAGTTCGTGAATACGAGTGGGGTTCGGCCGGTCGGTCACCTGTCACCTCAATTCTGCACAGAACTATGCCATTCACGGCTCAGCCTATTGACCGGGAAGGCTGCTGAAGTCTTCAGACATGCGCTCCACGTCGAACTCTCGGCAGGCGTTTACGTTCGTCACTTCAGCCCAGACCGCCTCGTGGTTGGCATCTGCAGCGCCATTGGCGACTCGGCAATGCTGTGCGACAAGTAGGGCACTGGAGCGCCTGGCCGTCTGGTAAGACCTCGGGCGACACGACGGGCTTCCAGCCTCATGCGACGGCGAGGTCGTGGAGTTGCAAATGTCGCTGCCACAGAGTTGACCGGAGGAACATCCATTGCTGTGGCGGGTTCGGCACGCCCATTGTCCGCATCTGAGTTAGTGACACCGGCACATCGAGTTCCACGACCGTATCGAGGTGGACGCCAATGGCGCACGGCCGCCCCGCGAAGTAGGACTCGAACTCCGCCTCAGTCACGCCCAGGGCGTCCTTGCGCGCATTCCAGAGGTCTCGCTTGGGAGCCCTCTCGATCCGAGCGACCCTGGCGGTGGCGACAATAGCTCCCGCTGGCAGTGTCGAGTAGATAGCGAGCGGCTGTCCCGCGCTCACCAGAGGCTTCGTGCGGCGCAGTTCGACCGTCTTGCTGCCAGCGAGTATCTGAGAAACGAACCTTGGACGAATGGACATAAGCATGATGTGACTATCGCTTGTGCTCAAAAGCCACCTCCATTAGTTCGTTGGCAAGGACGGCAGGCAACTTCCAAGGTCCGCGTAGCATCATCCTGGTCCCTAGGTCTGACGCCGCTTTGGAGGCGCGGTTCAGCGACACGGATCGGTGTAGCGGTCGCGTGCGCCCGAACACGATGTACCCAACCTTGCCAGAAGAGGTCGACGCGTTTCGCACTTCCTCGCGCGTGTAGACACCGAGTCGACGATGAACGCGATATGCGTCCTTCCACGGTAGGTGTCCGGACTCGATTACCACGCTCTGTGCCACGTAGGCAGGAGTGTTGGCGCCGCTGAGGTACCAAAGGACGCGACTCCCGGCGGGAGGAATTGCAGGTGCACCCGTGTAGTAGACGTGCTCGAGGGAGATTCCAAGCGAGTCCTTGCGGGCCAGGAGACTCTCGCCGATTCCCAGCAACTCATACGCGTAGGCAGGTCTTATCGGCACGGACCAAACGGGTATCGACCGCTCGATAAGCGTTACTGGGGCCAATGCTGTCTCTAATGCAAGCAACTCTGACGAACGAATACTGCCGTCGGTGGCATCTGCAAGTCTTCGCAGTAGCGCTATTGCGTCTTGCTCGGCGCCCGGGAGTGCTTTGAGTGCCTCTCGCGCGGTGGCAGGCGACAAGAGCCCTCTAAGTCGCGGTGCGACATATCTGTCTTGGGTGCGGGCGAAGCCTTGTGCGGCAAGGGAAACCTGTACCGCAGGGGGCATCAGGGGATCGGTCACACGGACCATGCGGCTACCGTCCAGTGCGGCCGCAGTGCTTAGGAGATGCACGATGTAGCGGGCGAGGACGTCCTCGAGTTGTCCAGTCGAAACCCGGGCGAGGTGGACGTCCACCGCTTCGCCCTCGCGTGTCATGGCGACCCCAGCTAGAGGTATGCCGGCTGCGTCACAGAGCGCCCAGGCTTGGCCATGGGTGCCAGCGAGTAACAGTGGTTCTAGACGGCGGGTGATCGCGCGACGCGGCTCGCCAAGAGAGTCTGCGTTGAGGTGCTCAAGCAGGGGGATCGCTACTCGCAACTCTTCGACTACCTGAAACCCCTGCCCGTGCGCGACCGCTGGCCAATACCTCGCTCCGCCGTCGTTCATCGCCAGTTCGGCCGCCAGTTGCACTGGGCTGAAGAACTCCACCCCAAGCGAGGCGGCCACGTTCCTGAGTCGACGCTTAGCGCGGTCATCACGAGTGACCACATAGCGGACACCTGCGGCAGCTGCATAGGCAAGGTGCGCTATGTCGGATGAATCTTGTCTTCTTGCGTGTTCTCTCTCGGCCTCTGCGTCGATCGCCTCCCGCGTTGTTTCGACGGAGTCCCGTGTCGCCCGCACCATTGGGGTGGCGTTTGCGAGTCCGATGAGACGCTTGCGTTCTGACGCATTGGCGCGGCGGTCAAGCTCTCGAGGCAGTTCGGGGGTCACCAAGAGGATTGCGCCGCTCTCCTGAGCTTCGTCCAGAGCTTCGCGCGTGAGCGCTTCTTCAGAGCCCTGCTGCTCGCCATGCAGGTCGATGAATACGTTCGCATCGAGAACCACCGCAACATTGGTGCCCGCGATCCCATCCCAGGCGAATAGATCGGTGTGGCCGTGGTCAAACCACCACCAGGTGATGACCTTAGGTATCTTGCCGCGGCCCGGTTGTTCGCCGCGCGGAACGAAACCCAACTGCGGCCACACATCGTTCGCCGGAAAGTCGCGTCGGCACCGGACCAGAATCCCTGAAAGATCTGCAGTGAGCCTCGCAACCTCGCCAACGAGCGACCGGGCAATCCCGAGGCGCCTGGCTTCGCTGGCGACGGCGAGATGCGCGAGTGCTGCTCGCTGCCGCCCTCGCCGGAAGGAAGCCACGCCAAGGACGGATTGGTTCCCGCCCTGGGTTCTCTTCGTCGCTACGATCACTCCGCCACGAGCGGCGTACTCGCGCCAAGCGGCGGGAGTCAAAATGCCCAAGAACTCGCGGTTCGCGTCGGCAAGTGCAATTGCTTCTAGGAGCAAAGGAGACTCCTCGTCCACTTGCTGCAAGGTGAAGCCCGTTGGCTCCGAGCCGCCCCCGTCGCTCATGTGGTTTAGCGTGGCAGGCGGTCGTCAGATTTAGGAGTTGCCTCGCCACGCGATTACGGATGTGGCGCTCACGCGCATGCACGTCGATACGGGTAAGCAAAGGGCGTTGGCCCAGTCGTTCGGCGATGTGTCTCGGTTGACGAGGTGCTCCGGCCCGTCCACGATCGAACTGCTATCGTGTCGGCCCCAGTTCCCCGACAAGATGAAGAGACGAGTCCTCACCGATGGCTTCCCCTTGGCTCCTCAACGACTTCGAGCATCCGCTTCGCGTAGACATCACCGACGGCGCCCACATCCGCCCCATCAGCCCCGACGATCTCGACATCGACATGCCCGCCGTCATGGGCAACCAGGCGATGCTGTGGGACAAGTACGGCGACGCCTGGGGCTGGCCGCCCGCCAAGATGACGGCCGAGGAGGACCGCGAGGACCTGGTGCTCCACGCCGAGGACATGGCCGAGAACCTCTCGTTCAACTACGCGATCCTGCCTAGCGTCGAGAGCCGGCTGTTTGGCTGCATCTACATCGACCCCGCTGAGCTTGAGCCCGGCTCTAGCGTCGAACAGCCTGCCGCCGACGTCTCGTGGTGGGTCGTCCCGGACGCACCCGGAGGCCTCGCCGAAGCGGTGCGCGAGTTCGTCCCAGAATGGCTAGCGACGGCGTGGCCCTTCGCAACCGTGCGCTACCCGTTCGGCGAACTGAACTGAGCGAACGCATCGGCCGTATTGCCGCTGAGCCGCATACTGGGCCTAGTACCCAAGCCGCACAGGGAGCCCCATGAACGAGTCGCAGAGCAACGTCGCTAGCAGCCCAAAGGCCTCGTCGAAGGAGATAGCCGTTCCCGACGACTTCCAGGAGCGGGTGTTCAAGGCGATCGCGGTGCAGCGTCCCGCGGCGACGGCCTACATCAAGGAGATTCGGCGACGTAAGCCGGATGCGACTCCCGCCGAGGTCATGAAGATCATCGAGTCGCAGTACATCGCGACCACCACGTCGGCGAGTGCGGCGGCCGGTGCCACGGCCACGATTCCGGTGGTGGGCATCCCCGTGGCTATAGGACTGGGCGTCGCGGACCTGCTGTTCTTCTACGAGACCACCGCGTTGTTTGCTCTCTGCATGGCCGAGCTGCGCGGCATCCCCATTGACGATCCCGAGCGGGCCAAGGCCGTGGTGCTCGGCGCGATGCTGGGGGAGAAGCGCAAGAGCCGCGTCACCGAGCTGGTGCTGGGCGCGCTCCCTGCGGGCGCGTCTGTGGGAACCGCGCGCAAGGTGGCGGGCGGCGCCGTCTCCAAGGTCAACCCCAAGTGGGGCGACCTGCTCGCGCAGCAGCTGCCCGACTCGGCGCTGGTGCCCGTAACGATGGTGCTCGCCAAGCAGGCCATGGCGCAGGGCGCGGTCATGGGCGGGATCCGGATCGGCTCCAAGGCCGTCCCCGTGATCGGCGCGGTCGCGGGCGGCGCGACCAGCTACTACTTCGGCAGCGGCGTGGTGAAGTCGTGCCGCGAAGGCTTCTCGGCGCCCGCGGAGACATGGCCGGAATGGCTCGCGCCCGCGGAGGGCGATATGGCCGATGCGCTCGCTGACTCGCGCGCCGCGCGCACCATGCGCGCGGCGTCGGTATCGGCGAAGGGCTTTGGCGAGGTCGTGTGGCAGCGAGCTGTGGACGGCACGGCCGCGTTCCGCGGTACGGATGTCGACGGGGAGTACCAGGAGCCACAGGCGCTGACCTCGGTCAAGACGGCCGGGGCCGCTGTGGGCGGCGCGGCTGTCGGTGGCGCGAAGGCGGTTGCGGGCGCAGGGGCGAGCGCCGCTGGTGCGGTGACGGCCAAGTTCAAGCGCCGAAAGTAGTCGGCGCAGCCCGAGCGGCGCCGACGCCCGCACAGTGCCAGACTCGGAAGTGAACTCTCCGCCGAGGAAGGAGCGTTGCGTGAGCATCGAGCACGACCTGGCGACCGTCGAGCGACTCCTGGTGTCCGACGAGTCCATCCCCGTGCGCCTGCGCCTGCAGGAGGGTCTGGACGAAGACGCCTACACGGAACTCACCGGCGCGCTCGAAAGGCTCGTTGATTACTACGCGGACCGGCCCGACGTGCCCAAGCGCCTCGCGTTCGCGTTCGTGGACCTCGGCGCTGCCTTCTCCTACCCGGAAGGCATCTACCCCGATGACGAGCTCATGCGCATCGAGGACGCGGGGCAGGAGCTGTCGCAGATGGGTCAGCGGCTCTTCGGCGACGCGGACTGAGCCTGTCGAACCGGCTCACGCGGCCGCGTGGCTCGGTACCAACCGGCGAGCAGCAGCACGATGAGCGTCACGTCCACCGCGTCGCCGCCGTAGTACATCAGTTGCGAGCCGAGTTGCCCGTCGGCGGTCTCGACCCCGGCCGGCGGGTTCGCGTAGAGCCACTTGGCGAGGATCGAGTGGGCCGCGATGAACGCCACCAGCACCACGGCGCGCACGCGGATGGGCGCCCGGTGAGGGTCCGGGTCCACGCCCACGATCGATGCCGTGAAGACGTAGCCGGCCAGGAAGACGTGTGCGTGCACGAGCGCATGAATTAGTACCGACGAGTGCATCAGCGTGTAGAGGTCGGTCGTGTAGAGCAGCCAGAGTCCGCCGGCGTTAAGGACGGCCGCGGTGACTGGGTACGTGACCACGCGCACGAACGGGCTGCGCAGCAGTCGGCTCAGAGACCGGGCGCGCGCCACGGGGAGGGCTTGAAGCCCGAGGGTGATGGGCGCGCTGAGCACCAGCAGCAGCGGCGCGAGCATCCCCAACAGCAGGTGCCCGGCCATGTGGGCCGTGAAGCTGGCGTGCGCGGCCTCGGCAAGAGGGCCGGTGAGTGCTACGCCGGCGCAGGCGAGACCCACATACCAGGCCGCTGTGCGGGGGAGCGGCCAGGGCGTGCGGCCCCGGGCGGACCACAGCGCGAGCGCGTAACCGGCCGCCGCCGCGGCCAGCACGAGCAACACCACGGCGTCGAAGGCGGCCCACCCGGCCGTGGCCTGTCCGTGGGCGGCGCCGTGCTCGCCGAGGTGGCCCGCGAGCCACATCTCAGTCACGAGTGCGCGCGGGCTGGGGGTGCGTGCGCCACAGCATCAGCAGCCCGATGACGAGCGCGAGCACGGCCGTGCCGATCCACACGACGTCGTAGAGCAGCAGGTCCACGTCATAGCGGATCTGATGGATGCCGAGGATCTTGTGAAAGACCACGCCGTCGAGGAGCTGGAAGAACCCGACCCCCGTGATGACCGCCCCGGTCCACCGCCTCCAGGCGACCCCCGCGCGGCGGCGCAGGTCGGCCAGCAGGAACAGCCCACCGATGGTGATGAACCAGCCGAAGGCGTGGAAGAACCCATCGGCCACCAACGCCACGTGCGTGGTCGACAGGTCATAGAAGTGGTGCCATTGCAGCACCAGGTGAAAGACGAACAGGTCGACGATCGACGCCGCGATCCCGCACCCGAACAGGAAGCCGGACAGCACGGTGCGGCGGTCCACCTTGGTGCCCTCGGCCGCGACGGCACGGGCTCCGGGATCGGCCATGAGGGCTCCTTCGCGTCGGCGTCGTGTCTCGTCAGTCCATTGTTCGTTCGGGTGCGGCGAGCTGCAACCGAGCCCGGGGCCGGCGCTCAGCCGGCCCGCGCATCGGCCGCCTGCGACATAGCTGGGCCGCGCCATAATGAAGCGGTGGCCTCGAAACGGATCTTTCGCAAACTGGTCGATGCCGACGAGTCGGAGCTCGAGAGCCTCACCGAGGAGGCCCGGCCGAACGTCCCCCGCAACGCGATTCGCCAGATGGCCGCGCAGACGCTGCAGTCGATGGGTGACCAGGTGGTCAACGCCAAGACGGTGCTGCCGTGGCTCGTGAGCGCGCTCGGCGCACCCGGGGCTTTCGTCGCCTTCCTGGTGCCCATCCGCGAGTCGGGGTCGATGCTGCCGCAGGCCGCGTGGGCGCCGCGCGTGCGAAGCCGGCGCTTGCGCAAGTGGGTGTGGGTCGCGGGAGCAGTCGGCCAAGCGACCGCAACTGCTGGGCTGGCGCTGGTAGCCGCGACCGCATCGGGCACCCTGGCGGGTGTGGGCATACTGGCCGCGCTCGCGGTCTTCGCGCTCGCCCGCTCGCTGAGCTCGATCGCGAGCAAGGACGTGCTGGGCCGTACCGTGCCCAAGGGGCAGCGAGGCCAGATCAAGGGGATCGCTGCCATGGCATCGGCCGCCGTGGCGCTCACGCTCGGACTGTCGCTGCGGGTGTGGGGCGGCGACGATCTGGGGGTCGGCGTGCTCGCCGCGCTGCTCGGGGGCGCCGCGCTGGTGTGGGCTTGCGCGGCGGTGGTCTTCTCGACCATCCGCGAGCCTGCGGGGGAGGTCGAGACGCCCGATGCGGACGGGGCAGGTTGGGCGGCGCAGGCGCGCGACCTTTGGAGGGCCGATGCGGTCTTCCGGCGGTTTGTCATCGCGCGGGCCCTGCTGCTCGTCTCGGCGCTCAGCCCACCGTTCGTCGTGGCTCTTGCTGCTCAACAGGGCGCGTCGGGGCTGTCCTCGCTCGGGCTGTTCGTGATCGCGCAGGGGGTGGCGGGCCTGGTGGGTGGGCGCGTGTTCGGCCGGCTTGCGGACCGGTCGTCGAGGCGGCTGATGATCGGGGCGTCCATCGCGAGCTCGGTGGTGATTGTGGCTTTCTTGGGTGCGCTGATGGCGCCCTTCTTGGGGGAGGCGGTATGGCTCGCGCCCGCGACGTATCTGTTGCTTGCGTTCGTGCACATCGGCGCGCGACTGGCCCGCAAGACGTACGTGGTGGACATCGCCGAGGGCGACCAGCGCACTCAGTACGTGGCGGTGGCCAACACCTTGATGGGGGTGCTGCTGCTGGCGGTTGGTGCGGTGACCGCGGGGTTGGCGGCGTGGGGTCCTGAGTTCGCGCTGGCGCTGCTCGCGGTGCTGGGCGTGGCCGGAGCCGTGGTGGGGCGTGGGCTGCCGGAGGCGGGGCGCAAGTAGGCGGTCCGTGCTGCGCTTTTCGGGGCGCGTAGATTTT
Organism: Demequina ureilytica; assembly: GCF_048553575.1. Lineage (NCBI taxonomy): Bacteria > Bacillati > Actinomycetota > Actinomycetes > Micrococcales > Demequinaceae > Demequina > Demequina ureilytica. The sequence goes on along the minus strand of NZ_JBLZIE010000002.1, from coordinate 240,719 downwards.
GCAGGGGTGATGGTCGCCTTTGATGCTGCGGCTCACCGATGTCAGACCTCGATGATGTGATGGATACATGACCGAGGCACCGGCATTGCTCGCCCCCATTCAGGGCGATGCTGCGCGGGATTCTCAAGGCGCCGCGACGTGGGATCAGCGGGTGCGCGCCGCCCTCGTGGATCGGCGCGAGTTGACGCACGCTGGCGTCAGCGCGATGGCAGACGACGATCTGGTCGCTCTTGGTGCTGCGCTCGGCGCGGTGCGCAAAGACGCGGACCGGATGATGGCCGTGGTGGCCGCCGAGCAGGCCGCGCGCTCCCGTGCCAAGAACAAGGAGCTGGGGCTGGCGCGCCGTCGCGGCAAAGGTGACGAGCGCGGGATGGTCTCCTCTCAGACTGGCGGCTCCGATGCCGAGGCGGGCCGCCTCATCGAACTGGGTGAGGCGCTGCGCGATGTTGAACGTGCTGGCGTGGAACGGGCGGGCGGTGAGGAAGGTGCGCCGCCGCCGTCGGATCAGAACCATGAGCAGCCCGAGCCCGTCCCCGTCTTCCCGATCGTGGCCGAGGCCGTGAGCGCCGGAGAGTTGGGGGTCGAGGCTTCCACGATGATCTTGCGGATGCTGCGACGCGTAGCGACCAGGTGCACCGAGCAGGCGGTGGCGGCGGCCGAGAAGGACCTGGTGGAGTCCGCGCAGTACATGCGGCTCGACCGTCTGGCGAAGCTCATCACTCGCACCGAGGAGCGCCTAGACCGGGAGCACCTCGAGGAACTCGCGCGGGACCGGCGCGAGCGACGCTATTTGCGCATCGGGGAGGCGGCCGACGGCATGATCACGGTCAACGGTCGGCTCGATCCCGAGAACGGCGCACCCCTCATCGCCGTGTTGCAGGCGATGGTCAACCAGAACTTTCGGCTGCGCAAGCGCATGCAAGACGCTGCCAAGGCAGGCGAGTCCGTGGTGATCGACGAGCGCACCCCTGAGCAGGTGAGGGCCGATGCCATTGGTGACTTCGCGCGCCACCTCGCCGGGTGCGAGGTCGAGGTGCTGCCGCGCTCGGGCGTGTCCCTCGTGGTGAGGACCACGCTCGAAGAGTTGCGTGAGGGATTGGGTGGGGCATCGGTTGATGGGCTCGCGACCTCGATGGACGCGGGCATGCTGCGACGCGCGGCCGCCGCCGCGGGAGTGATCCCGGAGGTGATGGGCGGGCCCTCGGTGGTGTTGGACTTCGGACGTCGCCGGCCGCACTTCACACACGCGCAGAAGCTGGCGCTCGTCGAGCGCGACGGCGGGTGCGCGATGTGTGGCGCTCCGCCCTCGTGGTGCGACGCGCACCATATTCGTCATTGGGCTCACGGTGGACCCACGGACCTGGCCAACGGCGTGATGTTGTGCGTGCGATGTCATCACGACATCCATAACGCCGATTGGCAGATCCACGCCACCGCCGAAGAGGTGTGGTTCACGCCTCCGGCCATCGTCGATCCCGCCCGGCGAAGACGCCCCGGTGGACGTCGGCTGTTCGATGCATATCCGCTCGAACCCGAGCCGGCTTCCAGTCCTAGCGCTGCGGACGACCGATGCGCGTTGGCGGCTCGCGAGCCGTGCGTGGTGGCGCGGGTGAACTGTGACGCCTACGGGCACTGGCGTGAGGAACAGCCCGCGCGGGCGTACGCGGAGCACATGGTCCGGAGCGCGAGCCCGAGCCCGAGCCCGAGCCAGAGCCGGAGCCAGAGCCGGAGCCGGAGCCGGAGTCAGAGTCGGAGTCGGAGTCGGAGTCGGAGCCGGAGCCAGCGCGGTCGGGCTCGTGGTGCCTGCAGCGGCCCGCTCGCCGGGCCGGGGGAGAGCCGTACCGGCAGGCGAGCACGCCGTCCGGTGGGTGCGCGGCCACCAAGCCGGGCGTCGCCGTCGTCGCACCTTGGTGCCCTCACGGCGGCGATGCGGTGAAGGCACCGGGCGCCGGGCACCGGGCGTCCGGAACTGGGCATCGGGGGTAGGGAACTGGGCACCGGGTATCGGGGACTATCGCCGGTGTAGTCGCCACGGCCGCGCTCGCGGCGTTCGGTCTCGTCCGGTCGCTTCACTCGATCATGAGCAAGGGCGTGCTGGACCGAGCTTTGTCCCAGGCGGTTCGCGCCTAAGTGCCTCCGCCGAACAGGCCGTGCCAGGATCGAGTCATGACAACATCAGGCGGAATCGTCCACGTGGTCCTGACGCAGTGGCGCAGCGACACCCCTAGCGAGGCCCTCGCCGCGTTACCGGAGATGCTCGCTCGATTCCCCGAAGAGATCCCCGGAGTCGTGAGCGTGGTCCACGGCGAGAGCGTCAGCACGGAGGGACTCGAGGCCGGCTACGACTGGGCCCTCCTGGTGACCTTTGACAGCGTGGAGGCGCGCGACGGATACCTGCCTCACCCTACGCACCTCCCGGTGGCGGGAGTGATCGGCGAGTGGGCCGAGCGCCTCGTGGCGTAGCGCGGCTCCGAAAGGCTGTCGCGTAGGCCCCTAGAGCAGCCGGTTCAGCGCTCCCAGCGGGATCTGCACCCAGTCCGGACGGTAGTTCGACTCGTAGACCACCTCGTAGAGGGCCTTGTCGATCTCGTAGGCGTGCAGCAGAGCCACCGCGGTCGCGGTCTGCTCGTAGCCGTAGCCGCGCAGGAACGCGATGCGGTTGCGGCTCACCCAGTCGTTGATGTGCTCGGTGTCTTCGATGCCCGTGACGATCGCGACCGAGTGCGCCGCGTAGTCCAGCGACCGGAGCTGGCCCGCGACGTCGCGGGCGACAGAATCCAGTCGCGTGCGCTCCAGAAGCGGCTGCGCCGGCTCGCCCTCGAAGTCGATGATCTTCCATCCGGACGTGGTGCGCAGCGTCTGTCCCAAGTGGAAGTCGCCGTGCACGCGCTGCACCGGCACCGGAGTGCCCGAGTCGATCGCAGCGTAGGCCTCGCGGGCGCGTTCGGCGTAGTCGGCGACGGACGGCTGCATGGAGACTGCGGCCTCGAGGCGGGCATTGAGGCGCTCGACCAACGTGCCGATCTCCGAGGGGCCCCAGCTTCCCGTCGGAAGGGTCTGGCGCATCTGCTCGTGCACGATGGCGAGTGTCGCGCCCAGGCGCTCGCTCTCGCCGGCGAAGTCGCCGCCGGCCTCGCGAGCCCTGACCGCATCGTCCTGAAGGGCGCGCACGCTGGTGCGGGCCGTGTCCCAGCCGTCGGTCGCGGAGCGCTGGAACACGCCGATCATTGCGAGGTCGATGTCGCCTGCGCTGATCCAGCCCTGGAGCGGCGAGATCTCGTCGGAGCCCAGTTCGGTGAGCGCCGCCTGGATCTCGATGTCCGGGTTGCGGCCAGGCGCGAGCTTGCGAAAGAACTTGATGAGGCTCTCGCCGACGATCACGGACGTGTTGCTCTGCTCAGCCGAGAGCAGCACGTTGTCGTCGTGAGACTCGAGGGCGAAGCCGTCGATGCGCGAGTACTCGATGCCGGCCGGCGTCTGCGCACCCTCGGCGAAGCCCTGCAGCAGGACGCCGCGAGCCTCCGGGTCGTGCAGCGCGTCGTAGACGTAGAAGACCTCGCCGTCGAGGGTGCCCGCGCCGATGAACCCATAGGACAGGTCCTCGCGCGGCGTCTGCCGGTAGGACAGCGGCACGTTGAACAGCGAGCCCGCGGCGACGAGCTCGAACCGGACCCCGAGGCCCGAGGACGGGTCGCTCAGCCACTCGAGCTCGCGAACCTCGGTGATCGCGACCTCTTCCTGGCCCTGGCCGAACCAGCGCTGGCGCGCCAAGTAGGCGCTGAGTTCCGGGCGTTCGATCCACTGACTCATGGCAGTGTTCCTTCCGTGAGAGCGGGCCGGCTGATCCGGAACCAGTAGAACCCGTATCCGGCGAGGGTCAGCAGATACGGCAGTTCGCCAATGGCGGGGAACTCCACGCCACCGAGCATCTCCACCGGCTGCGAACCGCTGAACTGATGCAGGTCGAGCTCGACCGGCTGGGGGAAGCGGGAGAGGTTGTTGACGCACAGCATCACGTCGTCGCCGTCCTCCCGCAGATAGGACAGCACCGACGGGTTGGACCCGCCGAGGTCGTAGAAGCTTCCGCGACCGAAGGCCGAGTGCTGGCGGCGCACGTGGATCATCCGGCGCGTCCAGTGCAGCAGCGAGGAGGTGCTCTCCTGCTGCGCCTCGACGTTCACCGACTGATACCCGAACACCGGGTCCATCACCGGCGGCAGCGCCAGCTTGCCTGGGTTCGCCTGCGAGAAGCCCGCGTTGCGATCGGGCGTCCACTGCATCGGCGTGCGGACGCCGTCGCGGTCACCCAGCCAGATGTTGTCGCCCATGCCGATCTCGTCGCCGTAATACAGCACCGGGGACCCCGGCAGGCTGAGCAGCAGAGCGGTGAACAGCTCCATCTGGTTGGTGTCGTTGTCGAGCAGAGGAGCGAGCCTGCGCCGGATGCCGATGTTGGCCTTCATGCGCGGGTCGGTGGCGTACTCGTTCCACATGTAGTCGCGGTCCTCGTCCGTCACCATCTCGAGCGTGAGCTCGTCGTGGTTGCGCAGGAAGATGCCCCACTGGCAGTGGTCCGGGATCGCGGGCGTCTGGTCGAGGATCTCGCTGATGGGGTAGCGCGACTCGCGCCTGACCCCCATGAAGATGCGCGGCATGACCGGGAAGTGGAAGCACATGTGGCACTCGTCGCCGCCCACGGCCGGGTCGCCGAAGTAGTCCACGACGTCCGCGGGCCACTGGTTCGCCTCGGCGAGCAGCACGCGGCCCGGGAAGTTCGTGTCCACGTACTTGCGGACGGTCTTGAGGAAGTCGTGGGTGCGGGCCAGATTCTCGCCGTTGGTGCCCTCCTCCTCGTAGAGGTAGGGGACGGCGTCCAGGCGGAATCCGTCGACGCCGCGCTCGAGCCAGAACTTCAGCACGTCGATCATCGCCTGGTGCACGGCGGGGTTCTCGAAGTTGAGGTCCGGCTGGTGGCCGTAGAACCGGTGCCAGAAGTACTGCTGGCGCACGGGGTCCCAGGTCCAGTTCGAGGTCTCGGTGTCGACGAAGATGATCCGCGCGTCCGAGTACGGCTCGTCCGTGTCGTTCCACACGTAGAAGTCGCCGTACGGACCCTCCGGGTCGCTGCGCGAGGCCTGGAACCACGGGTGCTGGTCCGAGGTGTGGTTCATGACCACGTCGATGATCACGCGGATGCCGCGCGAGTGCGCCTCGTCGAGGAAAGCCTGGAAGTCATCGATGGTGCCGATGTCCTCGGAGACGGCGGTGTAGTCCGCGACGTCGTAGCCGCCGTCCTTCAAGGGTGAGGGGAAGAAGGGCGGGAGCCACAGGCAGTCCACCCCGAGCCACTCGAGGTAGTCGAGCTTCTCTGTCAGCCCCTTGAGGTCACCGATCCCGTCCCCCGAGGAGTCGCGGAAGGACCGGATGAGCACCTCGTAGAACACCGCCGATTTGAACCAGTCGACGTCCGTGTGGTCTATGCCCTGCTCGACATCAGTCATGTGCCCAACCTATGCAATGCATTGGCAAAGAGCCAGGCGGGTCCCACAGGCGAGCCGATCATCCGTGATGACGGCGACCGTGGGCAAGGGGCATCAGGTACCAGAGCACGGCGATCAGGGTCACGACCGCGGCGCCGCTCGCCACGGCCACCCAGGAGGTGTCCTGAAAAATGAACCGGGTGACGACGAACACTGCTCCCGCCATCGCAGCGGCGAGCAGCGCCATGCCCACGACGGTGGACCTCACCGCGAACCGCAGCCGGGCCCGCCGGTATGCGTGGTCGCTCACCCGATGGAAGGCTGCCGGAGCCAAGAAGAACACGGTCGCAGCCGCGACGCACAGCAGCACTGCCACAAAGACGTTGCGGCCAAAGCTGTCCAGGTGGTCGAACCGGGAGCTGAACGGCACGGTCAGCAGGAAGGCGAAAAGCACCTGCGAACCCGGAATAATGGTGCGCAGCTCTTCTAGGAGCTCGCGGTAGCGCTCGCGCAGCTGCTCGGCCTCGTCGTCGAGTTGTGCCTCCGCCACCGTGAACCTCCCGTCGCACCTCGCGCGGCCCCGCTTCGCGCGTCGGTGCAATTTTATCGCTGCAAGACAGAAGGTGCTGGGGGTCCGGCGAGCGTCCCACGAACCAGGACCCGGCTCGACCTGGCTCGACCCCCCCGGCCAACTTCTCGACCTGGAGCTTGGCCGGGACCTGCTCATTGATCGCCCCGACGTGGCAGATCAGCCCGCAATAAATGGACGGGTGACAATGACAGAAAATGTCACTAGCCTGGATTAGAGCGCGACCGAACAAGGCAGTTCGGTCGGCCTGGTGCGGACCGGGCACGCTGGCTGAGGGAGTCGACGAGTAATGACAGAAAATGCCCCCGCGGGCTGGTACCCGCAGCCCGATGGAAGCCAGCGCTACTGGGACGGGTCGGAATGGACCCCGCACATCGCGCCAGCTGCCGTGTCAGCACCTGAATCGGCGCCCGGTGAGGCCAATTCAGAGGCGCCCGTCGCGAATGTCAGCCCTCCGGACGGCCGACCGTTGTGGAAAAAGAAGCGTCTGATTATCCCCGTCGCCGCAGTCGCGGCTGTGATCGGAATCAGCGCACTGGGCGCGGCCGCCGGCGGTGGCGCAGACGAGGTCGCAGCGAGCTCGCCATCCCCGACCCCATCGGAAGAACCCTCCGCGGAGCCAACCGAGTCCGCGGCGCCTTCAATGCTGACGATGCCGGACGTCATCGGCGTCAACCTGCAAGAGGCGCAGGACTCGCTGCAGGCACTGGGCTCCTACGCCCTTGATCAAGAGGACGCCTCGGGCGACGGGCGCGTTCAAGTCATCGACTCGAACTGGCGCGTGTGCGCGCAGGAGCCGGCGGCGGGTGCCGAGGTGCCGGTCGAGGCGACTGTGCTGCTGTCGGCGGTGCTTGAGGAAGAGCCATGCCCAGGGGACGAGCCCCCCGAGACCAGCCAGGCCCAGGAGGAAGAGGAGCCCGCGGAAGAAGAGCCTGCCGAGGAGGAGCCCGCCGACGAGGGTCCGCAGGAGACGGCGGGGCAGGAGAACGCCCGCGAATCTGCCGAGTCCTACTTGGCGTTCTCAGCGTTCTCGCGGTCGGGTCTGATGGATCAGCTCGACTACGAGGGCTATGACGCCGCCGACGCCGAGTACGCGGTGGACGCCGTCGGTGCGGACTGGAGCGAACAGGCTGCCAAGAGCGCAGAGTCCTATCTCGACTTCTCCGCGTTCTCCAAGTCCGGTCTGATCGATCAGCTCGAGTACGAGGGATTCACCACCAAGCAGGCGACCTACGGGGCCGATGCGGTGGACGCGAATTGGAGTGAGCAGGCCGTCAAGTCGGCAGAGTCGTACCTGGACTTCTCCTCGTTCTCACGAGCGGGGCTCATCGATCAGCTCGAGTACGAGGGATTCACCACCAAGCAAGCGACGTACGCCGTCGACCAGGTGGGTCTCTAGAGATCGAGCGTCGCGGCGTCACCGGACCGCACGAGAACACGGCTCGACCCGTCTGGCAGCCTCTCGACCTCGAGCTTGGCCGGGATCTGCTCCTTCATCGCCTCGACGTGGGAGATCAGCCCGATGGTGCGGCCGCCCGACCTCAGCTCGTCGAGCGTCGACATCGCGACCTCCAAGGTGTCGCCGTCTAGCGACCCGAACCCCTCGTCGATGAACAGCGTGCTCAGCCGGATGCCGCCGGCCTCCGCCGTCACGGTCTCCGCGAGCCCCAGCGCGAGCGACAGCGACGCCAGGAACGTCTCGCCGCCCGAGAGCGAGTTCGTCGACCGCGAGATGCCCGTATGCGAATCCGCGATCTTGAGCCCCAGCCCCGCCTGCGTGTTCCGGTACTGCTTGTCGTCGTCGTGCTCCAGGCGGTACTGGCCGTTCGACATCACCTGCAGCCGCGTGTTCGCCGCAGCCACGATCCGCTCCAGCTTGGACGCCAGCACGAACGACTCCAGCCGGATCCTGCGGTCGTTCGGTGGGCTGCCCTCGAGGCTGTCGGCCAGGGTCAGCGCCACGTCCCGCGCGGCCCGCGCCTGCTGCGACGACTCGGCCCTGTCCTGGTATTCGGCGCGCAGCGCTGCGAACCGCTCGCTGCGTGACACGGCTGCGGCCTCGGCCGCGACGGCGTCATCACGCGCCTGGGCCGTCTCTGCGGCCGATGTGCTCAGGGCCTCCACATCCACCGTGACCTCGGGTAGGTCCTCGCTGCTGAGGTTCTTCACCACGGCCCGCGCCCCGGCAAGGTCGTTGTCGTGGGCCTTCACCGCCTCGCGGAGCAAGACCAACTCGGCCTCCGGCACCATCGCGTCGCTGGCTGCGTCGACGGTCTCGAAGCCCGACTCCGCGAGGGCCTCGGCGAGCGCGGCCTTCGCGTTTGCGGCGGCGGCCTGCGCCTCCGCCAGCCCTCCCACGGCCGATGCGACCGCGGCCACCAGCTCCTTCGCTCGCTCCAGGTCACGCGCCCGGGCGCCCACGGACTCGTATGCGGCACGGCCCTTCTTGACGGACGTTCGCGCGGCGTTGACGGCGGCCTTCGCCTGGGTGAGAGCCGCGCGCGCCGCATCGAGCGCCGCGACCTTGGCGGCAAGCGACTCCTTGAGCGCAGCCTCTCGCTCGTCGAGGCCCGCCAGCTCCTCGCTCAGGCGGTCGCGTTCGGTGGCCGCCGCACGCGCCGCCTCCAGCTGCTCCAGCGCCGCCTCGACCCTCGCGGTTGCCGCGTCCGCGTCCCCGTCGCCGGCCTTCGCACGCACCACGGCCAGATTCGACTCCACGCCCGCCACCGCGTCCTTGGCGCCCTTCAACTCGTCGCCGGCCTCGGTCTCGGCGGAGCGCGCGGCGTCGACCTCGTCGTCCGTCACATGGTCCTCGGATGGCTCTGCGGGTGCGGGGTGCTCGGCTGCGCCACACACCGGGCACGGCTCGCCGTCCTCCAACTCGCGGGCCAGGTGCGCGGCCTGCGAGCGGAGCCGCCTCTGCACCACGTCGTTGTAGGCCTCGGTCGCGGCGGCGTGCGCGGCGAGCGCGGCGTCGCGCTCCTTCACCGCAAGCTCGAGTTCCGACGCTAGCTCCACTGCTCGCTCGTGCGCCTGCGCCGATTCCTCGGCACGCAGGTGGGCCTGCTCGAGGTCCTCGACACGTGCCGCGCTAGCAGCAGCCCGGTCCCGCGCGGCCCGCAGCTCGCGCGCCACGTGGGGCAGGGAGTCGATGTCCTGCTGGACCGCATCCCGCTCCTCGACCGCGGCGGCCACCGCGAGCTCGGCCGCCTCCGCCTCCTCGCGCAGCCGCGGGAGCGCGAGCTCCTGCTCGAGAGCCGTCGACAGCGCGCCGATCTCGCCAGCCAGCTCGCTGACGCGCGCGCTGAGCTGCTCCTCGGTGGCCTCCGGCAGCGCACTGGCCGACTGCGGCCACGCGACCTCCGCGACCGCCGCAGACTGCGCCCCCTCGACGGCGGCGTCCCGCGCGGCCCGCGCCTTCTCCAGCTCGGCCTCGGCGCGTTCCATGGAACGCACGGGCGCGGCCACCGGCTTGGCGCGCGTGGCCTCGTCGAGACGCTTACGATTCACCTCGTGGTCCTCGGCCCGCGACTCGAGCTCGGCCACGGTCTCGCGCGCCTGCGCGAGCCGTGCTTGGCTTTCCGCGACCTCCTTGGCGGCGACGAGGGCCCGCGCCGCGGCATCGGCCATGGCGCCCGCCGTGATCCGCTTACGGGAGGATTCGAGCGCCACCTCCGCCAGCGCATCGGCTGTCGCTGCAAGCCACTGGTCGCGCTCGGCCAAGCCCGGCGCCGCCAACCCCGCCTCGGGTTCAGCTCCCGCTTCTGGCGCAGCGCCCGCCTCGGACGCGGCCCGCGCCACCAGCTCAGCCAAGCCCGCATCGGCCGTCTCCACCTCGCGGGAGCGCTCCTTGGCGACCTCGCGCACGTGTCGCTCGAGCGCGGCAAAGCGGCCGGTCCCGAACAGCGACCGGAGCACCTCGCGCCTCTCGTCCGGCTTGGACTCGAGGAACTTCTGGAACCGGCCCTGGGCCAGCAGGATCACCTGCAGGAACTGGTCCGCGGTCAGCCCCAGGATGTCCTTGATGAGGTGACCGGCCTCGACCGGCCGCACGGCCAGCGCGTCCCAGTCACCGTCGCGCTCGACCCACAACGTGGCCTCGGCCTTCTGGGTGGTGAGGCCCTCTCCGCGCCGCTTGGGCCGCTGGAACTCGGGCGAGCGTCGCACCTTGTATCGCTGGCCGCCCGATTCGAACTCGAGCGTCACGACCGTCGGGTCCTCATCCGTGCAGAAGTCGCTGCGCACCGACGTCGAGGCGCCCTCGTAGCGCGGCACCTTATCGAACAGCGCGAACACGATCGCGTCCAGGATGGTGCTCTTTCCCGCTCCGGTCTTGCCCGTGATGACAAAGATGTCGTCGTCGAAGACGGCGAAGTCGATCGTCTGGCGCAACAGGTACGGGCCGAACCCCTCGATGCTGAGCTTGTTTACCTTCACCGGGTGGCCTCCCGCGCGTCGATCGCGTTGAGGGCCTCGTTGATGAGCTCCTGCTCGGCATCCGTGGGGCCCGCACCGTTTCGCACATACGCGAGGAACTCTTCCAGCACCTCCGCATCGCTCTTGCCCTCGACGCGCTGGGCGTACTGCTGAGGCCCCGCGTCATGGCGGTTGGCGGGCCGGTGCGCGAGAGTCACCGCGTGCGGATAGTGCTCCTGGAGAGTGCGCATCGCGTCCCGCGGCAGCTGATCGTCCGTGAGGATCACCTCGACCCACGCGTCCGCTGCATCCGGGTGGGCGCCGGGCGCCGTCAGCTCCGCGAGCGTGCCCTCGAGCCGCACGGCCTCTCGCGGCGTCGGCAGCTCGAGCCAGGTGGTCTCCTCGACGCCCTGTGCTCCCAGGTCGACCAGCCACATGCCCTTCGCGCTGCTTCGCTCGCCGAAGGAGAACCGCAGGGGAGCACCGCTGTAGCGCACGGTGTCGCTCAGCGTCTGGCGCGAGTGGATGTGGCCCAGCGCGACGTAGTCCACCCCGTCGAAGACCCCCACGTCCACCAGGTTGAGCCCTCCGCGCGTGATGTCCCGCTCCTCGGCGCGCCCGGTGTCCTCCTTCGTCTCCGGTGGGGCAGTCCCTGCGGCCGATGCGGCAAAGCAGTGGGCGGCGACCACGCACCTGGGTGCGTGGTCGCCATCTTCCCGGGCCCGCGCATCGGCCCTGATGCGGTCCATCGCGAAAGCCAGGGCGTCCTGATGCGTGGACCCGGTGAAGCCCTCGTACGCGCTGCGCATGAACTCCGGGTGTAGGTAGGGGATGCCATAGACGAGCACCTCGCCGTGCTCGTCGGTCAGCGTCACGGGGGAGGCCAGGTTGGTGTGGTCGGCCTTGATGTGAACGCCGCCGGCCTGTGCGAAGGCCGCGTTGTGCGCGAGCCTCGCGGGCCCGTCGTGGTTGCCCGAGGTGAGGATCACTTGGGGGCCGGCCGCGCGAATGGCCACGAGCGCATCGGCCAGCAGGGTGAAGGCGTCCGCCTTGGGGGTCGAGCTGTCGAAGATGTCGCCCGCGACGATGACGGCGTCGACGCTGTGCTCGGCCACCGCGCTGGCGATCGCGTGGAGGACCTCGCGCAGGTGTTCGTCCGTGGTGTGCCCGTGGAACGTGCGGCCGATGTGCCAGTCGCTGGTGTGGAGAAGGCGCATGACGCCACGGTAGTGGGCCTCGGTGACACCTCGACCGACTCGCGGATGGACTACGTCACAGCTGCCGAGCAAGGCAGCGCATTCGTACTACGGTGGCAAGCACTCTTCCAGGGAGGTGGGTCATCGCCAACAGTTCGCGCAAGCGCCCTGGCAGCCACCGTGACGACGGCGCGCCCAGCGTCGTCGCGTCCGAGTTGCAGTCCGAGCTGGACGAGCGGCTCGGGTGGCGACAGGTGGTCGCGGCGCTCCCGCAGATCGTGTGGATCACTCGGCCCGACGGTTACCACCTGTTCTTCAACCAGCAGTGGTTGGACTTCACCGGTCTGACCCTCGCCGAGAGCCTGGGAGACGGCTGGCTCCCGCCGTTCCACCCCGACGACCGAGCCCGCACGAGCAGGCGGTGGAAGGAGTCCATCAGCACCGGCGAACCATACGAGATCGAGTATCGGCTGCGCCGCCACGACGGCGTCTACCGCTGGATGCTCGGGCGCGCCGTGCCACTGCGTGACGAGTCGGGCGACATCGTCGAGTGGTTCGGGACGTGCACCGACATCCACGTGTTGAAGGAGGCCCTCGATGAGGCCGCCGGGCTGCGTGAGGAGTTGGAGTTCCGGGCGACCCACGACTTCCTGACACGGCTGGCCAACCGGGAGCTGCTCTTCGAGCAGCTGGGGCTCATGCTCCGTCAACGCCGCAGCACGGGGCTGGTCGTGGTGTTCATGGACCTCGACTGGTTCAAGGTGATCAACGACCGGCTCGGTCACAGCGCCGGCGACCAACTGCTCGTGCACGTCGCCGATCGCCTGAGAGCCACGGTGCGCCAGAGTGACGTCGCGGCGCGGATTGGCGGCGACGAGTTCGTGGTGGTTGGTGAGGCCAAGGATGAAGAGGACGCGGAGCGCTTTGCCGCACGCGTCGCCGAGGGGATCCGTGGCCACGTCACCATTGCGGGCGAACGGGTGGAGGTCGCCGCCAGCATCGGCACCGCCTACGTCGAGGCCGGGGACACGCGGAGCGCCGACGCGGTGCTGGCCCTCGCCGACGCCCGCATGTACGAGGTGAAGCGGCGGCGGTGAGGCACGACTCAGTCGTCGTCCTCGGCGATCGTGACGTTGCGGTCGAGGAAGATCGCGATGTCCTCGGCGAGCTGCTGGCCGTCGGCGTTGGCGCGCATCAGCGTGTCGTCACCGAGTGCCGCGAGAGTGGCGGCCTGTTCGTCGGTGAGAGTTTGGAACGGCTGCTGCACCAGCGCGATGCCGTCGGCCTCGGGGAGCGCCTGCAGCACGGTCTGGGCGCGCTCCTGCGCTTCGCGCGCCGTAGCATCGACGGTCACGGCCAACTGGATGAACTCCGCGTACTCGGTGCGCAAGAACCGGTTGTCGCGCGCGGGGTCGAGGGCGTGCGGCATGTCGGCCAGCATCTCCGTCTCGATGGGGTCGAGCTCGCGGTGCGGGTTCTCGACCAGCGTGCCGGATGAGGCGGGCGGCAGCGTGGTGAGCAGGAGCTCCACATCGCGGGCGAAGGCCTGCAGGATCTCCTCGGTGGTGGTCTCGGGCGCGGCGTCAGGGTTCTCGTCGGCGTCAGTCATCTCTCCACACTATGTGCGGTGCACGCCGATGCGCACCCCCAGGCCGGCGTGGGGGACCGCAAGACTCAGTCGGTGACCAGATGGCCCGCGAGCCGTTGCAAACCCTCGTCGCCCGGATGGCCTATGACGGTGACCTCGCCGGTCGTGAGGCGCTCCTGGACGGTGGGGGCCGCGATGACGACGCCGTCGACCACGATCGCGATGCGATTCGCGGGCGCTGGCTTGGAGACCGCGTCGCCCGTGAGGTCCGCCAGGGCCTCCATGCCGGCGTCGGTCAGGAAGATAGTCAGCGAATCGCCGAGCTCGCCCTCCTCGACGGGATCGGAGCCGCTGATGTGCGAATCGTCCAGCGAGCGGGAGCCGAGGAGGAACGCCTCGGAGCTGTCGGTCAGGCAACCGGCCGCGGCATCGGCATTCGAGACCGGCTCGGCGGAGCAGTCGCCGACAGCGAACCACTCTGCCGCCTCGATCGTGCCAGGGGACTCGTCGAATCCGAGATCCGCCAGCATGTCGCCAAGCGCGACGTCGTCCTTGCGCAGCGGGTCGCTCGAATCTGCGATCGGGGCCGCCAAGGCCACGGCGCGAATCTCGACGCTCGATATCGCCGGCGCGGCGGTCGCTCCGGCGGCGGTCGCGGCACCGCCGCTCTCCTCCGACCCGCACGCCGCGAGAAGAGTCGCGGCCGTCACGGTCAGCGCGGCAAGCGCCGCGCGAGTGCTGCGAGCATCCATGCGGCCCACCGTGTCACAGGCAGGCGGCCCGAGTCACAAGCCGTCTCGGGACTTCAGGTCGTCGACATCTAGGCGCAGCGCCGTCAACTCGGCGTCGCGCCTGCGGGACCGGCGGACGATCAGCACGATGGCCAGCACCACGACGGCGAGGAGCGCAAGGCTCGTGAGCATCCAGATGACGTCGTACGCCGCAGGCACCAGCGGGTTGGGGTAGGCGTACACCAGAGGACCGGCCATGGCTACACCCTAGCGCCGCGCCTCGCGGAAGGCCCGGCCCGCGCATCGGACTGCACGCACAGGCCCGGCCCGCGCATCGGACTGCTGGCCCGTTACCCCAAGGCTGGTCACCTGTACGGCGCTGAGCGGCCTGCGGTGCGAAAGTGGGTTACTTGCGAGGCTGACACCTTACTCGAGCGACCGGCTGCGCTGCTCGATGCCGGCCGCTCCGTAGGGCCAGTCGGCGGGAGCGGGATCGCTCGCCGCATCGAGCAGCGCGAGATCCTCGGCGGAGAGCGTGAGGTCTGCCGCGACCAGGTTCGACTCGAGCTGCTCGACGGTGCGGCAGCCCAGGATGACCGAGCTGACGGCCGGACGGGAGTCGAGCCACGCGAGGGAGACTTGGGCCGCGGTGTAGCCGGTGCGAGCGGCGACGTCGGAGACGGCATCCAGCACTCGCCAGGTGCGCTCGTCCCGCGAGCGCTTGGCGTACGCCTCGACCCCGCGCTCCGGGTCCTCGCCGAGCCGCGTTGCGCCGGTAGGGGCCTGGTCCTTGGAGTACTTGCCCGCCAGCCACCCGCCGCCGAGCGGGGACCAGGGGAGGAGCCCTAGACCACAGGCCTCGGACGCCGGCACGATCTCCCACTCGACCTCGCGCGCCAGCAGGTTGTATTGCGGCTGCATCGACACCAGCGGGAACCGGTCGCGGGCGAGGGTCGCCGCCTGCGCGATCTGCCAGCCGAGGAAGTTGGACAGGCCCACGTAGGACACCTTGCCCGAGACGACGGCGTGCTCGAGGAACCCCAGCGTCTCCTCGATCGGGGTCACCGGGTCCCAGGAATGCACCTGGTAGAGGTCGATGTGGTCAACTCCCATGCGCGCGAGCGAGGCGTCGAGCGCGCGCCGCAGGTGGCGGCGCGACAGCCCCGCCTCCCGCGCGGGCACACCCACCGGAAAGCGTCCCTTGGTCGCCAGGAACATGCCGTCCGTGGTCGCGCGGTCGCGGCTGGCGAGCCAGCGGCCCACGATCTCCTCGGACGCCCCCGCGCTGTAGACGTCGGCCGTCTCGATCACGGTGCCGCCGCGCTCCGCGTAGAGGTCGAGCTGCGCGTGGCTGACCTCCTCAGAGGACTCGGTCCCGAAGGTCATCGTGCCAAGCGAATGGTTGGATACTGCGGCTCCAGAGCCGCCCAGCTGACGGTACTTCACGAGTGCTGCTCCTTGTCGTGGGGGTCGACACCATGGTGGCACTGCACGCGCCATGGGCGCGCGTCACAAGCGACCAACATTCGCCCCAAACGTCGCTGAGAGCCGTAGAAGTGACCGCGTGGTGGGGGCGGGGAAAATCCGGTTTGTCACGGTTGTGTTTCAGAGGTTCGTAGCGCGAGCGGAATAGGTCCCAAGGTGCGAGAGTTGCCCTAGATGGCAGGAAAACACACCTACCCCTAAGGACGACGTGACAGTCACACACCCCTCTGTCATGACCTTGGAGAAGGTGACTGAAGGCCGCCATCCGGTCCGCGTCACCGCTCCGACGGTTACGACCGCACGCCCCGGCACTGCCGTACCCCCAAGGACGGCCGCGCCCGCAAGGGACGCGCGCACCGCCGCGGATCGCTCGGCCGAGGTCGAGCGCCGCACTCGCGTGGGGATCGTCGTGGGCTCGGTGCTATTCCGAACTCTTGCCGTAGCCGGACTGCTCCTCATCGCGTACCTGGCCTTCGCGCAGGCGTGGATCCCGGCGGCCACCGACGCTCTCCTTGGCTGGTACTCCTCGACGATCGCCCCGCAGCTTGAGATCGACCTGATGGTGAGGCAGTTGCCTGTGGGCGACGGGTCGCTGTTCGGCAACCCGACCACACCATCGTTCGTGGTGACCGACTAGGACCGCGCCCGCAGGGAGCGCCTGCTGAGCACGCGCGCCGCGTCGGGCGCCACCGCCACGATGAGGGCGAGCGCGACGAAGGACATCGCGGCCGACGCCAGCGGTAGCCACTGTGCGCCCCACCACGCGAGCATCGCGGCCCCCGCCACCGATCCGACGGCGTTGCCTGCGTTGAACGTGCTGGCCTGAGCGCCCACCCCGATGTCGCTGGACCATGGGGTGTGGCGCAGCGCCCAATTGAGCATCGCCGCCACCAGCAGCGACCACGCGAGACCCTGCAGCAGCACCATCAGGATCGCGATGGGCTTGTGATGACCGAGCGTCGCGAGCCCCAGCCACATCACCAGCAAGCCCACCTCGCCGAGCGCAACGGCCTTGACGGGCCACCGGTCCAGGAACCTGCCGGTCAGCCACATCGACACCACGCCCGTGGCCCCCGCGAGGGCCAGCAGGACGGGGACGGTCGACTCCGCGAACCCGGAGACCTCGACAAAGAACGGGGTGATGAAGGTCCACGTGGTCGCCATCGAACCCGTGGTCAGCAGCACCACTGCCAACACGCGGGTGAACCGCCGCAGCGACGGCACGTCCCCGCGCACCACGGAGCCCTCTTCGGTGCGGAACCTCGGCATCAGCACCGCGACCGTCGCCGCGAGCACGAGCCCGCCGATCCCGACGATCCAGAATGGCGCACGCCAGTCGGTCTGCTGCGCGAGCCACGTCGACATGGGCAGCCCGATCACGCCCGCGCCGGACGCGCCCAGCATGAGCCGGGTGACGGACCTGCCGCGCATGCTCGGCGCGAACATGCCAGCGGCTGCTGGGGTGACGACTGCCCAGAACAGCGCGTGCCCCATCGCGGTGATGACCCGCCCGCCCAGCACCTGCGCGAACGAATCCGCGGTCGCCATCACCAGCGCGCCCGCGGACCAGAACGTCAGCGTCGCGACGATGAGCGGGCGCCGCGGCAGCCGGGTCGTGACCAGCGCGAGCGGCACCGTCGACACCATCGCCACCACGGCGAACACCGTGGTGACCAGGCCGATCTCGGATTCCGTGCGGCCCAGATCCGCCGCCATCAGCCGGATCAGTCCCAGCGGCGCGATCTCGTTCGTGACGATCATGAACGCGGACGCTGCGAGTGCCACCAGCGCGGCCATCGAGCGGCGCGGCGACGCCGGCGGCGTCCAGGCCCTCCCGGTCGGGACGGTCTGTGGGATCGCAGTTGCCGGCAACAGGGCCGATGCGCTCGTTCCGGGCATCGGCACGGCATAGCCGTGCGGGGGCTCGGCTGGGCGATCGCCCGGCTCGCCGGGCTCGGCTGAGCGCTTGCCGGGCTCGCTGATCGCGTCGTCGCGCATCTGCCGATCCCATCGTCGTCGGTGTGAAGGTTGTTGCTTTCAACATATTGTGACGTGTCCCGGGCGCGAGGGAGACCAACCCGCCCGCGCATCGGCTAGCGTGGAAAGCGCGAGGCGAGTGGCGCATCGGCCGCCCGCAGGTTCCAAGGAGATCGCATGTTCCCAGGTGTCACCGAAGAGTCCTGCGCGTTGGCGTGGTCCATCATCGAGCCCGCGATCAGGAGCGCGCACCAAGTGGGGGAGACCAACGGGTTCCGCGGCACGCTCATGGTGCTCGACCCGGCAAGCCCCGATCCGGCCGCGCCGCTGTACGTCGCGCACGCCGGCGAGCCCGACCCCGAGTACCTGCGCAACGTCGAGGGCAAGGTGGCGGTGACGATCCGCACCGGCATGGACAGCTCGCGCGTGCGCCAGGACTTCCCTCACCTGTACCGCGAGGGCGACATCAAGTACCCGGGCGCGATCATCCGCGAGGGACTGATCGTGGCCTTCAGCGGCGTGCAGGGCCACTTCGACGAGATGATCTGCGAATGGATGGTCGCCACGCTGCGCGGCATCGCGCGTGACCGGTTCTCGCGCCCGGGAGGCGCCGACGACGCGGACGGCGCGTACCTGTGACCGGCGGCGCGGGATTCGAGGACGCCCTGGTTCCTGAGACGGAGGCCATCAAGGCCCTCACCGCATCGGACATCGAGTTCGCGGTGACCGCGCACGGGCCCGTGAGAAGTCTCGAGGAGGCGGCGGAGGCGCGCGGGCTCGAGCCCCGGCAGATCCTCAAGACGCTGGTGGTGCGCCGGGGCGAGGACGACTACCTGTTCGTGCTGGTGCCCGGGGACAGGCAGATCTCGTGGCCCAAGCTGCGCGAGCACCTGGGCGTGTCACGGCTGTCGATGCCGGGTAAGGACACGGCGAAGGACGTCACCGGCTACGAGCGCGGCACTATCACCCCGTTCGGGTCCCTTCCATCGCCGGCCGGCACCCCGTGGCCCGTGATCGCGGATGCCCTGATCGTCTCGCGCGAGGGACCCGTGTCCATCGGGGGCGGAGCGCACGGCGTCGCGGCGACGGTGCACCCCGCTCAGCTCGTCGAGGTGCTGGACGCCCGTGTGGCGGATGTGACCGAGCCGGTCTAGCCGGGGCGACACTCACCGTCCGCCAGGGTTCGCGCGACCGCGGGTACCCACGCTGGTGGGCCTCAGGGGCGCTACGGCGGGATGTTGGGAGGGGGTTAGCCGTCCAGGCGGGCGAGCCACGCGCCGAGCCGATCCTCGAACGCGTCCGCGGCATCCCCGTCGTAGTCCCGCGTCGAGGGATCGACGAACATGTGGCGGCGCCCGGGGTAGCGGTACACCTCGCACCCGGGCACCTCCCTCTCGAGTGCGCCCACCTCCTCGGCCGTGCACCAGTCGTCCGGATCGGCCACGTGGATCTGAAGCGCGACGCTCGGGCGCCATGACGAGCCGTACATCTCCGGCGACGTGGCGCCTCCCACGAGCACGCAGCCTCGCATGCGCCGCCGGTGCTGCGCCAGGTACTGGGCGGGACCGGCGCCCATGGCGAAGCCGATCACCACGTTCGCCGAGGGGTGCAGCCGCGCCGAGCGGGCCGCCACCTCCAGCACCGCGTCGTGGCCGATCCGCTCTGCGAAGGCGATGCCGTCGTCGACGCTGGTGAAGGTGCGGCCCTCGAACGCGTCGGGAGTGTGGACGGTATGGCCGCCCGCGCGCAGGCGGTCCGCCAGCGCGGCAAGGCCCTCGGTGAGACCGTGCGCGTGGTGGAACATCAACACTTCCGCCATGACACCAGTCTGCCTCGCCAGCGTGATCCTCGCTGGATGAGCGCCCTGCGACCGGTGACGCGCGGGTGTACCTTCGCTCGCATGGAGCCGGTCGAGGAGCTGGTGCGAGTGCGGGTGCCCGACCGCACCGTCGAGATGCGCGTCCACGGGGTGTCCGGAACCCCTCCGCAGGCGCTGCTCGGGGGCTTCCCGGTGCGGGTGGCGGGCAACGCGGACGCGGGCTTCTATCGCGTGCACGATGCGGGGGCGGCGGGCGGCATCGCGGAGGCCTTCAGCTGGGGCGGGCTCACGTCCCGCCGTCGCAGCACCGCGCTGTGGCTGTTCCTCGCGCCCCTGTCCCTCATCAACGTCGCGGGCTGGATGACGCCTACGCACTCGCTGCCGCATTCCGCCCGCGAACGCGCCCGCACCGAAGGGCGGGGCGAGCGCTCCCACGTGGTGCGGGACGCAGCGATGCGGCTCGTCACCCTGGTGGCCACGGTGTTGGTCGCTGCGGTGGCGGTGCAGGCCGGGGCCTCAGCGCTGGGACTGATGGCGGCCGATGCGGTCCTCGCACCCGGGCGAGCGGCGGCGGCGATCCTGCTCGCGGCCCTCGTGCCGGCCGGTCTTCACCTGCTGGCCCGCGTGGGGAAGGGGCCCGACGACCGCGACCGTCACGACGACCCGTGGGGGCGCGTGCTCGCCCTGCGTTCGCTCGCGCTGGCACACCTGGGAGTCGCGCTCGCGGCCGTGGCCGTCGTCGGTTGGGTCGTGACGCTCCCGGGCGACGTGACGGTCGGTGACGAGGCGTCGTCGATCGTGGCCGCGGTGACGGCGGTACTGGGGGCGGTGCTCGCGGGCGCCGCTCTCGCGCTCGGCGGCGCGGCGGCGCTCGGCACGCGCGTGAACGGGCCCGACCGCAGCCATCCCGCGGGGGCGCCGGGGGCGCTGCTCGGGGCCGCAGCCGTCGTGGCCGCCGCCGTGAGCGCCTCGCTGCGCGACGCGGCCGGCAGCGCGGCGAACGGACTGACCGCGGTGCACTTCGTGTTGGCAGCGACGGCGGTGATCGCGCTGGGAGTCGCCTACGCGGGGGAGCGGCGCATGCCGGTCCGCGGCTCTGCGGGCTACTCGGTGGCCTTCTCGTCGCTCGGCTTCTTCATGTACTACGCCGCGTTCGGGGCGCTCTCGTACGCCCTGCTCGCGCTGGGCTCGGAGCGGTCGCCGCGCGCATTCATCGTGTCGCCCGACCCCGCAGCCATGTTCCGCCTGGTGGACTTCGCCGCGGTCACCCTGACGTGCGGAGCCCTCTACATCGCCGCGCGGGTCGTGGGTGAGGTGAGGCCGTTAGCCGCGCCCGGCGACCTGGGCGTCGACGCGGCGGTGCGCGTGCGCTCCGCCGTGGAGCGGGCGCCCGTCGAGGTGCGCCGCGCGGGAATCGGCATGCTGGTCGCCGCGGCCGCCCTGGTGGTGGGCGAGCTGCTGCGGGTGAGTCTGCCCGCGCAGGAATGGGCGTTCACCGCCGGGCGCATCGTGACCGAGCCGCGGCTGGTGGCGGGCGCTGCAGGCTGGCTGTTCGTGGGATACCTGCTGGTGCGCCTGTGCCGCGGGCGCCGCGCCGCGCTCGTGGTGGCGCTGGCGGCTGCGGCGGTCCTCGGGGCGCTCGGCTGGCTGGTTCAGCGCGCCGGCTTCGACCCGCTGGCGTGGGCGCGCGTGGGAGCCGCCGCACCCGGCGACGGCGCCTTGCTGGTGGAGGCCGCGTCGGAGACCGCCCTCGGGGTGGTCGCCCCCGAAGATGTGGCGAACGCAGCCGGGGCCTTCCTCGGCGAACCGTGGGTGGCGGCGTCCGCCTTCACGCTGATCGCCGTGGTCGTCGCGCTGTTCATCCCCGCGGCGTCCGTGCTGTGGTTCGTGCTCTCCGCGTCGGGGAACCGCGAGTCCCGCCGCGGAGTGGGCGTGGTGTGGGACCTCACCAACTACTGGCCGCGCCTGCACCACCCCTGGGCACCGCCGCCTTACTCGGAGACCGCGATTCCGGCGCTCGAGGGCAGGCTGCGCGACCTCCGCGCCGATCACCCGGGCCATCGCGTTATCCTCAGCTGCCACAGCCAGGGTGCGTCGCTGGGTTTCCCCGCCATGCGGCGGCTGCTCGCGGACGACCCCACGCACGCGGGCTCGGTCCGGTTCCTCAGCTACGGCAACCTGCTCGCCGCGCACTACCAACAGCTGTTCCCGCACCTGTTCGACGATCAGCGGCTGCGGGCGCTCGCGGACACGTCGCCGGACAGATGGATTCAGCTGTTCCGCGAGACGGATCCGCTGGGCCATCCCATCGACGTGCTCGGCTCCAACTGCCGGCCCGTGTCGCACACACCGCCGCGCGGTGGCACCCGTGTGCTCGCACACTCCCACTACCAGTACAGCGCGGAGTACCAGCGGGCGCTCGACGATCTCGCTGCGTTGGAGTGACCATAGCCCTGCACCGTCCTACAGCCCTGCGCCGCCCTACAACTCGACGGTGAGCATCGGCTCCATGGTGGGGTGGGTGGACCCGCCCGACGGCTCCTCCGTGATGCACACGGCCGAGACGCCGCCCATCTCCATGTGGACGACGGCCATGTAGTCGCCGCCGTCGCGCGGCACGAAGGTGGGGCCAGGGACCGCGGTGCCGTCCTCCATCACGAGCCACACTTGATACTCCATGCCATCGGCGGGCATGGGCGCGGCGGCACCCATCAGCGCCAGTCCGTCCATCCGCTCGCTCTTGACCACGTGGCCGTTGCCCAGGTCGAGGTCCATGGTGCGCGCATCGGGTGCGGACGTCACCATCATCACGTCCTTCTCCAGCGCCAGCCCACTCCCGGTCTCGTCGTCGCCGCCGAAGGGGAACGCGGTCAGCGCCACGACGGCGATCACCACGGCCGATGCGGCCGCGCCCAGCATGGCGGGCAGCCAGCGCCGGGGGCGCTGGCGAGGCCCCGGGCGTGCTGCGCGCGCATCGGCGAGCCGTGTCTCAGCAGAACCTGCCTCAGCAGAACCTGCCTCGGCAAGACCTGCGTCGGCCGCCCCCACCTCGGTGACCCGCGCATCGGCCGCCTGCTCACCCAGCGCGTGGGGAGTGAGCTGAGACGTGGTGCCGACCGCCGCCATCACCCGCGCGCGCAGCGCACTCGGCGGGGCCGTCGCGTGGGCGTCGGCGATCGCCGTGGCGACCTCGGCGAACGACGCCAGCTCCTCGCGGCACTCCGAGCAGTCGTCGAGGTGGCGTTCCACCAGGTCACGGTCGGGAGTCTCGAGGGCGTCCACGGCATACGCGCCCACGAGTGAATGCAGGTCGGTGCTCATCGCTCCACCCCCAACGCGTCACGGAGCTTGATCAGGCCGTCCCGGATGCGCGCCTTGGCGGTGCCCAGTGGGATGCCCAGCGCCTGGGCCGCCTCGCGCTGCGTGTATCCCTTGAAGTAGGTGAGCTCCAGCGCCTCGCGCTGGCGCGCCGTGAGCGACTCCATGCCCGTCTGCACGCGCTCGGCCTCCCACTCGCGGTACATGACGTTCACCACGGAGTCCTGCTCGGCGGAGTCGATCTCCTCGCGCACGCCGTGAGCACGCATCCGGTTGGTGTGCGCCTGCTCGGATCGCACCCGGTCCACGGCGCGGCGGTGGGTGATCGTGAGGATCCACGACCGCGCGGAGCCGGCAGCGCGGTCGTATCGCGCGGCCCGGTGCCACACCTCGACGAGCGCCTCCTGGGCGATGTCCTCGGCCATGTCCCGGTCGCGCACGATCCGCAGCGCGAGTCCGAAGGCGGAGCCTGCGACCGCGTCATACAACTGCTCGTACGCCTCCGCGTCGCCGAGCGCCGTGCGCTCGAGCAGCGTGGTCACGTCGGGGGCCGGTTGCGATGCGGGCTGCGCGCCCGGCTGAGGGACCGCGTGCAGGTGCCGTTCGGCGCTCATGCGGACCTCCTCGTGTCTCGCGTCCATCATGGCCGGTGTGTGTCACCGCCACCAGTAGTTCGGCCCGGAACGCGTGCCGGATGGGTGGCGACGTGCCCGCCGGGCATGGCAAAGGGCGGCCGACCCGCTCAGTCGACCGCCCTGTAAGTGGAGTGAGGATGGCGTCAGGGCGCCATCGTGTCCTCCTCCATCGGATCCGTCGTCTCCTCCATCAGCGGGTCCGTGGTGGTGTCCAAGTCGCCGTTGTCGACGTCATCCCCGCAACCTGCGAGAAGGGCGCCGCCGAAGAGGACGAGGGCGGGAACTGCAGCCTTGCGAAGATCCATCATGGATTCCTCCTTGGGGTCATGGCAGAACGGGCCCATCTGGCCCGCCACTTCCATTTACCCTCGAAACCGCAAGGTTCGCACGTCGAGGCGGGCAAAATCTTCCTCAAGTCCTTTACCCGAACGTGAAGGCGTACGCCTCGATGCCGGGCGATAACTCGAGGATCATCACGTCGTCGACAGGCGCACCCTCGTACAGGTCGTAGAGGTCCGAGACCCCATCCACCTCGACCACCCGCTCATAGTTCTCGTCGTTCATAAGCGTCACCCGCACCTCGCCCTCGCCCGCCATGACCAGGTGAGCGTCGGCGGCGTAGAAGTCGATCATCAGCCGTGCATCGGCCCCCGAGAGCGCGTGCTCCTCCGTGACCGTCCACTCGCCCAGGTACACGAAGTGGTCGCGCTGTGGGAGCTCGTGGTGGTCGAAGTCGGCCGTCTCGTCGCGCCGCACTTGGACCGAGTTGTCCGCGTACTCGAGGCGTCCGTACCCCAGGTAGATCTCCGGGGTCCGGCCTTGGGTGTGGCCTCCCGGATTCTCTGCCACCGGGGGCGCGGGCTCCGCGTCGAGCAGCTCCTGGATGAGGGCCTCGGTCTCCTCGTAGCGACCCTCGCCGTAGTGGACCTGGCGCACCACACCGTCCTGATCGATGAGGTAGTGCGCGGGCCAGAACCGCTGGTCCCACTCGCGCCAGGTCTCGAAGTCGTTGTCGATCGCGATGGGGTATTCGATCCCGTACCGCTCCGCCGCATCGGCCACGTTGCTCGTCACCTTCTCGAAGGTGAACTCGGGGGAGTGCACGCCGATGATCGTCAGCCCGTCGTCGCGGTAACGCTCGTCCCACCCAGTGAGGAACGGGAAGGTGCGCTGGCAGTTGATGCACGAGTAGGTCCAGAAGTCGATCAGCACCACACCCCCGCCGCTCGTGAGCTCGTCGATGTCGAGCGCCTGGCCGTCCTCGGTGTTCAGCCAGTCATGGACGCCCACCAGGTCGCGCGCCGGCCCGCAGTTCTGCAGCTCGTCTGCGGGGCCCTCCTCGCACTGGTCGAAGGTCAGCGCGTCACCTGTCCCTGCCTGCGCGTCGTCGCGACCGGTCAGCACATCGAGCTCGTCGCGCACGGCGTCGTTGTCCTCGATGGCCTTCTGCGCGCTCGCGAGCACGCCAGGGACCCAGCGCTGCAGCGGCTCCGCCACATTGGTCGCCACCACCAGCGCGGTGGCGAGCAGCACCACGCCGGAGCCGATGCGGATCGCCCTCAGGTGCTCGCGGACGGCCCGGATTCGCCCTCCCATCGCCTGGCCCGCGAGTCCGAACACGAGCAGCGGCACCGCGATGCCCACCGAGAAGCTCAGCGTCAGCGCCACTAGCGACCAGCTGAAGCCGTTGGTCGCCGCGAGCACCGTGATCGACGCGAGGATGGGCCCAGCGCAGGGCACGAACACCAGCCCGAGTGCGAGGCCCATGACGAACCCGTTGCCGTCGCGCTTCAGTTGCGGTGGGCCGATGCGCTCGAACGGGCGCTGCAGCAGCTCGCCAAGCGGGGGAATCGCGAGTCCCAGGCCCACGAGCGCGAGCACGACGATGCCGGCCCACCGGAGCACGTCCTGCGGCAGCCCCAGCGAGGACAGCAGCAGTCCGCCCAGCAGCGTGAAGACCGCGAAGCTCGTGACGAGACCCGCGACGACGACCACCGGCCGGCGCTTGGACGCCGCGCCGTCCTGAATCGAACTGGTGAGGATCGCGGGCAGGACGGGCAGCACGCACGGACTGACCGCGGTGATGATGCCGGAGACGAGCCCGACGACGGCGAGAAGAATCACGACAGGTGTTCGGAGGCCGAGCTCCCGCAGTTGGGTACGGCGGTCAGCTGCGCTCGGCTCCGGCGCGCAGCGCGCGGTCGGCCATCCGGTAGCCGTCGCGCGCCATCGCCCGCCACATCTCGAGCGCCACGTCGGGTTGCTCGGCGGTGATCGCGTCGATCGCCGCCGCAGACAGGCGTAGCACCACGAGCTCGCTCGCCGCCAGCACGTGGGTCTCCTGAACGTCCTGTGCGCCCAGCGCCAGCTCGCCGAACGAGGTGCCGGGACTCATCGTGACCTCCCGGAGTGCCTCGCCGCGCGGGCCCTCCACCGTGGCGACGGCCTTGCCGCTGACGATCACGTGGACACCCGCGAAGGCGGTGCCCGCCTCCAGGACCACGTCGCCCTCATCGAATCGGAGCTCCTGCATCGCGTCGTCGATCACCCTGCGCGCCGCGGGGGAGAGACCGCGCAGCAGCGGGTGGTCATCCACGAGGGACTGCTCGTCCGCCGGCCCGTCGCCGTGCCGGCGCAGCAACTCGTCCTCGCACCATCGGACCGCCGAGTCGAGATCGTCGAAGACGGGGCTCGCGTGCTCGGTGCTGGCGTCCGGATCCTGCAGCGCCCCTTCGGGATCGACCAATGCGGCCTCACCGCCCGATTCACGGAGCATGTCCCGCAGCCCGCGCAGCGCCACCCGCGCCACCGCGGCCACGTCATCCACTTGGCGCACATCGACGATGGCGAGTTCCGGCGCATCGTCCACGAGCGACCTGACCACGTGCTCGGCGCCCGCGAAGAGCAGGTCCCCATGCAGCTCGTAGACCATGGAGCGCGCGGCGTGCTCGTCGAGCACCGCCTGGTCCGACTGGGCACGGCGGCGGCGCGAGGCGACCTGGGACAGCGGGTACTTGGCGCGCACGGCCGTGTTGGACGTGCGGCCCACGTGCATGAGATGCAGTTCCATGTCGTGCGACATGCGCTCGCACAACCGCACCCCGCGTGCGCTGTTGCCATGAGAGTCGAGGCGCGGCGAGAACACCGCGAGGCCCACCTGTCCGGGCAGCACGGCGATGATCCCGCCGCTGACGCCGCTCTTGGCGGGCATGCCGACGGCGGAGATCCAGTCGCCCGCCGAGTCGTACATGCCGCACGTCGCCATGACGCTGAGCACGCGTTCCACGGTGGCGGTGTCGAGAACGCGGGCGCCGGTGGCCGGCTGCACGCCCCCATTGGCAAGCGTCGCGGCCATCAGCGCGAGGTCCCGGGTATCCACGTTGATCGCGCACTGGCGGACGTACTGCGACAGCGAGTCTTCGGGGTCGCCTTCGAGGATCTCGAACTCGCGGAGCATGTGCGCGATCGCCCGGTTGCGGTGCGCCGTCGTCAGCTCGGACGTGTAGACGTCCTCGTCGACCTCGAGGTCGCGCCCAGCGAACGCGCCGTACCAGTCCAGGACTCGCTCGAATCGGCGCTGGCCGCTGTCGCCCGACACCAGGGAAGCCGCAGTGATGGCGCCGGCGTTGATCATCGCGTTGCGGGGCCGGCCAGTGTCGGAGGCCAGGCTGATCTCGTTGAAGGCGTCCCCGGACGGCTCCACGTCGACCTTGCGGTCCACGGCCTCGGTGCCTCGGTCGGCGAGCGCAAGCGCGTAGGTGAAGGGCTTCGAGATGGACTGGATGCTGAAGCGGAAGTCCGCGTCGCCGACGGTGTAGACGTGCCCATCGACGGTCGCGAGGGCCAGCGCGAACCGGTCGGGGTCGGCATCGGCCAGCTCGGGGATGTACGAGGCCACCTCGCCCTCGGTGTCGCGGCACTGCTCGACGATGGACTCGAGGTACTGCTGCACCGGGCTCCGCATGTGTCGAGACTAGTGCTGGCCGCAGCGAGTTCGGGGCTCCGGGTGTGACGTAGCGTGGTCCGCATGAGTGCACTCAAGGACGGACGGTGGGGCATGGTCGCCGCGCAGGGGCTGCTGTTCGCGGCAGTCGCGGTGACCGCGCTGATGCCGGCCGCCGCTCCTTCGTTGAGCCCCGTGCTGTGGCAGTCGCTGTGGACGGGCCTCGCGCTGGTGGTGCTGGGCTCCATCGGCGTGATCTGGTCCGCGAAGGACCTCGGCACCTCCCTCACCCCGTCGCCCGTGCCCAACCGCGCGGGACTCGTCGCCCGCGGTCCCTACCATTACGCGCGCCACCCGATGTATACCGCCCTCGTGGTGATCTGCTTGGGGGTCGCGGTCGGGTCCGGCGCGGCGCTGACCTACGTGTCCGTGCTCCTGCTCGCGGTGTTCTTCGAGTACAAGACCCGTGTGGAGGAGCGATACCTGATCGACGCTTACGCGGGTTACGGCGAGTACGCCTCGCGGACGGGCAAGTTCGTCCCTGGGATGGGCCGGCGCGCAGTCGGGCAGTGACCCGCGGCCGGGCAACAGCCGCCGCGCGGTACGGCCTCCCCCTGTACGTCTGGACACGACGGCGCTAACCTGTGTGACAAGTGCATCTTTGCGGATGTGCCTGCGAATTCGCCTCTTGCGCGCCCAAGTCCTGGGGGGAGAGGCGGCGCGAAGGTGCGGGTTCGCTGTGCCGGGTTGATGGCGCCTGGACGTCGTCAGGGCCGGGGTGGATCTTCGACAAGCGGAGGTCCGCCCCGGCACCTGCGCCGGTCGATGCCCTAGCCTCGACCCCATGGACCAGCCCCACGCAGTGATCACCGGCGCATCCTCCGGGATCGGATATGAGACCGTCCGCGTCCTCGCCCGAGACCACGGCATGAGGGTCACGGC
Organism: Demequina ureilytica; assembly: GCF_048553575.1. Lineage (NCBI taxonomy): Bacteria > Bacillati > Actinomycetota > Actinomycetes > Micrococcales > Demequinaceae > Demequina > Demequina ureilytica. The sequence continues at coordinate 212,600 of NZ_JBLZIE010000002.1, read as the reverse complement.
CGTCGCCCGCAGGCGCGACCGCCTGGACGAGCTCGCGGAGCTCACCGGTTGCGACGTCGTGCAGGCGGACGTCACCTCTCAAGAGGACGTGGACCGCCTCGCGCGTGAGGTGCGCGGTCCCGTGCACATGCTCGTCAACAATGCGGGCGGCGCGATCGGCTGGGACACCATCGCCGAATCGAGTCTCGACGCGTGGAGCCAGCAATATGAGCTGAACGTCGTCGGCACCGTCCGCGTCACCCAGGCGTTGCTTCCCGCGCTCACGGAGACGGGCCGCGGAGACGTGGTGGTGGTGACCTCAACCGCGGGTCACGAACCGTACGAGAACGGCGCCGGGTACGTGGCGAGCAAGCACGCGGAAGCCGCGATGACTCGAACGCTGCGGCTCGAGCTCGCTGGCACCGGCGTGCGCGTCATCGAGATCGCACCCGGCATGGTCCACACCGAGGAGTTCTCGCTGAACAGGTTCGCCGGCGACACGGACTCGGCGGACGCGGTCTATGCGGGCATCGAGCCGCTGACCGCTCACGACATCGCGGACGCAATCGCGTGGACGCTCACCCGCCCGCACCACGTCAACATCGATCAGCTCGTGATTCGGCCGCGCGAGCAAGCCGGCGCCTCCAAGACCGTGCGCCACGCGGAGCGTTGAGTGCGCTCCCACACTGACACCGCTGCTCCTGCCTACAATGGCCCTCATGGCAACTGAGAGGGCGAGGCTGCTCCTGCATCCGGTCAGGATGCGAATCGTCATCGCGCTGTCAGCCCAGCAACTGACCACCCGGCACATGCAGCAGCTGATGCCGGACGTGCCGCAGGCGTCTCTCTACCGCGCGATCTCGCAGCTCGCGGCGGCAGGGATCATCGAGGTGGTCAGCCAGGAGCGCAGGGGCGGCGCGATGGAGCGCACCTATCGCATGGCAGCCGAGAACGACGCCCAGCTGACCTCGGAGGATCTGGACTCTTCGGGCGCCGAGGAGGCGCTCGGCGTCGTGCAGGCCCTGGCCGACATGATGGTCACCTCTACAAGCCGCTACCTCTCCGAGGCGGGCGACGACTGGTCGCAAGCATGCCTCACCGTCCGGCACGCGCCGCTGTGGCTGACTGACGACGAGCGCGCCCAGCTGACGGACGACATCCTGCAGCTGTTCGCCTCGTACCAGTCGAAGTCGCGCGGCCCGGAGTCCCGCCTGCACGCATTGCAGGTGGCGGCCGTGCCCGAGGTGGGTCCTCCCGACGTGTGCCCGGGGCCGGGCGCCAGCGACCAGGAGTAGCGACGGGCCGGGCTCTTCACTCGGCGGGCTCGAGCTCGCTACGGACGATGCGGTCGTCGCCTTCGCGCGGCTCGCCCCGGCCATCCGTGTTGTTGGTCAGGACGTAGAGCGCACCGTCGGGGCCGACCGCGACCGTGCGCACCCGCCCTAGGTCGTCGACCAGCACCTGTGGCTCGCCGATCCCGTCTGCCGTGAATGGCACGCGGAACACGGCTTCGCCGCGCAACGCCGCGACGTAGGCGCCCTCGTCGGTGACGTCGATTCCGCTCGGGGACGCCGCTGCCGTGGGCCGCCACTCGGCGACCGGATACGTGAGACCGTCCACCGTGTCGCCGAGCTCCGTCCCCTCCGGAGCGCCGATGAGGCCCTCGACCAGCGGCCACCCGTAGTTGGCACCCGGTTCGATGACGTTGAGCTCGTCCGCGTCCGCCTGACCGAACTCCGCGGCCAGCATGGTCCCATCGGGAGCCCAGCCGATGCCCTGCACGTTGCGGTGCCCGTAGCTCCATACCAGGTCGCCGAAGGGGTTACCAGGCGGCGGGGCACCGTCCTCCTCGCCGTCGGGGCCGTCTGCGACGACGCGCAGGATCGTGCCGTGCAGCGTGCCTGGGTCCTGGGCGAGCTCCGGCTGGGCGGCGTCGCCGGTCGCGACATAGAGGTGGCCGTCGGGACCGAAGGCGATGCGGCCGCCATCGTGGTTGGCGGCCTTCGGGATCCCGGACACGACGTCGACCGGCGCACTCAGGGTGTCGCCGTCGAGGTCCATGCGCACCACCGCGTTGCCGTCGGTGCGAGTGAGGTACGCGTACAGCACGCTGGGGTCGCTCGGCAGCAACTCGATCCCCAGCAGCCCGGCCTCGCCCGTGGAGTCCGTCTGGGCGAGCGCCTGCGCGCCGGGACCGGTGAGCGGCACCGTGGCGCCCCCGTCCTCGACTCGGAGGATACGGCCGGCATCCCGTTCGGTGACGAGCATGGAGCCGGCGGGCTCGAAGGCGATCGCCCACGGCGCGGACAGGCCGGTCGCGACATCCTCGCGTCCCACCTCAACCATCTGGGCGATTTCCGCGTCGACGCTGGGGGGCTTCACCGACGGTGCGGGAGAGGCACTGCCTGCGGTCACGCCAGGGACCTCGTCCGGCGTGCCTGAGGTGGGAGAGGGGTCGGCCTCGGCAGAGCACGCCGCGAGTGACAGCGCGGTAGCGGTAGCGAGCGCGCTCGCACGGATGCCCAGGGCGAGCGGAGCGGAAGCGAAAGGCATATGGCCACCCTATGCGCGCGCATCGGCGCTTGCAGGGCCGCTTAAGGGGCGGTGTTAGGTATCGGGCGTGCGCTCGTGGCGGGGCCCCGGACGTGCCACGGGAGGGAGCGCAGCGGCGCTCTTGGCCGCAGCCCCCTTGATGACCTTCTTGACCGCCTCGCCGCTCTTCGCTGCGGGGTTCTTACGGGCGCCATCGTCCTTGCGGGACTTGCCGCCCTTGGTGGTTTTGGGGGCGGGCCGGGCGCGGGACTTGCGGGGCCTGCGAGCAGCCAGATCGGCGTAAGCGCGAGGCTTCTGGTTGTTGAGCTGGGTCCTCCACCACCACTCTCGCCGGCGCTCGTTCAGGGCGGCCTGGGCGGCGAGCGCCGCGCGCACCTGGCGGGGGACGCTCAGGCGCTGAAGGCTGCGGCGGTCGACTGTCGCGACCACGGCGGCGGCCGCGAGGGTCAACCCCAGCGACACGAACGGCAGCCACTGCGCACCCCAGCGCGCGACGACGAGCCCGCCCAGCACCGGGCCGAGCGCGGCCCCGACGTTGAACATCACCGTGTACGCCCCGGCACCCATCTCCGTGCGCCACGGGGTGTGACGCATGGCCCAGTTGAGCAGCGCCGTGACGACGATGGCCCAAGACGCGGCCTGGACCACTTGGAAGGCCACGGCCGACCATGTCTGGCCGATCGCGAGCAGCCCGAACGCGAGCAGGAGACCCGCGATTCCTAGGGCGACCGTGTGCACCGGTCTGCGGGACAAGTGTCCCGAGATCCCGAGCGTGGCGGCCACTGCGACCGCGCCACCGAGTGCGAACAGCAGCGGCAGCGAGGAGACCGGCATGTTCCCCACCTGGGTGAGCAGCGGCACCACGTAGGTCCAGGTGAGCGACATGCCGGTCGCGGCCATCAGTGTCACGACTAGGACACGCGCGAACGCCGGTCGTGACGGGAGGTCACCGACGGTGTGGTGAGGCCCGGAGGCCGACCGGGACGAGGGCAGAACGAGGGCGAGCGCGACGGCCAGCACAACTCCCAGGACGGCGAGGCCCCAATAGGGCGATTGCCACGACACGCCGTTGCCGAAGGCCGTGACCAGCGGGGTGCCGAGCACTCCCGCAGCGGCCGAGCCGAGCATGACCGTGGTCACCGTCCGGGCCCGCATGTGCGGGGCGAACAGGCTCGCCGCCGCTGGGGCCACCACTGCCCAAAACAGTGCGTGAGCCGTCGCGGACATCACCCGGCCCGTCGCGAACATCCCCAGGCCGTCCGAATTCGCGACCACGAGCACGCCCGCCGTCCAGACTCCGAAGGTGGCGCTGAGGGCGAGCCTGCGGCTCACGCGCCGGGTGAGGATCGTGAGCGGCAGCGTCGCGACCACCACGGTGAGGGCGAAGGCGGTGGCGAGCAGGCCGATCGAGGAGACGGGCACGTCAAGGCCGGCGGCGATCGTAGTGCTCATAGCCACCACCGAGGCCTCGTTGGCCCCCACCGCGAACGCGCCGGTCGCGAGAGTGATCAGGCCCAGCCGCGCGCGGCGCGGAGAGAGGGCGAGGGCCTCGTCAGAGCGGTAGCCCGGATCGGGCTCATCGAGCACCATCGAGGCAGTCGTGCCACCGGCGATCGGGATGGACAGGGTGGCCGGCTCGTACTCGTAGTCCGCGGGATCGAAGCCCGGCAGCGAGCCGACAGGTAGCTCCTGGGTGTCGGCAAGTGGCTCGGAGGAGTCGTCGTCGCTCGGGTAGAGCTCGAGCGTGGCGGTGGGGTCGGACAACGTGCGCGGCTTTCTGGGGTCGAATGGGCGTGAAGCGGCTGGTACAAGGCTTGGTGTGCGAGATGACCAGCAAGAGATCTCGCGAGCCGATGACCCCTCGTTGGGGCAACGGGCGCCGCCCCTTCCATGTTCCCACGAGTCCGCGGCTCATCGTGCCCGGAGGCATCGAATCGCGCCGCAGATTCAGGCGCGGCTGGAGGGGTCCTCAGCGGCTGCCGGCTCCCCGAGATCGTCAAGCTCGACGGGTCTCGAATACCACCACCGGCGGGTGAGGGGAGCGACGAAGACGCCGGCGATCACGGCGAGGGAGCCGATCACCGCGACGCGCAGGTCCTGGGTCACGAGCACGCCCGCGAGCATGCCCAGGGCGGCCATGGGCGTGCGCAGGAACTCCAAGGTGCCGATCACGACGGAGTTCATGTTGGAGCGCACTTGCCACGGCGTGGTGCGCGCAAGAACGAAGCTCACCAGCGCGATCAGGGTGATCGGGGCGTACACGGCCAGGATCGCCCAGTTGGCGCGCACGTACATCTCCATGCGCTCGGGGCCGGAGAGCGCATCGAACGCCCAGACCACCAGCACGGGAGTCATCAGCACCACCAATGCGATCGTGCCGCGCCACGCGCCCCTCATCTCGGCGCGCCGGTGGTCGATCATGCCGTCGCGACCCATGGCGGCATGGATGCCTGCCGTGCCGCCGTGCTGCAGCACGACGAGCAGCAGGGCACCGAACACGGCCCACTCGGCCACGCTGAGGTCCCAGATGGGCCACGCGGCCACGGCGTCGATGATGGAGCTCATCGGCGCCTCCCCACGATGGGTCGCACGATCTTCTCCGGTTGCGGGATGTACGGGGACACGTCCTCGCACTCCAGCTCGTAGTCATCGCCGATGCGCGCTCTCGCGCTCTCGATCAGTTCTCGGGCGTCGAGGGCCCGCCGCATGGACATCGACCCGTCGTGACGCGAGATGGGCTCCCGCATGCGGGTACGGTGCAGCATCCATGCGCCCGCATGCGTCCAGAAGCCGGGCGAGGGGTCGAAGTGGGCGAAGCCGGCGACCCCCAGCTCGCCGTGGCGGGCGAAGAAGTCATCGAGCGACTCGCGGCCGATGTGGTGCAGGACGCCCGAGGAGATCATCAGGGTACGAGCCGGATCGTCGATCGCGAGGCTCGGGTCCAGCGCGTCTCCGTGCATGAACCTCACCGGGATGTCCTCGGCCCGCGCGAGTCGCGCGGCTGCGTCGACGAGCAGCGAGTTGAAGTCGAGTCCGACGAACTCCACGTCCGGCCCGAGGGCCCGCGTCGCCGCGAGCACCCGAGTGTCGAAGCCGATCCCGCAGCCCACGTCCACGACCCTGATCGTCCCACCCGCCTCCTCGCGCAGTCGGGCCACGATTGGCGCCAACGACGAGGCCATGCGCTGCGGGACGTGCACGAACTCGGACAGGCGCGCGAGCTCGAGGTGCACCGCAAGGAACACTTGGTCGACGGGCCCCTCCTCGAGGGTGCCGTCGCGGCGCGCGGGGAAAGGGTCGATCATCTGCGCCGCGCGGTGCTGGCCGCGGTCCGCGAGCTCAGCCCGCGCATCGGCCTTGTTCACAGGGAGCCGCTCGCCGGAGGGCATCTCGAGGTCCCAGAGGACATCGAGAACTTCGAGCGGCTCGGCCTGTACCGTCATCTGTGCTTCCTCCCGTCGGCCACTGTGGCTGAATAAACGCGCGGACGTGGGCGTTCATGCCCACGAGGAGGTGTCGCCCCAAGTGACGAGCATTCATGGCGACGTGATCGTCGTCGGCGCTGGCCCTGTGGGGATGGCGACGGCCCTCGGTCTCGCGCATCACGGCATTCCGTGCACTCTCATCGAGCGCAGGGACGAGCCGACGGTGGGCTCCAAGGCCTTCGGGGTGTGGGGTCGCACGCTCGAGATCCTCGACGCGTGGGGTCTCAGTTCCTCCTTCCTCTCGTCCGGAGACGCACGCGACGCGGTGTCACCGGTGACCGTCGAGTCGGGGCGCCCGGCCTTCACCGTGGATTTCACGGTGCTCGCTGCCGAGAGCGCGATGCCGGGCCTGCTGCTCATTCCTCAGTCCGCGACCGAGAGACTGCTGCGGGCGGCTATCGAGGACGCGCCCGGCGTGGAGCTCGTCCAGGGTGACGTCACGGACGCGCGCCAAGACGAGCTGTTCGTCCACGTGGACATCGCACTGGCGGGGGGCGAGACGCGGACGCTGCGCGCGGCCTACGTCGTGGGTGCTGACGGCTCCCGGTCCGCCGTCCGCGAGTCCCAGGGCGTGCGCCACGAGGGACGCATCATCGATCACGACCTGCTGGTGTTCGACATCGCGCTCGAGGACGACGAGGACCTGAGTCCGGTCCGGCTCGTGGCGCGCCAACCGGGACTGCTCGCAGGTCTGCGATTCAGCCCCGGACGGTGGCGCGTGCTGGCCTCGCTCGAGGCACTGACCAACCCCACGGCCTCCGCGACCGATGGGCCCCCTCCGCGCAAGCCCGACCAGCCCGTCGAGCGTCTGGAGGGCTTCGCGCGCCAGCTCTTCGGCGACCGGGGCCTCGAGGTGCTCTGGCAGAGCCAGACCACGCTCTATCAGCAGCGCGTGCCGGACTTCCGCCTGGGCCGGCGCATCCTGCTCGCCGGTGACAGTGCGCACCTCGTGTCGCCCGCCGGCGGACAGGGCATGAACCAGGGGATCCAGGACGCCGAGAACCTCGCGTGGTCGCTCGCCGTCGCTTTGCGTGCCGACGACGAGCGCGTCGTGCACGCGATGCTCGACGGCTATGCGGGGGAGCGCGAGCACGCGGCCGACGTCGTGGCGTGGCGTGCCCAGCTCAACTCGTTGCTCGAGTTCGCGACGCCGCCGTGGGTGCGGCCGCTCGGTTTCCTCGCTCTGCGGATCGCGACACGGCTGCCGTGGTTCACCCGCCTGCTCACGCGACGGCTGTCGATGAGGGACCTGAGGTACCGACCGCATCACTCGGAGCGCCTGCTCGGCTCGAGCCGCCTTGGCGTGGGGCCGGTGGGACGGCGGATGGCGAACGTGGTGCTGCCCGACGGCACCCGGATGGTGTCGCACACGCAGGGTCGCGCTGCGGTCGTGGCCATCGGCTGCGACCCACCCGCTGTGCCCGCGGGGGTCGCCGTGGTGCGGCTCGAGGCCGCGCCACGCGGTTCCCGGCTGCGCACCGGTCACGTGGTCGTCCTGCGGCCGGACCGCTATGTGGCCGCGGCGCTGCACCGGCCTTCGTCGGAGCGCCTTGCCGAGGTCCTCGCGAGCACCGTGGGAGCGGGAACCGCAACCTCGACGGCGCTCCCTAGCAGTGCATGAGTGCTCACGAGGCGGCTGACTCGGGCCGTCACGCACTGCTGGCCCGCTGAAGCCGGCCGATCAGCGCAAGCCGGCCCGCGCATCGGCCGCTCGCCAGCCGGCCCGCGCCCAGGCTAAGCGCCCTGGCGGGACATGAGTGCAGGATTGCCGTCGAATCCTGCACTGATGTCCCTCCAGGGCACCGCGCACCTGGCGGGGCGCAAGGAGCGCAACTCGGCAAACACCTCGGCGGCAATGCGGGCGCGTGGTCCAGCGTGCCCGCCTATACTGGTCGCACCAGCGACGACCCGGCCATCACCGGTGAGCTTGCGGAAGAACGGGCCCACAAGCCTCAGTAGAACCGCACGGGCAGCCCGTCACAGCGAGTCCCCCCGGGGACATGAGTGGTGAAGTAGGGCCCTGGATGCGTAGGTGACTACGGATCAGAAGGTTAGGGGCTCGCTTTGCAAGCGAGGTGGTACCGCGCGAGCGGGACTGCGGCCGTCAGGCCCGCGGACCCGGGAGCGTCCTCGTGGCACTGAGACGCCCAGGACCACCGAAGGAATCGCATGTACCCGCAGCACCGCCCCGACTCCGAAGTGCCCGCCTCGCCGAGCTTCCCCTCCATCGAGAGGGAAGTGCTCGCGCACTGGAAGACCGACGGCACGTTCCAGGCGTCGATCGACAACCGTGCTACCGCGGAGGAGTTCGTCTTCTACGACGGCCCGCCCTTCGCGAACGGGCTGCCGCACTACGGACACCTGCTGACCGGCTACGCCAAGGACGTCGTGCCGCGCTTCGAGACTATGCGCGGCAAGAAGGTCGAGCGCCGGTTCGGCTGGGACACCCACGGCCTGCCTGCCGAGCTCGAGGCCGAGCGGGTGCTCGGGATCACCGACAAGGCCCAGATCGATGAGATGGGCATCGCCGCGTTCAACAAGGTGTGCCGCGAGTCGGTGCTGAAATACACCGACGAGTGGCAGGAGTACGTCACCCGCCAGGCGCGTTGGGTGGACTTCGACAACGACTACAAGACGCTCGACGCCACCTACATGGAGTCCGTGCTGTGGGCGTTCAAGTCGCTTCACGACAAGGGCCTCGCGTACGAGGGCTACCGCGTGCTGCCGTACTGCTGGCGTGACGAGACACCGCTCAGCAACCACGAGCTGCGCATGGACGACGACGTCTATCAGATGCGCCAGGACCCTGCGCTGACGGTGCTGCTGCCGCTCGACGCCCCTGCTATCTCTGCCTCCGGCCTCGGTGACGACATCCAGGCGGCCCTGACCGGCGCATCGGCCGTGATCTGGACCACCACCCCCTGGACGCTGCCATCCAACCTTGCGGTCGCGGTGGGACCAGAGGTCGAGTACTCGGTGGTGTCTCCGGTCGAGGGTGACTTCGTGGGGCGGAAGCTGCTGCTCGCCTCCGCCCGCCTGGGCGCGTACACGCGCGAGCTGGGCGAGGGTGCGACGGTGGTCGCCACTGTCACCGGCGCCGAGCTCGCCGGCCTGACGTACCAGCCGCCGTTCAGTTACTTCGCGGCGCGTGACAACGCGCACCAGATCCTGGTCGCGGACTTCGTGACCGTCGAGGACGGCACCGGGCTGGTGCACCTCGCGCCGGCCTTCGGCGAGGACGATGCGGCGGTGTGCGGCGAGGCCGGCATCGACACCGTCATCCCGGTCGACTCCAAGGGGCGCTTCACCAGTGAGGTGCCTGACTACGCGGGTCAGCAGGTCTTCGAGGCGAACGCGCCGATCATCCGCGACCTCAAGGACGCCGGGATCGTGCTGCGTCACGAGACCTACGACCACTCGTACCCGCACTGCTGGCGCTGCCGCAACCCTCTGATCTACCGCGCGATCTCCTCGTGGTTCGTGCGGGTGAGCGAGTTCCGCGACCGCATGGTCGAGCTGAACGAGGACATCCGGTGGGTGCCCGACCACATCAAGGAGGGCCAGTTCGGCAAGTGGCTCGAGGGCGCGCGCGACTGGTCGATCTCCCGCAACCGGTACTTCGGCACGCCAATCCCGGTGTGGGTGAGCGACAACCCCGAGTACCCGCGCACGGACGTGTACGGCTCTCTCGAGGACATCGAGCGCGACTTCGGACGCCTGCCGCTGAACGAGGACGGCGAGGTGGACCTCCACCGGCCGTTCATCGACGACCTCGCGCGTCCCAACCCGGACGATCCCTCCGGTAGGTCCACGATGCGCCGCATCCCCGACGTTTTCGACGTGTGGTTCGACTCCGGCTCCATGCCCTTCGCGCAGGTGCACTACCCGTTCGACAACCGCGAGTGGTTCGACGGCCACCACCCCGCTGACTTCATCGTCGAGTACATCGGCCAGACGCGCGGCTGGTTCTACGTCATGCACGTGCTCGCGACCGCGCTGTTCGACCGTCCCGCCTTCACCACGTGCATCTCGCACGGCATCGTGCTCGGCTCCGACGGGCGCAAGATGAGCAAGAGCCTGCGCAACTATCCGGACGTGAACGAGGTGTTCGACCGCGACGGCTCCGATGCGATGCGCTGGTTCCTCATGGCCTCGCCGATCCTGCGTGGCGGCAACCTGGTGGTGACCGAGGAGGGCATCCGCGAGGGCGTGCGCGAGGTGATGCTGCCGCTGTGGAGCTCGTACTACTTCTTCACGCTGTACGCGGGGGCCGCGAACGGGGGAGCGGGGCACCGGGCCGCGCTGGTGGCCGACGCGGACGTGGCCTCGCTGCCCGTGATGGACCGCTACGTGCTCGCCAAGACCGCCGAGCTCGTCGACGCCATGACGGCGCAGCTGGATGCATACGACGTGCCGGGCGCATCGGCGTCTCTCACCGCCTCGATGGACCTGCTCACCAACTGGTATGTGCGTACCCAGCGAGACCGATTCTGGGACGAGGATGTCCAGGCCTTCGACACCCTCTACACCGTGCTGGTGACCATCACGGAGGCGGCGGCGCCCCTGCTGCCGCTGCTCACGGAGGAGATCTGGCGCGGGCTGACCGGCGGGCGCTCCGTCCACCTCGCCGACTACCCCACGGCACCCGACGCATGGCGCGACACGTCGCTCGGGGACGTCATGGACCAGGTGCGCGAGGTGGTCTCCACCGCGCACGCGCTGCGCAAGAAGGAGCAGATCCGCGTTCGCCAGCCCCTGGCGGCGCTGCACGTCGCGGTGGCCGATGTCGCGGCATTCGAGCCCTATGCCGGACTGGTCGCCGCCGAGCTCAACGTGAAGTCGGTGCAGGTGCTGAGCGTTGAGGACTTCACCGCCGCGCACCCGGTCGAGCAGACGCTGACAGTGAACGCCCGCGCGGCCGGCCCGCGCATCGGCAAGGAGGTGCAGGCGGCGATCCGCGGCTCGAAGACGGGCGAGTGGTCACTATCCGCCACCGGCGAGGTCGTCTCCGGAGGCGTGCCGCTCGTTGAGGGCGAGTACGAGCTCGCGACGGTGATCGGTGGCGGTGACCCTGGCGCTGACTCGGACGAGGCGGCCGCGGTGCTGCCTGGCGGCGGCTTCGTGCTGCTGGAGACGGCGCTGACCCCGGAGCTCGAGGCCGAGGGATACGCGCGTGACGTCGTCCGTGCCGTCCAGGACAAGCGCAAGGCCGAGGGGCTGAACGTCTCTGACCGCATTAGGCTCACTCTGCGCGTGCCGATGGACCGGCTGGCCTCCGTCGACGCGTGGAGCACGCTGATCGCTCGCGAGACCCTGGCTCAGGACCCGGCGACAGGTGCGGACCGGATCGAGGTCATCGCTGGCACGGAGCTGGATGTGGCGGTGGAGCGTCTCTAGCCCGGGCGGTCCCGAACCTCTTTGGTCAGGAGCCGGGCGCAGCGGCCACCTATAAGTCCGCGTCCTCCCACCGCACGCCCGGGTAGTCACCGGCCTGCTCCAGGAACTCGTCGAGTTCGGTCATGGTCAGCGGTGCCGGGACCGGGTAGCGCGCGGGGATACTCCTCAGCGCCTTCTCGTAGTCGACGAAGGCGGCGAAGTCGTAGGGGTAGCGGGACAGGTCCGATCCGGCATAGTGCCCGCGGCGCTGCGCACGGTCGAGTACCCCCTGCCATTGCTCGGTATCCGGGGTGCCAATGGTCTCGATCCCGTTCTGGAACAGCGACAGCACGATGTCCGCGAACGGCTCGCGGCCGTCGAGGAACGCATGCAAGCGGCGCAGCGACGTCTCGTCGTTGAAGTACATCCAGTACGGCACCGATCCGGTGCGCAGCGCCCAGTACGGCGAGCTCATCGCGAACGACCCCACGTACAGTCGCCGGACCGGAATGCCGCGGCGCGCGTTCCACCAGGTGTAGAGGTCCGCCACCAGGGGGCTGAGGTCCTCGGGGTGGTCGACGATCAGGCGACGCACGCGCCATCCGTGCTCACCTGCCAGGCGGAGCACGTCCTCCCGCAGCTCGGGGGCGAAGCCCCATTCCGCTTCAGGGCTGTCCGTGTCGGGGGCGGGCTGAGGCCAGGCGCGCACGTCGGACCCTTGCTCCGCGAGAAAGCGCTCCACGCGATCGCCTCCCGCGTGGTACTCGCGCTCCGTGACGCCGCCGAGGCCGCCGTGCTGGAACACGTAGCGCTCGTGCACCCGCGTGGTGCGCCAAGTGGCGGTGCACTCGGTGAGCAGCAGCGTCCCCCCGGGCTCCATGCGCTCCCGCAGGAACGCCTCGAAGCCAGGACCGAGCATGCGGCGCTTGTAGCGGAAGTACGTGAGCTTGCGCACCATGCGCCGGTCCTGTGCCCCATCGTGCATGTGGTGGAGCTGAATGTCCGGATTGTCGTCAACCAGCCGGATGCCGTGCTCGCGGGCCTGCGCGAGGCCCGTCGCCGGATCGTCCGGGTCCACCTCGTGTGCCAAGGGGATCAGCAGCGTCTGCGGCAGCCATGGCATCCCGAGCGCGGCGTTCAGGTACACGAGCGCGCCGTTCGATGAGCCCACGGCCACTTGTCGATAGCGCCGCCGCGGGTACTGGTCGGTGACCCACCGCGAGGCTTCTTCGAGATCTGCTCCCGCGAGCCGTTCGGGCTTCACGGCCTCGGAGGCGCCTGACTGGGCGAACGCCCTGCCGCGCAGCCCTCGAGGCAGCGCGTTCGCGGCGCGCATGATCGGTATGGCCAGGCGCGAGTTGCCTGCGGCGGTGAAGGGCAGCTCGTGCAGCGCGCTCGCGGTCGCCATCACCATGGTCGAGGCGGAATCGAAAGCGGCGAGGAACGGCGGCGTGCTCACGCGCGCGGCGCCCGCGCCAGCCAGAACCCCCCTGCGGCCAGGGCTCCGAGGCCCAGCAGCGCGCCACGCTTGCGACGGTGGTTCTTGGTCCCGTGGCCGCGCCAGCCGCCGTCGATGCGCGCGGGCACATCCGGTTGGGGCTCCAGCAGCGATCCCGAGGTGCGGGCCTGTGGCTCATCCCCGAACTGGTCGTGGTTGCCCAGCACGGTCATGAGGCGTCGGGTCAGGCCGGGTGCCACGCGTTCGGACAGCATCACCGACACGTTGTCCGGACCGACGAAGATGTCGTCGCGGGGCCTGCGCGTGCATGAGACCACCTTGGCCGCCACCGCGCGAGCGTCAAGGACGCGCACCGGCGGCTCGATGCGCCTGCCCGTGACGTTCGCGGCGTTGGCGATGAACGGGGTGTCGATGGCACCTGGGCTGATCAGGCACAGGCGAATGCCCTTGACGTCGCTGGTCTCCTGCCGAGCCGAGTCGGTCAGCGCCCGCACGCCGTGCTTGGATGCGATGTAGGCGGCCTGGTAGGGCACCACCGTGGTGTCGAGGATCGAGCCGATGTTGATGATGGTGCCGCGGCCCTGGTCGCGCATCCAGGGGATGGCTGCTTGCAGCCCCAAGAAGTACCCGGTGAGGTTGGTGTCGATCACGGCCCGCCACCACTCGCTCGGCAGCTCCTCGATGCGTCCGTATGCGTTCGCCGACGCGGCGTTGACCCAGACGTCGATGCGCCCATGACGGCTCACCGTCTCCCGCGCGAGCTCCAGCATCGCGGACTCGTCCCTCACGTCGAGCGCGACGCCATGGGCCTGCGCGCCACGATCGCGGCATTCGCGCACGATCTCGTCGAGCGCATCGGCCCTGCGCGCCGCGAGCATGAGCGCCGCGCCCTTGTCGGCAAACTGCAGGGCGCAGGCCCGCCCCACGCCGCTCGTGGCGCCGGTGATCACCACGGTCGACCTCTTGAGCTTGCGCATCGGAGTCGCTCCTCGGATAGTCGTCTCTCTCACACACGGTAGGCAGCCTCAGGCGCGCGCGCGAGCGGAACAACTGCGGAACAACTGCGGAACAACTGGGGAACCGCTCGGGTGCAGTGCGATGCTAGGGGCATCCCTGATCCTTACGGTCCGCGTGACGGACGGACAGCAAGCGGCCGACATGGGACACTGGCCGCATGTCTGACCCCAGTGACTTCACGCTCGGCGGCCTCACCACCGACGAGGCGGAACGCGAGATCTACGGCCATATTCTCACTCGCAACCCCGAACACGACTTCGAGCCGACGCTCGACCGCGTGCGGGAGGCGTGCGACCTGCTCGGCAGCCCGCAGTCCGCCTTCAAAGTGGTGCACATCACCGGCACGAACGGCAAGACCAGCACCGCGCGCATGGTGGAGTCGCTCGTGCGCGAGCACGGACTGCGCACCGGGCTGTTCACGTCGCCGCATCTCAGCACCGTGCGCGAGCGCATCCAGGTCGATGGCGAGCCCATCACCCAGGACGAGTTCATCCGCCTATGGCAGGACGTCGCGCCCATCATTCACATGGTGGACGCTCGCTCGATCGAGGGCGGCGGCCCGCGCATGAGCTTCTTCGAGGTGCTCGTCGTGCTCGCGTACGCCGCGTTCGCGGATACGCCCATCGACGTCGCCGTGGTCGAGGTAGGCATGGGCGGCGTGTGGGACGCCACGAATGTCGCCGACGGGCAGGTGGCTGTGGTGGCGCCCGTGAGCATGGACCACGCCCAGTGGCTCGGTGAGGATCTGACCGCCATCGCGGGCGAGAAGGCCGGCATCATCAAGGACGGCGCCACCGCGGTCATCGCCGAGCAGACCGATTCGGTCACCCCGGTCCTCCTTCAGGCCATCGCGGCGCGCGGAGCGACCGGACTGTGGGAGGGCGACGCCATCGAGGTCGTCGAGCGCCAGCCCGGCGTGGGCGGCCAGCTGGTGACGCTGCGCACCCCCGCCGCCACCTACGCGGACCTGTTCGTGCCGCTGTACGGCGAGCACCAGGCGCACAACGCGCTGCTCGCGCTCGCGGCCACGGAGGCGCTGCTGGCCGACGGCGGCGACCTCGAAGCGCTGAATGGCGAAACCGTCGAGGCGGGGTTCGGCGCCGTCGTTTCGCCCGGACGGCTCGAGGCCGTGCGCACGTCGCCCATGGTCCTGGTCGACGTGGCCCACAATCCGGCCGGCATCGATGCGCTGGTGAGCGCTGTCGAGGAGTCGTTCGCCTTCGAGTCCATCGTCGGCGTGGTCGGCGTCCTGGATGACAAGGACGCGGAGGGCATCCTCGGCGGCCTTGAGCAGCTGCTGGACCACGTCGTCATCACCGCGTCGAGCTCGCCTCGCGCGATACCGGCGGACGAACTCGCCGAGGTCGCCAGGGGCATCTTCGGCGACGACCGCGTGCAGGTCGCCCGGGATCTTCCCGATGCGATCGATCGCGCAGTCCAGACGGCTGAGCGGGTGCACGACATGGGTGCAGGAGTGCTCGTGACGGGCTCCGTCACTGTGGTCTCCGAGGCACGCATCCTCATGGGCGCCGACCGTCACAAGGGCGCGGGCCAGGCCCGATGAGCGCCGAGGAGACGCGGCCCGGGGCGGCCCGCGACAGCGTGCAGCAGGGTGCCAGCGACGCGGCGCCCGAGCCGTCCCCCGAGCAGTCGGCGGCCACCCAGCGCCGTCCCCAGCGGCCCGCGACCCTGGTCTTCACGCAGTCGGTGCTCGCCCTGCAGGCGTTCGTCGCGCTGTTCGCCACGCTGGTCGCGTGGAGCTTCGCACGCAATGGCCTGGTCGAGGCGCCCGCGGGATGGGTCGCCGGAGGCGGCGCCGCGCTCATGGTGATGCTGTTCTATGCCGCCGGAAAGCAGAAGAAGCGCTGGGGTCGCGCGCTCGCGTGGGTGCTCCAGGTGCCGATGTTGGTGGCGGGACTGCTGGTCCCGGCGATCGCGGCCCTCGGGGTGGTGTTTCTGATGATCTGGATCATGGCGCTGCGCCTCGGCTCCCGCATCGACCGCGAGCGCAAGGAGCGAGACGAGGCGGCGGCCGCGCGAAGCAACGAGGACACGCAGGTGGACGGCAGGATGTCCGAGTGAGGTCCGCATCGTCCCTCGTGCGCCGCGTGATGGCGGCGCTGGTGCTGGGAATCGTGGGCCTCACCATGCTGGTGTGGGCCCTGGAGCGCACGTCGCTGGTCAACTTCGCGGCCATGCACGACGGCGCGGAGGCGGAGACCCCCATCAGGGTCTACGTCACGATGTTCATCGGCCTGGCTGTCGTCAACCTCTGCACTTTCTGGGCGGTCAGCCAGTGGTCAGCGTACTTGCGCGCGCACCCGGATGCTCCGCAGCTGCCGGTGTGGTTCCTGCTGGTGCTGGTCGTCCTGCCGGGCGCCGCGCTCATCACCTCGGTCGCGACGCACGCGGGGTACATTCGCAGCCTCGATGCCGTGCCCGTCGACCCCAACATGGGATTCGTCGCCTTCCAGGTCATGATGGCGGCGCTTGTGATCATCGCGCTCGTGCTGCTGGGCGCGCGCTGGGCGCCGGGGTACAAGGCGCCTCGCGAAACACAGCCCCAGCCAGACCAGTAGTCCCAGCCAGACCAGTAGCCCCACCGGCACCGGCATCCCGAGCGGTGGCGGGAACACGGGTGCGGTCGTAGTCTCCGAGCATGGGGAGGCTGGTCTACTCGTACCTCTCGTCACTGGACGGCTATATCGCCGATGCGACGGGCGGCTTCGCGTGGGCGCGGCCGGACGAGCAGGTGCTGGGCTTCATCAACGGGGTCGAACGCGACGTGTCCACGTACCTGTACGGGCGCCGCATCTACGAGCTGATGACGGGCTGGGAGACCGATCCCGACATTGCCACGCAGAGCCCCCAGAGCGCGGAGTTCGCCGCGATCTGGCAGCGGGCGGACAAGATCGTGTTCTCCCGCACGCTGAACGACGTCGCGACGCAGCGCACCCGCATCGAGCGCGAGTTCGACCGGGCCACTGTCCAGGCGATCAAGGACGGCATCGACGGCGACCTGGCCGTTTCCGGAGCGACCCTGGCGGCGAGCGCCTTCCGGCTAGGGCTGATCGACGAGGTCCAGGTGTTCGTCTCGCCGATGCTGGCGGGCGGCGGCCAGCGCATGTTCCCCGACGGGCTGAGCCAGCGGCTCGCTTTGCGTGGTGAACGCCGCTTCGCGAACGGCATGGTGTGGCTGCGATACGAGGTTCTGCACTGAGCAGGCACGGCCGAGCGGGGACTCCCGGCTACGCGGGTACCTCGACCACTGAGGTGACCTCGAAGCCGGTGAGCGCCTCGCGCCCGGGCAGTCCGGCGAGTTCGAGCAGGAAGGCGTAGCGCACGCTTGCGGCGCCGGCGCGTGCCAGCATGTCGCCCACGGCCCTGGCGGTGCCGCCCGTCGCCAGCACGTCGTCCACCACCAGCACGCGCTTGCCGTCGAGCCCCGAAGGGCTGAGCACCAGCTCGGAAGCGCCGTACTCGATAGTCGCATCGGACTCGAGCAGCTCGCCTGGCATCTTGCCCTTCTTGCGCACCATCGCCATGCCCACGCCCAGCGTCTGCGCGACCACGGGCGCGAAGATGAAGCCGCGGGCATCCACGCCCACCACAACATCGACCGACCCCTGCTCGGGTGTCAGCGCGTCGCACGCCTCCCGGAATCGGACCGGATCCGCGAGGATCGGGCTGATGTCGTAGAACAGGATTCCCGGAACGGGGAAGTCCGGATGGGTGTCGAAGTCCGCGAGCGTGATCACGCCCCCATCTTCCCAGAGTCCGCGCCCAACCTGCCGCCCACTGTGCCGCCCAACCTGCCGCCCACTGTGCCGCCCGCGCATCGGCCGTGCCGTTAGGCTTGCCCGCATGAGCGAACGCACCCTGATCCTCGTCAAGCCCGATGGCGTCAAGCGTGGCCTGTCGGGGGAGATCCTGCGACGCGTCGAGGCCAAGGGCTACGTGCTCGTGGCCGTCGAGCTGCGCACCGCGACGCCCGAGCTGCTCGCCGAGCACTACTCCGAGCACGTCGGCAAGCCGTTCTACGAGCCGCTGGTCGAGTTCATGCTGTCCGGCCCCACCCTGGCGATCGTGGCCGAGGGTGAGCGCGTGATCGAGGGCTTCCGTTCCCTCGCCGGCGCCACCGATCCCACGAGCGCCGCTCCCGGCACCATTCGCGGCGACCTGGGCCGCCAGTGGCCCACGAAGGTGCTCCAGAACCTCGTGCACGGCTCGGACTCCGAGGAGTCCTCCGCACGCGAGATCGGAATCTGGTTCCCCTCTCTCTAGTCGCTGGCAGGACGGCCGATGCGGTCGTCGGCCTGCACTCGCGTCACCCCAGTGCGCCTCGTCCGGGGCGCGCTCCCGTCATGACCTGAAGGACACACGCGTGCACACAGGATTCGAGGATGGGCTCGAGCGGAGCCTGTTCGCCAGCCGATGGCTGCTGGCCCCCATGTACGTCGGCCTGGTCGCCGGCCTCGTCGTGGTCGCCTTGAAGTTCTTCGGGGAACTCTGGTACATCATCGACACGTTCTCGTGGAGCCAGTCGGCGGACCAGGTCACAGTGTCGGTGCTGTCGCTCATCGACATCGCGCTGCTGGGCAACCTGATCCTCATCGTGATCTTCGCCGGGTACGAGAACTTCGTGTCGAAGATCAAGGTCGCGGAGGGTTCCGAGGATCGTCCCTCGTGGATGGGCACGGTCGACTTCTCCGGCCTCAAGATGAAACTCATCGGCTCCTTGGTCGCGATCTCGGTGATCCTGCTGCTCAAGGACTTCGTCGCGGCCGCGGACCCGAACACGACCATGGACTACGAGGCGGTCGCCTGGCGCATCGGGCTGCACTTCACCTTCGTCATCTCAGGGCTGCTGTTCGCCATCATGGACTACTGGGGTGCCAAGCGGCAGGCGCTGCTGATGGACACCAAGTTGAAGGCGCGCAGCCTGAACGCCGAGTACCTGACGGATCAGGCGGACGTGTCCGCCTCTGACGCCAAATAGCGCCGATGCGGTCGCGGGGCCGCCCGCCTAGGTCGCCTCGCCGCACGAAGCCTCTAGACTCACCCACGTGTATCTCAAGACGCTGACGCTCCGCGGCTTCAAGTCGTTCGCGTCGGCGACCACCCTGGATTTTGAGCCCGGCGTCACCTGCGTGGTGGGCCCCAACGGCTCGGGCAAGTCCAACGTGGTGGACGCCCTCGCCTGGGTGATGGGGGAGCAGGGGGCGAAGACGCTGCGTGGCGGCAAGATGGACGACGTCATCTTCGCCGGTACCGCAGGCCGCGCGCCGCTGGGTCGCGCCGAGGTGTCGCTCACCATCGACAACACCGACGGCGCGCTGCCCATCGAGTACACCGAGGTGACGATCACCCGCACCCTGTTCCGCACGGGCGGCTCCGAGTACCAGATCAACGGCTCTCCGTGCCGCCTGCTCGACATCCAGGACCTGCTGAGCGACTCGGGGCTCGGCCGCGAGATGCACGTCATCGTCGGACAGGGCCAGTTGGACGCGGTGCTGCGCGCCACTCCCGAGGATCGCCGCCACTTCATCGAAGAGGCCGCGGGCATCCTCAAGCACCGCAAGCGCAAGGACAAGGCGCTCCGCAAGCTCGACGCGATGCAGGCGAACCTCACGCGCGTCAACGACCTCACGGCCGAGCTGCGGCGTCAGCTGGGGCCGCTGGGCCGTCAGGCCGAGGTCGCCCGCCAGGCGCAGCGCATCCAGGTGGACGTGCGCGACTCGCGGGCCCGCCTGCTTGCCGACGACATCGCTCAGCTCGAGTCGCGCTTCTCGCAGGAGCAGGCGGACGAGTCTGCGCTGCTCGAGAGGCGTGCCGAGGTCGAGAAGGCGCTCGCCGCCGCCCGTGACCGGCTCGCCGACCTGGAGCGCGCATCGGCTGAGGCCACTCCCGCGCTGACCAAGGCGAACGACACGTACTACCGACTCAGCGCCATCCGCGAGCGGCTGCGCAACCTGTCCTCGCTGGCCGAGGAGCGCCTGCGCATGCTGGGCAACTCGACTCAGGACGCGCCCCCGACGGACCTGGTCGACCTCGACGAGCAGCTCGAGCGTGCGCGCGCCGCGACCGCGGAGCTGCAGTCGGAGGTCGCGGCCGCCGCGACCGCGCTCGAGCAGGCCGAGCAGCAACGACGCGACGCCGAGCAGGTGGCCGAGGACTCCGAGCGGCACCTGGCGAACCTGCTGCGCTCGGTCGCCGACCGCCGTGAGGGGGTCGCCCGCCTCGCGGGTGACGTCTCCGCCCGGCGCTCGCGAGTCGAATCGGCCGAGGCAGAGATCGGCCGGCTGCGCGAGGCATTGGCGGACGCCCAGCGCCGCGCGCACGAGGCCACCACCGAGTTCCAGCACCTCGAGACCCAGGTCGCCTCCGTCGAGCAGGGCGAGGAGGACCTTGACGACGCGCACGAGGCCGCGACCGAGGAGTGGGACGAGGCCAAGGCCACGCTCGCGGAGCTCAAAGATCGACTCAACACCGCGATGCGCGAGCGGGACACGTGGGCGGCGAAGGTCGAGGCGCTCGACCTGTCGCTGGCGCGCAAGGACGGCGCCGGCGCACTGCTGGCCGCAGGGTCGCGCTCCGTGCGTGGGACCGTGGCCGCGCTGATCGAGGTGAGCGCGGAGGCGGAAGACGCGATCGCCGCGGCATTGGGCCCGCTGGCCGATGCGCTGGCCGTCGATTCGGTCGAGGACGCGGTCGATGCGATCCGGTGGCTGCGCGACGAGGACGCGGGGCGCGCCAGGTTCCTTGTCGCGGACCCCGAGGCCAAGGTGGCGAACCCGGACGTCGCGCTCGCGGACGGCGCAGCATGGGCGTCCAGCCTGGTGTCGGGCCCCTCGGGGATCGTCGACACGGTGCGCGCGCACCTGTCCGGCGTCGCTGTCGTCGATGATCTGGCCGCCGCGCGCTCACTCGTGGCCACGCACCGCGACGTCGTGGCGGTCACTCGCCGCGGCGACCTGCTGGGCGCCAAGAGCGCGTCCGGCGGTGCCGGCGACGCCCCGAGCGTGCTGCACATGCAGGCGGCGCTCGACGAGGCCAGGCAGGGGCGCGAGGCGGCCGCGGCCGTGGTCGAGTCCACGACGTTCGAGATCCGCGGCGCCGAGGAGCGCGAGTCCGAGGCCCGCACCCGCCATGAGATCACCCTCGAACGCCTCAACGACTCGGATGCGCGCATGGCCGCGGTCGCGGAGCAGCTCGGCCACCTGAATGCGTCCGCGAGGGCGGCGCGTGCGGACGGCGAGCGGCTGGACACCCAGATCGCCGCGGCGCAGGAGCGCATGGCCGAGCAGTCGCGCGAACTCGCGAGCATGACCGAGCGGCTCGCGGCAGCCCAGGCGGAGCCCGAACAGACCGAATCCGACACCGCCGGCGCCCAGGTCCAGCGCGACGAGGACGCGCAGGCGGCCGTGGCGGCACGCGCCCGTGAGACCGAGGCCCGGCTCGCGCTGCGCACGGCGGAGGAGCGCGCCCGCGCACTGGCGGCGAGGGCCGAAAGCCTCGAGCGCGCCGCCAACGCCGAGCGGGACGCCCGCGCCCGCGCCGAGGAGGCCGCGCGCAGGCGCGAGCGTCAGGCCCAGGCCGCGCGCGAGGTGATGGCGGGAGCGGCCGATGCGCTGGCGGCGATCGACATCTCCGTCGCCCACGCGGATGACGCCCGGGCAGCGGCCGAGGCCGCGCGCGCCGAGCGCACCAGCGACCTCACCGACGTGCGCCGCGAGGTCGAAGGTCTCGCGGACGAGCTGCGCCGGCTCACGGACGAGTCGCATCGCGACGAGGTGGCCCGCGCCCAGCTGAAGGTACGGCTGGAACAGCTCGAGCAGCGGGCGGTCGACGAGCTCGGGGTGGACCCGGCGAAGCTCGTCGAGGAGTTCGGCCCGCACCTGCCCGTCCCTGTCACCGACGCCGAGCCAGGGGAGGATGGCGAGCAGCCCACCGAACCGTTCGTGCGCGACGCCCAAGAGAAGCGCCTGCGCACGGCAGAGCGCGCGATGAAGCAGCTCGGCCAGGTCAACCCGCTCGCTCTCGAGGAGTTCTCCGCTCTCGAGGAGCGGCACAAGTTCCTGCAGGACCAGCTGAGCGACATCAAGAAGTCGCGCGCGGACCTCATGGAGATCGTCCGGGAGATCGACGAGCGGGTCGAGCGAATCTTCGTCGAGGCGTTCGAGGACACGCAGGCGCAGTTCGACCTGATCTTCCCGCGGCTGTTCCCGGGAGGGGAGGGCAAGCTGGTGCTGACCGACCCCAAGAACATGCTCGAGACCGGCATCGAGGTCGAGGCCAGACCCGCGGGCAAGAAGGTCAAGCGCCTGTCGCTGCTGTCAGGCGGCGAGCGCTCGCTGACCGCGGTCGCGTTGCTGGTCGCGATCTTCAAGGCGCGCCCGAGCCCGTTCTACGTGATGGACGAGGTCGAGGCCGCTCTGGACGACGCCAACCTGGGCCGGTTGCTGGAGATCTTCACCGAGCTCAAGGAAGACTCGCAGCTCATCGTCGTGACCCACCAGAAGCGCACCATGGAGATCGCCGATTCGCTCTACGGCGTCACCATGCGCGGCGACGGAGTGACGACGGTCATCAGCCAGCGGCTCACGGACGAGGGTGCGGCGTAGCTACTCGCCTCCGCCGCCCTCGACGACCCTGAGGTCGTAGTCTGCGGCCGTTCCGGCGAAGTACGTGGTCACTGCGATGATCCACCGGCCCTCGGGCACTGTCTGGTCCAGCAGCGGGTCGAAGTCGGCGAGCACGTCCGAGTAGGGGTTGCCGTCGGCCCATGCGAGCCGGTACGGCTGCTCGTCGTGGCCCAGGATCTCGAGCACGAGATCCTGGTCCGTCAGTGTCGCCGCCTGGATCGTGAGCCGCTGATCCTCATCGTTGTCCAGGCACACGTAGGTGTTCTCCCCCTCGACGGTGAGCGTGTCGCCGGGGGACACCGCGGGCGCGTCGTCGCAGAGGTCAGGGGAGACGTCGGCGTGCATGCTGGTCGCCTCGCCGCGGCGGAAGAGGTCCGCGTCGTCGTCGAAGTAGAGCTCGAGCGCTCCCGTGTCGCCGCCCAGCCACGCGCTGGCGGCCACCATGTATGTGCCGGGCTCGAGCTCGAGGCTGGTCTCCGGGTCGAAGCCGATCACGTCGTCGGCCGTGCGCAGCAGCGTCGCCGCGCCGTCGTCCTCGGCCGCCCGGTAGATCGCCATCGTCAGGTCCGGCGAGTCCACGCTCTCGGGGTCCTCCGATGCGACACCGACCTTCGCGAACACCGACTGCTCGACCTCGACGCACGCATAGTGAATGTCGCCCGGCGCGCTCGGGTCGAGGGTCGCGTCGTCCACGGCGCTGTCCGCAGCGACGGACACCGGCTGGTCGTCGGCGAGGACGGGGACCTCGGCGCCACACGCCTGCGCTGGCGGAACTGACGCAGTGTCGAAGCCGTCCCCCGCATCGGCCGCGCCGTCCCCTTGGGGCGTGAACGTCGCGGTGTAGAGCAGGAACGGCGGCTCCTCGCCCAGCACCAGGCCGGTGACCTCGATCGCGTAGGCGCCCGCCGCGAGCTCGACGGTGAACTCGGGGTCCCAGTCGGGTGCGCTCGCCGCAGTGCCGAGCTGCGCGCCGTCCTCGTCATATAGGGCGAGCTCGATGGTGTCGCTGGGCTCGAGTGCCGCGGCTCCGACGGTCACCGAGGCGGCCTCGTCCAGAACGAAGCACGTGCGGGGGGATGGGTCCACGACCTGCTCGTCGAGGTCGATAGACTGTCCCTCGACGCCATCGCAGCCGTCGCTCGCCTCGGTCGGGCTCGTGAGGGGCTCGTCCGGCTCGGAAGATCCCCCGAACGTCAGCAGCGCCGCCGTCAGCGCGACTGCCACGACCACGGCTCCCGTCGCCCAGAGAGCAACTGTTCGGCCCTGCCGCGCGTTGTCCATGCTGGGAGGGTAGCCGCTCCATCCAGTGCCGCAGACGACGCGGCCGGGCGCGCCCTTCTGAGTGCTTCTGAGTTGAATCTGAGTTCGACGGCGAGCCACAATCTGTCCTGAACATCCCAAAAGGAGACTTGATGCTCTCGTCCATGATCGGCCCACTGACTTTCGCCATCCTGCTCGCCGTCGGCCTGATGCTGGCTGCCCTGGTGGCGGAGGGTCGCGGCCGTCATATCGCGCGGTTCGTGGTGGCTGTGCGCTCGCGACGGGACCTCCAGAACTTCCTCGCGGAGGCGCCGTACGAGCGCGGGGACTGGGATCTCGTCGCCCACGTCGATTCGACGCCGGATCGCCCCGCTCCGGGCACCCGCGTCGCGATCTGGGCGACCGACACCGGAACCAGGGCGTCGCGTGCCGTCGCCGATCGCGCATCGGCCCTCGGTGGCACCGGCGACGCGATTGAGACCGGTCCCGGCACGGGCGAGCTGGGCCTCGCGCGCCAGTAGTCGCGCACCTGGCAGACTGACGCCATGGACGTCTCATGGATCCCTGGTTCCGCTGACCTCGTCGTCGTCATCGTGGCCGCAGTTGCGGTGCTCGGCGGTGCGGGCGCCTACGTAGGCAGCCGTCGCCGCGGGGGCGCGCCGTCGCAGCGCGGCTACGCCCCGTATGGCTCGGACGATGCCCCGGTGCGTGAGACATCGGCCGAGCCTTCCGTCGTCTCCGAGGCACCGGAGGCGCCTGATTCGCGCCTCACCCGGCTGCGCGCCAAGCTCGCCGGTGGCCTCGGGGCGAGCCTGCTCGCGATCTTCTCGCGCGGCGCCCTGTCTCAGGAGGACTGGGACGAGCTGGAGGAGACGCTTCTGCTCGCGGACGTCGGAGCCTCGGCCACCGACGACATCCTTGCGGGCCTGCAGTCGCGCCTGCGTGCCGAGCCCGACGGCGACCCGCGTGCGATCCTGCGAGCCGAGCTGATCCAGACTATCGACCCCGCTCTTGACCGCTCACTGAGACTCGGGGAGCCGGGGGAGGGCGCACACGAGCCCATCATCGTCGTGGGAGTCAACGGCGTCGGCAAGACCACCACCGTCGGCAAGATCGCGCGCATGCTCGTCGCCGAGAAGCGCACCGTGGTGCTGGCTGCGGCGGACACGTTCCGCGCCGCCGCCGCGGATCAGCTCGAAACCTGGGGCGCCCGGGTGGGCGTGCCGGTGGTGCGCTCCGACCGCGAGGGGGCGGACCCGGCCTCCGTGGCGTTCGAGGCGGCCGACCGTGCGCGCAACGAAGGTTCCGACGTGCTACTCGTCGACACGGCGGGACGTCTGCAGAACAAAGCTGGGCTCATGGACGAGCTCGGCAAGCTCGTGCGCGTGGTGTCCAAGGTGAAGGAGCCGGTCGAGGTGCTGCTGGTCCTCGACGCCACCACGGGTCAGAACGGCCTCGCACAGGCCCGAGTGTTCGCCGAGGTCGCAAACGTCACCGGCATCGTGCTGACCAAGCTGGACGGCACTGCCAAGGGCGGCATCGTGGTGGCGGTGCAGCGAGAGTTGGGCGTGCCCGTCAAGCTCATCGGGCTCGGAGAAGGAGCCGATGACCTGGCTCCGTTCGACGTCGAGGAGTTCGTCGACGGCCTGCTCGGTGTCTGAATAGTTCCCGGTTCTCCCCGTGCGCAACACACCTTTTACCGCAAGCCCTCTGATGTAACCGTACGGAAACACGCCCG
Organism: Demequina ureilytica; assembly: GCF_048553575.1. Lineage (NCBI taxonomy): Bacteria > Bacillati > Actinomycetota > Actinomycetes > Micrococcales > Demequinaceae > Demequina > Demequina ureilytica. The sequence goes on along the minus strand of NZ_JBLZIE010000002.1, from coordinate 187,088 downwards.
AGGTTCAGGGGCAACAAGTCTGCGGAAGGGTGTCTCCTGACTCGCCGAGCGGGCGAGGGATACAAGGAGAAGCGAAACTATGGACAGCCCAAACGTTGCATGGCTGCTGACTTCCGCTTCGCTCGTGTTGCTGATGACGCCTGGACTGGCGTTGTTCTACGGTGGCATGTCGCGTCGCAAGTCGGTGCTCAACATGATGATGATGTCCTTCAGCGCCATTGGCGTTGTCGGCGTCCTATGGGTCATTGTCGGATTCTCGGTCTCGGCGGGCGACACCGTCGGCGGCTGGTTCGGCAACCCCGCAGCAGACTTCGGTATGCAGTCGGTCTTCCAAGCGGGGACCACTGCCGAAGAGCTTGACGGATCCGAGTTCGACCTGATCTTGGCGGCCTTCGGTGCCACCTTCGCGATCATCACGGTCGCGCTGATCTCGGGTGCGGTCGCCGACCGCATGAAGTTCTCGGCCTGGCTCGTGTTCGCGGGTCTGTGGGCCGTTCTGGTCTACTCGCCGGTCTCGCACTGGGTGTGGGGCGGCGGACTGCTGACGTCGGACTACCTGTTCGCCGACCTGACGGCTCCGCAGGACATCGCCGGTGGAACTGTGGTGCACATCAATGCCGGTGTGGCCGCGCTTGTGCTGGCACTGCTGCTCGGCAAGCGCAAGGGCTTCGGCAAGGAGCCGATGCGCCCGCACAACCTGACCCTCGTGATGCTCGGCGCCGCGCTGCTGTGGTTCGGCTGGTTCGGATTCAACGCCGGTTCGTGGTGGGAGGCGGACGTGTTCGCCGCCCAGATCTGGCTGAACACCCTGGTGGCAACCGCCGCCGGTATGCTCGGCTGGCTCCTGCTGGAGAAGCTGCGTGATGGCAAGGCCACCTCGCTCGGCTCCGCATCTGGTGTCGTCGCCGGTCTGGTCGCGATCACCCCGGCAGGCCTCTCGGTCTCGCCGCTCGGTGCGATCACCATCGGCTTCATCGCCGGTATCCTCTCCGCTCTTGCGGTGGGGCTCAAGTACAAGCTCGGCTACGACGACTCGCTCGACGTGGTCGGCATCCACCTGGTTGCCGGTCTCTGGGGAACGGTCGCCGTGGGTCTGTTCGCAACGGACTTGAACGCCTTCGGTGACGCTGGTCTGTTCTACGGTGGCGGCGCAGGCCTGCTGCTGTCGCAGGTCATCGCTGCACTGGTCGTGATGGCGTACTCCGCCGTTGCTACGCTGATCATCGGTCTGGCCATTAAGTACACGATGGGTCTGCGCGTGTCCGAAGAGGACGAGGTCGCAGGCATCGACTACTCCGAGCACGGCGAGACTGCCTACGAGGAGGCGATCTGATCATGAAGCTGGTTACCGCAATCATCCAGCCACACCGCGTGGACGAGGTTCGTGCAGCTCTCGAGGCCGCAGGCGTCAAGGGCGTCACGGTTTCCGAGGCCGCCGGCTACGGCCGCCAGAAGGGTCACACCGAGGTCTACCGTGGTGCTGAGTACACCGTGGACCTGGTGCCCAAGACCCGCATGGAAGTGCTCGTCGACGATGTTGACGCCGCTGTCGTGACCGAGGCCATCGTCTCGGCCGCGCAGACCGGCAAGATCGGTGACGGCAAGGTCTGGACGGTCCCCGTGGACGATGTCGCTCGAGTTCGCACTGGCGAGCACGGCGCCGACGCCCTCTGACCGGACCCGTTCTACATCTATGACGGGTCAGAGGGGCACTGCCTCCGATGGCCCGCACGCTGAGGTCCCGCACCCCCACGGGGTGCGGGACCTCAAGCGTGAGCGGGCCGAACTCGCTCAGTCCCTCGTCACCGCAGGGGTCACGGGTCCCGAGCGTCGCCGCGCGATCACGGACCTGACCCTCGCGCGGCTGCGCGAGCACTGGGACGCCGCCGAGCCACTCGGTGAGGGAGTGGCCTTGGGTGCCGTCGGCTCCTTGGGCCGCGGCGATTCGGGTCCGTGGTCCGACCTGGACCTGGTGCTTATCCACGACGGTCACACCCACACCACGCAGCAGGTCTCCGAGCTGGCTCAGCGCCTGTGGTACCCCATCTGGGACGCAGGCCTCGAGCTCGACTACTCGATGCGGTCGCTCACGGAGTGCCGCCAGGTGGCCTCGAAGGACCTGGCTGCCGCGGCCGGACTCCTGGACCTGCATCCCGTGGCGGGCGATGCCACGCTCGCGCAGCAGGCCAGATCTGCCATCTACCAGGACTGGCGATCCGCCGCCCGCAAACGACTTCCCGAGTTGCTGGCCGCATCGCGCCAGCGCGCGGAGCGCCACGGAGAGCTGGCGTACCTCATCGAGCCGCACCTCAAGGAGGCACGCGGAGGCCTGCGCGACCACATGAGCCTCACCGCGCTGTCCGCGACCTGGTTGACCGACCGCCCGCACGGCGCCGTCGATGACGCGGGCTCGCACATTAAGGACGTGCGCGACTCGATACAGATCGTCACTGGCCGCCCCATGAACGTGCTCGGGCGGCACATCGCGGACGAGGTGGCTGCGCTGCAGGGCTTCGACGATCCTGACGATCTGCTCGCGTCGCTCGCGGAGGCCAGCCGCACCGTGGCGTATGCGCTGGACACGACTGAGCGCGGGGCGAGACGCGCTCTGGAACGCTCCGGCATCGGCTCGCGCGCGTGGCGCGCGCGCCGCCGTGGCATCGCCCCCCGGCACGTCGAGGTGGCGCCCGGGCTGATCGACGTCGACGGCGAACTCGCCCTCGCGACCGATGCCGAGCCCGAGACCGACGCCTTGATGCCTCTGCGTGCCGCCGCTACCGCTGCCACGACCGGGCTGACATTCTCCCCGAACTTGCTGATGGCTCTCACTCGCACCCCGGAGCTTCCCGAGCCATGGCCCGAGGAGGCGCGCGGGCACCTGCGCGACCTGCTGCGCTCGAGCCAGCACCTCGTCGCGGTGTGGGAGGCCATCGATCTGAACGGCCTCGCCGTGCGATGGGTGCCGGAGTGGGAAGGCGTCCGCAACCGTCCGCAACGCAGCCCCGTGCACCGTTTCACCGTGGATCGCCACATGCTGGAGACGGTGGTCCTCGCTGGCAAGCAGCGGCGCCACGTCCCCGATGGCGACCTGCTGCTGCTGGCCGCGTGGCTGCACGACATCGGCAAGCGCCCCGGGGCCACGGATCACTCCGTCGATGGCGCCGCGCTGATTCCGGACATTGGGGCCAGGCTGGGCCTGCGCGCCGAGTTCGCCCGGGATCTCCAACTGCTGGTACGCGAGCACCTCACGTTGGCCACGCTGGCGACGAAGGAGGACCCCGCGTCTCCTGCGACGGTGGCGCGGCTGCTCGACGCGGTCGAACACCGGCTGGACCTGCTGGACACGCTGCGCGCACTCACCGAGGCCGATGCCCGCGCCGCGGGTCCCAAGGCCTGGACCTCGTGGCGCGCCAGCCTGATCGACACGCTCACCGGAAACGCTCGCCGCGCGCTGCTGCCGTCCGACGTGCCCGGCGAGCGGGGCGCCTGAGCCAGCCGGCGCATCGGCCGTCTTCCCGTTTCGCTGGCACCCTGCAGCGCGGGCCCGCTCTCCCCACCCGCACCCCGCGCATCGCACCCCGCACCCGCCCGACGGGCCGGATCAACTGTGGCGGATCCGCGCGCGCAGGCGGGGAGTCGGACGCGTGCGCTCAGTTGATCCGTCCGTTCGGCCGGCCGATGCGGTGGCCGGCTGAGCGTGCTCGCGTAGACGCGTGCGGGAAGCGGGGAGCCTGAGCCGGGGAGCGTGAGCCGGCCCGTGCACCGGTCGTCTTCCCGTTTCGCTGGCACCATGCGCATCGTGCCTGCACCGCGCCCCCCGCCCGCACCGCGCCCCCCACCCCTCCCGACGGGCCGGATCAACTGTGGCGGATTCGCGCGCGCAGGCGGAGAGTCGGACGGCGGCGCTCAGTTGATCCGTCCGTTCGGCCGGCCGATGCGGTGGCGGGCTTCGCTACAGCCCCGCCTCGGTGTCCGGAGGCGCCGAACGCGGGGGCTGAGGCACCGCCGGGGCGCACGACGGTCGACACCGACGCGCTCCGGGTAGGCTGGAGGCCACGATTTCCTCGAAGGGACACCTGTGTTCGCGAACCTCTCTGACCGCCTGACATCCACCTTCCGCAACCTGCGGGGCAAGGGCAGGCTGACCGAGGCGGACATCGACGGCACGATCCGCGAGATCCGCCGTGCGCTGCTCGACGCCGACGTCGCCGTGTCCGTGGTCCGCACGTTCACCGGCAACATCCGCGAGCGCGCGCTCGGCGTCGAGGTGTCCGGCGCGCTGAACCCCGGCGAGCAGGTCGTCAAGATCGTCAACGAAGAGCTCGTCGCGATCCTCGGAGGCGAAGCGCGTCAGCTGAAGCACGCCAAGCATGGCCCGACGGTCATCATGCTTGCGGGCCTCCAGGGCGCGGGAAAGACGACCCTGGCCGGAAAGCTCGCGCACCACCTCAAGGAGCAGGGCCACACGCCGCTGCTGGTCGCGGCAGACCTTCAGCGCCCCAACGCCGTGAACCAGTTGCAGGTGGTCGGCGAGCGCGCAGGCGTCCCGGTGTTCGCCCCCGAGCCCGGAGTGACTCGCGAGGGCGAGAAGCAACGCGGCAACCCCGTCAAGGTCGCCAAGAAGGGCCTCAAGGAGGCCGAGCAGCGCCAGCACTCCGTGGTGATTGTCGACACCGCCGGCCGAACCGGCGTTGACGCCGAGCTCATGAAGCAGGCCGCGGATATCCGCAAGGCCCTCGAGCCCGACGAGGTGCTGTTCGTCATCGACGCGATGATCGGACAGGACGCCGTCGCCACCGCGACCGCCTTCCAGCAGGGCGTCGACTTCACGGGCGTGGTCCTCACCAAGCTCGACGGCGACACTCGCGGAGGGGCGGCGCTGTCCGTCCGTGAGGTCACCGGCCGGCCCATCATGTTCGCGTCGACGGGAGAGAAGCTCGGCGACTTCGAGGTCTTCCACCCGGACCGCATGGCCGGGCGGATCCTCGACATGGGAGACGTCCTCACGCTGATTGAGCAGGCCGAGAAGGCCTTCGATCAGGATGAGGCCGCGCGCATGGCGGAGAAGGTCTCGAAGGGCGAGGACTTCACCTTCACGGACTTCCTGTCGCAGATGCAGCAGCTCAAGAACATGGGCTCGATGAAGAAGATGCTGGGCATGCTGCCCGGCATGGGCGCGATGCGCGACCAGATCGAGAACTTCGACGAGCGCGAGCTGGTGCGCACCGAGGCGATCATCCAGTCGATGACGCCCCTCGAGCGCGACAACCCCAAGGTCCTGAACGGCTCTCGCCGCGCCCGCATTGCGCGCGGTTCCGGCATGACCGTCGCGGACATCAACTCGCTGGTCAAGCGGTTCGAGCAGGCGCAGCAGATGATGCGCGCGATCAATGCCAACGGCGGCGGCATGCCGCAGCTGCCAGGTCAGGGCGGCGGGCCGGGCGCCTGGGGCGGGATGCCGGGCGGCAAGAAGTCCAAGGGCAAGCAGGCTCCCCAGCGCAAGGTCAAGGGCAAGTCGGGCAACCCCGCCAAGCGCGCCCAGCAGGAGGCGGCGGCCAAGAACCGCAAGCCAGCGCAGGCCGAGCCGGGCAGCGCTTTCGGGTTGGGCAAGCAGCAGCAGGACTTCGACCCGTCCAGCGTCGACGCGGACCTGAGCAAGTACCTCAAGTAGTGCCCGCTCTCCATCTCACCGGGCCGGTCGTCGTCGGGGATGACGACGTCCGTGGCGAGGCGTGGGTGGTCGGTGGGCGCATCACATTCGAGAGGCCCCGGCACGCGGGCGAGATCACCGAGGTCGCGGGGACGGTCATCCCGGGCCTGGTAGACGTCCACTGCCACGTCGGGCTCGACTCGGGTGGCGCAACCGACCGCGACCTGGCGGCGAAGCAGGCCACCGCGGACCGCGACGCCGGCACCCTGCTGATCCGGGACGCGGGCTCGCCACTCGACACGTCGTTTGTGCACCAGCGCGATGATCTGCCGCGGCTGATCCGCGCCGCCCGGTTCATCGCCCGTCCCAAGCGATACCTCCGTCACTACGCCCGCGAGATCGAGCCGCAGGACCTCACTGAGGTGGCGGTCGAGGAGGCGCGCAAGGGCGACGGCTGGATCAAGCTCATCGGCGACTGGATCGACCGCGACGAGGGAGACCTCGCCCCGCTCTGGACCCCAGCCCAGCTGGCCGATGCGCTGGCCGCGATTCACGCCGAGGGCGCCAGGGCAACGGTGCACACCTTCTCGGAAGAGGCCATCCAGCCCCTGCTCGACGCCGGCATCGACTGCATCGAGCACGGCACCGGCATGACCGAGGAGCACATGCGGGCCGTAGCCGCTGCCGGGATCCCGGTGGTCCCCACGCTCCTGCAGATCGACCAGTTCGCCGCGTACGCCGACGCGGGCGAGGTGAAGTTCCCGCGCTACGCGGCACGCATGCGCCGCATGCACGCGCGCCGCTACGAGCACGTCCGCGACCTCTGGGAGGCCGGCGTGCCGCTGCTCGTCGGCACCGACGCGGGGGGAACGCTCGGGCACGGGCTGCTCCCGCAGGAGGCGGCGGAGATGGTGGCGGCGGGTGTCCCGGCGGCCGATGCGGTGGCGGCGGCGAGCTGGCGCGCGCGGGCATTTCTCGGGGCGGCTTCCCTCGACGAGGGAGAGAGCGCGGACCTGGTGGTGTACCGGGAGGATCCGCGTGCGGATATCTCGGTGCTCGCCGAGCCCGCTCACGTGGTGCTGCGGGGTGCCCGGGTCGCCTGACCGGCGGCGCGGCACGCTGGTCGCGCCTGAGGGAAATGGTGGAGCACCGGCGACAACACCAGGTGTCACGGGGGATACTGACCGCGTTCCTTGCACCAGAACTGCTTGAGGGAGACACGTGACTGCGACGACCACGGGAGTGCGCGCTCGCACCGCCGCGCGCCGATCCTGGTGGGCGGATGGTCTCGAGGCCGCGATATGGCTCGCGGCTGCGTGCGGGATCGCGCTCATGTTCGCGTCCGGCGGGCTGCTTGCCGCCACGGCGACCGACTGGTTCTACACCTTGGGACGCGCGCTCGGCATCGTCGCGGCCGTGCTGATGATGACGCAGGTGCTGCTCGCCTCGCGAGCGCCATGGGTGGAGCGCGCGATCGGCCACGACCGCGCGATCGCGAAGCACACCCGGATCGGCCCCGTCGCGATCATCCTGCTGCTGCTGCACCTGGTGCTGATGACGTGGATGACGGGCATCTACGACGGGCGCTCCTTCGCGGAGCAGTCGCTGGCGTGGGCCGACTACGGCTGGTTCATGCTGTTCGCGCAGATCGCCGCGGCGGCGTTCGTCGTGGTCCTCGTGACGTCTGTGGCCGCGGTGCGTCTGCGGGTGCCCTACGAGCGCTGGCACGCCGTTCACATGCTGGTGTACGTGGGAGTCGCGTTCGCCGTGCCGCATCAGTTCCTGGAAGGTTCCACGTTCCGTTCCGGCGGACTCGCGTGGTGGTTCTGGGCTGTGCTGTGGACGGTGACGGTCGGCTCGTTCGTGGCGTTCCGGTTGCTGCGCCCCCTGGTGCTGATGCGGCGACACGGGCTCACCGTCGAATCGGTCGACCCGCACACGGACGGCAGCACCACGGTCACGGTCGCGGGTCGCGACCTCGCGCGGCTGCGCGCCCATGCCGGGCAGTTCTTCCTGTGGAGGTTCCTCAGCCCCGAGCTGCGCGCCCAGTCACACCCGTACTCGCTCTCCGCAGCCCCTGGGGACCGGCTTCGCATTACCGTCAAGGCGTCGGGCGACGGGTCCTCCAGGATCCGGACGCTCGAGCCCGGCACGCGAGTGATGATCGAGGGTCCGCTCGGGGTGTTCACGCACGGTGCTCGGGCTCGCGGTTCACTCCTTCTCATCGCCGCCGGGATCGGGGTCACGCCCATCCGGTCGCTGCTCGAGGAGGCGGATCCCGAGGACGATGTGACGGTCGTGATCCGCGCGCGTTCCCGGGACGAGGCGCCGCTGCTGGACGAGGTGGAAGAGCTCGCGCAGCAGCGCAGCGCGCGTCTCGAGCTGATGCTGGGCGCGCGGGGACGCACCTGGGGCACGAGCGAGCAGCCCGGCTCGATCGCAGCGCTGGTGGAACGGCGCGACGACACTGACGTGTACATCTGCGGGCCGCGCGAGTGGGCGCTGCAGGTCGAGGCCGATGCAATCGCTGCGGGAATCCCGCGGGACGCCGTGCATCGCGAGGAGTTCGGATGGTGAGGCGATGAGGACGTCGCGAGCGGTGATGGTGGGAGGAGCGTCGGCGGTCATCCTGACCGCAGGCTGGGTGGCGGCGCCGAGCGCCATCGAGGATCCCGTAGGAGATCGTGTGGGCGCCGATGCCGCCGGCCCCGGCGGAGACGAGTCGAGCTCGACGATCACGGTCGACGGACCGGTGGTGACGAACATCCGGGGCGACTACCAGGTGCGGCTGCACGTGGTCGACGGCGAGGTAGTGGACGTCGAGTTCCCCGTCGCCGGCACCGATGCCGCGGAGTCGCGCCAGGTCAACGCGATGGCGCTGCCGGAGCTCGAGGAACGGATCCTCGAGGCTCAGAGCGGCGACGTGGAGTACGTGTCCGGAGCGAGCTACACGTCGCCCGCCATCACCGAGTCCGCAGCGGCGGCGTTCGCGGATGCCGGGCTGTAGGGGATGAGCCTGTCGCGCACCAGCACTGCGATGGCCATGGACTTCCGCCTCGAGGCGGAAGGCGACGTCGCTCCGGAGTCCCTCGATGCGGTGATGACTCACGTCGAGTCCGACCTCCGCTGGGCCGACGAGGTGTTCTCCACCTATCGGAGCGAATCCTGGATCTCACGGTTGTCGCGCGGTGAGTGCGGCGTGGCCGATGCTCCCCCAGCGGTGGCCGAGGTGATGGACCTGTGCGAGCGCTTCCGCGACGAGACCGGGGGAGCGTTCGACGCGCGCAGTCCCTCCGGCGCGATCGATCCGACCGGCATCGTCAAGACGTGGGCGATGGAACGCGCGCGATGGCGGTGGGGTCTGCTTGGTGCCAGCGGCTGGCTGTGGGGCTGCGCCGGAGACGTAGTGGTGCAGGGCCGCGGGCCAGTCGAGGGCGTGTGGCGCGTGGGCATCGCGGACCCCCGCGCCGCCCACGATGCCTCCGCTGACCCGGCCGTGGTGAGCACGACGACGCTCGGGACCACCGCAACGGCCCTCGCCACCTCCGGCGAGGCTCACCGAGCCGGTCACATTTGGGACCCGCGCACGGGCGCGCCTGCCAGGCATTACGCGCAGGTCAGCGTCCGCGGCACAGACCTGCTCGCGTGCGATGCGTGGGCGACCGCGATCGTCGCGGGGGGCAAGAGGACGCTGCGGCTCGCGCTCGACGCCGGCTTCGATGTGTTGGTGCTGCGGGTGCTCGAGGGAAAGGTGCATTCCCAGCAGAGCCCCGGGTGGTGAGGACCTGCGCGGGATGCAGGGGTCTTTCTCATGCGCTAGATTGTCGGACACACGGCTGAGCCGAGGGGAAATCGATGGCACCGATGAAAAATCCCCGGCGAGCATTGCTGCTCGCTGGCGCGTTGGCGCTCGCAGCATGCGAGCCCGCGGCTACCGACGGCGCGCACACGCAGACCGAGGTCGCGATCGAGTCCGAATCCTCCGCTGTAGTGGAGGTCCCGGCCGCCGAGTCCACCGGCGCGGAGTCCGCGCTGGTGGCGAGAGGCCTGCATCACCTCGTCGCGATGTCGGCACCTGCGGGCGAGGACGGCACCCTGGGGTCCGGCTGCTCCGATGAGGAGGCCGAGTCCCTGCCGGACGGCGACTGGTACGCGTTCGTGGTCGATTACGACCAGTCGCACGTGACCGTCGATATCGCGTGCGTGTACGGGACCGACACGGATCAGTTCGAGGCCTACGCCGGGGCCTCGGACAGCGAGGTCGAGCGGACCGCGCTCACCAACCACGTCGTCATCAATGACGTCGTGCACGAGCGCACGCTGCGGATCGACGACGGTGCGCAGGCGTATCTCGCCTCCGCGCAGTGGGAGCCGATCTCGGCCGCCGGCTTCGCGAAGGCGGCGAGTCCGAGCGACGGCGGCGAACACCGCGGACTGTGGCTGCGGGTCGAGGACGGGCTCGTCACGGCCGTCGTGCAGCCCTATGTGGCAGGGCTGTCCTCCAGCTGAGCCGGGGCTTTGCCCGCACGGCGGGAACTCTGGCATAATGGCGTGCTGGTCGTAGCGGCCCTCTACCCGCCACGGCTATTCGTCTTGCCAGCAACCGTCGCCCACCTTTCCCCGGGCGACGAGAGCCGGCTCACACCGAATACACAAGGAGAAGCCATCATGGCTGCAAAGATTCGTCTCAAGCGCTTTGGCAAGAAGAAGGCCCCGTTCTACCGAGTTGTCGTCATGGACAGCAAGGCCAAGCGCGATGGTCGCGCGATCGAGGAGATCGGCAAGTACCACCCCCTCGATAACCCCTCGGTCATCGAGATCGACTCCGAGCGCGCGCAGTACTGGCTCAGCGTCGGCGCCCAGCCCTCCGACCAGGTGCGCAAGCTCCTGACGCTCACGGGTGACTGGGGCACGTTCAAGGGCGAGAAGGACTCGAAGAGCACCGTCGAGGTCGCCGCGGGCAAGCTGTCGCCGGCCGACCAGATCCAGGCCAACGCCGACGCAGGCGAGAAGCTGAAGGCCGAGAAGGCCGCCGCCGACGAGAAGGCCAAGAAGGAGGCGGACGCCGCCGCCAAGGCCGAGGCCGACGAGAAGGCCAAGGCTGAGGCCGACGAGGCCGCCAAGACCGAGTCCGAGGCTGCGGCACCCGCAGTCGCCGAGGCCGCACCTGCCGAGGACGCCGCCGCCGCGGCGCCCGCGTCCGATGAGGCCACCGGGCCGGCTGAGCCGGAGCCCGCAGCAGAGGACAAGTAGCAATGGTCGTCGACGCGCTGGAGTTCCTGATCAAGAGCATCGTCCGCAACCCGGAGGATGTCACGGTCACGGAGCGAGACGGGCGCCGAGGCACCACACTGAATGTCGTCGTCAACCCCGAGGACCTGCCGCGCGTGATCGGCCGCCGCGGTCGCACCGCGACGGCCATCCGCACCGTCATCGACGCCATCGCGCGCGATGACGTGAGGGTGAACATCGTCGACGTCGACTAGTTCGAACGCAACGACCGAGGCCCCTGCCGCGCACCGCTTGAATCCAAGCCGCGCGGCGGGGGCCTTCGTCGTGCGCGGCACGCGCGCCGGGTCCGGCCCCGTACCCTTGGTGCCATGAAACTGACCGTCGCGCGCATCGGCCGCGCCCATGGGCTCAAGGGCGAACTCAGCGTCGAGTTGCACACAGATATCCCCGAGGAGCGGCTGGTGCCCGGAGAGGCCCTCGAGACCGAGCCGGCGGCCGCGGGCCCACTTACCGTGGAGAGCGTGCGGACCCAGGGCGGGCGCTGGTACGTGCGGTTCGACCAGGTTGCGACCCGGGAGGACGCCGATGCGCTGCGGGGGGTCGAGCTCGTGATCGACGGCGAGGAGTCTGACGAGGACGACGCCTGGTTCGTCCACGAGCTCGTGGGCCTCACCGCAATGCGTCCCGACGGGGAGAGGCTGGGCGAGGTGGTGGACCTGCTGTCCATGCCCGCCCAGGACCTGCTGGTCATCAAGCAGCCGGACGGTCACCGGGCGATGGTGCCCTTCGTCGAGGAATTCGTGCCCGAGGTCGACATCGACGCGGGCACGGTGACGCTCACCCCGCCGTACGGTCTGCTCTCCGGAGAGACCCCCGAGGCCACCGGCGAGACCCACGGGACGGCTTAAGCGTGCGGATCGACGTCGTCACGATCTTCCCCGAGTTCTTCCAGGTGCTCGACGTTTCTCTGTTGGGCAAGGCGCGTCAGGCCGCCCTCGTCGACACCCACGTGCATGACCTGCGGGACTGGACTCACGACGTCCACGGCACCGTGGACGACGCCCCGTTCGGCGGCGGCGCGGGCATGGTGATGAAGCCGGATGTGTGGGGGGCCGCGCTCGACGACGTGCTGCAGCCTGGCGCGCATCTCGTGATCCCGAGCCCCGCCGGCGTGCGGTTCACGCAGCGCCAGGCCGCCGAGCTCGCGACGGAGCCGCAACTGGTCTTCGCGTGTGGCCGCTACGAGGGCATCGACGCGCGCGTGCCGCAGCACTACGCCGATGCGGGCTTCCAGGTATCGGAGGTGTCGCTCGGCGACTACGTGCTGAACGGTGGAGAGGTGGCCGCCTTCGCGATGATCGAGGCGATCACGCGGCTCATCCCCGGCTTCATGGGCAACGCCCAGTCCATCGTCGAGGAGAGCCACTCCGACGGACTGCTGGAGTACCCCAGCTACACGCGGCCGGCGCAGTGGCGCGGTCTCGAGGTGCCCGAGGTCCTGCTGAGCGGCCACCACGCCAAGATCGCGCAGTGGCGCCACGCACAGCAGGTCGATCGCACGCGCGAGCGCCGGCCCGACCTGCTGGCGTGAGAATCGCTCCCGTCGCAGTCTCGGCTGTGGCATAATCGGTCGTCGGTGCGTGCGGCGCTCTTGCCTGCCACAGGGGGTCGAGCGAAATCCGCTGCGCACAGCAACCATCAGATGCCGCAAGGCAGATACCGTGCAGGACCTGTGGCGTGCGCGAGGAGAGATAAGTCATGCAGAAGCTTGACCACATCACCGCGGGCCAGCGTCGCGACGACGTTCCCGACTTCCGTCCCGGAGACACCGTCAAGGTGCACGTGAAGGTCGTCGAGGGCACCCGCTCGCGTATTCAGATCTTCCAGGGCGCCGTCATCGGTCGCCAGGGCCACGGCATCGGCGAGACTTTCACGGTCCGCAAGGTGTCGTTCGGCGTCGGCGTGGAGCGCACCTACCCGGTGCACACACCCACGATCGACCACATCGAGCTCGTGAGCCGCGGCGACGTCCGCCGCGCCAAGCTGTACTACCTCCGGGACCGCCGCGGCAAGGCTGCGCGTATCCGCGAGAAGCGCGAGAACTGACATCAGCACCACTGACGAATCACCGGCGGACGGGCAGCAGCCCTCCGCCGGTGGTCGTCTGTGGGGGTGGGGGAAAGAGCTCCTCGTCATCGTGGTCAGCGCGCTGCTGCTGTCGCTCATTCTCAAGACCTTCTTCTTCCAGTCGTTCTGGATCCCGTCGGGCTCCATGGAGCCCACGCTCCAGCTGAACGACCGCATCCTCGTCACCAAGTGGCGTCCGGGCGTGCTCGACCTGCGCCGCGGCGACATCGTGGTGTTCAAGGATCCCGGCGGGTGGCTCAACCCCGTCGACGACTCGGAGGACTCCCCTCTCGAGGCCGCCGGCAAGACCCTGCTGGTCTTCACCGGCTTGCTGCCCGAGGACGCGGGCGAGCACCTCGTCAAGCGGGTGGTCGGGTTGCCCGGCGAGACCGTCGAGTGCTGCGACGACGAGGGCCGCCTGCTGGTGAACGGCGAGCCGCTCGACGAGCCGTACCTGGTGGAGGACGTGTCCCCCTCCGAGACAGACTTCTCCACGACCGTGCCCCCGGGCTACGTATGGATGATGGGCGACAACCGCCCCAACTCGGCCGACTCCCGCGCTCACCAGGGCAACCCCGGCGGTGGCTCCGTGCCGATCAGCTCGATCGTCGGCACCGCGTTCGTCACCGTGTGGCCGCTTCAGCAGTGGCAGACGCTGGGCAACCCGTACCAAGACCCGGACGCCGTCCAGGACTGATGTCCGTCTCGCTCACGTATGAGGCGTCGCTGTGGGACGCAGGTGCTCACGTGGTCGCCGGTGTCGACGAGGTGGGCAGGGGAGCGCTCGCCGGGCCCGTGACGGTGGGCGTGTGCGCGGTCGGCCGATGCGACTCTTGGCCCGAGGGGCTCGCGGACTCCAAGGAGCTGAACCACGCACGGCGCGTCGCAATGGCCGATGCGCTCGGCACCTTCGCTGGCACAGGCTTCGGCTTGGCGCGGGCGGTGGGTCACTCGAGCCCTGCAGAGATCGACGCGCACGGCATCATCGCCGCGCTGCGGCTGGCGGGACTGCGCGCGTTGGCCCAGATCGTGGACTCAGGGCTCACTGTCGACGCGGTGCTGCTCGATGGAAAGCACGACTGGCTGACCGCGCCGCCGGCCACGCTGTTCGATAACCCAGCGCTGTTCGACGACCCAGCAACCGCATCGGCACTCCCCGCGAAGCCGCTGCCACCGGTGACGATGGTGATCAAGGGCGACGGACTGTGCGCCTCCATCGCCGCCGGCTCCGTGATCGCGAAGGTCGAGCGTGACGCGCTGATGGCCGCGGCGCACGCCGACCACCCGGAGTACGGGTGGGAGTCAAACAAGGGCTACGGCGCGGCGGGCCACCTCGAGGCGATCCGGACCCTGGGGCCGACGCCGCTTCATCGCAGGAGTTGGCGCCTGCCGGTCTAGGCCGGGGTGCCCCCGGCGCGCCGGATGAGCGGCAACGCCGTCTGTGACCCAAGATGGTCCGGTGAGCAGCGACGACCTCGAGAGCTATGAGACCGACGCGGAGTTGGCCCTCTACCGCGAGTACCGCGATGTGGTGGGCCTGTTCCAGTACGTCGTGGAGACGGAGCGGCGCTTCTACCTGTGCAACAAGGTGGATCTGCAGGTGCGCGCCTCGGGCGGCGACGTCTACTTCGAGGTGACCATGACCGATGCCTGGGTGTGGGACGTCTACCGTTCCGCGAGGCTGGTGCGCAACGTGCGGGTGGTGACCTTCAAGGACGTCAACATCGAGGAGCTCTCGACAGACGACGACGCGATTCCCGACATCAGACACCTGAGGTCCCGCTGACGCCTCGGACCATTTGACTTTTCGTTGCATAGTCTGCAAATATGCAGACTATGCAATCAGCGGACCTTCTCGAAGCCAAGCCTGAGGGCCTGCGCGAGCGCAAGCGTCGCGAGACCCGCGCAGCAACGCAGCGCGCGGCGATCGACTTGGGGCTGGAGCACGGCTGGGAAGCGGTCACGGTCGACATGATCTGCGACGCGGCAGGCATCTCGCCGCGCACGTTCTACAACTACTTCCCGAGCCGCGAGTCCGCCGTCCTGGGTGAGGGCAAGCCCATGCCGGACGAGGCTCAGATTCATGCGTTCGTCACCGCGACGGGTGTCTCCGACGTCGAGGCCTTCGCCGTGATGATGGCCGAGGTGTGGACCGCCGCCGAGCCCGACCGCGAGCGATTTCGGGCTCGCCGACGGCTCCTCGACGCCACGCCAGAACTGGCAGGCGCGAACATGATGCGCATTACCGAGGCCCGCGAGCAGTACTCGGAGATCGTGCTCCAGCGCCTCAACGTGACGCGGCCCGGGCTGTCCGACGAGGATGCCGCGATCGAGGCGACCATGGCCGTCTCCATTGCGATGGGCGCCTTGCAGGTGGTGGCCCGAGGCTGGCTTTCCGGCGATAGCGACGCATCCCTGGCCGCCCTTACTCACGAGTACTTCCCCCGCGTGCGACGCCTCACCCAGGCGCCGAGCGCTTGAGCCGCCCGCCGCCCGACCCGCGGCGTGACACCTTGAAGGAGACCTCTGTGTCCCAGATGACCGAGTCTCGCGAGCACGCGACGGATTCTGCGCCCGACCGGCGTCAGATCACGCTGATGTTCGTCGGCCTGATGACGGCGATGCTGCTCGCGGCGCTGTACCAGACCATCTTCGCGACAGCGCTGCCGACGATCGTGGGCGAGCTCCAGGGCGTGGATCAGATGCTGTGGGTCACCACCTCGTACATTCTCGCGGCCACCATCACCATGCCCATCTACGGCAAGCTCGGCGACCTGTACGGGCGCAAGGGACTGTTTATTGTGGCGATCCTGCTGTTCCTGGCGGGATCGGTTGTGGGCGGCCTCGCCCAGGGGATGGATTCGCTGATCGTCGGGCGAGTGATCCAGGGCCTCGGCGGCGGAGGCTTGTTCGTGCTCGCGCAGGCGATCATCGCCGACGTGGTTCCGGCTCGCGAACGCGGCCGCTACATGGGCGTCATGGGCGGAGTGTTCGCGTTCGCGACGCTGACGGGACCGCTACTCGGGGGTTGGTTCACCGAGTCCATCGGCTGGCGCTGGGTGATGTGGTTCAACCTGCCGCTCGGTGCTCTCGCGATTGTCTCGGCGGTGCTGTTCCTGAAGATTCCGTCGCGGCCGCGCGCGGGCCGCAAGGTCGATGTGGCCGGCATGGCGCTGATCACCATCGCGTCCACGTCGCTCGTGCTGATGTCGAGTTTTGGCGGGCACCAGTACGCGTGGGGGTCGCCGCAGATCATCGGCCTGATCGTGCTCACCGTCGCTGCAGCTGTGGCCTTCGTCGCGGTCGAGCGCCGCGCGAGCGAGCCGGTGATTCCGCTGGCGCTGTTCCGTAGGCGCAACTTCGTGCTCCCGACGGCCGCGGGTCTGCTCGTGGGCGTGGGCATGTTCGGCACGGTCGGTTACATGCCCACCTACCTGCAGATGGTCGCTGGCGTGAGCGCCACGGCGGCTGGCCTGCTGATGGCGCCCATGATGGGCGCGATGCTCATCACCTCCATCACGGCGGGGCGAGCGGTGACCCGCACGGGTCGATACAAGATGCTGCCCATCGTGGGCTCGGTGTTCATCGGAGCCGGGCTGTATCTGCTGTCGACGCTGACCGCCGATGGCGCACTGTGGCACGTGTGCGCGTACCTCGCGGTGCTGGGCACCGGCCTGGGGCTGTCGATGCAGATCCTGGTGCTGGTGGTCCAGAACACGTTCCCCATCTCGATGGTCGGTACCGCGACCGCCTCGAACAACTACTTCCGCCAGATTGGCGCCTCTCTCGGCACCGCGATCGTCGGCTCGCTGTTCACCGAACGGCTGGTGAACCTGCTCGGCGAGCGGCTTCCCGATGGCGGGGGAGCGATCGAGGGCGGCGCCAACTCCTTGACGCCGGCGTTGGTCAGGCAGCTACCTGAGTCGCTCGGAGACATCGTCGTGGGCGCCTATAACGATGCCCTCACGCCGGTGTTCCTGCTGATGGTGCCGCTGTCGATCGTGTCGTTCGTGCTACTGCTGTTCGTGAAGGAGGCGCCGCTGGCGACCCGGATCGACCGTGAGGCCGATGCGGGCTCCGACATGCCTGCCGCAGCGACCACCGGCTCCGCGACCCCCACCGGCGCCACGGGTCGCGACTCGGCCCTGGTCCCCGCCCGCTCCCCAAAGTAGGAACGTCGGGACTCGTTCTCGCGCCCTCGCGCATCCTGGACGAACGTCAGGACTCATCCACCTTCCAGCGGATCCGCACCGTCCCCACCGCTCGCCGCACCCGGGCGTTCCACGGACGCCTGAGCCAGCCCGCGCATCGGCCGCCTGAACGCGCCAGCGTGGGTCTCAGGAGGTGGGACATGGCGGCGAAGGACGCAGTCGGCAGGCACGGTGAGACCGTCGTGGCGCGGCATCTCGAGGACGCCGGCTGGGAGGTGCTGGCGCGCAACTGGCGCACGGCCCGGGGCGAGATCGACATCGTCGCGGCTGATGGCGACGCGGCGGTCGCGGTCGAGGTCAAGACTCGCCGCACCGCAGCCTGCGGATCGCCGCTCGAGGCCGTGACCCCCGCCAAGGTGTTGCGACTGCGGGGACTGCTCGCGGCGTGGTTGTCGCAGCAGGAGCGCAGTTTCGACGCCGTTCGGATCGACGTCGTGGCGGTGGTGCTCCCGGCGGCGGGCGCGGCGCGGCTCGAGCACGTCCGGGGCGTCGAATGATCGGCCGGTCGCGCGCCATCGTGCTGGCGGGACTCCACGGGCATGTGGTGGACGTCGAGGCGCATATCGGCTCGAGCCTGCCCGCCTTCACGATCGTGGGACTGCCCGATGCCTCGCTTACCGAGGCGCGCGATCGGGTGCGGGCCGCGGTGGCCAGCTCAGGGCTCACGTGGCCGCAGCGGCGGATCACCGTGAACCTGTCGCCGGCCTCCTTGCCCAAGCGCGGCTCCTCGACGGACCTCGCGATCGCGGTCGCCCTGCTCGCCGCGGCGGGGATGATCGACCCTGCGCGCGCGGCCGCGGGAGCCCATCTGGGCGAGCTCGGCCTCGACGGGCGCGTGCGGCCCGTGGCCGGCGTGCTGCCGGCAGTCGCGGCGGCCGTGGCTGCCGGCCACTCCTCCGTGGTGGTGCCGTGGGCCAACGCGGATGAGGCGCGGCTGGTGCCCGGCGTCGACGTCCGCGCCGTCGCCTCGCTCGCGGAGCTCGCGCGCGCCTATGGCAGCGCCGATGCGGTGGCGGCCGCGAGCGAGCCCGTGCCCGCCCCGGCTCGGCCGGCCATCGCGACTGCGGACGTGGACCTCAGCGAGGTGCGAGGGCAGGGCGAGGCGCGGTGGGCCCTCGAGGTCGCCGCGGCGGGAGGGCACCACCTGCTCATGACCGGCCCGCCGGGGACTGGCAAGACCATGCTCGCGTGCCGGCTGCCCGGCGTGCTGCCTCCTCTCGATGACGCAGACGCTGTGGCCGCCACCTCGATCCACTCCTTGGCGGGTTCGCTCGACGTCTCGGGCGGCCTGATGCGCCGCGCACCGTTCGAGGCACCACACCACTCCGCGTCCGCGGCCGCCATCGTCGGGGGCGGCAGCGGGCTGGCGCGGCCGGGTGCGATCTCGCGTGCACACGCGGGCGTGCTTTTTCTCGATGAGGCTCCCGAGTTTCCCGCCCGGGTGCTGCAGACGCTTCGACAGCCCCTCGAGAGTGGCGAGATCGTCCTGCACCGCTCCAGCGGCGCCACGCGGTATCCCGCCCGTTTCCAGCTCGTGCTCGCCGCGAACCCGTGCCCGTGCGGGCACTTCTATGGCAACGGGCAGCGCTGCACGTGCAGCGCGATCACCCGGCGAAGGTACTTCTCGCGCCTGTCCGGTCCACTGCTCGACCGCGTGGACATCCAGGTCGACGTGCAGCCCGTGCGCCGTGGAGCGGACGAGCCAGGCGAGGCCTCGGCGGCAGTGGCCGCGCGGGTCGCGAACGCCCGTGCCCGGGCGCGCTCCCGGCTCGCCGCACACGGGTGGACGCTCAACTCGCAAGCGTCGGGGTCGTGGCTGCGCCGCCATACGGCCGCGGGGGCCGTGAAGCCCGTGTGGCGCGCGCTGGACACGGGGGTGCTCTCCGCGCGGGGCGCGGACCGCGCGCTCAGGCTCGCCTGGACGCTTGCTGACCTGCGCGGGGCGAACGAGCCGGGCGAGGACGACGTCGCGCAGGCGATGACGCTGCGCTCACGGGGGAGCGCGGCATGAGCGCCGATGCGTGGATCGAGTGGAGCGCGCTCGCGGAGCCGGCGGATGAGGCGGCGGGTTGGCTCGTGGGTGCCCTTGGCCCTGACGGCGCGCGGCAGTGGCTGGATGTTGCGGCGGCGGACGTGGTCACCGCGACGGTCATGCTGGCGGGCGCGGCGCCCGAGAAGACGATCGACGAGGTGGTCCGCGCGAGCGAGCGGTGGGCGCGCCGGCGAGAGGCCGCCGAGGCCTCGGCCTTGCGGGCGCGCGCCGAGCAGTGCGGTGCGCGAGCGGTGGTGCGGGGCGGCCCCGAATGGCCAACTGCGCTCGACGCGCTAGGGGAGCGGGCACCCTTTGCGCTGTGGGCACGCGGGGCGAGCTCGATCGCGTCGCTGTACGAGAGATCGGTGGCGGTCGTGGGTGCACGGTCGTCGACGTCGTACGGCGACCTCGTGGCGAGTGACATCGCGGCGCATGCGGCCGACCGTGGCTGGTCCGTGATCTCCGGGGGCGCCTACGGCATCGACGCCGCGGCTCATCGCGGCGCCTTGGTCGCCGGAGGTCTCACCCTTGCTGTCATGGCAGGGGGCGTGGATCGGCTGTACCCCGCGGGAAACGAGGATCTGCTGACGCGGGTGCTTGATCAGGGCGCGGTCGTCAGCGAGGTGCCTCCGGGCTGGGCGCCCCATCGGTCGCGGTTCCTCACGCGCAACCGCCTGATCGCCTGCGCGGACGCCACCGTGGTGGTCGAAGCCGCACTCCGGTCGGGGGCGCTGAGCACCGCCAACCGCGCGGCGGAGCTGGCACGCCCCGTCGGTGCCGTCCCGGGCCCAGTGACGAGTGCCGCGTCCGCTGGTTGCCACACGCTGATCCGGGATGGGCTCGCCGTGCTCGTCACCGGGGGAGCGGACGTCGTCGAGCTGGCCGGGCCGATCGAGGTGGTCGCGGCGGTTGACGGTAGTGCACAGCCCGAAAGTGAGAGCGGGCCCGAGTTCGACCGGCCTGAGGATCGGGCCGTCTTCGATGCCATCGGTCACCGCGCCAAGGACATCGAGGCGCTCGCGGCCACGTCGGGGCTGACGGTGGCGGAGGTGCGAGCGGCACTCGGAAGGCTCGAACTCGCGGGCACGGTCGTCCGAGACGCACAACGGTGGAGGCGGTCGCGAGCGTCCAAGCGGGCACGCCGCGGTGCCGGTGAAGGGCCAGGTGAAGCGCCAAAAAGGGACAAAACACCACAGAAGGGCAGGTACTGATGAGATTGATGTGACAAATGTGACACGAGGGGTTGATTTGACTGATGTGACGATGCCACAGTGACTCCATGTCAACGAGGGGTGTGAGGGCACGAACCGGGCTGATCGCCCAGTTCGAGGTCTACCTGCGCCATCAGCGGGGACTGTCGGAGAACACCGTGCGCGCCTACCGGGGCGACCTCATGCATCTCACGGCCTTCGTCACGGATGGGGCTGTCGATTCCGGCGGGTCGGCCGATGACGGATATGACCTCGAGCCTCGCGGCACCTTGGATCGTGACGACACGCACGACCTCGACGACGTGGACGCCGACGCGGCAGGGGGCGCGGACCACGCTGACTCGCTCGACGCGGACGCCGCGCTCGAGAGCATCGAGCTGCGGGATCTGCGCTCATGGCTCGCCCACATGGCAGGTGCCGGTCTCAGCCGCACCACGCTCGCCCGGCGCGGCGCGGCAGTGCGCGCTTTCTATGCGTGGGCCCACAAGGCCGGCCACGTCGACCACAATCCTGCTCTGAGGCTCGCGTCGGCCCGAGCGGCCTCCACTCTTCCTACGGTGATGAGCCCCGCCGATGTGATGACGCTTCTGAGCGTCGCGCAGTCCCGGTGCGACGATGGCGATCCCGTGCACCTGCGCGACTGGGCTGCGGCCGAGCTGCTGTACGCCACCGGCATGCGCGTCGGTGAGCTCGCGGGCGTGAACCTCAGGGATGTGGACCTCGACGAGCGTCTGGTGCGCGTGGTGGGCAAGGGCAACAAGGAGCGGGTGATTCCGTTCGGAGTTCCCGCAGCCAACGCGATGCGGGCGTGGATCGCGGACGGTCGCCCCGCGCTTGTGAGCTCCGAGACCACCTCGGCGCTGCTGCTCGGACGCCGTGGGGGACGAGCCGGCCAACGCCAGGTCCGCGAGGCTATCCACGACCTGTGCCGGGCGGCCGGACTGCCGGAGATCGCGCCCCACGCCTTGCGGCACAGTGCGGCGACTCATCTGCTGACGGGCGGCTCCGACCTGCGCTCCGTCCAGGAGGTGCTGGGACACGCGAGCCTCAACACCACCCAGAGATATACCCACGTGTCCGCGGAACGACTGCGGGCCACCTACCAACTTGCGCACCCGCGCGCCTAGGGAGAGACATGGCAAGCGTCAACGCTGTGCTGTCGCACGACACGGAGGAGCCGTGGACCGCGGCCCCTCAGCGCCCCGACGCGGGCCAGATCGCCGCATGGTGGGAGCTCCTCGGAGCCGAGGGTGAGGACGAGCGTCTCGCGGCGCGGGACGCGCTCATCACGCTCCATGCACCGCTCGTGACCCAGGTCGCGAGCCGGATGATCGTTCGCCTCCCCGACACCGTCGAACTGGCGGACCTCGTGTCGTACGGCATGTTCGGCCTCATCGACGCGGTGGCGAAGTTCGAGCCCGCCCGCGGCTACAAGTTCGAGACCTACGCCGCACAGCGCGTGCGCGGCGCGATCATCGACGAGCTGCGCGCCGCCGACTGGGTGCCCCGTTCGGTGCGGTCCAAGGCTCGCACCGTCGAGCAGGCCACCCGGGCGATGGAGCAGTCGCTGATGCGACCCGTCACCGACGAGGACGTCGCCGATCACCTCGGGTGGCAGACCTCGGAGGTGCGCACGGTTCGTGCGCAGGTCGCACTGTCGCACGTGGGCGCTCTCGACGGCATGGTTTCGGGAGGGGACACGCAGTCCCTCGACTCGGCTCTCGCTCACTCGGCTCCCGAGGCATCGACCTCGTTCGAGGCATCCGAGACGCGCGCCCTCCTCGCCACCGCGATTCAGGGGGTGCGCGACCGCGAGCAGCAGGTGCTGCAGCTGTACTACTTCGAGAACCTGACCCTTGCGCAGATCGGACAGATCCTCGGCGTCACGGAGTCGCGCGTATCGCAGATCCACTCGGGCGCCGTGAAGAAGCTGCGGGAGTCGCTGATGCGCACGGGTGCCTTCGCCTGAGCGTGGCGGTCGCCTGAACGACGCGGCACCGCGTGGCAGCAGCCGCACCGGACCGTAGCCGGCCAGCGCATCGAGCGGGTCGATGTACTCGCCGTCCACGCGCACGCCCCAGTGCACGCACGTGGCCGGCGCACAGTGCCCAGGCTCCTCTCCGACCCTGCCGAGCGCGTCGCCGCGGCCGACTCGTTCTCCGCTGGTGACCACAGCATCGACCGGCTCGACGCTGGTGAGCGCGCCATCCGCGTGCTCCACGGCGACCACGCCACGATCCACCACCCTGCCCACGAACACGACGACGCCGGACGAGGGCGCCGCTACCTCGGCCCCGACCGTGGTGGCGAGATCGATGCCTCGATGCCCGGCTAGCCACGGCTCGGGTGGGAGACGCGCGAGCTCGACCGCGCGCATCGGCTCCACGGGCGACTGGTACGGGGCCGCGGGCGCCCACGCCGTGCTCGCTGGAGCGGGCGCTGTCAGCACGGCCGCGGCCAGGAGCAGGGCCGTCGCGGCGGCGTGCCTTCGCGCAGGTGCCCTCATGCTGTGATCTCACCGTACCGGCGGGCGAGCGGCCGAGACGGCGGTCACGGTCGGTGGACAGCGCGTGGGCGGCCGATGCTCGGGACGCGCCTGCGGCGAAACCGGGAGAGTACGCCCCCTGCATCCTCGTCGGGTATGATCGGCAGTGCATCCGGCATGCCCGGATGACATCGCGCGCCATTCGCGCCGCCCACCGTTGACTCGGCAGGGAGCGCGCCGGGAAGGCGAGGTCCGAGCTCAGCTCGGTGCTGACCCGCGTTGGTGCCAGGGATCCGACCCACCAGGGTCGGATCGTCAACCGAACAGGCGGGGTCAGCGACTCCGCACACGAACATGTACGCCTCGCGCGTGCGGAACAGGAATCACCATGGCCGTCGTGACCATGCGACAGCTGCTTGACTCCGGTGTCCACTTCGGACACCAGACCAGCCGCTGGAACCCCAAGATGAAGCGCTTCATCTTCACCGAGCGCAATGGCATCTACATCATCGACCTGCAGCAGTCGCTCGCGTTGATCGACAACGCCTACGGCTTCGTGCGCGACACGGTCGCCCACGGTGGAACGGTGCTGTTCGTCGGCACCAAGCGCCAGGCACAGGAGCAGATCGCCGAGCAGGCCGTTCGTGTGGGCATGCCCTACGTGAACGAGCGCTGGCTGGGCGGCATGCTCACCAACTTCCAGACCGTGAGCAAGCGTGTCCAGCGCCTCAAGGAGCTCGAAGAGGTCGACTTCGACGACGTCGCCGGCTCCGGCCGCACCAAGAAGGAACTTCTTGGGATGCGCCGCGAGAAGGACAAGCTGGCCAAGACCCTCGGCGGCATCCGCGACATGGCGAAGACGCCGTCCGTCGTGTGGATCGTCGACACCAACAAGGAGCACCTTGCCGTCGACGAGGCGCGCAAGCTGGGCATCCCCGTTGTCGGCATCCTCGACTCCAACTGCGACCCGGACGACGTTGCCTACGGCATCCCCGGTAACGACGACGCGATTCGTGCGGTGGGCCTGCTCACGCGTGTGATCGCCGATGCGGTCGCCGAGGGCGTGCGCATCCGTCACACCCCCAAGGGTGACGAGGCTGAGGCCGAGGGCACCGCCGAGCCTCTCGCCGAGTGGGAGCAGGAGCTCCTGGGCGGCGACAAGGACGAGGCGAAGGAAGCCGCTTCCGAGGTCAAGGCTGAGGACGCCAAGGCCGCCGACGCCAAGTCTGACGAGTCCGAGTCGAACGCCGACAAGGTCGAGAAGGCCGAGGACAAGGCTGACAAGGACGAGGAGCCGATCGCCAAGACCGCCGCTCCCATCATGGACGAGGTCGAGACCGACGACGTGTTGGCAGAGCAGGACGGCGACGACACGACCGCTCAGGTCGTCAAGCCGGCCACGCGCAAGGCAGCCGAGGGCGCCGAGGTGGGCGAGGGCGAGAAGAAGGCCTCCGCCGCCGCCGACAAGGCTGCCAAGAACCCGACCACCGACGAGGCAGCGAGCACGGACGCGGACGAGAAGCCCGCGGACGAGAACGTGCCGGACACCAACAAGAAGGCGCCTGCCAAGAAGCCGGCAGCGAAGAAGCCTGCCGCGGCCAAGGCCGACGAGAAGTAAGGAATCCCTATGGCGAACTACACCGTCGCCGACATCCAGGTGCTGCGTGAGCGCACTGGTGCCGGCATGCTCGACGTCAAGAAGGCGCTGGACGAGGCCGAGGGTGACCTCGACAAGGCCGTGGACATCCTGCGCGTCAAGGGCCTGAAGGGCGTCACGAAGCGCGAGGGCCGCTCGGCCTCCGAGGGCCTCGTGGCTGCCTCCATCCAGGACACCGACGGTGGCCAGGTCGGCACGCTGATCGAGCTCAACTCCGAGACCGACTTCGTGGCGAAGAGCGACAAGTTCGTCGCTCTGGCGGCCGCCGTGCTGGACGCGGTCGTCGCCTCCGGCGCGGACTCCGCCGACGCTGCGCTTGCCGCGCAGGTTGACGGCAAGTCGCTCCAGGACGTCATCGACGCTGAGGCGGGCATCCTGGGCGAGAAGATCGTGCTACGGCGCGTCGCTCGCGTCGAGGCGCCGGTCGTCACCGAGTACCTGCACCGCACCAACAAGGACCTGCCCGCCCAGGTGGGCGTCCTCGTCGGTTCGGACGCGAAGGCTGGCGAGGTCGCACGCGACATCGCCATGCACATCGCCGCCTACTCGCCTTCGTACCTCGTGCGCGAGGACGTCCCGGAGGACGTGGTCGCCAACGAGCGCCGCGTCGCCGAGGAGACGGCCAAGGCCGAGGGCAAGCCGGAAGCTGCTCTGCCGAAGATCACGGAGGGCCGCATGAACGGCTTCTTCAAGGAGAACACCCTGGTGGACCAGGCATTCGCGAAGGACCCCAAGACCACGGTCGGCAAGGTCATCGAGAACGCCGGTGGCCAGGTGACCGCCTTCGCACGGTTCCGCGTGGGAGCGTAGTCTTCCCCGCAGGAGACACCCCCACCGCACCACGCGCCGCGAACCTAGGAGGCCCCGATGCCCGAGCCCACCACTGTGAGACCGGACACCGGGGCCCCAGGTTCGCGGCGCGTTCTGCTGAAGCTGTCGGGAGAGATGTTCGGTGGTGGGTCCGTCGGACTCGACGCCGATGTCATCAACCGCATCGCGGGAGAGATCGCCGTCGCAGTCAGGGAAGGCGTGCAGGTCTGCATCGTCGTGGGCGGCGGCAACTTCTTCCGCGGCGCGGACCTGTCGGAACGCGGCATGGAGCGCGCGCGGGCCGACTACATGGGCATGTTGGGCACGGTCATGAACGCCCTCGCTCTCCAGGACTTCCTCGAGCAGGCTGGCGTGGCCACCCGCGTGCAGACCGCCATCACTATGGGGCAGGTCGCGGAGCCCTACATCCCGCTGCGCGCTGTCCGCCACATGGAGAAGGGCCGCGTCGTGATCTTCGGAGCGGGCGCTGGGATGCCCTACTTCTCCACTGACACGGTGTCGCTGCAACGCGCGCTCGAGGTGGGCTGCAACGAGGTGCTGATGGGCAAGAATGGCGTCGACGGTGTCTACACGGCCGATCCGCGCCGCGACCCGAGCGCGACTCGCCTGGACCACGTCACGTACACCGACGCCCTCCGGCAGGGACTCGACGTCATGGACGCCGCAGCCTTCTCGCTGGCCAAGGACAACGGCATGCCCATGCGGGTGTTCGGGCTCGAGGCGCCAGGCAATGTGACTCGCGCACTCGTGGGTGAGAGAATCGGCACGCTGGTCACGGCGTGAGCCGTGCGGAATAGGGAGCACACGTGATTGACGACATCCTTCTCGAAGCCGAGGAGAACATGGATAACGCCGTAACGGTTGCGAAGGAGAACTTCGCTGGCATCCGCAGCGGGCAGGCATCAGCTTCGATGTTCGCGAACATCACGGTGGACTACTACGGAGCGCCCACGCCGCTGCAGCAGCTGGCGTCGATCACGGTGCCCGAGGCTCGGATGGTGCTGATCTCGCCGTACGACGCATCGGTGAAGAAGGACATCGACACCGCGCTGCGCAAGTCCGACCTGGGAGTGAACCCGTCGGACGACGGCAACGTGCTGCGCATCACCATGCCGCAGCTCACCGAGGAGCGCCGCCGCTCTTACGTGAAGCTCGCGAAGGCCAAGGCCGAGGACTCCCGCGTCACCGTGCGCAACATGCGTCGCAAGGCGAAGGACCTCATCGACGCCGCGGTCAAGGACGGCGACATCGGCGAGGACGAGGGCTCTCGGGCCGAGAAGGAGCTCGACAGCCTCACCAAGCGCCACGTCGACGCGATCGACGGCCTGCTCGCGCACAAGGAGAGCGAGCTGCTCGAGGTCTGACCTCGCGCCGCCTCTCCGGGGCCCACACATGAGCATCCTCCGACGCCGTCGCGAAGCCGACGCCCACCCCGAGGCCGCGCCAGCGGCCCAGTTCGGCATCGCTGTCGAGCACGACGGCGTCGACGATCCCCGGGTGGACCCGTCGGCGCCGCGTGGCGTGGAGGATCCCGTGCCACAGGTGGCACCCGTGTCGAGGTCCGGCCGCAACATGCCCATCGCCGCCGCCGTGGGCCTGACCCTGCTGGGCGGAGTCATCGCCGCCGCGTGGTGGCACCCTGCGGCCCTCGCGGTGCTCATGTGTTTCGCGTGCCTGGCCGCGGTGGTCGAGTGGCGGCGGGTGCTCGCCCGCAGCGACCGCCGCATCCCCATGACGCCGATCGGTCTCGCCTCGGTGGGGCTGCTGGTGGCGACCTGGTACGGCGGGCCAGAGGGCCTCGCGGTCGCTCTCATGGTCGGGTGCGCGGGAACTGTCGCGTGGCGGGTCGTCGACGAACGGATCGAGAACACGCTGGCGGACTCTCTTGCGTCCATGCTCACGCTGCTGTGGATTCCGTTCCTGGGATCGTTCCTGCTGCTGATGGAGCTCGCTCCAGACGGCTGGCAGCGCGTGGTCGTCGTGATCCTCGCCGCGGTCGGTTCGGACACCGGGGGGCTATTCGCCGGGATGCTGTTCGGCAAACACCCCATGGCGCCGCGCGTGAGCCCCAAGAAGACCTGGGAGGGCTTCGCAGGTGGACTCGTGCTCGGCACCCTCACTGCGTCGATCGCGGCGTACTTCTTCTTCGATGGCCGCTGGTGGGTCGGCGCCCTCGTGGGCCTTGCGGCCGCCGT
Organism: Demequina ureilytica; assembly: GCF_048553575.1. Lineage (NCBI taxonomy): Bacteria > Bacillati > Actinomycetota > Actinomycetes > Micrococcales > Demequinaceae > Demequina > Demequina ureilytica. The sequence continues at coordinate 159,457 of NZ_JBLZIE010000002.1, read as the reverse complement.
AGCCGCCGTCCTCGGCGACCTGGCCGAGTCCGCTCTCAAGCGAGACATTCAGGTCAAAGACATGTCCAGCGTGATCCCTGGCCACGGCGGGATCATGGATCGTATCGACTCGTTGCTCTTCGCCGCGCCCGCGGCCTACGTCGCATTCGGACTTCTGTTAGGGACCTCATGACCGACCGCCCACTCATCCAGATGTCGGCGCCGCGTCGCGGCAAGCCGCCTCGCCACTTCGCCGACCTCACGCACGATGAGCGCATCGACACCGTGCGCGAGATGGGTCTGCCGGCGTTCCGCGCCAAGCAGCTCGAGACCCACTACTACACGCACCTCACGGTGGATCCCAAGGAGATGACGGACCTGCCCGCGGGCGGCCGGGATGATCTCGCTGCGCAGATGTTCCCACCCCTGATGTCTCCGCTGACGTCGCTCGTCGCGGACGGGGGAGCGACCCGCAAGACCCTGTGGACCCTGCACGACGGCGTCAAGGTCGAGTCCGTGCTCATGAAGTATCCGGAGCGGGCGACGCTGTGCGTGACGAGCCAGGCCGGCTGCGGCATGGCCTGCCCGTTCTGCGCCACTGGGCAGATGGGCCTCACGCGCAACTTGTCCGCGGCAGAGATCATCGAGCAGGTGCGCCTCGCCGCGCGCGCCTCCCGCGACGGCGAGCTGGGCGAGCCGGTGCGGCTTTCCAACGTGGTGTTCATGGGGATGGGCGAGCCGCTCGCGAACTACAAGGCCGTGATGCAGACGGTGCGGGCGCTGGTCGCGCCCGAGCCCCACGGCTTCGGCCTGTCGGCACGCCACGTGACCGTCTCGACCGTCGGGCTGGTGCCGGCGATGGACAAGCTCACCAAGGAAGGCATCCCGGTCACGCTCGCGCTCTCGCTGCACGCGCCGGACGACGAGCTGCGCAACGAGATCGTTCCCGTCAACACACGGTGGACGGTGGATGAGGCACTCGACGCCGCGTACCGGTTCTACGAGGCGACGGGCAGGCGCGTGTCGATCGAGTACGCGTTGATCCGCGACATGAACGACCAGGCGCATCGGGCGGCCATGCTGGCACGCAAGTTGCGCGAGCGGGGCGACGGCTGGGTGCACGTCAACCCGATCCCGCTCAACCCCACGCCAGGCTCCAAGTGGACCGCGTCCGACCCCGAGGTCGAGCGAGAGTTCGTCCACACGCTGCGCGATCACGGGATTCCGACGACTATCCGGGATACTCGTGGCAGTGACATCGATGGCGCCTGCGGGCAGCTTGCGATCAAGGAGGACTGATGGCGGAACTGTTTCCCCGCGTGGGCGCGTTCACGCTCGGGTACCGCACGCCTGAGGTGGACGAGTACTTTGGCCGCGCGCGCGACGCCTATGAGCAGCCGGGCCGTGCCGACGAGCTGGCGGCGATCGACGTGCGGCGGGCAAGCTTCGACCTCAAGCGGGGCGGCTACTCGACGGCTGCGGTGGATTCGGCCCTCGATCGACTCGAGGTCGCTTTCGCCGTGCGGGTGCGTGAGAGGTACGTCAAGCAGCATGGTCAGGACGCGTGGATGGCGGAGCTTGCAGAGCGCGCCCAGGCGCTGTATCCCCGGCTGCGCCGGCCCGCGGGCGAACGCTTCGCCGCGCCGCCGACCTTTCGCACCGGCTACGACCGTTCGGAGGTCGATGCGGTGCTGAACCGGCTGACTGCGTTCTTCGACCAGGGCAGGCCGCTCACCGCGGAGGATGTCCGCGCGCTGACCTTCACGCGTCGGCGCTCGTGGTCCGCCTACGAGGAGCGGGTGGTCGACGCGTATCTGGCGCGCACCGTCGACATTCTCCTCGGGATCGCGTGAGCCAGCCCCGCACCGTCTCGCTGCTGGGGTCCACGGGGTCGATCGGTACCCAGGCGCTCGACGTCATCGCGCGCAACCCCGAGCGCTTTGACGTCGTCGCGCTCGCGGCAGGCGGCGCAGACCCGGACGCGGTTGTCGCCCAGGCCAGGGCCGTCCGTCCTTCCCTGGTGGCCGTCGCCTCGGCCGATGCGGCGACTGCGATAGCGCGTGAGCTGCCTGGCATCGAGGTAGTAGCAGGGGCCGATGCGGTCGTCACCGCGGCAGGCTGCGGCGCCGACGTGGTGCTCAACGGCATCACCGGCTCGGTGGGGCTGCGCCCCACGCTCGCCGCGCTCGAGGCCGGCAGCACTCTCGCGCTCGCCAACAAGGAGTCCCTGATCGCGGGCGGCGCGCTGGTCAAGGCCGCGGTCCGCCGCGAGGGTCAGATCGTGCCCGTCGACTCGGAGCACTCCGCGCTGGCCCAGGCGCTGCGCGGGGGGCGCGCGCATGAGGTGCGCAGGCTCGTCGTCACCGCCTCTGGCGGAGCGTTCCGCGGCCGCAGCCGTGCCGATCTCGTGGGCGTGACCTCTGCCGATGCGCTCCGCCACCCCACCTGGTCCATGGGGCCCGTGGTCACGATCAACTCGGCGTCCATGGTGAACAAGGCGCTCGAGGTGATCGAGGCGCACCTACTGTTTGACATCCCGATGGAACACATCGACGTCGTGGTGCACGCCCAGTCCGTGGTGCACTCCATGGTCGAGTTCATCGACGGCAGCACTCTGGCGCAGGCATCGCCCCCGGACATGCGCCTGCCGATCGCGCTGGGGCTGTCGTGGCCCGATCGCCTGGCAGATGCCGCGCCAGGGTGCGACTGGACACAGGCGACCTCCTGGACCTTCGAGCCGCTGGACGAGGAGGCCTTCCCCGCCGTGCGCGTTGCGCGCGCGGCCGTGGCCGCATCGGCCCTTCATCCCGCGGTGTTCAATGCTGCCAACGAGGAGTGCGTGAGGGCGTTCGTGGACGGACGGCTTCCCTTCCTCGGGATCGTCGACACCGTGCGGGACGTTGTGGAGCAGTACGAGGCCCCCGCGGACCTCTCTCTCGAGGCCGTCGACGAGGCGGAGCGGTGGGCGCGAGAGCGGGCCGCGGCGATCATTGGCCTGGGCACTGAAACGTAGGGTAGGGGCATGGATACGCTGATCGGCATCGTGGTGCTGGTGATCGGGCTGTTGATCTCGATCGCGCTCCACGAGGTGGGGCACATGGTGCCCGCCAAGAAGTTCGGCGTGCGAGTGAGCGAGTACTTCGTGGGCTTTGGCCCCAGGCTGTGGTCGCGACACGGTCGCGAGACCGAGTACGGCATCAAGGCGATCCCGCTCGGCGGCTACGTGAAGCTGGTCGGGATGATCCCCCCCGAGGACCGGGTCAAGCCGGTGCGCGGCACCGGCTGGGCATCCAGGCTGGTCGCCGATGCGCGTGAGGCCGCGGTCGAGGAGATCCAGCCGGGCGAGGACTCCCGGGCCTTCTACCACCTTGCGTGGTGGAAGAAGGCGATCGTCATGCTCGGCGGCCCGCTCGTGAATCTCGTCCTCGCCTTGCTGCTCTTCACGGCAGTCCTGTCGACCGTGGGCTCACCCACGGCGTCGCTCACCGTGGGTGCAGTCGTGCCATGCGTGCCGGCTCCCGCCGCCACTGAGTGCGCTGCTGACGACCCGCCCTCGCCCGCGAGCGAAGCCGGCCTGCAGGCGGGGGACACGATCACCGCCGTGGACGGCACGCCCGTCGACGACTGGGAGCAGGCGACGGCGATCATCGCCGATTCGCCGGGTGACGCGCTGACCCTCGATGTCGAGCGTGGTGGCGGGTCAGTCGCTCTCACGTTGACGCCGAGCGCTCGCGACCGAGTCGTGCTCGACGACGACGGCCAGGCGGTGGTGGATGACTCCGGCGCGGCGGTGCTCGAGACGGTCGGCTACGTCGGCATGTACTCGGATGTCGTGACCGTTCGCCAACCGCTGACGGCTGGCTCCGTGCTGACCTGGGACTACCTGGGCCGCACAGCCGAGGTCGTCGCGACGCTGCCCGTGCACCTGTACGACGTGTCGCGCGCGGCGCTGGGACTCGAGGAGCGCAGCCAGGACTCGATCATGGGTGTGGTCGGCGTCGGCCGCGTGGCGGGCGAGATCTCCGGAGCCGAGGTCGAGGGTTACGGCATGTCAGGCAGGATTGCCGACATGCTGATGCTGCTGGGTGGCCTCAACCTCGCGCTGTTCGCGTTCAACATGATCCCGCTGGTGCCGCTCGATGGTGGCCACGTCGCCTCCGCTGTGTGGCAGGGGATCAAGAATGGCTGGGCCCGGCTGAGATCGCTGCCGGCCCCCGCGCCGGTCGACGTGGCGAGGATGATGCCTGTGGCCTACGCCGTGTTTGGAATGCTGCTGGTGATGGGCGTTGTTCTCATCTACGCGGACATCGTCGCGCCCGTGAGGATCGTGTGAAATGCCGCAGACCGGCAACGCTGAGGATGAGGAGATAATGACACTGTGACTGCCATCGGACTAGGAATGCCCGCGATGCCCCCGCCCACGCTCGCGCCTCGCAAGAAGACGCGAAAGATCAAGGTGGGGTCCGTCGACGTGGGCGGTGACGCCCCCGTGAGCGTCCAGTCGATGACGACCACCAAGACCACGGACATCAACGCGACGCTCCAGCAGATCGCGGAGCTCACTGCGTCCGGCTGCGACATCGTGCGTGTGGCATGTCCCACGCAGGACGACGCCGACGTGCTGTCGATCATCGCCAAGAAGTCGCAGATCCCCGTGATCGCGGACATCCACTTCCAGCCCAAGTACGTGTTCGCGGCAATCGAGGCGGGCTGTGCTGCCGTCCGGGTCAACCCCGGCAACATCAGGAAGTTCGACGATCAGATCAAGGAGATCGCGCAGGCCGCAAAGGACCACGGCACCTCGATCCGCATCGGCGTTAACGCAGGGTCGCTCGACCCGCGTCTGTTGAAGAAGTACGGCAAGGCGACTCCCGAGGCGCTCGTCGAGTCCGCGGTGTGGGAGGCGAGCCTGTTTGAGGAGCACGACTTCCACGACTTCAAGATCTCGGTCAAGCACAACGACCCGGTGATCATGGTCGAGGCGTACCGCCAGCTCTCCGAGCGTGGCGACTGGCCGTTGCACCTCGGCGTTACCGAGGCCGGACCGGCGTTCCAGGGCACCATCAAGTCCGCGACGGCGTTCGGCGCGCTGCTCAGCGAGGGCATCGGCGACACCATCCGCGTGTCACTGTCCGCTCCTCCGGTCGAGGAGGTCAAGGTCGGCATTCAGATCCTGCAGAGCCTCAACCTGCGGCCGCGCAAGCTCGAGATCGTGTCGTGCCCCTCGTGCGGTCGCGCACAGGTGGACGTGTACGAGCTCGCCGAGAAGGTGACCGCTGGGCTCGAGGGCATGGAGGTGCCGCTGCGCGTGGCCGTCATGGGCTGCGTGGTCAACGGGCCGGGCGAGGCCCGTGAGGCGGACCTCGGCGTGGCCTCCGGCAATGGCAAGGGCCAGATCTTCGTCAAGGGCGAGGTCATCAAGACCGTGCCCGAGAACATGATCGTGGAGACGCTGATCGAAGAGGCGATGCGCATCGCCGAGACCATGGAACCCGTCGAGGGCGCGACCCCGCAGGTGATGGCAGGCTCATGACCGATTCGCTGCTCCGGCGCGCACAGCACAGCCTGGCGCCGGCGCAGCGGCGCGACCTGGAGGAGATCCGCGACCTGTGCGCGCAGGACCCGGTCGCGAATGTGGTGCCGATGGCTCACGTCGAGGCGGCGCTCTCCTCTGGCTCAGTCCCCGCGGGCCTGTGGGTCGTCAGGCGCCGCGCCGGCTGGGGACGCGAGATGGCCGGAGCGGTATGGGCCGGGGCGAACGTGTGCGCCGTGCTGCCTGAGATCGACGCCGATGCTGCCGAGGAGCGAATGGCAGACGTCGCCGCGGCCGTGGCCGGACGGATCAGCCGGCCGGCCGCGCTCGTAGGCCCAGCCCCCGTCACTCTGGACCTGTGGGGACGCGTCGAGCCGTGGTGGGGCCCCGCACGCGAGGTTCGCCCACGTCAGGTGTCCATGCGCATCGACGGCCCGGCACGGCACGTCGAGCCCCTGAACGCGGCCGAGCTCGAGCTCGAGGCCGTGCGGCTCGCGCGCGCGGATGACTACGACGCGCTGCTGCCCGCATGCGTGCACATGTTCATCGGCGAGGTCGGCTACGACCCGATGCGCCACGGTCGCGCGTCCTACGAGGACCGCCTGCACCGCTTGGTGCGCACGGGCCGCGCATACATTCAGTACGGCGTGGCCGAGGGGCGCCGGCAGGTGGTGTTCAAGGCCGAGGTCGGCGCGCTCGCCGGCGGCGTCGCACAACTGCAGGGGGTCTGGGTGCACCCGGAGTTGCGCGGGCGCGGGCTCGCCCGCGCAGGCCTCGCGGCCGTCGTGGCGGCGGTCCACACTGGCACCGCGCCCACGGTGTCGCTGTACGTGAACGACTTCAACACCCCCGCTCTCGCGTCCTACGACGCGGTGGGCTTCGCGCGAGTGGGCACCTTCGCGACTGTGATGTTCTAACAGCTGTGGTGTTTTGACAGCTGTGATCTCACGGTGCCGTGACGTTCTGGCCGCCCGGGGCTACTCGGCTGCGCCACTAGGCTGGTGCGCATGCTCCGAATGTCCACACTCTTCCTGCGCACCCTCCGCGAGGACCCGGTCGATGCCGAGGTCGCGTCCCACCGTCTGCTGCTGCGGGCCGGCTACATCCGGCGCGCCGCTCCCGGCATCTACTCGTGGATGCCGCTCGGCCTGCGCGTGCTCGCGAAGGTCGAGGCCGTGGTGCGCGAGGAGATGGCACGCGCGGGCAGCCAGGAGGTCCACTTCCCGGCGCTGCTGCCCAAGGAGCCCTACGAGGCCACGGGCAGGTGGGAGGAGTACGGACCGAACCTGTTCCGGCTGAAGGACCGCAAGGGCGTCGACATGCTGCTGGCGCCCACGCACGAGGAGATGTTCACGCTGCTGGTGAAGGACCTGTACTCGTCATACAAGGACCTGCCGCTGTCGCTGTACCAGATCCAGAACAAGTACCGCGATGAGGCACGCCCCCGGGCTGGCCTGCTCCGCGGTCGCGAGTTCATCATGAAGGACGCGTACTCGTTCGACATCGATGACGTGGGGCTAGAGGCCTCGTACCAGGCGCAGCGCGCCGCGTACATCCGCGTCTTCGACCGTCTTGGCATCGACTACGTGATCGTCTCGGCGACGTCGGGAGCGATGGGCGGCTCGAAGTCCGAGGAGTTCCTGGCACCCACCGAGATAGGCGAGGACACGTACGTGCGCTCGCCCGGCGGCTACGCGGCGAACGTCGAGGCCGTCACCACCCCCGTGCCCGATGCCGTTCCGTACGAGGACGCCCCTGCCGCGCACATCGAGGACACCCCGGACACCCCGACCATCGACACCCTGGTCGCCCATGCCAACGCGCACCACCCGCGGCCCGATCGCGACTGGACTGCGGCGGACACGCTCAAGAACGTGGTCCTCGCGCTGACGTCGCCTGCGGGGGAGCGTTCGCTGCTCGTCGTGGGCCTGCCCGGCGACCGCGACGCGGACATGTCGCGCCTCGAGGCCTCCTTGGCTCCAGCGGTCGTGGAAGCCGCGACGGAGGCCGACTTCGCCCTCCACCCCGCGCTCGTCAAGGGCTACATCGGCCCGGGTGCGCTCGGCCCCCAGGCCCGGCCCGTGGGCGTCGAGCGCGGCGACGAGGGCGACTCCGCCATCCCGTACCTGCTCGACCCGCGCGTGGTTCCGGGCACCCGCTGGATCACGGGCGCGAACGAGGCGGGACGGCACGTGTTCGAGCTGACCGCAGGCCGCGACTTCGTCGCCGACGGCACCGTGGAGGGCGCCACGGTGCGCGACGGTGACCCCGCGCCCGACGGCTCGGGACCCCTCGAGCTCGCGCGGGGAGTCGAGATCGGCCACATCTTCCAGTTGGGACGCAAGTATGCGCGGGCCCTGGGCCTCCAGGTGCTCGACGTCAACGGCAAGCAGGTGACCGTGACGATGGGCTCGTACGGCATCGGCGTGACGCGCGCACTCGCGCTGCTCGCTGAGCTCAACAACGACGAGCTCGGTCTCAAGTGGCCCGCTCACGTCGCGCCGTTCCACGTGCACGTCGTCGCGGCCGGCAAGGACCAGGCAGTTCTCGATACGGCTGAGCGACTCGCGGTCGAACTCGACGCCGACGGCGTGGAGGTGCTCCTTGACGACCGTCCCAAGGTGTCGCCAGGAGTGAAGTTCAAGGATGCGGAGCTGCTCGGCGCTCCGTTCATCCTGGTCGTGGGCCGCGGCCTCGCCGACGGCGAGATCGAGCTGAAGGCGCGGGCCGCCGGCAGCAGCGAGGCGCTGCCAGTGGCCGATGCGGTGGCGGCTGTCGGCGCTCGCGTGCGCGAGTCCCTCGGCGAGTAGCCGGCCCCGGTCAGTCGGTGGGAACCGCGCCCGGAAGCGCGGGCACCGCGAAGGACTCCGCCGTTGGCTCACCGAACGCGGCCGCCTGGGCGTACGCGTCGAACGCGGCGTTGAGCAGCCACGGAAGATCCGCTGCGGCTGCGCCGTCCAGCATCCCCGCGTACGTCTGCGCCGCGTGAGTCTCGAGGTCCACGGCTGTGGCGGCACGAGCAGCGGAGCCGGCGGTGCCGTCGCCGGGCAACGAGTACACGGCGTCGCGGCGGTCCTCGACACCTGGGAGCTGGGTGAGGGCTGCCGCCCGGTCGCGGTGGATGTCCCGCCGCGCGATCCACTGGTCACGCTCGGCATCGGCTGAGCGCGCAGCGAGCACCTCGTAGGCGTAGCCCGCCTGGTCGTGCATGACGGCGAGCTCCGCCACGACATCGGGGTCGACGCTCGTGGTGGCGGGCGCCGGCTGATCCGTCGCCAGCTCGTCGGAGCGAATCGTGCGCTCCGCGACGATCGGCTGCGTGGATTCGGTGATCGCGTCCGCCACCCATCCCGCGTACCACGAGGACAGCGCGTGCGAGAGCCCCGCCGACGACAGCAGGAAGGCGAGGTCGGGGTCCTCGGCGACCCGCGCATCGGCCAGATGTCCGTCGCGGGCGCTCATGGCGAGGGCGATGAGGTCTCGCGGCTCGCCGCTGGAAGACGGCGATGGAGACTGGTCCGGGTACGGAACATAGAGCCCGCCGAGGGCGTCGAGCCGCTCCTGCGTGGCACCGGCCTCGATCTCGCTCAGCACGGATGCCTGGGCGGTGGTAGCGCCCGCGGCGCCCGCTCCATGCCCCGTCGCGTCCAAGACTGCCTGCTCCCGCTCCGCCGCGGCGTCGCGCATCTGCGTCACCGGGCCGGGGGAGGGCCACTCCGGCGGGGGCGTCTCGACCCGCCATGAGCAGGCCGCCAGCGAGAGCACGGCAACGGCGACGGCCGATGCGCGCAGGAGAGGGGCCGTCATGGCCGCCATCCTTTCATGGCGGGCGACTACACTGTCCTTCGACGAACTTCAGGAACGGACCGCTGCTTAAGCGCACAGGAGGCTGAGCCCATGGACCTCACCAGCAGAATCACCGAGCTCGCCGCGCCGGCCGCACGCGAGGCCGGACTGGAGCTCGACTCCGTGACCGTGACCGCCGCCGGCAAGCGTTCACGTGTGCTCGTCGCCGTCGACCTCCCCGAGACCGAGGTCGGCTCCGCTGATCTGGACGCCGTCGCGGCCGCCTCGCGCGCGATCGGGGCCGCTCTCGACGAGGCGAACGTGCCGTCAACGCCCTACCTGCTCGAGGTGTCCACCCCCGGAGCCGACCGGCCTCTCACCGAACGCCGCCACTTCATGCGTGCCCGCACCCGCAAGGTTGCGCTCACGCTCGCGTCGGGCGACACGCTGACGGGCATGCTCGAGGACGTCGACGGCGACGTCCTCGTCATCACCGCGGGGGACGTGAGCGAGCGAGTTCCGATCGCGGACGTCACGAAGGCAGGCGTGATCGTCGAGCTGAACAGGCTCGACTGACTCGCCCCAGCACGACACCGTACATTGACATCACAGCAGCAAGGAGGCGGCATGGACATCGACATGCAGGCCCTCAGGGGCCTTGAGAAAGAGCGCGACATCCGCCTCGACATTCTGGTCGACGCGATCGAGCAGGCACTCGTGTCGGCGTATCACAAGACGCCCGGCGCTTACCGGCACGCGAGGGCGCACGTGGACCGCGACACCGGCAAGGTGTCGATCTACGCTCGCGAGGACCCGGACCCCGACGGTGACGTCGCGGTGGAAGCGCAGCCGGAGTTCGATCACACTCCCGACAACTTTGGCCGCATCGCGACCTCGACGGCCCGCCAGGTGATCGTGCAGCGCATGCGCCAGGCTGGCGACGACGCGGTGCTCGGCGAGTACGCGAGCAAGGAAGGGCAGCTGGTCTCGGGTGTGATCCAGCAGAGTGCCGACCCGCGCAACGTGCACGTCGACATCGGCGACGTCGAGGCGATCCTGCCGCCGCACGAGCAGGTTCCGACTGAGCGCTACGAGCACGGTCAGCGCCTGCGCGGCTACGTGCTTGGCGTCGGACGAGGCATGAAGGGCCCATCGATCACGCTGTCGCGCACGCACCCCGGTCTCGTGCGCCAGCTGTTCGAGATGGAGGTGCCCGAGATCGCCGAAGGCACCGTTGAGATCATGAGCCTTGCCCGCGAATCCGGTCACCGCACCAAGATGGCGGTGCGCGCTCTCGAGTCCGGCGTCAATGCCAAGGGCGCCTGCATCGGTCCGATGGGCTCGCGTGTGCGCGCCGTGATGAGTGAGCTGCGCGGAGAGAAGATCGACATTGTGGACTGGGACGAGGATCCGGCGACCTTCGTGGGTAACGCGCTGTCGCCCTCGCGGGTCGTGTCGGTCACGGTGGTCGACGAGGAGGCACGTGCCGCGCGCGTCATCGTGCCGGACTTCCATCTCTCGCTCGCCATCGGCAAGGAAGGGCAGAACGCCCGCCTCGCCGCACGTCTGACAGGGTGGCGCATCGACATCCGCTCGGACGAGGACACCGACTCCCCGGGGCGCGCCGAGGCACCCCGTTCAGCGCCGGAGCGGTAACGCGCTAGACTAATGGAGCCGAGAAAGCCTGTTGTGGACTCCGGCGCGCTCCCGCACGTCCCCGTGCGGACGTGCATCGGATGCCGACGCAAGGCCTCTCGGTCGGTTCTGGTGCGACTCGCGCTCGAGGACGGCCGTGTGGTCGTCGACGAGCACGGGAGCAAGCAGGGTCGGGGAGCGTGGCTGCATCCCGATCCCGACTGCGTTGCACTCGCCTTCCGACGACGTCAGTTCGGGAGAGCTTTGCGCTCTCCCTCAGCAGACGCATCGGGCGTTGTCCTTCCGGACGCGTGAGCAGCTGAACCGCCCGCCATTCAAGCCATCGACAGAACGGGACGAAAGCCCATGGTCGTCTGATGAGTGCCTCGCAATGAGTGCCTACCGGTAACGATGGTTCGACCCTGCCTCGGTCGAACCGAGACAGGAGAATTGTGGCAAAGCCCCGCGTTCACGAGATCGCGAAAGAGCTCGGAGTACCGAGCAAGCAACTGATCACCAAGCTCAACGAGCTCGGCGAATACGTCAAGGGTCCGTCGTCGACTCTCGAGGCACCCGTGGTGCGCAAGGCCCGTGAGGCCTTCCCCGCGGCTCCCGAGAAGTCCGATGCCGCCCCCGCGACGGACGCGCCCAAGCCTGCGGCCAAGCCGGGGCCCAAGCCTGCGGCTCCCAAGCCGCCTGCACCCGAGGCACCGGCTGCCGAGGCTCCTGCCTCTGCGCCCGAGCCGACCCCTGCTCCTCAGCAGGACTCTGCGCCTGCACCGTCCGCGGACCAGGCGTCCGACGCTGAGGGCAAGCCCGCCGCACCGACGCCTTCGGACATGCCGAAGCCGCGCCCGCGTCCCGGCGGCAACAACCCGTTCTCCGAGCGCACCCCGGGGCCCCGCCCCCGTCCGCGCCCGGGCGGCAACAACCCGTTCCAGACGCAGCGTCCTGGAGCCCGCCCCGGCGGGCGTCCCGGAGCACCCACGCCCGGCGCACCCGCAGGACCTGCTGGTCCGGGTGGTCCCGCTGGTGCTGGCGGCCCCGGTGGGCGCGGACCGCGTCCTTCGCCCGGGCAGATGCCCAACCGCACACCCGGACGTCCCGGTCCCGGTGGCGCTGGCGGCCCCGGTGGCCGCGGTGCACCCGGCGGCGGTCCCGGCGGTCGTCCCGGAGGCGGTGGCCCCGGTGGTCGTCCCGCAGCCGGTGGTCGCGGTCGTGGCGGCGGTACCGCTGGTGCCTTCGGTCGCCAGGGTGGTCGCCCCGCACGCTCGCGGAAGTCGAAGCGGGCCAAGCGGGCCGAGTACGAGCAGCAGCAGGCGCCGTCCATCGGCGGCGTCCAGATCCCTCGGGGCGACGGCAACACGCCGATTCGCCTGCGTCGCGGCTCGACCATCAGCGACTTCGCCGAGAAGATCGACGTCAATCCCGCTTCGCTCGTGACTGTCCTGTTCCACCTGGGCGAGATGGCCACGGCCACTCAGTCCCTGGATGAGGCCACGTTCGAGACCTTGGGAGAGGAGCTGGGTTATAAGATCCAGATCGTCTCGCCCGAGGAGGAGGACCGCGAGCTGCTCGAGGACTTCGGCCTCGACATCGAGGCCGAGCTCGAGGCTGAGGGCGACGATGTCCTTGAGGTGCGGCCCCCGGTCGTCACCGTCATGGGCCACGTCGACCACGGTAAGACCAGGCTCCTGGACTCGATCCGCAAGGCGGACGTGATCTCGGGAGAGGCCGGCGGCATCACCCAGCACATCGGTGCGTACCAGGTCCACCACGAGCATGAAGGCATCACTCGTGCCATCACGTTCATCGACACCCCGGGTCACGAGGCGTTCACCGCCATGCGTGCCCGTGGTGCCAAGGTCACCGACATCGCGATCCTCGTGGTCGCGGCTGACGACGGCGTGATGCCTCAGACCATCGAGGCGTTGAACCACGCGCAGGCGGCCAACGTGCCGATCGTCGTGGCGATCAACAAGATCGACTCCGAGGGTGCGAACCCAGAGAAGATCCGCCAGCAGCTCACCGAGTACAACCTCGTGGCTGAGGAGTGGGGCGGCGACACGATGTTCGTCGAGGTCTCCGCTCTCCAGAACAAGAACATCGATGCTCTGCTCGAGGCCGTACTGCTGACCGCAGATGCCGGCTTGGACCTGCGTGCGAATCCTGACAAGGACGCTCGCGGTGTGGCAGTCGAGGCTCACCTGGACAAGGGTCGCGGTCCCGTCGCGACCGTGCTGGTCAACTCCGGAACGCTGCGTGTGGGCGACTCGATTGTTGCGGGCACTGCCTATGGCCGCGTGCGTGCCATGTTCGACGAGCACGACAACTCGGTTCAGGAGGCGCTCCCCGCGCGTCCGGTGCTGGTCATCGGTCTGACCTCCGTTCCGGGCGCCGGCGACACCTTCCTGGTGGCCGACGACGACCGCACGGCACGTCAGATCGCGGAGAAGCGTGAGACCGCCGAGCGTGCCGCACAGTTGGCCAAGCGTCGCAAGCGCATCAGCCTCGAGGACTTCACGAAGGCCATCGAGGAGGGCAAGGTCGACACCCTCAACCTCATCATCAAGGGAGACGTGTCGGGTGCCGTCGAGGCACTCGAGGACGCGCTGCTGCAGATCGATGTGGGCGACCAGGTCGACCTGCGGATCATCCACCGCGGTGTGGGCGCTGTGACGCAGAACGACGTGAACCTGGCGACCGTGGACAACGCGATCATCCTGGGGTTCAACGTCCGTCCCGCCGAGCGCGTCCAGGACCTCGCCGATCGCGAGGGCGTGGACATGCGCTTCTACTCGGTCATCTACCGCGTGCTCGAGGACGTCGAGGCGTCGCTCACCGGCATGCTCAAGCCCGAGTACGAGGAGCGCCAGACTGGTGGTGCGGAGATCATGGAGATCTTCCGCAGCTCCAAGTTCGGCAACATCGCCGGTTGCTTGGTGCGCAACGGAGTCATCCGTCGCAACGCCAAGGTCAGGGTGGTGCGCGAGGGCGTGGTGGTCGGCGAGCCGTCCATCGACACCCTGCGTCGCTTCAAGGACGACGTCACCGAGGTCAAGGACGGATTCGAGTGCGGTATCGGTCTGGGCAAGTTCAACGACATCCGTGTCGGGGACATGATCGAGACCTTCGAGATGTTTGAGATTCCGAGGACGTAATGGCAGACAGTGCACGCGCACTCCGGCTCGCGGGCACCATCAAGAAATTGGTGGCCCGTGCGCTGGAGAAGGAGATCAAGGACCCGCGCCTAGGGTTCGTTACGGTGACCGACGTTCGTGTCACCGGCGACCTGCAGCAGGCGTCCGTGTTCTACACCGTGTACGGCGGGGACGAGGAGCGTGCGGCTACGGCCGCCGCCCTCGCCTCTGCCAAGGGGCGCCTGCGCTCCCTGATGGGCAAGGAGCTCGGCATCAGACTCACGCCGTCGCTCGAGTTCCATCTCGACGCGGTGCCCGAGACTGCTGCGACGCTCAACAAGGCGCTGTACGAGGCGCAGCAGCGCGACGCGGAGCTGGCGAAGTTGCGCGAGAACGCGCAGTACGCCGGCGACGAGGACCCCTACCGACGTCCCGAGGACCGTGATGCCGACGGCCGTGAAACCGACGGCCGTGATCCGGATGGCGAAGGCTCCTAGGCCCGAGCCCGTCCCGGGGCTCGTGGTCGTCGACAAGCCCGCGGGATGGACGTCGCACGACGTCGTGGGCCGCATGCGCCGGCTCGCGGGTACGCGCAAGGTCGGCCACGCCGGCACGCTCGATCCGATGGCCACGGGCGTGCTCGTGATCGGCATCGGCCGCGCCACGCGCTTGCTGACGTACATCGTCGGCCACGACAAGGCGTACGAGGCGACCATCAGGCTCGGGCAGTCCACGGTGACCGATGACGCCGAGGGCGACGTCACGGCGACTCGCGACGCCTCGTCGGTCACCGATGCGGCAATCGCCGATGCGGTGGCTGGCTTGACCGGCGACATCTCCCAGGTGCCCAGCAGCGTGAGCGCGATCAAGATCGACGGACAGCGCGCCTACAAGCGCGCCCGCGACGGAGAATCTGTGGAGATCCCCGCGCGGCCGGTCACGGTGAGCTCCTTCGACGTGCTCGACACCCGGCGTGAGGGCGAGCATGTCGACCTCGACGTGCGCGTCGAGGTCTCCTCGGGCACCTACGTTCGTGCGCTCGCGCGCGACCTCGGCAGCGCACTCGGAGTGGGCGGCCACCTCACCGCTCTGCGGCGCACGCGGGTGGGCGGGCTCACGCTCGCCAATGCCCGCACGCTTGACGAGCTGGCGGCGCTGATCGACTCGGGCGCCGAGCTGCCGCGCGTGGACATGGGCACCGCCGCATCGGCCTTCCTGCCCACGCTTCGCCTCACCGAGCCCGATGCGCGGGCGCTCGGGTATGGCCAGTCGATCCCCGCATCGGCGCTTGAAGAGGCTCACGCGGGGGAGGGCCCCATCGCGGGCCTCGCCCCCGACGGAGACCTGGTGGCGGTGCTCGAGCGCCGCGGGGCCTCCCTGCGCCCTGCGGTCGTGTTCCGCCCTTCTGGAGCGGCGCCGTCCGCGGCTGCGGCACAATGAGCGCCATGCAGATCTGGCGCTCACTCGACGAGGTCCCTTCCGACCTGGGGCCCACCGCCGTGACGCTGGGCAACTTCGACGGGGTGCATCGCGGTCACCAGGCGGTTCTGGAGCAGATGGTGGCGGACGCCCGCGCGAGGGACCACCGCGCCGTCGCGGTCACTTTCGAGCCCCACCCGAAGGCTGTCCACGACCCCGAGCACCCGCCCGTGCTCATCACTGGGCTCGACGACAAGCTCGACCGACTTGCGCAGACGGGGCTCGACGGCGTCCTGGTGGTGCCGTACACGCTCGAGTTCGCGAGCCAGACGCCGCAGGAGTTCGTGCGACGCTGGCTCGTCGATGGACTCGGCGCGGCCACCGTGGTGGTGGGCGCGGACACCAAGTTCGGGCGTGGAAACGCCGGTGACGTCGCTACGATGCGCGCCATCGGCGCCAGCATGGGTTTCGAGACCGACGTCGTGGACGACGCGTGCGCGGTGTCAGAGAGCGGGCGGCGATGGTCGTCGACCTGGGTGCGGGAGCTCCTGGACGACGGGCGCATGCGCGAGGCGGCCGATGTTCTAGGCCGGCCGCATCGGCTGCGCGGAGTGGTGGTCGACGGAGACAAGCTGGGCCGCGAGATCGGCTTCCCGACGGCGAACCTCGATGTGACGGGCGGCATGGTCCCTCGGCACGGCGTCTATGCGGGCTGGATGACCGTGCTCGATCCGCGCGACAACGAGCGGGCCGCCACGCTGACCGGCGAACCGCTCGCGACAGCGATCAGCATCGGCATCAACTACACCGTCGGCGCTCGGGGTCTACGCATCGAGGGGTTCGCCTTCGACCGGACGGGACTTGACCTCTATGGAGCCCTCGTCAGTTTCGATCTGGTCGAGTGGCGGCGTCCCATGCTCGACTTCGGCTCCCTCGACGGGCTCAAGGATGCGCTAGCCGCTGATGTCCAGTGGTGCCGCGAAGTGTTACAAGTCGATTAAGCCGGACAAATTGGCGATTCCAGCGGCTATTGTCTGAAGATGGACAAAGTCCCGGGATCGGTGCAGGTCGAGCGGGGCGAGCCACTGGTCGTGCTCGATGGCGTCAACAAGTACTTCGGCGAGCTCCACGTGCTGGCAGACATCAACATGACGGTGCGCCGCGGCGAGGTTGTGGTGGTGATCGGCCCCTCGGGTGCGGGGAAGTCCACGCTCTGCCGGGCGATCAACCGGCTCGAGACCATCGACAGCGGCACCATCTCCGTGGACGGCGTGAAGCTGCCGGACGAGGGCAAGCCGCTCGCGAAACTGCGCGCCGACGTCGGCATGGTCTTCCAGTCGTTCAATCTCTTCGCCCACAAGACCATTCTCGAGAACGTGACTCTGGGGCCTATGAAGGTGCGCGGCACCCCCAAGGCCAAGGCACGTGAAGAGGCGATGGCGCTTCTCGAGCGCGTGGGCGTAGCGAACCAGGCAGACAAGCTGCCCGCGCAGCTCTCCGGCGGTCAGCAGCAGCGCGTCGCAATCGCACGTTCGCTCGCGATGCAGCCCAAGGTGATGCTGTTCGACGAGCCCACCTCCGCCCTCGACCCCGAGATGATCAACGAGGTCCTGGACGTCATGACCGACCTCGCGAAGGACGGCATGACGATGATCGTCGTGACTCACGAGATGGGCTTCGCGCGCAAGGCCGCGAACCGGGTCGTGTTCATGGCTGACGGAAAGATCATGGAAGAGGCGACTCCGGAGGAGTTCTTCACGAACCCGCAGACCAGCCGCGCCCAGGACTTCCTGTCGAAGATTCTCACGCACTGATCCAGAAGGCCAGCGCGTGTCAGAGGCCCCGGGCAACCCTCGGGGAGGGAGAGAGGAAGAGAACATGCTCACACCAACCAAGTGGACCGCGCTGGGCGCGGCCGCGGTGCTCGCCCTCGCGGCGTGCGGATCCGACGACGGCGCGGCCGAGGTCGAAGAGGTAGAGGCAGGGGAGTTCCCTGAGGGCTCCACGATGGCGGAGCTCGCGGAGGCGGGGGAGATCACCATCGGCACCAAGTTCGACCAGCCGCTGTTCGGACTTCAGGCACCGAGCGGGGCACCCGAGGGCTTCGACGTCGAGATCGCGAAGATCATCGCGGGGGAGCTCGGCATCGACGAAGGCGGCATCGAGTGGGTCGAGACCGTCTCGGCCAACCGCGAGCCCTTCATCGTGGATGGCACCGTCGACATGGTGGTCGCGACGTACACCATCAACGACGAGCGCAAAGAGGTCATCAGCTTCGCCGGCCCGTATTACATCGCGGGCCAGTCCCTGATGACCCTTGCGGACAACGACGAGATCGAGGGACCGGAAGACCTGGCCGGCATGAGCGTGTGCTCCGTCGAAGGGTCGACGCCCGCCGCGAACATCGCGGAGAACTACCCCGACGCCGAGTTGTCGCTGTTCGCGGCGTACACGGACTGCCTGGAGCCGCTGCGCAACGGTCAGGTCGACGTCGTGACCACCGACAACGTGATTCTCGCGGGCTACGTTGCCGAGTCCGAGGACACGGACGTGCCGTTCAAGATCGTGGGAGAGCAGTTCACCGACGAGCCGTACGGCATCGGCGTCGCTCGCGAGGACGACGAGTTCCGCAACTGGATCAATGACGTTCTAGAGGAGATCTTCGAGGACGGCCGCTGGCTCGAGGCCTGGAACGAGACCGCTGGCACGGTCCTGCCCGAGCCTGAGGTGCCCACCGTCGACCGGTACGAGACCGAGTAGACGACACGAGGCGTGGCCCCTCCGAACTCGGAGGGGCCACGTCCGTCACTGAGTGAAGGAGCGTCGGTGATCACCTTCATCGAGGAGTTCGGCCTCATCTGGGGGNTCCGGCCCCCCCACGTCCGTCACTGAGTGAAGGAGCGTCGGTGATCACCTTCATCGAGGAGTTCGGCCTCATCTGGGGGGCCTTCCTCGCCACGCTGTCGCTGACGGCGGTCTCAGGAGTGCTCGCGCTCGTGTGGGGGACCGTGCTCGCCGCGTGTCGGGTGTCGCCGATCGGGCCGTTACGTACCTTTGGCACCCTCTACGTCGAGCTCGTGCGCAATACCCCGCTGACCCTGATGTTCTTCTTCTGGGTGTTCGTCGCGCCGTCCTTCGGATTCGTGCTGCCACTCGGCTTCTGGCCCTCCGTCGTCGCGCTCAGCTTGTACACCAGCTCCTTCGTGTGCGAGGCACTGCGGTCTGGCGTCAACTCCGTGGGAATCGGCCAGGCTGAGGCGGCGCGCTCGGTGGGCATGACCTTCTCGCAGACGCTCACGCGGGTCGTGCTGCCGCAGGCGTGGCGCTCCGCCATCCCGCCGCTGATCTCGGTGCTCATCGCTCTCACCAAGAACACCTCCGTGGCGGCGGGCTTCGCCTTCACCGAGCTGGTCGCCATCTCGTTCCGCCTCGCGAACCGCCATCCGGCCGACGTCATCGAGATCATCGTGGGCGTGGGCCTGATGTATCTGCTGATCACCATCCCGCTGGGGATCGCCGCTCAGCAGGTCGAGCGAAGGGTGGCGTTCGCGCGATGAGTGCCGCATCTTCCGTCCTCTACGACATCCCTGGGCCCAAGGCCAAGCGCCGGGATGTGGTCTACAACATCGTCTTCACGGCGTTCTTCGTGGCCCTGCTGGGCTACCTCGTATACGAGTTCTATCAGCGCGGAATCTTCGACGATCGGTGGGAAGTGCTGTGGGATCCACCACGCAACCAGGAGCCCGCAGATGTGTGGCACGCGTTGATCGTGCGCGGGCTCGGGGCGACCATGATCGCCACCGCTATCTCGGCCCCGCTCGCGCTCGCCTTGGGCGGCGCACTCAGCGTGCTGCGGCGTGGGCTGCGCAACCGGCTGGGAAGCGCATCGGCCACCATCGTGACCGAGATCTTCCGAGGACTCCCCGTGCTGCTGATGATGGTGCTCGCGCGCCTGGGCTTCGGCTGGTCGGGCCTCGCCTCGGTGGTGTTCGGGCTCGTCGTCTACAACATGGCCGTCGTCGCCGAGATACTGAGGGCCGGTCTCGCGGCGCTGCCGGCCGGACAGCGCGAGGCAGGCCTGTCGATCGGCCTGTCCACCATGCGCACCACGGTGCTCATCGAGATGCCGCAGGCCGTGCGCATCATGCTTCCCGCGCTGGTGAGCCAGCTCGTGGTGCTGCTCAAGGACTCGTCGCTCGGCTACATCATCGCCTACCCCGAACTGCTGCGGCAGATCCGACAGATGCGCGACTACTTTGGCGACCGGTACATGATTCCGGTCTTCCTCGTGGGGGCCATGATCTACATCGTCATCAACGTGATGGTCTCGCGGCTCGCGATCTGGCTGGAGGGGCGCATGCGGAGTTCCGGCGAGATGGCGAGGACCACGAGCGGCAACCCACCCATGCACGAGGGTGGGGCCGAGACTGCGCGCTGGACAGCGAACACCGGGTACGGGACTGGCGGCACACCGGGGCCCTAGGTGGCACGTCGCGCGCATCGCGCGATTCCGGTATGCTGGGACGTCGCCGTGAAACGGCCGCGGATCCCAGTGCCCCGGAGAACCAGCCCGGGTGCGCCGCGCAACGAGTCTACAAGGAGCTAGTCGATGCCTCTCGATACTGCTGTCAAGAAGAAGATCATGACCGAGTACGCCACGACCGAGGGCGACACCGGCTCCCCCGAGGTCCAGGTTGCACTGCTGACGCAGCGCATCAATGACATCAATGAGCACCTGAAGGAGCACAAGCACGACCACCACTCGCGTCGTGGTCTGCTCCTCATGGTCGGTCAGCGCCGCAACCTGCTGAACTACCTCACCCGCATCGACATCGAGCGCTATCGCTCGTTGATTGAGCGCCTGGGCCTGCGCCGCTAGGCGCGCCCGGTGCGCTCGGCCCGGCTGCTCCTCTCTTCCGAGAGTCGAGCGGCCGGGCCTTTCTCTTGCCCTGGCGCCGCACCTCACTGCGACAGGCGCATCGGCTGATAGCATGGACGTGGCCCGCCAGCAGTGGCGGTGCCCAATTTCATACACCTGGCAGGCCGGCTGAACGCTGATCCTCGGTGGAGATGAGCAGAATCCCCGCGTATGCCTTACGCGGCAATGAGTCTGAGCATGTCGACTGACGATCAGTGAGGCAATCGTTGCCCCTTTGAGTTCGCCTGGCCTGCTCCCACAGAATGGAGCGACTTCCCTATGGAAGGTCCCGAGATCCAATTCGCCGAGGCGACCATTGATAATGGTTCGTTCGGCACCCGCACCGTCCGCTTCGAGACTGGCCGTCTGGCCAAGCAGGCTGCGGGTTCCACCGCCGCCTACCTCGATGGCGACACGATGCTGCTGGCGGCCACGACGGCCGGCAAGCACCCCCGCGAAGGCTTCGACTTCTTCCCCCTGACGGTGGACGTCGAGGAGCGCTCGTATGCAGCCGGCAAGATTCCCGGCTCGTTCTTCCGTCGCGAGGGCCGTCCCTCGACCGACGCGATCCTCACGTGCCGTCTGATCGACCGGCCGCTGCGCCCCACCTTCGTGTCGGGTCTGCGCAACGAGGTTCAGGTCGTCATCGACGTCCTGGCGATCAACCCCGACGACAGCTACGACACGCTCGCGATCAACGCGGCGTCGATGGCCACCCAGCTGTCAGGCCTGCCGTTCTCAGGCCCCATCGGCGGCGTGCGCATCGCGCTCGTCGACGGCCAGTGGATCGCGTTCCCGCGGCACTCCGAGAAGGAGCGCGCGGTGTTCGACATGGTCGTTGCCGGTCGCATCGTCGGTGACGACGTCGCGATCATGATGGTCGAGGCCGAGGCCACCCCCGATTCCTTCAACCTCATCTCCGAGGGCGCTCAGGCTCCCACCGAAGAGGTCGTGGCGCAGGGCCTTGAGGCCGCCAAGCCGTTCCTCAAGCTGCTGTGCGAGGCTCAGATGGAGCTCGCCGGCAAGGCAGCCAAGGAGACGCAGGAGTTCCCGCGGTTCCTCGACTACCAGGACGACGTCTACTCGGCAGTCGAGCCGCACGTCTCCGGCGACCTCACGTCTGCTCTGCAGATTGCTGACAAGCACGACCGCGAGAACCGCCTCGACGAGATCAAGGCCAACACCCTTGATCACTTCGCCGGTCAGTTCGAGGGCCGCGAGAAGGAGGTCTCCGCTGCCATTCGCGCGGTGACCAAGCAGACCATTCGCCAGCGCATCCTTAAGGACGGCGTTCGCATCGACGGTCGTGGACTCGCGGACATCCGTCCGCTGTCCGCCGAGGTCGGCCCCATCCCGCGTGTGCACGGCTCGGCGATCTTCGAGCGCGGCGAGACCCAGATCATGGGTATCACCACGCTGAACATGCTCAAGCTCGAGCAGCAGATCGACTCCTTTAACCCGGAGACGAAGAAGCGCTACATGCACCACTACAACTTCCCGCCGTTCTCGACGGGCGAGACCGGTCGTGTGGGTTCACCCAAGCGTCGCGAGATCGGCCACGGTGCGCTCGCCGAGCGTGCCCTCGTGCCGGTGCTCCCGAGCCGCGAGGAGTTCCCCTACGCGATCCGTCAGGTCTCCGAGGCCCTGGGTTCCAACGGTTCCACCTCGATGGGTTCGGTGTGCGCCTCGACGCTCGCCATGCTCAACGCCGGTGTGCCGCTGAAGGCTCCGGTCGCGGGCATCGCAATGGGCCTCGTGTCCGACACGGTCGACGGCGAGACCCGCTACGCGGCGCTCACCGACATCCTCGGTGCCGAGGACGCCTTTGGCGACATGGACTTCAAGGTCGCCGGCACGTCCGAGTTCATCACGGCGATTCAGCTCGACACCAAGCTCGACGGTATTCCCACGTCGGTGCTGGTGGGCGCGCTGAGCCAGGCCAAGGATGCGCGTCTGCACATCCTCGGCGTGATGAACTCCGCGATCTCCGAGCCCGATGAGATGAGCGAGTACGCACCCCGCATCATCACGGTGCGCGTGCCCGTTGACAAGATCGGCGAGGTCATCGGCCCGAAGGGCAAGATGATCAACCAGATCCAGGACGACACCGGTGCGGACATCAGCATCGAAGACGACGGCACCGTGTTCATCGGCGCCGTCGACGGCCCGTCGGCCGAGGCCGCGCGGTCTGCGATCAACGCGATCGCGAACCCGCACGTGCCCGAGGTCGGCGAGCGGTTCGTCGGCACCGTCGTCAAGACGGTCGCGTTCGGCGCGTTCATCTCGCTCTCCCCGGGCAAGGACGGACTGCTGCACATCTCGCAGATCCGCAAGCTTGTGGGTGGCAACCGTGTCGAGAACGTCGAGGACGTGCTGTCCATCGGCCAGAAGATTCAGGTCCAGATCGCCGAGGTCGACCCGCGCGGCAAGCTGTCGCTGGGCGTCGTCGAAGACGGCTCCGAGGGTGACTCCAACGACGAGGGCGGCGACGACAACTAAGTCGCTACCTCACTGAACCTCACGAGGGCGGTCCCGGCTGATGCCGGGGCCGCCTTCGTGGCGTTTGCGCCAGGTCCGTCCCTGCTCGCCGCGTAGCCAACTGCGCCGGATGAGTGGCGACGGGCGAGAGCGACCTTCCCCACGCATCGGCCGCTGCGGATGCTTAGGCAGGGCGGCCGATGCGGGGGAGAGCCGGTGAGCGCGTTCGCCCAGGCTGCGCGTTAGGCTCGCTCCCATGCCTCACGCACTTCCTCTTGTCCCCACCTCATCCCTCGGAGCCCACCTCACCGTCGAGCAGGACGCCGGAGCCGTCATCCAGCGCAGCGTGCTACCCGGTGGTGTGCGCGTCCTGACCGAGCACATCCCCGGCATGCGATCGGCGACTATGGGCGCCTGGATCGGCGTCGGATCTCGCGATGAGACTCCCGAGCACGCTGGATCCACCCACTTCCTCGAGCACCTGCTGTTCAAGGGCACGGCCAGGCGCAGCGCACTCGACATCGCCGAGGCCTTCGACCGAGTGGGCGGCGAGTCGAACGCCATGACGGGCAAGGAGTACACCTGCTACTACGCCCGCACCATCGACACGGACCTGCCGCTCGCGATCGATCTGATCCTCGACATGGTCACGTCCGCACGGCTCGACGAGGCTGACTTCGAGATGGAGCGTGGCGTCATCCTCGAAGAGCTCGCGATGGCCGAGGACGACCCGGGCGACGTCGCGCACGAGCGCTTCACCGAGGCCGTGCTGTCCGGTCACCCGCTCGGCCGGCCCATCGGTGGCACGCCGGACCTCATCAGGTCCGTGACGCGAGATGCAGTGTGGGAGCACTATCGCCAGCATTACGTGCCCGAGGGGCTCATCGTCACCGCCGCGGGCAACGTCCATCACGAGACCGTGTGCGCCCTGGTGACCGATGCGCTCGTCCAGGGCGGCTGGGACGTCACGGGCGACGTGGTCCCAGCCGGCAGGCGGGACGCGCTGGCGCCGCTCGACGCTGGGCTCGTGCCCGAGGTCACCGTGACCCGCGATCTCGAGCAGTCCCACGTGCTCCTCGGCTCACGGGGGTACCGCGCCACGGACGAGCGGCGGAGCACCCTCAGCGTGTTCAACGCGATCCTCGGCGGTGGCATGTCCTCTCGTCTGTTCCAGGAGATTCGCGAGAAGCGCGGCCTCACGTACGCCGTCTACTCGTTCGGAGCTCCCAACGCGGAGACGGGGATCTGGGGTATGTATGCCGCGTGCAACCCCAAGGCGGCGGACGAGGTCGAACGCCTGCTGGGCGCCGAGCTCGAGCGCATGACGGAGGGCGTCACGGCGGAGGAGCTGGTGAAGGCCAAGGGTCAGATCGCGGGGACCACGGTGCTGCGGCTCGAGGACTCGTACTCGCGCATGTCGCGGCTCGGCAAGTCGGAGCTGGTGTTCGGCGAACTGTGGAGCATCGGCGAGGCTCTCGACGAGGTCCGCGCGGTCACTGCCGACCAGGTGATGGGCCTTGCCACCGACCTCGCTGCGCGCCCGCGCAGCCGGGTGCGCGTGGGCCCAGCCGCCTGAGCCAGCGCCCGCATTGGCCGCTCTCCACCTCACCGCCACCGGGATTCCCAATGGTCGATGTGACCCGTGCGTCGCATGAGATCCGGAACTCGCAAGTCGGCGCCTCACGGTTCACTCCCGTCACACCGGCCATTGGAAGTTGGGGGCGGGGGCGGCCTTAGAGTAGAGCCATGATCAACGTCGCAGTGCTGGGTGCCTCGGGGCGCATGGGTTCTCACGTGGTGCGGGCGGTGGAGGCCGCCGAGGGCTTGGAGCTCGTCGCGGCCCTCGACACCGACGACGACATCGCTGAGGTCGCTCACGCGAAGGCGGAGATTGCCGTCGACTTCACCGTGCCGGACGCCGCCGAGGCCAACGTGCATGCCCTCATCGACGCCGGTGTGCATGCTGTGGTGGGCACCACCGGCTGGACCAGCGACGCGCTAGCGCGGGTCGAGGAGCACCTCAAGGAGCGCCCCGACCTCGGTGTCCTCATCGCCCCGAACTTCGCCATCGGCGCGGTGCTGGCGATGCGCTTCGCCGCCGTCGCGGCTCCGTACTTCGAATCCGCCGAGGTCGTCGAACTTCACCACCCCGACAAGGTGGACGCGCCCTCGGGCACCGCGATCCACACCGCACGGGGCATCGCTGCGGCGCGCGCGGAAGCCGGGATCGCGCCCAGCCCCGATGCCACGACCCATGACCCGCAGGGCGCGCGCGGCGCCGACATCGACGGCGTCCACGTGCACGCCGTCCGCCTGCGCGGCATGGTTGCCCACGAGGAGGTGCTGTTCGGCAATGCCGGAGAGGCCTTCACGATCCGCACCGACAGCTTTGACCGCAGTTCCTTCATGCCTGGCGTCCTGCTGGGGATTCGCGAGGTCACTGCGCACCCCGGGCTCACGGTGGGACTCGACCGGTACATGGGACTGTAGATGGGCCTCTTCCGGAACCCTGGGTTCCTCGCGGCCGTGGCCATCACGGTCATCGTCGCGCTGTACTTCGCGTTCGTCGCGGACTTCGCCTTCGCCTTCATCCGCGCCGACGAGCTTGCGGCGCGCGGGCTCGGCGCTGCCCTGCTGGTGCTCCCGCTCGTGGGCGCGTGGTGGCTCTATCAGGAGTGGCGGCTCGGAATTACGGTGCAGCGCATGGCCAACCAGCTCGATCGCGAGGGCCGGCTTCCGGTGCACGCGGGTGAGCGCAGCGCCAACGGCCGGCTCACCGAGGAGGCAGCGGAGGCGGTGTACGAGACTGCACGGCGCGATGTCGAGGAGCGGCCGGAGGATTGGTCGGCGTGGTTCCACGTTGGCCATGCCTACGAGGCGAACCGGGATCGCGCTGCAGCCCGCAAGGCGCTGCGCTACGCCGCGGACCTGTACCGTGCCGAACGCAGGGATCAGCGGCGCGCGAACGGCCTGTGACGACCGGCAGGTGACGGCCAGGGGCCTGACCGCCGGGCGCTACTGCTCCAGGTCCGCGCGGAACATTCGCTCGGCCATCTCGCCAGTGGGACCTTCCATGCCGCGCCGTACTCCGCCCTCGCCCAGGCCAGCGCCGGTGAGGAAGGCCTCGCGCGCATCGTCGCCCTCCATGGCCCAGGCCCGTACGCTCGTGCCGCCCTTGATGCGCAGCGTGTCGACACACGCGGCCAGCAGCCGCGAGCCGTGGCCGTGGCGACGGTGCTCAGGCGCGACCTCCAGCGCGATCACCTCGCCACCCTGGGCGAGCGCCGCGAACCCGACCACATGGGGGCCGTCGGTGGCGACGAACACGCGGTGCTCTCGCGACGGCGGCGACTCGATCGCCGCGCCCCATCCTGCGAGCACCTCGTCCCGGGGCAGCGCATCGACCGCCTCGGCACCGATCCGGTCGCGCCACGCGGCGAGCTGGATCGCGGCGATGGCCTCCTCGTCACCTGGAACGGCGGGGCGGGCGGAGACGTCGGCAGTGGGCATGGTCTCAAGGCTACGCGGCTCGCGTCAGGTCGCGGGCCCGGTCTGCACCGACGGGAGAGCCAGCAGGAGCGGAGATCTGCCCCTACCGTGGAGGCATGGCAATAGCGACCGAAGTGCTGGCCGCGCTCCTCGGCGTGAGTCCGCTGCTCCTCGGGGCGGCGATCGCCTGGAGGTGGCGGCTGAGCACGCGCGTCGTCGCGTCCGTGGTGGCATGGGGAGCGGGGGCGCTTCTCGCTACGTTGGCCTACGAGTTGGTGCGCCACTCCAACGATGTGGGAGGGATCTGGCCGGTCGTCGGGGGGTTCGCGGCCGGTACCGTCCTCTATGTGGCCGCAGACGCGGCCCTGCTGCGGGCCGTTAAGAAGAACAAGCCTGAGCATGAACCCGAATCTCGCAATCCCACGGCAAAGCGAGGCGGCTCGTCTGAAGGCGGAGTAGCCCACGCTGTCGGGGCGGTGCTCGACAATGTCCCTCAAGCGCTCATCATCGGGATCACGGCCGGGGCCGGGGCGTTCCCGACGGCGGCGGTGGTGGTGATCGGCCTGAGCAACGTGACGGGAGGGCTCTCCGGCACGGTGCCTCTCAAGAACACGGGACGGACGGCGCGAGCAGTGTTCGTGATGTGGGCGGGCATCGTCCTCGCCGCCGTGATCGCTGCCGTGGTCGGTGCCGAGCTCATGTCGGGGGCGTCGGGCGATGTCCGTGGCGTCACCCTTGCACTGGCTGCCGGGGCCCTCCTGGGCATGGTCGTCAACTCGATGATCCCGGAGGCGGTGGCGACCGACCACTGGGCGACGGGGCTGATCACGTCGTCGGGCTTCCTGACAGCGTTCGCCGCCTTCGAGCTGCTGTAGGCGCTCGCAGGGTCCAGGGCTAGGCCCAGCCGGCGAGCCGCAGCGCCGCGGCGACCGCAGCGGCCGCGAACACCACGACGATGAACGGCGCGCGCCGCCACAGCAGCACTGCCGCGACGACGACGGCCGCCACCCGGGCGTCCAGCACGAGCGTGGAACCGGTGGTGAACGCCTGGACGCCGAACAGCGCGGCGAGGAGCGCCACCGTCACGAACGCGGCGATCCGGTGCACTCGCGGGTTCTCGAGCCAGGCCTCGGGCACCACGTGGCCCGCGTACTTGGTCGCCCAGGCGAGGGCTCCGGCCGCGACGATCGCGATCCACATCAGCACGTACGGGGTCACTCGGGCACCTCCGAGCGCGGGGCGCGCCATCCTGCGATCACCGCGATCAGCGCGGCGGCGAGGATCGGCAGTCCCGAGGGCAGGAGGGGCGTGAGCGCCAGCGCAAGGACGGCCGATGCGGCGGCGACGCCTTGAGCGAAGCGCGTCGCCAGGCGCGGCCACAGCAGGCCCAGAAAGGCGGCGGCCGCGGCGGCGTCGAGGCCCCATTGGGCGGGATCGCCGATGCGGGCGCCAAGCGCCGCCCCCACGATGGTGATGAGGTTCCATGCGATGAAGACGCCGATGCCGGTCCACCAGAACCCGGCGCGGCGGGCTCCCACATCGTCCGCGGGCTGCGCGAGGGCGACGGCCGTCGACTCGTCGATCGTGACCTGGGACGCCGCCACACGCCGCCACCCCTTGATCGGCCGCAGCACCGGCGCGAGGCCGACCCCGTAGAAGCCGTTGCGTAGCCCCAGGAAGGTGCTGGTGGCGACCGCTGCTGCTGCCGTACCTCCCGCGCCGATGACGCCGACGAACGCGAACTGGGAGCCACCGGAAAACACCAGCAGGCTGAGCGCCATCGTCTGCCAGATGTCGAGCCCGGCGGCCACCGACAGCGCTCCGAAGCTGATCGCGTAGGCGCCCGTGGCGAGCGAGACCGAGATCGCCTGCTGGCGGGCGGGATCCAGGCGAAACCTGGTGGCGCGGGGCATGCGGCAATCCTGTCAGAGCCGCACGGGGCCACCGCTCACGCGCGTGGCACCGCTGGTGCGCCATGCGACGCCGTGCCGGCGAGGGCACTACTCGGGGCCGGGTAGCCCAGGAGTTGGCAGCTCGGCGCCGTCCGCGTCGAACATCCATAGCTGTGTGGGGAGCAGCACCTCCTCGTCGAGCAGGTCTTGCTCGGCGACCCACACGTGCATCAGCGGCGCGTGTGCCTGGTGCCGATACGAGGGCTCTGAGCCCACGAAGGTGAAGCCCATGCGGCGGGCCACCGCGTTGGAGGCGTCGTTGTCCGCGTCCGCCCACAGCTCGACGCGGGTCAGGCCCATCGGTCCCAGCGCGGCCTGGGTGAGCGCACCGGCGGCCTCGCTCGCGTAGCCGCGGCGTACGTGCGACGAGCCGACCCAGTAGCCGATCTCGATGCGGTCGTCGGACTTGCCGGGCACGAGCGCGACGCTGCCGAGCAGCCGGCCGTCGTCGCGCCGCACCACCGCGTAGTGTGCGGCCTCCCCGGCGTCGAACTGAGCGGCAAGAGCCGACAATGCGCTGCGCCGCTGAACGACGGACACGGGCTCGTCCGTGGCCCACGGCTGCCAAGGAGTGAGGTGATCGATGCTGGCGGTCACGAGAGCCGTGAGCGCGCGGGCGTCGTCCTCGCGGAACGAGCGCAGGGTCAGGCGCGGGGTCTCGATGCGCGCGGGTGCACGTCGCAGAGGGGATCGCTCCTGCGACGTCATGGCGTCAACGATCCCGTAGCGGGGGAGGCGTCTAGGTCGGCCATGGCACCACCTCGCCGTCGCTGTCGAAGGCCCGTGGGCGCGGAGTCGAGGCCAGCGGCTCGGTCGCGAGCGTGGCCCGAGTCGCGAACCACGTGATCGAGTCGTGCTTGACCCCGCTGTCGTAGCACTGCTGTCCGGGACGTTCTTGGCGCTCGAACATCAGGCGCGCAGGCACGGCGGCACTGCGGACGTTGCTCGGCGCGCACGATATGTCGACGATCTCCGCGCCAGCGACCTCGAGTGCCACGCGGGTGAGCGCAGCGCAAGCCTCCGTCACGAGGCCGCGGCCCTCGTGCTCACTGTCGATCCAGTAGCCGAGCGCCAGGCGGTCGGGATCGGTGCGCACGTGATACCCCGTGCCTCCCACGAGCGTGCCGTCGCGGGTGAACATGCCCAGCGTGAACGCCTCGCCTTCGTCGAACTGTCGCGCGAACTCTGCAATCAGTTGCTCCCGCTGCTGGACGGTCTGCGGCTCGAACTCAGCCCACTCCATGTAGGTGCGCAGGTGGCCGAGGTTGCGGGTGATCACCGTCGCGAGCTGCTGCGCGTCAGACTCGACGTACCGGCGCAGCACCAGCCGCTCGGTCTCGATCCGGTGCGGCACGGAAAAGGCCATGCAGTCATCCTGCCACCGCACCCCAGCCCCGAGCGCGCTCGCAGTCCTCCAGTGCCGAACCTGGCCGCGCCTTCGGCACTGAGTGACTGCCGGGGCGCGGCGTCAGCGGCGTGCGTAGGTGAGGAACCGGTAGCGGAGTTCGGTGCGGGATTCCTGCCAGGGCCCTTCGGCGATGACCGTCCACGCTGCGGCATCGACAACCGGCGCGAACGTGTCGCCCGCGACCTCAAGGTCGATCTCCGTGATCTCGAGCTGGTCGATGATCGGCATGGCTTCCGCGTACACCCGTCCGCCGCCGATCACCCACGTGTCGGTCCTGGGCGCCAACCTTGACGCGGCATCCAGCGCCGCGGCCAGTGAGCCCGCCACCGCATCGGCGCCCTCGACGCTGGGGGCTGAGGTGATGACCACGTTGGTACGGCCAGGCAGAGGCCGTGCCTTGTCGGGAAACGACTCCCAGGTACGGCGGCCCATCACCACGGCCGCACCGGACGTGAGGTCCTTGAACCGACGCAGATCCTCCGGCAGGTGCCAAGGCATGTCGCCATGTGAGCCGATCACCGGCCGGCCGTGCGGGTCGCGCGCCTGCGCCCAGATGGCCTTCAGCATCGTGCGAGACCCCGCCTCAGACGGCCACCGGGGCCTTGATGCCCGGGTGGTGCTGGTAGTTCTCGAGGCCGATGTCGTCGATGTCGTAGTCCGTCAGCGAGGCCTTGGCGGACAGCTGCAGCGTGGGGTAGGGATACGGTTCGCGCGAGAGCTGCGTGCGCACCTGCTCGAGGTGGTTGGAGTAGATATGGCAGTCGCCGCCGGTCCACACGAAGTCACCCACGTCGAGGTCCGTCTGCGCCGCGATCATGTGCGTGAGCAGGGCGTACGAGGCGATGTTGAACGGCACGCCGAGAAAGAGGTCCGCGCTGCGCTGGTACAGCTGACAACTCAGCCTTCCGTCTTCGACGTAGAACTGGAACAGGGCGTGACACGGCGGCAGCGCCATGTCCTCAATGAGGGCCGGATTCCACGCACTCACGATGTGGCGGCGCGAGTCGGGGTTCGTGCGAATGGACTCGACGACGGCCGCGATCTGGTCCACGTGGGAGCCGTCCGGGGCGGGCCACGAGCGCCACTGATACCCGTACACCGGTCCCAACTCGCCGTTCTCATCCGCCCACTCGTCCCAGATGGAGATGCCACGCTCCTGCAGCCAGCGCACGTTGGTGTCGCCTCGCAGGAACCAGAGCAGCTCTCCGACCACGGAGCGCATGTGCACGCGCTTGGTCGTCACGAGCGGGAAGCCCTTGCTGAGGTCGTACCGCAGCTGGCGCCCGAAGACCGACAATGTGCCGGTGCCTGTCCGGTCGGCCTTGCGGGTACCCGTGGTGAGCACGTCGCGCAGCAGGTCCTCATATGGGGTCGGTATCGCAGCCACGGCATCACCCTACGCCGCTTCCGCCCACGGGCGGGAGGCCGGCCGGCATGCGCGCGACGCGGAGGCCGAGTTGTGCTTGAGTGAGGAGTCCTCAGCCAAGGAGTCACAGTGGATACCGTCAATCTCGAAAGTCTCGTCGACGAGCACCTGAGTCTCGCGCACGAGCAACCAGCAGGACGTCACGCGATCACGCTGATGGGTGATCATGAGCACGACCTGCGCCAGACGCTGATCGCCATCGCCGCCGGGAACCGCCTGAACGAGCACGACAGCCCGGGCGAGGCGACGCTTCAGATTTTGCGCGGCGAGGTCGTCTTCACGGTGGGGAACACCGAGCTGACGATGAGGGCGGGCGACTACCTGGTGATCCCGTTGGAACGCCATGGCCTCACGGCGATCACCGACTGCGCCGTCCTCCTCACCGTCGCCACCCGCGGCGAGCGCTAGGCCCGCACGGCCTGCTTCAGACTGTCGGAGCGCCCGGTCGCGGTAGGTTAGGCGCATGACCCAACCGCGCCCGATGGGGACCGTGCTGACCGCCATGGTCACTCCCATGAACCAAGACGGTACCCTGGACATCGCAGGCGCGATCGACGTGGCGAACTACCTTCTCGACCACGGATCCGACGGTCTGGTGGTGTCGGGGACGACGGGCGAGGCTCCCACCACGCACGCGCCCGAGAAGCTCGAGCTCACGAAGGCGCTCGTCGAGGCTGTTGGTGAGCGCGCGTTCATCGTCGCCGGTGCAGGATCCAACGACACCGCGCACGCTGTGATGATGGCCGAGCAGGCCGAGGAGTGCGGCGCCGACGGCGTGCTTGCGCTCACTCCCTACTACTCCAAGCCCAGTCAGCTGGGCGTGCTCGCTCACTTCGAGGCCATCGCCTCAGCGACTGGCCTGCCGATCATGCTCTATGACATCCCGGGTCGCACCGCGATGCCGATCGGCGACGACGCTCTCGACGCCATCGCCCGCCGCGACAACGTCGTGGCGGTCAAGGACGCCACCGGGGACGTCACCCAGGCCCGCGAACGCATCGAGCGCACGGGCCTCGCCTGGTATTCCGGCGACGACCCCCTCACTCTCGACTTCCTCCGGGCAGGCGCCGTCGGCGTCGTGTCCGTGGCGAGCCACGTCATCGGCGAATCGATCGCGCGGATGGTCGCTGCCCATGAGGTGGGCGACGCCGCGACTGCCGACGCGGAGCTCGCCGCTCAACTGCCCATCATCGAGCTTCTCATGGGAGGCGGCCTTGGCGCCGTCACCGCGAAGGCTGCGATGCAGGCGCTCGGCGTGACGAGCTCACGCCACATGCGCCTTCCCCATGTCGCTTTCGACGACGCCGAGTACGGCGAGTTCGTCACGCGACTGCGCGCCGTCGGCGTGCCACTGACCCACTAGGAGACCCGTGAATTTTCACCCCGAACTGACCTTGCCGAAGCCGCTTCAGGACGGCACCCTGCGTGTGGTGCCCCTCGGAGGACTGGGGGAGGTGGGCCGCAACATGACCGTGTTCGAGATTGAGGGCCGCCTGCTTATCGTCGACTGCGGCGTGCTGTTCCCGGAGGAGAACCAGCCGGGCGTCGACCTGATCCTGCCCGACTTCGGCTACATCGCGGATCGCGTGGACGACATCGAGGCGATCGTCCTCACCCACGGCCACGAGGACCACATCGGTGCGGTCCCGTACCTGTTGCGCCTGCGCCAGGACATCCCGATCATCGGCTCGCAGCTCACGCTGGCCTTCATCGAGGCCAAGCTCAAGGAGCACCGCATCAACCCCATCACGCTTGCGGTCAAGGAGGGGCAGTCCGAGCAGCTCGGCAAGTTCGGGCTCGAGTTCGTGGCAGTCAACCACTCGATTCCTGACGCGCTCGCGGTGTTCATCACCACCGATGGCGGCACCGTGCTGCACACCGGCGACTTCAAGATGGACCAGCTGCCCCTCGACGGCCGCATCACGGACCTGCGGGGATTCGCGAAGTTCGGCGAGCGCGGCGTGGACCTGTTCATGACGGACTCCACCAACGCCGAGGCACCAGGCTTCACCACCTCGGAGGTCGAGATCACTCCAGTTCTCGACCAGATGTTCGCGAACGCCGAGGGCCGCGTGGTAGTCGCCAGTTTCTCGAGCCACGTGCACCGCGTACAGCAGGTCATCAACGCCGCGCACGCTCACGGTCGGCGGGTGGCCTTCGTGGGTCGCTCCATGGTGCGCAACATGACCATCGCCGCCGAGCTGGGCTACCTCACCGTCCCCGCGAACATCCTGGTCGATGCCAAGAAGGCGGATGACATGCCGCCCGAGAAGGTCGTGTACATGTGCACGGGCTCGCAGGGCGAGCCGATGGCCGCGCTGAGCCGCATCGCGAGCCTCGACCACAAGCTCCGCGTGGGTCCCGGAGACCTGGTGATCCTCGCCTCGTCGCTGATCCCCGGCAACGAGAACGCCGTCTATCGCGTCATCAATGGCCTGATGCGCCTGGGCGCGACCGTCGTGCACCAGGGCAGTGCCCGCGTGCACGTGTCCGGCCACGCCAGCTCCGGTGAGCTGCTGTACTGCTACAACATCGTGCGCCCCAAGAACGTCATGCCCGTCCATGGCGAGGTGCGCCACCTGCTCGCCAACGGCAAGCTGGCCATGAAGACCGGCGTCCCCGAGAAGAACGTGATGTTCGCGGAGAACGGCGTGGTCGTGGACCTGAGGGACGGGCAGGCGCGCGTGGTCGGAGCGGTCGAGACGCACAACGTCTACGTCGACGGCTCGTCGGTGGGCGAGATCACCGATGCGGAGCTGAAGGACCGCCGCATCCTGTCGGAGGAGGGGTTCGTGTCCGTGTTTGCGGTCATCGACTCATCGAACGGCAAGGTTGTGTCCGGCCCCGAGGTTCACGCTCGCGGTATCGCCGAGGGCGACGACGTGTTCGATGCCGTCCTGCCGAGCATCAAGCAGGCGCTCGAGGAGGCCGCTCGCACCGGCTCCACGGACCAGCGCCAGCTCCAGCAGGTGATGCGCCGGGTCCTCGGACGCTACGTGGGCAACAAGCTGCGCCGCCGCCCCATGATCATTCCCATCGTCATCGAGTCCTGACGGGCAAGCGCTCGCGCGGTCCCGCGCGAGCGCGGCCCGAGGCCCCGCCAGGATCGGCGCAGATCGGTCGCCGATCCGGGGTGGCAGCGTCCCTTGGGGCCGATGCGCGGGTAACGTCTGGAAGCATGGCTCAGTCACGCTCTACGAGCACGCGCCCCAAGTCCCCGGCGTCGCGCGCGAAGACGCCTCAGAAGAAGCGCCCGCCCGCGCTGCTGCGTGGCCTGGCCGCCATCGGTCGCGGCACCTCTCACGCCGTCGGCGGGGGAGTGCGCCGCATCGGGCACGGCGCCCGTGAGGTGAGTCCCGACGTGCGCCGTGACGGGCTCGCGATCGTGCTGATCATCGCCGCGATCCTCATCGCGGCGCGCGAGTGGTGGGGACTGTCCTCGTGGGCCGGCACGGCCATCCACTGGGTGATCGCCGGCACCTTCGGCATCCTTGCCGTCGCCATCCCGATCGTGCTGGTGGCTCTTGCGTTACGCCTGATGCGCGCGCCACAGGAGGAGGCAGCCAACCACCGCATCGGCCTCGGTGCGCTGATGCTGGTGCTGATGATCGATGGGCTCATTCACATCGCCGAAGGACGGCCGAGCCCGAGCGAGGGGCTCGAGCCGGTGCAGGCCGCTGGTGGGATCCTCGGATTCCTCATCGGCACGCCGCTGGCCGCCGCGTTCACCGCTCCGCTGGCTAGCACCGTGCTCGTGCTGCTGGGGCTGCTGGCGATCCTCATCATCCTGGGCATCCCGCTGCGGGAGGTCGTGGCTCTGGTCCGACAAGGCGCGCGCCGCGTCATAGGCCGGGACCGCACCGATGACGACGACGACATGGACCTGCCCGAGCACGGCACGCTGAAGCCGGCGAGCGGCCGCGAGCCGTCGGGCGGCCGTTCGTCGGCCAAGAGCAAGCTGCGCAGGCTCGGCCGCGGCAAGGAGCAGTCGCTCACGGATCAGCAGCGGATCGACGCGTACGAGGCGGACGAGGCGTTCGCCGCCGCCGCGAGCGTCGAGCGCACCGAGTTCGACGAGCTGCTCGACCCCGGCGCGCAGCGTGCCGATCCGACCGAGGTGCTCGACCCGGTGGCGACCACTCGCGTCCATGACGGACCTGTGTCGCCCTACATGCCGGACGACGAGCCCGCGGAACCCGCGCCGGCCGGCGAGCGGGAGGCCCCCCGCACCACCCGCATCGTCCCTCAGGGCGAGCAAGGTCAGTTGGAGAACTCCTCTCCCTACGTGCTGCCCGACCTCGACGTGCTCGTGAAGGGCGCGCCTCACAAGACCCGCTCGGCGGCCAACGACCGCGTGGTCGAGTCGCTCACCAAGGTGCTCACCGACTTCGCCGTGGACGCGCACGTCACCGGCTTCACCCGCGGGCCCACCGTCACGCGCTACGAGGTGGAGCTCGGCCAGGGTGTGAAGGTCGAGAAGATCACGCAACTGAGCAAGAACATCGCCTACGCGGTGGCGAGCCCCGACATCCGCATTCTGTCGCCTATCCCTGGAAAGTCCGCGATCGGCATCGAGATTCCCAACGTGGACCGTGAGACGGTTTCGCTCGGCGACGTGCTGCGCTCGCAGGCCGCCATCAAGAACGACCACCCCATGGCGATCGGCATCGGCAAGGACGTCGAGGGCGGATTCGTCCTCGCCAACCTCGCGAAGATGCCGCACCTGCTGGTCGCAGGTGCGACGGGTGCCGGAAAGTCGTCGTTCGTCAACGCGATGATCACCTCGATCCTGATGCGCGCCACCCCTCAGGAGGTGCGCATGGTGCTCGTCGACCCCAAGCGCGTCGAGCTCACCATGTACGAGGGCATCCCGCACCTCATCACGCCCATCATCACCGACCCCAAGAAGGCCGCGCAGGCCCTCGAGTGGGTGGTGAAGGAGATGGACATGCGGTACGACGACCTCGCGCTGTTCGGATACAAGCACATCGACGATTTCAACAAGGCCGTGCGCGCTGGCAAGGTCAAGCCGCTGCCCGGCTCGGAACGCAAGATCCACACCTACCCATACCTGCTGGTGATCGTCGACGAGCTCGCAGACCTGATGATGGTCGCGCCCCGCGACGTGGACGATTCGATCCAGCGCATCACGCAGCTCGCCCGCGCGGCCGGCATCCACCTGGTGCTCGCCACGCAGCGACCGTCGGTGGACATCATCACCGGCACCATCAAGGCCAACGTGCCGAGCCGGCTCGCCTTCGCGACATCGTCGCTCGCGGATTCGCGCGTGGTGCTCGACATGCCCGGCGCGGAGAAGCTGATCGGCCAGGGGGAC
Organism: Demequina ureilytica; assembly: GCF_048553575.1. Taxonomy (NCBI): domain Bacteria; kingdom Bacillati; phylum Actinomycetota; class Actinomycetes; order Micrococcales; family Demequinaceae; genus Demequina; species Demequina ureilytica. The sequence continues at coordinate 122,959 of NZ_JBLZIE010000002.1, read as the reverse complement.
GCGCTGTTCGTGCCCATGGGTGAGTCCAAGGCCATGCGGGTGCAGGGCGCATGGGTGAGCGAGTCCGAGATCCACGCCGCCGTGGACCACGTCAAGAACCAGGCCAACCCCGAGTACCGCGAGGACGTCACCAAGCCGCAGGGCACCGGGGCTGTCGTCGACGAGGACATCGGCGATGACCTGAACGACCTGCTCGCGGCGGCCGAGCTCGTCATCACCACCCAGCTCGGCTCGACCTCGATGCTCCAGCGCAAGCTCAAGATGGGCTTCGCCAAGGCAGGCCGGCTCATGGACCTGTTGGAGACCCGCGAGGTGGTGGGTCCTTCGCAGGGCTCGAAGGCTCGTGAGGTGTTGGTCACTCCTGAGGCATTGGCATCGACTCTCGCTATTCTCCGAGGGCAGACACCCGCTAGCGTGGGGTCTCCGGCGGTCGATGACGAAGCTGAAGGAGACGAATGGGCTGGGCCGTAGAGCAGTTCGAGAGGCCAACCGTGGCTGTCACGGTCACGGCTCTGCTGCTCGCGCTCGCCGGTCTCACCTTCTACTTCTTCTGGCGATCCCACAAGGCTCGCTCCGCCCGTGACACGGCGCTGGAGCGAGAGCGTCGCCTCCGCAGCCAGTTCGATGCCGTGCTGTCATCGGCGCGCGACGGGGTGATCATCATCACCCAAGCGGACGAGATCGCGCTGATCTCCGACGTCGCCGCGAACGTGCTGGGCGTGACGCGCAGCGACGCCGTCGGGCTGCCGATCGCCCGCCTCAACCTGCGCGCCTTCGACGAGCAGATGCACCCGATCCTCATGCGCGAGGCCTTCGGGATCGGCCGCACCGACGTGAAGCCCCGCATCGTGGGTGTGCCCGGCAGGCGCGGAGCTGAGGACGTGCGCTGGGTCCAGGTGCGGGCGCGGGTGGTTCCCGATGGCCTGGACGACGGGCCCGTGACGGTGGTCACGATGATGGACACCTCCGGGCTGCGCGAGGCGGCCGAGGCGCTCAACAGGTCCGACGCCCAGTTCCGCAAGGCGATGGAGAACGCCCCGGTGGGCATGGCACTGGTCGACCTCGAATGGCGACTCATGGAGGTCAACCGCTCCTTCGCGGAGATGATGGGATCGACGGTCGCTGCCCTGCGCGGCACACCTTTCTCCGCACTCAGTCACCCTCACGACATCAACGCCGAGCGCGACCAGCTGCAGCGCCTGTACGACGGCCATCAGAGCCAGTTCACGTGCGAGAAGCGGTACGTGCGCGCCGACGGCAACGTCGTGTGGGCCGTGCTCGACGTGGGGCTCGTCCGCTACGCAGGCGGTGCCCCCGACCACTACGTCGTGCAGGTGCGGGACAGCACCGACGATCGCATGCACTCCGAGCTCATGGCGCACCGGGCCATGCACGACCCGCTGACCGGGCTCGCGAACCGCACGCTCCTGCAGGACGTGCTCCAGCAGGTCCTTGAGCAGCCCGATGCGCTGACCCGGGTGGGCGTGATCGCCGTCGACCTGGACGGATTCAAGGGCCTGAACGACCGGTTCGGACACGCCATCGGCGACAACGCGCTGGTCCATGTCGCGGGCGTGCTGCGCACCGCCACGGCCGGGCGCGGCACGGTGGCGCGGATCGGCGGCGACGAGTTCGTCATCGTGGTGCAGGACGGCGACTGCTCGAAGGCGCTGTTCGAGATCGCGGCGGCCATCCACCAGGGGCTCAAGCGCCCGGTCCAGGTCAAGAGACACCAGATCACCCTTCACGCCTCCGTCGGCATCGCGATGGCAGACGAGGACACCACAGAGGCAGGCGCGCCGAGCCTCATGAGCGCTGCCGACGCTGCGATGTATCGCGCCAAGTCGAGCGGCAAGTCCCGCACCGAGGTGTACGAGCCCTCGATGCGCACCGCCTCGGAGACTCACTCCGCTCTCGCGTCCGAGCTCGCCACCGCGATCGAGGAGGGCCAGCTGGTGCTGCACTATCAGCCCATCCTCGAGCTGTCGACGCGCACCGTCGTGGGCTACGAGGCGCTCGTGCGGTGGCAGCACCCGACCCGCGGGCTGCTGCTCCCCGGGAGCTTCCTGCCGCTCATCGAGGACAAGAACCTGTCGGTGACGCTCGGCATGGCGCTCGTCGATCAGGCCGCGCAGTTCCTCGCGAACGGCCCGTCCCCATCGATGTGGGTGTCTCTCAACGTCTCCGCAGATCAACTGGGCGACTCGGAGTTCGCGGACCGGGTGCTGAGCGCGATCGGGCGCTATCACCTGAGCCCCCAGCGCATGGTCGTCGAGCTCACCGAGGCGTCGCTGGTGGCGCCTAACACGCGCATCCGTCACGAGTTGACCGAGCTGCGCAACGCGGGAGTCCCCATCCTGCTCGATGACTTTGGGACCGGAGTCTCGCCGCTGTCGTATTTGCGCGACCTGCCCGTGTCCGGGGTCAAGCTCGACATGTCCTTCGTGGCGGGCATCCCGGAGGATCCGGCAGGTGCGCGGGTCTCGCGGGCGCTCGGCGCGCTCGCGCGTGAGCTCGGCCTCGCGACGATCGCCGAGGGTATCGAGACCGAGGCCCAGGCCGAGTTCCTGGCCCGCTGCGGGTGGCGCTACGGCCAGGGATGGCTGTTCGGCGTCGCGCAGCCGGCCGGCGCGTTGCACGAGACCGTGCCGCACTTCACGACGAGCCTGATCGACCCGCGGCCGCAGGAGAACGACAGCCCGCTCGAGATCGACGACCGCGCGTTCTGACGTTCGCCGGCGCTTAGGAGCTCGGCTCCCACCAGCGCGTGATCCGGAACGCCGCGTCAGCCAGGGCTTCCGGGGGAGCGGTGCGCTCGGCCGCCTCGTCTCCCGCCGCATCGGCGACGCGACTGTGCCGCGCCTGGGCCTCGGCTGCGCTGAGGTCGCCCGCGCCCGCATCGGCGATGTCCTTCAGCACGTGCATCGTGTGGCGATTCGTGCGATCGACGGTGGTCGCCACCCACTCGGCCGTGACGTCGACGTCGCCGTCGGGCGCCACGGTGAAGGTGGTGACGCCCAGATAGCCCGAGTTGGTATCGGCGCTGCAGCACTGCGTGTCCTGGTTCGACAGGTAGTTCCCGTGGCCGAAGTACGCCCACATGCCGTCGTCGGCGACGCCACCCTCGAGCCTCTCGATCGGCTGGGGCACGTGCGCGTGGTGTCCCACATACAGGTCCACGACGCCTGACTCGGCGATCTGCTGGGCGATGTCCCGCTGAGCGGCATTGGGCTCGGTCTGGTACTCGACGCAGCAGTGAGTCGAGGCGATCACGATGTCGGCGCCCTCATCCCTCGCCGCCTGCGCCGCGGCGATGATCGGGGACACGTCCTGAGCATCGGCGTCGAAGGTGTCGACGGCCCATGGCATCCCGTCGGGCTTGGGCAGGCCGTTGAGCCCGTACGTGAAGGAGATGTTGGCGACGGTGATGCGGCGGTCCTCGACTCGCACGGAGTACATCTGGGTGCTGGCCGCCTCCTCCTCCGTGCGCGCCATCCCTGCATGGCCGAGCCGCGCCTCGTCGAGAGCATCGAGAGTGGTCTCCAGTCCGGCGTAGCGGCGGTCCATCGAGTGGTTCGAGGCCGTCGAGCACCCGTCCCATCCCTCGTCCGCCAAGGCGGGGATCAGCTCCGCTGGGGCTCCGAAGACCGGGTAGCCCGACGGCTCGGAGCCGGGTGGCGCGACCGGCACCTCGAGATGACACAAGGCAAGGTCGGCGCCCTCGACGTACGGGCGGACGTTTTGCATCAGGGGGGCGAAGTCGTAGTCGCCGTCTCCTGCCGCACGCGCGGAGGTGAGGACGGGCCCGTGAGTGAGGATGTCTCCGCCCGTCACCAGCGTGAACTCGACGGTGGGCGGCGGCTCGGGTGCGGCGGGTGTGGGCGAGGGCAGGGCCGATGCGGTGGCCGCGGGGGCGGCGCTCGGCGCCTCGGATGCCTCGGCGCTCGCCTCCGGCGTGCCGCCAGACGGGGATGTCAGCGCTCCGGTGGCCACCAGGCCCGCGACTACCAGGATCACTCCGGCGATGATCGAGATCGCGAGCGCGGGAAGTGCGGAAGGCGAGCGTCGCGAGTGGGAGGGCATGGAGCCCATTATCGCGGAGCAAGGCGGGTGCCCGGGCTAGGGTGAGGGCGTGAGCGCAACCGTCCCCAACCTTCTCACCGGCGCGCGACTCGTCGCGGTGCCGGTGGTGCTGTGGCTGCTGTTCGCGGGTGGCGGCGAGGACACCACGATGCGCGCCTGGGCACTGGTCGTGTTCGTGTTCGCTGCTGCGACCGACTACTGGGACGGCTACCTCGCACGCCGCTGGGAGGTGGTCAGCCCGTTCGGCAAGCTTGCGGACCCGATCGCTGACAAGGCGCTGGTGCTGTTCACCCTGGCGGCCGTGGTGGTGGTCGACGGGATTCCGTGGTGGCCGCTCGCCGTGCTCGCGGTTCGTGAGATCGGCGTGACGCTCGGCCGGCTCGCGGTCGCACGCGACGTGGTGATCCCCGCGTCTCAGGGCGGCAAGCTCAAGACGGTGCTCCAGCTGCTGGCACTCACGGCGTACCTTGTGCCCCACCCGGCCGCGTGGATCGACGCGGTGGCGTGGTGGAGTCTCCTGGCGGCAGTCGCCGTCGCGGTCGTCACCGGCGCTGACTACACCATCCGCATCCTCCGCGTGGTCCGCGGCGATGGAACGACCGCCCACGCTGACCCGCACACCGCGGCACTTGACGATCCTCCGGGCCGCGATGTCCAGAGCTGACGCCGACGCGGTGCTGATCTTGGCGCGCGCGGTGGGGGTCACCGTCGCGACCGCGGAGTCGCTCACGGGTGGATCTCTCTGTGCGGAGCTCGTGGAGGTGCCGGGCGCATCCGAGTCGCTGCGCGGGGGAGTGGTGTCGTATGTCGTCGAGGCCAAGCACGACGTGCTCGGGGTGAGCCAAGCGTTGCTCGACGGCCCCGGGCCGGTATCGCGCGAGGTCGCGCAGGCGATGGCATCCGGCGTGAGGCGAGCGATGGGAGCGGACATGGGCATCGCCACCACGGGGGTGGCGGGCCCCGAGCCTCACGGGGGGAAGCCGCCGGGCACCGTCTGGGTCGCGGTCGACCTCCAGGGTGAGGTCGCGGCGCGGCTGCTCCATCTCGACGGGGACCGCGGCGACGTCTCGCGCGGCAGTGTGGATGGCGCTCTGGCTCTCGCTCGGGAGGTCCTCACGGACGCGGTGGCGAGGACCTGACTCGCCACGGCGAGAATCAGGCGTCGACGAGGGGAACATCCGTGCGGTAATGTGCGTTGGGACTGGCATGAACAAGGGAAGTGTCACCATCGGGAGGGAACGCATGCCTGTGCTGCGCAACGAGATCGGCGACGTCCTGCGGGACGCACGCCTGACGCAGGGCAAGACGCTGCGCGACATCTCGTCCGGTGCCCGCGTCTCCCTCGGATATCTATCCGAGGTTGAGCGTGGTCAGAAGGAGGCGTCGTCCGAGTTGCTCGCGTCGATCTGCGAGGCCCTCGACGTCCCCATGTCCGCGATCCTGCGCGAGGTATCCGGTCGGTTCGAGACAGCCGAGGACTTCGGCCGCGTCCACGTGATGCCGTCCATCCCCGACACCGTGCCGGAGCTGCTGGGCGAAGTCCGCGCGCGATAGCGCGACGGACTGCGTGACACGCGGACCGTGCGACACAGCGAGTTCTGGGGTCTTCTGGACGACGTCTTCGGAGTCGACTACTCCCGCAGCCTGGCACGCGACCTGGCGCTCGACTCCTTCTCCTCCCGCACCTCGACCGAGGCTCTCGCCGACGGCGTCCCCCCGCGCGATGTGTGGCACGCGTTGTGCGACCAGATGGACGTCCCGCTCGAACGGCGCGACGGCGGGGCTCGCGAACGGATGATTCCGCCTCGGCGGTGATCCTTCATCGCCCGCTGATCCCGACACGCCGGAGAGCGCCTCCTGCGTTCGAACATGCGTTCGATTACCCTGGTGCACAGGACGCAGCGTGACGTGGTCCCTCCACAGGTGGGGGAACGCTCGTCGCGCCGATGTCAGAGGCGCGTCGTAGCGTCGTTCGTGGAAGTGACAGACACGGCAGCAATGCCGATGACGATGGGATACCGACATGGCACAGGCGGCGGACCGCTCGAAGGCACTCGAGGCGGCACTCGGACAGATCGATCGGCAGTACGGCAAGGGCTCAGCCATGCGCATGGGCGACCGCCAGGTGGTGGCTGTCCCGGCGATCCCGACCGGATCGGTGGCGCTCGACATCGCGCTCGGCATTGGCGGTCTCCCGCGTGGACGCGTGGTGGAGATCTACGGCCCCGAGTCCTCGGGAAAGACCACGGTGGCGCTGCACGCAGTGGCGAACATGCAGAAGCAGGGCGGCACTGCGGCGTTCATCGACGCGGAGCACGCCCTCGACCCGGCCTACGCCAAGAAGCTCGGCGTCGATGTCGACAACCTCATCATCTCGCAGCCCGACACCGGTGAGCAGGCGCTCGAGATCGCAGACATCCTGATCCGGTCCGGCAGCGTCGACGTCCTGGTGATCGACTCCGTCGCGGCACTCGTGCCCAAGGCAGAGATCGAGGGCGAGATGGGTGACAGCCACGTAGGCCTGCAGGCACGCCTGATGTCGCAGGCGCTACGCAAGATCACCGGCGCCATCGCCCAGACCGGAACTACCGCGATCTTCATCAACCAGCTGCGCGAGAAGATCGGTGTGTTCTTCGGTTCGCCCGAGACGACCACCGGCGGCAAGGCGCTCAAGTTCTATGCCTCCGTGCGCCTCGACGTCCGTCGCATTGAGACGCTCAAGGAGGGCACGGAGCCTGTCGGTAACCGCACGCGCGTCAAGGTCGTCAAGAACAAGATGGCGCCTCCGTTCAAGCAGGCGGAGTTCGACATCCTCTACGGCCACGGCATCTCCAAGGAGGGCGGCATCATCGACCTCGGTGTGGAGCACGGCTTCGTCAAGAAGTCGGGCGCCTGGTACACGTACGAGGGTGACCAGCTCGGACAGGGCAAGGAGAACTCGCGCAACTTCCTCAAGGACAACCCCGAGCTCGCCACCGAGATCGAGAAGAAGATCCTGACCAAGTTGGGCGTGGGCAAGGTTGCCGCCGAAGAGGGCGACCAGACTCCCGCCGTCGCTGTCGAGGACGAGCCGCAGGCTCCGGCCAAGGCCGCCAAGAAGGAGCGCGCCACCTTCTGATGTCTGCCAGCGCCCGAGGAACCTCCGGGTCCACCCCGGCTGCGGAGGACCCGGCCGAGCGCGCGCGAGAGATCGCGCTGCGGCTGCTCAACCACTCGCCGCGCTCGGCTGCGCAACTGCGGGAGGGCATGGTGTCGCGCGAGGTCGCGCCAGATATCGCCGACGAGGTTATCGAGCGCTACCGGGAGGTAGGCCTGCTCGACGACGCGTCACTGTCGGCCGCGATCGTGCGCACTCGCCATCGGGAGCGGGGCAAGTCGCGGCGCGCCATTCTCGGTGAGTTGCGCCGCAAGGGCTTCGGTCAGGATGACATCGACTCTGCGCTGGAGCAGATCACCGACGACGACGAGCAAGACGCGGCTCGCACGCTGGCCGTCAAGCGCTGGAACCAACTGGCGGGCGTCGACCGCGACAAACGTGTGCGCCGCGTTGTCGGCATGCTGGGCCGCAAGGGTTACGCTCCATCGGATGCATTCGCGCTCGTGCGCGAGTTCGAAGATGCCGATAACTCGGACACGTAGCATGTCGTTCGTCAGGAAGGAGGCCGCATGGCTCAGGTCATTGCCACAGTGGCGACGCTCCTCCTCCTGCTCGCGTCGGTGCTCGTCGTGCACTTCGCCCGGCGCGAGGCAGCCGAGATCCGCCGTTCCACCAGCGAAGAGACTCAGTCGATACGTGAAGAGGCCCGCGACCTCCTGAGTGAGGCGCAACGGCGCGAGGAACGCGTGGCGCAGCGCGAGAAGGACCTGTCGTCCGATCACCGGGCCACGCAGAAGTACGCACGGTCATTGGAGGAGCGCGCGGCGGTCATCGCTCGCGACGAGAAGCGTCTGCACGCCGAGCGCGCCGAGATCGGCCTCCTGCGAGACCAGCGCCTGGCCGAGTTGGCCGGCATGACGGCCCAGGAAGCCCGCGACGAGCTGGTCGCGGCCCAGGTGGCCGCGGCCAAGCAGGCCGCGAGCGATGAGCTCCGGCGCATCGAGCGCACCACGAAGGAGTCGGCGGAGCGCCGGGCCAGGGAGATCCTCGTCCTCGCGATGCAGCGCCAGGCGGCCCGCACGGCCTCCGACACGTCAACCACCTGGATTGACCTGCCCAGCGAAGAGATGAAGGGCCGCATCATCGGCCGCGAGGGCCGCAACATTCGCGCCTTCGAGTCCCTCACCGGCGTGAACGTCATGGTGGAGGAGGGCGTGAACGCCGTCCAGCTCTCGTCCTTCGACGTCGAGCGGCGCGAGATCGCCGAGGTGACGCTGCGCGACCTCGTGGAGGACGGCCGGATTCAGCCCCAGCGAGTCGAAGCCGCATACGCGCGGGCGGTCGCCGATACCGAGCAGCGCCACCTGGACGCTGGCCTGGACGCGATAGACGCCGCTGGAGTGCGGGGTGTCCCGCAAGAGATGATCGCGGTGCTCGGGCGGCTCAGGATGCGCAGCTCGTACGGGCAGAACGTGCTCGCCCACCTCGTCGAGTCAGGTCAGATCGCCGCAGACATCGCGACATCGCTGGGCGCCGACGTCGAGTTGGCTCGTCGCGCGGCGTTCCTGCACGACATCGGCAAGGCCTTCACCCATGAGCGCGAGGGCACACACGCGGCCATCGGCGCGGCGTTCGCCGCCGAACACGGCGAGTCCGAGATGGTGGTGAACGCGATCGCGGCACACCACGACGAGGTCCCACAGACCACTCTGGAGGGCATCATTGTGCAGGTGGCGGATGCCGTGTCGGCGTCCCGCCCGGGCGCGCGGCGCGAGGACGTGGACGGCTACGTCGACCGCATGGAGGGGCTCGAGCGACTCGTCGCCCAGCACGAAGGCGTAGTCAAGGTCCTGGCCATGGCCGCGGGCCGCGAGGTGCGCGTGGTCGTGGAGCCCGACTCGGTGGACGACGACGGCACTCGAGACCTGGCGCGTACAATAGCGGAGCACATCAGCCGAGACTTCAGCTTCGCTGGAGAGATCAAGGTGACGGTGATCCGCGAGCTTCGTGCGGACGCCGTCGCAGGGTAGGAATGTCTCACACCACGCTCGCCCCCACGTATGTCGTCCGCACCCTTGGGTGTCAGATGAACATCCACGACTCCGAGCACATGGCCGGGCTGCTCGAGAGCGCGGGCTACACCGCCGCGCCCCAGGGCGACGACGTCGCCGACGTGGTCGTGATCAACACCTGTGCGGTACGCGAGAACGCCGCGAACAAGCTCTACGGCAACCTCGGGCAGCTCGCCCACGCCAAGACCGAACGTCCCGGCATGCAGATCGCGGTGGGCGGCTGTCTGGCACAGAAGGACCGTGGCACCATCGTCGAGAAGGCGCCGTGGGTCGACGTCGTGTTCGGCACCCACAACCTGGACGTGCTGCCGGCGATGCTGAAGCGTGCCCGTCACAACGCCGAGGCACAGGTCGAGATCGAGGAGTCGCTTCAGGTCTTCCCCTCGACCCTTCCCAGCCGCCGCGACTCCGTCTCGTCCGCCTGGGTGTCCATCTCGGTCGGGTGCAACAACACGTGCACGTTCTGCATCGTGCCGAGCCTTCGTGGCAAGGAGCGCGACCGCCGTCCCGGCGACGTGCTCGCCGAGGTGCAGGCGCTGGTCTCCCAGGGCGTGGTGGAGATCACCTTGTTAGGCCAGAACGTGAACTCCTACGGCATCGAGTTCGGCGACCGCGGTGCCTTCGCAAAGCTGCTGCGCGCATGCGGGGAGATCGAGGGCCTCGAGAGAGTGCGGTTCACCTCGCCACACCCCGCGGCCTTCACCGACGACGTCATCGAGGCGATGGCGGAGACGCCGAACGTCATGCCGAGCCTGCACATGCCGCTGCAGTCGGGCTCCGACGCGGTGCTGCGAGCGATGCGCCGCTCCTACCGGTCAGCCAAGTTCCTGGACATCCTCGACAAGGTGCGCGCAGCGATGCCCGATGCGGCCATCACGACGGACATCATCGTCGGCTTCCCGGGCGAGACGGACGAGGACTTCGAGGACACGCTCCGGGTGGTCGAGCAGTCGCGCTTCTCGAGCGCGTACACGTTCCAGTACTCGCCGCGGCCGGGGACGCCCGCATTCGAAATGCCCGAGCTGCCGAAGGCCGTGGTGACGGAGAGATTCGGCCGGCTCAAGGCGCTGCAGGAAAGAGTGTCGCTGGCGGAGAACCAGGGCGTGGTGGGACGCACAGTGGAGCTCATGGTGCTCGACGGAGCCGGCCGCAAGGACGGCGCCTCCGCCCGCCTGAGTGGCCGCGCACCGGATGGCAGGCTCGTGCACTTCTCGCTTCCGGACGCGACTGCAGACGCGCCGCGCCCCGGGGACATGGTGACTGTCGAGGTCACCCGCGCCGCGCCTCACCACTTGATCTCGGACAGCGCCCTCACCGGTGGAACGTACGCGGTGCGAGCGACCCGCGCGGGCGATGCGTGGGACGCGGCAAGCGGCGAGGGGCACGACCACGCGGCTGGTGGGTGTGGATCCGCCTGCGGCACTGGCACGGGCGGCCCCGCTGGCCCCGTCGGCCTCGGCATGCCGTCGCTGCGCGCCGCGCGAGCCTGAGGCGCCGGTGACGCCTGACCCCACCCCCGCATCGGCCGCGCTCACGCACGGGGAGCTGCGCGACGACGCGCCCGCCGTGATCGCGCTGGTGGGCTCCACGGCGACGGGGAAGTCGGCGGTGTCGCTCGCGCTCGCTGATCGACTCGGCGGCGAGATCGTCAACGCCGACGCGATGCAGTTCTACCGGGGAATGGACATTGGCACCGCGAAGCTGCCGGCGGGAGACCGACGGGGCATCCCGCATCATCAGCTCGACACGCTGGACGTCACCGAGGATGCCTCCGTAGCGGGCTTCCAGGCCGCGGCGCGAGCCGACATCGACGCGATCCACGCCCGCGGACGCCGGGCGATCGTGACCGGTGGCTCGGGCCTGTATGTGCGAGCCCTGCTCGACCAGTTCGAGTTCCCGCCCACGGACCCTGCGGCGCGAGCGCGGCTCGAGGAGCGCGCGGTGAGGGAGGGCCCGGGCATGCTGCATCGCGAGCTCGCGGCGGTCGATCCCGCGGCGGCCGCGCGCATCCCCGCGCAGAACGCCAAGCGGATCGTGCGGGCGCTCGAGGTCATCGAGCTGACCGGACGGCCCTTCAGCTCGACTCTGCCCACGCACCAGTACGAGATTCCCGCGGTGCAGATCGGCCTCGAGCTCGACAACGAGTCGCTCGACCCGCGCATCGACGAGCGGGTGAATCAGATGTGGGACGCGGGGCTGGTCGACGAGGTCCGAGTGCTCGCAGAGCAGGGCCTGCGCGAAGGCGTCACCGCCCGCCGCGCGGTGGGATACGCGGAGACGCTGCGCCACCTCGACGGGGAGCTCGAAGCGGACCAGGCACGCGATCTCGTCAAGGTCCACACGCGGCGGCTGGCGCGCCGCCAGCGCAAGTGGTTCCGCCCCGATCCGCGGGTCCGATGGGTCGCGGCGCCTGCGGACTCTGCGGATGTCGAGCGCGCGGCGGACGAGATTCTTCTCTTGCTCGGGGACTGACCCCCCCGTCCACCGTCGACGTCAGGCGGCACCGGTAGCCTGAGGGCATGGCGACACCGCGCTCAAACCCAGGACTGCGCTTCACGAAAGGGCATGGCACAGAGAACGACTTCGTGCTGCTCTTCGACGAGCACGGCGAGATCGATCTGACGCCCGCGCTGGTGCGCTACCTGTGCGACCGGCGGGCCGGAATCGGCGGCGACGGCGTCATCCGTGCGGTGCGGTCAGGGTCGCTCCCCGCCGGGGCGGGCGTCGACGCGCGCACGTGGTTCATGGACTACTGGAACGCGGACGGCTCCACGTCCGAGATGTGCGGCAACGGGGCGCGGGTGTTCGCGGCGTTCCTCGAGCGCGAGGCGGGCACCGACCTGGCAGGCGGACTGACCATCGCTACCCGTGGCGGCACACGCACCCTGACCTCGCTCGGGGACGGCCGCTACGCAGTGGGCATGGGCGAGTTCCACCTGGGCGACGCCACTGGCGGATTCGACGCCGAGGTGGAGGCAGAGGGTCTCACTCCGGCGCGACCCGCGCTGTCCGTGGACGTCGGCAACCCGCATCACGTCGTGGCTCTCGCGTCGATGGAGGAGCTCGAGTCGCTCGACCTCACGCGGGCCCCGCAGGTGAGCCCCAAGCCGCCGCACGGGACCAATGTCGAGTTCGTCGTCACGCGCGGGGGCGAGATCCGCGACGGGGTCGAACGCGGCCGTGTGCGGATGCGCGTGCACGAGCGGGGCTCCGGCGAGACCCGATCGTGCGGCACCGGCGCATGTGCCGTCGCGATCGCGGTACGCGCATGGGCCGGTGAGGGCGCACCCGACGTGTGGGACATCGAGGTGCCGGGCGGCATGGTCACCGTCCGGGTCCACGGCTCGCGCACGGTGCTCGAGGGTCCGGCGACGCTGGTGGCTGACGGCGAGGTCGACGTATCGGCGGTGCCCGCGACGATGACCGCAGGCTGATCGCATGCGCTGGGTTTGATGACATGCGCTGGGTCTGACCAAATGCACCCTGTCGAACCGGCCCCCGACGGCGCGCCCCGCATCCACCCGGAGAGCGCGGAGGAATGGCGCTCCTGGCTGGCGGTCCACCACGACACCGAGTCGGGAGTGTGGGTCGTGCTGTGGCGCAAGGCCGCGGGCCGCACCGGGCTCACCTACGACGAACTCGTGCGCGAGGTGCTGTGCTTCGGCTGGATCGATGCCACCGCCCGCAAACTCGACGCCGACCGCACGCTGCAGTACTGCGCTCCGCGCAAGCGCGGCTCCGGTTGGGCGCGCACCAACAAGGCGCGCATTGCGGAACTGGAGGCGCAGGGGCGCATCGCTCCGCCCGGCGCCGCGGTCATCGCGGCCGCGAAGGCCGATGGTTCGTGGACGCTCTTCGACGAGGTCGAGGCCCTCCTGGTCCCCGCCGACCTGGTGACAGCCCTCGACAAGCATCCAGGGGCGCGCGAGACCTGGGATTCCTTCCCGCCGTCGGCGCGCAAGTTCATGCTCTCCCAAATCGTGCTTGCCAAGCGTCCGGAGACGCGTGCGGCCCGCATCGGCCGGATTGCCGATGCCGCGGCTAGGGGAGAGCGCGGCTATCCGTAGCGCTCGGGTTCCGAGCGCGCCAGACGGCCGATGCCGGGGCTAGGTGGCGCTGCTGGTGACCTTGAGCACGCGGAAGCCCTTCGCGCTGCCTTGCCTTTCCACCTCGCCCCACGGCACTCCCGCGGCGTCTCGCTGGTCCGCGATCCACCGAGCGAGGGAGTCGGCGCCGAGGTTCTTCTGCACGACGAGCCACGCCTCCCCGCCGGGCGCGAGACGCGGCAGCCACGTGGCGAGCAGTTCGTGCAGCGCTTCCTTGCCAATGCGGATCGGCGGGTTCGACCAGATGGCGGCATACGTCGCGTCGTGATCGACGTCCCCGGGCTCGATGGCGCTCACCCGGTCCGCGACGCCGAGGCGCTCCGCGTTGCGCACGACCAGGTCGAGCGCGCGCCGATTGACGTCCACGGCGGTGACCCGGGCCTCGGCCGTGCCGAGGGCTGCGGCGAGAGCGAGCGGACCCCACCCGCACCCAAGGTCCAGGACGTTTCCCGCGGGGGCGGGTGGCAGGTGGCGCAGCAGCACCTCGGTGCCGAGGTCGATGTGGCCGGGGGAGAAGATGCCGCGGGCGGTCTCGACGGTGACGTCGCGGCCGGCGAGGCGCACCTGCAGCGAGCGTCGCTCGGCGGCGGAGGCAGGCTCCGCGGTGAAGTAGTGGTCCTCGCTCACGCATGCGAGCGTACCGCCGCTGGTGGTGCCTGTCGGCGGCCGGTGCGACAATAGGGGGAGTATGAGCGACTCTCACGAAGACGACCACCAGGACACCGCCCCCTCCCGCGCCGATGCGGTGATCGAGCGGGTGCTGTCGCGCACCAGCAACGTGTTGGGTAAGGGCGCCGCCTCCCAGACCGACTACGACGGCGACCAGTTCGACCGTGAGGACCGCGCAGCGCTCAGACGCGTGGCCAACCTGTCGACTGAACTCGAGGACATCACCGAGGTCGAGTACCGCCAGTTGCGGCTCGAAAAGGTGGTGCTCGTAGGCCAGTGGTCGCACGGCACCGCGGCCGATGCCGAGGTGAGCCTGCAAGAACTCGCCGCCTTGGCAGAGACCGCGGGTTCCGAGGTGCTCGACGGCGTGCTGCAGCGCCGGCCCAACCCTGACCCGGCCACGTACATCGGCAAGGGCAAGGCGGTCGAGGTCAAGGAGATCGTCGCGGCCGTCGGGGCCGACACCGTGATCGTCAACGACGACCTCGCGCCCAGCCAGCGCCGTGCGCTGGAGGACGTGGTGAAGGTCAAGGTCATCGACCGCACCGCGCTGATCCTCGACATCTTCGCGCAGCATGCGAAGTCCAAGGAGGGCAAGGCGCAGGTGGAGCTCGCACAGCTCGAGTACTTGCTGCCGCGACTGCGCGGCTGGGGCGACTCGATGTCCCGCCAGGCTGGTGGCCAGGTGGGCGGCGCCGCCGCAGGTATGGGATCGCGCGGGCCGGGCGAGACCAAGATCGAGCTGGACCGCCGCCGCATTCACACCCGCATGGCGCAGTTGCGCCGCGAGATCAAGGCGATGGAGCCGGCCCGAAACGTGCGCCGGGACCGCCGGCTCGCGCTGCCGAACGTGGCGATCGTCGGCTACACGAACGCAGGCAAGTCCTCGCTGCTGAACCGCATCACCGGTGCGGGCGCCCTGGTCGAAAACTCGCTGTTCGCGACGCTCGACCCGACCGTGCGTCGCTCGCAGACGCCGGACGGCCGCGAGTTCACCGTCTCCGACACCGTGGGCTTTGTTCGCAACCTGCCGCACCAGCTGGTGGCGGCCTTCTCCTCGACGCTCGAGGAGGTGGCGCACGCTGACCTCATGCTTCACGTGGTGGACGCGTCCCACCCCGACCCCGAGGGGCAGGTGAGCGCCGTGCGCACGGTGCTGGCCGATGTCCCGGGTGCGAAATCGGTCAAGGAGGTGCTCGTGCTCAACAAGGCCGACATCGCTGACCCGGAGACGCTGCTGCGCCTGCGTGCTCGCCCCGAGATCACCATCGAGGTGTCCGCCCTCACAGGCGACGGGATGGCGGAGCTGCGGGATCTGATCGCGGCGGAGCTGCCGCGCCCGGAGGTGCGGATCGACATCGTCGTCCCGTACACGCGCGGGGAGCTCATCCACGAGGCGCACCTGCACGGCGAGGTGATCGAGGAGTCGCACGAGCCCGAGGGCACGCGGCTCATCGCGATGGTCGACGAGTCCTTGGCCGCGCGCCTCCAGGCCGCCTCCGAAGCCGCGTGAGCGCCTTCCCTTGAGCGCGACGGATCCCTCGGCGCAGTCGGCGGCCGAGGCGTCGGCGGCGACGGCCGAACCGGACCGGTCCGCGCCCGTTGCGACTGTCACCGAGGTCACGCGCCTGCTCGGGACGGCCGTCGCGGCACTTGGCGGAGTCGAGCGGGATGGACAGACGGCGATGGCCGCGGCCGTCGAGCACTCGCTCGACAACCGCTCACACGCCCTGGTCCAGGCGGGCACCGGCACGGGAAAGTCTCTCGCGTACCTGGTTCCCGCGGTGACGCACGCTGTGCGGGCCAAGAAGCGCATCGTCATCTCGACGGCGACGCTGGCGCTGCAGCGCCAGGTCTTCACCAAGGACCTGCCGCTGGTGCTCGACGCCCTGGAGCCCGAGCTGGGGGAGCGCCCCGACGTGGCGCTGTTCAAGGGTCGCAGCAACTACCTGTGCGTGCACAAGATGGCCGGGGGCTACGGCGAGCCCGACGAGGACATGCTGCCGGTCTCCGCGGGCCCCACGAGCGACCTGGGCAAGGAGGTGGCACGGCTGCACGAATGGGCGGACGTCACCGAGACCGGCGACCGCGACGATCTGGTCCCCGGCGTCTCGCACCGGGCCTGGTCGCAGGTGAGCGTGAGCGGCCGGGAGTGCTTGGAGTCCAAGTGCCCCATGCACGACCAGTGCTTCTCGCAGTCGGTGCGCGAGCACGCCGCCACGTCGAAGATCGTGGTCACCAACCACGCCGTGCTCGGCGTGCAGGCGGCGAGCCACGACATGCTCGGTGAGCACCACGCGCTCATCGTCGACGAGGCGCACGAGTTGGTGGGCCGCATCACCTCGGCCGCGACTCACGAGCTCACGCTGCAGCGGGTCGACCGCGCGGGCCGCGCCGCACGACGGTGTGGGGTGGCGTCCGACGACCTGGACCGGGCCGCGCGTGCGCTCGACGGCGCGCTGGGCGATTGCGAGCCGGGTCGCCTGCGGCTCGGGCTGCCCGATGAGCTCGCGGAGGCGGTCGACCTGCTGCGGGCCGCCGCCCGCGCGGGGATGACGGCGGTGCAGAAGACCACCAAGGACTCCGGCGAGGCGCCCCGGGCAGGCGACAGCGCATCGGCGACCGCCAAGATGGCGACCGCGGCGCTCACCGAGGTCTTCGATGTGTGCGAGGAGCTGCTGGGCGAGCACGGGCGATACGTGGTGTGGCTCGCTCCTCCAGAAGGCGACTACGAGTCCAGGCAAGCGGTGCGGATCGTGGCCGCACCGCTCGACGTGGCTGGGCTGATCAGGGAGAAGCTCATCGCCGACAAGGCCTCGGTCTTCACGTCGGCGACGCTCGCGCTCGGCGGCAACTTCGACGCCATGGCGCGGCATCTGGGGGTCGACGACCCGATCTCGATGGATGCGGGCAGCCCGTTCGACTACGGGCGCCAAGGCATGCTGTACGTCGCGTCTCACTTGCCCAAGCCGGGAATGGGCGGCATCTCCGACGAGGCCCTCGACGAGCTGGCGGCACTCATCGAGGCGGCGGGAGGGCGAACCCTCGGGCTGTTCTCGTCTCACCGCGCCGGACAGGCGGCGGCGGAGGCGATGCGGGAGCGGCTCGACGTCCCGGTCATGTACCAGCTCGACGACCAGCTGCCCACGCTGGTGGAACGATTCCGGGAGGATCCACGCGCGTGCCTGTTCGGGTCGACGTCCCTGTGGCAGGGGATCGACGTGCCCGGACCCACGGCATCCTTGGTGGTCATTGACCGTATCCCGTTCCCGCGGCCCGACGAGCCGATCTCGCAGGCGCGCACGGAGGCCGTGGCGCGGCGAGGCGGGAACGGGTTCATGGCGGTCGCGGCGACCCACGCCGCGCTGCTGCTCGCGCAGGGCGCCGGGCGGCTGATCCGGTCCTCGGGAGACCGCGGAGTGGTCGCCGTGCTGGATTCGAGGCTCGCGTCCGCCCGCTACGGCGGATTCCTCGCACGCTCGATGCCCGCGCTGTGGGGGACCACTGACCGCGGCACCGTGCTGGAGGCGCTGCGTCGGCTCGACGCCGCGGCGCGCGACCGCGGTGAATAGGGTGGCGTGCGCGGCCCCCAGGCGCGGGTGGCCGTACGCTGGGTTCGCACCATTGCAACATCGAACGACGGCATGACCGCAGCACTCACCGGAGGTGGAGCCACGATGACCGACACGAGCCCGTCCGAGGAGTTCGTTCGCGGCCAGGAAGCCGAGCGTGAGCGCTTCGCGGAGTACCTCGCTCACTTCGAGGCAGGCTCGCGCCGCATGGCGGACGAGGCGGAATCGGAGGAGTCGCGGGTCTACCAGACCACGATCGCGAACTCGATGAACGCGATGCGCCGCGCGATCAAGGGCGGCTTCCACTGGCAGGACGGCTGGCGCGAAAAATAGCGCCGATGCGCGGGGGGCACCGGCCCGTCCGCCGTCTGCGTGGTGGGGCCAGCGGCGCTAGACGCGCCGCATTACCGACACGACCTTGCCCATGATGCGGGCGTGCGTGCCGTCGATCGGGGTGTAGCTCGGGTTATGCGGCATCAGCCACACCTGGCCGTCCTTGCGTCGGAAGGTCTTGACGGTGGCCTCGTCGTCCAGCAGCGCCGCCACGATGTCGCCATTGTCCGCCGTGGGCTGACGGCGCACGACGACCCAGTCGCCGTCGCAGATCGCCGCGTCCACCATCGAGTCGCCCACCACGTTGAGCATGAACAGCTCGCCGTCGCCGGTGAGCTGCTTGGGCAGCGCGAAGACATCCTCGACCGCCTGATCCGCGAGCACGGGGCCACCGGCGGCGATGCGTCCGACGAGGGGCACCATCGTCATGCGCTCGTCCTCGATCGGGGCGGCGGGGACCGGCGTGACGACCGTCTCGGTCGACGGCGTGCCGTCGGCGCCGGGCAGCACCACCTCGATGGCGCGCGGCCGGTGAGGATCCCTGCGCAGGAACCCCTTGGTCTCGAGGGCGGAGAGCTGGTGCTTCACGGAGGAGGTGGAGGTCAGTCCCACTGACTCGCCGATCTCCCGCATCGAGGGCGGGTAGCCGCGAGACTCCACCGAGTCCTTGATGGTCTCGAGGATCCGCCGCTGCCGGTCGGTGAGTCCGCCCGATGCGCCGCCCGGGAACTGGTGGATGGTGGCTCCGCCCTCGCCGGTGCGCTCGTCCATGACTCCTCCTCGCGGGCCTGGCCCGTCTCCTTTGTCAGACCTCGGTGATGAGGTGACACCTATGACGCTAGGCCACCCCGGCGCCGAAATCAAACATATGTTCGAGCGTGTCTTGCTTGACAGGACCCCAGGTGCTACAAATAGAACAAGTGTTCGACGAACAGGTGTTCGAATGGAGGATGACATGACTGCATATGCGATTTCCGCTCCTGCGACTACTGGAGTGAGCGTGCGGCGGGTTGTGAGCGTCCGCCCTCTTCCCACCGCTGCGGGCCGCGCGCGCCGGACAGTGCTGGCTGCGGTGCTCGTGCTAGCCGTCGCGGCGCTGGTGGCGCTGCTCGCCCCCCGGGCGTTCGCCGGCGATGAGGTGTCCGAAATGACGGCATCGGGGAACGTGGCCTTCGACACCTACACGGTCGCTCAGGGCGACAGCCTGTGGTCGATCGCGACCACGATGACCGGCCCGGGCGAGGACGTCCGCGACACCGTGGCCGAGCTGCAGACCCTGAACGCGATGGGCGACTCCTCGCTGCGCGCGGGCGAGCAGATTTACATCCCCGCGCTCGAGAGCTGACTCTCGCGCGCTAGGTCACGATGGCTGGCGCAGCGGCACCTACCCGCGCGGTCGTGGTCGGGTGTGGCTTCCGTGGGAGAGTAGTGCCATGCACTGCCCCTTCTGCCGCAACCCCGACTCGCGAGTCGTCGACTCGCGCACCTCGGACGATGGTTCCTCGATCCGACGCCGGCGCGAGTGCCCCAACTGCGGCAAGCGGTTCTCGACGCTTGAGATCGCCAGCCTCACTGTGCTCAAGCGCAGCGGGGTGGCCGAGCCCTTCAGCCGCGACAAGGTGGTGGGCGGCGTGCGCAAGGCCTGCCAAGGTCGGCCGGTGAGCGACGACGACCTCGCGCACCTCGCGCACAAGGTCGAAGAGGCGATCCGTGCCTCGGGCCAGGCGGAGATCGATGCGACCGACATCGGTCTCGCGATCCTGCCGCCACTGCGCGAGCTTGACGAGATCGCGTACCTGCGCTTCGCGAGCGTCTACCAGGACTTCAACAGCCTCGACGACTTCGAGGCCGCGATCGCTCGCCTGCGCACCGAGGACGCCTCGGACTCCTGAGGCCGTACCTCAGCGCTTCTTCTTGGGTCGGGGCTTGCCGCTGCGGCCAGTCGCCGGAGCTCCCTTGCCCTTCTTGCCCGCCTTCTTCGCCGACGGCTTGGCATCCGGACGCCCGGGCCGCTGAGTTCCCTCGGGGTCTTGGAGCGCGCGACGGCGCTCGGCACGCGGTGCCAACCGCTCGCCGTCGGAGCGTGGTCCAGCACCCGAGCGCTGTCCCTGAGCGCGTGACGAGCGTTCGCCGCCGTCGCGCCCAGCCGTGCGGGAGTCGGCACCTCGCCCAGTGGCCCTCCCCTGCGAGGGAGCGCTACGACCACGCTTGTCGGGCTGCTTGTCGCCCCGGTCGGGAGTGCGCTCATCGCGGCCCCGGCTGGGGCGCTCGTCGCGCGTGCGATTGGGCCGCTCGTCGCGGCCCCGGCTGGGGCGCTCGTCGCGCGTGCGATTGGGCCGCTCGTCGCGGCCCCGGCTCGGACGGTCGTCTCGTGCACGATCGTCGCGGGCACGCCCGGTGCTCTCACCGCGACCGCGCGTGAATCGCTCGTCTCGGGCGCGGCCGGGCTCTTCGAGGCGCTCGTCGCGCTTGCGCTTGCCGGAGGTCCCGCCTGACTTGCGTGCCCAGCTGTCCCTGCTCTTGGGAGAGCGCTTGGCCCATCCCTCGGGCTTGCGAGCCGGGCGTCCGCTCTTCTCGCTGGCCTCTGCCGCTGCCTGTGCCGGCGTGCTAGAGCCGCGGTCGCCCAGGCGCTGCTCGCGCAGTGCCAGCTCACGCTCGCGGGCCTGAAGTTCACGCTCGCGCCGCTCCAGCTCGTGGCGTGCCTTCGCACTCTCGTGCTGGGGCGTGGGTGCGGTGTCTGCGGCGCGCCCGTGGGTGGGGCGCCGTCCCCGGTCGCCTCGCGAGGGACGTGCTGAGCGCGCGCCGCGTTCGGGCCGAGAGTCACGCTTACCGCCGCTGATCACCGGTTCCGGCACGGGCACCCCGGAGGGCTCCTGTGCGCCGGTGAGCTGAGCGAGCGTGGTCAGCGAAGCGGCGTCGTCGCCGCGCAGCGAGGTGATGGTCGCGTCGACCCCTGCACTGTCCATCAGTCCCTCGACGGTGCGCCGCTGGTGGGGAAGGGCAAGGGTGACGACCATGCCCCGTTCGCCTGCGCGTGCGGTGCGTCCGGCGCGATGCGTGTAGTCCTTGTGGTCCGCGGGCGGGTCCATCTGCATGACGAGGTCCACGTGGTCGACGTGGATACCCCGCGCGGCGACGTCCGTCGCGACGAGCACCGGAATGGTGCCCGCCCGGAATCCCGTGATCGCGTGGTTGCGCTCGGCTTGAGACTTGTCGCCGTGCAGCGCAACGGCGGTCACTCCCGCATCACGCATCTGAGCGGCGATGCGGTCGCAACCTAGCTTGGAGCGCACGAACACGATGGTGCGACCGTCGCGCGCAGCCACGCGGGTCGCGAGCTGGTACTTCGCGTGCGGGGGCACGTGGAGCACGATGTGACTCATCTCGGAGGCATCGTCGTCGCCGCCCGTGACGTCGTGTCGCGCGGGGTCGGTCATCGAGGTGGAGACCAAGCGGTCGACGTCGCCGTCGAGGGTGGCGGAGAAGAACAGTCGCTGAGCACCATGGGGCACCCGCTCCAGGATCTCCTCGATCTCGTCCATGAAGCCCATCTGCGCCATGTGATCGGCCTCGTCCAGCACCACGATCCGCGTCTCGGACAGGTCAGCGTGCCCGCGTCGCACCAGGTCGGCGAGCCGGCCGGGGGTGGCGATCACGAGGTGGACGCCACGCTCGATCGCGAGGATCTGCTTGGACATCGACAGTCCGCCGGCCACCAAGCGCAGCGACACGTGCATCGAATGCGCATAAGGCTCGAGCGCGTCATTGACCTGCATGGCGAGCTCGCGGGTGGGAACCAGCACCACGGCGCGCGGCCGGTGCGGCGTGGCCCTGCCAGATTCGGCGAGCTGCGCGATAGCGGGGAGCCCAAAGCCCAAGGTCTTGCCCGATCCCGTGCGGGCGCGAGCGAGGACGTCTCGCCCGGCCAGCGCATCGGCGATCGTGGCCGACTGAATGGGGAAAGCCGTCTCAAGGCCCGCGCTCTCGAGCGCGGAGACCAGGGCCTCGGGGAGACCGAGGCTGCGGAACGGGACGCCGGCGGCGGCTATGAGAGCACCCGCAGCCGCACAGTGCCGGGCATGGCGCCCAGCGCAGCGACCGCATCGTCCGTCAATCCGGCCGCGACGTCGGTGACGACGTAGCCGAGCTCGCCACGGGTGGCGAGCAGCTGTCCCTCGATGTTCACGTCGTGCTCCGCGAGCTCGCGGTTCACGGCCGCGAGCACGCCAGGGATGTTCTCGTGCAGGTGGGCGATCCGGTGCGCGCCCTGGGGCAGCTCGAGCTGGAGGTTGGGAAGGTTGACGCTCAGCGACGTCGAACCCGTCTCGAGGTAGTCACGGAGCCGTGTGGCGACGAAGATGCCGATGTCGCGCTGCGCCTCCTCGGTGGAGCCGCCGATGTGGGGAGTGAGGATGACGTTGGGGATGTCCTGAAGGGGAGAGGTGAACGGGTCGCCCTTCTTCTTGGGCTCCTCCGGGAACACGTCGATCGCCGCGCCGCCGATGGCGCCGGACTCGAGGCCCTCCTTGAGAGCGTCCACGTCGACGATGAATCCGCGCGAGAGGTTGAGGAACAGTGCGCCGGGCTTCATCGCCTCGAACTGCGCACGGCCGAAGAATCCCTGGTTTCCTGCCCGCCCATCCACGTGCAGCGTGACCACGTCCGCTGCCTGCAGGAGCGACTCGAGGGTCGGCATCCGGGTCGCGTTGCCGAGAGCGAGCTTCTCCGCGGCGTCGTAGAAGATGACGTTCATGCCCAGCGCCTCGGCCACCACGGACAACTGAGAGCCGATGTTGCCGTAGCCGACGATGCCGAGCGTACGGGTGCGGATCTCGTGAGCGCCGTCGGCGCTCTTGTTCCACACCCCCTCGTGCATCAGTCGGTTGTGCACCGGCAGGCGGCGGGTCAGCGAGATCATCTCGGCGACGGCCATTTCCACGACGGACCGGGTGTTGGAGAACGGCGCGTTGAACGCGGCGATGCCCCTGCGTGCGGCCGCAGCGAGGTCGATCTGGTTGGTGCCGATCGAGAAGGCTCCCACCGCGCACAGCGACGGTGACGCCGCGATCACCCGCTCGGTGAGCTGGGTCTTGGAACGGATCCCGAGGATGTCGACGCCCGCGAGGGCGTCGATCAGCTCGTCCTCGTCCATGGCACCGCCATGGGACTCGACGGACACGTCGGCAGCCTCGAGGATCTCGGTGGCTCGGGGAGACAAGTTTTCTAGGAGAAGTGCGCGCACGTGCCGAAGTATCTCGCACTCGCGGCGGTGTTACCAACTCCATACCGCGGCGCGGCTCTCGGAGGGTGGGAACGGCCCTCGTCATGGCAGGCTATCGCCATGAGAACTCTTGGTCGCCTAGCGGTTATCGGGCTGGTAGGCGGCGTGGCGATCGTGGGCACCGCGTATGCGACGGGTTTCGATCTGGCGCAGTGGCAGCACATTGGCAAGGCGCGCAACGTGCTCGTCGTCGACGGCGAGCAGATCCGTATCCCGGTTCCGGACGGGCCGTCGGAGCGGAGGGCCGCAAGCCTGCCGGTCACCACCGACGGAGCCCATGCCTTCATGTTCGAGGAGAGCGAGCAAGGTCCCACACGCTACGACCCCTGCCGCATGCTCGAGTGGACGCACAACCCTGAGGGGATGCCCGAGGGCGCCGAGCAGCTCGTGCAGGATGCCGTCGCCGACGTCGCGCGGAACTCGGGCCTCGCGTTCGAGTATGTCGGCCAGACGGATGAGGTCGCCGGTTTCGACCGCCCGCTGTTCCAGGAGCGCTACGGAGAGGGATTCGCGCCCATCATCGTCGGGTGGTCGACCGAGGAGCAGACACCGGACCTGGCTGGTTCCGTCACCGGCCTGGGTGGGTCGAGCTCGGTCAACGGCGCGTTCGGCGAGCAGCGGTTCCTTGCCGCCGGCGTCGTCGTGCTCGACACCGAGGATGTCGCGGACCTGATGGAGTCGCGCCGCGGAACCGCGCTCGCGACGGCCGTCATCATGCACGAGCTCGCGCACGTGATCGGCCTCGCCCACGTCGAGGACCCGACCGAGCTCATGAACGATGAGAACAGCATGCTGATCACCTGGGGCCCGGGCGATCGGGCGGGGCTGGCCATCGCCGGATCGGGTCCCTGCCAGTAGCGTTCCGGCCTGCCAGACGGCCGATGCGCGCAGGCCGGCCTCAGCTCAGTCCGGCGGGCAGCTCCTCGGCATGGACGATCTCGAGGCGGCGCGTCGGGCGGGTGAGCGCCACATACAGGTCGCCGGGCCGCGGTGCGATCGCGGCGGGCTCGACGACCACGGCCACGTCGAACTCGAGGCCCTTGGTCTGGCGGGCCGTGTGCACCTCGACCTCGACCGAGCTGTCGACCTGAGTCGCCGCCACGGCCTCGCGGACCTCGCGCGCCATCGCGTCGGGCACGATCATGGCGACGAGTCCACCCTCGCCTTCCGCCATCGACTCCGCGTGCTGCGCGGCGAGCCGTGTCGCAGCGGCGACCACCTCGCTGGCGTCGTCGACACGTGTGGTAGCCATCGCATCATCCAGCTCGCGGGCGGCTCGCAGCTCGCTCACGGGCAGTCGCGCGGCGGCCGCGAAGCGTTGAGCGGCGTCCGCGACGGCGGCGGGGATCCGGTAGGAGATGGTGAGCTCGCGCATCTGCCAGGACTCGCCGAACAGCGGGTCCATCGTCTCGGGCCACCAGCGGGTGCCGGCGGCCGAGGCGACCTGCGCCACGTCTCCCACAATGGTGAAGGAACGCGTGGGGCAACGCCGCAGCAGCATGCGCCACGCCATCGGCGACAGCTCCTGAGCCTCGTCGACGACCACGTGCCCGTAGGTCCAGGTGCGGTCCCTGATGGCCCGTTCGGCGACGGACATGCGCGCCTCGCCGCCCTTCATCCGCGCCGCGAGGGACTCCGCCGTGACCATGCCGTCTCCGCCGAACGTGTCGAGCACGGAGCGCGCGTAATCGAGCTCCTCCTCGCTCGCCTCGGCGCGCGCGGCACGGGGCGCGTCTCCGGGCAGGTCACCCAGCAGCTCGGCCGCCTCGTCGAGCAGCGGGATGTCGGCCTCCGTGAAGGGGGCCGATGCGGGCCGGAGCAGGAGGTCTCGCTCGTCCTGGTCGAAGGCGCGGGCGGCGTAGTCGAGGAGGTGCGGCTTCGAGAACAGGTCGCGCAGCAGCTGGGCGGGGGAGACGGGCAACCAGCACAGGTTGAGTGCGACCCGGACCGCCTTCGAATCCAGCACGTCGCGCTGGAGATCGAGCCTGTCATCGGCGTCGAGGTGGGACTCGAGCTGCTCCATCAGCTGCGTCGTCAGGCGCGAGATCATGTCCTTCGCGAACGCGGCGCGGGCATCGTTGTGGGGGCGGCCCTCGCGCCTGGCGCGCGACTGGGCCTCCTTGACGTCGGACCGGCGGATCACGATGGTGCGCCCATCGATGCGGACCTCTTGGTCTGACTTCGGGACGCGCTGGCGCTCGCGCACCGCTTGCCTGATGACGGTCGACATCTCGGTCCGCCCCTTGATCGCGGCGGTGGCATCGGGCTCGATGCCCGTGATCGGCACCCCGCGGACCAGCCCCGCGAGGGTGGTCGACACGGCTCCGGTCTCGCCGAGCGAGGGGAGCACGTGATCGATGTAGCGCAGGAACTGACGCGAGGGCCCGATCATCAGCACGCCGCGCTTCTCGAGCTGCTCGCGGTGGTGGTACATGAGGAAGGCGGCACGGTGCAGGGCGACGGCGGTCTTGCCGGTGCCGGGTCCGCCCTGGACCACGAGAGCGCCCGTGAGCGGGGCGCGGATGACCTCGTCCTGCTCGGTCTGAATCGTCGCGACGATGTCGCCCATCCGGCCCGTGCGGCGCGCGCCCAGCGCGGCCAGCAGCGCGCCCTCGCCGGCGAGTCCCTCGTCGAGGCCCGCCTCGTGCAGGCGGGCCACATCGAGAACGTCGTCCTCGACCGCCACGACGGTCCGGCCGCGGGTGGTGAGGTGGCGACGATTGACGACGCCGCCGGGGTTCGCGGCGGTCGCGGCGTAGAACGCCTGCGCAGCCGGCGCCCGCCAGTCGGTCAGCAACGGCGCGTGGTCGGCGTCCGAGAGCCCGATGCGGCCCACGTAGAAGCGCTCCCCATTGTGGAGGTCGAGCCGGCCAAAGCACAGTCGGTCCTCGACCGCGTCGAGCTGCATGATGCGGTCCTCGTACAGAGTCGCGAAGGAGTCCCGCTCGGAACGGTTCTGCGGGGACCCTGAAGGGCCCTCGCGGCGGATGCCCGCGAGCCGACGTCCCGCCTCGTCCCTCACCTCGTCGAGGCGCGCATACAGCGTGTCCACCACGTGCTGCTCTGCATCCAGTCCGCGGCGCTCCGCGGCAAGGGTGCGGTCGTCGTGCATCGGCATACCTCTCGTCGCTCCGGGGCTCCCTGCCCGAGGCAGTCATCCATTATCCCCGCCACCGCGTCTGCTCGCTACCACCTACAGGCCGCGATGTCGGAACTCTCCCCAGCCCTCGCATCGGCCACTGACCGCGGTTTCGCGGTCAGCGTGAAGACGGGCGAGACGAGGGGTGCGCGCCTGCACGCGTGGGACACTGGATGAATCATGGATACCCCACTCGTCAGCTGGAACCCCGACGGCGTCGACGCATGGACGACCACCGCGCCCACCGAGGGTGCGGTGCTCGTACACTCGCTGCGCGGCTTCATCGACGCCGGGCGCGCGGGCGCCCTTGTGTCGCAGCACATCCTCGACGAGTCGGAACCGGTGAGGGTCGCGAGCTTCGACATCGATCAGCTTCTCGACTACCGGTCGCGCCGTCCCGAGATGACCTTCTCGCTGAATCAGTGGACGGAATACGACGAGCCGCACTTGGACGTGGACATGGTCCATGACGCCGAAGGCCGGCCGTTCCTGCTGCTGCATGGCTTCGAGCCGGACATTCGCTGGGAGCACTACATTCGTGCCGTGCGGGAAATAGTGGAGCGCTTGGGTGTGGAGCTCACGCTCGGCACCCACGGCATCCCCATGGCCGTGCCGCACACGCGGCCGCTGACGGCGACCGTGCACGGCACGCGTCAAGATCTACTGCCCGGCACGCCGAGCGTGTTCGGCACAGTGACGGTGCCCGCGAGCGCGCAGAACCTCATGGAGTACCGGTTCGGCCAGTGGGGGCTCGCGGCGATCAACGTCGCCGTGCACGTGCCGCACTACCTCGCGCAGTCGTCCTTCCCGCAGGCCGCGCAGAAGGCGATCGAGGAGATCGAGGGGATCTCTGGCCTCGCGCTCGAGTCGGATTCCCTCGACGAAGGCGCCGCGAGAGCGGCCGAGGAGATCTCTCGTCAGACCTCCGAATCGGAGGAGGTGCAGGCGCTCGTGCAGCAGCTGGAGGAACAGTACGACGCCTATCTGGAGCAGCGCGACACCGGCATCGCGATGGACGGTCCGCTGCCTTCAGCGGAGGAGATCGGTGCCGAGTTTGAAAAATTTCTTGAGCAACATCGCCAAGATCCTCCCCCTGGGCCGTAATCCGTGTCATGCTAGTGGTGGTTGCAAGAACGTAGTGTGCAAGAACCGGTCTGTTCAGACCCGGGGCGAGACATTGCGGCGACGAGCTCGGACACAGTGTCCAGGCTTCCCGTCACCCGGGCAGTACAGATAGGAAATACGCATGGCACAGGGATCTGTTAAGTGGTTCAACGCTGAAAAGGGCTACGGCTTCATTGCACAGGACGGCGGCGGCGCCGACGTCTTCGTGCACTACTCCGCGATTGAGACCGACGGCTACAAGTCGCTCGAAGAGGCGCAGCGCGTCGAGTTCGAGGTGACCGAGGGCCCCAAGGGCCCCCAGGCCGAGGCAGTTCGCGCGATCTAAGCATCCGCTAACTTTCTTCAGAAGGCCGTCGTCCCGCAAGGGGCGGCGGCCTTCTGTCATGTCCGGACCCCGACTTCGGGGCCCGGCGCGGGGCACTCAGGCAGGGCGAGACGCGACGCAGGCTGCGTGACTCTCGCGGGGCGCCGCTATCCCGTCCAGCCGGGGTCCACCCCGGTGGGAAGCGGGGCCGAGGCGGCGTAGCGGCGCAGCGCATCCGCGCCGACGGAGGTCGCCGCCACCAGCACCACGTTGCCCCGCCGCTTGCCCTTGAGGACGGCGGGCTCCGCCACCGCGACCACCGCCGTGAAAGCGGTGCGAGCCGCGGAGACGTCGAGCCGGTGCGTGACCGAGCCCGGCACCACACTGACGTTGGCCACGACCAGACCATGGGGACGCACGGCCTGGCGAGCGTGATGCCACCAGTCCGCGTTCGCGAGCTCCGGCGGAGTGGCATCTCCAGCGAACGCGTCGCGGATCAGCAGGTCCAGGCTGTCGGGGTGGCGCGAGCGGACCGCATCGAGCCCGTCCTGCTGACGCACTCGCAGCTGCGGGGATCGTGGCAGGTCCCACCACTCGCGTGCGAGGTCGGGCAGCGTCGCGTCGACGTCGACGGCGATGTGCCTTGAGTCCGGGTACGCGTCCACGAGGTGGCGTGCCATGGTGCACACACCCGCACCCACATGCAGCGCGAGCATGCGCGGGGGCGGCCCCCAGGCGGCGACAGCGGCCGAAAGGTGGCGCATGTACTCGAAGTCGAGCACGCTCGCATCTGCGTGCATCGAAGAACTGGGAACACCATTGACCCATACGGTCGTTGAACCATCAGGATCGTCAGTGAGATGGACGGAGCCGGTGGAGATGGGCAGCGATACATCGCGAGGGACACCCTCAGCCACGCGCGTCGCGCGGGTGCGTCTGGCCATTGCGCGGGCTCCGTTCGGCTGACTAGTGAATGACGACTCGTGGAACTACACTAGAGATAATCGCGGACCGCAATGAAGGAGGTCGACCATGCCGCTGTCGGAATATGAGCAGCGCGTGCTCTCGCAGCTCGAGCAAGATCTCGGGCAAGACGCTTCTCTCCACCGCGCAATGAACCGCGGTCCGCGCACGCCCGTGAGGGTGATCGGGGCCGCGATCGGCGTGCTGATCGGCCTCGGCATCGTCCTCGTCGGGGTCATGGCCGAGTTGCCGCTGGTGGGCGTGGCTGGCTTCGCAGTGATGGCGGGGGTCGCGCTGTGGGCGCTCCTCGGCCCTCGCAAGTCGGCCGTCCCCTCATCCAAGGAGGCCGGCGCCGCGGGTGGTCGACGCAAGGCGTCCTCCCCCAAGGACAACAAGGACTTCATGCAGCGCATGGAGGAGCGGTTCGACCGCCGCCGCGAGCAGGGCGAGCTGTAGCAGCCGGCCCGCTGGGCATCGGCCGGTCCTGTCTGAACTGCTCGGTCGTCTGGACTGCTCCGTCTTCTGAATTGCACTGGTGCTTGACGTGCGCCGCAGGGTGACCTGACGTCCCGGTCGTCTCACTGTGGCCACCGCGTGAGTGAGGCCTAGCGGCCGTCCCATGTGGAACCTGAACGTCTCGAGTCCTGCTCGGCCATCGCCTTGCCTCGGGTGGCCTTTCCTTGACCCGCGGGCTGGGAATCGGCCGTGGCCTCGGTGAGGACCGCATCGGCCCAGGTCCGCAAGTGTTGCACCTCGCTCGCGCTGCCCGCAGGGGCGTAGCGATGGTCGGCGACGGCGTGAGCCAACCGTGTCATCGACTCGGTCGCGTGCCCGGTGAGCCCGGGACCCGCTGATCTCATGGTCTCGACGACGTGTTCGGCTGCCTCGTGCGGGGTCAGCGCCGCCGACCATCGCACCGAGGGGGGCAGCCGGCGTCGGAGCGATTCCCACTCCGCCTCAGTTCCGTGCAGTCGCGATACCCGGACCGCGCCCCGGCGGCTCCACCACCAAATGGCGGCCGCGACGGCGATCACCAGCACCGCACCGATCCCCGCCCACGCCCACACGGGGAATGGCTCTTCCGCCGTCTCGGTCGGCGCCGGCATGCCCGGGCCGGCGGGGGAGCCGTCCGGGGCGACAGGCTCGCCCGGCACCGCGTCAGGGATCATTCCAGGTGTGAGGTCCTGCGGAGTCGACGAGCCATTCGCGTAGGGGTCCGCGTACGCGGGCGGCATCCCGGACTGGATCGCCGGGGTCGGCTCGAACCGCACCCATCCTTCGCCCGGGAACCACACCTCAGGCCACGCGTGCGCGTCGCCGCCCTGAACCACCCAGGTGCCCTGATCGGTAGCAGAACCGGACAGGAATCCCACGGCCATGCGAGCGGGAATTCCGAGCGAGCGCGCCATCATCACCATGGTCGTCGCGAACTGCACGCAATAGCCCTCGCGGTCGTCGAGGAATGTGCTGATGGCGTCGCCGCCCGTCGGATCCACCGACGTGTCGTAGGTGAACTCCGAGGCGTTGCGCAGATATCCCTGCAGTGCGAGCGCCTGCTCGTACCGGGACGATGTGCCGGCGGTCACCTCCCGCGCGAGAGTCTGCACACGGCCGGAGTCGATCGCGGGCGAGATGTCGAGATAGCGAGGGTCCTCTGGCGCCGCACCCTCGTCGATCTGCGCCTGCGCGGCCTCGAGCTCCTCCTCCTGGTGGAACTGCGTGTCCGTCACCATCGAGTAGCGCACGTCGCGCGCCGTCACGCCTTCGCCCACCACCTCGTCGCGCTCGGCGTCGTAGAACCAGTCGCCTTCGATCTCCACGCTCCGGGGAGTGGGAGGCAGCGGCAGGTTGGTCTCCGTCAGGTCGAGCACCTGCATCTCGATGCGGCTGCGCTCGCGCCCGTCCCAGTCGTCGATGGGCGCCGTCCACAGCGGTCTGCCCGCTGCAGGCTGCACCGGCGTCTCGGTCGCCTCCCGCGCCCACTGCACGCCGTCGAAGTCGGTGAGTGTGTAGAGCCGGAAGGAATCGGGCCGGTCGCCCGTCGTCTCGTACACCAGCACGGGCGAGGTTGAGTTGGCGGTGAGCGAGGTGCGCAGGTCCAGCGCGAGGTTGAGCCGAGTGGAGGTGTCGAGTCCGGAAGGGGCGTCGATCCGCGGGATCATCCCCCAGCCCAGGCCTCCCAGGGCGGTCGGCGCCACGAGCAGCACGCCTGCGAGTGCGGCGGTGGTGGCGGTCACCGCTCCGCCGAGGCCCGGCCGGCCCTCGACCCCGGACGGGCGGCGGGTGAGCGCCAGCGTGGCGAGCCACGCGGCTATCGCGCAGATGAGGGCGGTCGCTGACACGCGGTGCTGAAAGATGACGGCTGGCATCCACGGCACGAGCAGCAGCAGGCCCGCGGTGGCGGCTGCTCGCCAGGACACCGCGAGGTGGTCAGCCACCAGGAACAGGGCCAGCACGCCCGCTGCGATCAGAGCCGTGAACGAGGGGTCTGGAGGAGCCGGTGCCACCGTCTGCGCTGCGTAGTCCACGCCTCCGCGGATGGCGGCACCCAGGTCACGCAGGGCATCGGGGGTGGGCAGCAGGCGTGCCTCACCGTCCTCCGTGACCGCGAACAGCGGCACCATGGCCACGACGGAGGCGATCGCGGCGATCAGCGTGGGTAGCGCGCGCGACCGGCTCGCCAGCCGCGTGAGCGCCGAGGCCACGACCGCGACGGCGAGCACCAGCGCCACGTCCGTCAGCCACGCGCCGATCTCGATCATCACGCCAAGTCCGTAGATTCCCAGGAAGGTCGCCACCGCGACCAGCGGCGTCGCGATCCACGGGGAGCGGTCCCTGGCGGTCATTCGATCTCCCCGGCCCGCAGCATGCGGGTCCACAGCTCTGCCAGGTCGTCGGAGGGGGAGGCGGTCGTCGCGCGCCATCCCGCGCGCCGCAGTCCGCGCACCGTGCGACCGGCGTCGGCCTCCGTGCTCGGACTCACGCGGACGATCGCCCACGCCCGCCCCGCCTCGCCGATGGGGACCAGGGCATCGAGCGCCCGCTCGGACAGCGGTTCGAGCACGCCGACGGTCACCTCGCCATGACGGGAATCGTCGGCAGCGAGCGCGGCTGAGCGGACCAGCTGGGCGGTGGAATCGGCGCGGGACACGGGCGAGCGAAGGTCGATCGTCTGATTCAGCAGCTCGAACCGCGCAAGCTCGCCGCCGCGTTCGCCGAGGTGGCGCATCGCCTCGGCATCCATTCCCGGGCCGATCATGCGCACGGGATGTCCCGAGTCGAGCACGGACAGGGCGATCGAGGCAGCTGCCGAGATGGCCCACTCGAGTGCGAGCGGCTCGCGGGGAGCATCCAGGATCACTGTGGCCGGGCGACGACCGGCCCGCTCGTCCGAGCGCACCAGCATGGTGCCGAGTCGAGCCGAGCTGGCCCAATGTACTCGGCGCAGGTCGTCTCCCTCGCGGTAGTCGCGTAGCGACGCATCGTCCGGCGAAGGCGTGCGCGCCCCCATCACCACTCGGTCGGCGTGCCCCATCAGGGCGCCCGCCGTTCCCGACAGGTCCACGACGGCGGGCCACACCGGCACCAGCTCAGCCTCGCCCACGGGGGTGTCAGCGCGCATCATGCCAAAGGGATCGCCGGAGTGCACCAGCGCGGGCCCTAGCGGCCAGCGCCCTC
This sequence comes from Demequina ureilytica, assembly GCF_048553575.1. Classification (NCBI taxonomy): domain Bacteria; kingdom Bacillati; phylum Actinomycetota; class Actinomycetes; order Micrococcales; family Demequinaceae; genus Demequina; species Demequina ureilytica. The sequence continues at coordinate 90,537 of NZ_JBLZIE010000002.1, read as the reverse complement.
GACGTGTGGGGTGCAGCGAGTACCGCAGCGTCAGGATGCCCTCGCCGCGCGTCACGGTGGCCTTGGTGCCGACTCCGCCGGTGAGCTCGGCGGCAGCCTGCTCACGCAGGTCAAGGTGCTCCGTCACCGAGCGACGTAGCCGCGGGTGGCGAGAGCTGCCTCGCGAGTCGATCGTCACGCTCACCGTTCCGGGCACCCCCGCCGTGAGTGGGTGAGGCACGACATCCCTGCGCGTTGCGGGGATAGCGCGCAGGAACGCGTCGACGGCAAGGACGAGCCAGATCCACCCGACCGCCACCGCACATGTCATGGCCACGCCCACGTAGACGAGGATGGGCGTCGACAGCCCGACCCCGAGCGCTGCGATGACCACCCCGGCAGCCAGCACCCCTACGCCCCGGCTCGTCATCTGCGCGTCCGAGCGCGGGCGCCCGGCCTGTCGCGGAGGCGCCGCACGAGGGGTCGCGGTGGCGGTCATGCCGTGGGCGCCGCCTGGTGTCGGGAGCGATCCGCCGCCGTCTCGCGCCGGGGCGCTGCGTCTCGAGCGGACACCGGCACGTCGGTGCGGTCCACGATGTCGCGCGTGGTCTGCTGGGGGGTACGGCCCGCCAGGCGAGACTCGGTGGACGGGATGAGCCGATGCGCGAGCACCGGCACGGCGAGCGCCTTCACGTCGTCGGGCAGGACGTGGTTGCGGCCTGCCATCGCGGCGCGCGCCTTCGACGCCGCGAGCAGTTGGAGAGCGGCGCGCGGCGAGGCGCCAAGCCGCAGCCCCGGCTCTTCGCGAGTCGCGCCGACGAGGTCCACGATGTACTGCTTGATGGCCGGAGCCACGTAGATGCGCCGGGCGATGTCGATGGCCCTCGCCAGCGCGGCCGCGTCCGCGACGGGCTTGACGAGAGTCAATGGGTCGACGCCGTCGTGGCTGTCGAGCATCGCCATCTCGTCACGGGGGAGCGGGTAGCCCACGGAGACCTGCGCCATGAACCGGTCGCGTTGCGCCTCCGGGAGGGGATAGGTGCCTTCCATCTCGATAGGGTTCTGGGTCGCGACCACGAGGAACGGGCTGGGCAGTTCGCGCGTGAGTCCATCGATCGTCACCGCGCGTTCCTGCATGCTCTCGAGAAGGGCCGACTGTGTCTTGGGCGAGGCCCGGTTGATCTCGTCCGCGATCACGACGTTCGCGAAGACGGGGCCCGGCCGGAACTCGAAACGGTGCTCGTCGGCGCGGTAGATGCTGACCCCGGTGACGTCCGACGGCAGCAGGTCCGGCGTGAATTGGATGCGGCCCACGCTGCAGTCGATGCTCTTCGCGAACGCGCGCGCCAGGGTGGTCTTGCCGACCCCGGGGACGTCCTCCATGAGGAGGTGGCCCTGCGCCAGCACCGTCGACAGGGTCCCGGAGATCGCGTGATCGAGTCCGGAGAGCACTGACGAGATCGACGCACGGATGCGCGACGTGAGGTCGGCGACCTCGTCAAGCTCACTCTCGGTGGGCAGATTCTGGGTCATGAACGCTCCTTTGCAGCCTGCGTTCGAGCCTAGGCGATGCCGCGGTCGACGACATCTCCGCTGCCAGCCGTGACACTCGCGGCGCACACAAAGGCCCCCACTCTGCTCCACTCCTACTTACCTGGGAGTTTGCGTCAACTGTGGCGAACTTCTCATGAGTTCCGATTGAAAGTGGAGTGAAGTGGAGTAATGTGGGGCGCACTGGCGAGTCGTGGCTTGAGGAGGTGACCCAGGTGTCCGAGCCCTTAGCGCACGGTCTTGGCCCCACCGGGGTCTTCCTCGGCACGTTCACGCCGCGACTCGACGACAAAGGGCGGCTGATCCTGCCGGCGAAGTTCAGGGGTCGGCTCGCCTCCGGACTGGTCGCCACCCGCGGCCTGGACCGGTGCGTGTTCCTGTTTCCGTTGGACGAGTTCGCATCTGTGCACGATCGCCTGCGGAAGGCCCCGCTCGAGAACAAGCGCGCTCGCGACTACCTGCGGAACTTCCTCGGGCACGCCCAGGACGACATCCCCGACAAGCAGGGCCGGATCCTGCTGAGTGGCGCGCTGCGCGGCTATGCCGGGATCGATCGCGAGGTCGCGGTCGTGGGGATGGGATCGCGTGTGGAGATCTGGGATGCCGCCACCTGGGAGCAGTACTTGGTGGACGGCGAAGAGGACTACGCGGCCACAGCCGCAGAGGTATTTGACGACATGTGAATCACCGTGGCCCGCGGTCTCCTCCCGAGCTGCTCTGACGGACTTCCCCCCGACAGAGAGCCGGAGGGAGACCACGGGCCACGGCGACAAGGACGAACGAGAGGGAGGGACGAGCGATGACCGATGCGGCCTCGCGGCACCAGCCGGTGCTGCTGCAGCGTTGCATCGACCTGCTCTCCCCGTCCCTCGACCGCGACGGCGCCGTGGCGATCGACGGCACTCTCGGCATGGGCGGCCACACCGAGGCACTGCTCGAGCAGTGCCCGCGGGCGACCGTCGTGGGAATCGACCGGGACCGCCAGGCGATCGAGATTGCGTCGGAGCGTCTCGCTCGGTTCGGCGACCGGTTTGTCGCCCACCACGCCGAGTACGACGACGTCGACGGCGCACTCACCCAGGTGGGCGCCGACGCAGCTGACGGGATCCTGCTCGACCTCGGTGTCAGCTCTCTGCAGATCGACGAGGCCGATCGCGGCTTCTCGTACGCGCAGGACGCCCCGTTGGACATGCGCATGAACCGCGAGGACCCGGTCACGGCCGCGGACATCCTGCGCGACTGGGACCAGCGCGAAATCGCGCGGATCCTGCGCGAGTACGGCGAGGAGCGGTTCGCAGCCCGCATCGCCGAGTCGATCGTCAAGCGGCGTGAGGAGTCGCCCGTGACGCGCAGCGCCGAGCTCGCGGACATCGTGCGCGCCTGCATACCCGCGGCATCGCGGCAGCCGGGCTCCAACCCCGCCAAGCGCACGTTCCAGGCGCTGCGCATCGCCGTCAACCGGGAGCTCGAGGTGCTCGAGCGCACCATGCCTGCCGTGATCGAGGGCACCCGAGTAGGCGGCCGTGTGGTCGTGATGGCGTACCACTCCCTCGAGGACCGGATCGTCAAGACGGCTTTGACCGCCGGAGCGACCAACGCCTCACCTCCCGGCCTGCCCGTGGTGCCCGACGAGGACCAGCCGTACCTGCGCCTGCTGACCAGGGGCGCCGAGAAGGCCTCGGCCGAGGAGGCCGACGGAAACCCGCGCGCCACCTCGGTACGGCTGCGCGCCGCCGAGCGCACCCGACTCACCCCGCCCAAGCGTCTGCGGAGAACCTCATGAGTGCCGCCCCGCTGCGCCGGCTCCAGGAGGCGCCGGCGCGTCCGCGACCCGCCGGAGGCGCCGCATCGGCCGCCGCCCGTGCCAACCCCGTCACCCGGCCCGCAACCGAGTCCAGGCCGCGCCTGCGCGCCGTGGGCACGCCCGAGCAGGCGCGCTCCCTCGCCCCATTCGCGTGGGGCTGCGTGCTGATCATCCTGGGAGCCCTCTCGACCGTGCTGCTGCTCAACACCGCCATGGCGCAGGGCGCATACGAACGGCGCGACCTCAAGATCGAAATCGCGAACCTGCACCAGGAGCGCTCTTCGCTGGTCACCGCGATCGAGGCCAACTCGGCGCCGACGCGCCTGGCGAATGCCGCCACTGAGCTCGGGATGAGGCCCGCCGAGACGTACGGCTTCGTCTCGCTCGCCGATGCCGACAGTGCGAACCGTGACCAGGGGGATCAACCATGACCGATGGTGACCGGCGCGATCCCCGTGGGCGCGGCTATCGTCAGCGCTCGGCAGGCCCCCGCGGCTCCGCCGCGCGCCCCTCGCGTTCCGGCAGTGCAGGAGCGACCCGCCGCCCCGCGACCGTGCGGGTCGCCACGTCGGCGAGCGGATCGCGCCCCGTGCGGATCGGCGACCCGCAGACCCGCCAGCGCATCGTGACCCTCGTGACCCTCGTGATCCTGGCCGTGTTCGCCGCACGGCTGGTGGTGATCCAGGGGGTCAACTCCTCCGAGCTGTCCAGCGCGGCGCTCGAGAACCGCTTGGCCACGTCGACCATCGAGCCCGTGCGCGCCGACATCGTCGACCGCAACGGCGTGGTGATGGCCACCTCGGCTCAGCGATATCACGTGTTCGTCGACCAGACGGAGCTCAAGGGCTTCCAGCGCATCGAGAACAAGCAGGTGATCGCCGAGGGTCCGCTGGACGCCGCCGAGATCCTGGCACCCATCCTGGGCGTCGAAGAGTCCGAGCTCGCCGCCGACCTCGTGGGCGACAAGACCTTTCAGTACATCGCCAAGTACGTGACTCCGGAGGTGTGGGCGCTGATCGATGCCGAGCGCATCACCGGCATCGACCGAGAGCCGGTGACCGAGCGCATGTACCCCAACGGGGACGTGGGCGGCAACGTCGTGGGTTTCGTGGGCGGGCGCGACGACAGGCAGGGAGTCGACTGGGGTCTGGCGGGCGTCGAGGCCGCCTTCGAGGACGAGCTGCTGGGGACGCCCGGATCTCTCACCTACGAGTCCGACGCTCGCGGCGGCACCGTGATCCCCACCGGCGTGCTCGAGGAGGAGGCCGCGGTGCCCGGTTCGACCGTGCAGCTCACCCTCGACCGCGACATCCAGTTCTACGCGCAGCAGGCGCTCGAGGACGCGCTGGAGGTCAACGGCGGCTCCCAGGGCATCGTGCTGGTCCAGGACGTCGAGACCGGAGAGTTCTTGGCGGTCGCGGATTCCGGCGCCGTGGACCCCAACGACCCCGGTGCGACGGACGCCGCAGCGCGTGGCTCTCGCGCCGTCGAGGACATCTTCGAGCCCGGCTCGACAGCGAAGGTCATCACCATGGCGGCCGCCCTCGAGGAGGGCATCGCAACGCCGACCAGCCGCTACATCGCGCCGTACCAGTACACGACCGACAACAACCAGACATTCAAGGACTCGCACGCGCACGAGGACCAGAAGCTCACGCTGTCGGGCGTGCTGGTGACGTCGTCGAACACCGGCACCATTCAGGTGGGCGAGGACCTCACGGAGGCCCAACGCCATCAGTACCTGGAGGCGTTCGGCTTCGGCTCTCCGACGAACGTCGGCCTCCCCACCGAGGTGGGCGGCATCCTCCACCCGTGGCAGCAGTGGGACGGCCGCACCAAGTGGGCCGTGCTGTACGGCCAGGGCGTGGCGACCACCGCGCTGCAGACCAGCCAGGTTTACCAGACCATCGCCAACGGCGGCGTGCGGCTGCAGCCCTCGGTCGTCAAGGGGTACGAGACCGCGGAGGACGTCTTCATCGTCCGCGATACTGATGAGCCTCGGCGGGTGGTGTCCGAGGAGACCGCGGATCAGTTGATGCTGATGCTCGAGGACGTGACGGAGTCCGGCACCGGTGGTCTTGCGAAGATCGACGGCTATCGCGTGGCGGGCAAGACCGGCACCGCGGAGGCCGCTGACGAGACGGGGGCGTTGAATCGCTTGGTGTCGTCGTTCGTCGGAGTGGCTCCGGCCGATGATCCGCGTATCGTCGTCTCCGTGATCGTGTGGGACCCCAAGTCCTCGATCTGGGGCGGCGAGGTCGCGGCCCCGGTGTTCAAGGACGTGACGACCTTTGCCCTGCAGGCTCTCCGGGTCCCGCCCTCGGGCCCCCGCGAAGAGATGTATCCAACGACCTGGGAGTGAACGTGCAGGAGATGGCGCTGCGTCCTTCGAGAGCGGTGCCCCGCACGCTCGCCGAACTGGCTGACCGTGCGGGTGCGCGCCTGCGTGCGCGCGCCGAGCGGGAGTCCGAGCCGGTGGGCGAAGACCCCGGATCCGTGCTGGTGACGGGCGCGACGGTGGACTCGCACTCCGTCTTTCCCGGCGACCTCTTTGGCGCCTTCCCGGGGCTCAAGGTCCACGGTGCGCGGTTCGCGGCCGATGCGGTCGCGGCGGGGGCGGTCGCTGTCCTGACCGACGGGGAGGGCGAGGCGCTGCTCGCCGCCTCCGGCGTCGACGTCCCCGTGCTGATCGTCGCCGATGCTCGGCGCGCGATGGGCGAGGCGGCCGCGCTGGTCTACGGCGACCCGAGCCGCGAGCTCGTGTTCGTCGGCATCACGGGCACCAACGGCAAGACCACCACGGCGTACTTCGTCGACAACGCCCTCGCGCAGGTGCATGAGCGCCGCGGCATCATGGGCACCGTCGAGCTGCGGATCCTCGACGAGACCGTCGAGTCGCCGCGCACGACGGTCGAGTCCCCGGTGCTGCACGGACTGCTCGCCCGCATGCGCGATCAAGGCGTCACGGCCGCCGTCACCGAGGTCAGCTCGCACGCGGCGGCCCTGGAGCGCATCAGCGGGGTCGAGTTCTCCGTCGCGGTGTTCACCAACCTGCAGTGGGACCACCTGGACTTCCACGGCACCATGGAGGACTATCTCGACGCCAAGGCCCGGCTGTTCGAGCCAGGCCGCGCCGCTCGCGGCATCATCAACGTCGACGACAAGTGGGGTCGCGCTCTCGCGGCGCGCGTCGAAGTCCCGGTCGAGACCGTATCGACGCACGTCGACGACCCGCAGGCCGCCGATTGGACCGTGACGTGGGCGGACGTGGGTCTCGACGGCGTGGGCTCGCGCTTCACCTTCACCGACCCGCGGGGAGCCGAGCACACCGCCGAGTCGCCGCTGCCGGGCCTCGTCAACGTCTCGAACGCCATGGTGGCCATCGCGACCGCGCACGCCGCCGGGGTGCCCCTGCCGCAGGCCATCGCTGGCGTGGCGACCGCGCACGCCGTGCCGGGACGGATGGAGCGCGTCGTCGAGCGCACAGAGACTGACCCGCTCGCGATCGTCGACTACGCGCACACGCCCGATGCGCTCACGCTCGCACTTCAGGGCGTGCGCCCGATCACGCCCGGCCGGCTCATCCTGATCTTCGGTTCGGACGGCGACCGCGACCAGGGCAAGCGCCCGGTGATGGGCGGCATCGCCGCCGAGCTCGCAGACGTCATCGTGCTCACCGACGAGAATCCCCGATCCGAGGAGCCGGCCGCGGTGCGTTCCGCGATCCGGGCGGGAATCGAGCAGGTGCGACCCGACCTGCACGACGTGCACGAGGTCGAACCACGCGTGGCCGCGGTCGAGTACGCGCTGCGGCTCGCACGCCCCGAGGACACCGTGATCGTCACGGGCAAGGGCCACGAGCCCACCCAGGAGATCGCCGGAGTGTTCCACCGCTACAACGATCGCGACGCGTACCTCGCGGCGCACGCCCGGATCATCGCGGAGCGCCAGGGACGGACGGCGGACGCGGGACCCGAGGCGCACGTGACCGTCCACGGCCCCGTGACATCGGCACAAACGGGCACCGGGAACCACGCATGAGGCCGCTGACGGCCCAGTGGGTGGCAAACGCCGTGGCCGGCGAGCTCGCGGCCGAGGTGGACACCCGCGTCACGTCGGTGGAGAAGGACTCCCGCGACGTCCGGCCGGGTGCGCTGTACGCGGCCTTCGTGGGCGAGCGTGTCGACGGCCACGAGTACGCGCCCCGCGCCTTCGAGGCGGGAGCGACGCTCGCACTGGTCTCCCAGCCCGTCGCCGGCCCCCACGTGCTCGTCGAGGACGTGACTGCAGCGCTCGGCCGCCTCGCCAGCGCGTACCTGGCCCTGCTGCGCACCGAGGGCGACCTCACGGTGATCGGCATCACGGGTTCCAATGGCAAGACCACCGCCAAGGACCTGCTGGCTCAGGTGCTCGATGACGTGGTGGCGCCGGTCGGCAGCTTCAACAACGAGATCGGCCTGCCGCTCACCGTCCTGCGAGCCGACGCCTCCACGCGCCACCTCGTGCTCGAGATGGGCGCCTCCGCTCCCGGAGACCTCGCCTACCTCACGCGGATCGCGCCCCTGGACATCGCGGTCGTGCTCACGGTCGGCACTGCTCACCTGGGAGGCTACGGCTCCCCGGAGGCTCTAGCCGCGGAGAAGGCGACGCTGCTCGACGGGCTGGTACCCGGCGGCTTGGCGCTGCTGAACGCCGACGACGACAGGGTGGTGGCGATGGCCGCGCGGCCCTCGCTGCAGACGGATGGTCGGCGGGTGCGCATGTACGGCACCACCCCCGGCTCCGCCCTCGTCGCCACCGACATCGCCCTCGAACGCGGACGCCCGTCATTCACCATTGCCGGAGAGGGCATCTCGAGTGCGGGCCGGCCCCGCGCCCAGCTCCGGCTGGTCGGCGAGCACCACGTGACCAACGCGCTGGCCGCTCTCGCAGTGGCCCTCGAGTGCGGCACGGACCTAGACGAGGCCCTGGCGCGCCTGAGCGAAGCGCTGCCCCTCAGCCCCCACCGCATGGCACTGACCGAGCGCAGCGACGGCGTGTGGATCCTCGACGACAGCTACAACGCGTCACCGGAGTCGATGCGCGCCGCGCTACGGGCGCTCAGGGAGGTCGCCACCACCGGCCGGTCCTTCGCCGTGATCGGCGAGATGAGGGAGATGGGCGACTCCTCGCGGGCCGGGCACGAGGAGATCGGTCTGGACGTCGTGCGGCTCAGAATCGACCACCTGCTGGTGGTGGGGGAGGGCGCCAAGCCCGCCCACGCATCGGCCGTCCGCGAAGGCTCGTGGGGAGACGAGGCCGCTTACGTCGCTACCATTGACGAGGCCCGCGCGTTCCTGGACGGGCGCCTCACGCGCGGCGACACCGTGCTGATCAAGGCGTCCCACGGAGCCGGGCTGTGGAAGCTGGCCGACGATCTGCTGGGAGTTGACTCATGAGAGCGGTGGTCTTCGCGGGCGGAATCTCGCTCTTCATCGCGCTGCTCGGCACCCCGCTGTTCATCCGCTTCCTCACCCGTCACCAGTACGGGCAGTTCATCCGCCACGACGGGCCCGCGACCCACCTGGTGAAGCGCGGCACCCCCACCATGGGCGGCGTGGTCATCATCCTCGCCACCGTGCTCGGGTGGCTGGGTGCGAACCTCCTCACCGGCCGCACGCCGTACGCCTCGTCCATGCTCGTGGTGCTGCTCATCGTCGGGCTGGGGCTGGTGGGGTTCCTGGACGACTACATCAAGATCCGCCAAGAGCGGTCGCTGGGCCTCAAAGCGCGCTACAAGATCCTGGGTCAAGCGGTGGTCGGCATCACCTTCGCGGTGCTCGCCCTGCAGTTCCCCAACAGCTACGACGACACGCCCGCGTCCACCTCCATCTCGTTCCTGCGCGACACCGCTCTCGACCTGGCCTACTGGGGTCCAGCGATCGGGATCATCCTGTTCATCGTGTGGGCGAACTTCCTCATCGCCGCCTGGTCCAACGCCGTCAACCTCACCGATGGGCTCGACGGTCTCGCCACCGGTGCGGCGCTGATCTTCTTCGGTGCCTACACCGTGATCGGTATCTGGCAGTACAACCAGTGGTGCGGCTTCACGTCGTACGACAGCCTCTGCTACGAGGTGCGAGACCCGCGTGACCTTGCCATCCTCGGAGCCGCCATCGCCGGCGCCTGCTTCGGCTTCCTGTGGTGGAACGCTTCTCCCGCGAAGATCTTCATGGGAGACACCGGCTCGCTCGCCCTGGGCGGCGCGATCGCCGGCGTCACCATCATGTCGCGCACCGAACTGCTGGGCGTCATCATCGGTGGGCTGTTCGTCATCATCGTGGCGAGCTCGGTGATCCAGATCGGCTGGTTCAAGCTGTCGGGCGGTAAACGGGTGTTCAAGATGGCGCCCCTGCATCATCACTTCGAGATGATCGGCTGGGGCGAGGTGACCATCGTCATCCGCTTCTGGATCCTCGCGGGGCTGGCTGCCGCGGCGGGCATCGGCATCTTCTACGCCGAGTGGATCGCCGCGCTGCCACCGGGAGAGTGACCATGGCAACGTCCCCCATCGCCGGCCTCGCCGTCCTGATCCTCGGGCTCGGCGTCGCAGGCCGCTCCGCGCTGGTCGCGTGCCGCGAGCTCGGTGCGCACGCCGTGACGGTCGACCCGGGCGCTCCCGATGCTGACCACGCGAGCGTCGACCAGGTCGAGCTCGGACGCATCGACGTGTGCATGTCCTCGCCCGGCTTCGCTCCGCACACGCCCGAGGTGCGCGCCGTGCAGGCCGCGGGCATCGAGATCTGGTCCGAGATGGAGTTCGCGTGGCGCGTGCGCCACGCGGGCGTCCCGTGGGTGCTCGTGACGGGCACCAATGGCAAGACCACCACCACGCAGATGGTGGGCGCGATCGCGGCTGCAGGCGGTCTTGACGCGGCTGTGTGCGGCAACATGGGCGTGCCTGTCATCGCGGCCGCCCGGGAGCCCCACGACCTGATCGCGGTGGAGATCGCGAGCCTGCAGCTGCACTTCACCTCCACGCTGTCGCCCCACGCCGCCGTGTGCCTCAATGCGGACGAGGATCATCTGGACTGGCACGGCTCCGTCGACGAGTACCGGGCGGACAAGGCCCGGGTCTACCGCCATGTGCAGGTCGCATGCGTCTACGGAGCTCACGACGCGCTGGTCGAGTCGATGGTGGCGGACGCGGACGTGGTCGAGGGAGCCCGGGCGATCGGCATCACCCGCGGAGCACCGACGGTGTCGCAACTGGGGGTGGTCGACGGCGTGCTTCTGGACCGCGCCTTCCACGATTCTCGCCGCTCGGAGGCCGTCGAGATCGGCCACGTCGACGACCTGTCTCACCTCGTCGCAGGAGACGTGCCGCCGTACCTGGTCTTCAACGCGCTCGCGGCCGCCGCCCTCGCCCGCGCGGTGGGCGTCGCGCCCGATGCGGTGGCGCAGGGGCTGCGAGCCTTCTCCCTCGACGCACACCGCACCGCGCACGTCGCGACCCTGGAGGGAGTGACGTACGTCGACGATTCGAAGGCTACGAACGCGCACGCGGCACTGGCAGCCTTCGGCGGCCGCGCGCCGGGATCCGTGGTGTGGATCGCCGGCGGCCAGGCCAAGGGCCAGGAGTTCGACGGGCTGGTCGCGGCCCTGCGGACCCGGCTGCGCGCCGTGGTCCTGATAGGCGTCGATCCCGAGCCGCTCGCATCGGCGCTGGCGGGACACGCGGCCGATATCCCCGTGACGCGCATCGCGCCGGGCGACACTGTGATGCAGCAGGCGGTGCGCGAGGCCCGTGGGCTCGCCCAAGAGGGCGACACGGTGCTCCTGTCACCCGCCTGCGCGTCGTTCGATCAGTTCCGCAGCTACGCGGACAGGGGAGAAGCCTTCGCTCATGCGGTGAGGGCGAGCGCTTAAGGAGGCGTCATGACGGCCACTGCGTCGCGACGCACCGCGAGCAGCGCACCCCCCGGGTCTCCGGTCACCACGTACTACTTGCTGGCGGTGGCGAGCGCGCTGCTGGTGGTGGTGGGTCTCGCGGTTGTCCTGTCGAGCACCGCGAACCTGTCGCTGCAGCGTTCGGGAGGCAACCCCTTCACACTGTTCATGATCCAGGCCGTCGCGCTCGGCATCGGCACCACGGCGCTCGTGGTCGGCTCGCGCATGCCCGTGACGTTCTGGAAACGGGTCGCGGCGCCACTGTTGCTCGTGTCGATGGTGCTGCTCGTCGCGGTGGTGCTCGTCGGCGAGGCCTCGGGCGGCAACAAGAACTGGATTCGCGTGGGGCCCGTGACGTTCCAGCCCTCCGAGGTCTCCAAGCTCGGGCTCGCGCTGTTCCTGGGGGTCGCGCTGTCCGTGAGCCGCCGTCAGCTCACCACCCTCAAGAGCCTGATCGCGCCGGCCAGCATCGCCGCCGTCATCGTGCTCGCGCTGGTGCTGTGGGGGCGCGACATGGGCACCGCGCTCGTGATCGTCCTCATGGTGGCTGCCGCGTACTGGGTCGCTGGGATGCCGATCCGCTACTTCGCGGCAGCGGGTGCAGTGGGGCTCGTCGGTGTCTTCGCGCTCCTGAACGACGGCGAGTCGCGCGGATCGCGCATCGACGTGTGGCTCAACTCGGAGAACTGCGACCCGCAGGGCGCCTGCATGCAGACGCTGCACGGCACCTGGGCTCTTGCCTCGGGGGGCTTGTGGGGACTGGGACCTGGCATGAGCCGCGAGAAGTGGGGCTACCTGCCGGTCGCGGACTCCGACTTCATCTTCGCGATCATCGGCGAGGAGTACGGGCTCGTCGGCACGCTGCTCATGCTGGTCGCCTTCGGCATGGTGGCGATCGCCGTCAACCGCCTGGTGCGACGTCACCGCGACCCTTTCGTGCAGATCGCCGCCGCAGGGCTCGGCGCGTGGATCGTGGGTCAGGCCTGCATCAACATCGCGGTCGTCGTGGGGCTGGCGCCGGTGACCGGTGTGCCGCTCCCGCTGGTGTCCTCTGGCGGCTCTTCGCTCATCGTGTCGCTCGCAGCCATCGGCGTGCTGATGTCCTTCGCACGCCGCGAGCCCGGAGCGCCCGAGGCCTTCGCCGCCCGGCCTTCCGTCGTGAAGAGGTCCTTCGCCGTCATCGCCAGGGGGCGCCGTGGCTAGCGTGCTGCTCGCCGGCGGGGGCACCGCCGGCCATGTCAATCCGCTCCTGGCCACGGCCGAGGAGCTGCAACTTCGCGGGCACCGGGTCGAGGCGCTCGGCACCCCCGAGGGGCTCGAGCAGGATCTGGTGCCGCGTGCGGGCGTGACCCTGCACGAGGTTCCCAAGGCGCCGATGCCGCGCCGACCCTCCGGCGACCTGGTGCGCTTTCCGGGCCGGTTCGCGGCCGCTGTGAGCGCGGCAGGGCGCGCTATTCGAGAGTCCGGCGCCGATGCGGTCGTGGGGTTCGGCGGCTACGTCTCCACGCCTGCGTATCTCGCAGCCAGGCGCGCTGGCGTGCCGATCATCGTCCACGAGGCCAACGCTCGTCCCGGCATGGCGAACAAGCTGGGTTCCCGGATGACCGATCACGTGGCCGTCACGTTCCCGGGCACTCCCCTCAGGCATGCGCAGCTCACCGGCCTCCCGCTGCGCGCCTCGATCCGCGACCTCGCGGAGCTGCTGGCGGACCCGCGTGCCGCATCCGATGCACGCGAAGCCGCCCGCGACGTCGTGCGGTGGCCCGTGGACGCCCCCGTGCTCGTCATCACCGGGGGGTCCCTGGGCGCGGCGAGCCTCAACGCGGCCACGGTCGCGGCGGTGCCGAGCCTCGTCGCCCACGGCGTCTATGTCTGGCACCTCACGGGGCGCGGCAAGTCCGAGGAGGCGACCCGGGCGTACGGTGACCTGAGCGCCGCCCACCGTGAGATGTACCGCGTCGAGGAGTACTCGCACGACATGACCACCGTGCTTGCCGCCGCGGGCGCCGTGGTGTGCCGTGCGGGCGCCGCGACGGTCTCCGAGCTCACCGCGCTGAGTTTGCCTGCGATGTATGTCCCCCTTCCGCACGGGAACGGGGAGCAGGCGGACAACGCGCGGCCAGCCGTTGAGGCCGGAGCAGCAATCATGGTCGCCGACGCCGACCTCACTCCCGTGACCCTCGAGCAGCGCGCCGAGCGAATGCTGCTGGACGAGCGGACCGCGACGGGGATGCGCGAGGCCGCCAGCGGCATCGGCATCCGTGACGGCGCACAGCGGCTTGCCGACATGATCGAGGGGGCACTCCGGTGACGAGGTTCCATTTCATCGGCGTGGGCGGCTCGGGGATGTCCGCAGTCGCACGGCTCACCGCCGCGCGCGGCATCGACGTGTCCGGGTCGGACCGCGGCGAGAGCGCATACTTCGTGGCGCTGCGCGAGGCCGGCATGGACGTGCGAGTGGGCCACGACGCTCAGTGGGTCGACGGGGCCGATGCGGTGGTGATCTCGACCGCGGTGCGTGAGACCAACCCCGAGCTGGCCCGCGCTCGCGAGCGTGGCATCCGGGTGCTGCACCGGTCCGAGGCGCTCGCGCATGCTCTCGAAGGAAAGCGGCTGATCGCTGTGGCGGGCTCTCACGGCAAGACCACCACGTCGGCGATGGTCGCTCATGCTTTGCACGGTGCGGGCATCGACGCGTCGTTCGCCGTGGGCGCCCGCGTGTTCGGCGTCGAGGGTGCGGTGGCCGGGGGCTATGCGGGCGACTCCGATGTCGCCGTGGTCGAGGCGGACGAGTCCGACGGCTCGTTCCTGCGCTACCACCCCGAGATTGCGATTCTGCTGAACATCGAGCCCGACCACCTCGACCACTACGGGAGCGTCGAGGCTCTCGAGCAGGCCTTCGCGCAGTTCGCCAGCGACTGCCGGGTGCTCGTCGCGTGCGCCGAGGACGACACGGTGATGCGAGTGGCGCGCGCGGCAGCCGAGACGGGCGTCCAGGTGATCACGTACGGACGCTCGGATGCTGACGTGACGGTGACGTCGAAGGCGATCGTGCGCGACGGCGCAGCGCACCCCCTGAACGTTCCAATCCCGGGCGAGCACCAGCGCCTCAATGCTGCGGCGGCGTGGGCGGCGGCCGTGGCCGTCGGTGCGGATCCCGCGCGCGCCGTGGGCGCTCTTGCGAGCTTCGCGGGCACGGGACGCAGATACCAGCTCCGCGGCGAGGTCGCGGGGGTGCGCGTGATCGATGACTACGCGCACCATCCGACCGAGGTGGACGCGGTGCTGACGGCCGCACGAGCGGCCGGGGCAGGCCACCTCGTGGTGCTCTTCCAACCGGCGCTGTTCACCCGCACCCAGCTCCATGCCCAGGCGTTCGCGGACGCGCTGTCCATCGCCGATGCCGACGTGGTGATCGCGAGCGTGCACGGCGACCGCGAGGACCCGATCCCGGGAGTGACGTCCCAGACCATCCTCGACCGAATGGCCGTTGCCGAGGACTCGACCGCGCAGGTGGTCGAGGACCTGGAGGATGCTGCCGCCGTGGCCGCGTCGCTGGCACGCCCCGGCACCCAGCTGATGACCGTGGGTTCCGGCACGGTGACCTTGGCGGCCGGATGGATCCTGGACGCACTGCGATCTGGCAGCGAGGGCGATGCTGCCGGCGCGGGCAGCCATGGCTGAGCCCCGTCGCCCCCAGGCCCCGGCTCGACCCACCGCGCCTGTGAAGCGCGGTGCCGCGAAAGGCACCGCCACGACCACGAAGTCGGCCACCAAGTCGACGGTCTCCGCCAAGCGGGCGACCAGCGCCGCATCCCGCCACTCGGGAGAGGCCGCCGGCGCCAGCCGCGTCGTCGGACAGGCGGGCCGGTTTACGCAGCGGGCGCGCGACGCAGGCCGCTCGGCCGGGCGCGCGGCGCGCGCGGCCGGCGCATCGGCCCGTGCAGACGCACGCCAATCCACGTCACGGTCGAGCTCGACCCTGTCCGCGCATCGGCCGGAGCCGGGCACCGCGCCCGTGCCCACACCGTGGGCCAAGGTCACCGCCGGCTCGGCCGCGAAGGTCACCACGCGCATGCAGGAGAGACTGCGGGAGCGCCGCACGGCGCACACCCGGCTCCTCGCGCTGCGATGGGGCAAGCGGGCCGTGATCGCGCTCGGCGCCTTCGCGGCAGTGTGGCTCGTGCTGCTGTCGCCGGTCTTCGCGTTCGATGCGGAGAAGCTGGAGTCCGCCGGCTTCGGCAGCGTCGTGGACCCGGAACAGGTCGAGGCGGTGGTCTCGGCGCACGACGGGAAGGCGCTCGCGATGCTGGACACCGGCGACATCGCAGCCGAGCTCGAGCAGCTCGTCGGTGTGCGCGAGGTCTCGATCACGCGCGTATGGCCCGCAGGGTTGCGGGTCGAGATCACCTCGTCGGAGCCCGTCGCCGCGATCCCGCAGGCCGATGGCTCGTTCGTGCTGGTGGACGACAGGGGAGAGCAGGTGGACTCTGCCAAGGACGTGCCCGCGCGGCTTCCGGTGGTGACCATCCCGCTCGCGACCGGCGAGACCCGCATCCTCGACGGAGTGCTCGACGTCATCGACGATCTCCCGGTGAACCTTCGGGACCGCGTCGAGGGGATCGAGGCGGACACCGAGGACTCGATCCACTTCGTACTGCGTGACGGGCCCCGCGTGGAATGGGGCAGTGGCGAGCAGTCCGCGCTCAAGGCCGAGGTGCTCCAGGCGTTGCTCGAGTCCCCAGAGGCGTCGAGCGCGCACGTCATCGACGTCTCGGCGCCGTCGCTGCCGATCACCCGCGCCGAATAGGTTGCCGCGATTATCCGCGCGACACGCGCGAGCCTGTGGGGTTTTCGCGTGTGCGCCACGTACCTTCGTCGAGGAAGCAGTTGACATAACTATAACCCTCAAGTAGAGGGTTAAGGTTGGGAGGGTCTCATGGCCGCACCGCAGAACTACATCACAGCCATCAAGGTCGTCGGCGTGGGCGGTGGCGGCGTGAACGCCGTCAACCGCATGATCGACGTCGGCCTCAAGGGCGCCGAGTTCATCGCCATCAACACGGACGCACAGGCGCTCCTGATGTCGGATGCCGACGTCAAACTCGACATCGGTCGCGAGCTCACCCGTGGGCTCGGCGCGGGCGCCGACCCCGAGGTGGGTCGCCAGGCCGCCGACGACCACGAGGCGGAGATCGCCGAGGCGCTCAAGGGCGCCGACATGGTCTTCGTCACCGCAGGCGAGGGTGGCGGCACCGGCACCGGCGGCGCTCCCGTCGTCGCCAAGATTGCCCGCGACCTGGGTGCCCTCACCGTGGGCGTGGTGACCCGGCCGTTCGGCTTCGAGGGGCGCAGGCGCGCTGACCAGGCCGATGCGGGGATCCAGCGACTGCGCGAAGAGGTCGACACGCTCATCGTGATCCCCAACGATCGCCTTCTCGACATCTCGGACAACGACCTGTCCGTGCTCGGCGCGTTCGCCGCTGCCGACCAGGTGCTCCAGGGCGGAGTCCAGGGCATCACCGACCTCATCACGACCCCCGGCCTGATCAATGTGGACTTCAACGACGTGAAGTCCGTGATGCAGGGGGCGGGCACGGCGCTCATGGGCGTCAGCTCCTCTCGTGGCGAGGGCCGCGCGCTGGCAGCCGCAGAGGGTGCGATCTCGTCGCCCCTGCTCGAGGCGTCCATCGAGGGCGCACACGGCGTGCTGCTGTCGATCGCGGGCGGCACGAACCTGGGCATCAAGGAGGTCGAGATCGCGGCCCGACTGGTGCGCGAGGCGGCCCACCCCGAGGCCAACATCATCTTCGGTACGGTCATCGACGACTCGCTCGGTGACGAGCTGCGCATCACGGTGATCGCGGCAGGGTTCGACGGTGGTTCCCCGACGGTGAGCCACGCCTCCGGTGCCCTGGGCATGGTGGACGGCGCTCGCCCCATGCGTTCCTCCGCCGAGGCAGATCCCGTGGACGCCCCTGTTGAGGAGTCTTCGGTCCCGCAGGCCATCGAGGCGGATGTCGACGAGCCGCCCGCGAGCACCGACACCATCGATGTGAAGCCCGTGCGCCGGGAGGCCGAGTCGCTCGACGTTCCCGAGTTCCTCCGCTAGCCATTCGACGAGGGACGTGCCGTGATCGATGCGGGTCTGCCCATTCGTGCCTTCTTCACCACGCGTGACGGAGGCGTCAGCGCGCCTCCGTACGACTCTCTGAACCTGGCGGTCCACGTCGGCGACGAGCCGCACGCCGTCGCGACCAACCGGGCTCGGGTGGCGGACGCGGCAGGGGCGCCCGTCTCGTACCTCACGGCCGCGCACGGCATCGCGGTCGCCCGTGTGGACGCTCCAGGCCAGGTGCCGTCGACGGCCGATGCTCTCGTCACCGCCGTCCCCGGCGCTGCCGTGGCGGCGATCGCGGCGGACTGCGTACCTGTCCTCATCCTCGATGAGGCGACTGGCGCGGTCGCCGCTGTCCACGCCGGGCGCGAGGGCCTCTTCGCGGGAGTGATCGATGCCGCCATCGCTGAGATGCTCGACCTGCGACGGGGGCGGCGGGCTCAGGGGCGCATGCGCGCAAGCATCGGCCCGGCCATCTGCGGCCTCTGCTACGAAGTTCCGGAGGACATGAGGGCGCGAGTCGCGTCGCGCCACCCGGTGGCGTTCGCGAGCACCAGAGCCGGCACACCCGCGCTCGACCTTCCGCGCGCGATCGAGACGAGACTGTCCGACCTCGGTGCCGAGCGGGTCGTGCGCTCTGACGAATGCACGGCGGAGTCGTCTCGACTGTTCTCCCACCGGCGTGACGGCGTGACGGGCCGTTTCGCAGGTGTGGCGGTCTGCGAATGATCGCGCGGCGTGTCGCTCCGGCCCTGGCCGCCTGGCCCGGCCTACCGTTCTAGCAATAGCGTGTTCACCATTGAAGGAGCCATCCATGAGCGCAATGCGCAAGGCGATCCAGTATCTCGGCTTCGACGTGAGCCAGCACGAGGAGTATGACTACGCCGACGAGGAGCTGGCGCCCGTGACGAACCTCCACGACGTGTCCGAGGTCCGCGACAAGAACGGCAATCGCGCCGACAGGCAGCGCACTCCCGGCAGCCACGTGGCAGCGGGCGACCTGCGTCGCATCCAGACCATCAAGCCGCGCACCTACAACGACGCCCGCCTCATCGGCGAGGCCTTCCGTCAGGGGGTGCCGGTCATCATGAACCTCACGGAGATGACGGACGCGGACGCGAAGCGCCTGGTGGACTTCTCTGCGGGGCTGTCCTTCGGTCTGCACGGCTCGATCGAGCGCGTGACCACCTCCGTGTTCCTGCTCTCGCCCGCACACGTGGAGATCGGCATGGACGCCGAGCCCCCCGCGCCGCAGGAGAGCGAGTTCTTCAACGAGCGCTGACGTCGGTTAGGCTCTCCGGGTGGAACTCGTTGCTCAGGCCCTTCGCTTCGCGCTGTTCCTCTTCATGCTGGTGCTGTTCGCACGCATGATCTTGGGCTTCGTGATGTCCTTCTCCCGTGAGTGGCGCCCGCAAGGGCCGATGCTAGTCGCGACCGAGGCGGTGTTCACCGTCACGGACCCACCGCTCAGATTCCTGAGGCGGTTCATCCCTCCGCTGCAGTTCGGCCAGGTGCGCCTTGATATCGCGTTCCTCGTGCTGTTCTTCGGCTGTTCGATCCTGTACAACGTACTGTTGTTCGTCTGACGCAGGAGTTCGGCTCGTCGCCGGGATCCCGGTTCATCCGGATTCAGGTGGGTGCCGATACCTATTGATGAGTACAGTGACGAATATCGACGCGCTGGCCGGCACGACCGGCCACGACTAGACACAAGGTGGTTTGCACATGGCACTGCTCACAGCAGAGGACGTGCTGAACAAGGCGTTCTCCAAGACGAAGTACCGCGAGGGCTTCGACCAGGACGAGGTGGACGATTTCCTCGACGAGGTCGCGCACACGGTCCAGTCGCTGACCGCCGAGCGCGATGACCTCGCGAAGCGTCTTGCTCAGGCCCAGGCCGGAGCACCCGCGTCGCGTGAGGCCGAGTCCTCTCCGGAGCCGTCGACCGAGGGCGGCCTGCTGGCTGCCGCGACGGACCCGACGCCCCCCAGCGCGACCGGGATGCTTGCGATGGCTCAGAAGTTGCACGACGAGTACGTGCAGGCTGGCGAGACCGAGCGTGAACGCCTCATCGACGACGCCAAGTCCAAGGCAGAGTCGATCGTCGAGCAGGCAGAGACCGATGCCAAGGCTCGCATGGACGAGCTCGTGTCGGAGCGCGGCGAGTTGGAGCGCAAGATCGACGATCTGCGTCGCTTCGAGCGCGACTACCGCGCCCGCCTCAAGAGCTACCTCGAGAACCTGCTGGGCGACCTCGATCACGGCGGCAAGGCCGAGCCCTCGAGCTCCGCGCCTGCGTTCGGTGCCGGATTCGGCGCCGGGGTGAACGCGTCTGACGACGCGGCGCAGGCGGATGAGGGCGAGCAGTCCGACGGCACCGCGCAGTCTGACGGCACCGCGCACTCAGAGGAGTCCGCGCAGTGGGATGGCGGGGAGCAGTCCGACAACACCCCACAGACCGGGGATTCCTTCCGCTCCTCCACCCCGTCGAGCAGCGTGTCAGCGCCATCTGCGCCGTCGAGCCCCTGGGCTCATGTGCGGTCTGGAGACGGGGACTCGGGCCAGTCCGATGGCGGCGAGCAGTCTGACTCCTCCGCACCGAACGAGCAGCCTAATCCTTGGGGCGCCTCGGCTTATCAGCCGCTCGCCGGTCCCCCGAACAGCGACGCCTCGAAGCCATTCGGGTCCACCGCCGATGAGGACCGCGACAACCAGAACTCCTGATCCGGGCCGCAGTCGCGGCACCACGCAAAGCGCCACGCCATCCGCAGATGGCGTGGCGCTTTGCGATGCGGGGCAAACCGGACTACTCTCACGACACTGACCATTTCTGAGGATGTGTGATGACCAGCACTGACGTGACGATTGTCGTCGTAGACCCGGCCGAGCTGAAGGCAGCCGACGCCAAGAAGCTTGCCGTTCGAGAGAACGAGGAGCCGTGGAAGGTAGCCGAGCTCCGCGGCATCGTCAAGACGCTCAACTCCGACGTGGAGAGGCTGGTCGCCGAGTATCACGGCGCCGAGCACGACCTCGACGATCTGCTCCACACCTCGGAGGGTGCTGGTGACGACCAGGCCGATGCGGGGTCGACCGCTCTCGAGCGCGAGCAGGAGATGTCGATCGTGAACAACACCCGCGACATGCTCGAGCAGAGCGTCGACGCCCTGCGCCGCGTGAAGAGCGGAACGTACGGTGCATGCCAGGTGTGCGGCCAGGGGATCGGCAAGGCCCGCCTCCAGGCGTTCCCACGTGCGACTCACTGCGTCACCTGCAAGCAGCGCGAGGAGCGTCGTTGACCTGGCGACCAACCCTCTGGTTGGTCGCCCTCGCCGTCATCGCTCTGGACCAGATCACCAAGCAGTGGGCGCTCAGCGCTCTCGAGCCGGGTCAGAAGCAGCCCGTCCTCGGCGATCTGCTGTCCTTCCAATTGGTCTTCAACTCGGGAGCAGCCTTCTCCCTCGGTGACGGCTACACCTGGGTGATGACCATCATCGCCGCCGCTGTGACGGTGGGTCTCGTGGTGTTCGCCCGCCGCGCGCAGTCGCGGCTTGCTGTGTCGCTGTTCGGCATCGGGCTCGGGGGCGCCATCGGCAACCTCATCGACCGGCTGCTGCGCGACCCGGGCTTCGGCCAGGGCCACGTGGTCGACATGATCAACTACAACGGTTGGTTCGTGGGCAACGTGGCCGATCTCGCCATCGTCGGCGTTGCGGCTGTGGTGCTCGTCATGAGCCTCACCAACAGGCCTCTGCTGGCCCCCTCCGGGGGCGCGCGCGACGGCGCCGCGTCTGCGGAGCACCCATCCGAGGCGTCGTCACCCGCTCAGCCGGCTGACGCATCGACCGATTCCGCTCGCGAGGAGCCCCGTGGCTGAGACCCGTTACCTGCCCGTGCCCGAGTCTCTGGTGGGGGAACGCGTGGATGCGGGCCTGGCCCGCATGCTGGGCCTCAGCCGGACCAAGTCCGCCGAGCTGCTCTCTACCGGATCGGTGGCCCTCGATGGTCACACGCTCGGCAAGTCCGACCGCCTGGCCGACGGGATTCTCGCGGTCGATATCCCCGACGAGCGGGAGAAGGTCGCCGAGCCCTCCGTCCCGGGCGGCCTGGTCCTGGTCTACGAGGACGAGGACCTGGCGGTAGTCGACAAGCCCGTGGGCGTAGCCGCCCACCCGTCCCCAGGCTGGGTGGGGCCGACGGTCGTGGGTGCCCTCGCATCGGCCGGCGTGCAGCTGTCCCGGTCCGGTCCGCCCGAGCGTCAGGGGATCGTGCACCGCCTTGACGTCGGGACCTCCGGCCTCATGGTGGTGGCCAAGTCCGATGCCGCCTATACGGCGCTGAAGCGGGCCTTCAAGGAGCGGGACGTCGAGAAGGTCTATCACGCTGTCGTGCAAGGACACCCCGACCCCACCGAGGGCACGATCGACGCGCCGATTGGTCGGCACCCGACCTCTGATTACCGGTTCGCCGTGGTCCAGGGAGGCAAGGCCTCGATCACGCACTACGCCGTGCTCGAGATGTTCCCTGCCGCGTCGCTGGTGGAGGTGCACCTGGAGACGGGCCGCACGCACCAGATCCGCGTCCACATGGCGGCGATGCGCCATCCGCTGGCGGGCGACCTGACGTACGGTGCCGATCCCACGCTCGCGCAGCGGTTGGGGCTTGGTCGTCAGTGGTTGCACGCGCGCGAGCTCGCGTTCGAGCACCCCACGCGCGGCGATGCCTTCCGCGCCGTGAGCGACTACCCCGCGGACCTGCTGGCTGCTCTCGAGGTCCTGCGAGCGTGAGCATGCGAGTCGAGGCCGTCACCACCGAGCGCCAGTTCGCGGATGCGCTTGAGGTGCGGTTCGCCGTGTTCGTGCACGAGCAGGGCGTGCCGCCCGAGGGGGAGCGTGACGAGCTCGACGACGATCCCAGGACCTTTCACGCCGTCGCGTACGCGGGCGATGGATCCCCGGTGGGCGCGGGCCGGCTGCTGGCGCCGCACACCGACATCGCCCACGGCCAGGGCACGCCCCACGGCAACATGGATCCTGCCCATCCGCACATCGGCAGGCTCGCGGTGACGTCGGGCGCGCGAGGAACGGGCGCAGGGCGCGCGCTCATGGAATTCCTCGAGGCGGCCGCCCTCGAGCGTCACGGCGCTCACGGTCACGTCCGCGTCGAGCTGTCGGCGCAGGATCAGGCGATGGCGTTCTATGAGCGGCTCGGCTACACCGCGCACGGCGAGCGGTACCTCGACGAGGGCATCTGGCATCACGACGCCTACAAGGACCTCACCGCCTAACCCTGACGTCTGCAGGTGGCCGCGTGCGGGAGGCTAGGCCAGCAGCGCGCGGATGCGCTTCTCGCTCACCGGCTCGCTGGTCCCCAACGTCTGCGCGAACAGCGACACCCGCAGCTCCTCAAGCATCCAACGCGCGTGATCGAGACGATCCGCCCGCTCCAGATCGGGGCGTGCGTTCGCGTACGCCTCCTGGACGCTCGTCACCTCGTTCGCAACCTCGCGCACCTTCCACATCGTTGCGGCGTCGCGCTGGGGGTCCGTCTGCGCCTTCTCGAGCCGCATGGACGCGGCTTTGAGATAGCGGGGCAGGTGCGCCAATCGGTCCACCGGCGTGCGTTCCACGAATCCTTCGCCCACGAGCTCGCGGGACTGCGCCCGGATGTCCGAGACCACGGCGAGCAGCGCCATGCTGGTGGCATCCGTCAAGGCCGCGTCGAGGTTCCGGTAGGCGTCGAGAGCACTGGCTGCGAGCTCCGCGATCCGGTAGGTCTCGTCCTCGAGGCCCGTGCGCACGCGGTCTCGGGCGCGCGCGTAGGTCTCCACGTCCCGCACGGTGGCCGCATCGACGGGCGGACCTGCCGTCAGCGACCTCACCGCCGCGTCCTGCAGCGAAGCGACCAGCGACTCGGTGCTGCGGTAGGGAGAGGAGCCGAGCGCGAGCGACATCTGCGCGCTCCAGCGCGTGGTGATGCGCTTGACCGGCAGCCCGCACTCGGTCGCGAGCAGCCGTCTCACGCCCGCGGCGTGGGCCGCTCTGCGCGTCGCGGCATCCGCGAGTACCCGGAGCGCCGCCTGGCCCTCGTCGACGATGGCAGGGTATCCCCGCACCGTGGCGCCGCCCACCTCGCCGGTGACCTCATCGGGCAGGGCGCCACCGGGGAGGTCGGGCCACGTGGTCAGGCCGGACCGCTCGGGCAGCGCGGCGGATTCGGGCCGCCCCAGCCCCGCCGATGCGGGATCGCCGCCGCGTGAAGCGGCGAGGTCGCCACCCGCCTGGTCTTGCTTGCCCGCGTCCGCGCCCTCGTCCGCTGCTGCGGAGCGGCGCGAGGCCGACTTGGCCGCCGCACCGGCCGCCCGCCGCATTGCCGAGCTGACAGCGCTCTGCGACTGCGGGGCCAGGGTGCGCTGGAGCCGAACCAGGTCGGTGGATTCGTCCAGGACTTTGCCAGCGGCGTCCTCGACGCGGAACGTCATCCGCAGGTGAGGGGGCAGCCGGTCCTCGAGTCCGTCCCACGCGTCGGCAGGGACATCGACGCCTCGGGTGTCGCGCACCGCGCGCGTGAACGCCTCGCGGTAGGGCTCCGCCATGTCTCCCGCGCGAGCCATGTCCTCCCACGCCGGCGTCTCGCGCTCCATCCACGTCGCCACGTGGCGGGCCGTGTCGGGCGCGGGCACGAGCAGCCGTCGCACCGGCTTGGGCAGCGCGCGGATCGTGGCGGTGGCGAGCTCGTCGGCCAGGCCGGGGACCATCCAGTCGAAACCTTCGGGCGAGACGCGCGGCAGCACGGCGACGGGGACGTGCACCGTCACGCCGTCCGCGTCGGAGCCCGGCTCGAACTGGTAGGTGAGAGGCAGCTCGAGATCTCCCTGGGGCCACACAGTCGGGAAGGCGTCGGTGTCCACGTCCTCATGCTCGGGAGCCACCGTGTCGAGCGTGAGGGTGAGCAGATCGGGATGCCGCTCGCGCTCGTCCTTCCACCACCGGTCGAAGTGACGTGCTGAGATCACGGAATCGGGGACGCGCTCGTCGTAGAAGTCGAACAGCGCATCGTCGTCCGCGAGCAGGCCGCGGGTGCGCGAGCGGGCCTCGAGCTCCTCCGCCTCGGCGAGCAGGCGCTGGTTGTCCTTCCAGAAGCTGTGGTGGGTCTCCCATTCGCCCTGCACGAGCGCATGGCGGATGAAGAGATCCCGTGCCTCGGCGGGCTGGATGCGGCCCCACAGCACCTCGCGGTCGGCCACGATCGGCATGCCGTACAGCAGCACCTTCTCGGTGGCGACGGCCGCGCCGCGCTTCTTCGACCAGTGCGGATCCGCATAGGTGTGCTTGGCGAGGTCGCCGGCGAGCTCTTCCGCCCACTCAGGCTTGATGGCGGCGACGTCGCGCGCCCACAGGCGGCTGGTCTCGACGAGCTCGGCCGCCATCACGAATGCGGGCGGCTTCTTGGCCAGGGGCGAGCCGGGGAAGATCGCGAACCGCGCGCCCCGGGCGCCCAGGTAGTCGTTGCGCGACTGCTTCTTCGCGCGCCTGATCGCGGCCTCGCGCGCCCCGCCGCGCAGGTGCGCGAACTGCGAGGCCTTGGGCTCGCCCGTCTCCTGCATGCCGAGCTGAGACAGCAGGCCCGCCAGTATCGAGCGATGGATCGCATCGGCGTTCCACACATAGCGATGGGACTGACTGGCATCGGTGGCCTTGCCGCCCTCCGCGTCGTCCGCGGCGGGCGCCACTGCACGGGGCTCCTTTCGCGCCATCTCGATCCCGAGCGGCTTGGCGGTCTGGCCGATCTGCTCCACCACGTCTTGCCACTCGCGCACGCGCAGGAAGTTCAGGTACTCGGCGCGGCACTGGCGGCGGAAGGCGCTGCCCGACAGCTCGTGACGCTGCTCGCGCAGGTACTCCCAGAGGTTCAGATAAGACAGCAGGTCTGAGCCCGGCTCCGCGAACCTGCGATGCAACTGGTCGGCCTTTTCTCGATCCTCGGCCGGGCGCTCGCGGGGATCCTGGATGCTGAGGCCCGCGGCGATGATCGCCACCTCGCGCGCCACTCCGTGCCGCTGCGCCTCCACGATCATGCGGGCCTGGCGCGGGTCCATCGGCAGGCGGGACAGGTTGCGGCCGGTCGGCGTCAGCCGAGTACGGCCGTCGTCGCTGGTATCGAGCGCCCCGAGCTCGGTCAAGAGCTGCACCCCGTCGCGAATCGCGCGCGTGTCAGGGGGTTCGACGAAGGGGAAGCGCGCCATGTCCTCGGGTCCGGTGACGACGCCCACCGCGATCATCTGCAGCAGCACCGAGGCCAGCGACGTGCGCAGGATCTCCGGTTCGGTGAACTCGGGGCGGCCCTCGAAGTCCTCCTCGGCGTAGAGCCGGATCGCGATGCCGTCCGCGAGGCGTCCCGCGCGGCCGGCACGCTGATTGGCGCTGGCTTGGCTGATCGGCTCGATCGGCAGGCGCTGCACCTTGGTGGCCTTCGAGTACCGGGAGATGCGCGCGGTGCCCGGGTCGACGACGTAGTGAATGCCCGGCACCGTCAGCGAGGTCTCGGCCACGTTGGTGGCGAGCACGATGCGCCTGGTGCCGTGGCTTTCGAACACGCGGTGCTGCTCCGCGGAGCTGAGGCGCGAGTACAGCGGGATGATCTCGACCGCCTGTGGGTGCCGCGCGTCGCGGGCGCGGGGCCCGAGGCTCCCCGCAAGGGCATCGGCCGCGTCGCGGATCTCGCGCTCGCCCGAGAGGAAGACCAGGATGTCGCCCGGTCCTTCGCGCATCAGCTCGTCGCACGCGTCGACGATCCCGGTCATGAGATCCCGTTCCTCGCCGCGTGTGGCGCCCTCGAGCGGGCTGTAGCGGATCTCGACGGGGTAGGTGCGCCCCGTCACCTCGATCACGGGTGCGGTCGTGACTTCGGCCGATGCGGGGGAGGGGGCCGATGCGCGGGTCGGGTCTTCCGCCTCGTCCAGGCTCGGTGGCGGCAGCGGGCCACCGGGGGCGAAGTGCCTGGCAAAGCGGTCCGAGTCGATGGTCGCCGAGGTGATGATGACCTTGAGATCCGGGCGGCGCGGCAGCAGGTTGGTGAGGTAGCCGAGCAGGAAGTCGATGTTCAGGCTGCGCTCGTGAGCCTCGTCGATGATGAGGGTGTCGTAGGCGAGCAGCTCTGGGTCGCGCTGGATCTGCGCGAGCAGGATGCCGTCGGTCATGACCTTGACCAGGGTGCGCTCCGACGACTCGTCGGTGAAGCGCACCTGGTAGCCCACGATCTCGCCGAGGGTCGTGCCCAGCTCCTCGGCGATGCGCTCCGCGACGGTCCGCGCTGCGATGCGCCGCGGCTGCGTGTGGCCGATCTGTCCGGCCCGGCCGCGCCCCAGGTCCAGCACGATCTTGGGCAACTGCGTGGTCTTGCCCGATCCGGTCTCGCCCGCGACGATCACCACCTGGTGGTCGCGGATTGCGTTCGCGATCTCCTCGCGACTCGCGCTGACCGGCAGCTGTTCGGGGTAGACGACGGGGGCGAGCTCGGCGGCCTCGCGGGCGCGGGCGGCCTTGTCGAGCGCGGCCCGGCTCACCTTCGCATGCGGGTCCCCGCCCTTGCGGCGTGCTCCTTGGCTTCTTCGGCTCGGGTCGCTGCGGCCACTCGACTTGGCGGCCTGGTCCCGATTGCTCTTAGCGGGCGCCGCGGCTACCTCGGGCGTGGGCTTGCCGCCGCCGCGCCCGCGGCGCCGTCCCGACCGCCGGCGCGCGGAACCGGAACGCGCCTCGCTACTTGCACCCGCATCGGCCGGCTCACGACCGGGCGTGCTGCGGGGGGACTGGTCGCTCACGAGAGCCATTGTCCCAAGGAGTCGCAGTATCTGTGACCGATCCGCGCGGCCTCACCCATGGGGCCGTTCCACGGTTCCCCCAATGGTGGGAGTATTTCAACAAGTGATGGTGCAACATGAGGGGAAAGCTATGCGCCTAGATAAGCTCACTGTCGAGAACTTCAAGAGTCTGCGAGCAGTCGATCTACCACTTAGCAAATTCGGGTGCGTCGTTGGTGAGAACAACGCAGGCAAGTCTGCCCTCCTACACGCAGTACAGGTGTTCTTCCAGACCGGCCCGAGGCGCCAGGTCTCACGACACGACTTCTATGACCTCAGTGAGCCGATTCGGATCGCCCTCGCGATCTCCAATATCGACGAGCAGGATCTTGCAAGGATTGAGAACGAGGGTCACCGCACGCGGCTCGAGCAGGCTGTCAAGGACGGAACCTTGACGCTCGTGCGTGTGTTCGAACCGGGCAGTACGAAGAAGGAACAACTCAAGGTCGTGCAGCGGCAACCACGCGATACCCGACTGTCCGTCAGCGCACTCGCCGATGTTGGGAAGGGACTACGTGGAGCGGATAAGCGAAAGGCACTCGTCGAAGCGGTAGACGGTCTCGATCCTTTCCTGGGGGAGAAGCCCACCAACGACGAGGTGGGTCGCGCCTTGGAACAGTTGCTCGCGACACTCGGTCCCGACGAGTTTGAGAACCAAGACGTCGCCCTTGGTTCGGGGATCGACAACTCAATCGACGGGTTTCTCCCGGAGCCTCTGTACGTGGAAGCTGTACGTGACGTTCGTGACGACCTGAAGACCACGGACACCGCAACATTAGGAAAGATGCTGGGACTTCTCCTGGAGGAGATAACTCAGGAGCTCGACGGCTATGCATCGAGTTTTGATGCGCTGCGCAAGAAGTTGTCTCGCGTCGCAGGGCCGGACGGCACGGTCGTGGATGAACGACTTGGAGCCGTCAAAGCTGTTGAGGATCTGGTGCAGGGCTTCGTGCGCGAGAACTTCCCGGATGTCTCAATGCAGCTCGACGTCCCAGTTCCTGAGGTGCGAACGGTGCTGGGCGGCTCGCGGTTCGTGGTTGATGACGGTGTGCAAGGGCCGCTCGAGGGCAAGGGCGACGGGCTCAAGCGAATGGTCATCTTTTCGCTGATTCGAGCGTACTCGGCACTTCTCAACGACGGGCTGGGCTCCCCAAGTCCCGGCAAGGCCTCGACGACCTACTGGCTGCTCTTCGAGGAGCCGGAACTTTACCTGCACCCCTGGGCTCAACGCCAACTTGTGGCTGCCTTGGCTCAGTTTTCCTCGCAGCATCTTGTCCTGATGACGACTCACACGCCCGCGTTCCTGGATACGAGGTCGCTCGCAGTGTTCTCGAAGATCTCCAAGAGACAAGTTCTCGAAGAAGGACCACCCGAGAGCGTCTTGACTCCTGTCGATCTGCAACACTTGCCGCTGCGCAAGAACTTCCAAATGATCAACACAGATCACAACGGTATTGGCTTCTTCGCGCGGAAGGTACTGCTCGTCGAAGGTGACTCTGACGCCGTGTGTATCGAGCATCTTGCTCACATCCTAGATCCGGAGTGGGACTTCGACGCGGCGAAGATCGCGATAGCGCGAGTCGGTGGTAAGTCGAACTTCGAGGGCTACCGACAGTTCTTCACCGCTTTCAAGACGGATGTGGAAATCTGCTGTGACCTTGATGCTCTCCTCAAGGACTTTGACAAGCTCGGGGCATCCGAGCAAGCGGATGAACTCCGGGTCAAGATGATTGATCGCCTCAACGAGGTCGCATCCGAGACGAGCGAGCCAGCGCCGAAGACCGGCCCGAACGCTGGTGACTTAGCCAAGAGCGGTAACGCCCGTGCTCAGTGGGAATCGATCGTGGAGCAGTTCGCTGGCGACTCGGCCGTGCAGAACTACGACGCATTAAAAGTCGCTCTCGCTGACTTCTTCCGCTTCACCCGTCGCGACGAGCGGCTAGGGGTGCTCGCGGAAGCCGGGGACGCCCAACTCCGTGATCGGCGTGACGCACTGCTGCGACAACTGCGTGAAGAAGGCATCTACGTGCTCTCTCGTGGTGCCATTGAGTCGTACATCGGCGAAGACGATAGAACGTCGGAAAAGGTGCGAGCTGCTGTCGACTGGCGGGACAACACACCCGATTGGGACACTGCAAGCGAGTCGCTAGGTGAGCACTCAAGCACGGTTAGCACGGAACTGCGCGAGATCTTCGGGCGCCTCTTCATTCGTTCCTGAGAGTACTGGACCCGACACGCGGGCCCTCAAGGCCATCGCCCGAGATCGCGCCGCGTGTCGCGCACTAGTTGCCTCACACTGTCGGGGCGGTGGGGGTTGATGTCGGCCGGGACGCCTAGAATCGGGCCCATGCCCGGCAGTGATTTCGTCCACCTCCACGTCCATACCGAATACTCGATGCTGGACGGCGCGGCGCGGCTGGATGACCTGTTCTCGCACGCCAAGGAGCTGGGCCAGACGGCCATCGCGACCACGGACCACGGGTTCATCTTCGGGGCGTACGACTTCTGGGCCAAAGGCAAGGCCCACGGGGTCAAGCCCATCATCGGCGTCGAGGCGTACCTGACTCCCGGGACCGCGCGACAGGACCGATCGCGCGTGAAGTGGGGCGAACGCGGCCAGGAGTCGGACGACGTCTCTGCGGGCGGCGCGTACACGCACATGACCATGTGGGCGCAGAACACCGAGGGCATGCACAACCTGTTCCGGATGTCCTCGTACGCGTCCCTCGAGGGGCAGTTCCACAAGCCCCGCATGGACCGCGACCTGCTGCAGCGGTACGGCAAGGGGATCATCGCCACCACTGGCTGCCCGTCGGGAGAGGTCCAGACGCGGCTGCGGCTCGGCCAGTACGACGAGGCGCTGCGGGCCGCAGGAGAGTTCCAGGACCTCTTTGGCGCGGAGAACTTCTACGTCGAGCTGATGGACCACGGTCTCGACCTCGAGAAGCGCGTGCGCGAGGACCTGCTCCGGCTCGCGCACCAGATCGGCGCGCCGCTCGTGGCGACCAACGACTCCCACTACGTCAAGAAGGAAGACTCGAAGGCGCACGAGGGGCTGCTGTGCGTCCAGTCCGGGTCCAATCTCAGCGAGCCCACGTACGACCAGGGCGGCAAGCGGTTCGCCTTCAACGGCGACGGCTACTACCTCAAGAGCGCCGCGGAGATGCGTGAGCTGTGGCGCGAGCTGCCCGAGGCGTGCGATTCGACTCTCGAGATCGCCGAGCGGTGCGAGGTCGAGTTCAACACCAAGGCCGACTACATGCCGGTTTACGACGTGCCCGCGGGCGAGGACGAGAACTCGTGGTTCGTCAAGGAGGTCCAGCGCGGGCTCGTCGAGCGGTTCGGCGAGGCGGTGCCGGTCGAGGTCCAGGAGCGCGCCAACACCGAGATCGAGGTCATCACCGACAAGGGCTACCCGGGGTACTTCCTGGTCGTGGCCGACTTCATCAAGTGGGCCAAGGAGCAGGGCATCCGTGTGGGCCCGGGGCGCGGGTCCGGTGCAGGCTCCATGGCGGCGTACGCGATGCGGATCACCGACATCGACCCGCTCACGCACCAGCTGTACTTCGAGCGATTCCTCAACCCCGAGCGCGAGTCCAAGCCCGACTTCGACATCGACTTCGACGAGCGCAGGCGCGGCGAGGTGATTCGCTACGTCTCCGACAAGTACGGGGAGGACAAGGTCGCGATGATCGCGACCTACGGCACCATCAAGGCCAAGCAGGCACTCAAAGACGCGTCGCGCGTGCTGGGCAAGCCGTTCAG
Source organism: Demequina ureilytica (assembly GCF_048553575.1). NCBI lineage: Bacteria > Bacillati > Actinomycetota > Actinomycetes > Micrococcales > Demequinaceae > Demequina > Demequina ureilytica. Next base: position 59,535 of record NZ_JBLZIE010000002.1, on the reverse strand, counting down.
CCTGGGCGAGCAGCTCACCAAGGCGTACCCCGAGCCGCAGCAGGGCCGCGACATGCCGCTGTCCGGGCTGTTCGACACCAAGCACCCGCGCTACAACGAGGGCGGTGACTTGCGCGCCATCCTGGAAGCGGACCCCGACGCGCAACAGGTCCTCGAGCTGGCCCAGGGCCTCGAGGGGCTCAAGCGGCAGTGGGGCGTGCACGCGGCCGGCGTGATCATGTCGAGCGACCCGCTCATCGACATCATCCCCATCATGCGGCGCGAGCAGGACGGCGCCGTCATCACCCAGTTCGACTACCCCACGTGCGAGGCGCTGGGGCTGGTCAAGATGGACTTCCTGGGGCTGCGCAACCTCACGATCCTGGACGATGCGCTGTACAACATCGAGCACAACGGCAAGGATCCGCTGGTGCTCGAGGACCTGGAGCTCGCGGACGAGGCCACGTTCGAACTGCTGGGCCGCGGCGACACCCTGGGGGTGTTCCAGCTCGACGGCGTGGCGATGCGCCAGCTGCTGCGCCAGCTGCGGCCCGACTCCTTCGAGGACATCTCCGCCGTCCTGGCGCTGTATCGCCCGGGCCCCATGGGCGTGAACTCGCACACCAACTATGCCGAGCGCAAGAACGGTCGCCAGGCGGTGGACTACATCCACCCGGAGCTCGAGGAGCCCCTCAAGGAGGTCCTCGAGGTCACCCACGGCCTGATCGTGTACCAGGAGCAGGTCCAGAAGATCGCCCAGATCGTCGCCGGCTACACGTTGGGCGCCGCCGACCTGCTGCGCCGCGCGATGGGCAAGAAGAAGCCCGAGGTGCTGGCCAAGGAGTTCGAGCCCTTCAGCGCCGGCATGCGCGCCAACGGGTTCTCCGAAGAGGCGATCGACAAGCTCTGGAAGACGATGGTCCCGTTCGCGGACTACGCCTTCAACAAGGCGCACACGGCCGCGTACGGCGTGCTGTCGTTCTGGACCGCCTACCTCAAGGCGCATTACCCGACCGAGTTCATGGCAGCGCTGCTCACCTCGGTGGGAACCGACAAGGACAAGTCCGCGATGTACCTGGGCGAGTGCCGCCGCATGGGCATCACGGTGCTGCCGCCGGACGTCAACGAGTCCATCGCGTACTTCTCCGCCGTCGGCACCGACGTGCGGTTCGGCCTCACCGCGGTCCGTAACGTGGGCTCCAACGTGGTGGCGGAGATCATCAAGGCGCGCGAGACCAAGGGCGCCTTCGAGACCTTCCAGGACTTCCTCGACAAGGTGCCCGCGACGGTGTGCAACAAGCGCACCATCGACTCGCTCATCAAGGCCGGCGCGTTCGACTCCATGGGTTACACCCGCCGGTCGCTGAACGCGGTCCACGAGCAGGCCATCGACTCGGTGGTGGGGGTCAAGCGCCAGGAGGCCACCGGTCAGTTCGACCTGTTCGGCGGCGACATCGACCTAGGCGGGGGAGTGACGGTGATCGTCCCCACGCTCGAGGAGTGGGACAAGAAGACGCTGCTGAACCTCGAGCGGGACATGCTGGGGCTGTACGTCTCGGACCACCCGCTGGCGGGGCTCGACCACATCATTCGCTCGGAGGCCTCGCACCAGATCCTCGCCGCCACCCCAGCCAACGGCGTGGGCGACGGTCAGCAGGTGGTGTTCGCGGGCCTTGTGACGCGAGTGGACCGGCGCGTGGCCAAGTCCGGCAACGCGTACGCGATCGTCACTCTCGAGGACCTCACTGGCGAGGCGGAGATCTCCTTCTTTGGCCGCACATACGAGACGTACGCCCGCGACCTTGCGGACGATGCGGTGCTCACCATCAAGGCGCGTGCCCGCGAGCGCGGGGACGGCGGGCTCCAGTTCAGTGCGGTCGAGCTGCGCGTGCCGAACCTCACTGTCGTCGACAACTCGCCCGTGTCCATCACGCTGCCCGCCACTCGGGTCAATCCTGCGATGGTCGAGGAGATCAAGGCGATCCTGCGCTCGCACCCGGGGTCCGTCGAGGTCCGGATGGTGCTGACGGGCAGCGGGGAATCCATCACCATGCGCCTGGGAGACGAGTTCCGGGTCGACAGGTCCAGCGCCCTGTTCGGGGACCTCAAGGCGGCGTTCGGGCCGAGCTGCCTCGCGCCTGCGGTGGCAGCCGTCAGTACGGGCTGAGGCCGCGGCGGGGGCGCGAGTGCCTCAGCGAATGGTGGGGGTCGTCGCGAGGAACACCCCTCCCTCGTGCTCGAGGGTCGCGGCGCCGCTCGAGGCGATCGCAAGCGGAACGGTGATGGCCCCCGCCAGTTCTGCCTTGTAGCCGGGCATCGCCGCGCCCGTGAGCGAGTTGTGCACCCAGACGGAGTCGCCGTCCCGCAGATAGACCTGCGCTCCGCCGGCCGACTCGATGCGAGCCTCGGGAGACGCCTCGATCTCCCACGTGGCGTCGCCCGTCGCGGCGTCCGTGGCCCACGCGCGGTCCCCGTCGGTTGCGATTAGCAAACCGGTGGCCTCGTCGAACGCCGCGCTCGTGACGTCTGTGGCGACGGCCTCGCCGGTGGCGAGATCGATGACCGCGGAGCGGTCGGCACCAGTGCTGAGCAACAGCATCGTGCCCGCGAGAGCCGTGCCCGGCGTGGCCTGCGCCTGGTCGGCGCCGACGGGCAGTTCCGTCTCCCACGCCACTGCTCCCGTCGCGTCCGTGCCGCGCACGCTCGCGCCGTCGTGGGTGACCACGATGCCGTGGCGCTCTGCGACGACGCGTGCGGCACCGTCGCTCTCGTCGACGACGACCTCGCCGGTCGCGGAGTCGAGAGCGACCCGCGGCCCGGTGGCTCCCATGGCCTCGGGCGGTGGCGACGCGTAGACGAGCCCAGGGCCCTGATACGGCCCGGGCACGTCCACGGGTCCCCACACCCGTGCGCCTGTCCTGAGGTCGTAGGCGGTCGCGGTGGTCTGCGCGATCGCATCGTCGGTTGGGGCCGAATCGTTGAGCACGGCCAGCGGGACGCCGTCCTGGCGCTGAGCGAGCGTGAACCCGGCACACGCGAGCGGCCTCTCGGCAGCCCACAGGGCCGTGCCCTCGGAGTTCACTGCGGTGAAGGAGAGGTGCCCGCCGGTCTCGATAGGTGCCAGGAAGATCCCGTCAAGGTACTGAGGCTCCACCTCCCATCCCGGGTCGACGAAGTCGGATCCGTCCAGCTGCAGGGGAAGACGCAGTCCCGCGGTGTCGAAGGCTGGGGGGTCGGCGCCCGGTGCGGGCTCGCGACTCAGCGGAGCGGAGCCCCGCGACCCGTCCTCTACGGACGGTTCCCCTGGGGCACATGCGGCGAGCACGAGCGCCGCCACGGCGGCGGTCGCCGCCGCGAGGAGCGTGCGCCGAGCGGGCCGGCTCACGGGCTGTCCTCGAGTGCCGGGGCGGTCGGCTGTGGCGTCTCGGCCCGGGCCCGGCGTGCGGCGCGTCGGCGCTGAATGCGGTGCCAGGTGAATAGCGCCACCGCCATGACGATCACGACGAGCGCGATGTCGGCACCGATGCCGGTCATGGACGAAGCCGCCGACTGCAACGACGCCTGTGCGCTGGCGGGTACCAGGGACGGCGCGCTCACGAGCCCGTTGGTCGTCCAGAACATGATCCCGAGGGTGACCATCAACAGGCCCGTCAGCAGGGACATGGAGTGCCAGGTCCGGCCCAGCGCCTCGAACGTGCGACCACGTATCAGTGTGCGCCCCCTGGTGCCCAGGCGATCCCACGCGGTAGCCAGCCCGAGCATCGGCGCGACGATGCCGGCGCCGTAGGCGGCGAGCAAGCCGCTCGACGCCACCACGTTGTTCTGCGCCGCCGCGACCGTGAGCACCGCGCCGAGGATGGGCCCGGTGCAGAATCCCGCGACGCCGCCCACCGCGCCGAGGAGATAGGTGCGCACGATTCCGACGCTGCGCGACGCGCGGGCCTGCACCGAGCGAGTACCGGGAACCAGCCTGGACATGTCGAAGCCCCAGCCCATGGCCTGGGCGACGCCCGCTGCTACGAGCAGGACCGCGGCGCCGACGACGATGACGTCGCGGTAGGTCGCGAAGATCCGGCCGAGAGCGCCTGCCCCGGCGCCAAGCGGCACCAGCACCGTGGCGATCCCGAGGTAGAACACGAGCCCATGGATCAGGCGGCGGGAGCCGCTCCCCACCTGCGACGCGAAGTACGCGGGCAGCAGGAGCGCTCCGCACGGGCTGAGGAGTGCCAAGACTCCGCCCAAGAACGCGGCGACGAGACCGATCTCCACTGGTCAGCCCCCGTTCGGAGCGCCGGCGAGCGCCGATTCCATGATCTCGGTGAACACCTCGGTGGGCTGCGCGCCCACGAGCGGCTGTCCAGCGAGGACGAAGCTCGGCGTCGAGAACGCCCCGAGGTCGAGGCCCAACTGCTGATTGACGGCGACCGCCTGCGCCGTGGCATCCGAGAGGTAGTCCGCCTCGAAGCGCTCGGCGTCCAGGCCGATCTCCTGGGCGAGCGAGACGAGCGCGTCGTCGGACAGCTGCGTGGACGCGCGGGCCATGCCGTCGGCGAACAGTGCGTCGTGGATCACGTCGAACTCGCCCTGCAGGGCGGCCGCGTACGCCGCGCGGGCGCCGCGCACCGACGCCTCGCCAAACACGTTGACGTCGCGGTACTCGATACGGAGGTCGCCGGACTCGACGTACTCCTTCATGGTGGGCAGCGTCTCGGCGCTCCACTTGGCGCAGTACGGGCACTGATAGTCGGAGAACACGACCAAGACCACGGGCGCATCGACCGGGCCCTGTGCGAGCGGGTCCTCGGCGTCGCGTCGCTCGGCCTCGGACAGGTCGGGAGCGTCCTCCCCGCCCACCGTCGTGGGGGCGTCGGTGTCCGCCTCGGCCTCGCCGGGACCCGCGGCGGTGGCGCTCGCGCTCGGCTGGGCGGCCGTGGCACCGTCGGAATCGTCGCCCGGTCGCTGGACCACCACGATCAGCGCGATGACGATCGCGGCGATCGCGACGATGACCACCGGGACGAGCCAGGCGGGGGTGGCGCGGCGGGGGGACGGGGACTCGGTCATTGCTCTCCTTGGAGGGGGTGAGGCAGCGGGATCGACGGTGCGATCGGTCCGCTGATTACTATCTGTCATAGTCGACTATGCACCATAGTAATCGTCATGCATAATGGGGCGATGCTCTTCACCTCTGCGTTCCGCACCCCCGCCGAGTCGATCCGCCTGGCAGTTCAGGCCCTCCGGCTGTGGGATGCGCGCACCTGGGCGATCGCTACCGTCGCCGGCGTCGCGGTGGCCCTGGTGGTCGGCGCTGCGACCGTGCTGATCCCCAACCCCGTGTTCGGCAGGGAGATCGCGCCGGTGTGGTGGAACTATCCCGTGTGGCTCGCCACCTCCGCCCTCACTGGCATGCTGATCGCCACTTACATGCGCGGGCGGGGCCCGGCAGAGCAGCAGCTGGATGACCCGGAGGCCGAACGTTCGGGACGGCTGGGAGTCGCGGGAGCGATGCTCGGCTGGTTCGCCGTGGGCTGCCCGGTCTGCAACAAGATCGCGCTGTTGGCTCTCGGTTACTCGGGTGCGCTGACGTGGTTCGCGCCGTTCCAGCCGGTGCTTGCGGTGGCGGCGCTCGCGGTGACGGGAGTCGCGCTGGTGGCGCGCCTTCGGGGCGAGATCGCCTGCGCCGTCCCGATGGCTCGGGTGGAGGCGACGGCGTGACCGACCCCGCGACCGACCCGTCGTGCGAACCGCCGCGGCTCGGAACTCTCGAGGCGCAGGTGATGGACGTGCTGTGGAACGGCGGCCCCGCCCGGATCCGCGACGTGATCCATGCCCTCCCGCAGGACTTCGCGTACACGACCATTGCGACCGTGCTGGGGAACCTTCAGCGCAAGTGCCTGGTGATCCCCGAGAGGGACGGCCGCGCGGTCAAATACGCCGCGCGGGTGTCCCGTGAGGAGCACACCGCCGCCGTGATGGCGCACGCGCTCGAGTCGAGCCCCAACAGGGCCGCGTCGATGCTTCACTTCGTCGAGTCGATGGACGAGAGCGACATGGCCCTGCTGCGCGGTTACCTCGTCCAGCGCGCGGCACCGGCGGAGCGATGAACGCGATCGTCGCGTCGGTGGCGCTCGCCACCGGGCTCGTGGCCTTCGCGGCGCTGGGCCCGCTGTTGCTGCGACGCTCGTCGCCCGCGCTCATGCGCGCCCCCCGCACCGCGGTCGCGATCGTCAGCGGGGCCATGGTCGCGTGGGCCGCGGCGCTGGTCGCGCTCGGCCCGGTCGTGGCGTGGGCCGCGGCGGGACCGTCTCTTCTCGGCGGCAGCGCAGGCGAGGTCTGCCAACGCTGCCTCGCATCGGCCAACCCCTTCTCCGCCCCCACCTCCGCCTTCGCGCTCCCGGCGGTGGTGCCGGTCACGCTCGGGGCGTTCATAGCGGCCGGGATCGGCGTGGGGCTGATGGCCGAGTTCCGCAGTCGGCGCCGCGAGGGCCGTGCCGCCGCAGCATGGCTGCGCGCCGCCGCCAGTCCCGCTACCGTGCGCGGCCACCGCGTGCTCGTCGTGAACGACGCCGCGCCGTACGCCTGGACGCTGCACGCCCGCCACGGGGGAATCGCGCTGTCGGCCGGGGCCGTCTCCGCGCTCACGGACAGTGAGCTCGACGCCGTGCTCGCCCATGAGAGCGCGCACCTGCGCCAGGGACACCACACGATCGCCGCGCTCGCTGCCGGCCTGCGCCGCACGCTCGGGTGGGTGCCGTTCATCCGCAGCGCGGCTGAGGCGTTGCCGCATTACCTCGAGATTTCTGCCGATGCCCACGCGCAGCGGATAGCTGGCACGCCGGCTCTCGCGAGCGCCCTGCTCGTGTTGGGCATTCCGACGACGATCGCAGGAATGCCTGCCGACCACGCTCGCACGCCGGTTCTTCACGCCTCCGGACCCCACCGCATCGGTCGCCTGGTGGGTGCGACATCGCGTGGTGGCATGGTGCCGGCCTCGGCGGTCGCGGGTGTCAGCCTTGCGTATGTGGTTCTCGGCATCGGCATCTTGGTGCCCTACGCCGTCGCCGTCGCCACCGGATGCGCATAGCGCCTGCGGCGGTCAGTACAGGCTGAGCCCGCCGTCGGACTTGATGACCTGTCCGACGACCCACGCTCCCTCGTCGGTGGCTAGCCATCCGATGAGCCGCGCGGGATCCGCCGGCTCACCGAACCGTCCGAACGGCGTGCGCTGGCGCCACGCCTCGATCTCGGTGAGGTCCCGGTCCGTGCCCTCGGGGTCCAGGTAGCCGGTGTCGACCGGCCCCGGATTGATGGTGTTGAGGATGATCCCTAGGTCGAGCAGTTCTGCGGCGACGGTCGCGGTGATGCCGGCCAGCGCCGCCTTGGACGCGCCGTACGCGACCTCCCCGCGCATCGGCCCGTCGCCCTGACCCGAGGTCATCCAGAACACCCGTCCCACCGGGGCCGCGAACGGCTCGCGGTCCGCGGAGCGGGCTCCGGGACGTGCGGCCGCCGGCCCCGGAGCGCCATGGAGCGCCGCGAACTCGCGCGTCAACAGGATCGTGGAGCGCGTGTTGGTCTCCCACATCGCACTCAGCCGCTCGGCGGTCATGTCGAGGATCGAGCCGTCGTCGCCGCTCTTCGCGTGATTGCACACCAGGACGTCGAGCCGCCCCGTGAGCGAGGCGGCGTCGCGCACCAAGCTGGCGGGCGCATCGGCCGCACGTAGGTCAGCGTGAGCGTCGCCCAGGCGGGCGCCGGGGGCGCGCGAGGAGTCGAGAGTGGCCAGCACCGCGTCGATGTCGTCGTCGCCCCACGGCTGAGCGGCATCGTGCGGGCGGTAGTGCTGGACGAAGACGCTCGCGCCGAGCTCGAGCAGACTAGTCGCGACAGCGAAGCCGATGCCCCTGCGGCGGGAGACTCCGGTGACGAGCGCGGTCTGGCCGGAGAGGGGAAATGCATGGGTCATGTGAAGTCCTGTGGGTCGTCGTGACGAGTGAAGGCCCGGCGCGAGGGCGGCCAGGGCAGGGTCGCGGAACGTGCTGCGAGCCAAAAGTCACAGGGTCTTCATGCTGGTCAATCTAGCAGGAGCGGTCCTAGGCTTTGGTGGCATGAGCCCCGTCGTGTATCAGCGCCTTGAGTCGGCCCTGATCGCCATCGCGGTGTTCGCCTTGCCCGCCATCGCCTTCGGGTACGCATGGTGGTGGCCGCTGGCGCTGTTCCTCGCCTTCGACCTCAGCGCGGTGGGGTATCTGGCCGGACCCCGAGCGGGCGCGGCCCTCTACAACGCCGTGCATTCTTACGTGGGACCGGTGCTGAGCGCTGCGGCCTTCGCGGTGACGGGTGAGGACGCGCTCATGATCCTCGCCACCTCGTGGGCGTTCCACGTCGCAGCCGACCGCGCGCTGGGCTTTGGGCTCAAGCACTCGGACGCCTTTGAGCACACCCATCTGGGGTGGATCGGCAAGGCGCGCTCTGATGGTCGCCAGGGGGAATGACCCGTAGCGATCGCGAGTTGTCCCTGGCAGGACGATCAAGGAGCACCAACCATGACCATCGCCGTCACCGCCGCCTCCGGGAAACTGGGCCCACTCGTCATCGATGAGCTGCTCGCCCGCGGCGTGCGTCCCAGCCAGCTCGTGGCCGTCGTGCGGGACCTGGGCAAGGCGGACGGGATCGCCGCTCGCGGGGTCACGATCCGCCAGGGAAACTATGACAATCCGCCGAGCCTCATCGCCGCCTTCGAAGGCGTGGACCGAGCTCTCATCATCTCGGGGTCCGAGGTAGGCCGGCGGGTCAGGCAGCACGCCAACGCCATTGACGCGGCGAGCGACTCGGGGGTGAGCCTCATCGCGTACACGTCCGTGCTTCGTGCCGGCGAAGCCACGGTGAACCCCCTGCTCGAGGAGCACGTGGGGACGGAGCAGTACCTGGAGGCCAGCGGGGTGCCTTTCGTGATGCTGCGCAACGGCTTCTACACCGAGAACTACGTGGCTCAAGCGCGCCAGGCGCTGTCCTCGGGCGAGCTGCTCACGAGCGCGGGCGAGGGGCGTACCGCATCGGCCTCGCGCCGGGACTTCGCCGCGGCCGCCGCTGCCGTGCTCACCACGCCGGGACACGAGGGCAAGCGGTACGAGCTCGCAGGGGACGCGGGCTGGACCATGCACGACCTCGCCGAGGTCATCGGCAGGATCGGTGCGCGACAGGTGCACGTGCGTCAGGTGGATGCGCCGTCCCATCTCGAGGCGCTGCTGGGCGCAGGAGTGCCTCAGCCGTACGCCCAGATGGCGGTGCAGATCGACCAGGCCGTGCTCGCGGGCGAGCTCGACGTCGCCGGCGACGACCTCGCGCGCCTCGCCGGTCGGCCCACGACTCCGCTGGAGCCGGGCCTGTCCCTCGCGATGGCGTGACCCGCCCCCCACCGCGGGCGGGGATAGGCTGGTGCGCGTGCTGAGCCGAATCGATCTGCGTGACCGCGACCTGTCCGCCCGCGAGCTGCTCGCCATCGTCCCCCGCGCGGACACCGACGTCGCGGGCGCGCTCGCGACTGTGCAGCCGATTCTCGAAGCCGTGCGTACCCGCGGTGCCGAGGCGATCCTTGAGTACGGCGAGAGGTTCGACGGCGTCACCCCCGAGCACCTGCGGGTCCCGCCCGCGCGCATCGAGGCCGCCGTTGCCACCCAGGACGACAAGGTCCTCGACGCCCTTCGTGAGGCGATCTCCCGCGTCCGGGCCTTCCACGAGGCGACCGTCCCGCCGCCCGTCTCCGTCCAGGTGGCGGAGGGCGCCACCGTGTCGCAGCGATGGATCCCCGTGGCCCGCGTGGGGCTGTATGTTCCCGGCGGTCTCGCCGTCTACCCGAGCTCCGTCGTGATGAACGTGGTCGCGGCGCAGGCCGCAGGCGTGGAGTCCATCGCGGTCGCGACGCCGCCGCAGAAGGCCTTCGGCGGTGAGCCGCACCCGACCATCTTGGCGGCGTGCGCGCTGTTAGGCATCGATGAGGTCTACGCCGTGGGAGGCGCTCAGGCGATCGGGCTGCTGGCGTACGGCGTCGACGATCTGTGCGACCCGGTCGACATCATCACGGGCCCCGGCAACGTGTACGTCGCCGCCGCCAAGCGTGCGGTCAACGGCGTCGTGGGAATCGACTCCGAGGCCGGACCCACCGAGATCGCGATCATTGCCGACGACAGCGCCGACGCCGATTATGTCGCCGCCGATCTGCTCAGTCAGGCCGAGCACGACCCGATGGCCGGCTCCGTGCTGATTACCGATTCCGAGGACCTCGCCGAGCGCGTCGAGACGGCACTGCAACAAAGGGCTGACGCGACCCGGCACCTCGCGCGCGCCAAGGAGGCCCTCACGGGTCGCCAGAGCGCGGTGATCCTGACGGCCGGCATCGACCAGTCGGTCCAGGTCGCCGATGCCTACGGTGCCGAGCACCTGGAGATCCACACCCGTGACGCGGCTGCGGTGGCGGCCCGGATTCGCAACGCGGGCGCGATCTTCGTGGGGCCGCACAGCCCCGTGTCGCTCGGCGACTACATCGCGGGCTCGAACCACGTGCTGCCCACAGGCGGCACGGCTCGCTTCGCAAGCGGGCTGAACACCGCGAGCTTCCTCAAGGCGGTCTCGACCATCCACTACACGGCCGATGCGCTCGCAGCAGTGGGGGACAGTGCGGTTGCGCTTGCGGAGGCTGAGGACCTTCCGGCTCACGGCGAGGCGATCCGCGCGCGGTTCGAGCGCTGACAGCCCGTCCGGGGCCCGACCCTGGTCAGTCCGGCGCAGGCGCGTCGGACTTGTGGTCGCCCGCGGCGGCGTCGCCGAGCTCCTCCGACAGCATCACGATGATGCCTTCGGGTCCGCGCACGTAGCACAGCCGGTACGCGTCCTGGAATCGAACGACCTCGCCGACCAGCTCTGCGCCGCGCGCGTTCAGCCCCGCTACCGTCGCGTCGAGATCGTCGACATCGAATGCGATGCGGCGGATCCCGAGGGTGTTCGCGGGGGCGGCGCCCTCGCCGGGATGAGCTGTGGGGCGGGCGAAGCGCATGAGCTCGAGCCGGCCGTGACCGTCGGCGGTCTGCAGCATCGCAACCTGGGAGCGCACCTGATCCAGGCCCACGACACGGTCCACCCAGTCACCCTCGACGGTGGCCTCACCCAGCAGGGTCAGCCCCAACTGCTCGAAGAAGTCGACGGCGGCCGCGAGGTCCTCGACCACGATCCCGATGTTCTCCAGTCGGCGAATCGTCATGCTTCAACGCTAGCGACGGCCATCGAGGCTCGCCAGTGCGCGACTCCGCTACCGCACGCCGAGTACGAACGGATAGACGGCGGTCGCACCCGCGCGCAGCAGCAGCCGCGACGCGACCGTGAGCGTCCACCCGGAGTCGGTGTAGTCGTCCACCAGCAGCACCGAGCGCCCGCGGAGCCCCTCGAGCGCCGCACCATCCATCTCGAGGCCGATCCGCCGCGACACTGACGCGAGCCGCTGCGCCGAGTTGACGTCGTGGCGGTCCGGCTCGGGTCGCGCAGGCACTGGCCCGAGCGTCCCCACGAACGGCACCTTCAGGAACCGCGCGAGCCCGGGCCCCAGGTGGTCCATCAGCAGCGGCCGCGTCATCGAGCGCACCGACACAACGCCGTGGACCGCGAGAGAAGGTGCCGGGCCCTTCACGCCGCCCCACAGTTCGTTCCAATCCTCGAGAGCGCGCACGGCGGCCTCACGCAGCGGCGGCGGCGTCTCGCCGTCGACCGGGGCGCCGGACTCGTCACGCGACTCGAACAGCTCGCGCAGCGCGCCCGACCACCCCAGCCCGTCGAGCCTTGCAATGGCGCGGCCCGCGGCGGCCTGCTCATCGGCGGGGATGCGCCCGCGCAGGTCCACGCCGAGCGAGTCCATGCCGCTCGGCCACTGCCGCCGGGGCACGATCTCCACGCCGACGCGGTCCATCCCGTCGCGGGCCGCGTCCACGGCTGTGCCGTCGGGTGCCGCAGGAAGATCGACCCCGCCGCAGTTGTCGCAGCGCCCGCACCGCCAGCCGTCCTCCAGATCCGGATCGTCGAGCACGCCGCGCAGGAAGGCCATGCGGCAGCCGTCGAGCCGCTCGTACTCGAGCATGGTGCCCTGCTCGGCGGTGCGGGTCTCGGCGACCCGCGCGTAGCGATCGGCGTCGTAGGCCCACTCCTGGCCGGTCGCCAGCCAGCCTCCCTTGACGCGGCTCACCGCGCCGTCGACGTCTAGCACCTTGAGCATCGACTCCAGCCGCCCGCGCCGCAGGTCCACCTGGGTCTCGAGCGCCGCCACGGACGTGGGTTGCGCCGTGCCTAACGCGCCGAGCGCCGCGCGCACCTGGTCCTCGGGCGGGAATGCCTGCGACCCGAACCACTCCCAGATGGCGCGGTCTTCAGCCCCGGGCAGCAGCACCACGAGCGCACGATCGACGCCACGACCTGCACGCCCCACCTGCTGGTAGTACGCGATGGGCGACGACGGCGCACCGAGATGGATGACGAAAGCGAGGTCGGGCTTGTCGAAGCCCATCCCCAGCGCCGAGGTCGCGACGAGCGCCTTCACGCGGTTGGCCTTGAGGTCCTCCTCGAGCTGCTCGCGCTCGGCCGTGTCCGTGCGCCCGGTGTAGGCGCCCACGGTGTGGCCGGCCGCGCGCAGTTGCGACGCGACCTCCTCGGCGGCGGAGACCGTGAGGCAGTAGATGATCCCGGCACCGTCGATCTCGCGCAGCGCCTGGGCGAGCCACGCCACGCGCGCCGCGGGATCCGGCAGCTGGACCACGCCCAGGTGCAGCGACTCGCGGTCGAGCGCCCCGCGCAGCACCAGCACGTCCTCGCTTGCGTCGGCATCGACGCCGCGCACCCCTAACTGCTCCGCGACATCGGCCGTCACCCGCGAGTTCGCGGTCGCCGTGGTCGCGAGCACCGGGATGCCGTCGGGCAGCTCCGAGAGCAGCGTGCGAATGCGCCGGTAGTCGGGCCTGAAGTCGTGCCCCCAGTCGGAGATGCAGTGGGCCTCGTCGATGACGACGAGCCCGGCATCGGCCGCGAGCCGTGGCAGCACCTCGTCGCGGAACTGGGGGTTGTTGAGCCGCTCGGGAGAGCACAGCAGCACGTCGATCTCGCCGGCAGCGATGGCCGCATGCACCTGGTCCCATTCGGTGACGTTCGCGGAGTTCACCGTCGCGGCGCGGATGCCTGCCCGCGACGCCGCCTGGATCTGGTCTCGCATGAGCGCCAGCAGCGGCGACACGATGATGGTGGGCCCCGCCCCTCGCGCGCGCAGCAGCATGGTCGCCACGAAGTACACCGCGGACTTTCCCCACCCGGTGCGCTGCACCACGAGCGCCCGGGCCTGCCGCTGCACCAGCGCCTCGATGGCGCGCCACTGGTCGTCGCGCAGCGCGGCGTCGTCCCGCCCCACCAGCGCTTGCAGCGCGGCCTCGCCTTCGGCGCGCAGTGCGGCCGATGCGGGGGCCGGCTCGGTCTCAGAGATGGACGCAGGTGCGGGAGATGCCATGTCCCCACCGTAGGCGCGGCCGCCGACACCACCCATTCCCAATGGCCCAAGTGACTGAGGTGACGGATGGGACTGTGGGGTGCCACCGCATCGGCCCCACGGGCCACAACCGTCACATCGACCATTGGGAATGGAGGGGGGCGACGCCACTAGACTTCCTGCCATGACTCTGCCCCTGCGCCCGGAACTGATCGGGCTGGAGCCATACGGCGCCCCGCAGCTGGAGGTCGCCGCGCGCCTGAACGTCAACGAGAACCCGTATGCGCCGCCGCCGAGCGTGGTGGACGCCATCGCCGCGGCCGTGCGCAAGGCCGCGGAAGGTCTGAACCGCTACCCGGACCGCGACTTCACGGCATTGCGGGCCGACCTCGCGCACTATCTCGCCGCTGAGAGCCTCGTGGACTTCGTGGAGGTGCGCAACGTGTGGGCCGCGAACGGCTCGAACGAGGTGATGCTGCACCTGCACCAGGCCTTCGGCGGACCGGGACGCAAGGTGCTCAGCTTCGCCCCCACGTACTCGATGTATCCCGAGTACGCGCGCGACACGGTGACGGACTACGTGACGCTGCCGCGGCGCGAAGACTTCACGCTGGACATCGACGCGGCGCAGGCCGCGATCCGCGAAATCAAGCCCAGCCTGGTGCTGGTCGCGAGCCCCAACAACCCCACGGGCACGGCGCTGAGCCTCGATGATGTGCGCGGACTCATGGCCGCGGCCGACGATGTCGAGGACGGCTGCGTGGTGGTCATCGACGAGGCCTACGCGGAGTTCCGTCGCTCGGGGGTGCCGAGCGCCGCCACGATCATCCCGGAGCACGCGAACCTCGCGGTGAGTCGCACCATGTCCAAGGCTTTCGCGCTCGCGGGGGGCCGGCTCGGATATCTGGTCGCGCACGAGCCCGTCATCGATGCGCTGCGTGTGGTGCGCCTGCCGTATCACCTGAGCGCCGTGACGCAGGCAACGGCCCGGGCCGCGCTCTCGCACCACCGCGAGCTGCAGGCGCAGGTCGACGAGATCCGTGCCGAGCGCGACGACACCGTCGCGTGGCTCACCGACCAGGGCTACACGGTGGCGGAGACGGACGCGAACTTCGCGCTCTTCGGGCCGTTCGAGGACCGTGAGAGAGTGTTCGAGGGGCTCCTGGACCGCGGCGTGCTGATCCGCGTGACGGGCCCCGAGGGATGGCTGCGGGTGTCGATCGGCACCCCGCAAGAGATGGCGCTGTTCCGCAGCGCGCTACTGGAGGTCACCGCATGAGCCGTACCGGACGCATCGAGCGCGCGACGAGCGAGTCGCAGGTACTCGTGGAGCTCGACCTGGATGGCTCGGGAACCACCGAGATCAGCACCGGCGTGCCGTTCTACGACCACATGCTCACGGCGCTGGGCAAGCACTCGCTGATGGACCTGACCGTCCAGGCGACGGGCGACGTCCACATCGACAGCCACCACACCGTCGAGGACGTCGCGATCTGCATCGGCGAGGCCCTCAAGCAGGCGCTGGGTGACAAGGCCGGGATCTCGAGGTTCGGCGATGCGATGGTGCCGCTCGACGAGGCGCTCGCGCAGTGCGTCGTCGACGTCTCCGGCCGTCCCTACTTCGTGCACATCGGTGAGCCGGTGGGGCAGGCGACGCATCTCATTGGCGGCAACTTCGCCGGCTCGCTCACGGGCCACGTGCTCGAGTCGATCGCGCACCACGCAGGCATCTGCGTGCACATGCGTGTGCTCGCCGGCCGCGACCCGCACCACATCGTCGAGGCTCAGTTCAAGGCGCTCGCGCGGGCGCTGCGCGCCGCCGTGACGGCCGATGCCCGGGTGAAGGGCATTCCCTCCACGAAGGGCGCCCTGTGAGCGAGCCACGCGACGACGACCAGGCGGCCGATGCGGGGGATGAGTTCCACGTTCCGGACGACTTGGGAGCGCTCGCCGACGCGAGGCCGATGGGGGAGAGCGGGCCTCACGTCGAGAAGGACACCGTCGCGCTGTTCACTCCCATCCAGAACGGGCGGGTGCTCGCGGCGGTGTGCGCGCTGAACGGCGTCCGGGGCCAGACGCTCGAGACGTCGGCGGGTGCCTTCGCGGTGCTGGACGACACCAGCCAGGGCGCCGTGGACACCGCGGGCGAGGTGGTCAGCGCATTCGTGAAGACGCAGGCGATCCTGGCCATGGAGCGCCGCGCCGGGCAGATCACCGTGCGGAGGTGGCTCGAAGGGGTCAAGGGCGACACCGTCCCCCCGGGCTTCGCGCTCGACCAGGCGCCGGGCGTCATCACCACCTTGATGGCGGGCACGCAGACCATCGACGAAATCGCCAAGACGCACCCCGGCAAGGTCTTCGAGGCACGCATGTCCCGCATGAAGGCCTTCCGCGAGCTGCGCCGCGCGGCCAAGGACGCCAAGCGTCAGCTGAAGGCGCGCGAGGCCAACGCGCGTGACTCGAATCCGGACCCGAACGCGGACTGACTCCCGCATCGGCCGCGCGCCGTCGCGTCTAGACTGGAACGCGTGAACTCCCCCCTCGTCACCGTCCTCGACTACGGCTTCGGCAACGTCCGCTCTGCGGTGCGTGCGGTCGAGCACGTGGGAGCCCGCGTGACGCTCACGGCGGACCGCACGGTCGCCGAGCACTCGGATGGGCTGATAGTTCCCGGCGTGGGCGCCTTTGAGGCCGTCATGAAGGGTCTCAAGGAGGTGCGGGGCGACCAGATCGTGGGCCGCCGGCTCGCCGGCGGACGTCCGGTGCTGGGCATCTGCGTTGGACTTCAGGTGATGTTCGAGCGCGGCGTGGAGCACGGCGTCGAGACGGAGGGCCTGGACCACTGGCCGGGCACCGTCGAGAAGCTGCAGGCCCCCGTCGTGCCCAACATGGGCTGGGCGAACGTCGACGTGCCCGAAGGTTCGACGCTGTTCGACGGCGTCGCCGACGAGCGCTTCTACTTTGTCCACTCCTACGGTGCGCGCGCCTTCCCGCTGGGCACCGCCGAGGACACGGGGCGCTTTCAGGCGCCGCTGGTCACGTGGTCAGAGGCGGGACCGGCCGATGCGGGGGACAGGTTCGTCGCGGCCGTCGAGAACGGGCCGCTGACGGCCACGCAGTTCCACCCCGAGAAGTCCGGCGAGGCCGGGCTGCAGCTGCTGCGCAACTGGGTCAAGTCGCTGCGCTGAGCTGACCGTTGGTGCGCGATCGCACTGGCCGGTCGCGCGCGGTGGCGTCAGCGGAGCAGACGCTTGAGGAACTGCTGAGTGCGCGCGTGGCGCGGGTTGCCGAGCACCTCGGCAGCGGGCCCGTGCTCGACGATCACGCCGCCGTCGACGAACGCGACCTCGTGCGCGACATCGCGGGCGAACTGAAGCTCGTGAGTCACGATCACCATGGTCCACCCCTCCTTGGCGAGCTCGGAGATGATGTCGAGCACATCTCCCACCAGCTCGGGGTCCAGCGCCGAGGTTGGCTCGTCGAACAGGAGCAACTCGGGCCGCAGCGCCAGTGCGCGCACGATGCCGACGCGTTGCTGCTGGCCACCCGAGAGCTGGAACGGGTACGCATCGGCCTTGTCCGCAAGGCCGACCTTCTCCAGCAGCACCCGCGCCTCGTCCCGTGCCTGGGCCGCGGGCCTGCGCTGCACGATGATGGGCCCCTCGACCACGTTCTCGAGCACCGTCTTGTGAGGGAACAGGTTGTAGTGCTGGAACACCATCGCAGAACGGTCGCGCAGGGCGGCGCGCTCGGCTGTGCTGAGCTTGCGCTCCAGATCGATGCTGAACTCGGATCCGACCTCGATGGTGCCGGCATCGGCCGTCTCCAGGCCGTTGAGGCACCGCAGCGCCGTGGTCTTGCCCGATCCTGAGGGCCCGATCAAGGCCAGCACGGAGCCGCGTCGCACGGTCAGGTCCACGGACCGCAGCACTTCGTGGTCGCCGAACCGCTTGCGCAGCCCGCGAACGGTGAGCAGCGGCCCGGACCCGCGTGCGGGCGGAGGGGGCTCGAGCGGATCGGGTGCGGAGACGGGGTCAATGGGCGACATGGCGGTCCAATCGGGTCTCGAGACGGGTCTGAACGGCGGACAGTCCCAAGCAGATCACCCAGTAGACGAGCGCCGCCTCGAGGTACAGCAGCATGAACTCTTGGCTGAACGCCGCGACCTCTTGCGCCTGGCGGAATAGCTCCGTCACGAGGATCAGTGAGGCGAGAGAGGTGTCCTTCACCAGGCTGATGAAGGTGTTCGAAAGCGGCGGGACGGAGACGCGCGCCGCCTGGGGAAGGATGACTCTCCGCAGCGCCACGTGACGGGACATGCCGACCATGTATGCAGCCTCCCACTGACCCTTGGGTACGGAGAGGATGGCGGCGCGAATGATCTCTGCCGCGTAGCCGCCCACGTTCACCGAGAAGGCGACCACCGCGCTCGGCCACGGATCGATCAATATGCCGATCGAGGGCAGACCGTAGAAGATCACGAACAGTTGCACCAGCAGCGGCGTGCCGCGGACGATCGAGATGTATCCCCGCGCGAGGCCTGCCAGCCACCAGCGGTGCGACAGGCGCATGAGGGCCAGCATCAATGCGAGGGCCAGCCCCACCGCGAAGGAGACGACCGTCAGCGGGATGGTGCCGCGCACCGCCCCGAGGACGATCGGCCCCAACGCGTCAAAGAACAGGTCCCAATTGGACTCCGTCATGTCAGCCTGAGACGTCCTCGCCGAAGTACTTCTCGGAAATCTCCGCGAGGGTGCCATCCTCGGATAGCGCCGCCAGCGCCTCATCGAACGCCGCCGCGAGCTCCTCGCTGTCCTGCCGGAAGGTGAAGGCAGACTGTGACTCTTCGTCGGTCTCAGCCGCGATCTTCAGTCCAGAAGCGTCGTTCGTGGTCTGGTAGTCAAGGAAGGTGAGCTTGTCGTTGATCGTGGCATCGACGCGGCCCTGCTGGACGAGCGCAGCGGACTGCGCCCAGCCCTCGACGGCCTCGATGTTCGCGCCGCTGTCTTCGGCGAGCGCGTGCCAGTTGCTCGTGAGCGACTGGGCCGCGGTGCGACCGTCGAGGTCGGCGAAGGAGGAGATGTCCGTCTCGTCGCTCGGGACGACGATCACTCCGCGCGACACGGTGTACGGAGCGGAGAAGACGTACTTCTCCTCACGGTCCGGGGTGATCGAGACCTGGTTGGCGACCACGTCGAATCGCCCCGCTTCGAGCCCGGCGAAGATGGCGTCCCACTGCGTCTCCTCGAACTCGATCTCGACGTCGAGCTCTTCGGCAACGGCGGTGACGACCTCGACGTCGTATCCGGTGAGGTCACCCGCGCCATCGGTGTGAAAGCTGAACGGGCGGTAGGTGCCTTCGGTGCCGACGGTAAGGATGCCGTCGTCGAGGAGCTCGGAGACGGCCGATCCGGTGGCCGAGCCCGTGGGCTCGGTCGTGGTGGCGTCGGTCGCGTCGTCGCCGGTGGAGCAGCCCGCGAGCACGAGAGTGAGCGCTGCCGCAGCGGCGGTGAGGAGCGGGGTGGTGCGTGTGGTGGACATGGTGGGTCCTTTCAAGGTGCGCGGATGCGGATGAACGGTGGGGACGTGGGGGTGGTGCGGAGGTGGGGACGTCGGCGCGCCGAGGTCCGGCCGTCGATGACGGGAGTGCCGGTCAGCGCAAGCGGACGGCGGTCGGTGCCGAGTGCGCGCAGTGTCGTCCGTGACGACGTGGGCGGTCGGGCCGCCTGCGCTGGCTGGAATCGACAGTCAGGCTGCGATCAACAGCACGTGGCGATGCCGCCACAGCAACACATTCGCATCGTGCGAGCGGGGTGAGCCGTCGTCGAGCGGAATGGGTGCGTGAAGAGCATGCTGAGATTCAACCACAGCGTCGCCGGTTCTCAGAATCGCCCTGGAACAGGCGGTGCGGCCATGCCGTCGCTCACCGGCGTGCTCAGGAGCAACCGTCTTCGCAGTCGCAGGACTCCTGGCCGTGCAGGAGCGCGCCCGAGGTGGTGGCGCACGCGTCGCCCTTCCAGGCCTCGAGACCCTCGCGCACCGCGAAGCCGGCGATGAACAGCGCCGCGAGCGGATCCGCCCACCACCAGCCCAGGAGCGCGTTGAGGGTGAGCCCCACGAGCAGCGCGGCGGACAGGTACGAGCAGATGATGAGCTGACGCGCATCGGCGACCGCGGTCGCGGACCCGAGCTCGCGACCGGTACGGCGCTCGAACCATGCCGCCGTGGGCATGATGGTGAGTGAGACCGCTGCGAGCACGATGCCGACGTTCGAGTGCTCGGGCACGTCGCCCGCGATCAGCGCGAGGCTGGCGTCGACGGTCACCACCAGGGCGAGCGCGAAGAACGCTCCCGCGATCAGTTTCAGGGTGATGCGCTCGCGCTGCTTAGGGTCGGGCGCGGTGAACTGCCAGGCCACGAAGGCGGCAGAGGCGACCTCCACGACGGAGTCGAGGCCGAAGCCGATGAGCGCGCTCGAGGAGGCCGCGGCGCCGGCGGCGATCGCGATGATCGCCTCGGCCACGTTGTAGGCGATGGTGAGCGCGACGATGATGCGGATGCGCTTGCGCAGCGTCGCGGCACGGGCGCCGGTGAGGATGGCGGTCGACATCAGCAGGTGCACCCCGTCTCGCTGTCGCAGCAGGTGGGATCGAGCGAGTACGTCAGCGCGAGCATCGCCTCCAGCGCGGAGGCCAGCGCGGGATCCGCAAGCGAGTAGTGCGCGTGGCGTCCCCGTCGCTCGGAGGTCACGAGGCCGCAGCCGCGCAGGCAGGTCAGGTGGTTCGACATTGACTGGCGGCTCACTCCGAGCTCGGCGGCCAGGTCCGCGGGGCAGTGGCTGCCGTGCCGCAGCGCGAGGACGATCCCGGCCCGCGTGGGGTCCGACAGTGCGTGGCCCACGTGTGCAACGGCCCGGGTGTGGGCAGGTGCTGCGCAGGCAATGTGATCGCGGGGCTCGGCGGTCACGTCGAGCGTGGTCTCGCCAGAGGCCGTCTCGTCGAGGGCTGTGGTCATGCAGACGATATTAGTACACGAAGCGATGTACTGTCGAACGATGGCTGACTGGAGCAGTGGTGGCCAAACGGCGCAGTGGCGGTAGCCTGGTGGCCGCGCGCAGGCGCCTGGGAACGTGAACCGGGCCCGCGCATCGGCCGTCCGACCAGAAAGCGAGACCATGCCCCACTCCCGTCACCTCGAGCTCCTCCCCGCCGTCGACGTCGCGGACGGGCAGGCCGTCCGCCTCACGCAGGGCGAGGCCGGCACCGAGACCGGCTACGGCGATCCGCTGAGCGCGGCGCAGGACTGGGTGAACGGCGGCGCCGAGTGGATTCACCTCGTGGACCTGGACGCCGCCTTCGGGCGCGGCTCCAACGCTGAGCTGCTTGAGCGCGTGGTGAAGTCGGTCGACATCAAGGTGGAGATGAGCGGCGGCATCCGCGACGACGAGTCTCTCGAGCGGGCGCTCGCGACCGGCTGTGCCCGTGTCAACATCGGCACCGCGGCGCTCGAGAACCCCGAGTGGACCGCCGCCGCGATCGCCAAGCACGGCGACCGGGTCGCGGTGGGCCTCGACGTGCGCGGCACCACGCTGGCCGGTCGCGGCTGGACCCGCGACGGCGGCGACCTGTGGGACGTGCTCGCGCGCCTGGACCGCGAGGGCTGCAGCCGCTACGTCGTGACCGACGTCAAGAAGGACGGCATGCTGTCCGGACCCAACACGCAGCTGCTCATGGACGTGTGCGAGGCGACCGACGCACCGGTGGTGGCCTCCGGCGGGATCAGCTCTCTCGAGGACATCGCCGCGCTGCGCGCCATCGTCGACCGGGGCGTCGAGGGCGCGATCGTGGGCAAGGCGCTGTACAACGGCAACTTCACGCTGCCGCAGGCGCTCGACGTCGCCGGTCGCCCGTAGCGCCATCCCGAGCGCGTCGGGGCTCGCGCGTAGCATCGTGACCATGAGCGACACCGGTGGCGCGAACGGCGCGGAACCCTTCAAGGAGATCCCCGAGTCCGTCTTCTCCGACGACGACGGCAGTGCCGATGCCCGGCTGGCGCAGGCGCTGATCCGCTACTCCCACGGCAAGACCACGCTCGGAGAGGTGGTGGACGCGCTGGCCTACGCGCGCGTGCTGATCCCCGTCCTGTCCTCGGGCGAGCGGCGCGTGATGGGCGAGCACGGCGTGGAGAAGGACGAGGTCGCCTCCACTGGCGTGGTAGCGGTGCAGATGCCCGATGGTCGCGCGGCGCTGCCGGTGTTCACGGACGTGGATGCGGTCAAGGCGTGGAACGACAAGGCGCGCCCCATCCCCGCAGAGGGCCCCCGCGCGGCGCTGGCCGCGATCGCGGAGAGCTGGGCGAGCCTCGTGATCAACCCCGGCATGGAGACTGTCGTGATCCCGCGACCTGCGGTGTGGGCGCTCGGTCAAGGTCTGGACTGGCGGCCCGCCGTCGTCGACGGCCAGGTGGCCGAGGACGTCCGGGACGCCGTGACATCCGCCGTGAGCACGGACTCAGCGCTCACCTCGGTAGAGGCGGTCGCAGGCTCGGGCGCGGAGATCACGGTGGTGCTGAGGCTCGCGCCGGGGCTCACGCAGCCCGAGGTGGATGACCTCGTCGCGCGGGTGCAGCGAGAGCTCGCGCACTCCGACGTGGTCGCGCAGCGCGTCGACAGCCTTGAGCTGAAACTCGCCACTGCCTCGTAGAAATCGGCCCTCGTAGTCTGGCCTAGCAGTCTGCCTCGTTCGGGACCTGCAGCGACGGATCGTCGATGAAGTCCCGCAGGGACTCAAGTGACACCACGATGGTGGTCTGCTCCTCGTCGGACGCGAACACCACGCCGACTACCGCGCCCGTCGCGTCCACCGTGGGTGAGCCCGAGTTGCCTTGCTTTGTGCTCGCGGCGATCGCGTACGCGCCGTCGGTCTCGACCCCGCTGTTCTCGGGGACGGTGCCAGCGTAGGTGCCGGGAGTTGTGGTGAGCTGCCCCGCCTCGGGGTACCCGACCACGAAGACGGGCTCGCCGGTCGACGGCTCGGTGGTCGCCAGCTGCGCCGCCTCGGGGAAGGTTCCGTCGATGTCCACGAGGGCGAGGTCGACGTCCTCCGACAGCACCGACGAGGTCGCCGTGTACCGCTCGCCGTTGTAGCTGGCGAGCTCGATGTCGACGGCTCCCTCGACCACGTGACGATTGGTGACCACGGTGTTCTCATCCAGCACCCAGGCGGAGCCGTTGCGGTACTCGTCGCAGGATTCGACCGTCACGCGCATCGCCACGCGCTCGACGATGGTGAAACCGTCGTCCCCGAGCGGGATGCCCGGCTCGGCGGAGGGGGCGGCGGCCTCGGGGATGTACGTGCTGGGCAGCGGCGGCGGAGCCGTGGGGAGGGCGGAGCAGCCGGACAGGGCGAAGAGCGCGACTGCGCCAGCCGCTGCCACTCGGGTCGCCGCGGGGACGGTCATTCGTTCTCGTCCAGGTACGCGTCCCAGGACTCCTCGACCTCGGCGCAGAACGTGTCGATGTCGCTCTCCGCCTGGCGCAGGCTCTCCGCCGTGTACTGGGAGGAGTTCTTGAGGTAGCCGATCAGCTCGGCGCGCTCGTTCGCACAGGTCTGCGTCTGCTCGATGATGCGGGTGGCGACCCGCAGTCCGTCGCTGGCATTCGCGTCGCCGTCGGCGAGTTCCGTGATGGTGCTGGTGGCCTCGGCCAGCTGCGCCTGGGTCTCGGCCAGCGCCGCGGCATTCGCCTCCGCGTCGGCACGGGCCGTCGCGAGCTCCTCGCCAAGAGTCAGCGCCTCGGCGCGCAGCTCATCGTTCTGGTCGACCCACTGATCATGGGTGATCCACAGGTAGCCGCTGAGCGCTGCGAGGGCCGCGACCACGGCGGCTGCGAACGTCCACGAGATGCCCTTGAGGATGCGCCGCCCCCGGCTGGCGCGCTGCGGAGAGTCGTGCCGGGCCTCCGGGCGGGCCTGGACGCCATCGTCGTCGACCGGGTCGAACCCTTGCGCTTCGCTCACGGTGCGTTCTCCTCCACTAGCGACCGGCGCGCGGCCGGGGTATTGGCGCGGCTGCGCTCAGCTGCAGTCGACCCGCTCGGGCACCAGCAGCGCGGGCTGGGCGAGCAGGGTGTTGAGCACCGAGACGGGGACGATGAAACTCTGGTTCGAGTCGTTCTTCGCGTAGACCACACCCACCACGTCACCGGCGTCGTTCAGCACCGGCGAGCCCGAGGATCCCGGCTGCACCACCGCGGTGGTCGCGAGCACGGTGTCCACCGCAGAGCCCAGCGGGTCTTGCACCGGGCCGAGCACAACTCCGGAGACCGTAGTCAGCTTGCCGCCATTCGGGTATCCCACCACGGTGATGACGTCGCCCTCTCCGGGATCCTCCTCAGCGCGCGCGGCGAAGGCACCTCCCAGCGACTCGGTGGTGGTGATGATTGCGATGTCGGCCACGGTGGTGCTGGACGCAGCGGTCGCCTCGATGATCCGTCCGTCATGAGTCGACACCTCAAGAGTCTCCGAGTCGTCGATCACGTGACGGTTCGTCACCAGGGTGAAGGCGTCGAGGGCGAACCCCGTGCCGGTGTTGACGCGACCCGCGCAGGTGATATTGCGCATGCGCAACGTCATGCGCTGCGCGGCGGAGAAGCCATCCGGGGACAGGCCCACCGTCGAGGCCATGGGGGTGGCGCTCGGCGACGGCACCCAGTCCGAGGGCATCGGCGCGGGAGGATGGGGCAGCGCGGCGCAGCCGGTCAGGGCGAGGGCCGATGCGGCCGCGAGGGCGGCGGTGCGCCGGACGGCGCCTCGGGCCCGGCGGACGGGAGCGGTGCGCGACGTCATTCGCTGAGCGCGTCCTGCAGGCGGTCGTTCGCGGCCTCCGCCTCGTCGCACAGCGCTCGGACGCTCTCGGAGAAGTCCGCTAGTTCCTCGGGCTCGTAGCTCTCCGCATCGCGCAGGTAGGTCACGAGCTCCTGCTGCCCATCCACGCAACGGTGCAGCGCGTTCGCCACGCCCGTCGCGCTGGACACGTTGCCCTCGAGCGCGTCGATCTGCTGCAGGTAGAACGCGGACTCGTCGACGGCGTTGGCCTTCTCGGAGCTGAGGTCGGTGACCTTCTGATTGGACGTGGCGAGCTGCTGTGTGAGCAGATCGATCTCGGAGGACAGCTGCATGGTGGTCTGCTGCTCGCTGGACAGGCGCTCGCCGAGGTCGTAGTTCGCCTCGGTGAGCATCCCCGCGCGGGCCTCCCACTCCTCGGTGGTGTTCCACAGGTACCAGTCGAGGGCCGCCGCGCCGCCGAACAGCAGCGCGAAGACCACGGTCGCCGCGATCCACCCGCGCCGACCGCGCACGCGCTGAGGAGTCGGGTCGTCGAGGTCGTAGTCGTAGGGCGCACGGGCACGGGGGCCGTCGGAGCGCCGGTGTCGTGCGGCTGCACGGTCCTCCCGGGCCAGGTCGGAGCGCCTGCGCCCGCGGCCGCCAGGGGCCTCCGGAACGATGATGGGAGTGGTCGCGGGGTCGTCGACCTCATCGAGTTCCGACGCATCGGACTCATCGTCGCCCTCAGGCGTGCCATCGTCGTCGTAGCCGGCGCGCGGATCCTGACTCGCACGGTCGTCCGGAGTCGCGGCCGATGCGGCAGCCGGTTCCTCGTGCGTCGCGGGCGGCTCGGCGGCGGGTTCGGTCACGGACTCGTCGTCGACGGCAGGCCCAGCGCCCGCGCCGTCGCTCCTGCGACGCGCGTGCTCGTAGTCCGCGGTGTCCGTGCTCATGGCCTAGGTGACTGCCCCCGTGTACTTCTCGCCCGGGCCCTCGCCGGGTGCGTCCGGGATGGCCGAGGCCTCCCGAAAGGCCAACTGTACGCTTCGCAGCCCGTCTCTCAGCGCGCGCGCGTGGGTGTTGCCGAGGTCGGGTGCGGAGGCCGTGATGAGCCCGGCGAGGGCCTCGATCAGCTTGCGCGCCTCATCCAGGTCTTGGTGCTCCTCGCCGTCCTCGGCCAGTCCGCAGCGTAGGGCCGCCGCGCTCATGAGGTGAACGCCTACAGTGGTGATGAGTTCCACGGCGCTCACATCCGCCATGTCCCTCGCGGCCGATGACACGCCGAGCGCCTCGGGGTCGGGCAGGGGAAGTTTCTCGCTCATGATGCTATCCTTGGGGTTCAGACCGGCTGGGGATCGCTCCCTGGCGCACAAGTGGAGTCCACCTCCCACCCTAGGGCCAAAGTTTTGGGCCGGGGTTCGGTTGCGGGGATCGCAGCGCATAGCGCTGATTGATCGTCGTTGACTCGGTGGCCTCTGCTCGTGTTCGAGCAGGGGCCTTTTTCTTTGCCCGGCGGCAGCAGACTCGACAGAAGGAGCCACCCATCAACGAGCCCCGTATCAATGAGCGCATCCGCGTTCCTGAGGTCCGTCTCGTCGGACCAAACGGTGAGCAGGTCGGAATCGTCCGCATTGAGGACGCGACCCGCCTCGCGCAGGAGTCGGACCTCGACCTCGTCGAGGTGGCGCCCAACTCGCGCCCGCCCGTCGTCAAGCTCATGGACTACGGCAAGTTCAAGTATGAGGCGGCGGTCAAGGCTCGCGAGTCGCGGCGCAACCAGGCGAACACTGAGGTCAAGGAGATGCGGTTCCGTCTCAAGATCGACGAGCACGACTACGAGACCAAGAAAGGCCACGTCATCCGCTTCCTCAAGGGCGGCGACAAGGTCAAGGTCACCATCATGTTCCGTGGTCGTGAGCAGTCGCGCCCCGAGATGGGTCGGCGTCTGCTGCTCAAGCTTGCAGACGAACTGCAGGACCTCAGCATCGTCGAGAACATGCCGTCCCAGGAGGGACGCAACATGTCGCTCGTGCTTGGACCGCTGAAGAAGAAGGCCGAGGCCATGGAGGAGCAGCGCAAGGCTCGCGAGGAACGCAAGGCCGCCACCCAGGCGGAGCGCGCCGAGCGTGTGGCTGCCAAGGCCGACCACTCTGACACGACCGAGACGACCGAAGAGCCCGCGAAGCCGGAGAAGGCTCCGAAGTCCGAGAAGGCAGCGAAGCCCAAGAAGCCTAAGAAGGCAGGCAAGGCCGAGGAGCTCGATGCGGCCGTTGTCGCCGATCAAGATGTGACCGAGACGTCCGGCGAGTAGCCCGGGAACTACACGTTCGCCCCGCGAGGGGTGAACACCTCAGCAAGAGTCAAGGAAGAGCAATCATGAGCCCTAAGAACAAGACCCACTCGGGCGCCAAGAAGCGCTTCAAGCTCACCGGCACCGGCAAGGTGAAGCACGCGCACGCCATGAACGTCCACAAGTTCGAGGAGAAGACGTCGTCGCGCAAGCGCCGCGTCGCCATCCCCGCCATCCTGTCGGACGCGGATTCGAAGAAGATCAAGAAGCTGCTGGGCAAGTAACCGCCCGAGAATCAAGGAGTAAACACATGGCACGCGTTAAGCGGGCGGTCAACGCCCAGAAGAAGCGCCGCACTACCCTCGAGAGGGCCCAGGGATACCGGGGCCAGCGCTCGCGCCTTTACCGTAAGGCGAAGGAGCAGGTCACCCACTCGATGGTCTACAGCTACAACGACCGTCGCAAGCGCAAGGGCGACTTTCGCAAGCTGTGGATCCAGCGCATCAATGCCGCGGCTCGCGCCAACGGCATGACCTACAACCGCCTCATCCAGGGCCTTAAGGCCGCTGAGATCGAGGTCGACCGCCGCATGCTCGCTGAGCTCGCGGTGAGCGACGAGGCTGCCTTCGCCGCCCTTGTGGAGACCGCCAAGAAGGCGCTCCCCGAGGACGTGAACGCACCCGTCGCGTAAGCGCTGAACACATGACAGGACGCCCCGACAGCCCCGACCAGCTGAACCTGACGCTCGACAATCCTCGAGCCGAACGGATCAAGAAGGTCGCGGCGCTGACGGGGCGTTCTGCGCGTTCCAGGGCCGGTGCGCTGTTGGTCGAGGGCCCGCAGTCGGTCCGCGAGGCTGTGCGCTTTGCCCCCGACCGCGTGCGGGACCTGTACGTGAGCACCGAGGCGCTCGCCCGCCACCGTGACATCGTCGCCGCAGCTCTGGACGCTGGTCGCTGGGTGCACCTGGGCACTGGCGAGGTGCTGGATGCCATGAGCCGCGATGCTCAGGGCATTCTTGCCGTCGTGGACGAGACGGGCGTGTCGCTCGACGACGTGCTCGCGGGCTCGCCGCGACTGGTCGCGGTCCTCAGCAACGTGCGCGACCCGGGCAACGCCGGCACCGTCATCCGTGCGGCCGATGCGGCCGGGGCGGATGCGGTGATCCTCGCGGGGGAGTGCGTGGACCCCTCGAACCCCAAGGTCGTGCGGAGCTCCGCCGGCAGCCTGTTCCACCTGCCCGTGGTGCGCGCGCTGCCCCTGGTCGACGCCGTCGCAGAGCTGCAGGGTGCCGGACTTCGCGTGCTCGCGGCCGACGGGTCTGGCACGGTCACCCTCGGGGAGCCAGGTGCCGATCCGCAAGCGCTCGCGACGCCTACCGCGTGGGTGCTGGGCAATGAGGCATGGGGCCTCAGCGCCGACGAGCGCGGCCTCGCTGACGAGGTGGTGCGCATCCCCATCTACGGCCGCGCTGAGAGCCTCAACCTGGCCACCGCAGCCTCGGTGTGCCTATATGCATCGGCCACAGCCCAGCGCCTTCAGTGAGCAAGGTCACACCGGAAAACACCTGAGGTAGCAGGCAATCTCCGTACCCTTGAGGGATGTCACGATGGCTTCCTGACGCGTCTTTGACGCGCTCGCGCGCGTATACGCTCGCGATCGCCACGATTGCCACGATTCTGGTGCTGCAGATGCTCACGACGGTCGTTGGAGGCGTCATCGCTGGCCGGCAGTACGAGCAAGTGTCGGTCGACACGTTCGAATATGTGGGCGATCTGACCGCCGAACGCGTCTCCCGCTTTGCGGAGGCCGGCAGCGACGTCGCAGAGGGCACTGCCAACGAGCTCGAGTTGCTGGGAGCGGGGATGGACCGCGACATCCTGGAGGAGTCGTTGCACCGCCGGATCGAGCGAGAGATCGGTGTGCGTGCCATCTACGTGGGCTGGCAAGACGGGGAGTTCATGGTCCTGCGCCGGAACGGCGACGACTTTGTCTCGCAGCGCGGCGGCGGAGACGCGGGAGCCCAGGTCACGACGCGAACCTTCGATGCGGAGTTCACTCTGATGTCACGCGAGGTGGAGCCGTCGGACTACGGCCCCCGCACGCGGCCGTGGTTCATGACCGGAACGGCCACAGGGATGACGCGGTGGACGCAGCCATACACGGACTACCTCGACGGCGGCACGCTGGTCTCGGCGGCGCATGCGGCGCGGCGAGCGAGTGAACGCGGTGACTCCGTCATGGTGACGGTCCTGGACCTCGACGATTTCAAGGACCGGAGAGACAGGTTCGGTCACGCAGTGGGCGACGAGGCCCTCCGTGCGGTGGCGGCCGGGCTCACGGGCTCGGCGCGTGCCGGTGATCTGGCGGCGCGGACGGGTGGCGACGAGTTCGTCACGCTCCACGTGCTGCGGTCAGAGGACAACCCGCTCCACGTTGTTCAGCGGGTTCGGGATGCCGTCGAGCGCGAGATCTACACTCGCGTCGCCGACGCCGAGGGGGTGGGTGTCACGGCCGGTTACGCCACTGCAGGCATTGGCCTGAATGATATTGACACGCTGGTGGTCCACGCCGATCGTGCCCTCGTGGCGGGCAAGACGAAGGCGAAGGGCCCCGTCTACGGCTCGGGCGACGCCACCACCGACGTGGACAGGCGCCGTGATACGCTCCACGCCGAGCGCCGCGAGGCGTCTGATGACTCCTCTCGCTGAGCGCCTACGGCGGCGCGCCAAGGACGGGTCGCTTACCCGGTCGCGCGCCTACACGTTCGCCGTCGCCTCGGTAGCAGGGATCATCGTGCTGCAGATGCTCACGAGTTTCGCCGGAATGGTCATCGCGGGCAAGCAGCTCGAGCAAGTGTCGATTGACACCTTCGAGTACGTGGGAGAGCTCACGGTCGAGCGCGTGTCCCGATTCACGGAGGCGGCTCGCTACGTGACGGAGGCCACCGCGAGCGAGCTGGTGCTGGTAGGCACCGATGTCGACCGGGGGGAACTGGAGAGGTCCCTCTTCCAGCGACTCTCATCCGCGAACGCGGTACGCGCCGTCTACGTGGGTTGGTCTGATGGTGAGTTCATGGTCATGCGCCGTGAAGGGGACACCTTTCTATCGCAGCGCGGCGGCGGCCAGCATGGGCCGCAGGTCACCTCGCGGGTGTACGACCAGTCGTATTCGCTGGTGTCCAGCGAGGTCGTCGATTCCGATTACGACCCGCGCACCCGGCCGTGGTATCACACCGGGGTCGGGTCGACGACGAGGGAGCGCTGGAGTCCGCCGTTCGTGGACTACTTCGACGGGGCCACGCTCGTCTCCGCCACGCGTGCCGTGCGCGAGGAGGGCGAGGTGACGGCCGTCGTCGGAGCCGACCTCAACGTGAACGAGCTTGCCGGCGTCCTCGATAGCCTCCCGTATGGTGAGGGCGCCGAGGCGTTCGTGCTCACTCAGGATCTGCAGATCGTCGCGGCTCCAACCTCTTACGCGGACGACGTCGCTGCGTTGACCGGTGCGTCGGGGGAGGTCGCTCACGCCTCGGACATCGGGCTGAACGTCGATCCCGAGCCCGTGGGACCGATGACGGAGCGCTTTGGCCGCGACTTCGACCTGGTGATCCTCGATCGCGGCTTCCCCGTCGCACAGACCATCCCGTGGCGACTGCACGTGCGCGCATCCGACCAGGAGCTCTCGGCCGGGCTAGGCACCTTGGGATCGATGGTGTTGTGGTTCAACGTGGTCTCGTTGGGGATGGTGCTGATCGCCGCCATCGTGCTGTGGCGAGTGAGGCACCCGCTGAGCCGCATGCGTGAGCGTGCGATGACGGACGGTCTGACCGGACTGCTCAACCGGCACGAGTTCTACCGTCGAGCGCGGCTGCTGCTGCGGCGAGCCACGGAGCACGGAGACGTGGTGATGGTGACTGTCTTGGACCTCGACCATTTCAAGGATCTCAACGACAGGTTGGGTCACTTGGTAGGGGACCAGGCGCTCAAGGCGGTGGCGACGGCGCTGATGGGCTCTGCTCGCGCGGGGGATCTCTCGGCGAGGACAGGCGGCGACGAGTTCTCGATGCTCCACGTGCTGCGCCCGGACGACAACCCGCTGCACGTGGCGCAGCGCATCCGGGACGCGGTCGAGCGCGAGGTTCGCATCTGCATCGCTGACGCCGGCGGCGTGGGGGTCACCGCCGGCTACACGACTGCCACTGCGGGCGTCGAGGATCTTGACATGCTGGTGGCCCACGCCGACCACGCGCTCGTCATGGGAAAGCGCGCGAAGAAGGGCCGCGTGTACTCCTCGGAGGATGTCGCCGAGCGGCGTCGATAGAGCACTGCGCCAGCGGCGGCGACCGGAAAAGATGCCCCTGCAACACGCCGGGTGAAAGAAATCACTCGCAGGGCTCGTGCCAGGACCCTTCGACTCTCTAGAGTCTTTCCTGTGTCGTCACGTACCCGCATCCCGCGCCAGCTCGGCGCGCGCGGCTACACGATCGCCTCCAGCCTCATCGCCGTGGCGGTGCTGGTACAGCTCGCCGTCATCGTCGTCGCGTCCACATTCGCGAGCCAGCAGGTGGACGAGGCGGCCGCGGACACGTACGAGTATGTGGGGGATCTCACCGTCGAGAGCGTGGCGCGCTACGCCGCCTCCGGTCGCGACATGGTCGACGACACTGCGCTGTCGCTCGAGTACTCGGGAGAGCTCGACCGCGCGGACCTGACGGCAGCGATGGCCAAGCGGCTCGCGCGTACTGACAATGTGCGGACGCTGTACGTGGGGTGGCCCGACGGCCGGTTCCTCGCGCTGAGCCGCAACGACGATGGCTATCACTCGCAGTGGATCGCCGCGGGCAGCGGCGAGGAGTCCGTGACCCACTACGACCAGGACATGGCTGTCATCTCCGAGACGAGTACGCCCAGCGACTACGACGCTGCGTCGCGGCCATGGTTCGTCGCCGCCGGGGACGCCGATGAAGGAGTGTGGTCCGAGCCCTACCTGGATTACGGCAACCCCACCACCCTGGTCTCACCCGCCGCCGCCGTGCGAGTCGACGGAGAGCTGATCGCCGTGGTGGGCGCGGACCTCAACCTGCAGGTGCTGCGGTCCATCCTCGACGACCTGCCGTACGGTGACGGCGCCGAGGCGTTCGTGCTCACCAGGTCCCTGCAGGTCGTGGGCGCGCCCGAGCGCTACACCGCGCGACTCGAGGCGCTGGCGGAGGAGTCCGGAAGGGTGCCGACGGCGGCCGACCTGGGCGTCGTCGTGGATTCCAGCACGTTGGAGCCCGGGGAGTCGGCACGCTCGGACAGCGACAACCGCATGGTGCTGGACCGATCGCTGCCGCCCACGGAATCAGTGGACTGGCAGGTGCACCTGACGGCGGACGCATCACAGCTGTCTACGGGGTTGGGTAACGTCGGCGCCGCGCTGTGGTGGGTATCGGGGCTGTCGCTGGCGGCCAGCGGCATCGCCGCCGTCGTGGCGTGGAACGTCAGCCACTCGGTGGGCCGGATGAGGGTACGCGCCAGCACCGACCAGCTGACGGGACTGGCCAACCGTCACGAGTACGAGCGCGCGGGCAAGAGCATGCTGCTGCAGGCCTCGGTGCGCGGTCATCGCGTGCTGGCCGTCGTGCTGGACCTCGACGGTTTCAAGGCTCTCAACGACGAGCTGGGGCACGATGTCGGCGACGCTGCGCTCGCGGCCACAGGGGAGGCTCTCCGGGCCAGCGTGCGCGGTGACGACGTGGCCGCCCGCCTGGGCGGGGACGAGTTCGTGGTGCTGCAACGACTCGATCCGCGCGACGACCCGCACACCATCGTGGAGCGCATTCGCCTCAACGTCGCTGGCCGGCTCGAGTGGCTCCCTATCGAGGGATCTGCTGTCGGGGTGACCGCCGGCTACGCACTGAGCGAGCCCGGCATCGACCTCCGCGAGCTGGTGATGCGCGCCGATGCCGCGCTGGTCGAGGGCAAGCGCGTAAAGAAGGGGATGGTGCACCGCGCCTGAACCACCGCATCGGCCTCGCGCAAGAACGGCCCACCGTCGCAAGCCCCCGCTCACGCACTGGTAGCCTCACGCCAGAAACTCAAAGGGGCACGCATGGCTGACAATAAGGGCGACCGCAACCGCAAGGGCGCCGGCAATGACAAGGGCGCCGTCAACGACACGGTGCCGCTCGACATCCCGGGCGCGCGCGGCGACGTGACCGTCACCGGCGCCGAGCGCATCTTCTACAAGGTGCAGATCGACGGCGAGCCGGTCAAGCGCAAGGGCGGCGGCTGGACCATCCCCACGCGCGACGGCGGCGAGGTCAAGCTCCAGTCGCGCGGGTTCATCCCCGGCTTCCAGACCCTGTACCTCGGCAACCGCGACGTGCTGCGCATGGGCGCACATGTGGGGCTGGCGGAGCGCATGGCGATGTTCCTGCCCGTGCTGTTGGTCGTGTTCCTCTTCCCCGGCGTGGTGCTGGGCGTGATCCTGTTCTTCATGAACGTGATGGCCGTGAAGAATCCGGTCATGCCCAAGGCGGCGCGCATCGGCGTCGCGATCCTGAACACGCTCGCGGGCGCGTTCATCCTGCTGCTGCTCCCCGGACTCGTCGGAGGCGGCGCAGCCAGTTAGCCTTCGATGCCCTCCGGGTGGGCGCCGTCCGTCACCGCGGAGTCGTCGGCCAGGTCGGGGCGCCTGCCCTCAACCAGTTCGACGAGCGCCTGAATGTCGGACTCCAGCGCGCGCTGCACGTTGGCGCGGAACTCGAGCTCCAGGTCAGCCGCGCGCGGGCCCTCAAGGAACGCGCGCAGCTCGACGCGGGATCCGTCGGCAGTGGGGCGGGCCTCGTGGTGCACGGTGAGCTCGGCGCCATCCAGCTCGGTGGTCTGCGCGTAGACGTAGGGCTCCTCGTATGCGGTGATGCGCACGGGCCGGGGCTCGTCGGTCATCGACTTGACCTGACCGCTCGCGCCGATGGCGATGGGCTCGTCGAGGTGGAACCACTCGACGTTGGAGGCCCACTCGGGGTGGGTCTCGTGCGCGGTCCAGCGCTCGAAGAAGGCCTCCGGCCTGGCGGAGGAGCTGACAATCACGTATCCGACATCGATCATGCGTCCCACGCTATCCCAGCGGCCCCGCCCCCGCCCCGCCACACCCCCTCACACCCTCACACCACGTCCCACCCGCGAACTAGGCAACTCATGTCCACGTTCAGGGCCAAAGCCGGTGTCACGAGGCAACTCACGCTCAGTGCGGCCGATGCGGGGGCTGGGCCAGCGCCCACGCTCAGGGTTACAGTGGTGGGCATGAGCACGAGCGAGCGCCCCGCCATCGCGGTCGACGCACGCCTGCCACGGGAGCCCGAGGTGCCAACGCACCCGGCACCTTCGCCGTTTATCTAGGCCCAGGGAGAACCCCTGG
This sequence comes from Demequina ureilytica, assembly GCF_048553575.1. Classification (NCBI taxonomy): domain Bacteria; kingdom Bacillati; phylum Actinomycetota; class Actinomycetes; order Micrococcales; family Demequinaceae; genus Demequina; species Demequina ureilytica. The sequence goes on along the minus strand of NZ_JBLZIE010000002.1, from coordinate 25,526 downwards.
GCCTGCGTGCGCAAGGTAAGCCCCCGCATCGGCCGGGGGTCCGCTATGCGCCGGTAGACTTCCCGACGGAAACCCGAACCCCCTGGAATGGCACTCATGACTGACCTGTCTCCCCTCGACGCCGCCGGCGTCGACGCGGCCGTTGCCGACGCGTTGAACGCGATCGCCGCCGCCACCACGCTCGAGGAGCTCAAGGAGGCGCGCCTGGCTCACACGGGCGACAAGGCGCCCTTGAGCCTCGCCAACCGCGGCATCAAGGATCTGGAGCCCGCGGACAAGGCCACTGCCGGTAAGACGATGGGTGCGGCGCGCGGTCGCGTGCAGCAGGCCATCGCCGCCCGGCAGGAGGAGCTCGAGGCCGAGCGCGACGCGCGCGTGCTGGCCGAGGAGACCGTCGACGTCACGCTGCCCGTGACGCGCACCCTCCAAGGAGCGCGCCACCCGCTGGAGACCATGCAGGAGCGCATGTGTGACACGTTCGTCGCGATGGGCTGGGAGGTGGCCGAGGGGCCGGAGATGGAGGCGGAGTGGTTCAACTTCGACGCCCTCAACTTCGACCCGGACCACCCGGCGCGCGAGATGCAGGACACGTTCTTCATCGACCCGCCCGAATCCGGCCTGCTGCTGCGCACCCACACGTCGCCGGTCCAGGTGCGCGCCGCACTCGAGCGCCGCGACGCCCTGGTGAATGAGGGCCGCGGCATCTACGTGGTGTGCCCGGGCAAGACGTTCCGCACTGATGAGTTGGACGCCACCCACACGCCGGTGTTCCACCAGATCGAGGGCCTCGCGGTCGACAAGGGCCTGACGATGGCTCACCTCAAGGGCACGCTCGACGCGTTCGCGCGCAGCCTCTTCGGGCCCGATGCGGTCACGCGCCTGCGCCCGTCGTTCTTCCCCTTCACGGAGCCGAGCGCGGAGATGGACCTGCGCTGCTTTGTCTGCCAGGGCGAGGACACCACCTGCCGCACGTGCTCCGGCACCGGCTGGATCGAGTGGGGCGGCTGCGGCATGACGCACCCCAACGTGCTGATCGCCGCGGGGATCGACCCGGAGGAGTACACGGCGTTCGCGTTCGGCATGGGGATCGAGCGCACGCTGATGTTCCGCCACGGGGTGAAGGACATGCGCGACATGGTCGAGGGCGATGTGCGCTTCTCACAGCAGTTCGGGATGGAGTTGTAATGCCCAAGATTCCGCTTAACTGGCTCGCGGAGTCCGTGGACCTGGTACCCGGTCACACCGCCGAGGATGTTGCCGTCGCACTTGCGAAGGTGGGGCTCGAAGAGGAGAGCATCGAGGGCGGTGGCGTCAGCGGCCCCCTCGTCATTGGCCGCGTGCTGTCCGTGGTCCCCGAGGTCGCCTCCAACGGCAAGACCATCAACTACTGCCGCGTGGACGTGGGGGAGCACAACGACCCCGCGGGCCCCGGCCACAAGCCCGACAACAAGGACGAGTACCCGGAGTCCAAGGGAATCGTCTGCGGTGCGCACAACTTCGCCGAGGGCGACTACGTGGTGTGCATCCTGCCCGGCGGCGTGCTGCCAGGGCCGTTTCCCATCGGTGGGCGCAAGACGTACGGTCACTGGTCCGACGGCATGATCTGCTCCGCGAAGGAGCTGGGCCTCGGCGAGGAGACGGGCGGCATCGTGGTGCTCGCCTCGCCGTCAGGCGCCTCTGAGGTCACCATGCCCGGCGTGGTCGCCGACGGCGACCTGGTGCCCGGCAAGGACGCGATCCCGCTGCTGGGTCTCGACGAGCAGGTGCTCGAGATCAACGTCACGCCCGACCGCGGGTACTCGTTCTCGGTGCGCGGCGTCGCGCGTGAGTACAGCCACGCAACCGGCCAGACATTCCGCGATCCCGCGGTGCTGGAGATCTCGGGATCGCGGGTGGCCGATGCCGCCCGGACCGAGGCCTTCGAGGTCGCCATCGAAGACAAGGCGCCCGTGCGCGGCACCGTGGGCTGCGACCGGTTCGCGGCGAGGGTGCTGCGCGGCTTCAACCCGGCCGCGGCTACTCCGACGTGGATGAAGCGCCGGCTGGAGCAGACGGGCATGCGCTCGATCTCTCTCGCCGTGGACGTCACCAACTACGTGATGCTCGAGCTGGGTCAGCCGCTGCACGCCTACGACCTCGAGAAGCTGGTGGAGCCCATCGTGGTGCGCCGCGCGGTCAAGGGTGAGGTGCTCGAGACTCTGGACGACGTGGAGCGTAAGCTCCACCCGGAGGACCTGCTCATTGCGGACTCGGCGGGCGGCGACGGTTTCCGTCCCATCGGCCTCGCTGGTGTGATGGGCGGTGCTGTCACTGAGGTGTCGGCGTCGACCGTCGACATCCTGCTCGAGGGCGCGCACTTTGACCCCATCACGATCGCGCGCACGGCCCGCCGTCACAAGCTGGGCTCGGAGGCGTCGCGCCGTTTCGAGCGCGGAGTCGACACCACGCTCGCGCCCATCGCAGTCGAGCGCGCGCTGGGGCTCATGCAGGAGTTCGGTGGGGGCCGGCTGGACGAGGTCTGGACTGACGTCAACCTGACGGTCGCGCCCAAGCCCATCTCGATGGACGCGGGCTACCCCTCGCGCATCGTGGGAGTCGAGTATTCGGCCGATGCGGTCGTGGAAGCCCTCATGAAGGTGGGCTGTGCGGTGGCGAGAGACGGCGACCAGTTGACGGTGACGCCGCCAACCTGGCGCCCTGACCTCGAGCTGCCCATCAACCTGGTCGAGGAGGTCGCGCGCCTGCAGGGCTACGACGACCTCCCGTCGGTGCTGCCGGTTGCGCCCCCCGGACGTGGATACACGCACGGCCAGAAGCTGCGCCGCTCGGTGGCGCGCACCCTGGCGGAGTCGGGCCTGACCGAGGTGCTGACGTACCCGTTCATGTCGGAGACCCGTCTGGACGAGATGCGCGTGCCGGAGGGCGACATCCGTCGCGACTCGGTGCGCCTGGCGAACCCCCTGAGCGCGGAGTACCCGCTGCTGCGCACCACACTGATGGCCACACTTGTGGATTCGGTGAAGGTCAACCTCGCGCGCGGTGCTCAGGACGTGGCCGTGTACGAGCTGGGCCGTGCCTACCGCGCCTCGCGCATGTCGGAGATCCCCAAGGGGTTCAGCGGCGACGCGATCACGCCGGACGACGTCGAGGCTCTCGACGCGGCGCTAGGCGAGCAGCCCCGTCGCGCGGCCGGCATCATGACGGGCCACCGGGTGCGTGCGGGCTGGAACGGCCACGCGACGTCCTGGGACTGGACCGATGCGCTTGCCGCCGTGGAGCGGATCATCGGCGTCGCTGGTGTCGAGGTGCGCGTCGTGGCCGACGCGGTCGAGCCCTGGCACCCCGGCCGATGCGCCACCTACTATCTGGGCGACGACCTGCTCGGAGTAGCGGGGGAGATGCACCCCAAGGTCCTCGAAACCCTGGGACTGCCGCCCCGCACGGTGGCGTTCGAGCTCGTACTCGACCCGCTGATCCAGGCGACCGAAGGTGTGATCTACGCCGCCGAGGCCGTGTCGCAGCAGGTGCTCGCGAAGGAGGACTTCGCGTTCGTCGTGACCAATGACGTCGCCGCGGGCGACCTGGTGCGAGCGGTGCGCGACGCCGGGGGAGACCTGGTGGAGTCGGCGCGCGTCTTCGACGTCTACACGGGCGAGCAGGTGGGCGAAGGCAAGAAGTCGCTGGCCGTGAACGTCGTGATGCGAGCCGCCGACCACACCCTGAGCGCCGACGAGGTGCTGGGCGTGCGCGAGGCGATCATCGCGGCGGCGGAGCAGGAGTTCGGAGCCGTGCTGCGGTAGGGGTCGTACGGGCTGACGTGTTCAACGTTGGGCGTTACTGTGCGATGTTATGGTCCATTGAGCCGAGGGGAGTGCTCTATGGACAGTGGGTTCGGTCGGACTCGTCAGGGTTCATCTGGGCACACCCTGCTGGAACCGTCGCGGCTAGCGCGGATGGGTCGTGCGGTCCTCTAGTGGCAGCGCGTGGCCAGAATCCTGGCGGGACCTCCCGTGGCCACGACATTGCAAGGTTCGACCTGTGGCGATAGCGGTCATGTTCATGATGGAGAACGGCTATGACTCCTGATCGTTACGTGGCTGAGGACGGCTCGGGTGTGTTCGCACCGTTTCACGTGCCCGATCTCGTGCCTCCCGTGGGGTCCTGCGCGCAGGTCGATCTCCTGTTTGTGTTCGAGTCCCCGCACACCTGCGAGTTGGCGCACGGCCTGCCCGTCATTGGTGCGACAGGGGTGGCTGCACTCGCATATCTGCTCGATGACACCAGCAGCCGGGAGGCCCTCGGTAGTTGGGTCGCGCGCAAGCAAGCGGTGGGCGACTACTCGGTCGGCGTCATGAACACCTGCCTCGTTCCTTTGCAGTCCCAAGCCTTGGCCGCAACGGGCGCTCCGCCTCTCTCGTCCACAGACTGGGAGACTGTACGTGCCGTGCGCGCCTCGGCCTCAAGGTCTCCCTCGTCGATGACGAACGTGCCCGGGCGACAAGCAACCTACGCGTTGGCCAAGGCGTTCGATACGCGCCTTCACAGAGTTCCTTTCGGTGGGGCTGCCCAGTTGGTGGTAGCGGGTGCGTTCGCACATCGCATTCTCCGGTCCATCTCAACGACGTCAACTCCGGCCGCGTTGTACGTGCCGCACCCTTCGCACAACCGGTGGTCCTGGTCCGATAACGCATCGCACCCCGGGCTTGCCGATGCACGACGACTATTCGCCCGATACGTCCCCTAGTTGTACTTCCACGTCCAGGCGGTCCGTCGTGTCAATCGCTGCTTGGCCCCGTCTTCGGCCAGGACCGCTGGATCCGAAAGTGGATGAGCCATGTTGCACAGTCTGACTTGCCTGTAAGTCTCGTAGTGGCTGACCTGGGGCCGGCTGGCAGGGTTGGAGCTCGTGCTCCGACTGGTCGTGACTCGTGAATCGCCTGGCCTTCTGCTTTCAGCAGTGTGCCTGTCGCGAATCCGTCGGACCGCGCCTATGGTCACGTACGGCTCGTGGATGGCAGATATGGTGCAAATGGAGTCTCGCCTGCGGCGCTCCCCGGTCACGGTGTAGCTCCGTGCTTCCGCACGAGCGCGAGCAGGTCCTCGCGGATGGCGTCCTCGGACGCGACGACCGCTCGACCCCTGTTAACCAATCCGGCGAGATTCGATATCTCACTCAACCGTCCCCACTCAACAATGCTCGCAACGAACTGGTGCACCTGCGCCTCCGTCAGCGGCTGCCGCTCCCAGTCGATGAGCAGGTCGTGCGCCCCTTGTTGCGCCCACGAGGTCCTTAGTCGGTTGGCTTCGATAACGAGGGGGCGACCGTGCCGGTTGAACGCGACGACGGGGACAGTATCGATGGAGACGTCTACGCTCCCGAAAGCGTCGGGGACGACGTTGATGACCTCGGTGCTGGGACTAGCGGCAATAGCGGGGTAGGTGTCCCACCTGGCGCACTCGTGTGTGTCATCGGGATAGGCACATATCGTGCAGGCCTTCGTCTGGCCGCTCATGGTCGTTTCCTTCCGCCGTGGGTACGCGGCCCTGTTGGAGTTTTTCATGGAGGTCCGCTGCACGGATGTGACAGGTTGTAGTCACGCCGCCAGTGACGGCGCTCGTCGAGTTTCCCCGGAGTTCTCGGCGGATTCCAGCGGTCGTCGCTACACGGACTTGTTCTGAATGCTAGCGAAGAGGTCATGTGGTGTCTTCCAGCCGAGGGTCTTGCGCGGACGCCGGTTGAGCTCGTCACTGACTCGCTGGAGATCTTCGGTGGTGTCGCCGAGGATGTCACCCCAGGCTCCGACGGGTCGGTTCGTGGTGATCACGATGGAGGCTTTCAGGTAGCGCTGCGCGACGCCGGGGGAGACCTGGTCGAGGCGGCGCGCGTGTTCGACGTCTACACGGGCGAGCAGGTAGGCGAAGGCAAGAAGTCGCTGGCAGTGGACGTCGTGATGCGAGCCGCCGACCACACCCTGAGCGCCGACGAGGTGCTGGGCGTGCGGGAGGCCATCATCGCGAAGGCTGAGCGCGACTTCGGAGCCGTGCTGAGGTAGCCGACAAAGCCAAGAACGGATCGTCCCGAAGTATTTCGGTCCCGGATGAGCGAAGTCGTTCATTAGCCACCTGTGTGACGGTGTCAGCGCGATCTGATACATATTTCGTTCTCTGCATTACTCTTTACCGTTGAGTGGCAAATAGCTCGAAGGCTGGCACGCGGAACTTAGTATCGGTGCGATGGCGGAAAGTCAATACGACACGAGCGGAGCTCGATAGCCCCGCAGTACAAGGTCGTAAGCGACGCTTTGGATGCGAGAGCGCGCATCTCGGCGTATTGGCCTGTACGGAGAACTTGGGTCGTCAGATCACCAAGGCGGAGGTTTGATCACCTTTCGGAGTTCCATGGATACCGGTCTGTCGTAGCCTCTGGTAGCGCACGGCTCATGGACTCTGCATTGAGTGCACGGTTGGCATACTATTCACCGGTGAAGGGTTCGAGGACTCACGGTGGAGATATAGCGCGCTTTCCGGGCTCGAATCCTGTCGAACTAGTCGAAAGCAGGATCGAGGAGCCGCTTGTACCGGGCTTCGAAGGCAGTTCGGCCACCCTCCATGATTTCACAGACTGCGTTCCGGACCTCCCGAATCTGAATCGATCCAGAGGCTGATAACACTGGCAACTTTCCGTATTTGAGTACCAGTACATTCTCGGCGTCCGCGTTTACGACAACGTTCGGATTGTGCGTCACGACGATCACCTGCCTATTATTCTTGATAGACCGGAGGGCTGCAACGATAAGGGTGAATATCACATCATTGTCGAGGTCATCTTCCGGTTGATCCAATATCATCGGTTCTTCACCGACTGCCAACACGATCGTGAGGATCGCTGCGGTCCGTTGTCCCGGGGATCCAACCGTCACGCTCTTAAACGCGTCCTTGGAATCGCGGCGGTACCGCACGTCAAGTTCATCCTCTGGAAACCAGAGGTGGAGCTCAGTCTCGAGTGCTCCAATGTCGAGCGACTGGAGGTGCTTCACCAGTTTGGCGGGCATCCTGAAGCCGTGTGCATTTGTCTTCTCCGCAGAACTCGCGCTCTGTGCGGACTCAAGCAGACGCGTCCGCAGTTTCGTCAAACCGGCCACCCACTTCGGATCTCGTGGATTCTTCGCCGCGACGGAGCCTAGGCCATTCAGAGCGTCAAACGCCTCGTCGAAAGCGCTCGTCTTCTGAAGCACCCGACGCAGGCCATTCTCGAACGAGGTGGGACTCGCCTGCGCGTGTAGACGTACGCTAACGTTGTCGAGAACAATCTTTTCGATCACCTCGCGGCGGCGGCGCGTCAAGACCGCCCGGTGTTCGGCGAGTGCCTGAGCGGCGGAGGTCGCGTCCGTGACGGCGCTTGCATGCTGTTCAACGGCGAGGTCGACCTCTTCGATCTTCGCCATCACTTGTTGCTTTCTCTCTTTCAGCTCCCGGAGATGATCGGCCGTGCCTTCCTTTTTGCTGGAAGGTTCGTCGGCGACAGTGAGTTGACTGCGAAGGGTGCGAATACGAGCTAATCGGTCTGACGATTCATTCGCAGCAGCGAAAGCGTCGTGTGCTGCATCTAATTCCTCTGTCGTAGTTCGCACCGCAGAGATCGCTTCCGCATTCGCAATTTGCCACGTCTCGACGTGGGATTCCTGCGATGGCCGTTGGTCAGCCTGTCCGACTGCGTTATCCGACTCGGGCTCTGGTGACGCAGTCGGAGCCTCATGGGAATCCTGGCTCTCGCTGGCTGGAGCTGGGGCGAGCCCTTCTACGTCTTCAAGCGCCGCATGAAGATCCGCCACGAAGGCCTCGACCATGGTCTTCTCGCCCGCAAGCTCCTGCTCTTGATCCTCGAGAGATTCGAGCTCTCGGCTTTCGGCGGAGTCAAGTCGAAGAGCAAGCGACTTGATTTGCGGCTCAAGATCCGAAAGTTCGCCTCGCAGACCAGTGCTCGTCGCGATTTTGGCTTCGAGGGCTTGCACTTCCGTCCGCGCCTTGCGGTACGCGGTCTCGAGTTCCGACCATTTTCGATCCCACTCTGGCCGGTTCACTGAACTTTGGCGATCCACCATCGTCAGGAGGTGATTCGGCTGTCTGGCGCTCTCAAATAGTTGCTTCTGACTATAGATCTGCACGGGGAATCGATCCTTCGCCGAGCCCTCCTCGCGGACCCAGTTGCCGCTTTCTACATCCCAGGCGTTGATCGTTGTGGCGCTAGGTTCGCTACCTCGCCAACTGGCCCGATAGGTCCGGCACCGCTTTGATATCCCTAAAGTTATCTCGGTAGATTCATCCCAGAATCTGTCTGCGTGGACCCCGTTGTTGGGGTCGAACCACCGCAGGTCCTGAGCGAGTGGAGCAGGGAGATCGTCGAAGACTCCCATCGTCGTGCGCATCATCTCGACCAGAGAGGACTTTCCGGCACCTCGGCCGCCGATTACCGTATTGAGCCACGGCCCGAAGGAGTACGAGGCAGAGGTGTTGTCGTGCTCCACTGAGAGGGATTCGATGTGTGAGTGGCGGATCTCTCCCGGCGCGGAACTGTCGCCGGATGCGCGAATCACCGAGTCCGGTCCGTCCGCGATGGCTATCCTTAGGCCGCTCTGGTTAGGCAACTGCATCTTTACCCAGGTGTAGTGACTCCCTGGGTACTTGGCTTCGGCGTCATCGGCTGCCGTGCTTCCGTCGAGGTGATGGGCATCGCTTCCCTGCAACGGGACGAAGTCTCGCAACTGCTTGCGGTATGAGCCTCCGTCGTCCTTCATTTCAATCGCGTGGATGTGTTTCGAGCGGAGGATCTTGTCAAGCGTGCGCTTGTCGAAGCCTAGAACGTTCGCGCGTTCTGCGTCTGCATGGGCGGGAACGGCTAGCCCTCCGGCGTTGGCGACAATCTTCACCACATCTAGGAAGCTTGAATTGGTGCTTGCGCTCGCTGTTCCGCGTTCCGAACTCGGAATCCCGGCGTTGGCAAGCGTGTCTTCGATGACGCCAGGAGCTGTATCGCGGTCGAATACAGCGAGCAGGTGGTACCCGCCCTCAACAGTTATCTCGACTCCAGCGATCAGCACTAGATCGCGGTATCCCTCTGTCTTGTCCGGGTCCATGGCGGCTAGAGCCTGTCGTGCGGCTGTTATCCCGTCGGCGGTGTTGTGGTCCGCGATCACGACAACATCAATCTCGGCCGCCATGTATGCACGAAGCCACTCTTCGTAGGTGACCTCAGACTTTGCGGGCTCATCATCCAGGCCCCCGAAGTCGAACGAAGCCGGTGTATGAGCGTGGAAGTCTACTTTCCACCAGCGTGCACCCACATGGGCGGCTGGGTTGCTCGGGCCAGCGCCGTCGTGGTCAGTTCCCGAGTTGCCCATCGTGTTCTTCCCTTCCTGTTTTCGACATGACTGTCGTCCACGATTGTCTTTGCCGCTTGCACAGTGATGGTAGCGAACGGCGTCCATCGAGCAATCGGCGGGTTTGCACGGAGCCTGGCCTAGCTATGGGCATGACTTCCACCGGTGGCTGCTCTTCGTCGTCGCGGGCGCCGAGTCAGCGATCGTCTCTTCCGCGTAGCGTCCGGTGACAGGGATCGTGAATGTGAGTACCTCCGGCACCAGCATCGACCGCCTCCGACAGACGCCCGAGATCGCACCGGGCCCACGCGCGTTGCTCCTTATCAGTGCCGCTGCTCGAGGCGGCCCACTGCGACGTAGGTTGCGGCCGGCGACGGCTAAGAGCGCCCAGCCGCCGGTGGGGTGGCGATCCACGGAAGATTGGTCTCGATAACCGTTGTGTCGCCTTGGCCGCGATGGACGCCGGTGTCGCTAATCGCGAAAATGCTCTCGGCGAGTTTTCCTAGCACCAGCGAACGTGAGGGGTCGTCCGTGTGCATCGACCTTGCTAGCAGGTTGTATGTGTCGATGGCGGCGGCACGCTGCCGGTATACGGCTCGCAGGTGCACGTGGACACGGTAGTTGCGCGCGCAGAACGCGAGGCCAAAGGTGGTGGCGGCGATGACAATGGCTTTGGTTCCGGCGCTCGCCACATACTGACGCCAATCCCCGGTGTGCGGGATTGTAGCGATAGCCCAGTATCCCCCGGCGGTAAGGAGCAGACCTAATGCTGCGACCGCGAATAGCCATCTCTGCATGCTTCGGCTGTGAGACTCGGCTTCCGTTGAATATGCCCGCGCCAGGGCGCCCGTGCCGGCCCGCTCGGCCAAGTCCCGTAGCTCTTCGGCCAGTCGCTCTGCGTCGGCCTGCGCCTCCGAAGCGGCTATACGCGCCTCGCGGGCGTAGTCCAGTTCGTCGGCCCAAGAGACGCTCCCTCCGCGCACGAGTGGCCTAACCGTTGCAGTGATCTCCGTTGAAAGGTCTCCGAGTCGCGACAGTGCCTGGAACGCGCGCTCAGGATTACTTGGCATCCAGCGTGAGTACTCGGTCACTTGCCCGACCAAGTTTTGCGCCAATTGGCGCACCCGGTGTATTTCGCTGTCGGCCAGTTCTTCCTCTGGCTCGCTGTTGAAGGCGATCAGAAACTGTCTGGCGACGCGGTACCGCTCGACGGCAACCCGAGCCGGATCACCCTTGCCTCTACCGAGTGCTGCGTCGATCTCGTCAACGTCAGGCAGGTCGTCGGAGTTCGGCAACTTGGCGATTTGTTCGTGAATTAGTCCCACAACTCCCCCTCGGTACTGAGCAAACTACGTATTGCACTCGGCACGCCCCGAGGGCGTTCGGTGCTTTGATTTCGCGGGTCTCGTCTTCGCACGTCTGCTGCTAAGTGCACTATGTGGAGAGGAATAGCGCGGAATGATAGTCGTCGCCGTCCATACGAGTACATGCGCGCCATCCTGCGCTCGCCCAGAACTCATCGACACCGGCAGAGAAGGCGGCAAGCGCACGACGAGGCCGAAGACCGCTCAACTGGCCCAATGCCTGGTGGCCGACTCCTCGTCGACGGAGATCCGTTCGCACTTCGAAATACTCGATAAGCCACACCGGACCAAAGCCGGCCATCTCCTCGTACGCACGTCCGAGTTCGTGCTCCTGGTGGAGCTGTGCGCGCACGACTTCGCCTCCTTCACCCGCCCAGGTATAGAGCTCGCGCCGGCTGAGGATTGAATTGCGGATTGGCGCCTCCCACCAGTCTCGCCTGAATCCCTTGGTGTGTGAGTCGAACGTGTCCACCCGATCGATTACCAAGCTTCGTCCTGCGTCTAGGGCGCCCTTGCCTGTGTCCACTGTGCAAGCATGGCACCTTTGAGGCTCGAGGTCATCGAAGACACAGCACGTCGGATGAGCGAGTGGTGCCGACCTTGCCGGATGGATGGTGCGGTGCTGAGTCACGCGCCCATCGTTCACAGGCATCCGCCAAGTGCCTAGATCCACCCCTGCTCGCGCGCGTAACGTGCGGCATCGTGCCGGTTGGTCGTATGCGTCTTCCCGATGGCGCTCGACAGGTAATTCCGGACAGTCCCCGGTGCGAGGTGAAGGATCTTCGAGATGTCGGTGACTGAGTAGCCGTCGCTCGCGACCCGCAGCACATCCTTCTCGCGCTCCGTCAGCGGGGAGTCGTCGATCAGCGCCTGCGCCGACACGCTCGGGTCGACATGACGACCTCCGCCGGCGACGTGGGCGATTGCGTCCGCGATCGTGTCGGGCGCCGACTGCTTGCCGAGGAACCCGCGCACGCCTAACTTCAGTGCGCTGCGCAGCATGCCGGGGCGCGCGTGGCGGGTGAGCATGAGGACCGATTGGTCGGGATGCTCCGCGAGCACGGCACTGGCGACGTCGAGCCCGTCCAGGCCGGGCATCTCAAGATCCAGCACCAGCACATCGGGCAGGTGCTGCTTGAACGCGGCCAGCGCCTGGTGCCCGTCCGCTACCTCGGCGACGACCTCGATGTCTCCCTCGAGCGGGAGCAGAGTGGCGAGTGCGGTGCGGATCAGGCCCTCGTCGTCGGCCAGCACCACCCGGATGGTCACGCCGCCACCCGGCCGCACGTGAGGCTGAGCGTGAACGCATCGGCCTCATGCGAAACCTCCAGCGCGCCCCCGGACTCGGCGACGCGCTCGCGCAGGGCCGCAAGGCCCCGCTCAGGCCGCACCGTGCCGGTGGCGCCGTCGTTGCTGATGGTGAGCGCATCGGCCGTAATAGCGATGCTGACGTTGCGTGCGACCGGGTGCCGCAGGATGTTGGTGGTCCCCTCGCGCAATACGAGCGCGAACAGATCCTCGTTGGCCGAGACTCGCGTGTCGCCGCCCGAGACGTCGACCTCCATACCTGCCGCGGTCATGAGCGCGGTGGCGTTCACCAGCTCGGACGCGAAGGACAGTCGCCGGGTCGAATTCACGAGCTGCTGAGCCTGATCGATGGTCTCGCCGGTGAGTCGCTCGATCTCTGCAAGCTCGGCGGCCACGCGCTCGGGGTCGGTGTGCTGGAGCCGCGCCGCGACAGCCGCCTTGAGCTTGATGACGTGGAGGGTGTGGCCCTGGATGTCGTGGAGGTCGGCCGCGAAGCGCATGCGCTCCTTGACCACCGCGAGCTCGGCATCCGACGCGCGCATCGCGTCGAGCTCGGTGAACAGCTTCCATGCGATGTCGTTAAGCCAGAAGGTGGCGATGAAGAGCACGGTATAGAAGAGCGAGCCGACCACGAAGCCAAGGGTCGAGTCCGGATTGCTCACGAGGCTGAGCAGGGCAGTCGCGCCGATCAGCGCCACAAGGGCCAACGACCACAACGACCGCGACCACGGGCGGGTGGCGACGATGACGCCGCCGATGAGTGCGACCGGGACGGCTGCCGGGACATCCACGCCCACGAGGATGGCGACGGCCCAGGTGATCTCCGCGAAGGCGAGCGCCCCGAGCAGCACAGGCAGCCGGGGAGGGGAATGCCACCTGCTCACGACCCAGATCGCCGCGATGAGGCTCGGGGCGACGAGGGCGGGGTGCCACCACGGGCCTGCCGAGAGGATCAGTGAGAGTCCGCCCACCAGGATTCCGGTCCCCACGATCGTGTAGGTCGTGATCGCGCGCATGCGCGTGAGGGGGCGAACTTCCGTAGTGGTCATTCGGCGTTCGACCTCCTCTGCGAGCGGCCTGGTAGCGGGGTGTGGACACCCATTTTCGCCTGCGGCCGTGGCTGGCACTAGTGACGCTGTGTCATGCCGAGCTGGTGACTTGGTGACACTTCTGCGAAACCGCGATTCCGAGGATTCTGATGCCGTCCAGTTCCGCGGGTCCCTCAACCGAAGGTCTCGCCGCCCTCTTCCCACCTTAAGGATCAATCATGTTGTTTGACGGAATCGGTGACTACTTCATCCAGCTGCTCGAATTCGTGGCCGACCTCGAATCGTGGCAGCAGATTGGCGGTCTCATCCTCGTGAGCGCCATCCCCTTCATTGAGTCCTACATGGGGAGCTTCATGGGCATCCTCGTGGGGCTGGATCCCATCGTCGCGGTCGCGATCGCCTCAGTCGGCAATGCGATCACGACGTTCCTACTCATCGCCGGCGCCGCTCGCGCCCGTAGAGCGGTCATCAATGGGCGCAGTGGCGGGGCGACGTCCGTGCCGACCAAGCGCCGCCAGAAGATCGAGAAGTATATGGATCGGTTCGGCGTGCCTGGCGTTTCGCTGCTCGGTCCATTCGCACTTCCCAGCCAGTTCACCGGACCCACCATGGTCGCGCTCGGTGCCTCGGCACGCAGCGTGTACTTCTGGATGGGGATCTCGATCATCGCGTGGGGAGTGTTGTTCGGCTTCTTCACCGAGTTCGCGATTCGGTGGTTCGGCTGAGCGACAGACTCCAAGTCCGCGGGCGCATCGGCGGCACGACGGCCGATGCGCTCGCGGCTTGGCGTCTCGCCCGCACCACTCCTTCCGCCCAGGTGGTGTCGGAGCATCGCCGTAGGGTGCTCGCATGGTTGAGATCGCGAACAGTCGCTGGGTTGTCACCGGAGCCGCGGGGACCATCGGAACTGAGCTACGCGCCGCCCTTCACGAGCGTCAGGTGGCACTTGTCTCGACAGACATCGTCACCACAACGCCGGTAGGGCAAGACGACCGAGTGGTGCAGGCCGACGTAGGGGATCTCGACGCCATGGTGGCCCTGTGTGAGGGCGCTGACGGGGTGATCCATTTGGGCGGCATCCCAGATGAGGCAGATTTCCACGAATTGGCGACGGTGAACATCGTGGGCACGTATCACGTGCTCGAGGCCGCTCGACGGGCAGGAGTGCCTCGAGTGGTCTACGCCAGTAGCAACCGTCTGACGGGCATGTATCCCGCAGGCACGATGGTTTCGCCCGACATGCCCGCCCGGCCCGATGGTTTTAATGGCGTCTCTAAGGTGGCGGGCGAGGCGCTGTGTCAGTTGTACACCGACAAGTTCGGGATCAGCACCGTCTCGGTGCGCATCGGCAGTTACGAGCAGCAGCCGGGCTCGCCGCGCGAGCAGCGCACCTGGCTGAGCCCCGCCGATGCGGTGCGCGCGCTCCTCGCCGCCATGACGACCACGCAAGCGAGTGCTGTATTCTACGCGGTCTCCGCGAACTCCGAACGCTGGTGGGACCTCGACGCAGGAACGGCAATTGGGTTCGTCCCCGAGGACGATGCGGCCGGCTGGGGTGCGCTCGAGCCGATTGACGCCAGCATGCCGCAGGGTGGGCGCTACGCGTCCGAGGAGTACTCGCTAGACCGCATGCGAGAGTAGCCGGCGCTCTCTTCAGCGCTCTCGAGGCTGGCCTCGTCGTCGAGATTCGCCCACGTCGTCATCGCCGTCGCGGTCGCATCGTCTCGTTGGGGTGGCTGATCAGTTCGTAGATCGCCGTGAGGTGGTCCTGACCATCGCTGCCGAGAAGCTGCGCCGGTTGATTCGGTCGATCACGACGCCCATGCACGTTCCGGCAAGCACTGCGGGCCCGACGGCGGCGATCGAGTTGCCCAGCGCGGACAAGGTGTAGGAGGCGAGGTAGGTCGCAGGTAGGAGCTTCATGCGTTGAGCAAGAAATATGACGCCGCGTCGGAGTCAAGAAAGATGTCTCAACCCGCTGCCAAGGCGACGTCGACACTGCGGCCACCCGCGCATCGGCCCCGTTGACGGGCGCGCTCCCGCCCGCCGCGGTCAGGCCCCCTCACACACGACAACCCTGCCGCCCGAGTGGACGGCAGGGTTGTGGTCGTGCGGCCTAGTGTTGCGAGGGCCGTGGATCAGTCGATCGCGGCCTGCCAATCCTGCAAGTCCGCGATCTTGCCGCGAAGCAGGTCGGCGGTGGCGTCGTCCTTCACGTGGGCCCGCACCTGGGCCGAGGCGGCGTTGAGCTTGCCCGCAGCCGCAGTGTGGTTGCCGGCTTCCGCCTTTGCCTGAGCCTTGTCCAGCTGCTTGGTGATGCGGTCAGCAGCCTTGTCGCTGACGCTGCCATCGTCGACCAGGTCATCGATCAGCGTGTTGACCTCGTACCAGGTCACGCAGTTGCCGCCGCCGTCGACCGCGCCGGCGGTCCACTCGATGCCGCCGAGCAGGTGCTCGAGGAACGCCGGCTCGACAAACGAGGCCTCGGTGTGGCCGGCGCCGGTGTACCAAGAGCGAGCGCCCTCGAAGTTGTGGCACCAGGACAGGGGGTGGTCCGCACCCATGGAACCGCCGTTGTAGGTGGTCTCGTCGAGACTGGTGAGAACGCGGACCTCGGGGCGCGGCGACACGTTGAAGTTGTACCACTCGTCATACCGCTCCCAGGTCTCGCCGAGGTGATCGGTGGAGGGGTGCGTCTGGTCCTCAACGATCTGCACCGCATCCTGGTTTTGCGGGTGGCCGACAAAGCGCGCTCCGCCGCCGGTCAGTTGCGAGTACCACGGGATCGTGTGCATCGTGTCGGTCGCCGCGTGGACGCCGGCATACCCGCCACCGTTGCGGATGTAGCCCTGGAACGCCTCGAGCTCCGACTCGTCGAGGAGCGTCCGCGTCGCCGGATTCATGTTGTTCGTGGCGTCCACGGTGGAGACGAACACGATGGTGGCGTACTGCTCGAGGTCCTCCGCCGAGGTGAACGGCGTGCTCGGCAGGGTGCGCTCCGGCTGGCCGGGGGAGTCACGCCAGAAGCTGTTGCTATCGGTGGGCGGATCCCACACATCGACGCTGAAATCGTTGGCCTCGCCGAGGGCCATGATCGCTGTGGTGGCCTCGTCGATGCTGGAGTGGCGGAAGCCGAGCGTCTTGCCGACGACGAGCACCTCATAGGGCTCGTTAGCGGCGACCTCGCCGGGGTCATCATCAACTGCGCCGGCGGGGACGCTGGCGAGCAAAGGAAGGGCGAGCGCGCCTCCTAGGGCGGCCGCCAGGGACGTACGTATCAGACGGTTCATAGGGACTCCTGGCCATCGTCAGTGGGCGGTCCTCGTTGACCGCCGCAATTCGACGGTAGGCACATTTCGCGTGTCCTGCAACTTATAGAGTCGTGTCAATTGCGTGAGGCGGATCACGTACATTGGGGGCGATCACGAGGAGGTGGCGGCCGTGGCGGCTAGATCGAATGGACCGGAACCAGCAGGCAGATCGACTTCAGGGCCGGCAAGGGTGGCCGCTCCACGGGGGCGGGTCGTCGTCATCGTGGCACTGGTATCGGTGCTGGTGGGAGCCGTCCTGGGGGCTGCAGTGGTCGGCGTGCTCGCGGGCCAGAGCACGGGCGATGGCGCGGCCCAGGCCTCTGCGACCCCCGAACCCGGGTCCATCGAGTCCATCGCCGCCGAGCTGGCCGAGGGGCAGCGGCAGGAGTCCGCCGACCTCGCTGAGGAGCTGGCGTCGGCCGGGGAGGTCGCCCACGACCTGCTCGGGGATGTGCTCGTAGGACTGGCCGCCGTGGTCCCGCCGGACGACGGGTCGGGTGCGACCGACCTGGATGCCGGGGCGCAGGCCGACGTCGAAGAGTGGATTTCCGCTCTCGACCAGGCCGAAGACGCGCTGTCGGCCACCGGCCAGGGCAACGACGACCAGGCCGTGACGCGGGCCGCCTTCCTCGGATCGGTGGCACTCCTCCGTTCGGCTGTGGAGGATGTCGCGGCGGCCCAGGCCTCCGAGCCCGGTCGCCAGCAGGACCTGCTGGCGGACGTCGGGCGCGACCGCCTCGAGGCCGTCAGCCTGTGGCAGGCGGGTGGGGCCAGGCTCGACTCTCTTGTGCTTGAGACGGGCGGCGACCACATCCACCTTTTCCTGGACCCGAGCGGAGACCCCGACGCGGTCCCGGAGGAGTTTCAGAACCACGCAGACGACTGACGGCTGGCGCTTCCCGGTGCCGGAGACCGAGGACGGGGAGCCCCGGGCACAGGGCCGATGCGGGGGCTGAGTCGCCTGCCTACCGCGGGCCGTACACTGGCTGGGTGAGCTTTCAGGAGGTGGTCGGCGCCCGTATCGCCGGCATCAGGGCGTGACGCCCCGGCCGCGCCATTCGGCGCGGCCACAGTGTCAACCCTGAAAACCTCCACCCGAGCGGCGCCATGCGCGCGCCCCGGGTGTCTTCGAAAGCGACACCTCATGCTCCCTTTTCCCGAGAAGACCCTCCGCGCGTCCTTCATCAACGCCTCCCGCAAGGAGGTCAACGATCTCACCCTGCCCGCCGACTTTGATCGACTCGACTGGGACGGGCTCGACTACCTGGGCTGGCGCGACCCCAAGCTCCCGCGGCGCGCATACGCGATCGTTCCGACTCTCGAGCGCGAGCTCGTCGGAGTACTGTTCCGGCATCCCGGCTCATTGCCGCGCTCGCGTGCACAGTGCTCGTGGTGCCACGACGTGACTCTCCCGAACGACGTGGTGCTCTACAACGCCAAGCTGCCGGGCAAGGCAGGGCGGAACGGTGACACTGTCAGCACACTCGTCTGCCAGGACTTTCAATGCTCGGTCAACGTCCGCAGGACGCCCAAGGCCTGGTACGAGGGCTTCGACGTCGAGGCGGCGCGATTGCGGCAGATCGAGGACCTGCAGTTGCGCGCGGCGGCGTTCGTGGCAGAGATCGCCTGACGCCTGGGACGGCTGCGTGCCGCCAGCGCCCTGACCGTGAACTCCAATCGATCACGGTCAGGGCCGCCCAGAAAACGGGAACGACACCGAAGCTGAAGCCCCGCGCCGTCGCGAGCGGCGCGCTGACCAGTCCCGGGAGCGCGGTGAGAGTGCCAAGCGCGACCGCAGCCAAAGGCACGAGCGCTGCCTCGGACCCGTCGAGGTGCCGCAGATCGATCGTCTCGACCACGGCCTTGCCCGCGAGGCGGCGTGAGGACCCGGGCGCACTCACCGTGGCCGCGACGCTTGCGGCACTGGGCTCTCAACGCGCAACGACGGCCGGTGGCAGGGTCCGGACAGGAAGAAGTGGAAAGCGTGAGTTTCGCCGGCTTCGCGCTATCGGTGAGGGAACTCGGAAACGATCCTGTTGGGCAGGACAATGACGGGCATGGAACCCGAGCCCATCCTCGCGTGGTACTCCGTGCGATGTGTCTTCGTACTCGAATCCATTGGCGAGGATGACTACACCTATGAGGAGCGAATCACGCTGTGGCGGTCTGCGTCTGCAGAGAGCGCCATGGAGAGCGCAGAGCAGGAGGCCAACGACTATGCGGGTGCGTTCCACGACAAGAACTCGACGATGAAATACGTCGGATTGGCGCAGTGCTTTCGAATCGCCGACGACCTCGGTATCGGCGTAGAGATCTTCTCCTTGATGCGAGATAGCGCGCTCGAACCCGACGAGTACATCACCCGGTTCTTTGACAACGGCGGCGAGCGACAAATGCGCATTGAGGAATGATGGCCTCCACACAGGAGCAGCCGACCCGGCGACCACGTCCATGGCTGCACCTGCTGTGGCTGATGCCAGCGCCGTTGGCGCTGGCTGGCGCCGCGCTATTGCTCGGGAGCATCAACCTGTGTGGGTTAGGGCATTGTGATCGGCCCGGATATGGTTGGGCGTTCAACGTCCGCACCGCAGGAACGCTGGGCTACTTGGCGTTCGCCGTAGTCGTCACCGCCGTGCCGGCCGCGCTCGTACCCTGGAACGCCCGTCATGCCAAGCGGTGGATATGGAGTTTCGCTGCGGCGCTGGCCCTCATCGCGATGCCTTTCCTGGTCCTCCATGCTGGGCGATACGGCTGATCGCAGAACGGCACGGTCGGTCAAAGCCCGCTGGTGTAGCCGGGCGGCATATTCACGCGGAGGCTTCTGGGTCGCCTCGGGCTTGTACGGTGGAGCCGCATGAAACCTTTCCTCTATGCCCTCGCCGGAATGGCTACTGGCGCCATATTGGTGCTCGCGACCGGGTTCCTTGAGATGCGGATCAGCGCAGCACGCGACGGGGTCTCGCTGGACGCCAACAACGAGGTTGAACTGCTGGTCGGTTCGCACATACCCGTCTGGCTCATTGTGGGGCGTGCGCTTTTGGGCGTCGCCGCGATCGCGGTGTTGACGCTCGCGACGATGCGGATTGATCTCCGCGAATCGAGAACGGCTAGCGCTGCCTTTGCGGCGCTCGTGCTTGGCATCATTGTGGTGTCGTACATGGCGTGGCCCTATCAATCGGTTCCTCACGTCGACGACACGGGACCGTACGGCGGCGGCTTGCTCGGCTGGATCGAGTACGGAGGACGGAGCTCCGCCGTTCAGCTGGTGGCCGTGACGGCCGTTCTACTGGCCTCGTTCGGTCACGTGTTGCGCCCCCGCCGGCCGGTTCTCGACTAGATCCACCGCTGCCCGCGCCCGTGGCGCGGAGTGAGTGACGAGCAGTCATCTGGGCCTTGCCGATGGCGTTCGCCGCGTTCGACATCGAGGCTATCTGAGCCTAGTGACTGGCTGTGCACCGCCCGCGCAGCGGCGTTAGCCTCGAAGCATGGACGACTTCAACACCGATGCTCGAAGCATGAATGACTTCAACAACGACCGTTTCGTCGAAGCCAAGAGCGAGCTCTCCATGGAGCAGATCGTGGAGATCATCGCCGAGCGGGAGACCTTCTTGGCGGACGACATGGGCGAACTCCTCGGCCAGTACGGTGCCGCCATCAAGTTGGACCGTACTGGCGAGGGCGGCGCCTCCTGGATGGTGGAACCTGAATTTCGGGAGTTCCTGAAGCGCAGTCTCTAGGCCGGCACGCGTAGGCGCGCACCTGCCATCCCCGCGAAGGCGATCACGACGACTGCTCCGGCGAGGCCCGCCCAGAACACGGGATCGACCCCCAGGCTGAACCCGCGCACCATCGCGAGCGATGCCCCGACCAGTCCCGGCAGCGCGGTCAGTGTGCCGAGCGCCGCGGCGGCAACAGCCACCAGTGCCGCCTCGATGCCGAGCATTGACCGCATCTGCCGACGAGTCGCGCCGAGCCGGCCCAGCAGCGCGAACTCGCCAGCCCTCGATCGGGTCGCGATCACCAGCGCGTTGCCGGCCGCGATTCCAATGAACGCGAGCAGCACCATCAGCAGCACGTTCGAGAGTCGACTGTCGGAGCTGCCCATCTCCGTCGCGGCGTCGACGTAGTCGTCGACGGGCACGAGCGAGAGTCCTGCCTCGTCGGCCGCGCGCAGCACGGCATCCTGATCGCCGGCAACGGCCTCGACGATGACCGTCGGGGAGCCCGCACCAGCGGCATCGACATCATCCGGCCCGACGATCAGCCCTCCCAGTCCGAGCCCACGTTCGTAGATCGCGACGATGGTCGGCGCCGACTCGGACCCATCGGGGTGGCGCAGGTCAATCGTGTCGCCCAGTCCCTTGCCCGTCAGCGTCAGCCCGTCCGAGGCAAGCGCGATCGTATCGGCGCCCTCGAGCTCCGCGAGGTCCCCCTCGGTCACGTCAGGATCGACGAGCCCGGAGGGGTCGTCGAGCATCATCACGGACCCCGCCTCCCATGAGAGCCCGTCCATAAACGGCGCATCCTCGTCGGTGGCTTCTACTTTCACCTGGACCATCCCCGTGCCCATAGACGCGACAGCGGTCACGCCGGGCAGGCTTGCGAGAGTCTCGCGCGCATCGGCCGCCCGCTCAGGCGACCCCTGCCACACGAAGTCGCCCGAGATCGCACCGCCCAACTGCTGAGCGCCAGCCTGTGCGACCGTCTGGTTGAAGCCCGTCTGCACCGAGCCGAGCGACAGGAGCAGCGCGAGCGGCACCACCGCGGCAGTGAGGCGACGGGAGTAGCCGCGTGCATTCGCCGTGGCCAAGAGGCTGGCGGCGCGGGCTTGGAGCGACCGACGCCCGGCCAGCCAGGTCGCACCGCGCAGCACGAGCGCGGGCCCGGCCAGCGCGACGGCGGTGATGAACAGCAGCGCCGATGCGGCACCCGTCGCCCCGCCCATCGCTCCCGGAACAAATACAGGGGTCGTGGTGGCCGCCAGGCCACCTGCCAAGCAGACCCACGCCGCGGTGACGCGTCCCTTGCCAAGCGCGCGCGCATCGGCCGCCGTGGTGCTCACTGCGGACGTAGGGCTGAGGCGAGACATTTCGCGAGCCGCCAAGCGACCCGCGAGCCACGCGGCGGGGAGGAGCAGGACTGCCGTCCCGAGCATCGGCCATATGGAAAGAACGGGCGCGAAGCCCTCCTCGACGATGCCGCTCGAGCGCAACAGCGGCACTAGCGCCTTGGCGCCGAAGAACCCCGCGACGCTGCCCACCACGAGGGCGGCGAGAGAGATCGTCATGACCTCGGTGGAGATGAGCGACCGCACCTGGCCTCCGGTGGCGCCGACCGCGCGCAGCAGCGCGAACTCGCGGCGCCTGTCCCGCAGGGAGGCGGCGAAGGCCGATGACACGACGAACACGGCGAGCATGATCGCGACGCCGCCAAAGGACCCCATGACTGCGGGGAGCATGGTGGCGGTGGGGGAGAACGGGTCGCTCTCGCGCAGTCCCGATTCGATGAGCACGCCCGAGGCGAAGATCAGGGCCGATGCGAGCACCATCGTGAGGAGGACGCCTGCCGCGCTGGGCCAGTGGGCGCGCAGTGCGCGCAAGGAGATCTGTCGCATGGCCGTTACCGTCCCAGCTCGAGCACGCGCTGGGAGATCTGGGCGGCCGATGCGCTCGCGGCTCGGTCCACCACGGCACCATCGGCGAGGAACACCACTTCGTCGGCGGCCGATGCGACCTGAGGGTCGTGCGTGACCATCACGAGCGTCTGCTGGTAGGTGGCGACTGCGTCGCGGAGGGTTTTGAGGATGGCAGCTCCCGTGTGGGAGTCGAGGGCGCCGGTGGGCTCGTCCGCGAAGATCACCTCGGGCCGGGTGGCGAGGGCACGTGCGATCGCGACGCGCTGCGCCTGCCCGCCGGAGAGCTCGGTGGGGAGGCGGTTTGCCATGTCTTGGAGCCCGACGGTGGCGAGGAGTTCTGCCTCGCGGACCGGGTCCGGCGCCTGGTTGTCGAGCCACCACGGCAGCCGCAGGTTCTCGGAGACGCTGAGGTGGGGGAGCAAGTTGTAGGACTGGAAGATGAACCCCACACGGCGCCGGCGGAATTTGGTGAGGTTGTCCGCGGACAGGTGGCTGATGTCGGTGTCGCCGATGACGACGCGCCCCGAGGACGGCTGGTCCAGGCCGGCGGCGACGTTGAGCAGGGTCGACTTGCCGGAGCCAGAGGGGCCCATGACGGCGGTGAAAGAGCCCTTGGCGACGGCGAGGCTGACGCCGCGCAGGGCGTGGACCGGCTGCGGGCCGGTGGAGTAGGTCTTGCGGACGTCGGTGAGGCTGACGGCTGTGGTCGGCGGTGCTGTGGTGCGGGCGGGCTGTGTGGTGGCTGGGGTGCTCATAGATCTCTCCTTGGCTGGGGCGGCGCGGGATGCGCCAGCTGAGGCCAAGGTATGGATCTGGAGGGGTGCGCCTCTAGCGGCGAAAGGACCTACTGGGAGGGTTCCATCTTTGGATGGAACGCCTTCAACAGAGGGGTGCGCTGCCTCATGAGGGAAGATACGTGGCCTTTGGGGTGTTTACCCCCACGACAGAACGACCACGGCCCCCTTCTCGGGGGCCGCTACAGATTGGAAATATCTTGATCATCCTCGGCCTCATTCTCCTGATCATCGGCCTCCTGGCTTCGATCCCGGTCCTGACGACCATCGGCGGCATCCTCGTGGTGGTCGGCCTCGTCTTGGCTCTCATCGGCAGGTCCGGCAAGGGCGTCGGCGGCCGCAAGCACTACTTCTGATCCAGTAGGCGAGTTCTTGTCAACTCGCTGTTGAGTACTGCTAG
The DNA here is from genome assembly GCF_048553575.1 of Demequina ureilytica. Lineage (NCBI taxonomy): Bacteria > Bacillati > Actinomycetota > Actinomycetes > Micrococcales > Demequinaceae > Demequina > Demequina ureilytica. The sequence continues at coordinate 2,288 of NZ_JBLZIE010000002.1, read as the reverse complement.
ACCGAAGGCGAGCACGATGGCGACCACCGCATCGTGCTCGCCTTCGGCGTTCCCGGGGGTGCCGCACGCCCCCTACCCAGCCAACCCGCGCATCGGGCGCCTGGCCTGTGCGTGATCTCCCTGGCAGCCGCCGCGCCGACGTTGCGAACCATGGCGTCCCGGGTGAGGATGGAGAGGTGCACGCCCTGGTCGGCGCTGCGACGCCGGCTCTCTACTTACGGAGGGAAGCCATGCGACACGAACACCTGACCAGAACGATTGCCCTGACCGCCGCCGGTGGCCTGCTGATCGCGGGTTGCGGCTCGGAGGACCCCGAGGTGGACATCACGACCACCTCTCCCACGACGGCCACGCCCACGGACATTGCCACGACCATCACCGCGCCCACGCCATCGCCTTCGGACGAGCCGGTGAGCACGCCGACGGAGACAGTCACGACGCAGCCCGACCCGGCCGAGGACGACGAGCCCCCCGAAGAGGAGGCGCCGTTCCCCGCGGACCGCGCCACCGACACGGCCGACGCCAGCGGTGATGCCCAACTGAGCCCCGTCGACATGCGGTTCGGAGTGCACGAGGGCTACGACCGCATCGTGCTCGACCTCGAGGGGCCCGGACAGCCCGGATGGAGCAGCTCGTACGTCGATGAACCGACGATGGCGGGTTCGGGCAGGACAGTGGATCTTGCCGGCGAGGCTTCGCTCGTGACGCACGTGGACGGAGTCGTCTACCCGACGGAGGAGGACGCTGCGGAGTACGAAGGCCCCGAGCGGTTCCAGCCTGAGGCCGCGGGCGTGATCGAGGAGGTCGTGTACGGATCTGTCTACGAGGGGCAGGTCGACATCTACGTGGGCCTCAGCTCGGAGGAGCCGTTCCGCGTGTTCAGTCTTGAGGATCCCACGCGAGTGGTCATCGACGTCCAGCACCCTTAGGGCCGATGCGCCTACCTGGGAGGCCTGTATTGTTGCGTTATCCCTGGTAGGGGGCGCGGCGCGTCGATGTCAGACCTCGGTGCTTGACTTGATTCATGGCCATTGAGACGCCTGGCATTCAGGCAGCGGAGATCGACGAGGTGAGCGCCCTGGTGGGCGAGCTCGCGTCTCGCGATGTCTCGGGCCTGTCCAAGGACCAGTTGCTCGACGTGAACGGCGCGGTGGCTCGCCTGGAGCGGGTGGTGGGCGCTCTGGGCGCCCGATGCGCGGGCGAGATTGCGCGCCGCTCCACCCCCGACCTTCCCGGTGGTGGATTGGCGCGGCGCGAGGGCCAAGGAACCGCGGGTGAGTTGTTGTCGAACGTGCGTGGCGGCACGGTCGCGGGAGCGAAGAGGTCGATTGCGGCGGGGGAGGCGTTCGCGCCCAAGCCGCCAGTGGCTGGTGATCCTGACCCAGCCAGCGCGGGGGTTGAGCAGGTGCCCGGACCGAAGTATCCGGTGGTTGCCGCGGCGTCGGTGGCGGGGGAGTTGTCGGTTGATGCCGCAGCCCTCATCGTGGGTGCTTTGAACAAGTTGTCGGATCGCGTCGAGGACGCAGCGTTGGTGGCGCTTGAGGAGCGTCTGGTGTCGCGAGCGAAGTCGATGGCTGCGCATGAGGTGCGGAAGATGGTCGCTCGTGCTGTGGCCCATGCCGACCGTGCCGGTCACGAGCAGCGTGAGCGTGAGAATCACGAGGCGAGGTTTCTGTGGTGGAAGCAGGATCACGAGGGCAATGTGGTGATCCATGGGCAGATGGATGCGGTGACGGCGGCGCCGATCATCAACGTGTTGGAGCAGATGACCACGCGGGATGTGCGCAACAAGGGTCGCAGTGATGATCCTGATGCGGACACACGAACGGTGGGTCAGATGCGGGCTGATGCGTTGTTCGAGCTGGCTCGGCACGCTTTGGGATGCACGCGGACGGAGAAGTCGGGGGTGCGGACCACGATCGTGGTGCGGATGGGCCTGTCGGATCTGATGCGTGGTCAGGGTCTGGGAAGTGTCGATGGGATCGAGCAGCCCGTGTCGGTGGGTCAGTTGCGCCGGTTGTCGGGGGATGCGGGGCTCCTTCCGCAGGTCCTGGGCGGTGACAGCGAGATCTTGGATCAGGGGGTGCGGGAGCGGTTCTTCACTGATGAGCAGCGCATCGCGTTGCTGCACCGGGATGGTGGGTGCGCGAAGTGTCATGCACCGCCGGAGCATTGCGAGGCCCATCACATTCGGTGGTGGCAGCACGGCGGCCTGACTGTCGGCGACGCTTGAAAACGAGGCCATAGCGACGGGCGAAAACGAGGCCACCCAGACAGATTGGGTGGAT
>NZ_JBLZIE010000001.1:1389036-1478093 GCF_048553575.1 Demequina ureilytica | reverse complement strand
GACCCCGCGTAGCGGTACAGGAACGCCGCCATCGCATCACGAGTGATCGCGTTGAACGGACGGAACTCCGTCCCGTTCTCCGTCTCCCACCCCTGCGTGATGCCCTGGCTCGCAAGCCACATGATCGAGTCGTAATGCTCAAGCGACTCGTCCACATCCGTGAAGCTGGGCGCTTCGCCGAGCGAGACGAGCGGGGACACGGTGATCCGGTCCACGATCGGCGCGCTGTCGGCGCGGAGCCAGCCGTACTCGGGCCAGGTGTCATCGATGTAGGTCACGCCATCGAAGTTCGTTTCCTCCTCCGACCGCAGCGTGACGGAGTTCGCGCCCTCCTCCAGGTCGAGCACGATCGTGCGCTCCCAGAAGTTGTTCTCGTGGAACGTGGGCACGAAGGCCCAGGACTCCTCGTCTCCGCCGTTGACGGAGACCAGTGCGTACCGGACCATCGGGTTCGGGTTGTAGTGAGATGCAGGCGCCTGCTCCGGGTTGGAGAAGCGCACGACCACCGCATGCTCGCCCGCTTGTTCGACCGAGACATCGAAAGTGAGCGTGTTGGCGTTGCCCGGCTCTCCGCCGATGCCGGAAACCGCCTGGCCACCTTCCGCGAGGCTCAGGTCCACAACCTCAGCGGATCCGGCCGTCGTGGCGTCCTCGGCCTGGTACTCAACCGCACCGAGAGCGCCGGTGGAGCCGCTCACCGTGAGGCGATCGACCACGGCCGGCCCGGTCACGACCACCTTGTTGATGCCGCCCGCGAGGTGCACGGGGGCGGATGTGGCATCGGCCAGGTCGAGCACGTCGTAGCCGTTGATGGCCAACGCCCCGGACGCTGCACCCACCGTCGCCACGTCGAGCTGGTGCTCGCCGTCGGTCGGGCCATAGACCCAGAACGTCGCGGTCTCCCCGTTGGCAAGGTCGATCGCGCCGGAACCGGAGTCGCCCGTGCCGTAGGCACGGTCGGAAGCCGATTCGGCGAGCTCGCCCTCGTAGGTGTCGACCGCATCGGCCGCTCGGGCCTTGGTCAACACAATCCGGTCGACCAGCGCATCGCCCTGCGTCGCGCCCGTACCGTCCAGGCTTTGTGCGGCGAGGGTGATGGTGTGGTCACCGGCCGTGAGGTCGACGGTGGTGTCCGCGTAGTCCCAGACCACCCACTTGTACGCCAGAGGCAGGAACAGCTCCTGCTCAGCGGCGCCGTCGACCGTCATGAAGACGTTCGTGGGGCCCTGATCTTCCACTGCATCGAAGGTGTTGAGGCTGTTGGCGAACACCGACAAGTCGTAGGCGCCATCCTCCGGCACGGTGACGTCGAAGCTCAGCTCGAGATCTGAGCCCGTCCGAAGACCCCCGACGTTGTACGCGCCCGAGGTGTAGAACAGCGACACGTTGCTCTCCGAGCCCTCGGGCCCGTTGACGCTGTAGTCGCCGGTCGTCTCGGTGTAGGAGGCGTCCTCCGCCTCATACGACCCCGACCACCGGTCCGCCGACTCGCCGTCGGCCGTGTGGCCGGCGGGCGTGACGACGATCTCGTACGCAGACGACTCCTGAAGTTCGGGGAGCCAGTCGGAGCCGAAGTCGATGGTCGCGGTGCCGTCTACGACGGGCACCACCCGCTCGGCGAGCACTGTCGGCTGGCCGGAGTCGCCCAGCTGGCCGGTCCACCCGATCTCCCTCACCCACACGCGCACCGAGTCCCCGAAGCCCTCGGGAACGTTGAGGAAGTCGATCGGCGCCGCACCATCGGCACCGCCCACGATGGCGCGCGCCTGCTGCGCGGATTCGTCGAGCGACGCCACACCCTGGAGCGTGTAGTTCACACCAGGATTGGGAGGCGTGACCTCCACGGTGTGGCCCGACATCTGCGAGTAGGCGTTGTACAGCCACCACTGCCCGTTGCCGCGGTTGGACTGCACCGCGGAGTCGGACAGGTTGCCGTTGATGTTCCAGAATGCGATCATCGCGTCCACCTTCGAGTCCTCGATGGCGGAGATCCACTGGATCATCTGACCCGGAACGGACGTGTGGTAGTTGAACGCGTACTCGTTGACGTTGACGGGCAGCTCAGTGCCCTCGTACACGGTGCCGGCGAAAGCATCGACCTCCCACTCGCGGTACTCCGCGACGGACTCCCGGATGTCCTGGGGGTTCGTCAGTTCGTGCCACGTGATGATCTCCGGCAGCGTGTCTTCCGCGATCACGTGCTCGAGCCACCCCTCGACCTGGCCGTACAGCACCGACGTGCCCGGACCGGCGATACGCATGTCGGGGAAGCGCGCCTTGATGGTCCGATAGGTCTCATCCCACGCCGCGAAGTAGTCGGTCGGATCTTCCAGCCACGAGGTTCCGTCGAGGCTCCACGTGCCCGTGCCGAACATGTTGCCCTCGGGTTCGTTGTAGGGCTCGATGACGAGGTTGTCACGGTACTCAGCCGGAACGTCCTCGATCATGTCGAGCTGCGTGTCGAGCACCTCGCGGTAGCTGTCGAGCCTCTCCTCGGCAGTGGCGTTCGGCGAGTCGCTGTCCGGCCACTGGTAAGGGAAGCCGCGGTACCAGTCGGTGACGCGCAGGTACACGTCGCCGTCCGTCGAATCCGCCAGCATGGGCAGTATCTCGAGGGCGTCGGAACCTGGGTGCTGCGCACCATCCTGCGCCTTGGTGGCGACCGTGCGAATGTTCATACCCTCGATGAGGTTCTTCGTGGGCATACCGTCGCCGTAGAGGCCATAGAGCAGGCCGGAGGCCCCACCCATGAAGTCACCGGTGTCGGTACCCAGATCGATGCTGACCTGACCCCGATCGACCGTCACCGTTGCGGTCACGTCGCGCTCGCCGGCGACTCCGGCGACCGTGAACGAACCCTCGGACCCGTAGTCCTCGGGTGCGACGTTCTCCCAGTCGATCGCGATGTCGCGGTCATAGCCGTCCGTGAACTCGCCGCGGACGGACTCGGGCAGCTCCGGGGCCTCGCCGATGCGGGTGCGCACGTCGAACGTGTCCTCCACCAACCCCGTGGCCGTCGGGACCTCGTCCACGAGGCTCGCCACCTGTCCGGCGGACAGCGCCTGGCGATAGAGCACGAACTCCTCGAAGGCTCCCTGGAACGTGGGGTCCGACGCATAGAACGAGTTGCCCAGGTAGCCCGCGAGAGACGCGGACGAGCCGAGGAGATCGCCGGCGGCGATCGTGGACGGCGTCGTGCCGACCGCCACACCGTTGACGTACAGCGTCATGGAGTCCGCCTCGGTGTCGAGCGTGACGGTGAGCGTCACCCACTCATCGGGGGCCACGCCGCCGTATCCGGTCACCTGGTCCTCACCGCCGCCTCCCCCGGTCGTGATCGCGGCGCGCAGGTCGCCGCCGCCGTTCGACGGCGTCACGAACAGGTAGTTGCTGGTGTTCGACCCCAAGTCGAACACGCGCTGCCAGTTTCCGCCGCCGTCCCAGCGCACGGTCGCCGATGCGGTGACCGACTCGGAGCCGATCAGCGCAGCGCCGGGAATGGAGACGTAGGCGCCGCTCAGGTCGAGCGCCGAGTCCGTGGCCTCGCCGTCGACGAGCTCGTAGCCCGTGCCCACGATAGAGCCGTCCAGGCCGTTGCCGGACGAGTCCGTCACCGTCGTGCCCGAGATGTCGTCCATCGCGTATCGCACGTAGGGCTCGTCAGGGATGGGGTCCGGTACCTCTCCGCCGGAGCTACCCGGGTCCGCCAGGTCCCCTGCGTCGGCCAGCGCCGCAACTTGCTCGAGGGTGAGGGCGGCGTGGAAGATCTGGAAGTCGTCGATGACGCCGTCGAAGGTGGGATCCCACTCGAAGGCGGAGCCGCCCAAGCGGCCACCGATCGGATCGGTCGCCTCCACCAGGTCGGCAACCGTCACGGTGGTCTCGAAGGTGCTCACCTGCGCGCCGTCGACGTACGTCACCAGCTCATCGGCCGCGTCGTCCAGCGTGATGGTCACCGTCGACCACGCGTCGGTCGCGAGTGGGTCCGCCGCATACGCGTACCCGGCGGCCTCGACGTCTCCGCCCAGACCGACGTCGGTGCGAAGCACGCCTTGCGGGTCCACCTCGGGGCCAGTGCTGGGAATCACCGCGGCGAATGCATCGCCGTCCGATCCCAGGCCGTACAGCCAGCCCCAGTCGTGGGTACCGTCCCACCACACACGTGCAGAGACAGTGAGGTCGGTGGCGCCCGCGACCGCGTCCGCGGGGAACGTCACCGAGTCTCCGCCCCCCGACAGCTCGAGGGCGGCGCCGTCGCCCACGCCGTCGAGCGCGTTCGCGCCGGCGCCGACGATCGTGCCGTCGTGGCCGTTGCCACTGGAGTCCGGCACCGTAGGGCCGGCAACGTCGTTCATTGAGTAGTGGAGCACGGGAGCCGGGTCCTCGGCGCCCTGGGCCGCCGTCGGAGCCGCGAGCGTCAGGCCCGCCGCGCCGAGTCCGAGCGCCGTCGCGCCCGCGATGGCGCGCCGTCTGACCGGCGGACGCCTCGTTGCGTTTTTCATGGAGTAGACCTCTCTGTCTTGCTCATGGTTTTTCGGGGCAGATGCGCCACCAACCGCGAGGTCGAGGGCGCTGAAGGTGTCCGGCGGGGTGGCCGACGGACGGTTGCTAGGTGATGGGCATTGACCTCCCGTCGCTCGGGTGAGCGACGGGGATGAACACGCGCATGGTGCCCGGCTCGCGCTGGGCCCAGCGGTGATACGGAATGAGCGGAACGCTCATGGGAGCGCTCGACTCAGACGATGGGGACAGCGATCCGCTGAAGGGCACCCGGCCGACGGGCACCTCGGGATCACCAATGCGCGTGGCATGGACCACAGCGCCGTCCCCGTGGCTCTGCAGCATGGCTGCCCCGTCGATCTGGAGCCCGTCCAGACCCGCGCCGTCGGGAGCGTCGTGGCTCTCGAGGCACAAGACGAGCGGGCCGCGCTCGACCGCCACCGTGCCACGCACAGCGTCAATGCGAGGGTCCGGCCAGCTCAGCCGAGGCTCGATGGGCAGCACCAGCTCCACGCGGTCACCGGGCGCGAAGTCTCGGCGCACATCCCACCAGCCCGCCTCGACGGGATGGGGCTCGCCGCCAGGCTCCGCTCCTGTCGCACCGGCAGCCCACTGGGGCACTCGCAGGCGCAATGTGATCGGGCGGCTCGGCGCCTCCACGACTGTCACCGTGATCGTGCCATCGTCCGGATAGCGCGTGTCGAGACGCAGCTCGAGCGGGTCCCCGTCGACATCAATCGTCGCCGTCCCTGCTCCGTAGAGCAGGAGCGACACCACGTCGCCCTTGACGGCACACGCGTACGTCTCGAGGGAGGCGAGGGTGCGAGCCACGTTGGTGGGGCAGCACGAGACGTCGAACCACGGTGCGCGGGCGCCGCCCTCGGCGCGCATGTTGACCTCCGCGCTCACCGCCTCTTCCGGCGCCGTTCGCAGCTGCAGAGGGTTGGCGTAGAAGAAGGACCGGCCATCGGCACCCTGAGCGGTCGCGATGACGTTGAACAACGTGCGCTCGATGAGGTCGATGTGCCGCGCCTGCCCGGTCGCCAGGTACAGGCGCCACGCGAACATGACCGAGGCGACCCCTGCACAGGTCTCGCAGTAGGCCCGGTCCGGGGGCAGCTCCCAGTCCTCCCCGAAGCCTTCGTCCTGGTGGCGGGAACCCATGCCACCGGTGATGTACGTGCGGCGCTCGACCGTGTGCACCCACTGGCTCTGGAGCACCTCGAGCAGCTCGGCGTCCTCAGTCTCGACGGCCACGTCCACGGCGCCTGCGGACAGGTACAGCGCGCGCACTGCGTGGCCGCGAAGCGCCTTTGCCTCGCGCACGGGCACATCGTCCTGGAAGTAGTCCGCGGCGAGCAATGGCCGCACGGGCAACGTGCCTCGGCCCCGGCGCTCGACGAACAGGCGTGCCTGCTCGATGTACCGCGGTTGCCCTGTCACTCGTCCCAGCTCAGCCAGCGCGGCCTCGATCTCCGGGTGCCCGCATAGCGTCTCTCGAGAACCCTCGGCGAACTCGCGGCAGATGTGATCCGCCGCACGACGCGCGACCTCGGTCAGGCGGTCTTCGCCGAAGGTTCCCAGGCGTGCAACGCCGGCCTGGATGAGGTGTCCCATATTGTACAGCTCATGGCCCATCGACATATCGGAGTACCGCTCGGGGAGGCCAGCATGCCCGAATGCTGTGCCCACGTAGCCGTCCGCGTCCTGCGCCGCCTCGACTCGGCCCACGAGAGCCTCGTACGTGGCCTGAAGCGCATCGTCCGGGCAACGCGCGAGCTCCCAGGCCATGCCCTCGAGAAGCTTGTACACCTCAGAGTCCGAGAACTGCCAGCCGGGACGGTCGACCGTGACGTCGCCACGGGCGACGCGGTCGAAGTTCTCAAGCCACCCGAGCCGGTCCATCCACGCGATGCAGTGGTCGAAGGTCGCCTGGGCATTGGTGAGGATGCGCGCACCCCAGAAGCTCTCGGCGTCCCACCGAACCTCGCCGACCCGGCCTCCGCGTCGCGGACCGCGCGTAGGGGAGACGGGAGACGCGCCGTGGGCGGCGAGCGAGCGTCGAGAGCGGTCAGTCGTTGTCACGTGTCAGTCCTTCACTGCGCCAGCGGTCACACCCGCAGCGACATAGCGCTGGGCGAAGACAAGCAGGATGGCGGCTGGGATCGAGGCCACGACGGCGGTCGCCATGATGGCGTTCCACTGGGTCGTGTTGTTGCCGATGTAGTTGTAGATGCTCAGCGTCACTGGGATGAAGTCGGAGTTGCGCGCCAGCGTCGACGCGAACACGAAGTCAGACCACGCCCACAGGAACGCAAAGAGCGACGCGGTGAGGATCGAGTTCCGGCTGAGCGGCAAGACGATGGACCGGAAGGAGCGCCATGCCCCGGCCCCGTCCATCCGGGACGCCTGTAGGAGCTCGCGCGGGATTCCACTCATGAAGGCCGTGAACAGCAGCACGGCAAAGGGCACTGCGATCGTGGAGTCGGCCACGATGAGGCCCCATACCGAGTTCAGGAGCCCTAGCCGCACATAGATGGCGTAGAAGCCCATCGCCATTACGACGGCCGGGATCATCTGGGCCACGAGAAGGACGAAGTTGAGGGTGCGGCCGCCCCGGATGTTGAGCAGCGCCAGTGCGTAGCCGGCCGGCGCGGCGATGACGACGGTCAGCAGCACGCAGCCGAGCCCGATCACCAGACTTGTGGCGAGGGCCGGCAGCTGCTGGTCGAAGACAGCTTCGTATCCCTCGAACGTCGGATTCACGGGGAAGAGCTGCGGCGGGTCGTTCCGCAGGTCGCTGCGCGGGGTCAGCGAGACGTTGAACATCCAGTAGACCGGAAACAGCATCAGCGCGGTGAAGAGCAGGCCGAGTCCGGCATGCCACCAACGGCGGGTTGAGGAGGCCTTCATCAGTGCTCCACCTTCCTCTGAAGATTGACATAGGCGAGACCGAATATCAGGGCGATGATGATGAGAATGTTGCCGATGGCCGCGGCGGGCGAGAAGTCTGGCTGCCCCGTGCCGAAGGCCTCGCGGTACGACCACACGGCGAGCGTGAGCGAACTGTTCGCCGGCCCGCCCTTAGTCATCACCCACACGATGTCCACCACCTTCAGCGTGTAGACCAACCCGAGCAGCAGGGTGATCGCTGAGACCGGGCGCAGGAGCGGGAAGGTGACACGCCAGAACACCTTCCACGGACCCGCACCATCGAGGGCGGCCGCCTCGTAGACCTCGTCGGGAATGTTCTGCAGGCCCGAGTAGAGAATCACCAAGTTGAAGGGGATTCCGAGCCAGATGTTCGCGATGATCACTGACGCGAGGGCGCTCTCAGGAGAGGTCAGCCAGTTGACTGGGTCGATGCCGATGACGCCCAAGAACGAGTTCAGCACCCCCGCATCGGAGTTCATCATCCACGCCCACACTGATGCGGACACGATCAGCGGGAGCAGCCACGGGATCAGGAACAGCGCACGGAGCACGCTGGACAGCGGGAAGCGTCGCTTGAAGAACACGGCGAGCGCCAACCCGAGCGCGTACTGAAACAGCAAGGACACGAAGACGAACAGGAAGGTGTTCCACAGGGCTTGCGCGAATAGCGGATTCTGCATCACATCCACGTAGTTGGCGAAGCCCACATACTCCGCATTGCCCTGGACGAAGGCTCGGATGTTGTAGTCGTGGACCGACAGGTCGAAGCTCCGCACCAGTGGATACGCATAGAACGCGAGCAGGTAGACGATGAGCGGAGTGGCAAAGGCCACCGCGATCCACGGCGATCCGTGGATGCGCCGCCGGCTGCGCCGGGCGCGAGCGCGCTCACCTCCCGCCAGGCGGTCGGGACGACCCCTAGTGGCAATCNCCGTGGATGCGCCGCCGGCTGCGCCGGGCGCGAGCGCGCTCACCTCCCGCCAGGCGGTCGGGACGACCCCTAGTGGCAATCGTGGGTGTGGTCATGAGGCTTCCTCGGTTGCACGGCGTGGGACGGATCTGCTGATCCGCCCCACGCCGCGGCTAGGCGGTGGGACGTGGGTCAGTTGCCGGTGGCTGCGGCGGCAGTCTCCTGTGCCGCGTCCAGCGCCTCCTGAGGAGACGATGCGCCCGACATAGCGGCCTGCACAGCGGTCCACAGCTGCTCCGAGATCAGCGGGTAGTCAGTGCCGAGGTTGTCGCTCGTACGCCCCTTCGCGGCGCGCACCGCATCGACCCACACCTCGAGCTCGGCGTGCGCCTCGACGAACTGCTCCTGGCCCTGGGGTGTCGGCGGGATGTAGTACGCGAAAGTCTCAGCCGTCTCGACAAAGCCCTCGGGGGTGGTCATGCACTCGATGATCTGGCGCGTGACGTCGTAGCGGGCCTCGTCGTCCTGCACGGGCGCCATGATGAACTCGCCGCCTGTCGGTGCGGGAGCGGCGCCGCCGTCCTTCGCGGGGATGGTGATGTAGTCGGCCTCGAAGGACGCTTCCGCAGCACTGTTCACCTGCCACGTGCCGTTCTCCACGAACGCGGTCTGGCCATCGAGGAACTCCTCCCAGGCAGTGTTCTGCGAGTTCTGGATCGCGGACTGCGGAGCCCAGCCGTTGTCCAACCACTCCACCCACAGCTCGACGGCTTCGACCGCCTCGGGCGAGTTGAGTTCCGTGAGCTCAGCGCCGGATCCCCAGAACCACGGCAGGAACTGGAACGATCCCTCTTCGGTCCCGATCCCCGCGAACGTGATGCCGCGGTAGTCGGCCTCGTCGACCTGGCTCAGGGCGGCGTTGAGGCTCTCCCAATCAGTGATGGACGCAGGGTCGACGCCAGCCTCGCTCAGGATGTCGGCGTTGTAGTACAAGGCGAGCGTGTTGGCGCCGATGGGGATGCCGTATGCAGTGTCGTCGACCACACCTGCGGCGAGCAGGTTCTCGTCGATGCTGGACGTGTCGAAGCCGAGCTCGTCCATGCTGATGATCGCTCCCGTGTCGGCGAGCGTCGAGACGGCCGGGTTGTCGAGGAGCACAACGTCGGGGGACGTGCCTTCTTGTGCGGAGAGCAGCAGCTGGTTGGTGAGCGCCGTGGTGTCGTAGGCGGTGCGATCGATCGTTACACCCGCCTCGTCGCCGCACGCCTGCACGCGGCCGTCCCAGTCCGAGCCGTCCTCGTGCTGGGGGTACGGGTCCCACCAGGTGAAGGTGCCGCCGACGGCATCGCCAGTCTCGCCCCCGCCTGCTGTGCCGGTGGCCTCCGGGTCAGTCTCTTCCGATGAGCACCCGGCGAGGGCGCCGAGCGCGATGGCGGCTGTGGCGAAGCCCGCTACCGCTCGTGTCTTGTTGATATGCATGGTGTTCCTCCTTGAACAGTCCCGCCAAGACGACGGGGACGCTGATGTGCCCTGAAGGGCGTTACCGGGGTGGGGCCGTCGAGCCGCGATCCACGATGGTGGGGGTGATCAGGTCGACGACATGCGGGATGGCCGCATCCGGGCCACCCTGAATGCGGGCGACGAGCTGACGTACAGCGCGCCGTCCCAACTCGTCCGCAGCGGAGTCGATCGCCGAGAACGGAAGCGAGAAGGTCCGCGCGAAGTCGTTCGAATAGCGACCGACGACGGAGATGTCGCGCGGCGCTTCGAGTCCGCGTTTCGACATCACCGATGGCAGCGCGGCGGCAGCGGCCTCGTTGTTCAGCAGCAGACCGGTAGCGGTCGGGTGCGCGTCCAGGTAGTCGTGGAGGTCCGTACCGATACCGGGTTGAGACGACGATCCGAAGTAGTGGTGGAGGGTGACGCCCAACTCACCGGCCCGCTCACGCGCCGCGTTGGCCAGCCTCCAGACGTACGCACCCCCTCGTGCGACGACATCCTCAGGCTGCGAGACCAGGAGCAGCTCTCGGTGGCCCAACTCGTGCAGCGTGTCGACCATCAGACGACCGCTCGCCACGAAGTCGAGATCGAACACGTCGAAGCCATCGGTCTCGGCGGGCAGCCCGACCATCGCACCCGGCTGCGGCGCGTTGCTTAGCACCGGCAGGCGGTCATCGTGCTCGGCGACGTTGAGAAGCACAAAGCCATCGACCATCCGCGACGATGAGAGCCGTTGGAGCGCGTGCACCCCGTCCTCTTCCGACACCAGCATCGTGTCGTAGCCGAGCTCTCGCGCTCCGTGAGTGACGCCCAGCACGTACTGCAGCATGGCGGGCGCAAACTCGTCATCCAGGAACCGCGCCAACAACCCGATGACCATCGTCTGCGAGGTGGCCAGTGCGCGTGCACCCGCGTTCGGGGTATAGCCAAGGTCGAGAACCGCATCCAGAACTCGCTGCCGGACAGGTGCGGAGATGGTCCGCTTGCCCGTGAGCGCGTACGAGGCTGTCGACCGCGAAACGCCCGCCGCCTTCGCCACATCGCCGATCGTGACCACGTCGTCACCTCTTTCGTCACCATTTGTCGAACAACTGTCGAACCGGTTCGATTCGTACCGGTTCGACAGTAGCCACGTCCCGAATGTGAACGCAAGTCATAACCGGCAGGCTTTACCGAATCGTGACGCGGTAGGCCCGCTCACCGCCGTGGTGGCACGATGGCCTCGTGCCCTCACTGACCGACTTCACCGCCACCGCCCTCACGGGCGAAGAGCGCCACCTCTCCGACTTCGCAGGGCAGGTTTCCCTCGTGGTCAACACCGCCTCGAAGTGCGGCCTCGCGCCTCAGTTCGAGGGCTTGGAGACGCTCCACCAGCAGTTTCAGGAGGAGGGTTTCACAGTGTTGGGCTTCCCCAGCAACCAGTTCAAGCAGGAACTCTCGGACGCCGAGGGGATCAGCGACTACTGCCAGAAGAACTACGGCGTGACGTTCCCGATGTTCGCCACCGTCGACGTCAACGGCAAGGGCGCGCACCCCATCTTTCAGTGGCTGCGCTCGGAGGCGGGTGGAGCCCTCGGGTCCTCGATCAAGTGGAACTTCACTAAGTTCCTGGTGGGCCGCGACGGTCACGTGATCAAGCGCTACGGACCGCAGACCGAGCCGGCGGAGATCGCCAAGGACATTGCGGCCGCCCTCGCGGACTGAGCGGGAATGAAACCCCGGCCCGGTACGCTCTTAGTTGAAGCATCAACTGATCAATACGAGGAGCGCAGGCCATGACGCGAGTCCAGTTCGGCATCGAGACGTTCGGCGACATTCCGCTGGCGGACGACGGCACGCTGATGACGCATGCCGCCGCGATCCGCCAGGTGGTCGACGAGGCGGCGCTCGCGGACCAGATCGGCATCGACTCGGTCGCGCTCGGTGAGCACCACCGCGAGGACTTCGCGATCTCCTCCCCCGAGATGGTGCTGGCCGCGATCGCCTCGCGTACCTCCCACGTGAGCCTGGGCTCCGCGGTCACCGTACTGAGCTCCGACGACCCCGTGCGCGTGTTCCAGCGCTTCGCCACGCTCGATGCGGTCTCGGGCGGCCGCGCCGAGGTAATCCTCGGCCGCGGCTCCTTCACGGAGTCCTTCCCGCTGTTCGGCTACGACCTCGCCGACTACGAGCTGCTGTTCGACGAGAAGGTGGAGATCTTCTCGCGCCTGCTCACCGAGAAGCCGGTGAGCTGGGAGGGCAAGACCCGTCCGGCACTCACCGACGCGGATGTCTACCCCAAGACCGAGTCCGGGAACCTCACCACCTGGGTCGGCGTGGGTGGATCGCCGCAGTCCGTCATCCGGGCCGCCAAGTACGGGTTCCGACTCATGCTTGCGATCATCGGCGGGCAGCCGGAGAGGTTCGCGCCGTACGTGGACCTGTACCGCCGCGCGACGGAGCAACTCGGGACCACCGCACACCCCGTGGGGATGCACAGCCACGGCTTCATCGCCGAGACCGACGAGGAAGCCCGTGAGGCCTACTACCCCGGCTACAAGGCGATGATGGACCGCATCGGCTCCGAGCGCGGCTGGCCCCCGATGGCCCGCTCGTCGTACGACAACGAGATCACCAGCGGATCGCTGTACGTGGGGTCCCCCGAGACGGTGGCCAGGAAGATGGCGGCCTCGATCAGCGCTCTCGACGTGGGCCGTTTCGACCTGGTCTACACCGGTGGCGGCGCGATGCCTGCGAGCCAGCGCATGCGGGCAGTCGAGCTCTACGGCACGCAGGTCATTCCCCGCGTGCGGGAACTGCTCGCCGAAGGATCGCCGTCATGACCGAGACCCGTGCCGCCGAGATCCGTACCGTGGGGATACTGGGCGCCGGCAAGCTGGGCACCGTTCTCGCCCGGCTCGCCGTCGAGGCGGGCTACCGCGTGCTCGTCGCCGGCTCGTCGGATCCGTCGCGCATCTCGCTGACGCTCGAGGTCCTGTCGCCGGGTGCTGAGGCCACGACGGCCGATGCGGTCGCGCGCGAGTCCGACATCGTCATCTTGGCTCTCCCGCTGGGCAAGCACACCACGCTGTCGACAGAGTCGCTCCACGGCACCACCGTGATCGACGCGATGAACTACTGGTGGGAGGTCGACGGCGCGCGCGACAACGTCGCGCCCCCCGAGATCTCCACGACCGAGGTCGTCGCCAGGCACCTGGACGGAGCGAGGGTCGTCAAGGGCTTCAATCACATGGGCTACCACGACGTCGACGAGCGTGGGCTGCCCTCCGGTTCCGCCGGGCGCCGCGCGATCGCGATCGCGGGGGACGACGCCGCGGCCGTCGACGCCGCGAGCGCTCTCATCGATGCGCTGGGCTTCGACCCGGTCGCCATTGGAGACCTTGCCACGGGCCGTAACCTGGAGCCCGGCACCCCCGCCTTCGGAGCCAACGTGCCCGCAGACGAGCTCCTGGCGCTCGTGGAGATGGCGACCGCCGACGCATAGCAGAGCGCGCTACGGTTCCCCTGAGACCGGGCTGTACGCAGGTGCCCTTCCGGTAGAATGGCACCCGAAGTCAGGTCCATCGACGTTCCCCGTCCGGCCCTGGTCTTGCCCCGTCCAGTGATTGCTCGCCCGAGGCCGTGTCAGGTCCCGCGCCAGCACCCCCCGAGCTCCAGTGACCGGACCCAGGTGGTTTTTTGCTCCTCGCGTGTGTAGCGACCGTGGTCGCCACGTGTGTCCTGGCTCCGCTCGTCACGCGCTTGCTTGGTCGCAGCGCCGGCTGGATCCTATCGATCCCACTGGTCGCGGCCGCCGCCGGCCTCGCGTACCTCGGCTTCGGGACTCAATCCGTGCCGTGGATGCCGACGCTCGGCATCGGATTCAACCTGAGGCTCGACGGCCTGTCGCTGACGTTCATGATGCTGGTGCTGCTGGTCGGCGCGGTCGTCTTGACGTACAGCTCGCGCTACTTCGCCGTGGGTCGGCACATGAGGTACTTCACGCTCATGACTGGCTTCGCAGCGGCCATGACCATGCTCGTGCTCGCCGACGATGTGGTGCTGCTGTTCTTGTCGTGGGAGCTCACCACTCTGTGCTCGTTCCTGCTGATCGCGCGCTCGGGACCCAAGGCTCGCAAGCCGGCAGTGCGCACGCTGCTGGTGACTGCGATGGGAGGCCTGGCCCTGCTCGGAGCCGTGACCACCATGGCCGTCGTCATCGGCACTACGCAGATCAGTGCGATCATCGCGGACCCCGTCTGGCAGCAGAATTCCGCCATGACCACAACGGTCATCGTGCTGGTCGCGGTCGCGGCGTTCACCAAGTCCGCTCAGTTCCCGTTCCAGGCCTGGCTGCCGGACTCCATGGTCGCCATCACTCCCGTCAGCGCATACCTCCACGCCGCAGCAATGGTGAAGGCCGGCATCTACCTGCTACTGCGCTTCTCCCCCGCCTTCTCCGAGGCGTTCGTGTGGAACACGATGCTCATCACGGTGGGCCTCATCACCGCGCTGCTGGGAGCCGTGGCCGCGCTCAGGCGCTATGACCTCAAGGAGCTGCTCGCGTACTCGACCATCAGCCAGCTGGGCCTGCTGGTGGCGATGATCGGCGTCGGCACTCCGGAGGCGATCAAGGCCGCCACCGTGCACACCGTCGCGCACGCGCTGTTCAAGTCCGCGCTGTTCCTGTTCGTCGGGGTGATCGACCATCGCGCAGGCACGCGTGACATCCGGGCACTGACACACATGCGCATCCGCATGCCGGTGACGCTCGGTGCAATCACCATCTCTGCGGCGTCGATGGCGGGGCTGCCACCGCTCCTCGGGTTCATCAGCAAGGAGTCGATGTTCACGGCTTTCGTGGACGCCCCCGCCACCCCATGGGGCCCGGTGGTCATCACTGCGGCCGCCGCCGTCGCATCGGCGCTGACCTTTGCATACTCGGCACGCATGGTGATGGGCGCGCGCGGGCACGACCCGCGCGGCCGCGAGGTGACGGAGGTGCGGCCAGCAGTCTGGATCGCCCCGAGCCTGTGCGCAATCGCCGGCCTCGGCCTCGGTCTCGCGCCCTTCGTCCTGGACCCGCTGATCTCCGGCGCGGCGACCGCAGCCTCCGGCACGGACATCGAGACCCACCTGGCGCTGTGGCACGGGTTCAACCTGCCGTTGCTGATCTCCGTCTTGGTGATCGCGACCGGCGTGGTGCTCGTGCTCGCACGCAAGCAGATCCAGCCGGTGCTGCTCAAGTACCGCCTCCCGTTCTCGGCGCTCGACGTCGTCGAGGGTGCGCAGGCGGGAATCATCCGGCTCGGTGGCATCGTCGGCGGATGGTCCGGGACTTTGGCGCCGCGACTGCACCTCGGGGTGCCAATCCTGGTCACCATCGGCATCGGCGCCGCCGGCGCGATCGGCATCTCCGGGCTCCCCGCGGTGGACGGGGTGGCGTCACGGCCGCTCGACTGGGTGCTCGTGGTGCTGCTCGCCGCCGGAGTGATCGCGGCCATGACGGTCCCCACCCGCGTGGGCGCCGTGGTTGTCGTGGGCGTGGTGGGCTTCGCGATGACGCTCTGGTTCTTGTCGCTCGGCGCCGCAGATGTCGCGCTCACTCAGCTGCTGGTCGAGATCCTCACGGTCACGGTGATGGTGCTGCTGCTGCGACGCCTGCCCACCAACTTCGCCCCTACGCCGCTGCGGCGCAGCCTCCCGTCGCTCGCCATCGCGATCGTGGCCGGGCTGATCACCATGGCCGGGGTCTGGGCGCTCACCGGTCGTCGACCCATGTCCGACGCCGCCCGGTACTACCTCACCGAAGGCGAGGACGTCACCGGCGGCGCGAACGTCGTCAACACCATCCTGGTCGACTTCCGCGCGCTCGACACGCTCGGAGAACTCACGGTGCTGGGGGTCGCGGGCGTGGTGATTGCGGCGCTGCTGCGCTCGCGCCGGCCCGCCTCCGCGCACAGGCTCGACGTGGACGCACACTCCCCGCTGGCCGATGCTCTCGACAACTCGGTCTTCACCCGTACCCTCGCAAAGCTCGTGGGCCCGCTCATCGTGGTGCTGTCCGTCTTCCTGCTGCTGCGCGGTCACCAGGAGCCCGGCGGCGGCTTCATCGCCGCGCTGGTGGGCGGCGCCGGCTTCGCGCTCATCTACCTGATGTCGCCCACAGACGATGTGAGGCGCATCCGTCTCCACTACCTCGCGCTGATCGGCGCGGGCGTGGTCGTCGGCACCGGGACGGGGCTGCTTGGCCTGCTGGAGGGATCGTTCCTCGCACCGCTGTCCGTGGACATCCTGGGCTACAAGCTGACGTCGGCCCTCGTGTTCGACGTCGGCGTCTACCTCGCCGTGATCGGCGTGGTGCTGGCCGCATTCAACCTGCTCGGTCTTCCCCGACCGCACGAGCACGGGCCGACGAGCGGCTTCGATGAGGGTGACGATGGCGACGATCCCTACCTTGACGCACCCGCCGCGCCCTCACACAAGGGGGTGAGCGCATGACTCTTGCGATCACCGCGGGCCTGCTCGTCATGGGCGCCGTCTACCTGCTGCTCAAGCGCGAGATGCTCCGCATCGTGCTCGGGTTCGTGCTGCTCGGTCACGCCGTCAACCTCATCATCATCGCGGCCGGCGGCGCCTCGCGCCGCGATGCGCCGTTCGGTTCGCCTGACGACCTCTCCACCGTCGCCGACCCGCTGCCGCAGGCCTTCGTGCTCACCGCGATCGTGATCGCGTTCTCCATCACGATCCTGATGCTTGTGCTCGCCGTAACTGGCCGCGACAAGGATGACGACACCACCATGGAATCCGACGACGAGGAGGGCCAGTCATGACGGGCTCGATGCTTCCCCTGTTCGTCGCCGTTCCGCTGGTGGTGGCGGGTGCGCTCACCATCCTGGGTGGCCGGCCGCGGATCCAGACGGTAGCGATGTTCACGGTGCTCGGTACGGCCCTCGCGGGCGCCATCGCGCTGGTGTTCTCCTTCCGCGACGGCGGCGCGATGGCCGATGCGGTGGGCCTGTGGCCATTCGGCATCGCCATTCCATTCGTGGCAGATATGCTCGCCGCGCTCGTGCTGACGGTGATGCTGATCCTGACTATCACGTGTGTGGTGTTCGCGATTGCCTCAGGCCGCGCATCGTCCCCGTTCTTCGCGCCGCTGCTGCTGGTGCTGGTCGCGGGGGTCAGCGGTGCCCTGCTAACCGCGGATCTGTTCAACCTGTTCGTGTTCATCGAGGTGATGCTGCTGCCGTCGTACGGGCTGTTCGTGCTGGCGGCACCCGGCTCGGCACCGCTCAGGCAGATCGCGGGCGCGCGGCTGTACGTCACGGTCAACCTGCTCACCTCGACGATCTTCCTCGCGGGAGTCGGATTCGTATACGGCACCGCCGGCACGGTGAACCTGGCCGAGCTCGCAGGTCTTGCGGCCGAAGACGACACGGTGGCCATCGCGATGGCGATCTGCCTCTTTGCGCTGAGCATCAAAGCCGCCGTGGTGCCCGTGCACGGGTGGCTGGCGCGATCGTATCCCGCCACGTCACCCGCCATCACGGCCCTGTTCTCCGGCCTGCACACGAAGGTCGCAATCTACGCGATCTACCGGCTGTACGCCGTGGTCTTCGAGGGCGACGCGCGGTTCCTGTGGGTCGGCGTGGCGGTCTTCACGGTGACGATGGTCATCGGCGTGCTCGGCGCCGTCGGCGAGACGACCACGCGCACCATCCTCGCCTTCCACATGGTGAGCCAGATTGGCTACATCCTCATGGGAGTCGCGCTGTTCACCGGCGTCGGGCTCACTGCGGGCATCTTCTACCTGCTGCACCACATGATCGTGAAGGCATCGCTGTTCCTGTCCACCGGGGCGATCGAGGAACGCTACGGCACCGGCACCATCGGTCACGTGTGGGGCATCACCAAGCGCGAGCCGTGGATCGCGGCCGCGTTTTTCGTGGCCGCGCTGTCGCTCGCGGGCATCCCCCCGTTCTCCGGGTTTGTCGCGAAGCTCAGCCTCATCCTGGCGTCGATCGACGCCGGCCAGATCGTGGCGGTCGTCGCGATGCTGGTGGTGAGCATCATCACCCTGATGTCGATGCTGAAGATCTGGTCCGGAGTGTTCTGGGGCCGGCCGCCCGAGAGCGTGCTCCGCACCCACGAGGAGAAGGACCTGCCCGTGGCCGGGTCGACCCCCGGAGACGGCACCGCCCTCGTTCTCGACACCGGCACCAAGCCCCGGATCGGATTCGCGCTCGGCGCACCGGCGGTGGCCCTCGCGCTGCTCACGATCGGGCTAGGCCTGGGCGCCGAGCTGCTGCTGGGACTGTCCGAGACGGCCGCTGACGGACTGCTCGACACGTCCGCGTATGTCGAGGCGGTGACGAACCCATGACCTGGTTGACCTGGCCCATCCGGATCGTGGTGTTCCTGTTCTGGTACACGTGGCTGGTGGTGCGCACCAACGCGGTGGTGCTGCGCGACGCCCTGACGCCGGGCCAGGATTCGACCCCCGGCATCGCGCGGTACGACTCGCGCTGCCGCACTGACATGGAGATCACGCTGCTGTCCACGTGCATCACGCTGACGCCGGGCACGCTGACTGTCGGCCACGACACTCCCGATGACCGTGATGTCGCGCATCGGATCTACGTCCACGGGATGTACTCCCCCGACGCCGACCACCTGCGCACCGAGCTCCGCCACCTCGAGACGCGGCTGCTGACCGCGATGCGTCGCGCGGGAGGTCCATCATGATCGGGCTGGTGATCGGGATCGTGCTGGTGGGGCTTGCGGGCATTGCCACCGTCTACCGCATGGTGGCGGGCCCCACTGACGCCGAACGTGCCATCGCGGGCGACATGCTGATGTTCTGCGTGATTGCCCTGCTCGCGCTCCTGGGCGTGCTGTTCGCCACCCCATCCGCACTTGTGATCGTGCTCGTCGCCGCGCTGCTGGGATTCCTCAGCACCATCGCGCTCGCGCGGGCGCTCACGCGAGGGAGGCGCTGACATGCTTGAGATCATCGCATCGGTCGTGATCGTCCTCGGCGCGATGGTGTTCGTGACCGGCGCCCTCGCGCTCCTGAAGTTCCCCGACGCGTACACCCACGTCTCAGCGGTCGGCACCGCCGGCGGCATCGGCCTCGTGCTCATCGTGGGAGGCGTGCTGCTGCACGAGTTCACCGGGATGAACGCCGTGCTCGCGGTGCTGATCATCGCCGCGCAACTGCTGACGTCCGCGGTGGGGTCCATGGCGCTCGCGCGATCGTCCTACCTCGCAGGATCGCCGCTGCGCCGCGTGTACTTCAACGAGCTCGAGGACGATACCCGCGCTCGGCGCGACTGATGCCCACGGCGCGCGTCATCGGCGGCGGCCCGGCGGGCCTGATGGCCGCTGAAGTCCTGGCCAGGGCCGGGGTGACCGTGACCGTCCACGAGCGCATGCCCTCCCCCGGCCGCAAGTTTCTGCTGGCGGGCCACGGGGGGCTCAACCTCACCCACACCGAGGACCGCGAGGCCTTCATCGCGCGCTACGGCGACTCGGCCGAACGGATCGCGCCGATGGTCGCGGAGTTCGGCCCGCAGGACCTTCGCCAGTGGGCGGCCGACCTGGGTGAGCCCACGTTCGTCGGGTCCAGCGGGAGGGTGTTCCCCCAGGCCTTCAGAGCCACGCCGCTGTTCCGGCTGTGGTTGGCGCGGCTAGGCGAACTGGGCGTGCAGATCGACCGCCGCACCGCTTGGACCGGCTGGGCGGACACGGGCTCGCTGCTCATCACCGACGAGGCCGGCGACACCCGCGAGGTGACGAGCGACGTCACGATCTTCGCCCTCGGCGGGGCATCGTGGCCGCATCTGGGTGCGGACGGCACATGGACCGCGCCGTTCGCCGAGCGGGGGGTCGCGGTGACTCCGCTGAGGGCCGCGAACGTGGGGGTCCGCATCGATTGGTCCGCGGTCTTCGCGGACCGGTACGCGGGCAAGCCGCTGAAGAACGTGTCGCTCACCGTCCAGGGACATGGGGCCGCGCCCGCACGCGGCGACGTGATGCTCACACGAACCGGTATCGAGGGCGGTCCGGTCTATGCGGCGGGCGCCGCCATCCGCGACGCCCTCGACGCCGCCGCAGAGCACGAGGACGGCCGATGCGTTCTCGAAGTCGACCTCCGCCCCGACCTCGGTGTCGAGCAACTGGTGAAGCGCCTCCGACAGCGCCGCCCCAAAGACTCGGCCTCGAACTGGCTGCGGCGGTCCATCGGCCTGGACCCCACCAGCATCGGACTGCTGCGGGAATCGGCAGGCGGCACACTACCCCACGACGCAGAGTCCACCGCCGCGCTCGTGAAGGCGACACCCGTGGCGGTCACGGGGACCATGCCGATCGACCGCGCCATCTCGACCGCCGGCGGCATCGCCTGGAGCGAGGTCGACGAGCACCTCATGCTGCGGCGGCTTCCGGGCACTTTCGTCGCCGGAGAGATGCTTGACTGGGAGGCGCCAACCGGCGGCTACCTGCTGCAGGCCTCGTTCAGCATGGGCGCAGTGGCGGCCAACGGTGCGCTCGCGTGGCTCGAAAACAAGGCCGCTCGCACAGGCTCGTAAGTTCCTAGAGCGCGAGCCCCAACGCGAGCAGGAGCACAGCGAGAGCGGGCAGCGCACCCTGCTTGAGCGCCGCGCTCACATACGCACGGTCGGACAGCACCAACACCAAGGCGGCGGCCGCCATCGAGCCGGCACCCGCGAACACCAGCGTCGCACCCACCGCAGTCTGCCCCGCCGCTACCAGGACGATGCCTGTCGCCACCGCGATCGCGAGGAACAGGTTGTAGAAGCCTTGGTTGAAGGCGAGCGCTCGTGTGGCCTGGGCCTCAGGCTCGGTGGTGCCGAACACGGCGCGCGCCCTGGGCCCAGTCCACACCGCTGACTCGAGGTAGAAGATGAACACGTGCACGGCGGCGGCAAGACCCGCCAGGATCAACGCTGCTGCCGTCATCGGATCTGGCCTTTCACGGTTGGCGACTCACTCGCGTGTTCCAGAGGATCGATAGGCCGAACACGAATGTGAGAGGGCTGGGCCACCCAAACAAGACGATCGAGAAAGGGCCGTCTTCCCAGTACCAGACAGTGACCAACAAGGCGAGGAGCGGCGATCCGATCGCGAAAAACCAACCGAGACTCCGCGGCGGCACCCGTTCTTCCGGACTGAGTTCGTCTTGAGAGTCCATACGACTCAACCAACTGAACCAACCCTTGAACTCCGTGAGCATGCTCGCAGTATTCACCATTGGCCCGCAAGAGCTCGGGAAGACCATCGGCTGCGTAAACAGCGAAGGCCGCCCCCGTCAGGGAGCGGCCTTCTCGATGCTGTCTCAACACATCGTGGAGCTGAGGGGACTCGAACCCCTGACCCCCTGCATGCCATGCAGGTGCGCTACCAGCTGCGCCACAGCCCCAATACGTCGCCCCGAAGAGCGAATGACAGTGTAACGCACCGCGCGGACCCCGCGCTAATCCGCCCCGAGCGCGAACGCGTCGACGTGCCAGGCGCCGGAGACCGACTGGGTCAGGACGTGCCAGGCCCCATGCGGGATCTTGCCGAACACTCGTGACTCCGTCTCGACGCCGATCATGTGCATCACGCCCAGCTGGATCGCGCTGCCGTGGCTGACCACCACCGTCGGCGTCTCCGGGTCGTACCAGCGGCGCAGGCCCTCCCCCACCCGCGTCGCGATGTCTGCAGACGCTCCCCAGCCGTCGATCAGCGGCTCCAGTCCGCGGCGACGGCGCTCGAAGTCCTCGGGCCAGCGTTCACGCACCTCGTCCCACGTGCGGCCCTCCCACACCCCGTAGGGGCGCTGGGTGAAGGCCTCGTCGACCTGGGTTTCGACGCCCAGCAGCCGGGAAAGCTCATCGGCCGATGCGGTCGCTCGGGACAGCGGCGACGACACCACGCGCGCGCGGTCGCCCACATGCGCAACGATGCGCGCGGCGGCTGCCGCCGCCTGCGCGAGGCCATCCGCTTCGAGGGGGATGTCGAGAGACCCCTGCAGGCGCCCCTCGATGTTGTGGTCGGTGCGCGCGTGGCGCCAGAGAACCAGTTGGCTCACGGCTTCTCCCCGAGTGTCTCCGGGGTGACGTTGTGGCGCTCGAGCGTCCAGTCCCCTCGACTCCTGCGAGTCAGGCGCGACCATGCGGCGTTGCCGAGGTTTCCCAAGGTGCGATGGTCGAGGGGTAGCCCAACGAGCCCCTGCATGCCCACGCGAGCGGAACTGCCGTGCGAGACGACGAGCAGCGGGCCCTGCGCACGCTCGGCCCACTCCTCGATTGCCTCGACCATGCGTTGACGAACGATGTCGTGGTGCTCGAACCCGGGCACGTCCGCACTCCCATAGGTGCGCCACGCCTTGACCTCTTCGGGCCAGTTGCTCTCGCGCTCTTCCGGGGTGATGCCCTCCCACGCGCCGTAGGCGCGTTCGCGCAGCCGGGCGTCGACCTCCACGCCGGTTCCGAGGGCCCTAGCGATCGCATCGGCCGTATCGCGCGCCCGGACGAGCGGCGACGTGACCACAGTCGTGTTCGAGTCGAGTATGCCCGCAAGGGCCGCCGACGTCGCGGCTGCCTGCGCGTGTCCCGCCTCCGTCAACTCGACGTCGGATGAGCCCTGCAGGAGCCCCTTGACGTTCCATTCGGTCTGGCCATGACGGACCACGTAGACGTCCATCGAGGGAGCCTAGCCGAGCTCGACGACCGGGCAGTCCTTCCACAGCCGCTCGAGCTCGTAGTACGCGCGGTCCTCCTGATGCATCACGTGAACGATGAGCCCGTTGAAGTCTAGCAGGGCCCAGCGGCCCTCGCGCACGCCCTCGCGGCGCAACGCCTTGACACCCTCGCCGTGCAGCGCCTCTTCAATGCCCTCGGCGATCGCCACGACCTGACGCTCGTTGCTGCCCGAGGCGACCAAGAAGATGTCGGCGAGCGGCATCCGCGAACTCACGTCGAGGGCCACGAGGTCCTCAGCCTTCTTGTCCCCGGCAGCCTGCGCGGCGAGCCGCACCATCGCCACCGACTCCTCTGATGCGCCCATCAGGGCCTGAGGGTGAGATTCCATACGACAACTCCTAGGAGAAAGGCGACGGCACCGAAGACCGCCAGGTGGGCCCACTTGAAGTGCCGGGGGCCACCCTCGGCATCGAGATCGGGGCGCTCGCGCTGCGGCACCTGGATCTGGCCGGTCGGCACCGGCTCGATGGAAGGGAATCCATCCGTCTGTGGTGTGAACGCGGGACGCCGCACGCTGCTGAGGTCGGGCCGCGGGATGTCCTTCGCGGACTCCACCTCAGGCAGCTCAGGTGCCGGCCGGTCGACCCTCATGAGCGGGTGAGCCGCCCACGGGGACTCCGCCTGCTCGGGCGTGGTCGTGGACCACTGCGGGACGTCGAACGCGGCGTAGTGCGGTGCGAGCTGCGCGGACGCGTCCGGAACACCTGCCGGCCCGCCGGGGACGGTCGCGGGTGCCTCGACGCTGTGCGCAGGGCGCGCCACCGTGTGGAAGGCAGGTCGATGCATCTCCGCCGATGCCGTCGAGGCCTCGTCCAGAGCGGCAGTCCCGGGGTGATGCCCAAGAATCGCGTCGAACGGCGCCTCGTCTATCGACACCGGGGTCTCGTCGTCGGGACGCTCGTGGCGGTCCTCCTGGGCGGCTCGACCCGTGCCGTCGGAAGGCCGATCGTCCTCGGCCTGCTCCCAGCTTCCCGGCGCTGACTGCGAGGACGGCGCTGAGTCCGAGGACGGCGCTGAGGGATACGAGGGCGCGGGCTGCGGTGCCGACGCCGCTGCCGGTGCGGATGGCCACGAAGGCGCCGATGCCGGGGACGGGTCCGCTTGCACGGGCCACTCCGTCGCGGTATCCGCGGCGGCGTCAGGGCTCTCGACGGGACTCGCGGCGGGACCCCAGGCGTTCGGCAGCACAGCCTTGGCCGCTGCCTCCGCCGCGGGGTCATTGACGTCAGTGGCCTCGATCGTCCGGCGCGAGCTCGCGGCGTCAAGGCCCGCGACGGCCTGCTCTGTCAGTCGTCGGATCTCTGCGGCGGGATCCTCCTCGGCAGGCTCCTGAGCGCTCTCAGCGGCCTGATCGGTCGCCTGCTGCTCCATCAGCCGTCGCTGCAGCGAGCCCGGGGGGAAGAGCGCTTCGTACATCTCGGGCGACATCCCTGCCGGCATCCCCCACACTGCTTCGGGGGGCTCGACCGGCGCATCCTCCGGCTCTTCCTCGTCCGTAGCTTGTCCCACCTGCGACTCGTCGTCCGCGGGGGCATGGCCAGCGGCTGCGGCGTCGTCGGCGTGCTCGCCCTCGGGCGCCGATGGCTCGTCGGGAGGCGAGGGAATCAGGCTGGTGCGCTGGGGGACGATCGGTTGTGGCGCGTCCTCGTCCGGCTCGGGCGCCGCACGCTCATCGGGCGCCGGTTCGGTCTCGGGCTCGAACTCGGCCTGAGTCTCAGGATCGAACGCGAACGAGGCTTCAGCCTCGGGCTCGGGGGCTGACTCCGGCTCTTGGACTGGCTCCGGCTCGGGTTCGAAGACCAGCGGCTGGGCGGCGTCAGTCGCGGCCGGGGCCGCGGCCTCAGGCGGCTCGTCGGTCTGGGCGTCTTCCACCGGACCGGCCTCGCGCTCATCCGCACCGGCGTCCTCAACCGGCGGCGCCGCTACCGGCGGCGGCTCCTCGGCCTCCTGAAAGGCCTGCGAGTCCTCGGGCGCGCTTTGCCCATCGCGCTGGGCCTGCTCCGCCTTCTCGCGGGCAAGGCGTTCCTGCTCGGCGATGCGCTCGGGAGTCATTGCGGGGATCTGCCCGGTGGCGATCATCTCCTCTTCAGCGGTCCATGTCTCCAAGGGCTGCCGCGAACGTTCCAGACGCCGGCGTTCCCGTCGCGTGAGGGGACGCCCCTCCGGCGAGTGGGTGGGGATCGACTCGGAAATGGGCGCATCGCCGAGCGCGTCGGTGTCGTCCGCGGGCCGCGCGGCCGCGCGCGCCTCTTGCGCACGGCGTTCACGCCGCGACAGCGGACGGCTTTCGTCAGTCATCGATTCCTCCGGCGTAGAGATCGTGATGCGAGATGTAGTCGGCGACCGCGTGGGGTACGAGGTATCGGATCGGCGCGCCCGACCTCACACGGCGGCGAATATCCGTCGAGGATACCGCCAGCTCGGGCACCTCGACCCACGCGTGCGCCACGTCGCTCTCTGGCAACGAATGGCCCGGTCGAGCCACTCCCACGAACTGCGCAAGTTCCATGAGTCGCTCCGGGTCACGCCACTGATCGACCCTCGACAACGTATCGGCACCCGCGATGAAGTACAGGCTCGTGTCAGGAAGCTGTGCAAGGAGGTCCGTGAGAGTGTCGACGCTGTAGGTGACGCCGCCGCGCTCGATGTCGACGGCGCTCACGGCAAATCTGTCGTCGTGCTCGGCCGCGAGCCGACACATCTCGAGCCGGTGCTCGGCCGGCGCGCTGTCGAAGCCTTGCTTGAACGGCTGGCCGTTGGCGGGCACCAGCAGCACCTGATCGAGCCGCAGTTGGGCGCACACCTCTGAGGCCGCCGCGAGGTGGCCATGGTGGATGGGGTCGAACGTCCCGCCGAGAACGCCAACGCGCGACTGCGGTGCGTTCACGTCAGCGCCGGGTACCGACGCTCCGGAAGGCGTAGGTGATGAACAGCAGGGCCATCAGCCCCGTGAACGTCAGCAGCCCAAACGCCTCGGCAGGAATGGGCAGCTCATTGACGACGTGGGTGCTCGTCTCCGTCACCTCGGTGATCACTGTGGTTCCTCTCGTCTGCGTCTTCGATGATTATTCCACGGTTGCGGGTCCGAGCCCTGCACCGCGTCAGGACCGGACGTGTCCGTCGCCGTACGCGACCCATGTGGTGGTGGTGAGCTCCGCGAGCCCCATGGGCCCGCGCGCGTGAAGCTTCTGCGTCGAGATGCCGATCTCGGCCCCCAGACCGAACTGCGCGCCGTCGGTGAAGCGCGTCGACGCGTTCACCATCACGGCAGCCGTGTCGAGCCGGCTCACGAACTGCTCGGCAGCCCCGATGTCCTCGGTGACGATGGCCTCGGTGTGTCCCGTCGAGTAGCGCTGCACATGAGCGATCGCCTCGTCCAGATCGTCCACGACCCGCACGGCGAGGTCCAGGCTTAGGTATTCGGTGGCCCAATCCTCTTCGGTCGCCGCCACCGTCTCCACGCCGGCGGGGGCGAGAGCCGATGCGGCGTCGTCCGTGTGCAGCGTGACGCCCTCCTGGTGCAGTGCGGCGAGCACCGCGGGTAGGACACGGTCGGCTGCCTCGCGATGCACGAGCAGCGTCTCGGCCGCGTTGCAGACCCCCACGCGATGGGTCTTCGAGTTAACGACGATCGACACGGACCGGTCGAGCGGAGCCGAGGCGTCGAGGTAGACGTGGCAGTTGCCCTCCCCCGTCTCGATCGCGGGCACCGTGGCGTCGCGCACGACCGCCTGGATGAGCTCACGGCCACCGCGCGGCACGAGCACATCGACAAGCCCGCGTGCATTCATCAGCACCCGCGCCCCCTCGCGCCCGTACGCATCGATGGACTGGACCGAGTCGCGCGGCAGTCCCACCGCCTCCAGCGCGTCCTGGAGGACCCCCACGATGACCTCGTTGGAGCGAGCTGCCGCTGAACCGCCCCGCAGCACGGCCGCGTTGCCAGACTTGAGCGCGAGTCCCGCCGCATCGACAGTGACATTAGGCCGCGCCTCGTAGATCATGCCTACCACGCCCATGGGCGTCGCCTTCTGAATGAGTCGCAGCCCGTTGGGGAGCGTGGAGCCCCGCTTGACCTCTCCCACGGGGTCGGGCAGGGACGCGAGGAACCGAAGCGCCTCTGCGATGGTGCCGATGCGCTCCTCAGTGAGCTCCAGCCGGTCCAGTAGTCCTGGGGTCATCTCGTTGGCGCGACCGCGGTCGAGGTCCTCGGCGTTCGCCGAGACGATGATCGGCGCCTGCTCGACCAGCGCATCGGCCATCGCATGGAGGGCGGCGTCCTTAGTCGACCTGGTCGCGGTGGCGAGGGCTCGAGACGCGACCTTCGCGCGCCTGCAAGCCTCGAGTACGGCACTCTCGATGTCCACGGAAGGGGCTGTCGCAGTCATGGCGTCCAGTCTAGTCTCGAGCCGAGAACCGACCTCCGGGCCCGTCGGGCGGTGCTACATCACCACGAGGTCGTCGATGTGAACGAGCTCGCGAGCGTAGCCATCACCCAGCTTCTCGCCCAAGGCATCGGTGCTGAGACCGCGCATCTGACGGGCCTCATCCGCGGAGAAGCCCGCGAACCCCCGCGCCACCACCACGTCGTCAGGACCGACGAGGTCCACGGGCTCGCCCGCCTCGAATGAGCCGCGGACCTCGGTGACACCCGCGGCGAGCAGGGACGCGCGCCGTCCTTGCAGGGCCCGCACAGCTCCCCCGTCGACCACAATCGCGCCGCGCGTGCGCGCCGCGTGGGCGAGCCACTGGAGACGTGTCGTGTCGCGCTTGCCCGTCGGGTGGAAGAGCGTGCCCACCGCGTCCCCCGCGACCGCCGATGCCGCATCGGCCGCACTGGCGAGCACGACCGGAATGCCCGACGTGGTCGCGATTGACGCGGCCTCGAGCTTGGTGATCATCCCGCCCGTACCGAGCGCCGAGCCGCGGCGTGAGACGTCGATTCCCGCCAGGTCTGCTGCGCCATGCACCTCGTCGATGCGGGCTGCGCCCTGAGTGCCAGGAGCGGCGGTGTAGAGGCCGTCGACATCGGTGAGCAGCACCAACGCATCCGCGTGCGCGACGGTCGCGACGAGCGCTGCGAGCCTGTCGTTGTCGCCGAACCGGATCTCGTCGGTCGCCACGGCGTCGTTCTCGTTGACGATGGGCAGCACGCCGAGCTCCAGCAACCGGTTGAACGCACGTTGCGCGTTCCCGTAGTGGGAACGCCGCATCATGTCGTCGGCAGTGAGCAGCACCTGCCCCACGGTGAGCCCGTGACGCGCGAACGCGGCGGAGTAGGCGGCGACGAGCGCTCCCTGTCCGACCGATGCGGTGGCTTGCGCCGTCGCGAGGTCCCGGGGGCGTGCCGCCAGTCCCATCGGACCCACGCCAGCGGCGATCGCGCCCGAGGTCACCAGGATCACCTGGCGGCCGGCGGCGCGAACGCCCGCCAGAACATCGGCTAGATGGGACACCACCTGCTCGCTCAGGCGACCGTCCGCACCCGTCAACGAAGACGAGCCGATCTTGACGACGACACGTCGCGACTGCGCGACGATGTGGCGCGTGCCCTCCACCTGTTCTCCTTCACGTGCGGTCATGCGCGGCGGCTACTCGTCCTTGGTCGGGTCCGTCCAGTGACCCGAGTCGCGCTCGGTCCACAGCTCCTGGCGGGCGGCGGACCTCGCGTCCATCCTGTCCTTGTGCTCGGCGCGCTTCTCCGCCCGAGTGGCTCGAGCCGAGCGCTCGTGGTCCTCGACTCGCAGATCGGCACCTCGTTGCCCGAGCAGCTCGGCACCGGTGCCCATCGTGGGCTCCCAGTCGAACATGACGCCGCCCTCACGGGGGCCGATGACAACCTCGGATCCGGGCACTGCCCCGGCACGGAACAGCTCGTTCTCGACGCCCGCCTTGGCGAGCCGGTCCGCGAGATAGCCCACGGCCTCGTCGTTGGCGAAGTTGGTCTGTCGCACCCAGCGCTCGACGCGCGCACCGCGGATCTGGAAGTAGTCCTCGGCACCGTCCCGCACATGGGTCACCGTGAAGCCGGACTCGTCGACGGCCTGCGGGCGAATCACGATGGGCGCGCGGTCGAGCACCGGCGCTGCGGCGCGGTGCTCCTGGACCATCTTCGCGAGCGCGAAAGACAGCTCGCGTAGCCCCTCGTGGCTCACGGCGCTGATCTCGAAGATCGGCATGCCCGTCGCTTCGAGATCGGGTCGCACAATCTCGGCGAGGTCACGACCATCGGGCACGTCGATCTTGTTCAGGATGATGATCTGTGGACGCTCGGCCAACGGGATGCCGCTGATCGCGTCGTCGCCGCTGTAGGCGCGCAGCTCGCCGGCGATCACCTCGAGGTCGCGAATCGGATCGCGATCGGATTCGAGGGTCGCGGTGTCGAGCACGTGCGCGATCACCGAGCAGCGTTCGATGTGGCGCAGGAAGTCGTGGCCGAGCCCCTTGCCCTCGGAGGCGCCTTCGATCAGTCCGGGCACGTCCGCCATGGTGAAACGCGTCCCGCCGGCCTCAACGACGCCGAGGTTCGGCACCAGGGTCGTGAACGGGTAGTCCGCGATCTTGGGGCGCACCTTGCTCATCGCCGCGATGATCGAGGACTTGCCGGCGCTCGGGTAGCCCACAAGTGCCACGTCGGCGATCGACTTGAGCTCAAGCAGGACGGTGTGCTCTTCGCCCGGTTCGCCCAGGAGCGCGAACCCAGGAGCCTTGCGCTTGACCGTGGCCAGCGCTGCGTTGCCGAGACCGCCCCGGCCGCCCGACGCGGCGACGAACTCAGCGCCCTCGCCCACGAGGTCCGCGAGGACCTCTCCGGAGGGCGACTTCACGATGGTGCCGCTGGGCACGCCGAGTCGCAGGTCGGGGGCACTTGCGCCATGGCGGTTGTCGCCGGCGCCTTGGCCGCCGCTCGCGGCAGTGCGGTGGGGCCCATGGTGATAGTCGAGCAGGGTTGTCACCTGCGGGTCGACGACGAGGATGACGGAGCCGCCGCGGCCACCATTGCCACCGTCGGGGCCGCCGAGCGGCTTGAACTTCTCACGGTGCACCGATGCGACTCCGTGCCCGCCGTTCCCTGCGGTCACATGCAGGGTGACGCGATCCACAAACGTGGCCATGACGCCTCCCTTCGCGAGGTGGTCAGAATACGCGGTGCGCAAAAAAGCGCGGTGCTGATAAATGCGTCAGGGGCGCCGCCATATCGGCGACGCCCCTGACGAAGACGGTGATGCGGGTCGGACTAGCCGGCCACCACATCGACGACCTTGCGACCGCGTCGCTGGCCGAACTGGACCGTGCCGGCCGACAGCGCGAACAGCGTGTCGTCCTTGCCGCGGCCCACGTTGTTGCCGGGGTGGTGGTGGGTGCCACGCTGGCGAATGAGGATCTCGCCTGCGGAGACAACCTGTCCGCCGAAGCGCTTGACGCCCAAGTACTGAGCGTTGGAATCGCGACCGTTGCGCGAGGAGCTCGCGCCCTTCTTATGAGCCATGAGTGCTTCCTCGCCTACTTGATTCCAGTGACCTTCAAGCGCGTGAGGTCCTGTCGGTGACCAATGCGCCTGCGGTATCCGGTCTTGTTCTTGTACTTAAGAATATCGATCTTGGGTCCGCGCTCGTCGCGAACGACCTCAGCGGTGACCGTGATCTTCGCCAGTGCTGCCGCGTCGGAGGTGACCTTGTCACCGTCGACGTGCAGCAGAGCCGGAAGCTGGACAGAGTCACCTGCGGCAGCCTTGAGACGGTCGACGACGATGATATCGCCCTCGGAAACCTTCTCCTGGCGGCCACCGGCCTTCACAATCGCGTACACCATGAAATCTACAATCCTCTACGTATGGTCTGGTTTCCTGCCGCTGCCTCACTGGGCGCAGGCAGGCCCTGACGCTTGCGCGCCGACGTACAAATGTACCCGCCGCGAGCCTCTCCGGTCAAACCGGCGACGCCCGTGCCGGCTACTGCTGGACGTCCCCGTCGGAAGGCGCTCTCTGGTGGTCCTCGTCGGCCGTCGCGTCCGCGTCCGGCGCCTCGGTCGGCGAGTCGTGCGTGCCAGCCGATGACTCGGCCTCTTCAGTCCGGTCGGGCAGCACGATCGCGGGCGCCTCGGCAGTCTGCGCCTCGGCCCCCTCTCCTGCGCTGGCGCCGTCCTTCGTGTCCTCTGCGTCGCCCTCGTGATGGTGGGCCTTCTCGGCCGCCGCCGCGATCGATGCGAGCGTCGCCTTCACGGCCGCGCGCGCCTCGTCACGATCATCCAAGGCATGGGTCTCGCCCTTGGGCTGACCGTGGACGTGGTCGTCGGAGCCCGACTGCTTCTTGGGGGCCCTGCCCCCACCGCGGCCGCCGCGTCGCTTGTCCGGCTGCTTCTCCGTCGCCTCCGCGACGGGTTCGCCCTTGACCAGGAAGCCTCGACCCTTGCAGTGCTCGCAGGTCTCGGAGAACGCCTCGACCAGCCCCTGACCCACGCGCTTGCGGGTCATCTGGACCAGCCCCAGGCTGGTCACCTCGGCGACCTGGTGCTTGGTGCGATCACGGCCCAGGCACTCGATCAGCCGTCGCAGCACCCTGTCACGGTTGCCCTCGAGGAGCATGTCCACGAAGTCGATGACGATGATGCCGCCGATGTCGCGCAGCCTCAACTGACGGACGATCTCCTCGGCCGCCTCAAGGTTGTTGAGAGTCATGGTCTCTTCAAGCGTGCCGCCCTTGCCGACGAACTTGCCGGTATTGACGTCGATGACGGTCATCGCCTCGGTGCGGTCGATGACGAGCGAGCCGCCCGAGGGCAGCCACACCTTGCGGTCCATGCCCTTGGTGAGCATCTCGTCCACGCGGAGATCGGCGAACAGGTCTCCATCGCCCATGTACTTCTGCAGTCGCGGCAGCAGGTCGGGCGCGACCTGGCCCACGTAGGCGCTCAGCGAGTTCCAGGTGTCATCACCTTGAATCGTGAGCGACTCGAAGTCCTCGTTGAAGATGTCACGCACCACACGAATGGCCATGTCGGGCTCTCCGCGCAGCAGCGTGGGGCCCTTGTTGGACTTCGCCTCGGCCTGTATGTTGTCCCACTGGCGCTTGAGGCGCTCGACGTCGGCGCGCAGCTCCTCCTCGGAGGCGCCCTCGGCGGCGGTCCGCACGATGACGCCGGCGTCCGCGGGAATCACCTCGCGCAGCAGCTTCTTGAGGCGCGCGCGCTCGTTGTCCGGCAGCTTGCGGCTGATGCCGGTCACTCCCCCGGCGGGCACGTACACGAGGAAGCGCCCCGCGAGCGAGATCTGGCTCGTGACGCGAGCACCCTTGTGGCCGATGGGGTCCTTGGTGACCTGCACCATGACGGTGTCGCCGGGCTTGAGCGCGAGCTCGATCCGGCGCGGCTTGCCCTCGAGGCCTGCAGCGTCCCAGTTGACCTCGCCGGCGTAGAGCACGGCGTTGCGACCGCGACCGACGTCGACGAAGGCGGCCTCCATGCCGGGCAGCACGTTCTGCACGCGGGCCAGGTACACGTTGCCCGCCATGGACTGCTGCGCCTGGTGAGACACGTAGTGCTCGACGAGCACCTCGTCCTCGAGCACGGCGATCTGCACGCGGTGGTCCTTCTCGCGCACGATCATGTCGCGCTTGACGGACTCCCGGCGCGCGAGGAACTCGGCCTCGGAGATCGTGGGACGACGGCGCTGGCCGTCGCGGTTGTCGCGACGGCGCTGACGCTTGGCCTGAAGGCGGGTCGACCCCTGCAGCTGATCGTCTGATCCGGACTTGTCACCGGAGTTGGAGCTGGAGTTCGAACCGGAGCCGGAGCCCGAGCCGTTACTCGAGCGTGAGCCGCGGCGACGGCGGCGTCGCCTCGACGATCCATCGCCCTCGTCGTCGCCATCGTCATCCTGATCCTCGGCGGCCGAGCGATCGCCCGAGTCGCCCTGGTCGCCGCCCTTCGCGTCATCAGTCGGCTCTTCGTCGGACGAGCCGTCGCCGTCGGAACGCTTCTTGCCGCGCCCGCGGCCTCCGCGCCTGCGGCGGCGCTTGCTGCCGTCACCGTCGCCATCTCCGTCGGGTCCGTCGCCGGAGCTCTGATCGTTCTTGCTGGACGGCTGCTCGCCGCCGTTGCCGCCGGAACCAGCGTCGCCGGGCTTGCCTGACTTCTCCGACGTGCTTGAGTCGTCGGCCTTGTTCGGCTTGTCCGACTGGCCTGCCTTGCCGGACTGTGCGCCATCTCCAGACTGACCTGTGCCGTCGGCGCCGGCCGTGCCCTCTGACTTGACGGGCGCATCGGCCTGATCAGCGGCGTCCTTCTTGGCTGCGGCACTCTTGCCGCCCCTGCCCCTGCCGCCGGGCTTCTTCTTGGGCGTGTCGCCTTCCGAGCTGTCCGTTGCGGCCTTGCGCCCGCGGCGCGCGCTGGCGCCGGAGGTCGCGGGGGCATCGGCCGTTGTGGAGGCCTTGGGGGGGCCAGCAGGGGCCGATGCGCGCCGCGGCGCGGCAGGCTCGGGGGCCTGGAAGATAACGGCAGTCGAAGGTGTCTCGGGGCTGGTCTTGTCCTCGCTCAAGGCGGGTACCTCTGATCGATCCGGCCCACACACCGGACCGATGCTCTCTCGTCGGTCGTGACTCGCGTGATGCGGCCACCGAAGTCTTCAGGTCGCGGCGGACAGCGGCGCCTGCTCGAGAGCGCCTATCCCCGATGTCCCCCGCCGGCTGTAGCCAGCGGAAGACCATGGCGGGACTGGCAGCTGTTGCAGATACTGCGTCTGTCGCGCGGTAGGCACCCGGTGTGGCTGGGTGCGACCTGCCGACCATTGTGGCACAAGAAGTGCACAACGCCCGGATCATGCGGCGCGTGCCGAGCCGAGGGCCGATCCGGGACCAAGGTCCCGGGGTCCCACGCATACTCCCCCGGGTAGGTTATGTGCGGCGACTTCCCCGTGCCGCGCCTGACCCTGGAGGCCCTGAATGGACGTGCTTGAGCTTGCCCGCTGGCAGTTCGGGATCACGACGGTGTACCACTTCATCCTGGTTCCCCTCACGATCGGGCTGTCCACGATGGTCGCCATCCTGCAGACGGCCTGGGTGCGCACGGGCAACGAGAAGTATCTGCGCCTCACCAAGTTCTACGGCAAGCTGCTGCTGATCAACTTCGCGCTCGGCGTTGCCACCGGCATCGTCCAGGAGTTCCAGTTCGGCATGAACTGGGCCGAGTACTCGCGGTTCGTCGGCGACGTGTTCGGCGCTCCCTTGGCGATGGAGGCCCTGGCAGCATTCTTCCTCGAATCCACGTTCCTGGGGCTGTGGATCTTCGGCTGGGACAAGCTGCCCAAGAAGCTGCACCTCGCCACCGTGTGGGCGTTCGCCATCGGATCGTTCCTCTCGGCCTACTTCATCATCGCTGCGAACTCGTGGATGCAGCACCCAGTGGGGGCCCGCTACAACGAGGAGACCGGCCGCGCCGAGATGACGGACATCTGGGCCGTGCTCACGAACAACACGACCTTGGTGGCCTTCCCCCACGTCATCGCGACCGCCTTCCTCGTCGCGGGCACCTTCGTCGCCGGCATCGCCGTGTGGTGGATGGTGCGAAAGTCCCGCGAGGACCGCTCTCACCCCGACGTGTCGATGTACCGCACGGCGGCCCGGTTCGGTGCGGTGACGATGCTGGTCGCCGGCGTCGCGGTGGTCGTCACGGGCGACATCCAGGCCAAGCTGATGTTCGAGCAGCAGCCCATCAAGATGGCCGCCGCCGAGGGCCTGGTGCACACCGCAGAGCCCGCCGGCTTCTCGCTCCTCACGATCGGCAACCTCGCCGGTAACGACCCCGACTCAGTGGTGCACCTCGTCGAGATTCCCAACTTCCTGTCATACATGGCGACAGGCGACTGGAACGCCGAGGTCAAAGGTCTCGACGAGTTGCAGGAGATCTACGCCGAGCGATACGGGGAGTTCGACGAGAACGGCGAGGCGATCGAATACCGCCCTAACCTCGCCGTCACCTACTGGTCGTTCCGCCTGATGATCGGGCTCGCCGTCTTCAGCGCCGCGATGTGCGCCGCCGTGTTCTGGTTCACGCGCAAGGGGCGGGTCATCGACCAGGAGTGGATGTCCAAGCTCGCGTTGCTGTCGCTGCCGATGCCGTTCCTCGCCGCGAGCTTCGGCTGGATCTTCACTGAGATGGGGCGACAGCCCTTCGTCGTGGCGCCCAATCCCACCGGCTCTGACCAGGTGATGCTGATGACCATGTTCGGCGTCTCCAACGCGACGGATGTGGGCGAGGTCGCGACCTCGATGATCGTCTTCACCCTCGTCTACGCGGTCCTAGGAGTGTTCTGGTTCCGGCTACTGCAGCGGTACGCCTCTGAGGGTGCGCCGCACGTGGAGTACGAGGAGCCCAGCGACGACCCCGACCGACCCATGTCGTTCGCTTACTAGGGAGGGACAGACGTGGATCTCGCAACTTTCTGGTTCATGCTCATCGCGGTCCTCTGGACCGGGTACTTCGTGCTCGAGGGCTTCGACTTCGGCGTGGCCATGCTCATGGAGAAGGTGGGCAAGGGCGATCGCGGTCGGCGCACGGCGCTCAACACCATCGGTCCCGTCTGGGACGGCAACGAGGTCTGGCTGCTCACTGCGGGTGGCGCGATGTTCGCTGCCTTCCCTGAGTGGTACGCGACGCTGTTCTCCGGCTTTTACTTCCCTTTGCTGCTGATCCTGCTGGCGCTGATCGTGCGAGCCGTCGCGATCGAGTACCGCGGCAAGATCGACGATGACACGTGGCGGCGCCGGTGGGACTGGATCATCATGGGCTCCGCCTGGGTCCCCGCGATCCTGTGGGGCGTGGCGTTCGCCAACATCGTGCGCGGCGTGCCCATCGATGAGACCTTCACCTACACCGGCGGCTTCTTCAACCTGCTCAGCCCCTACGCGCTGCTGGGCGGTGCGACCACGCTCGCGCTGTTCCTCAGCCACGGGGCGATCTTCCTGTCGCTCAAGACGAACGGCGTGGTGCGCGAGCGCTCCGAGGCGGTGGCACGCCAGATGGCCCCCATCGCGCTCACGATTGCGGGAGTGTTCGCGGTCTGGACGCAGTTGATGTACTCCGCAGTGTGGTGGACCTGGATCCCCGTGGCGGTCGCGGCGCTCGGGCTCGCCACGGCGGTCGTCGCGGGCCGGCTGGGACGCTACGGATACGCCTTCACGGGCAACGCGGTGGCAATCGCCTTCGCGGTAGTGCTGCTTTACGGCTCGCTGTACCCGAACGTCATGCCGTCGTCGACGGACCCTGCCTTCTCGCTGACCGTCGAGAACGCCTCATCCACCGACTACACGCTGACGGTGATGACCTGGGTCGCCCTGATCCTCACGCCCGTGGTGCTCGTCTACCAGGGCTGGACCTACTGGGTGTTCCGGCGCCGGCTGTCCGCGGAGAACATTCCCGAGCACAGCTCCCTGAAGTTCCTCAAGAAGTAGAGCGTGCGTCCCCTCGATCCGCGCCTGATTGCCCGCATCGGCCCCGCACGGCGCTACGTCGTCACGACTGCGGTGCTGGGCCTGCTCACCGCCGTCGTCATCGGCCTGCAGGCGCTCGTCATCGCGCGTCTGTTGGCTCCTGTGCTCGCGCCCTCCCCCCTCACGGAGGACGGGCTCGGGTGGATCGGCGCCGTGGTTCCGGTGGGCGCGCGTGAGCTCGAGACCGGCCTGGCGTGGCTGGCGGCCCTCGTCACGGCGCGGGTGCTGCTGGTGGGCATCCAGGAGCGGCTCGCCCACCGAGCGGGCGTTGCCGTGGTGGCTGAACTGCGCGGTCGGGTCGTTGCCCACGCCGCCCGTCTGGGTCCCCGTTGGGCGGCATCGGGCGAGGGCTCGAACGTGACCACGACCGTCACGCGCGGCCTGGACGGGCTGCTTCCCTACTTCGTCCGCTACCTGCCTCAGCTCATGCTGGCCGCCACGGTGACGCCGCTCATGCTGATCGTGGTGCTCGACCTCGACTGGATCTCTGCGGCGATCATCGCCGGCACGCTGCCGCTGGTGCCGATCTTCATGGTGCTCATCGGCCTCGTCACTCGCGCCCACTCGGCCAAGCATCTGGACGCGATGCAGCGCCTGTCCTCGCGCGTTCTCGACCTCATCGCAGGCCTCCCCACCCTGCGGGCGCTCGGCCGCCACCGAGGACCGGCAGCGCGCGTGCGCGAGCTCGGTGACGCTCAGCGCCGCGCGACAATGGGATCTCTGCGCGTCGCGTTCCTGTCCGGCATGGTCCTCGAGCTCCTCACCACCCTGGCGGTCGCGCTCGTCGCTGTGACCCTCGGGTTCCGACTGGTGTACGGCGACGTGAGCATCGAGACCGCACTCGCCGTCCTCGTGCTCGCACCCGAGGTCTACCTTCCCGTGCGCAACGTCGGAACGCACTTCCACGCCTCCGCCGACGGTCTTGCCGCGGCCGATGCGGCGTTCGACGTTCTCGACACGGCCGTCGCGCCTGTGGGCGGCGACGCCGCCGCTCCCTCGCTGACCGGCGCCTCCCTGCAGATCCGAGAGCTCTCCGTCGCCACACCGGACGGCCGCAGGATGGCACCCGAGTCCCTCACGTTCGAGGCCCGGCCCGGCGCCATCACCGCTCTGGTGGGGCCCAACGGCGACGGCAAGTCCATGGCGCTGCTCGCCATGATGGGGCTGCTGCGCCCCGATGAGGGTGACGTCGTGGCGACGCTGCCGAACGGCACACCCGCTCCGCTCGACCAGATCGACGCCGACGCATGGGCCCAGCAGTTCGCTTGGGTCCCCCAACGCCCGGATCTTGGTGTCCCTGGCCGCACCATGAGCCTGGGCCAGCGCGAGCGCGCGGCGCTCGCGCGCGCCTTCGACTCGGGCCGCCCCGTCATCGTCCTCGACGAGCCCACCGCCCACCTCGACATCGAGGCGCGGGCCGAGGTCGTGAGCCGCATTCGCGCCGCAGCCGCAACCGGGGCGACGGTGGTGGTCGCCACCCACGAGCCGGAACTGATGGCGGCGGCCGATGCCGTGGTCGAGGTCGCCTCCGCCCGGGCGGAGGCGCCATGACGAACGCTCCGCACACGATCATCGACGCCCGCAAGGGCGCCCTCCGGCGCGTGCTGCGTGACGCGGGCCTGCACCCGGGCCGCACCGCCCTGGCGGTGCTCACCGGATCTGCCGCGCTGGGTTCCGCCGTGGGCCTCGCCGCTGTCGCCGCGTGGATGATCGCGCGCGCCGCAGGCATGCCCTCCCCCGCCGACCTGGCGGTCGCCGCCGTCGTGGTCCGATTCTTCGGCATCGGGCGCGGGCTGTTCCGCTACCTCGAGCGGCTGTCGTCCCACGGGGTCGCGCTGCGCGGCGCCGTGTCGCTCCGGGTCCGCGTCTACGAACGGCTCGCAGAATCTCCGGCAGCACGTGTGCTGCCTTTGACGCGCGGCCAGGTGATGGCGCGCATCGGCGCGGACGTGGACTCGATCGCCGATGCGGTGGTGCGGGGCCTCATCCCACTCGCCGTCGCGGTGGTGGTCTCCGCCATCTCCGTCGGCATCTCCGGCTTCCTGGTGCCTTGGGCAGGCGTCGTGCTCGCGGCGAGCCTGCTGGCCGCCGGCGTGGGAGCGGCGCTGCTCACGCTGCGTTCCGCACGAGCGGCGGCTGCCCTCGCGGTGACGGCCGATGCGCGGGTCACCGAGAGCGCGCTGTCCGCCTTGGAGGCCGCCGCCGAGCACCGCGTGTGGGGCACGAGCACCATCGCCTTGGTCGAGCTCGCCGAGGCGGACGCCGCATCTGCCAGCGCCCATGAGGCGACGGCACGCCCCGCCGCGTGGGCGGCCGCGGTCCAGGCGCTTGCGGCCGGCGCAGCGCTGGTCGGCTCGATCGCGGTGGCGGTGACCGCTGCTGCGAACGGGGAGATCGGGCCCACCACCGCAGCGATCGTTGCACTGCTGCCGCTCGCCGCCTTCGAGGCGGTGGGCACGGTCCCCGCCGCGATGCAGCAGTTGTTCCGCTCCGCCCGCGCGGCCGAACGCATCGAGGAGCTCGCGCCGCCTCGCGACGCGAGTGAAGACCCCGGTGACATCCATCGCCCAGGCTCTGGCGCATCGGCCGTCCTGGAGGCGCGCGAAGTGTCGGCAGCCTGGCCCGGCATGACGCCGACGGTCCCGGTGACCTTTCGCGCCGGGCCCGGAGACGTCGTCGCGATCGTCGGCCGTTCGGGCATCGGCAAGACGACGCTGCTCGCCACACTCGGCGGTGCCCTCGAGCCAGTATGCGGCGAGGCGCTCATCGACGGCATCCCCGTCGCCGAGCCCGACCTCGGGGCAGTCGTGGCGATTACCGCCGAAGATGCGCACGTATTCGGCACGACCGTTCTCGAGAATCTCAGAGTCGCGCACGGCGGCGTGACCGAGGCCCAGGCGCTCGACGCCCTTGAGGTCGTGGGACTTCGCCAGTGGGTGGGGACCCTGCCCGAGGGGCTCGCCACCGTGCTGGGGTCCGGGGGCGGAACGGTGTCCGGCGGAGAGCGGCGGCGCCTGCTCCTCGCACGGGCGTTGCTTGCCCCTCAGCCGATCCACCTCATCGACGAACCCGGCGAGCACCTTGATCAGGCGGGACGAGCGGCGCTCCGCGCGGCTCTTGCCCACCTGCGGAGCAATGGCCGTAGCGTGGTGATCGTGACCCACGACCTCAGCCTCCTCGACGCGGCGGACCGCACTGTCAGCCTCGATCCGGTGCACTCCGATGCCTGACGCCCACGCCAGAGAGCTCGCGCTCGCGCGGGCGGTGATCGCGCTCAACGCGGAGCTCGACCTGCCCTTGGTGCTCGACGCGTTCCTCAGCGCCGCCGCCGAGCTGACGTCCGCGCGGTTCGCCGCGATCAACGTGCTGGACTCGACCGGCGAAAGCACCGGCTTCTACGTGCACGGCATGGACGCCGAGCTGCAGAAGCGCCTGGGTCGGCCGCCCCGACCCATCGGCGTGCTCGGCGAGATCCCTGCCGACGGCACCATCGCTCTTGAGGATGTCTCCTCGCACCCCTCCTCGATCGGGCTGCCTCCCGGACACCCACCGCTCGACAGCTTTCTCGGCGCTGGACTCCACGTGGGGGGCCGGGCGTTTGGCCAGCTGTACCTCGCGAACAAGCCCGGCGGTTTCCTCAATGCCGACGAACGCGCGATCCAGGCGCTGGCGGCCGCAGCGTCCGTCGCCATCGACCACGCGCAGCTATACGACCTCGCCCGGCAACGCGAACGGTGGCTGGTCGCGACGCAACGCATCACGATGGATCTGCTCTCCGACCCAGGTGCGGAGGGTGCGCTGCAACGCACCATCGATGCCGCTCTCGAGCTCGCAGACGCGGGAGCGGCGGCACTGGTGCTGCCTGGCGTCGACGGAGCCTGGGTCATGGAGGTCACCGCCGGCGACGGGGCGGATCACCTGCTCGGGCTCGAGCTCCCTCCTGAGGGCACGGGCATGAACGTCATCCGCTCGGGCGAAGGCCTGGTGGCCTCCGAGCCGCCTGGCGCGCACGTGCTCGAACCCGTGATGTCCTACGGTCCCACTCTGTATGCACCCCTCGTCGCTCAGGGGCGCGCCGTGGGTCTGCTCATGCTGTGGCGGGAGCGCGGCACGCGCGAGTTCGACGCTGGCGACCTATCGCTCGCGCTGAGGTTCGCGGGCCAAGCGGCTCTCGCGCTGAGCCTGTCGGAGCTCAGCCACGTCAAGTCCGTCTCTGCCCTGCTCGAGGAGCGCGCCAGGCTCGCCGACGACCTTCACGACCTGGTGTCGCAGGAACTCTTCGCGACGGCAATGCAGATCGAGGCGATCGCAGAGGACTCGGACGATGCGGTGGCCACGCGCCTGCGCGGCACCCTCGATCACGTCAAGCGAGCCCAACACGAGGTGCGCGGGGTCATGAGCACCCTTGCCGGTCAGCGGAGCAATGAACCGATCGCCGAGCGCCTGCGGCGCGAACTGCTGCTGGCACGCTCATCCCTGGGATTCGAACCCTCGGTGTCGGCGGAGTGGCCGAACCTCGACGGTGCCGTCGTCGGGGATCCGTCCCTCGCGGACGATCTGGTGGCGGTGACACGCGAACTGGTGTCGAACGTGGCGCGACACGCAGGTGCTGACGCCGTTCGGATCGTGCTCGAGGCTCACGACGGCCGAGTCGAGGTCAGGGTCGAAGACAACGGGATCGGACCCGCAGGCGCTACTCAGCGCCACTCGGGGACGTCGAATCTCGCCAACCGCGCGCTGAGGCGAAACGGCACCTTCAGCCTGAATGAGAGGTGGCCGGGCGAGGACCGCCCTGGGTGCGTGGCCGTGTGGAACGTGGAGTGCTCGCACGGCTGACTATTGCCGTGAGCGTCGCCACGCCAGAAAGGCTGCTGCCAGA
Organism: Demequina ureilytica; assembly: GCF_048553575.1. Classification (NCBI taxonomy): domain Bacteria; kingdom Bacillati; phylum Actinomycetota; class Actinomycetes; order Micrococcales; family Demequinaceae; genus Demequina; species Demequina ureilytica. Next base: position 1,437,137 of record NZ_JBLZIE010000001.1, on the reverse strand, counting down.
ACCACGATGACGCCTGCGGCGGCGAGCCACGCGTAGGCCCCCTCACCGACGCCCTGGTCGTCGGTGAAGGCGAGGCCATCGGTGGCGGCCTGATCCTCAGTGGCGGCGGCACCACTGGAACTGGGCTCGGGTTCAGCCGGCTCATGCGCGGGTTCGGCATCGGCAGGTGGATCGAACGGAGCAAGGGTGTACTCAGCGGTCACCGACGCCTCCTCCGGCGTGGTCGTCGTCACCGTCACGGTCCAGTCGCCGGCATCGAGGAACGGCTCCTCAGACACCCAGCGTCCCTGCCCCTCCGCTGAGGAGACGAGCCGGATCGGCCCGCGTTCGATCCCGCCTGCCGACACTGCCTCCACCACGGGATCCATGATCGCCTCGACCACGTGCCCGTCCTCGACGTAGTACGCGAAGACCTGCACTCCGCCAGCGCCGTCGTTGTGTACCTCTAGCTCATACGGACCGCCGTGCGCCGCAGCCGCGGGGGCGTAGAGCACGCCTCCCGCGACTGCGGCGACCAGCGACACCATCATCATCACGATCCGCATGCTCCACGTGTGTCCCGGAAGGACTCGCGGTGCGACCGTCATGGTCTGGTGCTCATTCAATATGTCCTCACTGACTCACGTTGAAGTAGTCAAATCGGACCGTCGGTGCGACCGTCTGGTTGCCGGTGCCGAGCGAGTACAGGCCCACTGAGCCTGCAGCCGCAGCCCCGTTGGTGAGGGTGTCCGGGAACGGGGTCCACGTCTCACCGTCGACACTGATCGAGGCGGTGAAGTCGTCACCCGTCTTGGTCAGCTGCAACCACAGATTACCCGTGGCGCCATCCAGATCGATGTTCGGCTGCGGGTTCTGGACCTCGCCGCCGATCTCGCTCCGGAACTCGGCATTAACGTCGCGGGCACCGCCAACGGCGTTGGTCGCCACCAAGTCGAGCTTGACGTAGTTGTCGTCGTCAGCCCGAACGATCAGGCCAGCCTGCTGGTACTGGTGCACCAGCTCCGACGTGTCCACCAAGGTCTCCACAGTCCAGTCGCCCTCGAGCTGCTGCACCACGAAGTTGGTGACTCCGGTGTTGTCGGTCCCGTAGATGTCGCCCGCTGCGGGGTCGATCTCCAGGTTGCCGTCGATCACGCGGTACGCGGCAGCGTCCTCGTTCACCACGGTCCAGCGACACTCATCGAGGGCGTCGCCCTCGAAGTCATCGCTGGGCAGGCACACCGGCTCGTCCCCGACCTGGCGGAAGTAGTCGAAGCGAACGCTCGGCGTCTCCGTCTGGTTGTCGGTGCCGAGCGTGTACACACCCACCCCGCCGGCTGCCGCAGCAGCGTTGGTGAGGGTGTCCGGGAACGGGGTCCACGTCTCACCGTCGACACTGATCGAGGCGGTGAAGTCGTCACCCGTCTTGGTCAGCTGCAACCACAAGTTACCCGTGGCGGCATCCAGATCGATGTTCGGCTGCGGGTTCTGGACCTCGCCGCCGATCTCGCTCCGGAACTCGGCGTTAACGTCGCGGGCACCGCCCACGGCGTTGGTCGCCACCAAGTCGAGCTTGACGTAGTTGTCGTCGTCAGCCCGAACGATCAGGCCAGCCTGCTGGTACTGGTGCACCAGCTCCGACGTGTCCACCAAGGTCTCCACAGTCCAGTCGCCCTCGAGCTGCTGCACCACGAAGTTGGTGACTCCGGTGTTGTCGGTCCCGTAGATGTCGCCCGCTGCGGGGTCGATCTCCAGGTTGCCGTCGATCACGCGGTACGCGGCAGCGTCCTCGTTCACCACGGTCCAGCGACACTCATCGAGGGCGTCGCCCTCGAAGTCATCGCTGGGCAGGCACACCGGCTCGTCCCCGACCTGGCGGAAGTAGTCGAAGCGAACGCTCGGCGTCTCCGTCTGGTTGTCGGTGCCGAGCGTGTACACACCCACCCCGCCGGCTGCCGCAGCAGCGTTGGTGAGGGTGTCCGGGAACGGGGTCCACGTCTCACCGTCGACACTGATCGAGGCGGTGAAGTCGTCACCCGTCTTGGTCAGCTGCAACCACAAGTTACCCGTGGCGGCATCCAGATCGATGTTCGGCTGCGGGTTCTGGACCTCGCCGCCGATCTCGCTCCGGAACTCGGCGTTAACGTCGCGGGCACCGCCCACGGCGTTGGTCGCCACCAAGTCGAGCTTGACGTAGTTGTCGTCGTCAGCCCGAACGATCAGGCCAGCCTGCTGGTACTGGTGCACCAGCTCCGACGTGTCCACCATGGTCTCCACGGTCCAGTCGCCGGACTGCTCCTGCACCACGAAGTTCGTGGCGCCGGTGGCGGCCTGGTAGATGTCGCCCGCTGCGGGGTCGATCTCCAGGTTGCCGTCGACAACGCGGTACGCGGCAGCGTCCTCGTTTTCGACAGTCCAGCGGCAGTTGTCCAGCGAGTCCCCATTGAACTCGTCGTCCAGACCGACAACCGGGTCGCACAAGTCCTCCACGTACTCAGGGACATCGGCGGTCGCGACCGCGGACTGGTTGCCCGCGGCGTCGATCACACGTGCCGTGATGGTCTGAGCGTCGTTGGAGAGCTCGACATCAGCCGTGAACTCCGTCCACGCGCCTCCGTCGAGCTGGTACTCGAGCAGGGCCACGCCGCTGGTCTCGTCCGCACCCGACACCGTGAAGGTGCGGGGCTGGGACGAGAGCGCAGTGTCGATGCTGGCCGTGGGGTCCGTGCCGTCGATCTTGAACGACACGGACTCGGTCACGGTGGCGGTGTCCGGGTGGGACGCGCGCACCTCTGCGGTGTGCTGGCCATCCTCGGACACCTCGACGGGTGCAGTGAAGTCACTCCACTCGCCGCCATCGATGCTGATCTCCAGCTCGGCGCCGGACCCCCCGCCGCCGGTGACGGTGGCATCCACCGTCACCGCCGACGTGTACCAGTCCGCGTCGCCGTCCGGGGAGGCGGGCGAGACGGAGACGCTCAGCTCGAGCGGCTCCACCTCGTCCACGGGTCCGAACTGCTGGTTGTACCGGTTGAGGAACGCGGCGAACGCGTCACGGGTGGTCTCGTTGAACGGACGGAACTCGGCAACGCCGTTCTCCACCCATCCCTCGGTGATACCCGTGGACTCCAGCCACGTGATCTCGGTGTAGAACTCCGTGTTCTCCGACGTGATGTCAGAGAACGGAGACTCGACCGGGTCGGTCCACTCGGGCTCTCCCGCGTAGCGGTAGAGGAACGCCGCAATCGCATCACGAGTGATCGGCTCGAACGGACGGAACTCCTGTCCGCCGTTCACAGTCCAACCAGTGGAGATGCCCTCCTGAGCCAGCCACACAATCTCCTCGTAGAACTCCGTGTTCGTGGGCGTGATGTCCACGAACGGAGACTGCGCAGGAAGCGTGACGTCCGGCGAACCTGCGTAGCGGTACAGGAACGCCGCCATCGCATCACGAGTGATCGAGTTGAACGGACGGAACTCCGTGCCGTTCTCGGTGGTCCAGCCGTAGGTGATGTTCTGGTCCGCGAGCCACATGATCGACTCGAAGTGCTCCAGTGACCCATCGACGTCGGTGAACGCAATGTCACCGAACTCGGGGACGTAGGCGTTCGCCGTCGCGGACACGTTGCCCGCAGCGTCGATGGCCCGCGCCCTGATGGTCTGCCGGTCGTCGGAGAGCTCGACCTCAGTCGTGTACTCCTCCCACAGACCACTATCGATGCGGTACTCGAGCGTGGCCACACCGCTCTCGTCGTCCTCGCCCATCACCACGAGGGTGCGGGGGTCGGCCGTGAGATCAGTGACGATGTCGGCCGTGGGGTTCGTGGCGTCGATCTTGAACGACACAGACTCCATCACCTCTGCAGCCCCGGAGCCTGAGGCGCGCACGTCAACCGTGTGCTCCCCGTCCGTCGAGACCTCGACAGGAGCCGTGTACTCGCTCCAGTCGCCGCCGTCGATCCGGTACTCGCGGTAGATGGTGGACTCGCCACCTCCGGTGACGGAGGCGTCCACCGTCACAGGAGAGGTGTACCAGTCATTATCGCCGTTCGGAGCCGCAGGCGACACTGCGACGTCGAGCACGATTGGCTCCGCCTCGTCCCCGACCACTCGGAAGTAGTCGAAGCGGACGGTAGGCGTCACCGTCTGGTTGTCGGTCCCGAGCGCGAACACACCGACCTGGCCGGCAGCTGCGCCGGGGTTGGTCATCTGATCGGGGAAGTCGGTCCACGTCTCGCCGTCGGAACTGACGGCGCCAGTGATGACGTCGCCCTCCTTGGACATACGCAACCAGACGATGCCGTTCTCAGGGGCAGGCAACTGCGAAGCCCCTGCGGTCACGGCACCATCGATCTCGCTCAGGATCTCGACGCCAGTGTTCTTGGCGCTACCAACCGCGTTGGTGGCGACCAGGTCGACCTTGACGTAGTTGTCCTCGTCGGCGAAGGCGAGCAAGCCGCCCTGCTGGTACTGGTGCTCCAGCTCCGACGTGTCGACCTTGGTCTCCACCGTCCAGTCACCCTCAACGTCCTGCATCACGAAGTTCGTGACACCGGTGCCGTCCTGGTACATGTCGCCGGCGGCAGGATCGATCTCCAGCGCACCGCCGGTCACCCGGTAGGCGTTCGGGTCCTCGTTGTACACGGTCCAGCGGCACGCATCGAGCGTCGTGCCGTCGAAGTCGTCGTTCGGCTCACCCGCGGCCGACGTGTCGTCGGGCGTGAAGTGGAACCAGTCGAACTCCGCGTCGATCTCTGCAGCGGGCGAGCCGGCGCTGGCAAGCGCAAGCAGACCGATGCGGGGATCCTGGAGGTCCGCGATCGAGAACGTCTCGGGCATGTCAGTGAAGTTCTGACCATCGTCCGAGTAGGAGCCGTTGATGGACGAGCCATCGCTGGTGAGGCGGACCCAAGCGGTGTCCGGGTACGCGTCGCCGAGTGCGTCGGTGTTGTCCTCCGTCGCTGTGCCGTCAACTTCGTTGGCAAGCTGGAAGATTCGACCGGCCGCGCTCTCGTCACGAGCCTGGATCACCATCTTGGTGTAGTTGTCGTCATCGCCGTAGACCACGAGCCCTGCCTGCTGGTACTGCGCACGAGCAGGAATCGTCACCTTAGCGGTGGCCTGCCAGGAGCCTGCGGGCAGGTCCTGGAGGATGATGTTCGGCGTGTCGTTGGTGTCCTGGTAGATGTCGGTGAGCGAGGCGGGGATGACCAGGTGGCCGTCCACCACACTCACTTCCTGGTTGAGGCGGACCGAACCGTCCCAGCGCTGCGTGTCGAGCTGGTCGCCAGTGAAGTCGTCCGAACGACCGTCGAAGCAGAGAGCAACCTCCTGCGAGACAGTGATCTGGACATACTCTTCACCGGACACACCGGTCTCGTCCGTGGCACGCACACGCAGCAGGTAGCTGCCGGGCGTGTCGTAGACGAACTGCTCGGCCTCGGTGCCGGACACGAAACCGTCGCCGGTTCCCTGGTTCCACTCGAGCGTGACGTCGGTGCCCTCGGGGTCGACCGCCGTCGCAGTGGCGTTCACCGTGAGAGGAGCGATCCCCGACACGGTGTCGACCTCGAAGTCGATGACGGGAACGGAGTTGCCGTCCACGCCGTCGCCGAGCCACTCGAAGTAGTTGACGTTGACCTGTCCTGCGCGGTGCACGAAGTACAGGTTCCCCGAATCGGTCGGGAGATCCGTCAGAGCGACATCGAAGTCCTCGTAGGCCTGCCAGTCGCCGGTCTCGGTGAAGGCGATCTCACCGAGCTCGGGCCCGTCAGGTGCACCCCAGTGCATGGTCATCGAACCAGCGCCATCCACAGGGGACGCGAGGCGTGCACGCACACCATCGATGCCCTTGAAGTTCACCGGGTCGTACGACCACCAGTCGCCGGGCTCAACAAAGGACAGGTTCTGTCCCTGGTCGATGTCCGAGTTGTCCTCTGTCTGGACGCCCTCACCATCATTCTCCGGGTAGGCGTCCGTCAGCGCACCGGTGGCGTCGAAGAACTCCGCCTCCATGCGCTTGGGGTTGAGGATGTTGGTCGTGGAACCCGACAGGGGCACCCCGGCCGCGCCACCGTCATCAGTGAAGGACACGTCCACGGTCCAGAAGATGTTCTCCGTGATGCCGTGGCCCTCATCGCGCAGCGTGGGAATGACTCCCGTGCAGCCGGTGAGCGCACCCGAGGGGTGCTGATGCGAGGCGTGTCCCAGAGCGGGAAGCACGTTGACGTTGTCGCAGTTGATCTCGCCGGTAGCGTCGGGGTCGTTGATGACGACCTCGTAGTCCACCTCATCACCCCAGTTGAAGAAGCCTCCCTGTTCGGGGAAGACGATCTCCACGGTGGGAGCCGCGTTGCCGACCACGATGGTGACGTTCGCGACCCCAGTGAGGCCGTTCTCGTCGGTCACGGTGAGCTGAGCGGTGTACTCGCCCATCGCCGTGTAGGTGTGAGTCGGGTTGTCCTCGGTGCTGGTGTTTCCATCACCGAAGTCCCACTGCAGCGTGTAGTTGAGGAAGCCAGGGTGACGCGTTCCCTCGGAAGAGAAATTCACCGTGAGCTCGCTGCCAGCACCGCTGGTGACATCCGCAGATGCCCGCGCGATCGGCGAGGGGTTGCCCTCGACGTAATCGATGCGGTAGATCGCCGAATCGGCGTTGTTGGTGCCGTATCCGACTCCCCAGTCGATGACGTACAGCGAGCCCTCCGGGCCCCACGTGGCGTCCATGACCTGGGCGAACTCGGGGTTGTCGGAGATCAGGCCAGGAAGCAGCGGGGTGATCTTGGTGATCTCGGATCCCGGGTTGGTGGCGTCACCGCGGTTGAGGGTGATGGCGAAGGCGTCGCCGTTGTTCCAGTCACCCAGGAAGGCCTTGCCGTCCCAGTACTCCGGGAACTTGGTCTCGGAGACGAGGTCCGGGTCGTAATCATAAGCCGGTCCACCCATGGGTGCGCCGGTGTAGCCGTTGCTGCCCACGATGGGGAACGGGTTGTCCTGCGCGCCGCGCTCACCGTAGTACTCGGGCCAGATCACATCGGGAAGGTTAGTGAGACCCGTGTTGTTCGGGCTGTCGTTGACGAGCGCGGTCGGGTCGAATTCATCGCCCGAGGCGCCGGTCTCGAAGTTGTAGTCGTTGTAGCAATTGACTCCGTGGCAGAACGGCCAGCCGTAGTTGCCCGGCTCGTCGACGATGTTCCACTCGGTCGTGCCTGCAGGACCACGGGTGCCGCTTGCGCTGCCCGCGTCCGGTCCGTAGTCCGCCACCAGGTAGTTGCCGGTGTGGGGGTCGAGCCCGATCCGGAACGGGTTACGGAAGCCCATCGCGTAGATCTCCGGCCTCGTCAGGTCGGTGCCCTCCTCGAAGAGATTACCGTCCGGAATCGTGTAGGAGCCGTCGGGCTGCGGCGTGATGCGCACGATCTTGCCGCGCAGGTTGTTGGTGTTGCCCGAAGTGCCCTGGGCGTCCCACGAGGAACGGCCGTCGCGCTCGTCGATGGGCGTGTAGCCGCTCGAGTCGAACGGGTTGGTGTTGTCACCGGTCGCGAGCACCAGGTTGCCATCAAGGTCGAAGATCATGTCTCCACCCGCGTGGCAGCACTCGTCGCGCTGGGTCTCGACCTTCAGGACCAAGACCTCGCTAGCGGGATCGAAGGTGCCTGAGTTCGGGTCATACGTGAAACGCGAGATGCGGTTGTGCGGACCGTCCTCCGGCGACACCGTTGCCGGCGACCAGTAGATGAAGGCGTGATTGTTCGTCTCGAAGTCGGGGTCCAGGACCATGCCCAGGAGTCCGTCCTCGTTGCCGTTCGTCACGTTGAGGTCGATGGCCGTCGAGGTCTGCTGGGTCTCGGGGTCGATGCGCAGGAGCTCGCCGTCGCGCTCGAGATAGAACACCGTGCCGTCGTCAGCCACGTTCAGCGACATCGGGTTCCTGGTGTCGTCGGCGAGGTTCACGAGCTCGTACGCGTCGCTATCCGTGGCGTTGCAGTCGGACTGAACGACGCCAGCCGCAGTGCGAATGCCCTCGAGCACGTGCGTAGTGAACTCCGGCTCGGAGAACGATGCTGCGGTGTGTCCGCCACCGGTGTACCAGGACCGACCGCCGTCGTAGTTCTGGCACCAGGCGATCGGGTGATCGTCACCCATGGTGCCGCCGTTGTAGGAGTCGTCGTCCAGGCTGGCCAGCACGTGAACGTCATCACGCGGGTTCTCCTGGAAGGAGTACCACTCGTCAGTCCGGTTCCAGACGTCGGGCAGGTGCTGCGTCGACGGGTGCGCGAAGTCCTCGACGGTGATGTCCGCGTTGGGCGTGCCCGGGGGGTGACCCTCGAAGTAGGCGCCCACCAGGTCGCCGTACCACTGCCAGTCGTACTCGGTGTCGGAGGCCGCGTGAATGCCCGCGTAGCCTCCGCCGTTCTGAATGTAGGTCTCGAACGCGGCCTGCTGTGTCGTGTCGAGCACATCGCCGGTGGTTGAGAAGAAGATCACGACGTCGTAGTTGGCGAGGTTTTCCTCGGTAAACGCCGTCGCGTCCTCGGTGGCGTCCACCGTAAACCCGTTGTCCAGGCCCATCTGCTCGATAGCTGCGATGCCGTCAGGGATGTTTCCGTGACGGAAGCCTTCCGTCTTGGTGAACAGGAGCGCGTCAAACCCCGGCTCTCCCGTGACATCAGTGGCCAGGTTCGTGGGGGCCTCTGCTAGTGAGGCTTGGGAGGCTGTGCCGACAGGCTCAGCCTGGGCGGGTGCTGCTGCCACGAGCAGTGAGGTACCGGCTAGCGCCGTACCCATCACCGCCGCAGTGAGCCTGGAGCGGCTCTTATGCACATCTTTGTACAAGGGCTTTCCTTCCGATCATCGCGACGATGCGACTCAGTTGGTGTATCGGGTCGCGCACACCAGGACCTTGGTCCTGAGGCACGCTGATAGTGACACTACGAAGACTTATGTTGGTTGTCAACACAAAGGCGCCGACTTACGTCATTACATCGTCGCAATGCGCCCGCCAGGCGTCACCGGCACGGCAGATCACGTCCCATTCGGCTTGCTTGCCCTGGCAAGAGGCCGATGATCGGCGGAAGGAACCGCACATTCGAGCCGAGACACGTACGCATCTACCGAGCCGGCCCCGACCGGCCCGCCGGTCCGAGACTCTGGCGGCGCACCTATCGCCCCACTCGCCGCGGCGCGTGGGCGTGACCGTGATCCCACACGGTTATGACGGGAGTCGGCTTAAGGCCGCGACTCAGCGGACATGTCGGCCGCTGTCGAGTGACAGGGAACGCGGCGCATCGCGTGAGCGATGCTCGCGAGTGGGAACTACCGGCGGAAGGACTGGGCCCGCCGCTGAGTCGCCCAGGCGACCACCTGCGTGCGCCGTTGCAGGCCCATCTTGGCGAGGATGCTCGTCACGTGGTTCTTCACCGTCTTCTCGGCGATGCCGAGTTGGTCCGCGATCTCCTTGTTCGAGAGCCCGTCGCCTACTGCGGTCACGATCTTGCGTTCGGTCGGGGTCAGCGCGGCGATGTCGGCGTCCTCCTGGACATCGATGTGCTGGCCATGCTCACGGCCCGAGGCCGCGTCTCGCACTGCCTTGAGCACCTCCGCCGAGCCCGCCGTCTTGGCGACGAAGGCATCAGCTCCTGCGGTGCGCGCGGCGTCCTTCGCATCATCGTCGTCGTAGCTCGTCAGCACGACGATATGGGTGTCCGGGTGAGTCGCACGCACGTGGGCGATCACGTCAAGCCCGGTGCCATCGGGTAGGCGCAGATCGGACAGTACGACGTCCGGCCTGGTGGCGTCGACGCGGCGGATCGCCTGCGCGACGTTGGCGGCCTCGGCCACCACCTCGACTCCGTCTGCGCGATCAAGGATGTCGCAGATCCCACGTCTCACGACCTCATGGTCGTCCAGTACAAGCACTCTCACGTCAGCCATACTCCGCATCGTAGCCGGATGCCTGCGGGGTCTGACTCAGCCGCGCGCAGCGTAACGACGCTGACAGCGCGCGCACCAGTGAGTCGAGCGCCCGCCGATGCTCTCGCGGCGGATGGTCGCACCGCACCTTGCGCATGGCTCACCTGCGCGCCCGTACGCCTCCAGGGAACGTGAGAAGTAGCCGGACTCGCCGTTGACGTTCACGTAGAGGGCGTCGAAGCTCGTGCCGCCCTGCGCGAGCGCACGCGCCATCACCGCGCGCGCCGCGTCGAGCAGTGCGCGCGCCTGCGCCGCCGACACGGCCGATGCGGGACGCTCAGGGTGGATACGCGCCAGCCACAGCGCCTCGTCCGCATAGATGTTGCCGATGCCGCTCACCAGAGTCTGATCCAACAGCACCTGCTTGATTCCGCGCGCGCCCCGACGCCACGTCCGCAGCACCTTCGCCGTGTCGAGGTGCGGGTCGAGCGCGTCCCGGCCAATGTGCGCCACCGTGCCCGGGACCGCGGCGAGCGGCGATCCCTGTCCCCCCGCCAGGGCATCGGCGGTGGGCACAAGCGGCTCGATGTGCAAATAGCCGAAGGTGCGCTGGTCGAGGAAGTCGAGGGTGAGGCGGGCACCGTCGCGTTCGAGCCGGAGCCGGGCTCGGCAGTGAGGATGGGGTGCGGCGGCCTCGGCCCACGGGCCGTGGTGGACGCGGAACTGCCCGGACATGCCGAGGTGCGCCGAGAGCACGTCGGTAGGCTCCGGCGCTGCCGCGTGCGTGAGCGGGAACCACAGGAACTTGCCCCGTCGAACCACCGCCGCGATCCGGGCGCCGTCGGCGAGTGCCGCGAACTGGCCCGGACCGCCGGGAAGCAGGCGCACGCAGCTGTCGCGCAGGACCTGCGTCTCGCGAACGACGGCGCCGCCGATCAGGGGCGCCAGCCCTGCCCTGACGGTCTCGACCTCGGGAAGCTCTGGCATCTCAGGCGCTGTGGCAGGCGGGCGACACGGGTGTCAGGACAGGTTGGCTGGAGCCGGGCCATCCGAGATTGCGGGGCCCTCGTAAACGATGGAGGCGTAAGCGCGCTCCGCAGCCTCCTGCTCCGCATGCTTCTTCGCGCTCCCGGTGCCGGTGCCGCGCACCGCACCATCGACGGTCACGGTCGCCGTGAACGTGCGGGAGTGGTCGGGACCTGAGCCCTTGGCATCGTACGCGGGTACGCCTAGGTCGCGCTGGGCGCACGCCTCCTGGAGGGAGGTCTTCCAGTCGAGCGCGACGCCGGACGATGCCGCAGCGATCATCGTGGGACCCACGAGTCGCAGGATCACCTCGCGGGACTTCTCGATTCCATGCGTGAGATAGACCGCGCCGAACACGGCCTCGAGAGAGTCGCAAAGGATGGAGTCCTTGTCGGCACCACCGGTAGCGGTCTCGCCCTTGCCAAGCAGGACGCAGGGCCCGAGCTCGAGTTCGCGCGCGACCTTCGCGAGCGCGCGCTGAGAGACGGTGCCCGCGCGCATCTTGGCGAGCTCTCCCTCGGGGAGATCGGGATGATCGCGGTACAGACGGTCGGTGACCACGAGACCGAGCACCGAGTCCCCAAGGAACTCGAGTCGCTCGTTCGTGGGCAGGCCACCGGCCTCATATGCAAACGATCGATGGGTGAGGGCGAGCACGAGTAGTTCGGGGTCCACAAGGACACCCAACCGCTCGGCCAAGGCGTTGGCCGCAGCCTGCCCTGGAATGCTCATCGAATCGCCTCGCACATGCGGCGAGGGCCGATCAGGCCCCGTGCTCGGTGCGGAGCGCCTCGGAGTACTGGCGGCCGTTGTAGGCGCCGCACGTGGGGCATGCTGCGTGTGCGAGCTTCGCACCCTTGCACGCCGGGCACGCGGTGAGGTTCGCAGCAGTGGTCTTCCACTGGGAGCGACGTGCACGCGTGTTCGAACGCGACATCTTGCGCTTCGGAACTGCCACGGTTAACTCTCTTCCTGTTCAGTCAAACTTGTGAGCGCCGACCACCTGGGGTCGATCACTTCGTGGGCGTGGTCTGGATCGTCCTCAAGCCTAGCGCCACATTGGTCGCACAGCCCCGGGCAGTCCGGCCGGCATAGCGGAGTGAACGGCAGTTGCAACACCACCGCGTCCCGCACCACCTCTTCGAGGTCCACGGTCTCCCCGTCGAACTCGAAGACATCCTCCGACTCGCCTTCCCCGTCCGCCGCCTGAGCGTCGTCGAGCATGAACAGTCCCTGGACCGAGGCGGCGACGTCGAATCGCACCTCGTCCAGGCATCGTCCGCACTCCCCGACCGCCTCAGCAGTCACGGTTCCGGAGACCCAGATACCTTCGGACACAGACTCCAGGCTCGCGTCGAGCCTGACCTCCGTACCCTCCGGCACACCGACCATGACTGTGCCGAGGACCGCTGGGGCCGGAAAGGTCTCGCTGACCGTGCGCTGCGCGCCCGGGCTCCGCGCGATATCCCTCACGGAGAATCGATACGGAGAGCTGTTTGGGTGGTGCGACATACGCGCCTCCCATCCTTCCGGTCCAGGTGAACCTCGGCCCGTGCACGTTCGGCAGGACCGGCGCACTATCCTACGTGATCCCCAGGACGTCGCTCAACCCGGGTCGCGTGGGTCCGGATCTAGCGGACCTCAAGCGCTCCGCGGACCGCGGCACCCACGCCCGCGGGGACGTAGGCGTCGATGTCCCCGCCGTGCCGCGCAACGTCCCTCACGAGCGACGAGGCGATGTGGCTGAGCGCGTTGTCGCCGGTCAAGAACACTGTCTCGATCCCGGTGAGGGAGCGGTTCATCAGGGCCATGGGGCGCTCGACATCGTAGTCCGCTCCCCCGCGCAGGCCCTTGACGATCGCCGTGGCGCCCACCTCTTCACAAAAGTGCACGAGCAGTCCCTCGATGACCTCGACTCGCACACTCTCGAGGTGCGACGTCGCACCCCGGGCAAGGCGCGTCCTCGTCTCTGCGTCGAGCAGAGGGGTCTTGGTCGAGTTGTGGGCGATGCCGATGACCACCTCGTCGAACATGGTCGCCGCGCGGGCCGCGATGTCTACATGGCCCAGAGTGATGGGGTCATACGTGCCGGGGAGGACTGCGAGCGTCATGCGTCGACGCTACCCCAGCGAGCCCAGTGCAGGCGGGTCTGCCCGTAGTCGCGCTCCCGCTCGATCTCGAGCCCCACGGGCCAGTCGACGCGCAGTGCCTTGCTGGCCCACTCCACGACCACCACCGCATCGGCCGCCAGGCGGGGCGCGAGCGCGCCGAGCACCGCCGTGAGGTCCGAAGGCGCGATGTCGTACGGCGGGTCAAGCAGCACCAGGTCCCATTGGTCCGTGGAGCGAGTGAGGAACGGGAGCACCTTCTCCTTGACCACCCGCGCCTTCTCACCGACGCCGAGCTCGCGCGCGTTCGCCTGCAGCACCCGCGCCGCCGACCCAGCGGCCTCGACGAACGTCGCTGACGCCGCGCCACGGCTGAGCGCCTCGAGACCCAGCGCACCGGACCCGGCGTAGAGGTCGAGCGCCCGGGCTCCGTGGATGGCGTCCTGATGATCCAGGCGCGAGAACAGGGCCTCGCGAACGCGATCGGTGGTGGGGCGCGTGCCGCGCGGGGGCACGGTGATGCGGCGGCCGCCGAGGTCTCCGGCGATGATCCGTGTCATGCACCCAGGGTAGGGCGCGGCACGGTGCGCCCCGCGCTAGGCCGCAACGATGGCGAGCGCGATCGTCCCGAGGTAGATGCCTGGGATGGCGATGCCCTCGAATCCAATGCCACGCCTGTCGCGCACCACGAGCCCCGCGGCGAGCACGGCGCAGATGAGCGCCGTGCCTGCCAGGAGGACCAGCGACGTGGGCCCCACTGACGCGTAGATCGAGCCACTGAAGAAGAACACGTCCGCGACGGCGATCATGAGCGTGTCGAACACGTTGCCGCCCACGATGTTGCCGATCCCCAGCTCGATAGATCCAATGCGCACCGCGGCCAGCAGGGTGATGAGCTCGGGCAGCGAGGAGATGGCCGTCGTGATCGTGAAGCCTGCGACCGACGGCGGAATACCAGTGGCGGCGACGACACCCAGTCCCGCCTTCGCGACGACCCAGCCGAACCCGGCCACCACGACCCCCAGCACCGCGAACCACACCCACAGCGCGCGTAGAGACCTGTTCGACTGCTCGGGGGGCTCCTCGTCACCGGTGTCCGAAGTCTCCTTGGCCTTCCACTGCGGATGATCCTCGACAGACTTCACTAGCCGCAGCCCGTAGAAGTACAGCGCGGGGATGGCAAGCGTCAGCGGGTGGAACCACCCCCAGGTCAGGTCGGGGGTCGCGTACGCTGCCACGGGCAGTGCCAGGAGCGCCAGCAGGATCAGCGACTGGAGCAGGTTGGGCAGCGACGCGGCCGCGTGCTCGAGATTGGTGCGGCGATACAGCAGGTCCGCGATCGCGATCCACACAGTCTGGATCGCGACGCCACCAATGGGGTTGGCGATCGCAAAGTCGGCCTCTCCGGACAGTGCCCCCGTGGCCGTGGTCACGATGCCTGTCAGCGAGGTGACGGCGCCCAGGAGGAGCGCCCCCGCAGTGGCCTTTCCCATGCGTGTGCGCTCGGCCAACTCATCCGCGACATATGCAAGCCGCGTGCCCCCGAAGCCGAGCACCACCACGGCGGCCGCGAGTGCCGCTACCGACGGCCACAGGGGCCACGCGTCTTGCATGCGGTCACTCCTCATCCCAGCGCGCCGCTGCAACGGCCTGCCCGCCCGCGTGCGTCTTGCCTGGTTGACAAACACGGCAGGGACACCTGCGCATTCCGACGGCATCGCGTGAAGGCACGCGTCCCCGCGGCTGAGGCCGGCGGGTAGGCGGGCAACGGCGCACTCTGCGTGCAGCCCGTGACTAGGCTGTGCCTGAACTGAAGAGGGGCTCCATGAGCGACGACACCGCGCCCGATAACACCGCGCCCGATGACACCGTGACCGCCGACACCGCTCATCGCCGACGTTGGCGCCCCACCACGCGACGCGGCTGGCTGGTCGCGACGGCAGCGGTGCTGGTGCTCGGCACCGCCGCGGTCTGGGCGCTGGCGCAACCCGCCACCACCGACACCGCGTCACCGTCCTCCCCCTCACCGACCGCTGCGGCCACGGCGCCCGCGCACCAGTGCGCTGCCCGGCTCGTGGTCCGCGACGAGTGGCCCGGGGGCTTCAACGCCGACGTGGTCGTCAGCGCCACCGAGGGCGCACTCGAGTCGTGGTCCGTCGCGCTCGACCTGGGAGACGCCGTCGTCGATGGCGCATGGAGCTCGACGCTCGAGGCCGGCGCCACTGCAAAGGTCGAGGTCGCGAGCCTCGAGCACAACGGTGCGATCGCGGACGGCGCCGAGACCTCCTTCGGCTTCACGGCGTCAGGGACGGCCGATGCGATCTCCGCCGCGTGCGCCGGCTCGGCTGACAGCCAGGGCGGCTCGGGCGAGGGCGACACGGCTGACGAGCCCGCGACGGCCGCGGACGTCGCTCCCCCTTCGAACGCACCGAGCTCAGACGACTGGTTGAGCGTCGATGGCAACCGGATCATCGACGCCGCGGGCAACCCGGTGTGGCTCACGGGGGCCAACTGGTTCGGCTTCAACACTGCTGATCGCGTGCTGCACGGGCTGTGGGCCGTCAACCTCGAGAGCACCGTCGCGGCGATCGCGGAGCGCGGGTTCAATGTCTTGCGCATCCCCATCTCGACGGAGCTGCTGCTGGAGTGGCGTGCTGGTGCAGCCACGGCGACCACCAACGTCAACACGGCCACCAACCCGGATCTCGCGGACGCCACCACGCTCGAGGCCTTCGAGGCGCTGCTGGTCGCCTCTAAAGCGCACGGGGTCAAGGTGATCCTGGATGTCCACTCGGCGAAGGCGGACAACGCGGGCCACGTCGCGCCGCTGTGGTCGGCGGAAGGCATCTCGACCGAGGACTTCATGGTCGGCTGGGAGTGGGTGGCCGAGCGCTACCGCGAGGACGACACCATCGTCGGGTTCGACCTCCAGAACGAACCTCACGGCAGTCCGCCTGACGGTCCCCGCGCGACGTGGGGGGACGGGTCGGACTCAGACTGGCGCGCCGTCGCCTCGGAGGCCGCGCAGCGGATCCACGCCGTGCACCCGGACGCGCTGCTGCTGGTCGAGGGCATCGAGGCCACCCCGGCCGACGGCGAGCAGTGGTCGTCGAACGATCCGGGCGACTACGACATCACGTGGTGGGGTGGCAACCTGAGGCTGGCTGGCGCGCAGCCCGTGGAGGGGCCGGCGACCAAGATCATGTACTCACCGCACGACTATGGCCCCCTGGTCTACGAGCAGCCGTGGTTCCAAGGATCCTTCTCGGCCGCGAGCCTGGAGAGAGACGTCTGGGGCCCGACTTGGCTGTACCTACACGATGACGGCACCTCACCCCTGTTGATCGGCGAGTGGGGTGGCCGCCTGGGCGAGGACGAGCGCCAGGACCGGTGGATGACGCACCTGCGGGATCTCATCGTGGACCGGCACCTCCATCACACGTTCTGGGCGGTGAATCCGAACTCGGCCGACACTGGCGGGCTGCTTCAGGGCGATTGGACGAGTTGGGACGAGGACAAGTACGCGCTGGTCGAACCGGCGCTGTGGCAGGACGAGAATGGCACGTTCGTGGGCCTGGATCACGAGGTCCCGCTGCCGGGTGGCATCACGGTGACCGGGCACTACGCGGCCGGCGGGCGACCACCTGTCGACTGAGGTCAGCCGCGCTCGAGGTAGTCCTCGCGCTCGGGGCCGAGCCACGCGTCGATCGCGGAGGCGAGGGCTGGGACGGACGCCAGGCCCGGGTCCGCAGCCACCAGGTCTTGCGCGACCGCTCGCGCCTCCTCGATCACGTCCGCATCCTTGACCACCCGCAGCAGTCGAAGTGAGTTGCGCCCTCCCGACTGCGCGGCTCCCAAGACATCGCCCTCCCGGCGCAGCTCGAGGTCCTTCTCCGCCAATGCAAAGCCGTCAGTGGTGGACGCGACGGCATCGAGCCGTTCGCGAGACAACGACCCGGGCTCTGCCCTAGACACCAGCAGGCACAGACCCGGAAGCGCGCTGCGCCCGACCCGGCCCCGCAGCTGGTGCAGCTGGGACAAGCCGAACCGCTCGGCGTCCAGCACGATCATCACGGTCGCCTCGGGCACGTCGACGCCCACCTCGATCACCGTCGTGGAGACCATCACGGGCGCATCTCCTGAAGCGAAGGCCGCCATCGTAGCGTCCTTCGCCTCGGCCGGGAGCCGACCGTGCATGAGGCCGATGCGCACGCCAGCGAGTTCGGGCCGCGCGGCGAGCATCTTGGCCGTCTCGGTCACCGACGCGAGCGGCACGCTCGCCGGGGGCGCATCATCGCCCTCCCACTCGAGCGTGAGCGGCTCGTCACCGGGAGCATCGGCCGTATTAGTCGGCGGGGCGTCGTCCCCCCCTGCGAGCTCGTCAGCGTCGATGCGCGGGCACACCACGTAGACGCGCCTGCCCTGATCGACCTCCTCCCTCACCCGCTGCCACGTGCGCGCGAGCCAGGCCTCGTTCTCGGCAGGGACCACGTGTGTCACCGTCTCGGCTCGCCCCGGGGGGCGCTCCCCGAGCGTGGACGTCTCGAGGTCCCCGAACACCGTCATGGCGACTGTGCGCGGGATGGGCGTCGCGGTCATCACCAGCATGTGCGGCGGACGGTCGCCGCGAGTGCGCAAGGCGTCGCGCTGCTCCACGCCGAACCGGTGCTGCTCGTCGACGACCACGAGTCCGAGATCGGCGAACTGCACGCCCTCGCTCAGCAACGCGTGCGTACCAACCACGATCCCCGCGGCGCCCGATGCGGCCTCACCGAGCGCCTGACGTCTGACCTTCGATCCCTGCGAACCGGTGAGCAGGGTGATCCGCGTGGCGCGATCGTCCCCGCCCAGGAGCCCCGCGTGAGCAAGCGGACCGAGCAGCTGCTCCAGGCTACGCAGGTGCTGCGCCGCGAGCACCTCGGTAGGAGCGAGCAGCGCGGCCTGGCCCCCCGCATCCACCACTTGCAGCATGGCGCGCAGGGCGACCACCGTCTTGCCTGCCCCGACGTCTCCCTGGAGGAGCCGCATCATCGGAATGGTGCCCGCCAATGAGCGCGAGATCTCCTGACCCACCGTCGCCTGCGCGGTCGTCAGCGCGAACGGCAGCCGCGCGTCCAGCGCCGCGACCAGGCCGTCCGTGCGAGGCGGCCGGGGAGTTGCGGCGAGTTCCTCCCGCGCCGCCCGGCGGCGAGCGAGCGCCGTCTGCAACACCAGTGCCTCCTCGAAGCGCAACCGCTCGCGCCCGCGCTGCCAGATCTCCGGCCGCTCGGGCACATGGACGGCGCGCAGCGCCTCGAGCAGCGACGGCAGCTCGCGCGCCTCACGGACCGCGGCAGGAATCGGGTCCGGCACGTCCTCCTCGGTCAGCGGGTCCAAGACGGTGCGCACCGACCGGCCGATGCGCCAGGTGGGCACCGCCGCGGCGGCAGGGTAGATCGGGATGGGGCGGGAGGCCTCGAGCACGGCCTCGTCCTCGTCTGCGGCGTCCACGCCGACGATGAGGTAGTCCGGGTGCGTGAGCTGGCGCCGGCCGCGATATTCCCCCACCGTGCCCGTGAACAGGCCGGTGCTTCCCGGCTTCAGCTTCGACTCGTGCATGCGCAGTACGCCGGCACGCTTGGCGAAGAACGTGAGCTGAAGGGTGTCGCGGCCATCGGTCACGATCGCCTCGAGCATCGCTCCGCCGCGCGAGCGCATGCTGCGGACCTGGGCTGACCGGACCTCCGCCATCACCGTGACGTGCTCGCCGTTGGCAAGGGCCGCGATCTCCGACCTCTCCCCCGGGGATCCATAGCGCCGCGGGTAGTGCCGCAGCAGGTCCTCGACGGTCTCCAGCCCGAGCTTCTTCAGGCCGCCGGCGGTGCGGGCTCCGAGCACGCTGGTGAGCGGCTCGGCGAGCCGATCCGTGGCCGTCATGTGGGTGCGTGCTCGACGCCGATCAGCACCCCCGGGTACGCGTGCTCGCCGCGGTACACGTTCACGTCTGCGTCGGGAGACGCCGCACGCACCGACAGGCGGACCGCGTCCGCAACGCTGTCGGGGACACCCGCAGCGAGAATCAGGGAGACCACCTCGGTGGCGGAGTCCACCAGGCGGTCGACGTCATCGTCGAGGGCGTCGCCCGTGCTCTGTCCGACGGTGGTGGCAGCGACGGCACCCGCCATCTCGTCGGCGAGGTCTTGTCCCGGCGTGACGAGGGCCGCGGCGGCCACGGCCGAGATCACCTGAGCCTCGTGCTGGCTCTCGAGGACGGTGAGCGCGGGCTTGCGACGCTTGCGGGCGAGTTCGTCTGCCGCGGCCCGCAGAGCGGGGTGGCCGGCGACCACGACGGCCGCGACCCCGGACGCGTCCTTGACGGCACGCCTGAGCGCGCGCCGCTTCAGGGCCGTCGGATCGGGCACGACCAGCACGATGGCGCCTGCGTCTGCGAGCGGTTCCGCAAGGCCGGGGCATTGCGTGAGGGCGACGATGCCAGTCGACGCACGATCAGCGTCGTGACCCACGCGTACATTGCGCACGACGATCTGCCGT
This sequence comes from Demequina ureilytica, assembly GCF_048553575.1. Lineage (NCBI taxonomy): Bacteria > Bacillati > Actinomycetota > Actinomycetes > Micrococcales > Demequinaceae > Demequina > Demequina ureilytica. The sequence goes on along the minus strand of NZ_JBLZIE010000001.1, from coordinate 1,417,581 downwards.
GCGTGGGCCTCGATCCCACGCGCCACGGCGAGGTGGGGTGAGTCGGTATGAACGTGGGCCTGCCACAGGTCGTGAGAGCCGGTGACGGAGACCGAGTCGCCGAGCGCCTCGAGGTCAGTGGTGAGCGACGCGTGGATGTCCTCGCGCGAAGTCGCGACGAACATCACCTCGTAGGTCCCGCCACGGTCGTGATGGACGTGAGAGATGCGGGTCGCGCCGACGTCGGTGACCTCCCATTCGACGCGGTCCAGGGAGTCCAGCACGGTGGGGCCTCCTAATGTCTCCGCGAGCATCTCGAGCTGGAGCATGAGTCCGGCAGCACCCGCGTCGACGACTCCGGCCTCCTTGGCGAGGGGCAGCTGCTCGTACGTCAGCACGAGCGCGGCGCGCCCCTCCTCCACGGCCGCGACAAGGGTGGCGTCGCGACCGGCGCCGCGCTCCATTGCGCGCTGCGCCCCGGCCGCCGCGGCGCGCGCCACGGTGAGGATGGTGCCCTCGACTGGCGTGCCCACTGCGCGGTACGCGGCGTCGGCTGCGCGCTCGAGCGACTGCGCGATCCCATGTGCGTCGACCCTGCCGAGCCCACCGTGCGCATCGATGGCGGACAGGAACCCCGTGAGGTACTGGGAGATGATCACTCCCGAGTTGCCACGGGCGCCCACCAGCGATCCGCGCGCGAACGCCGCCACGACCTCGCGGTGGCTGGCGTCGGCCCCGAGTTTTGCCACAGCGCGGTTGCCCTCGTGGAGCGTCAGGTACAGGTTGGTGCCGGTGTCCGAATCTGCCACCGGGAACACGTTGATCGCGTCAAGACGCTCGCGGGCATGCTTGACCGCGCGCGCACCGGAGTCGAGCCAGCGCCTCACGTCCGTCGATTCGTGCATTCATCCCGTCCAGTCGCGTGCTGCGGCGCGGTCCACCTCAGCCGCTGTCGCGGCACCGGACCTTACGATTTCCTGGGACCATGGTGTCACGGCGCACCCTGAAGGCCGGCGAGGTCCCCCTCGCCGATACCGCTCAGGATGCCGCCGGTTGCCCAGCCCGGCATTCGTCAGATACCCTAGTGCGGTTGTCCGACACCGGACAGATGAACGTGGCGCCGCCCAGTCGGGCGCAGCGCAAGTGGAACTTGAGGAGAACTATCGTGGCTGCCAACTGCGACGTCTGCGGTAAGCGTCCGTCCTTCGGACACTCGATCTCGCACTCGCACCGCCGTACCAAGCGTCGCTGGAACCCGAACATCCAGCGTGTGCGCGCCGTCGTGGCGGGATCGCCCAAGCGCGTGAACGTCTGCACCTCCTGCCTCAAGGCGGGCAAGGTTCAGCGCGCCGTCTAGACCAACGCGTAACTGAAAAGAGCCGGCGCCACCTTCGGGGGCGCCGGCTCTTTCACGCTCGGCGTCGCTCACCCGCGGACGTCGATATCGTGCCCACTGGCATCGGTCCAGTCGAACTGCTGGATCGAGGCCTCCGCAGTGTCCAGGTCGAGTTCCCAGGTCAGCTGAGACCAGCTGTCCGCCCACGCGTCCTGGTGGGAATCCCACCACTGACGCCACTCGCGACCGCCACGCTCAGGCTCTCCGTCGGGAACGTCGTGTTGCCCGGGCGGGGGCGGTGGGCCGTCCGCGCCGGGCGCGTCGGCAGCGGAACGGTCAGTGCGAGCGTCGCTCCCAGCCGTGCCTGCATTGCGAGACATTGCGTGCCCCATCGGGGCCGGGTCGACGGGACGCGGCTCCACCTGCACGGTGTCGACAGTCGATTCCGCCTCGACCGCTGGCGAATCCACCTCCGGCACAGATGCCGAGGCGCGGGTAGCGCGATCACCCTGAGCAACGCCGGTCGCGCGCTGATCGCTACCGTCGATGCCCGCTTGCGCCGCGACATAGGCGAGCCCGATCGATGCCAGCGCCACCGCAGCGGCCACGGCCGCGGCTCGCGCCACGAACCGCGCTTCTCGATCAGTGGAATCAGCAACAATCGCGCGCGGCTCGAGGGCGCGACGATCGGGCGAATCCCCTGGCATGAACATGACCGTAGCAGTGAAGCGCCCCTCACATGTGGCGCCCGTCACACCGCCGTCAGGAGAAGTGATCCCAGCCCTGATCCGAGGGACTCTGTCCGTCCACCAGCAGTTGGCCTTGGCCCTCTTCGGCCACGCCTATCACGTGCCATCCGGCGGGCACGGCCTGCGCACGTGGGAACGTCGCGAGCATGTGGTGGTCCTCACCGCCCGCGAGCGCCCATGCGAGCGCGCTGTCAGGCTCGCCGAGTCCTGCGGCCGTCCGGCGCGCCGCCTCATGCACCGGCACGGACTCCGAGTCGACGGAGATCGTCAAGCCCGATGCCCTCGCGAGCCTCGCCGCATCGCGCGCCAGGCCATCGGAGAGGTCCATCATCGCGGTGGCCCCGTGCAGCGCCGCCTCCAGGCCCGCACCGATGCGCGGCCGCGGGCGCAGGAACAGCCCGATCGCCTCCTCGTCCACACGCTCGCCCCGCGACAACTGCGCGAACCCCGCCCGTGCCGCGCCCAGCGCGCCCGCAACCGCGACGACGTCCCCGGCCCGCGCATCGGCCCGCGTGATCGGTTCCGTGCCGTGCGTCTCACCGATGGCCGTGACCGCGACGACGATCTCGCTCGCACCGGACAGATCCCCTCCGACGACCCCCACTCCGTGTGGCTCGCACGCCTCACGAAGCCCGTCCGCGAGCTCGAGAACGAACTCGACCGGGGTCGACGATGGAGCGCACAGCGTCACCTCCAGCGCGGTGGGGACCGCGCCCATCGCATCGATGTCCGCCAGGTTCTGCATGGCCGCTCGCCATCCGACGTCCGCGCCGTTCGACCACTCGAGCCGGAAGTGCCGGTTCTCGACGAGCACGTCGGTGCTGACCACCAGGTGGCCGTCGACCGCGAGCACCGCGGCATCGTCGCCCGGTCCGAGGATCGCGGCGTCGGTGCTGGGCAGTCGCGGGGAGAACAGCGCGATCAGCGCGTCCTCGCCCATCTCTCCGAAAGTCGTCATGCGAAGAGCCTAGGCTGCCGCATCGGCCGTCCTGAGCCAACCCCCGGTGCGGGTGAGCCGCCAGTACGCGGCGCCCAGCAGCAAGCCGCGCGCGACATTGAGCAGCGTGAAGGCGAGCCACAGATCGTCGTTGCTCGCCTCCCCCCGCACCCACGCGGGCACGAGGAACACCGGCAGATACACCCCCACGACCGCGACCAGCATCATGTTGCGCATGATCCGCGTCTGTCCGCTACCGATGAAAATCCCGTCGAGTTGATACGCCGCCACAGAGATCAGTGGGAGCCAGGCCGCCCAGTGGTAGTACTCAGCCGTGGTCTGCGCGAGGTCCGGCAGGCTCGTCATCAGCGTGATGAAGGGGCCCTGGCCGATCAGAAACAGCGCCGTGAACACCGCGGCGATGCCCAGCGCGGGCAGGGTCGCCGCCGCGTTCGCGCGGTGGAACTCGTCGAGCCTTCTTGTGCCGAGGGCGCGCGCGCTCATCGCCTCGGCCGCGTGGGCGTAGCCGTCCAGCCCGTAGCTCGCGAGCAGCGTCACCTGCAACAGGATCGCGTTGGCGGCGAGGACCTCCTCGCTGATGCGCCCGCCCGCGGCGGTCAGGAACGTCAGCGCCATGTACAGCAGCGCCGTACGGATCGCGAGGTCCGCGTTCATCGTCAGCAGCGCCCGCCACCGCGAGCGCAGCCCCTGCCCTCGCCAGCTTCGCAGGCGGGCCCTCAGCGCGGGGTCCAGGAACCGCCACAGCAACACGACCGCGACGGCCAACCCCAGCCACTCGGCAATCAGCGTCGCCCACGCGGCTCCGGATGCCCCCCAGCGGAGGCCGCCCACGAAGACGATGTCGAGCACAAGGTTCACGAGGTTGACGACCACGGCGATCGCAAGGGGACGGCGGGTGTCCTGCGAGCCGATGAAGTACCCGGTGATGACGGAGGTGGCGAGCACTGCGGGCAGCGAGTGCACCCGGATCTGCCCATAGGTCGTCGCGAGCTCGCGCACCTCGCCTGCGGGCGCCACGATGGACATCGCCAGCGGGATCGCCACCCACTGCAGCACCAGGATCGCTACCGCGATGACGCCCGCGAGCATCAGGCTGCGCTGCAGATGAGAGATCGTGTCCAGCGGGCGGCCGGCACCGACGGCGCGCCCTACCAGGCTGGTGGTGCCGAGCCTCAAGAACGACAGCACCCAGTACGCCGCAGACAGCACGATCGCGCCCGCGGCGACGGCCCCCAGGTTCTGCGCGTCCGAGAAGTTCCCCAGCATCGCGGTATCGACCAGTCCCACGAGCGGAACCGAGATGTTCGCGACGATCATGGGCCACGCGAGGGACAGCGCGTGCCGGTGCGGTAGACCGGCGAAGAGGGCGCGGCGGGATGTCACGGATCGACGCTACCTGCTTGCGCAGGCGGGACCGACCGATGCGGTGGCCGGGGGCGGCGCTCGCCCGAACTACGCTGGAAGCCATGCCTGGTCGCCTTGCCGTCGCCACCGCATCGGCCGTGCTGGCGGTGCCGATGCTCGCCGGCTGCGCGCACGCAGCCGTGGTCGAGGCCGCGCCGTACGCCGGCGACCCGGACTGCGCCCGCGTCATGCTCGCAGTTCCCGAGGACGTGGGCGGCCTGGACATGCGCGCGACCACGTCGCAGGCCACCCAGGCGTGGGGAGAGGAGTACCCCATCGTGGCGCGCTGTGGAGTCGAGCCCCCAGGCCCCACGACAGAGCAGTGCGTCGCCATCGACACCCCGGCCGCCACCGTCGACTGGCTGTTGCGCGAGGAGGGCGAGGACTGGGTCGCCGTGACCTTCGGCCGCTCCCCCGCTCTCGAGCTCACAGTCCCGCAGGTCCGCGCGGATGAGGCGGTGGGCGACGTGCTTGCGGAACTGTCCCCCGCCGCGGCGCTGGCTCCCTCCAACGGGCTCGAGTGCTCGTAGAGCGCTGATCACGGCGCTGGCTCTTCTCGCGAAAACTCGGGGTGGCGCTCGAGCCGCGCAGGGGTATTATGCGTGCATGTGACCGATGTCACATTCACACGTTTTGGGGGGAACGGATGACGATGAGCGGCGCTCGGCCCGGGGGGGAACAGACGAAAGCCGCTCAGCCATGGGGAGTCCGGCTACTGATCGTGCTGCTGGGCGCGGCACTGTGCAGTGTGGTGCTCGTCGCTTCGACGCCCTCCGCGATGGCGGACGTGGAACCGCTCTCCATGGACGGCTTTTCTGATGAGGCCGTGCTCACGACCGGCATCAGCGAGCCCATCGCCATGGAGTTCCTGCCCGGCGGGCGCATGCTCGTGCTCCAGAAGGGCGGTCAGATCAAGATCGGCAACCCCGCCACGGTGCCGATGGCGACCGAGACGTACCTGACGCTGACCGACATCGACAACAACGCGGAGCGCGGTCTGATCGACGTCGCGATCGATCCCGACTTCGCCACCAACGGGTACGTCTACCTGTACTACCACCCGAAGTCGGCCGGAAAGGGCCGCATCGCTCGCTTCACCCACGTCGAGAACACCGGCGGCACGTCCAGCCGCGCGGACCTCACCTCCGAGTTCGTGGTGTGGCAGGACAGCACCGGCTATACCAGCTGCTGTCACTATGGAGGAGGTCTTGACTTCGGCCCCGATGGAAACATCTGGCTGACGCTCGGCGACCAGTTCGATGGGAATCGCGCCCAGGACCTCACGGACGCGAGCGGGTCGATCATTCGAGTCGAGCCCGATGGCGATGTTCCGCCGGACAACCCGTTCGCGGACGGAACCGACGGCAGGCACCCGTACATCTGGGCCTATGGTCTCCGGAACCCGTTCCGAGCGAGCTGGGACATCCCCACCAACCGCTTCTTCATCGGCGAAGTGGGCGGCAACGACATCCCCGAGTCGTGGGAGGACCTTCACGTCGCGAAGTACGACGACGCGTACAAGGGGCTCAACTACCAGTGGCCGGGGTGCGAGGGTCCGTACCCCTATTCCGACTTCCCCACGTGCCCCATCGAGGATGGCGGCCTCGCGGAGCCGATCTTCGCCTACTCCCACGCTAGCGGGGGCACCGGCAACGCGTCGCTGACCGGCGGCGTGGTCTACCGCGGCAACCAGTTCCCCGCCGCGTGGGACGGCGTGTACTTCTACGGGGACTACACGCGCCATTTCATCCGCTACCTCACGTTCGACGAGTCGGGCGAGACGGTCACCGGCGACTTCCCTTTCAAGCCCTCGGGGCAGATGCCCGGCGGCGCCACGACCGTGGTCTCGATCGAGCAAGGCACTGATGGCGCGCTGTACTACGCGCTGATCGCAACCGGGCAGATTCGTCGCATCGTCTACGAGGGCGGGAACCAGGCGCCGACGATCACCACGGCCGAGGCCGATGTGAACTCCGGTCCGGCGCCGCTGACGGTCGCGTTCTCCGCCAGCGCCACCGATCCCGAGAACGACCCGCTCACGTACACGTGGCACTTCGGTGACGGCAGCACGGCGACCGGGGCGACCGCGCAGCACACGTACACCGAGGAAGGCCCCTACGACGCCTACGTGAGTGTCTCCGACGGCAGCCACGCCCAGACGTCAGAGCCGATCCCGATACAGGTGGGGGTGCTCCCGGACGTGACGATCACGTCGCCCACCGGCGGTGCTCTGTTCAGGGCCGGCGACACGATCCAAGTCGCGGGCGAGGCGACGGACGACGGCCCGCTAGAGGCGGCTGACTACGCGTGGACCGTGCAGTTCGGCCACGACAACCACTTCCATCCTGCCGATTCGATCCCCAACGGGACCTCCGGAGAGTTCGAGGTGCCGACCAGCGGGCACGACTACAGCAATGAGACCTGGTACAAGATCACGCTGACCGTCACGGACTCCGACGGGCTCGTCGGAACCGACACCGTCGAGGTCCATCCAGACAAGGTCGACTTCACCGTGGCGACCGAGCCCGCGGGGCTCGTCGTGAACCTGGACAGCGTCCCGCGTGCGGCGCCGTGGGTGCATGACACCCTCATCGGATTCGAGCACACTGTCTCCGCCCGCTCGCCCCAGTGCCTGGGCGGCGACTCCTACGTCTTCGACTCGTGGTCCGACGGCGGCGCGGCAACCCACACGTACACCGTGCCTGACACGGCCTCCACGCTGACCGCGACCTTCGTCCCGAACGGGCTGTGCTCCGCGCCCGTGTCAGAAGGCCTGGTCATGCGCCTCCAGGGCGATCAAGGGGTAAGCACGAACGGAGGCGGCGTCACCGGGTGGAACGACCTCACATCCTCGGGCAACAGCCTCGGCGTCGTCTCCGGCTCCCCCACCGTGCTCACCGGCGCACTGAACGGCCACAACGTCGTGAGCTTCGACGGGGAGGACGACGGCCTGGGCCGCACGGGCTTCACGGACCTTCCCATCGGCAACGCGGACCGCTCGGTCTTCGCGGTGGTCAAGTATGACGGCGCCTCGCCGATGGGCGGATGGGCGGGCTTCACCTACGGCTCGACCTATCCGAACCAGTCGTGGGGCCCCGTGCGCACCAGTGACGGCGACCTCGGAATCCAGGGCTGGGGAGGCGGCAACGACTACGACTCCGATGCTCCGGCAGACGGCGAGGGCTGGCTAGTGCAGTCCATCGTCAAGAGCGGCGACGAGTTCGTTCACTACAAGGACGGCACCGAGATCGACGCCGGAAGCCACGCCTACGAGACTGGCACGGGCGCCGTCCGGCTCGGCACCGAGTTGAACGGCGCGCGGAAGATCGACATGGACGTCGCGGAGATCCTGGTCTACGACCGCGCCGTCAGCGACCTGGAGAGAGACCAGATCGAGGCGTACTTCGCGCAGCAGTACTCCCTCGACGGCCCACCCCCGCCGACCCCGCCCACCGTAACCGTCACCGCCCCCACGCAGGGCGCGACGGTGCGGAGCGCCGATGTCGAGGTGACGTGGACCACCGCCGGCGACCTCGCGCCCGGCGACCACGTCCACGTCAGCCTCGACGGTGGACAGTACGTCCCGGTGATGCAAGCTGCCGGTTCACACACCTTCACGGACGTCTCGGACGGAGCCCACACGGTCGAACTCCAGATCGCGCGCTCCGACCACACCGTCTACACACACCCGGGATCCACCGACTCCGTCGAGTTCACCGTCAACACGACCGCACCGAGCGGCGACCTGCCGCTCGATGGACTCGTCCTGCACCTCGAGTCCGATCTCAACGTCATCGGCGCAGGCGCGGGTGGCGTGGGCGGATGGCTCGATCAATCCGGTCGCGGAAACGACTTGGACGTCGCCGCGGGAGTCCCTGCGATAGGCGAGGCGACGACGCCGAGCGGTGTAGCCGCGGTCTCCTTCGACGGGGTCGACGATTCGTTGCGGCGAAACGGAGCCCTGAACGGGATACCTACGGGTGACGCTGCGCGCACTGTCTTCGTCGTGGCCGATTACCAGTCCAATGGCTGGGGTGGCTTCTCGTGGGGTGCGCCGTACTGCGGCATGACGTTCGGCACCACCGTCTCCGCCGACGGCGACCTCGCCCTCCAAGGCTGGTGCGGCGACTACGACTCAAATGTTGACGGCAATGGGGCGGGCTGGCTCACCCAATCGGTCGTGTACGACTCCGAGACCTTCACGCACTACGCGAACGGCGCCGAGATCGACTCTGGCAGCCACTCCTTCAACACCTCCGGGGACAGGATGATCCTCGGTGCAGAGATCGACGGCACCCCGTTCGTCGACATGGACGTCGCCGCCGTACTCGTCTATGACCGAGCGCTCGGCAGCGCCGAGCACGACGACGTGCGCTCCTATCTGGACCAGAAGTACATCTCCGGCACGGTCGAAGATGCCGCCCCCTCGGCGCCGGTAGACCTAGACGCCGTTGCGGCCGACGCCGAGGTCTCGCTGTCGTGGGCCGAGTCGACGGACATCAACGGCGACCTTGCGGGATACCGTGTCTACCGCGCCACCAGCGCGGGAACGATCGACCCGGCCACGGATGCTCCGCTCGCCACGGTGACTGCCCCGGAGTTCATCGATGACACGGTCGACAACGGCACCGAGTACTTCTACGCCATCACCGCCATCGACGACGCTGAAAACGAGTCTGGCCTGTCAGGCGAGGTCGCCGCCACGCCGCAGGTGCCGGAGCCGGACACGACGCCCCCGGGGACGCCGACGGGACTCGACGCCACCGCCGCAGACGGCACCGTGACCCTTGCATGGGACGGCCAGAGCGAACCCGACCTTGCCGGATATCGGGTCTATCGCGCCACCAGCGCGGGAACGATCGACCCGGCCACGGATGCTCCGCTCGCCACGGTCACTGCCCCGGAGTTCCTCGATGACACGGTCGACAACGGCACCGAGTACTTCTACGCCGTCACCGCAATCGACGACGCGGGCAACGAGTCCGCCGCTTCGCAAGAGGTGGCAGCCGCCCCGGAGGAAGTCGAGGATGTCGCGCCCTCGGCCCCCAAAGGGTTGGAGGCTGCTGCGGGCGACGGCGAGGTCTCGCTGTCGTGGCAGGCATCCACGGACATCAACGGTGACCTCGCCGGCTATCGCGTCTATCGTGCCACCAGCGCGGGAACGATCGACCCGGCCACGGATGCTCCGCTCGCCACGGTCACTGCCCCGGAGTTCGTCGATGACACGGTCGACAACGGCACCGAGTACTTCTACGCGGTCACGGCCGTCGACGGGGCGGGGAACGAGTCCGCCCTCTCCGCCGTCGTCACAGCGACTCCGGCAACGGTCCAGGTGCCGGACGGCTGCGCGGCCCCGGGCGGCGACACCGCCGTGTTGTGCCTGGAGGCGGACTCAGGGCTTGCGGGCACCTCGACCGTCACGGGATGGAGCGATCTCTCCAGCTCGGGCAACGACCTGACCGCAACGGGCGCGCCGACGCGAACGACCACTCCCAGCGGCCTCCCGGCAGTCGCACTCGACGGAGTCGATGACGCACTGACCCGGGACGACTCGCTGAACGGCATCCCGACCGGTGATGCTGCCCGAACCGTGTTCGTCGTCACGAACTACCGCTCCAATGGCTGGGGCGGGTTCTCCTGGGGCGCCCCGTACTGCGGTATGACGTTCGGCACCACCGTCTCCGCCGACGGCGACCTTGCGGTGCAGGGCTGGTGCGGCGACCACGACTCCGACGTCGCTGGCAACGGCGCCGGCTGGATGGTCCAGTCCGTCGTCTACGACTCCACCACCTTCACGCACTACGCCGATGGCACCGAGATCGACTCCGGCACCCACACCTTCAACACCGCCAGCGACCGAATCATCATCGGCGCAGAGATCGACGGCACCCCATTCGTCGACATGGACATCGCCGCCGTGCTGGTCTACGACCGGGCACTCGGCATCGCCGAGCACGAAGAGGTGTCGTCGTACCTCGACCAGAAGTACCTCTCGGGCACAGTCGAGGATGCTGCCCCCTCGGCCCCGGGAGACCTGGACGCGGTTGCGGGCGACGCCGAGGTCTCGCTGTCGTGGACCGCCTCCACCGACGTCAACGGCGACCTTGCGGGATACCGGGTCTACCGCTCCGAGACCGCAGGCACGATCGATGTGGCAACCGATACCCCGCTCGCCACCGTCGACTCCGCCGCCTACATCGACGCCACCGTCGACAACGGCACCGAGTACTTCTACGCAGTCACCGCCATCGACGATGCAAGCAACGAGTCGGCCCTCTCGACCGAGGTTTCCGCCACGCCGACAGCTCCAGAGGCCCCAGAGCCGGACACCACCGCGCCAGCCGCGCCCACCGGCCTCGACGCCACCGCCGCGGACGGAACGGTGACCCTTGCATGGGACGGCCAGAGCGAACCCGATCTTGCCGGATACCGGGTCTATCGCACCGAGACCGCAGGCACCATCGACGTGGCGACCGACACCCCCATCGCCACCGTCGAGGCGGCCGGGTTCGTCGACGCCACCGTCGAGAACGGCACCGAGTACTTCTACGCCATCACCGCCATCGACGACGCCGACAACGAGTCCCCCGCCTCGCCGGAGGTCTCCGCGGCACCCGAAGCAGATCCGGCACCAGAGCCCGATGCGACCCCGCCTGCCGCGCCGACCGGCCTGGCCGCTACGGCCGCGGACGGCACGGTGACTCTCGCGTGGGACGGCCAGAGCGAACCCGACCTCGCGGGATTCCGGGTCTATCGCGCCACCAGCGCGGGAATGATCGACCCGGCGACCGACACCCCGCTCGCCACGGTCGATTCGGCTGCGCACGTCGACGGCATGGTCGAGAACGGCACCGAATACTTCTACGCCGTCACGGCTGTCGACGACGCGGGCAACCAGTCCGACCTCTCGACCGAGGTTGCCGCCACGCCGACAGCGCCAGAGCCACCGGAGCCCGACACGACCCCGCCGGCCGCGCCCACCGGCCTCGACGCCACCGCCGCGGACGGCTCCGTGACTCTCGCGTGGGACGACCAGAGCGAACCCGACCTGGCGGGATATCGGGTCTATCGCGCCACCAGCGCGGGAACGATCGACCCGGCCACGGATGCTCCGCTCGCCACGGTCACTGCCCCGGAGTTCGTCGATGACACGGTCGACAACGGCACCGAGTACTTCTACGCCGTCACCGCGATCGACGACACCGACAACCAATCCGAAGCCTCGCAAGAGGTCTCGGCCCTCCCCGCAGCACCCGAGACGCCCGAGACTCCGGCCGGGTGCGCGGCCCCGGGCGGCGACACCGCCGTGTTGTGCCTGGAGGCGGACTCAGGGCTTGCGGGCACCTCGACCGTCACGGGATGGAGCGATCTCTCCAGCTCGGGCAACGACCTGACCGCAACGGGCGCGCCGACGCGAACGACCACTCCCAGCGGCCTCCCGGCAGTCGCACTCGACGGAGTCGATGACGCACTGACCCGGGACGACTCGCTGAACGGCATCCCGACCGGTGATGCTGCCCGAACCGTGTTCGTCGTCACGAACTACCGCTCCAATGGCTGGGGCGGGTTCTCCTGGGGCGCCCCGTACTGCGGTATGACGTTCGGCACCACCGTCTCCGCCGATGGCGACCTTGCGGTGCAGGGCTGGTGCGGGGATCACGACTCCGACGTCGCTGGCAACGGTGCCGGCTGGATGGTCCAGTCCGTCGTCTACGACTCCACCACCTTCACGCACTACGCCGATGGCACCGAGATCGACTCCGGCACCCACACCTTCAACACCGCCAGCGACCGAATCATCATCGGCGCAGAGATCGACGGCACCCCATTCGTCGACATGGACATCGCCGCCGCACTGATCTACGACCGGGCACTCACGTCCGACGAGCACCAGGCAGTCACCAGCTATCTCCAAACCAAGTACCTGTCCGGCAGCTGAGCAACCGCGGACCCTGGGTGTCCCCTCGCACGGCGCGCGACGCTGGCCGTGGCTCGCTCAGGTGCGATCCTGCGACCTACGCAAAACGGACCGATGGTTATATCTGCCTTCAGACATCTTTCGTTTGACGGGCGACATAAGCGGGGTTAGGTTCGCAGCATGATCAAAGTCGATCAGCCCCGACCGGCATCGTCCGGACGCCTCCGGTGCCGAACCCGACCCGATCGCTGCGACATGCCTGCATACTCCCTCCGCGCGGTCCCACCTCGACGCAGCCGGGAGACCCTCAAGGGCCACGATCCTTGAAGTACAACGTCCCACCGGGCTTCGGCTCGCTGCACTAGACGTGGGGCAGGACCTCCCTCAGCGGTTCTGCGCCCCGCACCGCCGCTCCTCGAGAGGGGGCGGCCCCACCAACACGATGGCAACGTTGCCATCGAGAAGGAGAGCACTCATGAACACCACTCACAGCCTCAAGCGCAGGATGGTGGCAGCTCTCGCTGCCACCGCTGCGGTCGCGGGAAGCGCGATCGCCCTGGGAGCGCCGGCCACGGCCAAGCCCAGCGACAACGCGAACCCGAGAGCGCACGAGGCCACCCAGTGCGCCGGACGCTCGGTGCCTGCGAACAAGATCTCGATCCAGTTGTACAGCTACGCGTCGTGGATCGGACAAGAGGGCATCGACACGGTGCTCGATGAACTCGACGACATTGGCTTCCGCAACGTCGAGCCGTACGGGGGGTCGTTCGGCGACTACACGAAGGCCGAGTTCCGCGACGAGCTGCGCGACCGAGGAATGCGAGCCTTGTCGTCACACGGCAGCACCAACGAGGCCACCTTCGACGCCACCCTCGCCGATGCGAAGGATCTTGGTCAGAAGTGGGTCGGCTCGGGAGGCTTCGCCAGCCCCGGCATCGACTCGTACGAGGACACGCTCGCGACCGCGGAGGCCTTGAACCGGCTCGGCGAACGCTCCGTGAAGAACGGCACCGGCAAGATCTTCGGCCACAACCACTGGTGGGAGTTCGAGACCCAGTACGCGGACCCGGAGACCGGCGAGATGAAGAGCGCGTGGGAGATCATCGTGGAGAACACTGACCCGCGCTACGTCACCTTCCAGCTCGACGTCTACTGGGCCATCAATGGGGGCGCCGACCCGGTCGCTCTGCTCGAGGAGCATGGCGACCGCATTGAACTGCTCCACATCAAGGACGGCACGGCACCGTACGGCTTCGGCGACCTCACCGATGTGGGCGAGGGCGACATCGACTGGGGGCCGATCCTGCGCGCTGCCCAGGGCAACGTGAAGCTGTACGTGCTCGAGCGCGACGGTGCGCCGGCTGACGCAGAGTTCGCGCGTGACAGCTTCGATTTCCTCACCTGCTACACATACTGATCCACACCTGACAGCTCGAGCGCCCCGGCCCAGTAGGGTCGGGGCGCTCGTGCGTCCGGCCCCAGCCGCAGACGAGGACTGCTCGGCGAGACACAGCGAAGATCGGGCAGCACCACTCCGATCAGAGTCCAGTGCCATGCCCGAACCCCGCGAGCACGTCAATGCCGAGTGCGAAGTGGAGCGGTCGATCCCACGTGTCCCGGCGAACCAGGTCAATCTGGTCGAAAACCTATCGAAACGTTACGCCGCCGGTTGAGCATCTTTCGGTTGCACTGCGTTATAAGGGTGGTATGGTCAACCCATGATCAACGACGATCAGACTGGTTCAGCCGTAGCTGGACGCCAACCTCGCGGAGCATCTACCGTCCGCGAACAGGTGCCCGCCCTCACTCGCGGACACCCTCTCGCGCGCTGCGCGGCTCCCTCATTACAGCCCGCGCGAACCTCTGCACAAGCGGTGTTCGCGGACGCATTTCGCCGTGAGAGGAGGTACCCGCCCCACCCCTGACACAAAACAGTCCCGCCGCCACGGCACTTGGACGAGTACGTGACGACGGGACACCAGCATCAACCACCCGACAAGGGCGTCGGCCCCATCTCACACGGTCACCGACGCCTGTTCCCCGGAAGGAATGCCAGATGAATTCTACTCGAGCAGGCGTAGCGGCCACGGCGGCCACGATTGCCGCCGCGCTAGCGCTGACGTCGATATCCACCGTGGCTCAAGCCCACGATGGCATCGACCACGACGATGAGCCGGGTGCCGCAGCGGCACTGGACTGGTCGAACTACGAGAAGATCCTTCTCACCCAGGACGTGGGCGAGCCGATCGGCATGACGATCATGCCCGACGGCTCCGTCCTCCACACCGCCCGCAACGGCGACATCCGACACACCGATCCGTCGACGGGCGTGACGAACGTCGTCAACACGATCGACGTGTATGCAAACTCTGAAGACGGTCTGCAATCACTCGCCATTGCACCCGACTTCGAGGAATCAGGCTGGGTCTACCTCTACTACGCGCCGCGCGTCATGGACGACCCGGAGTACCCCGAGACGACCCCGAACGGCTCCGCGCCCAACTCCCTCCCAGACGGCGAGGACGAGTCCTATTGGGATGCGTGGAAGGGCTACAACCAGCTCACCCGCGCGCAATGGGACGACGCCACCGGCTCGATCGACCTGTCGACCGAGCAGGTGCTGCTCAAGGTCGAGGTCCAGCGCGGCCAGTGCTGCCACGTGGGCGGTGACATCGACTTCGACGGCGAGGGCAACGTCTACCTGTCGACTGGCGACAACACCCCCGCGAGCACCCCTGGCTCAAATGGCTTCGCTCCGAACAACAACGCACCGGGAATGAACCCCGGCTTCGACTCACGGCGCGGTGCCGGCAGCACCAACGACCTCCGCGGCGCGATCCTCAGGATCCACCCCGAGGACGACGGGTCGTACACGATTCCCGAGGGAAACCTGTTCGAGCCCGGCACCGAGCTGACGCGGCCCGAGATCTTCGTCATGGGGCTGCGCAACCCCTTCCGTATGGAGGTCGATGCCGTGACTGGCGCAGTGAGCTGGGGCGACTACGGCCCCGACTCCGGAGTTGCGAGCGACGAGCGCGGCCCGATGGGCTACGTCGAGTGGCAGAGCACGACCCAGCCTCTCAACGGCGGGTGGCCGTACTGCCATGGCCCGAATGCGAACTACAACGAGTGGGACTTCGAGACCGCGACGCCCGGAGAATGGTTCGACTGCGAGGCGGGTGCTGAGAACAACTCGACGTGGAACACCGGGCTCGACGTCTTGCCCGCGGCCACCGCTCCGCAGGTGTACTACGGCGACAACCCGGGCGACCAGCCCTTCGACGAGTTCGTGGAGTTCGACGCCCAGGGAGGCCAAGGCCCCATGGGTGGCCCCACGTTCCACTACGACCCGGACGGCCCGAGCACGCAGTGGCCCGCGTACTGGGACGGCAAGGCGTTCTTCTACGAGTTCTCTCAGGACTACATCGCTGCGCTCACCATCCCCGACCCAGACGGCCCCGTAACTCACGTCGAGCACGTCCTGCCCAATGCGGCCCTCACGGACAACGTGCAGGCGATCACCGACGGCCCGATCGACATGGAGTTCGGTCCCGACGGCTCGCTTTACATCCTCGACTACGGCAACGGCTTCTTCCGCCAGAACCCCGAGGCGGGTCTTTACCGCGTCGACTACGCCGAGGGCGACAAGAGCCCCACCGCCGTCATCGCTGCTGACCCGATCTCATCGTCAACGGCACCGCTGACCGTCGAACTCGACGGTTCGGGGTCCTCCGACCCCGAGGGCGGCGCGCTCACCTACGAGTGGGACTTCGACGGAGACGGCGTGTTCGACGAGACCGGCGTCTCCGCCATGGCCGAGTACACCGAGCTGGGCCAGTACACGGTCCGGCTGCGCGTCACCGACCCGGGCGGCCGCACCGGCATCACGTCGCGTGCGATCACCGTGGGCAATGTGGCTCCGACCCTCACGGCCGACTACCCGGCTGACGGGGGGTTCTTCACCTGGGGCGACGCGGTGCCGTACAGGTTCGCGACGACCGATCCTGAGGATGGCGACGAGACGGTCTGCTCGAACCTGAGCTGGACGGTCGGACTCGGACACGACACCCACGCCCACCCCGAAGAGCTGGGCAGCGGCTGCGAGGGCGCGTGGGCCATGCCGATCGACGCTCCCGAGCACGGCGAGACGGAGAAGCTCTTCTCCGTGATCGTCGCGAACTACACCGATCAGGGAAATGGCGACATCCCGCCGGCGCAGGCCGAGGTCTCGCTAGTGCTCAACCCGTTCGCCCAGGAGGCCGAGCACGCCGACATCATCTCCGGTGCCGACGTGGTCGCGGATGACACAGCCGGTGCCCTTTCCAAGGTCACGGGGCTCGACCCAGGCGACCACCTCTCGTGGGATCCGGTCAACTTCACCGGCATCGACGGGGTCGAGGTCCGCGGCGCGGGCACCGGCACGATCGAGCTTCGCTGGGGCGCGGCCGAGGCGGAGGCATTCGCCACCGCATCGTTCTCCGGAGTTGGCTGGGCTGATGTCCAGGCGGAAGTCTCCGCCTTCCCCGAGGGCACCGGCGAGTTGTTCGTCACGTCGACCGGCGGCGTCGAACTCGACACGCTCACCTTCCAGGGCGACGGCGTCACGGACGTCACGCCTCCCGAGGCGTCCGTGTCGCTCGATCCGGCCGAACCGACCGGCGACAACGGCTGGTACACGGGCCCCGTCGATGTCTCAGTTGCGGTCACCGACAACGGTGGGATCGACGACGCCGAGATCTCGTTCGATGGGGGAGAAACCTGGATCAGCCTGCGCGCGTGGTACTGGGACTTCTTCCAGGCGCTACTCCCGTACACCGTCGAAGACGACGGCGTGCACGAGATCCTGTATCGCGGCACCGACACGGGCGGCAATCTCTCCGAGGTCGGATCGATCACCGTGAGCATCGACGGCACGGCACCCGACGTCGCAATCACCGGGGTGACCGACGGAGACACCGTCGGCTCGACCGCGACGATCGACCTGGGAGCCACGACCGAGGACGAAGTCTCGGGGATCGACTCGACCACGTTCACGCTCGACGGCGAGGCCGTCGAGCCGGGCGAGATCGACGTGGCGACCCTCGATCTTGGCGACCACAGCCTGACGGCGACGGCGACAGATGTCGCCGGCAACGTCAGCGAGGTCACCGTGACCTTCATGGTAGAAGCCACGGTCGGCGACCTCGAGAACCACGTCGATCGCGTCATTGCGGACGACGACACCGCTCCCAACGAGGCGGCGCAACTAAGCGCCTTCCTCGACCAGGCCACACGTCACCTCGACGCCGGCCGGACCAGCCAAGCGATCAAGGCGCTCGAGAGGCTGGCCGACGCCAGTTCCGACGAGCTCCTGACGCGGGATATCGCGGCGATCATCGACTCGCTGCAGTAAACCGTGGGGCGGGGCGCTCCCCGAGCGCTCCGCCCCGCACCGCCGGCCGCAGACCGCGGCCGGGTTTCCCACCACGGCGACGAAGATGCCGCCGAGAAGGAGAACATCAAGATGAACACCAGTCTCACTCTCAAGAGAAGGACCGTTGCGGCTCTCGCCGCAGCGGCCGCCGTGGCCGGAAGTGCGTTCGCGCTCGCCGGGCCGGCAACAGCAGCACCTCCGAGCGACAATGCCAACGACCGGGCGCACGCCGCCTCACAGTGCGCCGGACGCTCAGTGCCCGCGAACCAGATCTCGATTCAGATGTTCAGCTACCTGGGCTGGATCTTCGAGGACGGCATCGACACCGTGGTCGACGAACTCGACGAGATCGGCTTCCGCAACATCGAGCCGTTCGGCACGCCGGGCAGCTTCTTCAGTTCTTACGGCGACTACTCGGCGGAGGAGTTCCGTGACGAGTTGCGCGACCGTGGCATGAGGGCACCGTCCTCGCACGGCAGCACCGACGAAGCCACGTTCGGCACGACCCTGGAACTCGCGAAGGACCTGGGCCAGAAGTACGTGGGCTCGGGCGGTTTCGCCTCTCCGGGCATCGGATCGTATGAGAACACGCTCGCGACTGCTGAGACGATGAACCGCCTTGGTGAGCGGTCGGTCCAGAATGGCACCGGCAAATTCTTTGGGCACAACCACGCCAGCGAGTTCACCACTCAGTATGAGGACCCCGCCACGGGCGAGATGAAGAGCGCGTGGGAGATCCTCGTCGAGAACACCGACCCGCGGTACGTCACGTTCCAACTTGACGTGTACTGGGCAATCAGCGCGGGCGTAGACGTGGCGGCGCTGCTCGAGGAGCACGGCGACCGTGTCGAACTCCTCCACATCAAGGACGGCACCGCGCCCTACGGCCGCGCGGACCTCACCGATGTGGGCGAGGGCGACATCGACTGGGGGCCGATCCTGCGCGCCGCCCAGGGAAACGTGAAGCTCTACGTGCTCGAGCGCGACGGTGCCCCGGCCGACGCGGAGTTCGCGCGTGACAGCTTCGATTTCCTCACCTGCTACACGTACTAATCCACACCTGACAGCTCGAGCGCCCCGGCCCAGTAGGGTCGGGGCGCTCGTGCGTCCGCTCAGCTATCGCAGGCCGACGCTGCGGGCGAGCGCACCGGTGAGCAGCGTCTCGATCAGCTCCGGGTAGGTCACGCCGGCCGCCGCCCACATGCGTGGGTACATGCTCGTCGACGTGAAGCCTGGCATTGTGTTGATCTCGTTCACCGTGATCGTGCCGTCCTCGGCGACGAACACGTCCACGCGCGCAAGCGACTCCGCTCCGACCGCCTGGAACGCACGCAGGGCCATGTCCGCCACGCGCGGCGCTACGTCGTCGGGGAGCACCGTCGGGCACCGCAGGTCGACCGCCGCCTCGTCGAGGTACTTTGCCTCGAAGTCGTAGAACTCGCGGCCGCCGCCGGTGACGATCTCGCCCGCTGGCGAGGCCACCGGGCCCTCCGGCCCGTCGAGAACGGCGGTCTCGATCTCCCGACCGATCACCGCCTTCTCCACGAGCACCTTCGGGTCGTGCTTGAGCGCGGCGGCGACGGCGGCGTCCAGCTGCGACCATTCCGAGACCTTGGAGATGCCCATCGATGAACCGGCACGCGCGGGCTTGACGAACAGCGGCATCCCGAGCGCCTCGATCTCCGCACGCTTGGCGTCGGGGCTCTCCCCCGGATTCAGCACCACGTCAGGAGTCACCGGCAGGCCCGCAGCGCGAAGAACGATCTTCATGTACACCTTGTCCATGCCCACGGCCGAGGCCAACACCCCGGAGCCGACGTAGCGCACGTCGATCAGTTCGAGGGCGCCCTGGATGGTCCCATCTTCGCCGAACGGTCCGTGCAACAGCGGCAGCACCACATCGACATCGGCAAGCGCCGATGCGCGGCCGTCCTTGGCGAGCACCCGCCACGTGCGCTCGGTCGCGTCACGGGGCGGCAGCACGGTGCGGTCGTCGGCTGCGACCCGCGGCAAGGCACCGTCGCGGATGCGCCAGTCGCGCGCATCGTCCGATGCGGGCACCCAGCGGCCGTCCTCGGTGATGCCCACCGCGACGACATCCCAGCGGTCGCGATCGATCGCCTCAAGCACGCCCCCCGCGGTCGCGCACGAGACCGCGTGCTCGGAGGACCGACCGCCGAACAGCACGGCGACGGTGGGCTTGGACGAGGACACCACGTCAGCTCAGCTCCGCCTTGCGCGGCCGAGACAGCAGCGAGGCCAGCACCTCCGCGAGGGGCTGCTGGTGGTGCAGCATGTCCACCACTGCATCACAGATGGGAACATCAATGCCGTGGGCGCGCGCCAGCTCCTGGATCGACAGCGACGTCTGCACGCCTTCTGCAGTACCGCCCGTGCGTTCGATGGCGTCGGTGAGGCTGAGGCCACGGCCGATGTGCGCTCCCAGCGTGTGGTTGCGCGACAGCGGAGACGCGCACGTTGCGATCAGGTCACCCATGCCGGCGAGGCCTGAGAAGGTGTCGGGATGCGCACCGAGTGCGACGCCCAGCCGGGTGATCTCTGCCAGACCACGGGTGATGACCGTCGCGGTGGTGTTGTGCCCGAAGCCCATCCCGTCGGTGACTCCCACTCCGACGGCGATGACGTTCTTGAACGCGCCGCACAACTCGACGCCCACGACATCGGGGTTGGTGTACGGGCGGAAGTAGCTCGACGCCGTCGCAGTCGCGAGCATCTCTGCGGCCGAGGCATCGGTGCCCGCCACGACGGTCGCGGTCGGTTGCTTGACCGCGATCTCTCCTGCAAGGTTCGGGCCCGACACCACCAGGGTGCGTTCGGCGGAAAGCCCCCACACCTCGCGCAGCACGTCGCTCATGCGCGCGTGCGTGCCAACCTCGATGCCCTTCATGAGCGAGGCGACGACCGCATCGGCCGGGACCGCATCGGCGAGATCGCCGATGATGCCCCGCACCTTCTGAGCGGGAAGCGCGACCGCGACGATGTTTGCGCCCGCGAGGGCGCCCCGCGCATCGGTGGTCGCGGTGATCCCCTCGGGCAGCTCCATGCCGGGCAGGGAACGTTCGTTGCGGCGCTCGGTGTTGATCTGCTCGGCGACCTGGGGATCGCGTCCCCACAACGTCACCTCGGTCCCCGCGTCGGCTAGCACGGCGGCGAACGTCGTGCCCCAGGCGCCCGAGCCCAGCACCGCTGCGCGGGTCATCGGCCGCCGCCCTCGCGGCGCATGTCCCAGGGCTTCGCCGGCGCCGTCTCGCCACGGATCTCTTCGAGCATGGAAGTCAGCGTAGCCATGATGCGGTCGGTGGCAGCGCGTAGCACTTCGATGTCGAGGGGCCGTCCGCGAAACTCTTCCAGGTCGACGGGAGGACCAGCCTTCACGGTGACGGTCTTGCGGGGAAAGAGGCTCGGTCGCTTCGAGTACTGCGGGAGCAGCCGGTGCGCCCCCCACTGGGCGATCGGCACCACCGGGACGTCATAGGCGAGCGCCATCCGCGCGGCTCCGGTGCGTGCGAGCATGGGCCAGAGGTCTGGATCACGCGTGAGAGTGCCCTCCGGGAACACCGCGATCGAGTCGCCCCGCTCCAGGAGCTTGGCCGACGCCTCGACAGCGTCCCGCGCCTGAGAGCCGCCGCGGTGCACGGGAACCTGGTCGAGGTGTGCGAGGAACTTGCCAGCTACGGGGATATCGAACAGCGGGGCCTTGGCCAGGAAGTGTGGCGCGAAGCCGTGGTCGTACAGGTAGTGCGCGAAGGTGAAGGGATCCGCGTACGTGACATGGTTCGAGACGGCGATGAAGCCTCGATCCTTCGGGAGGTTCTCGCCGCCCGACCAGTTCCGCCGCGTGGATGCCAGCAAGGCGGGCTTGACGAGTGCCGCCGCGGCGCGGAACCCGGCGGGGGTCTTGGGCGCCATCGCTACTCGACCGACGCGCCGAGCGCCGTCAGCTTCTCGCGGAACGCCTCGTAGCCGCGGTCGATGATGCCGATGCCGGATACGTTCGAGGTGCCCTGCGCCGCGAGCGCGGCGATCAGGTGAGAGAAGCCACCGCGCAGGTCCGGGACCTCGATATCCGCAGCCGTGAGCGGCGTGGGGCCCGAGATCACGGCGCTGTGCCGGAAGTTGCGCTGGCCGAACCGGCACTTCTTGTCTCCCAGGCACTCGCGGTAGAGCTGGACCTGCGCGCCCATGGCGACCAGCGCGTCGGTGAAGCCGAACCGATTCTCATACACGGTCTCGTGGACGATGCTGAGGCCCTTGGCCTGAGTCAGCGCGACCACCAGCGGCTGCTGCCAGTCAGTCATGAAGCCAGGGTGGACGTCCGTCTGCAGCGGAATCGCGTTCAGATCTCCGCCAGGGTGCCAGAACCGGATCCCGTCCTGCTGCACGTCGAACTCGCCGCCGACCTTGCGGAACACGTTGAGGAACATGCCCATGGTGCGTTGCTGGGCTCCATGGATCGTGATGTCGCCCTGGGTCGCAAGCGCTGCGCAGGCCCACGAGCCCACCTCGATCCGGTCCGCGAGCGCGGTGTGGTCGTAACCTCCGAGCCGCTCGACGCCCTCGATGGTGATGGACCGGTCGGTGTCGACCGAGATGATCGCGCCCATCTTCTGCAGCGTGTCGATGAGGTCCTTGATCTCGGGCTCGACGGCGGCGTTCTCGAGGGTGGTGATGCCCTTCGCGAGCACCGCGGTCAGCAGCAGCTGCTCGGTGGCGCCGACTGACGGGTATGTCAGCGTGTGCGCGATTCCGGTG
The DNA here is from genome assembly GCF_048553575.1 of Demequina ureilytica. NCBI lineage: Bacteria > Bacillati > Actinomycetota > Actinomycetes > Micrococcales > Demequinaceae > Demequina > Demequina ureilytica. Next base: position 1,395,051 of record NZ_JBLZIE010000001.1, on the reverse strand, counting down.
AGGCCGTGGGGCGCGGTGAGGTGCAGGCCATCGCCGGCCTGTTCGACCTGGGCCCCGAACTTCTTCAGTATCTCGAGGTGGAAGTTGATGGGCCGGTCGCCGATGCGGCAACCACCGAGGTCGGGGATGACGGCCTCGCCGAGCCGGTGCAGGAGCGGGCCGCACAGCAGGATCGGAATGCGGGATGAGCCCGCGTGGTTCGCGATCTGGAGCGCGTCTGCGGATTGCAGCGTGGTCGTGTCGAGGGCAATCTCACCGCTGTCGACGTTGTAGTCCACGCCGGCGCCGTGCAGGCGGAGCAGTTCGGAGACCACCTTCACGTCGCGGATGTTCGGAACGTTGCGCAGCGTGGAGGGCGCAGAGCCCAGCAGGGCAGCGACCATGGCCTTCGAAACGAAGTTCTTGGCGCCGCGCACCGTGATTTCGCCCCGCAGGGGCGCGCCGCCGTGCACGCGAATGGAGTCGGTCATGCGCTCTATCTTCCCTCATCACGGGTGGCGGCGCGTCGCTGGCACCTCCGGCGCGTCTGACGGTCTCGCGCAGCCCCCTCGCGCCGGGCCCCTACCTGTAGGGACGTTCCGTACACAGATCGCTGTCGCGGGGCACGCTGTAGGAAGAATCTGCCCGCTCCCTGGTGGCACGATGGCCGTGTGACCGCCGCTACGCCCCGCGCCCTTTTCGCAGGCCTGTGCACGCTCGACGTGATCCAGTCCGTGGACCGCGTCCCTGGTGCCAACGAGAAGGTCGCCGCTCACGAGATGCTGATCGCCGCAGGCGGTCCCGCGACCAACGCCGCCGTGGCGTTCGCCCACCTGGGCGGTGACCCGACCCTGGTGACGCGTCTCCCTCGTCATCCGCTCACAGACATCATCACCGCGGACCTCGCCGAATGTGGCGTGACGCTCCATGCCGAGGAGGACGGCACGGATGCGCCAGTGACCGCATCCATCATGGTGACGCGCGCCACGGGTGAGCGCGCCGTCGTCTCGCCGTCCTCGGGCACCACCGCGCTCGACCAGCCGGCCATCCCGCTGCCGCCTGTCGACGGGACGGGCGCCGCCCTCGTCGACGGCTACCACCCGCGGACGGCGATCGCGGCGGCCAAGGCCGCCCGCGCATCGGGCATCCCCGTGCTGATGGACGCCGGAAGTCGAAAGCCGCATACCGCAGAGGTGGCGCGAGAGACCGACCTGGTGATCGCATCGGCCGATCTCACGACCCCGGAGGGATCGCGAGAACCCGACGAGGTGTTCGCATGGCTCGCCGCGCTGGGAGTGGAACGCGCCGTCATCACCCGCGGAGGCGGCGACGTGCTGTGGCGCACCCCGGGCGGCTCTGGGTCGGTCGCGATCGAGCGAGTCGAGGTGGTTGACACCCTGGGCGCCGGGGACTTCTTCCACGGTGCGCTCACCTGGCGAGTGGCGACGCTCGGAATATCCGATGCGCGGCTCGCCGAGGACATCGCGTGGGCTTCTCGAGCGGTCGCCCCATCGCTGACATCGTTCGGGACACGGGAGTGGCTGCGCGGGTGAGCGCTACCAGGACAGAGCTGGCCACCCGTCTGACCATTCGACCTCGATGAGCCCCAACTGCGGCTGTCCGTTGAGCGTCGCATCGTAATAGTGCAAGGCCATCACCCCGTCGTGGACGGACTGCCCCCCGGGACCGATCCTCTCGCCCTCGGACTCGAGGAGCACCGTCACGCCGCCGTCGAGCAGCGGCACACCCTCCCTGTCCACGAACGGCCCTTGTGGCGAGTCCGCACGGCCCACAGCGATCCGATATGTGCTGTCCAGAGCACGACAACAGCTGTCCCAGGACACGAACAGGAACCAATGGCCGTCATGCTCGACGAGGTACGGCGCCTCCACTGCGTTGGGTGCCGCGCCCCGATCTGCGATTCGCAAGGGCTCCTCGGTGTCTGCTCTCAACCCGCTGGGCCACTCGAGTTCGACCATCCGGATGCCGGACCAGAACGACCCGAACGCCATCCAGGGAGTGCCGTCGCCGTCGACCGCGATGCCGGGGTCGATAGCGTTGAAGTCGTCCTCCTCGGACGACGAGAGCACCGGGCCCTGGTCCACCCACTCGTAGTCGGGATCCTCGGGATCGAGCGTGGTGTTCGTCGCGAGCGCGATCGTGGAGGTCTGCGACCCGAAGGTGGACGCCGAGTAGTACAGGTACCAGGTGTCGTCGTGTTCGATGAGCTCGGGCGCCCAGAGATTGTCGACGCCCGGCACGGCCTCGCTCAGCCACGACGGCTTCTCATCCCAGACGAACCCGGCCCTGCTCCACGTCTGGCCGTCGTGGGACGACCTTACGGGGATGTTGCCGTCCTTCACCGTGCCCGTCCCGGTCGAGTACGTGAACCAGGTGTCGCCGTCCCGTGCGAGAGCGGGGTCGTGGACGTCGAGGTCCCCTTCGAGGTCGTCTTCCACGTCCCAACCGCTGTCCGTCGAGCAACCTGTCAGGATCAGGCTCACGGCTAGCGCACTTGCCGAGAGCGCGCCCAAGCGGCCGCCGAACGGGCGTCCCCGGGGCACGCGTCCCATCACCCCAGCGCCAGCGCCGTCCACGACACGGGTGGGAGCGTGATGGTCAGCACCCCTGAGTCGATGGAAGCGGAGCCGTTCTGGTGCGGCGCGACCCGCTCTGGGTCCTCGAGGGTGTTGCGCGCGTAGATGTCGTCGTCGCTGAGCGTGTGGGCCTCGAGAACTGAGACGTGGCCGAGCCGGGCAACGTCGATCGTCAGCGTCACGTCCTCGTCAGCCGAGCGGTTGACAAGGAAGACTGCGGACTGGCCGGTCTCCTCATCGTGCGTCGCGACCGCGTCCACCAGCGGCACCTCTCCGTGACGGTCCGTCGCATAGGTGGGGGCGTCGAGCTTGAGCTCGAGCGCCTTGCCTCGCGCCAACCGGGAAGTGATCGAGAACGGGAAGAACGTGGTCTGCCTCCAGGCCGGGCCTCCCGGCTCGGTCATGATGGGCGCAATCACGTTGACCAGCTGCGCTAGCGACGCGCTCGTCACGCGGTCAGCATGCTTCAGCAGCGAGATCATCAGGTTGCCGAACACCACCGCATCCGCAACCGAGTAGACGTCCTCGAGCAGGCGCGGCGCGACGGGCCAGTTGTCCAGTCCCGCGACCTTGTCCACATTCTCAAAGCGGGTGATGTACCAGACGTTCCATTCGTCGAAAGAGATGTTGACTGTCTTGTCGCTCTTCTTGAGCGCCTTCACGTGATCCGCAGTAGCCACCACCGTCTCGATGAACCGATCCATGTTGACGGCCGAGGCCAGGAACGAGTCCAGATCGCCGTCGTACTCCTCGTAGTACGCGTGGCACGAGATGAACTCGACGGCCTCGTAGGTGTGCTCGAGCACGGTGCGCTCCCACTCGCCGAAGGTGGGCATTTGGGCGCTCGACGAGCCGCACACCACCAGCTCGATGTCGGGGTCGACCTGCCGCATCGCCCGCGCGGTTTGGATGGCGATCTTGCCGTAGTCCTCGGCGTTGCGGTGGCCCAACTGCCACGGCCCATCCATCTCGTTGCCCAGGCACCACATCTTGACGCCGAAGGGGCGGTCGCGGCCGTGTTCGCGACGGAGATCGGACAACGCGGTGCCGCCCGCGATGTTCGAGTACTCCAGCAGGTCAAGCGCCTCTGCGGTGCCCCGTGTGCCCAGGTTGACCGCAAGCATCAACTCGCTGCCGACCTTCTCCAGCCACGACGAGAACTCGTGCAGGCCCACCTCGTTGGTCTCCGTGGAGTGCCACGCCAGGTCCAGCCGACGTGGCCGCTGCTCCCGTGGCCCCACCGAGTCCTCCCACCGGAAACCCGAGACGAAGTTGCCTCCCGGATAGCGGATCGTGTCGACGCCGAGTTCCCTCACGAGCTCGATCACGTCGGTGCGCCAACCCTCCTCGTCGGCGGTCGGGTGGCCGGGCTCGTAGATGCCGTCGTAAACGTGGCGTCCAAGGTGCTCGACGAATCCCCCGAACAAACGGCGGTCGATGGGCCCTACTGCGAAGTGAGGGTCGATGGTCAGGTGAGCTTCAGGCATGCGTAGGAGTGCTTTCTGTGAAGAGAGAGAGTAACGACGGGCTATTTGACCGAGCCGATGGCCAACCCGCCCTGCCAGTAGCGCTGGAGAAACAGGAAGGAGAGCAGTAGCGGAATGACAGAGATGAACGCTCCCGACGTGATGAGGTTCCAGACCTGCTCTCCGCCCGCGCCCGCGTTCGACAGCTTGGTCCAGTTGTTCAGCCCGACCGTGACCGGCAGCAGCTCCGGATCGGAGAGCATCGCGAGCGGCAGGAAGAAGTTGTTCCAGGTGGCGACCACGCTCAGCAGCAGCACCGTGACGACCGCTGGCTTGAGCATCGGCAATGCAATCCGGAAGAACGTGCGGAACTCGCCGGATCCGTCGATTCGTGCCGCCTCGAGCATCTCGTCCGGAACCGCATCCTGCGTATACACGCGCATGAGGTACACGCCGAATGGGCTGAGGAGCGAGGGCAGGATCACCGCCCACATGGTGTTGATGAGGTTCACGTTGCTGAGCAGCAAGAACGTGGGGACCACTAGCGCAGTGAGCGGCACCATCACCGATCCGAGGATGAGCCCGAACGTGAAGCCGCGACCGCGGAAGCGGTACTTCGCGAACCCGTATCCGGCCAGGATGGCCAGAATCGTCGCTCCGAACCCACCAGCGAAGGCGTACAGGAAGGAGTTCCCCAGCCACGTCCAGTAGATGCCTCCTTGATGAGTGAAGAGGCCCTGCACGTTCGTGATGAAATCCGCCGGACTGTCGAACCACAGCGGTGCCGAGGAGAACAGGCTGGATGTCGACTTCGTGGCCGACACCAGCAACCACCACAGCGGCAGGATGAAGTAGATCGCGAGAATGACAAGCAGCACGTGAGAACCGATACGCCGGGAGGACCCGACGCCGCTCTCGGTGTGGTCTACCTGAGCGCGGCGCTTTCTGACCGCGGGCTTATCGGTAATGGAGGTCATCGGTCCAATCCGCTCTGCTTGCGAGTGAAGTAAAGGAACACATACGAGCCCATGAACACCAGGATCCCGAGTGAGAAGGCAATGGTCGACGCGTAGTTGAACTGGCTGTACTGGAAGGCCAGTGCGTAGGCGTACATGTTGGGCGTGTACGCCGCGTCGATGGCTCCCGGCGTGATGTTGCGTAGCACCACCGGCTCCGTGAAGAATTGAAGTGTGCCGATGATCGCGAAGATGAGCACCATCACCATCGACGAGGAGATCATGGGCACCTTGATGCGCAAGGCGATCTGCAGACCGGTAGCCCCATCGACGCGGGCGGCCTCATAGATCGAGGAGTTGATCGACCTCAGTGCCGCGTAGATCACGATCATGTAGTAGCCCGACCACTGCCACGTCACGATGTTGACGAGACTGCCGAAGATCATGCTCGAGGACAGGAACTCTGGGGCATCCAGACCGAATACCTCGAAGAGGGTGGAGGCGGGACCGAACCGCGGGCTGTACAGGAATCCCCACATCAGTGCGCCGATCACGACCGGGATCGCGTAAGGCGCAAAGATCAGCAGTCGCGAGGCCTTCGACAGCTTCGTGGCGAGCGTGTCAAGGAACAGGGCCGCTACCAGTGCGATGCCGATTTGCAGCGGAATCATCACCAAGGCGAATAGGGCGACTCGGCGCATACCGTCGAGGAAGATCGGGTCCGTGAATGCAGTGACGTAGTTGTCGAGCCCCGTGAACGTTGTGCCAGCCGCGAGTGTCGACGTGAACAAGCTCATGTAGAAGGCGTAGCCGAGCGGAATGACGAGAAAGATCAGGAAGATGAGCAGAAACGGGGAGACGAACAGCCAGCCCACGCGCTGACGGCGTCGTGCCACTGTTCCGGGGTGCTGATCCGCGTTGCCACGAGCGCGTGCCGGCGATGTCATGGTTGCCATGAGAAGACTCCGAGAGTGATCGGGATCCGCCGGTCGGGCCGGGAGCCTGCGCTCCCGGCCC